>NZ_CP101466.1:0-1200000 GCF_024362385.1 Arthrobacter sp. DNA4
ATGACAGTAGACGAAGCCAACCACGCCAATACTGTCGGAAGTTCCTGGCGCCGGGTTGTCAGCCTGCTGGAACAGGACCACCGCGTATCACCCCGCCAGCGTGGCTTTGTCATCCTTGCCCAGGCGCAGGGTCTCATTGGTTCCACGCTTTTGGTTGCCGTACCCAACGAACTCACCCGCGAGGTGCTCCAGACCCAGGTCAAGGAAGCCCTTGACGATGCACTTCACAATGTCTTCTCCGAAGACATCCGCTGCGCCATCGACGTGGACACCGATCTGGTCCCCATCCACGAGGAACCCGAAGCCACCGTCGAGCCGGCTTTCGCACCGGACCAGGTCGTCGAGCAGAAACCGCAGCCCATGCTGCCCAGCACCTCGCACGAATTCGGCCGTCTGAACCCCAAGTACGTCTTTGACACCTTCGTGATTGGTTCCTCGAACCGTTTCGCCCACGCCGCCGCCGTTGCTGTTGCCGAAGCGCCGGCCAAGGCCTACAACCCACTCTTCATCTATGGTGACTCCGGCCTGGGCAAGACCCACCTCCTGCACGCCATCGGCCACTACGCCCGGAGGCTGTACAGCGGGATCCGCGTCCGCTACGTAAATTCCGAAGAGTTCACCAACGACTTCATCAACTCCATCCGCGATGACGAGGGCACGAGCTTCAAGACGACCTACCGCAATGTGGATGTCCTGCTGATCGATGACATCCAGTTCCTGGTAAGCAAGGACCGGACGCTGGAGGAGTTCTTCCACACGTTCAATGCCCTGCACAACAACAACAAGCAGGTGGTCATCACCTCGGACCAGCCGCCCAAGCTGCTGGCCGGCTTCGAGGACCGCATGAAGTCACGCTTCGAGTGGGGCCTGCTGACGGACATCCAGCCGCCGGAACTCGAGACCCGAATCGCCATCCTCCGCAAGAAGGCGCTCAGCGAGGGCCTGTCGGCGCCGGACGACGCCCTCGAGTACATCGCGTCCAAAATCTCCAGCAACATCCGCGAGCTTGAAGGCGCACTGATCAGGGTAACGGCGTTCGCCAGCCTGAACCGCCAGCCGGTGGACGTGGCCCTTGCCGAGATGGTCCTGAAGGACCTGATTACCGACGACGGCGCCCAGGAGATCACGTCCGCCCAGATCCTCCAGCAGACCGCTGACTACTTCAAACTCAGCATGGAAGAACTGTGCAGCAAATCCCGGACCCGGACGCTGGTAACTGCACGGCAGATCGCCATGTACCTCTGCCGGGAGCTGACGGACATGTCACTTCCCAAGATCGGCCAGGAACTCGGCGGCCGCGACCACACCACCGTCATCCATGCCGACCGGAAGATCCGCGAGCTGATGGCGGAGCGCCGTGTGATCTACAACCAGGTGACCGAGTTGACCAACCGGATCAAGCAGCAACAGCGCGACTCCTGAATCCACACTGCGCCCGGCACTCTATACCTTATTAACAGGGGCATGTGGATAAGCCTGTGGATACTTAAGGGGACAAGCGCGGTTAATGGGCTTAAAACCCTTAAGCCGTCTGTGGATCGTTAAAAATGGCCCTTTGCGTTGTCCCCATCCACACCCTGTTTAAAACCCACTTAACGCACAGCCGGTGAACAGGGCTTAAGCGCGGAACCGCGCGGCAGAACTGGGTTATCCACAGTTTCCACAGCAGTTATTAACACTACTAATCCCAAAAAATTGAAATCCCTCAAACAACAAGAACGATCCGCACATCCGGCAGAGGGGGCCTGCGGGCCCCCGGCGGGCTGGACCGGACCCCGGGGGATGGGTTAATCCCCGATCTTCCGGCTAAGCTGTCAGCAGCGCTCCCATCCCTGGGTTTTCGTGTGGTTTCCGTCTTCGCGGACCATGCACCAGCCGGGGTGCGCCCAACTTCTTCCGGAGTTTCCTGCGAAATTCCCGGGTTTTACATGGCAGCAGCAATGAAAGGCGGCACCCTTCCGTGAAGTTCAGAGTCGATCGGGACGTCCTGGCAGAAGCCGTCACCTGGACAGCCCGGTCGTTGTCTCCGCGGCCGCCCGTACCTGTCCTCTCCGGCCTGCTTTTGAAGGCTGAAGCGGGAACCGTCAGCCTTTCGAGCTTTGACTACGAGACCTCGGCACGGCTCGAAATCACGGCCGACATCAGGGACGAGGGCACCATCCTGGTATCCGGCCGGCTGCTCGCCGACATCTGCCGGAGCCTGCCTTCTGCTCCCGTGGACGTGGAAACCGACGGCAACAAGGTCACGCTCACCTGCCGTCGAAGCAGCTTCCATCTCGCCACCATGCCGGAAGCCGAATACCCGCCCCTGCCTTCTCTGCCGGCCATCAGCGGAACCGTCCCCGGCGATGCCTTTGCGCAGGCCGTCTCACAGGTCATCATCGCGGCAAGCAAGGACGACACCCTCCCCATCCTCACCGGTGTGCGGATGGAGATCGAGGACGATCTGATCACCCTGCTGGCCACCGACCGTTACCGGCTCGCCATGCGCGAAGTTCCGTGGAAGCCGGTCACGCCCGGCATCTCCACCAGCGCCCTGGTCAAGGCCAAAACCCTCAACGAGGTAGCCAAAACGCTTGGTAACAGCGGCGACATCAACCTCGCCCTGTCCGACGACGACAGCCGGCTTATCGGCTTCGAAAGCGGCGGGCGCACCACCACATCACTGCTGGTGGACGGGGATTATCCGAAGATCCGTTCTCTGTTCCCCGAGTCCACACCCATCCACGCCACAGTGCAGACCCAGGAGCTGGTTGAAGCTGTCCGCCGTGTATCGCTCGTGGCAGAGCGCAACACTCCGGTCCGGCTGGCCTTCACGGCAGGCCTGCTGAACCTCGATGCCGGCACCGGTGAGGATGCCCAGGCATCGGAAGAACTCGAAGCCCAGCTGTCCGGTGATGACATCACGGTCGCCTTCAACCCGCACTACCTGATCGAGGGACTCAGCGTCATCGAGACTAAGTTCGTCCGGTTCTCATTCACCACCGCTCCGAAGCCCGCCATGATCACGGCCCAGGCGGACGCAGACGGCGAAGACCAGGATGACTACCGCTACCTGGTGATGCCGGTCCGACTCCCCAACTAGGCCCCACCCACCGCCAACCCGGTTCCTCCCACTAGCGCAGAAAAGAGTTCCACCATGCACATTGGACTGATCGGCCTCGGCAAAATGGGATTCAACATGCGTGAGCGCCTGCGCAAGGGAGGCCTGGAAGTCACCGGCTACGACCGGAACCCTGACGTCACGGATGCCGCCAGCGTTGATGACCTGATCGCTGCCGTTCCGGCGCCCAGGATCATCTGGGTGATGGTGCCCTCGGGCCCCATCACGGACGCCGTCATCACTGAGCTCAGCGAGAAGCTGGAAACCGGCGACCTCGTCATCGACGGCGGCAACTCCCGGTTCACCGAGGATCAGAAGCACGGCGAACTCCTCGCCGCCAAGGGAATCCGCTTCGCGGACTGCGGCGTGTCCGGCGGAGTCTGGGGCCTGCAGAACGGCTACGGGCTCATGGCCGGCGGCGACGCCGCGGATATCGAACGTGCCCTGCCCGTCTTCGATGCGCTGCGGCCGGAAGGTGAAAGGGCGAACAGTTTTGTCCACGTCGGCGGCATCGGGGCCGGTCACTACGCCAAGATGGTCCACAACGGAATCGAATACGGCCTGATGCAGGCCTACGCCGAAGGCTACGAACTGCTCGCCGCCAAGGACATCGTCACCGACCTTCCCGGCACGTTCAGGGCATGGCAGAAGGGAACGGTAGTCCGTTCATGGCTCCTAGACCTCATGGTCAAGGCCCTTGACGAAGATCCCGGTTTGGCCACCATTGACGACTACGTGGAGGATTCCGGCGAAGGCCGGTGGACCGTGGAGGAAGCCATCGCCAACGCGGTCCCCGCCCCGGCCATCACCGCCGCGCTGTTCGCCCGGTTCGCATCCCGGGAGGACACCTCGCCCGCCATGAAGATGGTTTCCGCGCTGCGCCACCAGTTCGGCGGCCACGCAACCCGTCCCGCCAAGTAGTACCCACCGGGAACCAGCAGAGTTCCCAGAATTGCCGAAAACCGCGTGTATCTGGAACACCTTTCCCTGACCGACTTCCGCAGTTATGCCCAGGTTGACCTCACCCTGGGACCGGGCGTCACCGTCCTGGTGGGTTACAACGGCATCGGCAAGACCAACCTGATGGAGGCCATCGGGTACCTGGCCACGCTCAGTTCCCACCGGGTCAGCTCGGACGCGCCCCTGCTCAGGTTCGGGACGGAACGCGCACTGGTCCGCGCGCGGCTGGTCCGCGGCACGCAGACCACGGTCCTTGAGCTGGAAATCAACGCCGGCCGCGCCAACCGGGGACGCATCAACCGCAGCAACCCCGTCCGGGCCCGCGACATACTCGGCATCTGCCAGACGGTCCTGTTTGCCCCGGAGGACCTGGCACTGGTCAAGGGGGATCCATCGAACCGCCGCCGCTTCCTGGACGAGCTGCTGGCAAGCCTTATCCCGCACCATGCTGCCACCCGCAGCGACTATGACCGGGTCCTGAAACAACGCAACGCCCTGCTCAAATCGGCGCGCGCGGGCAGGTTTACCGCCGCACACGAATCCACCCTGGACGTGTGGGACCAGCACATGGCCCGGGCGGGAGCGGAGTTGCTGCACGCGCGGCTGGAACTGGTCGAACGGCTCCGCCCGCATCTTGCCCGCGCCTACGCCCAACTCACGGACGCCTCCAAGCCGGCGGATGCCACCTACCGGTCGACGCTCCAAAGCCAGATGGACGACGACGGCGTCCCGGCGGGAAGCGCGCAGCGCTCCGCAACAGGAGGTGCTTCAGACGGCCAGGATGATCTTCGCCTTCTCTCCGTGGAACAGCTCACCGAACGCTACGTCCAGGCGTTCGCGGAATCCCGCAAGAAGGAACTGGAACGGGGCATATCCCTGGTTGGACCGCACCGAGACGAACTGGAACTCATGCTCGGGCAGGCGCCCGCCAAAGGATATGCGTCCCATGGTGAGACCTGGTCCATGTGCCTGTCCCTCCGGCTGGCCTCGTACTACGTGATGCTGGACGATGCCCGGACCGGAGGTTCTGCCCCCATCCTCATCCTTGACGACGTCTTTGCCGAACTGGACGTCCAGCGGCGGCGTAAACTGGCGGCAATAGTCTCCGGCGCGGAACAGGTCCTGGTGACCGCCGCCGTCGACGCCGATATTCCGGAGGAACTGTCCGGGCGGCGGGTGAAGGTCATCCCGGGAGGTATCGATGAGCAGTGACCAGGGCGGCGGGCTCCAGCCCGGCCGCGAGCCTGACGACATCGATGCGCCGCAGGCGGCGCTGAACCGGATGCGCGAAGCGGCGGCCGCGCGGGGCGAAGTCCGCCGGAAAGTTGCACGGCCCGGTTCCCCAAAGGCTAAAGGCAGTATTCGGGACACCCGTGGCTTCAGCCAGTTCCACGCCACCGGCCGGGACCCATTGGGCCTGGGGAAGGTGGTCGGACGGCTGGTGGCCGAGCGGGGCTGGACTTCACCTGTGGCTGTCGGATCGGTCATGGCCGAGTGGCCCACGCTGGTGGGGCCGGAAATCTCTGCCCACTGCACGCCGGAAAGCTTCACCGACACCACCCTGCACGTGCGGTGCGATTCCACTGCCTGGGCCACCCAACTTCGTCTTTTGAGCAGCAGCCTGCTCGACAAATTCCGCCGCGAACTGGGCGACGGGGTGGTCACCAGCATCCAGGTGCTGGGACCCTCCGCACCAAGCTGGCGCAAGGGCGGACGCAGTGTCAACGGCCGTGGTCCGCGGGACACGTACGGATAGTCAGGACGGCGGCTCTTGAAACTGCGCGCAACGGCGTGTAGGGCGCTGTAAGCACCGCGGCGTGTATAGGCACCCGGAGGCCGTACCGCTGGGCCGCCCTAGGCGCGGCCAAGAGCCTCGCACAGCCATATTCACCGGCGCTGAAGGCTCCGGAATGCGGGGATATGTCCTGGTTCACGGTAGAATTGGTGCAGATAACTGGGCGCGGATGAAACGTTGACTTCAGTCCGTTCTGCGCGCGCTCTCCGCGCGCGGAGCGCGGACCACCAACCGTCAGCAGGTCACCGGCGCCATGAGTTTGTGCCTGTTGGCGGGTGGCTTTTCCCTGGGAAAAGCCACCGGCCGGTCATCATCGAGAACAGAGGAGTCGCAGCGCCTGTGGCTAACGACAATACAGATATTCTGGCAGCAGATACAGCAGTCGAGGATGGCCGCACCCCTGATACTCCACCCGCGCCAGCCACCCCAAGGGAGTACGGCGCCAGTGACATCACCGTGCTGGAGGGCCTTGAAGCTGTCCGCAAGCGTCCGGGCATGTACATCGGCTCCACCGGGCCCCGTGGCCTGCACCACCTGGTCTACGAAGTGGTGGACAACTCTGTGGATGAGGCGCTGGCCGGTTACTGCAGCCATATCGAGATCGTCCTGCAGGCCGATGGCGGCGTAAAAGTGGTCGATGACGGCCGCGGCATTCCGGTGGATATGCACCCCACGGAACACAAACCCACCGTCGAGGTGGTCATGACCATCCTGCACGCGGGCGGCAAGTTCGGCGGCGGCGGATACGCCGTTTCCGGTGGCCTGCACGGCGTGGGCATCTCGGTGGTCAACGCACTGTCCAGCCGCGTGGATACCGAAGTGCGCCGCCAGGGGCACGTGTGGCGGATGTCCTTCGCTGACGGCGGCAAGCCGCAGGGCAGTCTGGTCAAGGGCGAAGAGACAGACGCCACCGGCACCACCCAGACCTTCTACCCGGACCCGGCGATTTTCGAAACCACCGAATTCGATTTCGAAACGCTGCGCGCCCGCTTCCAGCAGATGGCCTTCCTGAACAAGGGACTGCGCATCACCCTGACGGATGAGCGTGCTGCAGCCAGCGACGACGCCGACGGTGACCTGGACCTCGACGACCTCAGCACCGAGGGTGAGGTCAGCGCCGAACACCGCACCGTGGTGTACCAGTACAACGAAGGCCTGCTGGACTACGTCAGGCACCTGAACTCGGGCAAGAAGGTGGAGGTGGTCCACGAGGACGTCATCGCCTTCGAAACCGAGGACACGGAGCGCCGCATTGCCTTGGAAATGGCAATGCAGTGGACCAGCGCCTACTCGGAAAGCGTCCACACCTACGCCAACACCATCAACACCCACGAGGGCGGCACGCACGAAGAAGGCTTCCGCGCCGCCATGACCTCCCTCATCAACCGGTATGCCCGCGAAAAAGGCATTATCAAGGAGAAGGACGACAACCTCACGGGCGACGACATCCGCGAGGGCCTCACCGCCGTCATCTCGGTCAAGCTGGCCGAACCCCAGTTCGAGGGCCAGACCAAGACCAAGCTGGGCAACTCCGAGGTGAAGGGCTTCGTCCAGCGCGTGGTCACAGACGGCCTGGGCGACTGGCTGGAGCGCAACCCCGGTCCCGCCCGCGACGTGATCCGCAAGGCGATCTCTGCCGCGCAGGCCCGGATGGCGGCACGGAAGGCCCGCGACAACGCCCGTCGCAAGAGCCCGCTGGAATCCTTTGGCATGCCTGGCAAGCTTTCGGACTGCTCCTCCAAGGACCCGGAGAAATGCGAGGTCTACATCGTGGAGGGTGACTCGGCCGGCGGCTCCGCCAAGCGCGGCCGCAACCCCGAGACCCAGGCCATCCTTCCCCTCCGCGGCAAGATCCTGAACGTGGAGCGCGCACGCCTGGACAAGGCCCTGGGCAACGCGGAAGTGCAGTCCATGATCACTGCCTTCGGTACCGGCATCGGCGAGGACTTTGACCTGGCCAAGCTGCGGTACCACAAGATCGTGCTGATGGCAGATGCCGACGTGGACGGCCAGCACATCACCACGCTGTTGATGACACTGCTGTTCCGTTACATGCGGCCCCTCATCGAGAACGGCTACGTATACCTGGCCCAGCCGCCGCTGTACCGGATCAAGTGGTCCAACGCACCGCACGATTATGTGTACAGCGACCGCGAACGCGATGCCAAGCTTGTGTCCGGCCAGGCCGCCGGCCGCCGCATCCCCAAGGACAACGGCATCCAGCGCTACAAGGGCCTTGGCGAGATGGACTACACCGAGCTCTGGGACACCACCATGGACCCCGACCACCGCACCCTGCTGCAGGTGACCATGGACGATGCCCTGGCTGCCGACCAGATCTTCTCCGTCCTCATGGGCGAAGACGTCGAATCCCGCCGCAACTTCATCCAGCAGAACGCCAAGGACGTCCGGTTCCTGGACATCTAAGGATCCGCTCCAACGTATTCGGAACCAGACATATACCTGAAACGGAAAATATCTAATGAGCGACGAAACCCCCGAGAATTCCGCCCCTGAGGCCGGAACTCCGGACACCGTTCTTGAAGGCGACGTGCTGATCGACCGTGTGGAACAGGTGGACCTGCAGACGGAAATGCAGCGGTCCTACCTGGACTACGCCATGGCCGTCATCGTGGGGCGTGCCCTCCCGGACGTTCGCGACGGCCTCAAGCCGGTGCACCGCCGCGTGCTCTACGCGATGTTCGACGGCGGTTACCGCCCCGACCGGTCCTTCAACAAGTGCGCCCGCGTGGTCGGCGAGGTCATGGGCCAGTACCACCCCCATGGCGACACCGCGATCTACGACGCCCTGGTACGCCTCATCCAGGACTGGACCATGCGCTACCCGTTGGCGCTCGGGCAGGGCAACTTCGGCTCGCCGGGCAACGACGGCGCCGCCGCACCGCGGTATACCGAAACCAAGATGGCGCCCCTGGCCATGGAAATGGTCCGGGACATCGACGAGGAAACCGTTGATTTCCAGGACAACTACGACGGCAAGAACCAGGAACCCACCATCCTGCCGGCACGGTTCCCCAACCTGCTGGTGAACGGTTCCTCCGGTATCGCTGTTGGCATGGCCACCAACATCCCGCCGCACAACCTCCGCGAAGTGGCTGACGGCGTGCAATGGTACCTGGCCAACCCCGGTGCCACGCGCGAGGAACTCCTCGAGGAATTGCTGGTGCGGGTCAAGGGCCCGGATTTCCCCACCGGAGCCACCATCCTTGGCCACAAGGGCATTGAGGACGCCTACCGGACCGGCCGCGGATCGGTCACCATGCGCGCAGTGGTCGCAGTAGAGGAACTGCAGGGCCGCACGTGCCTGGTGGTCACCGAACTTCCGTACCAGGCCAACCCGGACAACCTGGCCATCAAGATTGCCGAACTGGTCAAGGACGGCAAAATCTCCGGCATCGCCGACCTCCGCGATGAGACCTCCGGACGCACCGGCCAGCGCCTGGTCATTGTGCTGAAGCGTGACGCAGTTCCCAAGGTGGTGCTGAACAACCTCTACAAGCACACCGAACTGCAGAGCAACTTCTCCGCCAACATGCTGGCCATCGTTGACGGTGTTCCGCGGACCCTGAGCCTCGATGCGTTTATCCGCCACTGGGTGACGCACCAGATGGACGTCATTGCGCGCCGCACCCGGTACCGCCTGCGCAAAGCGGAGGAGGAAGCCCATATCCTCCGGGCCCTCCTGAAGGCACTGGATATGCTCGACGAGGTCATCGCCCTCATCCGCGCTTCCAACACCACCGAAGCCGCCCGCGACGGGCTGATGGAACTGCTGGACATCGATGAGCTGCAGGCCCGGGCCATCCTGGACATGCAGCTGCGCCGCCTGGCCGCACTGGAACGCCAGAAGATCCAGGACCGGCATGCCGAACTTGAGGCCCTGATCGAGGAGTACAACGCGATCCTGGGTTCCGAGCAGCGACAGCGCGAGATCATCAGCGTCGAGCTGGGCGAAATCGTGGACAAGCACGGCGACGACCGGCGGACCAAGATCCTCATGGGCTACGACGGTGACATGTCCATGGAGGACCTGATCCCCGAAGAGGAGATGGTGGTCACCATCACCCGCGGCGGCTACGTCAAGCGCACCCGCAGCGACAACTACCGGTCGCAGCAGCGCGGCGGAAAGGGCATCAAGGGTGCCCAGCTTCGTGGTGACGACGTGGTGGAACACTTCTTTGTCACCACCACCCACCACTGGTTGCTGTTCTTTACCAACCTGGGCCGCGTCTACCGTGCCAAGGCGTACGAACTGATGGAAGCGGGCCGGGACGCCAAGGGCCAGCACGTGGCCAACCTCTTGGCGTTCCAGCCGGATGAACATATTGCCCAGGTCCTGGACCTGAAGGACTACCAGCAGGCGCCGTACCTGGTGCTGGCCACCAAGAGGGGCCTGGTGAAGAAGACCAGGCTGGAGGATTACGACACCAACCGTTCCGCCGGCGTGATCGCGATCAACCTGCGCGACGGCGATGAACTGGTCTCCGCCCAGCTGGTCTCGGAAACCGACGACCTCTTCCTGGTTTCCCGCAAGGGCCAGTCCATCCGCTTCACCGCCACCGATGACGCACTGCGCCCCATGGGACGTGCCACATCCGGCGTTACCGGCATGAAGTTCCGCGAGGACGACGAACTGCTGGCCGCCGACGTGGTCACCGACGGTTCGTTCGTGTTCATCGTGACCGAAGGCGGGTACGCCAAGCGCACGGCAGTGGAGGAATACCGTCTGCAGGGCCGTGGCGGACTGGGTATCAAGGTCGGCAAATACCAGGAAGAACGCGGCCACCTGGTAGGTGCGCTGATCGTCCAGGAAGAAGATGAAGTCCTGGTGGTCATGGAAGGCGGCAAGGTTGTCCGTTCCTCCGTTACCGGGGTTCCTGCCAAGGGCCGCGACACCATGGGCGTCATCTTTGCCAAACCGGACAAGAATGACCGGATTATCGAGGTGGCACGTAACAGCGAACGCGGTCTTGAGGACGAGGAATCCGCCGGGGATGACGTAACGTTGGCTGAAGATGGCGGGACCGCTGGGGAATCCGCCGCGCCAGCAATGGCAGAAGAATCACCGGCCGTTGAGTCAGAGGACGCCTCGGGCGACGCTGAGCCGAACGAAGACAACACGGAGGTAACGAGTGAGTAATTCCGACTCATTTCCCAAGCCGAACAGTACTGTTCCCGACGGGAACCGGCCTTCAGCGGCACCCCGCGTGAACGCCCCCGTTCGTCCGCAGCAGCGCCCCGCGGCGCCGCGCTCGCTCCGGGCCAGCGCCCTGCCGTCCCTGGCCAGCGGCCGCAGCAGGGCGACCGCCCCGTGCAGCCCGGCCAGCGCCCCTTCCAGGGCCAGCCCGGACAGCGTCCTGCGCAGGGCGCCTCCAGCCAGGGAACCCCTGGCCTGGTGAAGCCGGCGCCGAAGGCAAAGGTCCGGCGGGCCCGGCTCCTTATCAGCAAGGTGGACCCGTGGTCCGTCCTGAAGATGGCATTCCTGCTGTCCGTGGCACTGGGGATCGTGACTGTGGTGGCCGCCATTGTCCTGTGGACGGTCCTGGACCTCACCGGGATCTTCGACCAGGTGGACAGCCTGCTCGGCACGCTCGCCGGCTCGGAAAGCGGCGGCTTCGAACTGAAGAAGGTGGCTTCGCTGGGCCAGGTTGCCTCGTTCGCCACCATCATCGCCGTGGTTAACGTTGTCCTGCTGACAGCACTGTCCATGCTTTCGGCTGTCCTCTACAACATCTCTGCCACCCTGGTGGGCGGCATTGGCGTGACCCTCACCGACGATTAGGAACCATTTTCGCCGGGCCCGCACCGGCGAAAAGGCCCGATTTGAGATCGGGCCGGGGTGTGCTGTAAAGTCATGTCTCGGCCCGATGAGGGTTTGAGGGCGTATAGCTCAGGCGGTTAGAGCGCTTCGCTGATAACGAAGAGGTCCCAGGTTCAAGTCCTGGTACGCCCACGGAACCTGTGCAGGTTTCAAACGGAGGTTTGGTCCGGATTCATCCGGTACCGGATCGGAACGGGGAGCATGTGAAAAAGTTGCTTGTACTGGCAGCGGCAATCGCAGGCTTCCTGGTCTACCGGAAAGCACAGGAATCCGAAGCACGGAAGACAGTCTGGAGCAAGTCAACCGATACGGTGGACTAGGCCGGACACCTGCTCCGGGAGCCTGTCAAGGGCTTCCTGGTTCTAGGGTATGATGGACGGGTTGCTTCTTATGGGGGCATGGCGCAATTGGTAGCGCACCTGCTTTGCAAGCAGGGGGTTCGGGGTTCGAGTCCCCGTGCCTCCACCATAGGGAAGTCCCGGTCAGCGGAAACGCCGGTCGGGACTTTTTGCTTTCCATCTGCGCAAGGAACCAGCACCAAGGGGGCTGCATTGAACTTCTTCTTCGCTGCCCTGGGGGTCCTGGGCGTTGCATCATCCGGGCCCTTGATCGCGGCCACGCTCGGCGCCACGAGTGTCAGCGCCCTTGCCATCGCCTTCTGGCGCAACGCCATCGGCGCCGCCGTCATGGCCTCCCCCACCCTGGTCCGGGAGCCCGGCCAGTTCCGCAGGATCAGCCGCCGCGAGTTCCGCTGGTCGATGCTGGCTGCCATCGCGCTTGCGCTGCACTTCGCCTGCTTCATCACATCCCTTCAGCTGACATCCGTTGCAGCTGCCACCGCGCTGGTCTGCCTGCAGTCAGCCTGGATTGCCGTCTTCCAGCTCTTCCGCGGCATCCGCCATCGCTGGCAGGTCCTGGCGGGGCTGGGAATCGCCTTTGGCGGGGTTGTGGCGATCACCGGCTTCGATATGGGCTCTTCCCCGCAGGCCCTCACGGGAGACCTGCTGGCGATGGCCGGGGGCGCCCTTGCCGGCCTTTACACGCTCGCGGGTGGCAAGGCGCGGCAAAGTATGACCACAGGAACCTACACCACGCTCTGCTACGGAATGTGCGCCGCCCTCGTTGCCGTCCTTGCCCTGTTCGCGGGCCAGCCCCTGACGGGGTTTGAGCCGTCCGGGTGGCTGGGCATCGCAGCAATCACCGTCTGCGCACAATTGGTTGGCCACACCGCCTTCAACCACCTGCTGGCCACCATGAGCCCGCTCATCGTCTCCATGATCATCCTCCTGGAAATCCCGGGGGCAGCGCTTTTGGCAGCCGTGTTCCTGCATGAGACCCTGCCCGCAGGCACCTATGCCGGGCTCGGCCTGATCCTGGCGGGACTCGCCGTCGTGGTCCTCGGTCAAAGGAACAGCAGAAGTCACAGGAGCAGCAGGGGCCAGGGGAGCGGCAGGCGCGGCAGCCGTGGAACGGCACCCACGGAGGAACCGCCGTCGGACCGCCTGGCCGGGCTGGGAACTGACTGAGCGCTACTGTCCGCCGCGGCGGACCGGCTGTGCAGTGTTGACCGTGTGGATGGCCCTGAGGAGCTTGGCCGGAAAGTACACCGAGAAGAAGACCACCATGGGGGCCTTGAGCGCCATCTTCCTGACGTTGTGGGCTTTGTAGGTCCGGTCAAAGCGGGTGACGTAGTAGCGGTAGTCCCGCGGTGAATCCTCCAGGCGGCGCGCAGACATCCCGGACACCATTTGCGGCCAGTAGCGCACCGGCAGTTCATGGTCGGCCAGGTGCAGGGACAGGTCGATGTCCTCGTGCATCTCGTCCTTCTCGTCCCGGCAGGTCTCGGAACGGATGGTCTCCCAGGCGGTGGCCCGCAGGGCCATGTTGGAGCCGAACAGGAAATGGTACTGGTGCTTGGCCAGCTTCAGCATGAGCTGGCGCATTTTGTCGTCCGCCTTGAGTCCGAACCGGCGCATCGGCATGTCGTAATAGACCACAGGGCCGGTGGCGGCCTGGACCGACTGGTCAGCGAAGGCCTTCTGCACCTGTTCAACCCAGTCGGGTTCCACGATGGAGTCAGCGTCAATCCGCCCCAGGATATCCCCGGTGGCACTGTCCAGACCGAAGTTCCTGGTGGGGATGAGTCCCTGTTCCCGGTCCTGGCTCAGGAGGATGATGGGGCTTTCCGGATACTCGAGCTGCATCTGGCGCACAATGTCAGCGGTCCGGTCCTTCGAAAGGTTGTCCACCACGATGATCTCGTGGGCGGGAACGGACTGGTAAATCGCAGCTATCAGGCACTGCCTGATCACGCTCTCCTCGTTGTACGCCGGGATGACGATTGACACGCGGAGCTGTACGGCTGCGTCGTTCACGGCATCCCCAGAGGATCGATTGGCTGACATCACTTCAAATCTAGCATCCGGGAAACGTCCTGCCACGGTCACCGCGGTCCGGATGAACCGCGGTCCGGGAGTCTGGGACAGCCGGTTTCCAGGGCCTGTCCAGGCATGCAAAAGGGGCCCCGTCGCAAAACGGAGCCCCTTGCAACAGCTTGAGAACTAGGCCTGGCTGCTGCCCTTGTCTTCATCGGCAACCGTCTTGGCGCCGCCTTCGGTGTCGTCGGCAACGTGCTTGGCCTTGTCGGCAGCTTCTGCGGACTTTTCCTTGACCGCGTCCGCTGCGTCGGCGGACTTGTCGGCCACGGCACCGGCACCGGAAGCAGCCGCGGAAGCACCCTTGTCAGCGGCGTCAGCAGTGGTTTCCTTGACATCGCTGACGGTGGTGGCCGGAACCGGCGCAGGAGTCGGCGTGACCGGCGAGGGGGTCTTCCACGGGTCTTCCACGGGCTTGGATGCCTTCCATGCGGCAACGCCCGCGGCAACGGCAGCGGCCACCACGCCGAAGATCAGCCAGCCACGCTTCTTGGGCTTCTCCGGCTGGGCAAGCTGCACATCGACGGCGCGGCTTGCTCCTGCCGCGGCTGCCTTCAGCTGCGTGCCGGTGGCCTGGGCCTGCTCCTGGAGGGCGTGGATGATTCCCACGTCCCCGAGCTTCTGCGCGACTGCGTCAACCCGTGCAGGGGTGTTTTCCAGGGTGCGGTGAACGGCGCCGGACGCCACGCCAATCTGGTCCGAGAGCTTGGGCAGGTACTCCACCACTACCCGGTCACGGGCATTCAGGACCACCGGGGTGGCCTTGTCCAGGGCTTCGTGCAGCCTGGGCGATGCGCCTTCAACCACGTCATTGATCTTCGGGGCCAGGTGGGCCAGTCCGTCCTGGATCCGCGGAGTCACAGTGGCCACGCCGTCGGCCAGGCTGTGGGCCGCCGTCTTCAGTCCTTCCTGGATCTTGGGAGATGCGCTGTCCAGGCCCTGCTGCAGCCGGGGAACAGCCCAATCCACGGCAGCTTCCACCCGGGGGGCCGCCCAATCCTTGGCGTTTTCCACCGCACTGGTGACCGACTGCTCAAGGTCACGGGCAATACGATCCGATTTCTTCACAACTACCTCCCGATTAATGTGACGGTTCTGTCGCTAGCCTACGTGCCCAGATCACCACGGGCTATTCACTCTGCGGATTTTAGGGTGATTTCACCCAGCGCGGAACTGCCCCAACCGCCGTGGCTGCCCAGGACCGGCATGGGAGAATCAACCTATGACTGCCATCGCAACTGCAAAAGCAACCATCCACACCAGCCTCGGCGACATCGTGGTTAACCTCTTCGGCAACCACGCGCCCAAGACGGTCAAGAACTTCGTTGGCCTTGCCACTGGCGAGCAGGCGTGGACCCACCCGGAAACCGGTGAGGACAAGACCGGCACGCCGCTTTACAACGGAACGATCTTCCACCGCATCATCAAGGACTTCATGATCCAGGCCGGCGATCCCCTGGGCCGTGGAACCGGTGGCCCCGGCTACCGCTTTGACGACGAGATCCACCCTGAACTGAGCTTCAACCAGCCCTACAAGCTGGCCATGGCCAACGCCGGCATCCAGATGGGCAAGGGCACCAACGGTTCACAGTTCTTCATCACCACCATTCCCACGGACTGGCTTCAGGGCAAGCACACCATCTTCGGTGAAGTGGCTGACGAGGAATCCAAGAAGGTCGTAGACGCCATCGAGGGTGTCCGCACCGGCATGGGTGACCGCCCGGTCGAGGACGTCACCATCAACAGCATCGACATCGAACAGCTGTAACGCCCCACCATGAGTTACGGAATTCCGTCGGCTGAGCCGTCCGCCCAGGTCCCGGTTTGCCCCCGGCACCCGGACCGGCCGTCCTATGTGCGCTGCCAGCGCTGCGGGCGCCCCGCCTGCCCGGACTGCCAGCGGGCGGCCGCCGTCGGATTCCAGTGCGTTGACTGCGTCAACGAAACAAAACGTACGACGCCGGAAGTACGGAGCGTCTACGGCGGTGCTGTTGCTACCGGCAAACCTTTGGTGACGTACGGCATCATTGCAGCCTGCGTTGTCGTCTACGCGCTGCAGATGCTGATTCCCGGGGACTGGGTATACAAACAGTTCGCCTACAACAACATCTTCGCCGCCCCTCAGTACGGCGCGTTCGAGCCGTGGCGGATGGTGACGTCTGCCTTCCTCCATTCCCCGGATTCGCTGCTGCACATCCTCCTGAACATGTACACGCTGTGGATTTTCGGCCAGGCCCTGGAGCCCATCCTCGGCCGGGTCCGCTTCCTGGCGCTGTACCTCATTTCTGCCTTTGGTGGTTCAGTGGGCTACCTGCTGATGAACCCCGTGCTGGTGCCAGGGCAGGGCCTGGTGGGGCTGGTGGGCGCCTCCGGTGCCATCTTCGGCCTCTTCGGCGCCATGCTGCTGGTCCAACGGCAGCGCGGCGGCGACACGCGGCAGTTGTGGGTTCTGATCGCCATCAACGGCGTCATCGGCTTCCTGATTCCGCACATCGCCTGGCAGGCCCACCTGGGCGGCCTCATCACGGGCGGCCTCTGCGCCGCGGTCCTTGCCTATACACCCCGGGGACGCCGTCAGGGCCTGCTCCAGGCGCTGGGACTGGCCGCCGTTTTTGCGCTGCTTGTGGCCGCGAGCTGGGTGCGCGTGACGCTTTAGGCGCCGCTGGTCCACAATCAACCGGAATGCCCCCGTCACCAATGGTGACGGGGGCATTCGTGTTTTCCACAGTGCTTTTCCACAGTGTTGGTAACTTACATAGCTGTAGTTCAGATGCTGATTTGGCCCATACCGGCCCCTGGCAGCTGATATCGATCCAACTGCCGGGCGCTTCTCCACAGTTGTGGATAACCTGTGGGGATATTGCTGTGCGTAAGTGGATAAGCCGTACTTTGTGGGCGCTTCTGTGGAAAAGCTGGTCCATGGAACGCCCGCAGGACCGCTCTGCCGTCCTTTGCGGCAGGTTATCGACACCGGTATCCACACTGTTAATAAGTCACAATGCTGTGGTTCGGATTGCCCTGCGTCCCGCGGCAGTAGGGGCGGGCCCGGCCAGGGGCGCGGATTTCCACGCGGTTTCCCACAGCTGTGGATAACTTGTGGGTATCGCATTGTTGGTAAGTGGATAACACCAGGGGCCGGGACGTGGAGGCCTGCCTATGATGGTTGCCTGCCAAGCCGTTCAACTGACAAGGACATCTGTGACCGCCACCGAGCACCTGTACCTGGATAAACAGCATCCGGACCTGTGGAGGGCGATAAGTGGCCTGGGCCTCAAGGTGCAGGAAGCCGCAGAAGACGCTGGGATCGCGAGGGGCCTGCTGGAACTGCTCAACGTGCGGATCTCCCAGATCAACGGCTGCGCCTATTGCCTGGACCTCCACGTGCGGAAGGCCGGCGAGGCGGGAGAAAGCGCGCAGCGGCTGGCGGTGTTGCCTGCATGGCGTGAGACTGCCCTGTTCACGGACCAGGAGCGGGCGGCGCTGGCCCTGGTGGAAAGCATCACCGAACTCGGGGATGAGGAGGCCCGGGAGCATGCAGAGGCGTATGCGCGGGAGCGCCTGTCGGCTGATGAGTTTTCAGCGGTGAGCTGGGTTGCAGTGACCATGAACGCGTTCAACAGGGTGTCCATCACCAGCCACCACCCCGTCCGGCGGAACCGCCCGTAGCCTCAATGGCCGTCCCTCCGCGGATGCGCACCCTTTAGGCTCCTGGACTTATCCACAGGTATTCCACACTGTTAATAACCACATCTTGCGGGCACGTTTTGGCGGAAGGGGCGCTTCACGGGCATGCTGGCGCCTTCTGCAGAAACCAGGGGAAGGTTGTCCACACTGTGGATAACCTTCCCAACAGTTGGGGATAACGGGCGGCGGTAGGGTCTTTAGGCCTGCATGGACCAGATTCCGGAGGAGCCGCGACGGTGGCTGTCCAGCAGATGGGTGTCCACGATTCCCACGGCCTCCATCAGGGCGAACATGGTGGTGGGGCCTACGAAGGAGAAGCCGCGTTTCCGGAGCGCCTTGGACAGGGCCACCGATTCCGGCGACTGCGTGGGGATATCGGCAGCCACCGCGGGCTCCGGGGTGGCTGACGGGCGGAAGCTCCAAACAAAGTCGACCAGTCCGCCATCGTTGCGAAGTTCCAGGGTGGCCTGTGCATTTTTGACTGCGGCAAGGATTTTGAGCCGGTTCCTGATGATTCCCGGATCCTGCATCAGCCGTTCCACGTCCGCGCCGCTGAACAGGGCCACCTGCTCGGGGTCGAACCCGGCAAAGGCGGCACGGAAGGCAGGGCGCTTGCGCAGGATGGTGGCCCAGGAAAGACCGGCCTGAAAGCCCTCCAGGCAGATGCGCTCGTACATGCCCTGCTCGTCAGTGACGGGCAGTCCCCATTCCTGGTCGTAGTAGTCGCGCATGAGCGGATCCGTGGCGGCCCAGGCAGGACGGGCCAGGCCATCCTCGCCAACGATCACGCCGCTGGAATCGGGAGCCAGTGTGGTCCTCCTTGGAACAGTTCCGCGGCAGGCGCTAGGAGCGCCAGCGGGTGGTCATCAGGAACCCGACGATGGCGATGCCGAAGCCTGCCACGATGTTCCATGACTGCCAGGCCTGGACCGGGAAGCGTCCCTCGCTGATGTAGAAGGTGATGATCCAGAAGAGCCCGATGATCATGAGACCGAACATGACCGGCTTGAACCACACGGGGTTGGGCTTGTACGCCTGCGGGGATGCCGGCTGGGCGGTGCTGGCGGTCTTCCTGCGAGGCTTTGACTCTGGCACTGGCTCTCCTTGGCGGGCTGGGCAAGCTCGGCGGTCCGGGCTTGGTATCCTGCAAGAAGGAACTTGCCAGCGGTCTGCGCGATCTTGGTCAAATCTGGATTCTTACTAGCAGCCAATTCTAGCCGCAGTTGATGGGCACCCGGTGCCCAGGGTGAATGCCCGGAGGGGAACGCGTGGTATTGCAGGAGAAGGCGGAGCCCGCCACTGCGCCCGCGCGCCGTCGTGCCCTCCTCAGTGGCACCATCTCTGTGCTGGGCGAGCTGCTGATTACTGCCGGCGTCATCCTCCTGCTCTTTGTGGCGTGGCAGCTGTGGTGGACCAACGTGGAATCCGATGCCAAGCAGAGCCAGGTCATCAAGGAATTCGCCCAGGACCTGGGCAGTGCCGCTCCCGCGCCGACAGCCTCAGCCCCCGCGGCGCCACCTGCCGGCGGCGAGGATTTTGGAAAACCCATGGTGGGGACCGCTCCCGGCCACGCCGGCACCATCGGCATCATGTACATCCCCCGGTTCGGCCCCACCTACACGCGTCCCATCGTTCAGGGGACCAGCCAGGATGTCCTGGACACGCTCGGCCTGGGGCACTACAGCAATACGGCAATGCCCGGCGCGGTGGGTAACTTTGCCGTCGCAGGGCACCGGCAGACGCACGGGGCGGTGCTGGACAACATCCACACGCTGGTGCCCGGCGACAAGATCTACGTGCAAACCAAGGACGGTTACTACGTCTACGTCTTCCGGAACAACCAGATCGTGATGCCCTCCCGCACTGACGTCCTGGAACCTGTCCCCACCCAGCCGGGCGTCGCGCCCACCGAAAGCTACCTCACCATGACCAGCTGCAACCCCCGTTTCGGCGCGGAAGAACGCATCATCGCCTACGCCCTGCTGGACAGTTGGCGGTAGCAGCGGCAGGGCCGCGGCCGAGATCGCGGCGCAGGTTGCAGCAGCCACCGGAAGGAGCTGACCGTGTACGCCTGGATTTTCCGCCACCTTCCCGGGCCGCTCTGGCTCAGGATCATCATCTCGCTGGCGCTGATCTTCGTTGCCCTGGTCCTGATGGTCCAGTTTCTTTTCCCCTGGATGTCCCACTTCACCCAATTCACCGACTCAACGATTGGTTCCGCAGACCAGCCATGACCACAACCAAGATCCTTGTAGTGGATAACTACGACAGCTTCGTCTACACCCTGGTGGGCTACCTCCAGGAACTCGGTGCCGAGACCACGGTGGTCCGCAACGATGACGTCACCCTGGCCGAGGCCATCGAGCTTGCCAGTACCCGGGACGGCGTCCTCATTTCCCCCGGTCCCGGAAATCCTGCGGAGGCGGGCGTCTGCATCGAGCTGATCAAGTGGTGCGGTGAGAACAGCGTTCCCATGTTCGGCGTGTGCCTGGGCCATCAGGCCCTGGCAGAGGCCTTCGGCGGCAAGGTGACCCACGCCCCCGAACTCATGCACGGCAAGACGTCCCAGGTGGAGCACATCGGCACCAGCGTGTTCGCCGGGCTCCCCTCCCCCGTCACTGCCACCCGCTACCACTCGCTGGCGGCGGTCCGGGAGTCCATTCCCGATGTTTTGGAAGTGACGGCGCAGACCGCGTCCGGCGTGGTCATGGGGCTGCAGCACCGGACTGCACCGTTGTGCGGGGTGCAGTTCCATCCTGAATCGGTCCTCACCGAAGGCGGGTACCAGATGCTCGGCAACTGGCTGGAGTCGCTGGGCATGAAGGGCGCGGCCGCGCGGGCTGCGAAGCTGAGCCCGCTGATCCAGCACTAGCAGGGCCCGCACCCGCCAGGCCGGGCGTCAGCCCTTCCTGGTCGGCTTCGGCGTCGGCGTCGGCGTTGCTGTCGGCGTGGGCGTTTCCGTGGGGGTTTCCGTGGGCGCCGGTGGTGGCGGCGGAGCCTTGGCCACCACGATGGTGATGGTCTTTCCCTGGTCGACGGCGGCGTTGACGGGGTCGCTCTGGTCCGTGACCCGGCCTGGCTCCACCTGTGAGTTTTCCGCCTCGACCACTGAAGCGACCAGGCCCCGTTCCTTCAGTGTGGCCTCGGCCTCTTCGCGGGTCATGCCGCGCAGTTCGGGGACAACCACCTTGCCGGTGGAGACGATGAGCTCCACGCTGGTGCCGACGCCGACGCTTTGCCCCGGTGCCGGGTTGGAGGTGATGACGATTCCGGCGGGGACAGTGGCACTGTTGGCGGTGGTGGTTGACGGAGCGCCAACCAGCCCCACCTGGCGGAGGATGTCCCGTGCTGCTGCCTCGGTCTTGCCGGGGAGGCTGTCCGGGATCTTCACCGAGCTGGGGCCGTCAGAGACGTTGAGGATTACCTCGGCCCCCGGATCCAGGGAACCGCCCGCCGCCGGATCCGTCCCGATGGCGGTCCCCTTGGGCACCGTGTCGTTTGCCGACCTGGCGATCCTGGGGCGAAGGCCCGCGTTGTACAGTTCCTGGAGTGCAGCGGTTTCCGTCATGGACGCCACCGATGGGATTGCTACCTTTGGCGGAGCGGGAGCTGGCCGGTTCACCGTTTGGTACAGCCACAGCCCGCCGCCCGCAAGAATCAGCAGGGTGAAGATCACCAGGGTGGCGATCCAGGCACGACGGCGGGACTTCTGGCGGGTGGACCGCTCGCCTTCGGGAGCGAGGCCAAGCGGGAGCGGACCGGCCCCGAAGGCATCCGCACCATACCCATCCGGCCCGTGCCCATCCGAATCGTGCCCATCCGCCAGCTCCAGGGGAACCGCGGATCCGCCGTCGTCACCGAACAGGCTGGTGGCAGCCAACCGCCCGGTGGGCGCGTCATCAAGGAAGCCTGCCCCCGCTGCGGCGAACGCCTCGGTGGGCGGCGCCGCCTGGGGTACGTGGTCATTCGGATCGGTGGGTGCCTCAGACGCCGGCACAGCCGGGACGGCCACTCCGGCCTTTGCAGCGCGCAGGGCACGCCGGAAGGCTGCCGCATCCTGGAAGCGGTCTGCGCGGTTCTTCTGCAGGGCCTTGGCGAGGACGGTGTCCAGTGCCGGTGACACCTCGGGGTTGAGGCTGCTGGCCGTCTCCGGGATTTCGCGGACGTGCTGGTAGGCCACGGAAACCGGGCTGTCCCCGACGAACGGCGGCCGCGAGGTCAGCATTTCGTAGAGCAGGCACGCGGCGGAATAGAGATCGCTGCGGGCGTCGACGGTTTCGCCCCGGGCCTGTTCCGGCGAGAGATACTGGGCCGTTCCCACCACTGCCTGGGTCTGCGTCATGGTGGCGGAGGAATCGGCGATGGCCCGCGCAATGCCGAAGTCCATCACCTTCACGGAGTTGGTGCCCGGGCAGTACATCACGTTGGCAGGCTTGATGTCCCGGTGCACAATGCCGGCCTTGTGGCTGTATTCGAGGGCTCCCAGGACGCCCAGGCAATAATCGATTGCCTGGCTGATAGTGACCTCGTTGGCGCGGATCAATTCGCGCAGGGTCCTGCCCTCCACGTATTCCATGACGATGTACGGCACCCGCACGTCCTCGGCGGAACCGTCGTGGACCACGTGTTCCCCGGTGTCGAAAATCGCCACGATGGAGGGGTGGTTGAGGGCGGCCACCGCCTGCGCTTCACGTTTGAACCGTGCCTGGAACTGCGGATCCCGGGCCATGTCGGGCCGGAGCAGCTTGACGGCGACTGTCCTGCCCAGGCGGGTATCGGTGCCCTTGTAGACGTCCGCCATGCCGCCGCGGCCAATGAGGTTACCCAGCTCGTAGCGCCCGTTCAGGACACGCCGGTTGTCCACCGGCAGGCTGTCCTCCCGGTGCAACGGTGTGCGTGGTGACTCATTCACTGGTGGTGGTCCCGAGGCTTAAGGTGCGCAGGTCGGGGGCGTTCCCGCCGTTTGACCGGCCGCACAGGTTGCCAGGGGCGAGATGGGCGTTGGTCCCGCTACCGGGGACGAGGACGTGGGGGCAGGGCTTGGCGCCGCCGTGGTGGGCGCGGGGCTGGGAGCCGTGGCGTAGATGACGGTAATGAGCGAACCCTTGGGCACTGTCCCGGTGGGGTTGAGCTCCAGTACAGTACCGGGCGTCTCGGTGCTGCTCTCCTGCGGAAGGACGGTCACCTGGAGTCCCAGGCCTGCCAGCGCGGACTGGACCTGGCGGTAGTCCTTGCCGAGGTACGCGGCCGGTATTACGTTGACCGTGGCCTGGGTGGGCTGCGTGGTGGGTGTGGGCGTCGGCGTGCTGCGCGTCTGCGTGGGCGTGGCCGAGGCGCTGGTCCGCGTGGGCGTTGCGGACGACGGCGGTGCGCTGCTGGCGGTGGCGGTGGAGCTGGGGGTGACGGCCGTCGAGAAGAGCCCCACCTGGTTCAGGAGGAAGCCCACCAGGGCGAAGAGGAGCAGCAGGATCAGGGCCACCAAGGGCCAGGTCCACGGACTGCGTCCCTTGCGCCGGGGCTCATCGGAGGGCGCGTCGTCGTACGTTTCCTCCTCCTGGTCCCAGTTCCGCTCGGCAGCCAATGCGTTGGCGCGGGCCAGCGGTCCCGGCGCACGCTCCCCGCCATGGGCTGATGCGCCGTGGGCGCTGGCAGCCATACCGGCGGCAGCGCCGGCCGCGGCCGCGCCCATCACCGGGAGCGCGGATGTGGCGGTGGGGGCGGAGTCACGCTGCGTGCCGATGACGCCCGTGGGGGCCGTGGCCGTGTCCACGGGTGCGGTGATGGGGCCGGTTTCGGCGTCGAAAAGAAGCATGCCGGGCACCGCGGCACGGGCCGCTCCCACATCCCCGTTGCGGATGGCTTCCGCAGCTTCGGCGAGCTTGATGGCATTCGTAAGCCGGTCCTTGGGATCCTTGGCCAGCATCGACATCAGGAGCGCGCGGACCGGCGTGGGCAGGCTCTCCGGAAGGGGCGGCGGGGCGTCGTTCACCTGGGCCAGGGCAATGGCGATCTGCGATTCGCCGGAGAACGGGCGGTGGCCGCTAAGGCACTCGTATCCGATGACGCCCAGTGAGTAGATGTCCGACGAACCGGTGGCGGTCTGGCCCGTCGCCTGTTCGGGTGCCAGGTACTGGGCGGTTCCCATGACCTGCCCGGTCTGGGTGAGGGGCACCTGGTCGGCGAGGCGGGCGATGCCGAAGTCGGTGACCTTGACCCGGCCGTCAGGGGTGATCAGGAGGTTGCCGGGCTTGACGTCGCGGTGGACAAGGCCCTGGGCATGCGCAACGGCCAACGCGCGGGCGGTCTGCGCGATGATCGACAGCGTACGGTCCGGCGACAGCACCTGCTCGTGTTCGATGATGCTGCTCAGCGGCTGGCCCGGGACCAGTTCCATGACCAGGTAGGCTGAGCCCTCTTCTTCGCCGTAGTCGAAGACGTTGGCGATCCCCACGTGGTTCAGGAGGGCAGTGTGGCGGGCCTCGGCGCGGAAGCGCTGGAGGAATCCCGGGTCGCCGGTGTACTCCTCCTTCAGCACCTTGATGGCGACGATGCGGCCCAGGACGAGGTCTTTGGCCTTCCAGACTTCCCCCATGCCGCCGATCGCAATCCGCGTGGTCAGCTGGAATCTGCCGCCGAGGGTGATTCCCGTTGTAGGCCTCACTTATTCAACACCGCCTCAAAAATCTTCTTCGCGTTAGGACTGGTCAGCTTTGCTCCCGCGTAGATGTCTACGCCTTCCATGACGATCGTGACGCTGACCTTGGGATTGTCAGCGGGGGCGAACCCGGTGAACCACGAGTTGTTGGTTCCGTTGCCGAGTTCGGCGGTGCCGGTCTTGCCCGCGACCTGCACGCCGGGCACCGCAGCACCCTTGGCGATACCGTCCGTCACCACGCTGGTCATCCATTCGGTGATTTGCTTGGCGATCTCCGGGCTGGTGGATGTCCTGAGCTGGGCCGGCTGCGGCTCATCTATGACCCGCAGGTCCGGGGACCGCAGCGTTTTGACCAGGCTGGGCGCCATCTGGACGCCGCCGTTCGCGATGGCGTTCGTCATCATGTTCACCTGCAGCGGCGTCACCCGGACATCTTTCTGGCCGATGGCGGACTGGGCCAGGCCCGGCGCGTCCAGCTTGTCAGGGAAGCCGTTCCCCGTTGCGTGGCCAAGCTTCAGCTGGTTCCCGACGTCCTCGCCGAACCCAAACTTCTTGTACTGGGCGGCGATGGCGTCGCGGCCAAGGTCCAGGGCGATGCTGGCGAACGGGGTGTTGCAGGACTGCTGCAGGGCGAAGGCAAAACCGGCGGTGTCCCTGGTGTAGCAGTTGCCGCCGGCGTAGTTGGGAAGCTTGTACTGGATGCCATCGAAAGGCATCTCTGCCGGGTTGGGCAGGACGCTGTCCTTGTTGTACTTCCCCGACGCCAGGGCCGCGGCTGTGTCCACCAGTTTGAAGACCGATCCCGGGGCGAGGAGCTCGCCGGTGGGGCCGCTGACGTTCTGGTTCAGGTTGATGCCGGGGACCTTCACCAGTTCGTTCATGTTCGCGCTTTCGGCGGCGGCATCCTGCGTGGCGGCGAGGTTCGGGTTGTAGGACGGCTTGGATGCCATGGCCAGGATGGCACCGGTCTTGGGGTTGGTGACCACGATCGAGCCGCGCTGGCCGTCCGGGATCAGGCTGTAGGCAAGCTGCTGGATCTGGGGGTCGATGGTCAGTTCCACCGAGGCGCCCTTGGGCTGGTTGCCCAGGAAGAGCTGGCCCACCCGGTCCAGGAAGAGCTGGTCCGAGTTGCCTGCCAGTTCGGCGCCCATGGCCTGTTCAAGGCCCGTGGCCCCGTAGTTCTTCGAGAAGTAGCCGGTGATCCCGGCATACAGCTCCGGCTGGGCGTAGGTGCGCTGGAACTTGCAGGTCTCCGAGCCGGTCTCCACCGACTCGGCCACGGGAGTGCCGCCAACGATGATGGCGCCGCGGTCATTGCAGTAGTTCTGGAGAATGGCGCGCTGGTTCAGCGGATTGGTCTTGAGATCGTCGGCGCCCACCACCTGCACAAAGCTGATGGCGCCGAAGAGCAGCGCAAACATGGCCACTGCGGCTACCCATGAGTGTCGGATTGCCTGGTTCACGCCTGCTTCACCGCCTCGGTTGGAGTGTCAATGCCGGTTGCCGCCGCCACGCCTGCGGGCGGGAGCGGAGTGGTATCCACGGGTCCGCGGGCGGTGTGCGAAATCATCAGGAGCAGTCCCACGATGATCCAGTTGGCCAGGAGGGACGATCCGCCGGCCGCGAGGAAGGGGGTGGTGAGCCCGGTCAACGGAATGAGCCGGGTGACGCCGCCGATGACCACGAAGCACTGGAGGGCGACCGCGAAGGAAAGGCCGCAGGCGAGGAGTTTCCCGAACGCGTCCCGGGTGCCCAGGGCGGCGCGGAAGCCACGGGTGATGAACAGCAGGTACAGCAGGACCACTGCGAACAGGCCGATCAACCCCAGTTCCTCGCCCAGTGAGGCGATGATCATGTCGCTGTTGGCGAAAGGGACAAGGTCCGGACGCCCCTGGCCAAGGCCGGTTCCCACCAGGCCGCCGTTGGCCATGCCGAACAGGCCTTCGATGACCTGCCGGCTGC
The DNA here is from genome assembly GCF_024362385.1 of Arthrobacter sp. DNA4. Classification (NCBI taxonomy): domain Bacteria; kingdom Bacillati; phylum Actinomycetota; class Actinomycetes; order Micrococcales; family Micrococcaceae; genus Arthrobacter; species Arthrobacter sp. DNA4. The sequence goes on from NZ_CP101466.1 coordinate 26,437, forward strand.
CGTTCTCATAGACGTCGGGGGAGAAGGCGTTGAGCCAGCCGTAGACGCGCTGCTGGACGTGGGCGAACACCTGGGCCGCCACGAAGCCGCCGCCAATGATCAGGGCCAGCCCGATCACCACCCAGCTGATCCGGCTGGTGGCCACGTAGATCATGACGATGAACAGGCCGAAGAACAACAGGGAGGAGCCCAGGTCGCGCTGGAAGATGAGCACGCCGATGCTGACCAGCCAGGCGGTGATCATGGGGCCCATGTCCTTAAACCGCGGGAACTGCATGGGGCCGATCTTGCGGCCGGTGAGCAGAATGAGGTCGCGGTTGGAGGACAGATACCCGGCGAAGAATATGGCCAGCGTAATCTTGGCGACTTCGCCGGGCTGGAACGTCATGGGACCGACCCTGATCCACACCCTCGCGCCCAGGATTTCGCCGGCGCTGATCCCCGGGACAAGCGGCAGGATCAGCAGCAGGGCCGAGGCTGCCAGCGAAATAAAGGTGAACCGGCGCAGGATGCGGTGGTCCTTGAGGAAGAAGACCACGGCGATGGCCACCGCCATGGCGATGAGGGTCCACCGGAGCTGGTTGTTGCCGGTGTCCTCGCCAGGCGCGTCAAGTCGATGGATCATTGCCAGACCCAGGCCGTTCAGGGCAACAACAATGGGAAGTATTACTGGATCGGCATATTTAGCACGGAACCGCAGGACGCCGTGGAACACCAGGGCGGCCACCGCCAGCAGGCTCGACTGGAACCAGAAATCGGAGTCGAAGGCCTTTTCCTGGTCCACGCCCACCATCATGTTGGCGCCGATGCCTACGGCAAGGGCCAGCAGCAGCAACGCAAGTTCCACGTTGCGGCGAGGCTTGGGCATGGTGCTTACCTGGCTCATTTGGCCGCCTCGCAGGTGATGGTGGGAGTAGGTGAGGGTGACGGTGCAGACGGCGCCGGGGCAGGAGCGGACGCATCCGGTGCCGGTGGCGGCGCCGCTGCACTGGCAGGGGGCGCACTGCTGGAGGGTGCCGGGGCACTGGCGGACGCGGAAGGCTTGGGGCACTCTTCCTCGGGCGAAGTTGTCCCGGTGAGCTCCAGGTTCTTGACGATCCGCTGGGCGTCGTAGAGGTCATTGGCGGGAACCGTCTGGCGCACGCGCTGCTGCGAGAACGGCGGGAGGGAGTCCATCCGGATATCCGTCACTGCTTCGAGGGAGGAAAGCTGGATGGGACCCAGCCTCTGCGACACCCCGTTGTAGATGGCCACCCGGGAGTCGAACTCACCCACGTAGTAGCGGGTCTGCGTCCACGCGTAACCAAGCCAAAGGCCAACGGCCACCACAACCAGCACGGCGGCCGCGATGGACCAGGTCAACCAGCGGCGGGGACGCAGTGGCGGCAGGGTGTCTTCCCCGTCAGCCGGTTCCGCCTTGTGCGTGAGGAGCGTTGCTGCCCGACGGGCCACGGTACGGCCCGCGACGGTGGGGATGGAACCGGACTCTGCGGCAGCAGCGGCGGCGCCCACCAGCTCATGCGGGCGGGAGGCAAGTTCTTCGCGCAGGACCTCAGCGGAGAGGTGTTCCCCAAGGTGGGGGTCGGTGCCGCCGGAGTCAGCCGGGTTGGCGTCGCCGTCCCTGGCGTCGGCGCCGCCTGCCGATTCCTTGGCAGGCCCGGAGCCCGGCCTGGCAGCTCCGGATTCCGAACCGGCTGCCTCCTGGCCATCGGGCGGGGCGGCGGCAGCAGCCTGGGCCGCCGGGGAAGCATCCGCCGCGGCAGCGGGCCTGCTGCCCTGCACCGGGGGGACAATTTCGACGGCGGCCGTGCTGACGTCGTCGGGCGTTTCCTCCACGATGTCCACCATGACCACGGTGACGTTGTCCGGGGAACCGGCCTCGAGGGTCAGCTCAACAAGGGTTTCGGCGCACTCATGCAGGTTGTGGGTTTCGCGGACAGTCCGCTCCACGGCATGCGCGGCTACGTAGTTCAGGCCATCCGAGCACAGCAGCCAGCGGTCCCCGGGCCGGGCATCCAGGGTGTCCAGGTCCAGCTCCGGGCTGGCGTCAACGTCACCCAGGACGCGCATGAGGACGTTCTTGTGCGGGTGCGTTTCCGCTTCCTCAGGCCGCAGCCGGCCTTCGTCGATGAGCCGCTGGACGAAAGTGTGGTCCACGCTGACCTGCTTGAACTCGCCATCGCGGAGCCGGTAGGCGCGTGAGTCGCCGATGTGGGCGAAATGCAGTTTGCCATCCGCCAGCAGGAGCGCGGTGACGGTGGTGCCCATACCCGCGAGCTTGGGGTTGATGTGCACCAGTTCAGAGAGCAGGGAGTTGGCAGTTTGGATCTCGTCGGCCAAAACGGTCCCGGCGTCCTCGCCGTGGTCCGCGCTGTCCAGGTGGATCATGTCCAGGACGGTCGCGGCTGAGGCAACATCGCCGCCCGCGTGGCCGCCCATGCCATCCGCGACCACTGCGAGGTGGCGGCCGGCGTAGGCGGAATCGTCGTTCTTGGAACGGATCCGGCCGACGTCCGACCGCGCGGCGAAGCGCATGATGAGGGGCCGCTGAGCCGGACTCGAGCCGGTTGCGGGGTTTTCAGCCTCGGCCACAGTTACGGCCTCAATTCAATGACCGTCTTGCCGATTCTCACGGGTACCCCTGGCTCGACAGGCAGGGCACGGGTAAGTTGCTGGTCTCCCAGGTAGGTTCCGTTGGTGGAACCAAGATCTTCGATGAACCAGCGGCTGCCCTGCGGGAAGAGCCTGGCGTGGCGGCCGGAGGCGTAATCGTCCTCAAGGACCAAGGTGGCTTCCTGGGCGCGTCCCAGCAGGATGGGGCTGGCAGCCAGGGGCAGGGTCCGGCCCTTGAGCGGACCCTCGAGCACCACCAGTTGCCGGGCCTGCTGCTTAACAGGCTGTGGCGGCGCTTCAGCCAGTTCCGGGTTGCGCCGGAGCTGCCGGGCCGTGGGCGCGCCGGCGGCAGCCTTGCGGCCCAGCATCAGGTCCCGGCGCATGGCGGAGACGATGCTGAAGATCAGGACCCAGAGGAGCAGCAGGAAGCCGAACCGCAGCGCGGTGATGGTGAGGTCGCTCATGCGTGGCCACCCTGGTTGGCAGGAAGCAGGCGGAAGATGATCTTTGTCCGTCCCATCGTGATGGTGGAGCCGTCTGTGAGTTCGGTGCTTCCGGAGACCTTCTGGCCGTTGACGTAGCTGCCATTGGTGGATCCCAGGTCCACGGCGCTGGTGACACCGTTGGCCGTGCGGATCTCCAGGTGGCGCCGGGAAACGCCCGTATCTTCGATGTGGATATCTGCCTCTGAGGACCGGCCCAGGACGATGGACGGGGCGTTGAGCGAATAGCGCTGGCCGTCAATGTCCAGCACCGGCTGGAGCCTGACAGGCTGCCGGCTCGGGGCCGCGGGAACGTTGGGCTGGGGCTTCGGCTGGGCGGCTCCGGATCCCTGGGACTTTTCGGTGGAGGAAGCTATTTCGAAATCGCCGGCGCGAAGTTCGGAGTCGCGCCGGAACGAAATGCGGACGGGGCCCTGGAGGGTGTAGCCCTGGCTGCGGACGTGGTTGATGACCACGTCGCAGAGCTCTTCGGCCAGCGGCGTGCCCCATTCCTGCGCGCGGCCAAAGTCATCGTCACTGAGCTGGACGTCGAAAACGTTGGGTACCAGCGTGCGCCCGGCAGCCACCGTAAGGGCTTTGTGGTCCACCTCGCGGCGGAGACTGGCGATCTCAACGGGCTCAACCTGTGCTTTGGAACCGGTGGAGAAGACACCGCGGACGGCCTTTTCAATGCCACGTTCAACCTTGTCCAGCAGACCCATGGTTCTTCTCCTTTCCCCCCGGCTCCGGGGCAGTAGTTGTTGCTGGCCAGCACCTGCAGGGCAGTCCACCGATGTGCGGTGATGCCCGCGGGCAGTGGCCACTCCTACATCCGATACTAATGGCCAGCCCTGCGAATGACCTTAATCCACAACGGCCGGGCGCCGGCAAAGTTCGGATGCTTGACTGCTCCGGCCTGTTGCGGCGGGGAATGACGGACGCGGCCGATTGCCCGGTGATCCCTGCTTTTGCGCGGTTTTTTGCCTGGTGTGGAGGTATGCGGGGGCGTGGACGGGGGCCAATTGGTAATTTGCGGCATCTGTCCGTTATGCTTGATCTCGCTGCTTTTACGAGGCGCGGAACGGGAAACCGGCCCCGCTGAGTGGAAGAAGTTGCGCGCGAGTGGCGGAACGGCAGACGCGCTGGCTTCAGGTGCCAGTGTCCGAAAGGGCGTGGGGGTTCAAATCCCCCCTCGCGCACGCAAATGGAAGAGCCCCGGTCTTGGACCGGGGCTCTTTTGCGTTTCGCGCATGGATCGGCGGTTCTGAAGGATTGCACCCGCGCACGGACTTTGCACCCGCGCGTTCCAGGGTGGTTCGTCCGGTGGCGGGTGCGTTGAGCGCCTGTCCGGCACCGCAAACTGACGGGGCTCTAGCTGGACGGGCGCGCCGAAGCCTTGAACCGGCGTCGTGAGTTGGCCAGATGGCTGCGCATGGCTGCCGCCGCGGCAGCCTCGTCACGGTCGGCGATCGCCTCCAGGATGGACCGGTGCTCCTGGACCACCTGGTCAAAATGGTCCCGGGCGTAATGCTCGACGCCGGTCATCAGGCGGGTGCGGGGCATGGCAATCATGGTCTGGCCCAGGGCCGCCAGGCAATCCGAGTAATAGGGGTTGCCGGATGCTGCAGCCACGGCCCGGTGGAACTCAAAGTCCGATTTCATGGCATTGGCAGGATGGCCGGCGCTTCCGTTGAAGGCGTCCAGTGCCGTACCGACGGCGCGCAGTTGCCGGTCCGTGTGGTTCCGGGCGGCCAGGGCCGCAGCCTCCGTCTCCACGCCCATGCGGAAGGCCAGCAGGTGCAGCCGGTCCTCTGTCGTGGCCACGGGGCGGGCTCCGGGCACTGCCAGCGGCCCCTCCGCGGGGGGAGTAAGGGCGAAGCTGCCGCGGCCGCGCTCGGTTTCGACGAGGCCCTCCGCCTGCAGCCGGGTGAGGGCGGCCCGGACCACAGTGCGGCTGACGCCGAAGTCGCTGATGAGCGTGTTCTCGCTGGGCAGCTTTTCGCCCGGCTGGATCACGCCGTCCACGATGCGGTTGCGGAGGTCAGCGGCAAGGTCCGCGGTGAGGTTCCGGCTCATGGCTCAAGGGTACGGGTTCGGGGTTACGCGCCGAACTCCACGCTCTCGGTGGTCCAGGCGCGTGCCTGGTCGCTTAGTGTGACGCCCAGGCCGGGGCGGTCCGGGACGATCATCCGGCCGTCCTTGGTTTCCAGGCGCTCGTTGAACAAGGGGTCCAGCCAGTCGAAGTGCTCCACCCAGGGCTCGCGCGGGTATGCGGCAGCGAGGTGGAGATGGATCTCCATGGCGAAATGCGGGGCAAGTCCCAGTCCGCGCTCGTCCGCAAGGGCGGCGAGGCGGAGGAACTGGGTAATGCCGCCGACGCGCGGGGCATCCGGCTGGATGATGTCGCAGCCGTTCGCGGCAATGAGGCCCTTGTGCTCCGCCACGGAGGCAAGCATTTCGCCGGTCGCAATAGGGGTGTCCAGGACCTGGGCCAGGTGGGCGTGGCCTTCGAAGTCGTAGGCGTCCAGCGGCTCTTCAATCCAGATAAGGTCGAATTCCTCGAGGCGGCGGCCCATGCGCAGGGCAGTGGCGCGGTCCCACTGCTGGTTGGCGTCCACCATGAGCGGAACGTCAGGGCCGAGGTGGTCTCGGATTCCGGCAACGCGGCGCAGGTCTTCCTTGCTGTCCGGCAGTCCCACCTTGATCTTGACGCCGCCGATGCCCTCCTCGATCGACTGGGTGGCGCGTGCCTTTACTTCCTCCAGCGTGGCATTCAGGAAGCCGCCGGAGGTGTTGTAGGTCCGCACGGAGTCGCGGTAGGAGCCAAGGAATTTGGCCAGCGGAAGTCCGGCGCGCTTCGCCTTGAGGTCGTACAAAGCGATGTCGACGGCGGCGAGGGCCTGGGTGGCGACGCCGGACCGTCCCACGGACGCGCCTGCCCAGAGGAGCTTGGTGTAGATCCTGGCGATGTCGTTGGGGTCCTCACCGATGAGGCCTTCGGCAACTTCTTTGGCATGGGCATACTGGGCCGGTCCGCCTGCGCGCTTGGAATAACTGAAGCCGATTCCGGAGTGGCCGAGTTCGGTGGTGATCTCCGCGAACAGGAACACCACCTCGGTCATGGGCTTCTGCCGTCCGGTGAAGACCTTGGCGTCACTGATGGGAACGGCGAGGGGAAGCCTGGCGGTGGACAGCTTAACGTGCCGGATGAGATCGACGGTGCTCATTTATTCTCCTTGGGCGGGACGGGGCTCCTTCGCCCACCTTTTTAGGATATAAGTTACCTACTTGTATTACAAGAAGGTGGGGCTGTTCGTGCGATGCACCACTAACGGTGCGCAGCCGGAATAGCTGCAGGCCAGGAGGCTGTTGATGCAGGCATGAAGGCGATCACTTACAGCGAATATGGCAGCCCTGACGTCCTTGAGCTCACTGAGCAGCCAATGCCGAAAGTGGGACCCGGCATGGTCCTGGTCAAGGTCAAAGCGGCTTCGGTGAACCCTGTGGACTGGAAGATCATGGCCGGTTACCTGGATGCTGCGATGGACGTGCAGTTCCCGGTGGTCCCGGGATGGGATGTGGCGGGCGTGGTGGAATCCGTGGGAATTGATTCCCGGCAGTTCCAGCCCGGGGATGAAGTCATCTCCTATGGCCGGAAGGATTATGTCCACAGCGGCAGCTTCGCCGAATACATTGCCCTTCCTGAACGGCTCCTGGCCCGAAAGCCCGCCTCCCTCGAATGGAACGAATCGGCAGGGCTACCGTTGGCGGGATTGACTGCCTACCAGGTCTTGAACCGTCTTGGCCTCGCGTCCGGCGAGACCGTGCTGATCCACGGCGGAGCCGGCGGCGTGGGATCCCTGGGTATCCAGATCGCTGTGGCCCTGGGTGCCCATGTCATTGCGACGGCGTCGGAAAAGAACCACGATTTCCTCCGGTCCCTGGGCGCGGATCCCATCACCTACGGCGACGGCCTTGCCGACCGGGTCAGGTCGCTCCGTCCGGACGGGGTTGAGGTGGTTGCCGATTTTGTCGGCGGCAATCTCGGGGCCACCCTCGCGGTGCTTGCCGACGGTGGCAGGCATGCCTCCATCGCCGACAGCGACGTCGAGGAACATGGTGGAACCTGGATGTGGGTAAGCCCCGTGGGCGCCCAGCTCCAGGAGCTTGCCGACCTGGTGGACGACAGGAAGATGCGCGTGGAGGTTGCCGAGGTATTCCCGCTGGACCAGGCCGCAGACGCATTCCGGCTCAACATGGCCGGGCATACCCGCGGCAAGATTGTTGTGGCAGTGGACCAAACCCCCTGACGCCCGGGGCGGCCGCTAGGTCCTGATGGCCCCGAACCCGGCAATCAGGGCCTCGAGCCCCAGTTGGAAGGCGGTGTCGGCCGGGCGGCCACGTTCCTGCCCGGCCGGCTTGTCCTGCCCCTGGGCCGAACTCTGCACGGCCGCCGTGAAATGGGGCGTGGACCCGGCTATGGAGCCGGAATCGAAGATGTCCTCCGGTGCCGTGACGTCGTACGCAGAGCCGAAAATAAAGGACTCCAGTGCCACGATGGCGGGGACAATGCGCTCCCGGGGGAACCCGGCGTCGGAAAACCCCTTGCTGACGGTTTCATACATGGCAAGGGTCTGCGGGGCGTCCGTCACCGGCAGGACTGCGATGACGGGAATGAGCGGGGTATGTTCGGCGAAGACATCCCGGTAGCTCCACGCCCAGGTGCGGACGGCGTCTTCCCAGCTGCCGTCCCCGAAGCCTGAGACGTCCACCAGCGACATCAGATGGTCCTCCACCAGGAGCAGTACGTCCTGTTTTGATGCCACATGGTTGTAAAGGGCGGAAGGTGCCACGTCGAGCACCTTGGCCAGCGCTGCCATGGTCAGGCCGTCGTAACCTTTGCGGCTTACCAGTTCCAGGGCGGCTGCGGTGATCCCCGCCTTGTCCAGCACTGCAGCCGACGGTAAGCCTGCCCGCCTCCTTTGTGCGCCGCCATTGCTGGCGGAGCGCCCCTGTGCGGCTGATACTGCCGGCATTGCTGCCCTTTCGTCGGTGTCCCCTGCATTATTCCATCCAGCACTTCCGCTCCCGGCAGGCACCGGCTATAGTTCTAGCTAAATGAATGATATTCATTTAGTGGTCCCCGTCACCAAGGGCCGCAGAGAGGACATCATGCTGAACCTGAACCGCGACGTCGTGGTCGTTGGAGCCGGGCCGTCCGGACTCACCGCCGCCCGTGAACTGAAGAAAGCCGGCCTCACCGTCGCCGTGCTCGAGGCCCGCGACCGGGTGGGCGGCCGCACCTGGACCGACACCGTGGATGGCGCCATGCTCGAAATCGGCGGCCAGTGGGTCTCTCCGGACCAAACCGCCCTCCTGGAACTGCTCCAGGAACTGGGCCTGGAGACCTACCCGCGCTACCGCGAAGGGGAGTCCATCTACATCGGCGCCGACGGCTCACCCGTGCGCTACACCGGGGACACCTTCCCGGTGAACCCGGACACCGCCGTCGAAATGGACCGCCTGGTGGCGCTGCTGGACGGACTCGCCGCAGAGATTGGACCAACCGAACCCTGGGCACACCCCAAAGCGCGCGAACTGGACACCATCTCCTTCCATCACTGGCTGCGGCAGAACTCAGCCAACGAGGAAGCCTGCAGGAACATCGGCCTGTTCATCGCCGGCGGCATGCTCACTAAACCCGCGCACTCCTTCTCCGCCCTGCAGGCGGTCCTGATGGCCGCCTCCGCCGGATCCTTCACCCACCTGACGGACGAGGACTTCATCCTGGACCGCCGCGTCGTGGGTGGAATGCAGCAGGTCTCGCTGCTGCAGGCACAGGAACTGGGGGAAGACGTGGTCCTTGGCTCCCCGGTACGCACCATCAACTGGGAGCCGGATGCCGACGGCGGCCACCGCGTCACCGTTGAATCCGACAGGGCCACAGTGAACGCCCGGTTCGTCATCATGGCCGTTCCGCCCAACCTGTACTCCCGTGTCTCCTTCAACCCGCCGCTGCCGCGCCGCCAGCACCAGATGCACCAGCACCAGTCCCTGGGCCTGGTCATCAAGGTGCACGCCGTCTACAGCACCCCGTTCTGGCGGGACAAGGGACTCTCCGGGACCTGTTTCGGTGCCGACGCCCTGGTGCAGGAGGTCTACGACAACACCAACCACGGCGACGCCCGCGGCACGCTGGTGGGCTTCGTCTCCGATGAGAAGGCCGACGCCGTCTTCGAGTTGAGTGCCGAAGAGCGCAGGAAGGCGATCCTTGACTCGATCGCCGGTTACCTGGGTGCGGAAGCCCTGGCGCCGGAGGTCTACTACGAGTCCGATTGGGGCTCCGAGGAGTGGACCCGCGGCGCCTACGCTTCCAGTTACGACCTGGGCGGACTGCACCGCTACGGGAAGGACCAGCACGCGCCCGTCGGCCCCATCTACTGGTCATCCTCCGACCTTGCCGCCGAGGGCTACCAGCACGTGGACGGCGCCATCCGGATGGGCCGCATCACCGCTGCCCGCATCGCCGAGGTCGCGAAGGTGCCGGTAACCGCCGGCTGGTAAATAAGCATGCTTACTAATAGGCTGGCGGCGGGGAGCGTCCCCGACTTTCGACGAACGAGGTGAGGCATGACTGACGCCCAGAGCATCAGCAAGGTTACAGACATCATCAACGATTCCAAGATCGGGATGGTCACCACCATCAACGAAGAAGGCGCCCTCGTCAGCCGGCCGCTGGCCGTCCAGGAAGTGAAGGACGACGGCGACATGTGGTTCTTCACGGGCCTTGGCACGTCCCAGGTTGCGCATGTCCGGGCTGATTCGCGCGTCAACGTCGCCTTTGGCAAGAACACTGAATGGGTGTCCGTGGCCGGAACCGCCGAGGTGGTCACGGACCGGGCCAAGATCCATGAACTGTGGAACCAGGCGGTTGAAGCCTGGTTCCCCGACGGCCCGGATACTCCCGAGGTGTGCCTGCTGCGCATCGATTCGGACTCTGCCGAGTACTGGACCAGCCCGGGCGGCACGGCCGCCACGGTCCTGCAGTGGGTGAAGTCAAAGGTCACCAACAGCCGGATGAGCGTCGGCGAAAGCGGCACTGTGGAGCTGTAGCGCGGGCTGTTGACAAGGGGCGGGGCGGCTACTGCTGCTCCGCCCCTTTCAATGTCTCCAGGACTGCAGGCAGCAGCAGGTCATTGCGGCCCCACACAGGATCCAGGATTTCCACATACCAGGAATCCGCGAGCAGGAGGGCCAGTGCATCGTTGGTCTCCCCGGCCCAATCCTGGATCTGGGCCTCCTCCACGGGGTTCTCGCTGGAGCCGAGCACCGTGGCGATCTCTGCTCCGGCCAGGGTGACGGGAATGGCGGCGCTGCTTGCCTCACCGGGAGCGTGGGCTACCGTCACCAGCTCGGTCCGGGTGGAAAGTGCCAGCAGGCCGCGCGCGGTTTCCGCGCTGCAGAAGCCAGTGACGTACTGCCGCTGCGCCGCCCCATCGGCCAGGATGCCCGGCTGGGACTCCTTGGTGAACAGTCCGCTGCGGTTCAACTCCGCCAATTCCGCGGCCAGTGGTTCCGTCTCGGCGTCGAACGCGGCAGCGAAATGGCCCGGCTGGTACGAACTTCCGCCTTCCAGCCACCGTGCCGTCAGCTCGCCGGCCGCCTCCAGCGTGGTGGCCTGCCGCCAGACTCCGCGGTCCTCCAGCAGCCGGTCGTACTCGTCATGGACAGGCAGTTCCTCAGGCTTCATCTTGGGATGCTATCGCCGGGCCTCCGCGCCGATCCAACCCCTTCGACACAGCAGTTAACCTCAGCCGGCCTGCTTCATCGGCATGGCCGCCGGAATTCCCGCCGCCCGTTCCGCTGCTGCGAGCGATGCAGCCAGGCTTCCGACGGCGTCCGGGTAGCCCTTGTGCGTGGCCGTCCGCAGCTGGTCAGCGGTCCGCATGGCCTTGATCAGCGCGGACGTTTCCGGCAGCCGCACGTCGGTCAATGCCGGGTAGTCGATGCTGCAGCCAGGATCCAGTTCATAGCGCCGCCAGCGAAGCATGAGCTCGTCGTGCTGTATCCGCGCGGCCTGATGGGCGGTGAGCTGTTCCCGGTGTTCACGCCGGGCGGCGCGCCACGCCAGGAACTTCGGGCTGCCCCGGTAGGCCGCAAGGCCCGAAGCCGCAGCTGCCCCGGCGAGCACCAGCCCCGCCCAGGGCGAAACCAGGGCCGGGATCAGAAGCGCCGGAAGCGCCACGCAGGAACCAAGGAAGAGGTCCCAAAACAGCTGGTCCGGAGCCTCCGGGGCACCGCCTGCGGACGCCAGGGACCGTCGTCGTACAACGAAAACCGTGGCCGCGACGCTGGCAACCAACACGGGACCGCACAGCAGGACCACCCCCGCACCTTGAAGCAGTCCCTGGGTCAAGGACTCCGCCACGACTGACATCCTGCACCTCCCGCGCCCGTCATTCCCCACAAAGACTTGGCCCCGGCCGGAAAGCCCGGGCTGGTCCTTCCATTGGACCGTCTTCCGGGCACAGCGTCAATGGCTGCAAAATGCGGAGGCAGGCACTCCAAAGGGCGCCATGATGGGCGGTAGCGTGGGACCATGCGACTCAAAATGTGCAGCATCCACGTCCAGGACCCCGCAGCCGCCCATGCGTTCTACACCGGCACGCTCGGCTTTGACACCCTCATGGCCATGCCGGAGTACAACCTGTACATCATCAAGGATCCGGGGGCGGCCGACAGTTCGGTGGGGCTGCTCCTGGAACCCAGCGACAACCCGATCGGCGCCAGCTACATGAACGCCGTGCGTGAGGCCGGCCTCCCCGCCATCGTTTTCGGGGTAGCCGACGTCCAGGCAGAGTATGACCGCCTGTCGGCTGCCGGGGTCAGCTTCAAGACCCCGCCCACCACCGATTCATTCGGGACCAGCGCCGTGTTCGACGACGGCTGCGGCAACTACATCCAGATCCACCAGGACTGAGGGCCGGGGACGAACGGAGTGGCTGCGCCTGTTACGCCTGCGCGCGGTCCTTCTTGGCCTGCTTCTTCGCGGCCTCGTCCTTGACCCGCTGGGCTTCGGCGCGGACCGCAGCGTGCGTGGCGCGTTCGGTGACGAGCCACTGCGGGGGAGCCTGCAGCAGCGCGGTGATCTCCGCCGTCGTAAGCGCTTCCTCCACGCCGCCGCGTGCCAGGCCGCTGATGGACACGTTCAGCTTCTGGGCCACCACGGGGCGGGGGTGCGGCCCGTTGCGGCGGAGTTCGGCAAGCCATTCCGGCGGGTTGGCCTGGAGTTCGGCAAACTCCTCGCGGGTAATGGTTGAATCCTGGAACTCCTGCGGGGTGGTAAGCAGGTAGATGCCAAGTTTCTTGGCAACGGTGGCCGGTTTCATGGACTGGGAGTTTGCAGAGGTCATGCTTCAAGGGTATCCGGGCGGCGGGTACTGTGAAGACGTGCCCGCCGACGATACCCCCACGCCTGATGCCCAGCCCGCCCCTGACGAGGCGGCCCCGCGGGTGCTGCGCATCGCGTATGTGGCAGGGGTGACGCCGGGCAAGTGGATCCGCCGCTGGGAAGAGCGGATGCCGCATATTCCCCTTGAAGCATTCATGATCGACGACGACGCCCAGCGTGAAGTGCTGGATGACGGCAGAGCGCATATGGGCTTCGTCCGCCTTCCCATTGACCGGGAGGGCCTCAGCGTCATCCCCCTGTACGAGGAACAACCGGTGGTGGTTGCTCCGAAGGGCCACGAGATTTCCGTGTTCGAGGAAGTGGCGCTTGCCGACCTAGCCCAGGAATCCTTCCTCGATGCTGCTGCCCTGGGCGGACCCGAGGCGGCGCTCCAGGTGGTGGCCTCCGGGGCCGGGCTGCTGATCCTCCCGATGTCAGTGGCGCGCCACTTCAACGTCAAAGACACCGTGGCGCGCAGGCTCACCGGGGCTGAGGGGACCGAAATCGCCCTCGCCTGGCCCGCGGAGGCCACCGACGACGTCCTGGAGGAATTCATTGGCGTCGTGCGCGGCCGCACCGCGCAAAGCTCCCGGCAGCCCTCCGCCCAGCCGCAAAAGGTGAAGAAGGAACCCAAACCGGACCGCCGCGGCACCGGCACCAAGAAAGCGCCCAAGGTGGCCCAGCGATATGCCCCCAACCCGGACAAGGGCCGCGGCAAGGGGTCGCGGAAGAAGGGCAAGCGCTAGCCCAGGGGCCTCCAGGTATTTGGTGGGTGGCCGGATAACAGAAAGCCGGCCCCGCATGACGCGGAACCGGCTTTGCTGCAGTCCGTTGCTGCCCGCGCGGACTAGGTGTTTTGGATGTTGTCTTTGGCGTCTGTGGCGCGGTCTTTGACGTCGGAGGCTGCGTATTGGCCTTCGGTTTTGACGTTTTGGGCGGCGTCGGTGGCGGTGGCCTTGACGTTTTCCATGGCTTCCTGGGCGGGTTCCTTGAGGTCCTGGGCCATGGTTTTGGCGGCGTCGGTGACCTGGGTTGCCAGGGGCTGGGCTGCGGTTTTGAGTTGGTCCGCGGCTTCGCGTTCTTTGTCGCTGGCCGGGATCAGGGAGGAGATCAGCATGCCGGCGCCGAACGCGATGAGCCCTGCGGCCAGGGGGTTGCCGGCGGTTTTGGCTTTGACCTGGTCCGGGGCGTGGGAGACGGCCTGGCCGGCGTCGGAGAGTTTCGCGGAGACGGTGTCCGAGGCCTGGTGCAGGCTGTCGCCGGCGGTGTTCATGGCGTTGGTGGTGTGCCCGGCGCCGGTGGCGGTGGTGTCGTGGACTTTGGTGGTGGCGGTGTCTGCTGCTCCCATGATTTTCTCCTTCACCCCGGTCACGGCGTCGCGGACCTTGTCGGTTTGGCGGTGGACGATGTTGGACGGGGTGACTTTGTCGGCCACGGCGTCCACGTTGGTGCCCAGGCGTGCCCGGGTGGCTTCTATGTCTGCGCGGATGACGTCAGGGTTGTCGCTCATCGGTTTACCTCACCTGGTTTTAGGGTTGGGGGAATTTCTGAGAGGGTTTCCCCGGTTTGGGGCAGGCCCTTGATCTGCTTGAGTTCCTTGCGGCCGATGGAGGCCAGGACGGCGGCGATGATGGCCCAGATCACGGCGACGATCAGCGCGGACCAGCCCAGGGGCATGATGGCGCCCAGGGCCCACATCAGGGCCAGGGAGAGGAAGAGCAGGACGAAGTGTCCGCCGATCCCGGCGCCGGCGAGCATGCCGGCGCCTTTTCCTGCGCGGGAGGTGGATTGTTTGAGTTCGGCTTTGGCCAGTTCCACTTCCTGGCGCATCAGGGTGGACAGGTCCCGGGTTACGTCCCCGAGCAGGTCACCGAGAGAGGCGTTGTCCGCTTTCACATGCGCCGCGCTGGGCGGCGGCTCCGGAATCTGGCTACTCATCACAGCCCACCCGTGCCGTGACGGCCGGTGCCGGAGGTGCCTTCGCTGCCGAACGGTTCGTCGTCGTTGTAGACGCCGTTTTCGGCCCGGTAGGGGTCGTCATCAAACCGAAGCGGGGTCTCCTCGGCGGTACCCGAGGGCAGGGTGCTGGTGGAAACCGGGGCCCCGCTGCCTATCGTTGGCTCTGCGAAGAGGTCATCAGTTCCGGCTGCGTACACGGTCTCCGGGTGCAGGGGCGCTACGGGCGGTGACTGCACGGCGCGGTGCTGGCCCAAGCCCTGCTGGCCGGAAGCCCGGACCTGTGCCTGTGATTCGGGGGCGCCTGCGGTGAGGCCGCGGGTGAGGCGTCCGGCGAGGACGCCGGCGCCGGCGGCGAGGAGCAGGAATGTTCCGGGCCGGTTGCGGGCGAACCGCTGGACCTCGTTCAGGAGATCACCCGGCTCCCGGTTTTCCAGCCAGGTAGCCATCGAGGAAGTGCGCTCTGCCGCCTGACGGACCAGGTCGCCGGCCATGCCCTGCTGGTCCGGGGCGCTGGCCATGCTGTGCAGCTGGGTGGAGATGTTGCGGATGCCTTCCGCGGCCTTCTGCTGCTGGGTGCCTGCCTGGCTGGTAAGGCCGGACTTTGCCTGGTGCAGCAGGTCCTGCGCATTGGCCTTCGCCTCATACGCCACGTTCGCGGCTTCTTCCTTCGCCGTCTGGGCTACTCCCTGGGCAGCGGATGCGGCCTCACCGGCAACGTTGGACGCCTCCGCCTTGGCTGCCTGGGTCTTGGAGGTGTCAGCCGAAGTAGTGGGGTAGGAGGCCTGCCGGGGAGCTGCCTCCGTTGCGCCATACGGATCGGCGATGGCCGGATCGTTGGCGGTATGGGGGGTCTGGGGCCATTGGTTCTCTGTCATCTTCGCTCTCTTTCAGAAAGGGTTAGCTGGCGATCAAGAACCAGCAATGCTGGCGAGTTAGTAAGCAGGGTTACTAATTAGATACTAAGCACACTTCCCATTTGGATTGCAAGGGGCAGTGCTGCAGTTTCGAAGTCGCGGGGCGCCTGGCGATAGGGTTGGGTGGCCGCTGGATAGTAAGCCTACTTGCGAATATGTTGCTAAGCATGCTTATTGTAGTGGTGTAGCGACGCAGGGTGACCAGCACTTCGCCACCTACAGGAAGGCCGCGGCCGATGACCAGCAATCTCGATCCGGACGCCCGGAGCAGCTACCGCCTGATCACTTTGGCGGCCCGGCTCATCCAGCGGCGCCAGGACGATGCACTGGCCCCCCTTGGCCTCACCCGTGCCGCAGTTATTGCACTGGAAGGCCTGACGGGGGGCCCACTGAACCAGGAACAGCTTGCCGATGCGATAAGGGTCCAGAGCCAGACACTGGGCCGGGTCCTTACCCGGCTTGAGGGGACGGGGCTCATCACCAGGACCCGGCACGCCTCGGACCGCCGGCAGTTGAAAGTGGAGCTGACGGACGCCGGTGTTGCCGCCGTCGAGGCGGCGCGCCAAGCGGAGGTCAACGCCTATCCGGACGATCCGGACATCGGCTGGAAGGAACTCCGGGAGGAACTCACCAAGTTCGTCCGTGCCGTCCCACTCCACCGCGATAGCGGCGTCGTTCCGTTTGCTCCGCCGGAACACCGGGCCGGGCACCGGCCCCAGACCGGGCGGGCAGCCGGAATGCGTGGCTGGGAACAGCCACACCAAAACTGACAGGGCCGGCAGGGAGCCGGAGGCGGTTCCTCAGGAAGCGGTGGCGGCGCGTTAGTACGGCACCGCCTTTTCCTACTCCTTGTCTTCTTCCTCCTCCAGCAGGCCCCGTTGCGCAAGGTCTGCGGCATCGGATGCCTCCGGCGGCAACGGATCCGTGGCCGATGGAACGTCGGCCGGGGCGTAGTCAGCCAGCCCCGCGGCAACCCGTTCCTGCTCGACTGCCTTTTGGTAATCGTCGTCGTCAATTTCTTCGGGCATCTTGCCATGCCCAGTGCGCGTGGGGTTGGGCAGCGCATCCTCTTCCGGAACCATGACGCTGTCCAGCGCCTTATCCGGATTCTCATCTGCAGTGCTCATGGTGCACCTTCCAATCGCTGGTTTCCGGGCGGACAGGCAGCAGGGCTTACGACGACGGGACGTCCGGTCCCGAGGACCAGCGCAGAAGTGCCGCGATATGCACGCCCTTCGGCAGGACCGGTCCCGGAACCAGGAGAACGCGTGCGTCGGTAAGGGCGGCCGCGCGAAGCAGCGCCGCAGGGGCCGGCACTTCTCCCAGGATGCCGGCAGTCAGGGCTTCTTCCCTGGCTGTGGCAACCCACGGTTCCGCATCCAGGGCCAGCAGGGTCCGTCCGGACAAGGCGGCATCATCAAAGATCAGGACGTCCGCCTGCGCCTGCTGGAGTGCATGCACAACCGCTCCGATGCCGTGCGCTGCCTCCGGATTGGCCTGGCCCTCCTGGACGGCCAGCCTGTCCATGACGGCTTGCTGCTCCTCCGCCCACAGTTCAGCAACGTGCTGGTTGACGTGGTCCTCCAGGTTGGCGCTGCCAGCCCCGGCGGTATGGGTGTGGGACTCCACCTCCGACACCAATGCCCTGCCGGCTTCGGAGAGGTTGTCCTTGACCAGGCCCCGGGCACGGATGTCACCGGCGAGCACGATGAGCCGGGCGCCGCTGGCCCTGGCCACCCTGTCGATTTCGCCTGCCACTTCGTCGGCGTTACGGCGCCAGACGTCCTCGGTATGGTGCTGGAACCGCAGTTCGGACCAGCCCCCGCCATGGAACTTGTGCACATGTTCGGATTCGCCTTCCACGTCCTGCACAATGGCGGGAACCCTGGCCCCGGCCCGGTACAGCCGGATTTCGCCGTGTTCCCGGCTTACCTCCGCCACCACGTAGGCAAGGTCTTCGGGCCGGTGCTTGACCAGCGGCAGCAGGTCCGGGACGGGCTCCACTGCGAGCCGCTCCGGCAGGACGGGATCGCCGGGAAGCACCTCATTGACTACGGCCTTCCCTGCGTGGACCAGGACGAAGCGTGCCACGGGGGAGGGAATCCCGGCGGCCGGCTGGAGGGCCTGTTCCATTGCCTCGATATCAGCGGAGGTTGCCCCCTGTGCTTCAAGCCGGGCGCGTGTATTTCCGGCCCTGACATCCCCGGCTTCAAGGGTGTCCACTGTTCCGGTTCCCGCGTCCACGTAGGCCGTGCACCAGGGGCCGGGAGTGCGGTAGAGATCGGCATATTTCTGCAGGTTCGTGGTCATTCCTCCTCCTCCCCGATGCGTGGGGCCGAGGTGGTTTTGCCGCGTTCTGCCATGACGATCTCCTTCGCGCGTGGCGTACTGCCACAGGCTTACTGGTTCGTCATTTCACCGTAGCAGCGGCGATCCGGGCGCTGAAGGGCCTTCCGGCCCCTTGCCGGTCAGCCGCTGCAGGCGTCCTGCAGGGCCCGGACGGAGTCTGCCGGCACCTGGTCCCCGGCCTCCGCAATCCGGCCCAACGGCGTCGTGATCTCTGCAGGAACCCCTGCCGTCCGCGCGGCCGAAACCAAGCCGGCCAGCGCCTGGCGGTCTTCAGCGCTGACCAGGCCGTCCTTGACCACTGCGCAGATTTGCCGGTTGACTTCCTGCGCGGCGGCCGAGGCCGCCCTGGAGGCGGCGTCGCTGGCCGCGGTGCCTGCGGCTTCCCCCACGGCGCCGCATCCCGTCAGCAGCAGGGCGGCGGCAAAGGCAGTGGCGGCGGCGGGGCGAAGTGTCATGCCTCCAGCGTACCGGCGGCTTCTACCGGCGTGCCGGCACCCCGAGGATGCTGTCCAGCAGGGCATTGCGGAACTTGCCCTCGGGGTCATGGCCGGTCGCAAAGGCACGGAAATCGGCGAAACGCGGGTACAACGCCTCCCAGTCATAACCCTCCGGCGTGAACAGCTTGCCCCAGTGCGGCCGGGCACCAAAGGGCCGCAGGGCTTCCTCAAGGACCGGGAGGAAGCCTTCCACCTCAGGCTGCAGCGGCTTCCACGTGAAGTGCAGCGCCGCGCTTTGCTGCCGGTAGAAGGGGCTGAGCCAGAACTCATCGGCGGCGCCGGTGCGGATCTCCGAGACGAACAGCAGGGGCGAGAGGTCCTCAGCCAGCGCACGGACTGCCTGGAGGGCGGCGGGGGCCTGCTCCAGGGGAAGGATGAACTCGCTCTGGAGTTCGTCTCCGTTGCTTGGGGTGAACTCGTGCCGGAAGTGCGGCAGCCGGTCCAGCCACAGCCCGGGTTCGTCCAACTGGGCCGTGCAGTTCTCCGCTGACATGTCCGGGAGGGGGTGCCGGGGATGCAGCGCGGCGGTTGCCCCGAACAGGTTTGGAAGCGGCTCCTCGCCGTCGAGCGCTTTGAGCCAGACCTGGTTGATGCTGCTGCCCGCGTAGTCCGTAAAGAGGCTCACGCTGTAGGCGCTGGACACGATGCCGGCGAATTCTCCCAGGGCGTTGTCCCACGGCAAGTCCTCCAGAACCCGCTGGCGCATCCTGAAGCTGGGCCGCACCGCCAGTTCCAGCCCGGTGACAATGCCCAGGGCCCCAATGCCCACCACGCTTGCAAGGAACTCATCGCCGTCATCCCTGGTCAGCGTGACCTGCTCTCCGGAGGCCCGGACCAGGTCGATGGACTCCACGGCACCGGCGAGGGACGGGTTGTTCACACCGGAGCCGTGCGTGCCGGTCTGGACCGCGCCTGCCACCGAGATGTGCGGCAGCGAGGCAAGGTTGTGGATGGCAAGGCCGGCCTCTTGGAGCGTCCGGCAGAGCGCCCCGTAACTCACGCCCCCGCTGACGCGCACTGTTCCGCGGCCGGAATCCAGTTCCACCTGCTGGGGCAGGGCATCGAGCAGCACGTGCACGCCGTCGGTGTCCGCCACCCGGTTGAACGAGTGCCGCGACCCCAGGGCCTTGATCCGCGGCGAAGCGGCCACGATGGATGCCAGTTCCGCTACGGATTCCGGCCGCCTGACATCCGTGGAGGAGTATTCGAGGTTTCCTGCCCAGTTCTTCATCGAGTGGCTTTCGCTTGGCATCGGTTTCCTCCCACTGTCAGCGCTAACAATCGAGGCTGTCAAGGCGCTTCCGCTGTGTGGGCGGGGATGTGGCGTGGTCGTGATCCGCCTGCCTCCAGCCGCCGCGGGGAGGGCCGAAGGCAGGCGGACACCGAAGCCGTCCAGTCAGGAGCTTCTTTCGTTGCAGGGTGTGGTGGTGCGGGGCGGGGGCATGCGGCGGCTCCCGGTGGCTTCGATGGCCGCGGCGAGCCGGAGCAGGGCGGTATCGCTATAGGCTTTGCCGGCGATGGTGAGGCCCACCGGCATGGCGATGTCCGCCGCGATGCCCATGGGGACCGTGACCGTGGGTATGCCAAGGTGCCGGGGGACCAGGTTCCCGTTGGCCACCCACACACCGTTGCGCCAGGCGGTGTCCGCCGAGGCGGGATTGGTGTCCGCGTCTGCCGGGGCAACATCGGCTGCCGCCGGGAACACCACGGCGTCCAGGCCCAGCTGGTCCATCCATTCCTCCAGGTCCACCCGGCGGGTTTCCTCCAAGCCTGCCAGGCCCCCGGGCAGGTGCGGAATGTCGGCCAGGACGGGCACTCCCTGCCCGCGGATCCAGCCGGGATAGTCGCTGATGTCGTCATCGAAGCCGTCGTAGCGGTCCGGAAGGGCGCCGTCCGGGGCCGGGAAGATGGCGGCACCGTCGACGTCGGCAAGGCGGTTCAGCTGCGGGTCGCCGTTGGCGTCCAGGAAGTCATTCCACGCCCAGGCCGACAGGTCCACGATTTCCCGGCGCAGGTATTCCGGGGACACCAGCCCCCGGGTGGCGATGGTGGGCGCGCCGGGCCGGTCGCCTTCGTAGTTGGAGACCACGGGGAAGTCCACCTCCACCACGTCGGCGCCTGCGGCTTCCAGGTCCCGGCGGGCCGCCTTCCACAGCTCCACGATGGACGCGCGGGTTTCAATCCGCTGCCCTGTGGGCCCGCCGATGCCTGGCGCTTCGGCAGTGCCGGCTTCCGGGTCCGCGTTGACGTACATGCGGGGCACGCCCAGTCGCTTTCCTGCGAGTACGCCTGCCGCCGCGGCGGCGTCCGTAACGGTGAGGTCAAGGTACGACGCCGGCCGGACGGTGGATGCCTTGGGCACCCGGATCCAGGGCTGGACACGCCAGAAGTCACCGCGTGGTTCGACGTCGTCCGCCACCACCACATCCAGGACCTCCAGCAGGTCGGTCATAGTGCGGGTATGCGGAACCACTACATCCATGGTGGGCACCAGGGGCCAGTTCCCGCGCACGGAGATGACGCCGCGGGAGGGCGTATAGGCGCAAAGGGCATTGTTCGACGCCGGCGCCCGGCCTGAGGACCAGGTCTCCTCCGCCAGTCCGAAGGCTGCGAAGCTGGCGGCCGTCGCCGTTCCGGACCCGTTGGATGAACCGGACGCGAAGGCCGCGGTGAGGAAGTCCGCGCTGTAGGGACTCTCGGCGCGGCCGTATACCCCGCGCTGCATACCTCCGTTGGCCATGGGCGGCATGTTGGTCAGTCCGATCAGGACGGCGCCCCCGGCCCGCAGCCGCTCGATGGTGAAGGCGTCGCGCTGCGCCACCAGGTCCTTGAAAGCGGGTGAACCGGCAGCCACGGTAAGGCCTTTGACCTGGTAGCTGTCCTTTGCGGTGTAGGGGATGCCGTCCAGCGGGCCGAGAGTGTACCCGGCGGCACGGCGGCGGTCCGATTCCTGCGCCTCGGCGATGGCCTCCGGGTTCATCACGACGAGCGAGTTCAAACGTATTCCTGATGAGTCATACTTCTCGATGCGCGCCAGGTAGAGGCGGACCAGGTCTTCACTGGTGACCACACCCGCGTCAAGGGCCGCCCGGAGCTGGCTGATGCCGGCCTCCACCACGTCGAAGGTCCCCGCAGCGGCCGGTGGACGAGTGGCCTGCGCCTGCTTCATGCTGCATCGCCTTTGCGCAGGGCCGGCTGCTGCTGGGTGATGCAGTGGATGCCGCCGCCGAAGGCGAAGATGTCCCGGGCATCCACCAGTTGCACGGTGCGTCCGGGGTAGGCGCGCGCCAGGATGCCGGCGGCGATGGTGTCGTTGGGATCGTTGAAGCCGCAGAGCACCACCACGTTGTTGGCCACGTAGTGGTTGATGTAGGACCAGTCCACCCAGCCCTCGTCATCCTTGAGCGTGGTGGGGGCCGGGACATCGATGATGCGCAGCGGCCGGCCCTGGGCGTCCAGTTGCCCGGCAAGGACTGCCTTCAGCTGCAGATAGACGGCATGGTCCGGGTGGGCGGGGTCGTCCTGGCGGTGGAGCAGGATGGTTCCCGGGCCGGCAAAGGCGGCCACGATGTCTACGTGGCCGCGGGTGCCGAACTCGTCATAGTCCCTGGTGAGTCCGCGCGGAAGCCAGATGGCCTTGGTGGTGCCCAGGGCTGC
Organism: Arthrobacter sp. DNA4; assembly: GCF_024362385.1. NCBI lineage: Bacteria > Bacillati > Actinomycetota > Actinomycetes > Micrococcales > Micrococcaceae > Arthrobacter > Arthrobacter sp. DNA4. The sequence continues at coordinate 48,359 of NZ_CP101466.1, forward strand.
ATGGACTTCTGCCTCGACGGATTCTTTGGTGGCGCCGGGGTTGCGGCCGGGATCGAGCTGGACCGTTTCGGTCAGCAGTACCGTGCCTTCACCGTCCACATGGAATCCGCCGCCCTCGTTTACCAGGGAGCTTCGCCTGACTGGCACGTTGGTGCTGGCTGCCACGCTCCGGGCCACGTCCTGGTCCTTGGCCCAGGCAGCCCAATCCTGCGCGCCCCAGCCATTGAAGATCCAGTCGACCGCGGCAAGGGAGCCGTCCGCCGCATGAACGAAGGTGGGGCCGCTGTCCCGCAGCCAGGCGTCGTCCAGCGGAACGGCCAGGACGTCGATGCCCTGGCCGAGCCATTCCCGCGCGGCGGTGGCATCGCGCGGATCGGCGACGACCGTAACGGGCTCGTACCTTGCAATGGTCCGGGCCACCGTGGTCCAGGCGGCCCGCGCCCGGTCCAAGGTGGAGCTTCCCACCGGCCCGAAGGTCTCATTTGGCGGCGGGAAGGCCATCCAGGTCCGCTGGTGGGCTTCCCACTCGGCGGGCATGCGGGACGCGGTACTGACGGCCGCATGGTCAGGGGCGGCGCTGCCACCGACTGCTGTCGTATAAATGAATGCCATTCATTTATTATGGAGACGGCGCCGTCCGCACGCAAGGGTTTTTCAAACCTGGCGGGGATTGGTCCGGTCAACGGCCGCCAGGATGGCCCGTGCCAGCTGCTCCGGCTTGGTGAACTGCGGCCAGTGCCCGGTGGGCAGGTCGATGTACTCCACGTCATGGACCTTGGCCAGCTCGGCGACGAAGGGGTGCCCGGCCACGATCCATTCCCGGATCATGGCGGAAGGGAACTCGCAGGCGATCACGGTGGCGGGGACCTCGTAGCGGCGTTCGTCATGCAGTTGCTGCTTGCCATACGCCACGCCCCGGGGTTCCGGAGTGGCGCGGTCACGGAAGGCCTGGCGAAGCCCGTCATCGAGATCCACCAGGTCGGCGTCGTCGAAATTCCCCCACGGCGGCAATGGCACCTCGTCTCCAACGGCCGGCAACTGGTCATTGATGACGCCCCCATCACCGAGTGGTCCACTGTCCACGTACACGGCGCGCGCCACCTTGTCCGGCCGCGCATCCACCACGCCGTGGATGATGGCACCGCCGCCGGAATGGCCCACCAGGACCACCTTGCCGGGGAAGCCGTCCAGGACCTCCACCACCGCGTCGATGTGGTCCTGCAGATTGATGCCCGCCCTGGCGGCGTCCACGGATTCCTTCCCCGGGAGGGTGAGGGGGTGGGGGCGGTGCCCTGCCGCCTCCAGGAGAGGGGTCACCTCCTCCCAGGATGAGGCGTCCAACCAGAAACCGGGAACCAGGATGATGTCCATGACCGAACCCTACTCCCCGCCCCCACGCGGGAATACGGTCTCTCCTACCGCTTCCGCTTACGGTCCTTCCCCGCGGTCCGGCCTTGGCGTTCGGAGGCCTCGCGTTCCGCCCAGCGCTGCGATTTTCCGGCGGACACCACCTTCTGGTGCCACTCCCGGTGGTAGGCGCGCTGGGCGGCGACGTCGGAGCGGCGTGCCAGCGAGGCCAGTTCGCGCTGCATCTTCAGGTAGGAGTTCCAGCGCCGTTCCTCCAAAACGCCGCCGTCAATCGCTTCCCGCACCGCGCAGCCGGGCTCACCGCCGTGGCCGCAGTCCGCGAAGCGGCAGCCGGCGGCCAGTTCCTCCACATCGCCGAACATCCCGCCCAGGCCTTCGCCGGCGTCGAACAAACCGAAACCCCGCACACCGGGCGTGTCCATCAACACCGTGCCGTTGGACAGCGGCACCAGCTCGCGGGCGGTGGTGGTGTGCTTGCCCTTGAAATCCCCGGACCGTACCTCCCCGGTCTGCTGGACCTCGCGGCCCACCAGCGCATTGATCAAGGTGGACTTGCCCGCGCCGGACGGACCCAGGAGCACGATGGTGCCGCCGGGCTGGATGCGGGACATCAGCTCGTCGATCCCGTCGCCGTTTTCAGCGGACGTGGTGACCACCTCCACGCCTGCCGCCTGCAGGATGACCTTCCCGACGACGTCGTCCGCCACATCAGCCAGGTCCGCCTTGGTGACAATCACCAGCGGGGTGGCCCCGGAGTCCCAGGCGGCAACGAGGGTGCGTTCCAGCCGGTTGTGCGTGAGCGGCCGGTCCACGGGCACCACCACCCCCACGGTGTCCATGTTCGCGGCCAGGACCTGTTCCTCGGAGGAATCCTCGAACGCGCGTTTGCGGCTGAGCTCCGAGCGGCGGGGAAGCACTGCCAGGATCTGGCGGTCACCGCCCCGGTTGGGGCCGATCCAAACCCAGTCGCCGGTGACGGCGGGCTCCCCGGACAGCGGATACGGCAGGTGGAGCAGGCCGTCCTCGACCGCGACCAGCAGCAGGGTGCGGTCCACGCGGACCACCCGTCCGCGTTCCGTGGCGCCGGGGCAGGGGTACTGGTCGAAATGGCGGGCGACGGCGTGGATGTAGCCGTAAGCGCAGGGGCCGCCGGTTGGTTGGGTGGTACTTGGGGTGTTGTCCAGGGGGTTGCCTGAAGAATTGTGCACTGTGGTTTCCTTGCGGGGTCCCCGGTGCAACAGCGCCGCTGCTGGCAACTGCCGACAGGTCAGGCGGGTGCAGCCGGGAGGATGGATGATGTGATGGGTGCGGAGCGCTCTGGGCGCGCGGCAACTGCAGTCATCAAAACCACCTCCATTCCCTCGCGGGTTCACCGTCCTCCTGCCGGGGACGGCAGGGTCTGAACGGGTCCCACTTTAGCGCCCGCCGCCGTCGGGGACCAGGCCTAACGGCTGTCTCCTAAAGACGGCCTGCGGGGCGCCCGCGCTCGCGGTAACGCATCACGGCATCGGCGTTGCCGCACCGGGCGGAGCAGTAGGCACGGCGTCCGCCACGGCTGGTGTCGGCGTAAACCTTCGGGCAGCCATCCCTGGCGCAGGTACCCAGCCGGCCTCCCGCTGCCTCCGTGACGAAGAGGGCCAATCCACCTGCGGTGAGGGCGCGCACGCGCTCAACGAGGCTGTCGCTGGTTTCAGCAAAGTGAAGGTGTGGGCCCAGTCCGTCGTGGACCGTCAGGAACACACGCTTGACCCCCTGTTCGAGCAACGAGTTCACCGCGGCACAGCGGTCCCCCTCGCTGTCCGACTCAAAGACAGCGCGCAGGCGTACTGTCCACTCCTGCAGGAGCGCTTCCTCCTTCGCGCCCACCTGCGGATTGTGGAAAAGGTGGTCCGCCAAAAGGTCCTCCAGAGCACCTTCGTCCCAGCCTCCGCCGCCCAGCATGTTGACCAGTGCTTCCGCCACCCGGACGCCAGACATATTGTCATGGTTGAACTGCATAAACCCATGACACCACACTGGGCATGACGGCGGGCTGCCCCAGAGGGTCCTGCCACACCCCACGTTTTCCTGACCAGGAGCCAGATCCTTGACCACCTCCTCCGAAACCACTCGGTCCCTGCAGTCCCGCATGCGCAGGACGCTGGTGTCCGCCCAAATCTTTTCCGGGCTGGGCAACGGCTCCACGCTGGCCTTGGGTTCTATCCTGGCCGTGGATTTGTCAGGCTCCGAGGCCTGGGCAGGCTCAGTCAACACGTTCCTGACGCTGGGAACGGCAGTGACAGCCATACCGCTGGCGCAACTGGCGCTCTCCCGCGGCCGCCGTTTTGCCCTTGCTTCAGGGCTTGTCGCTGCGATTGCCGGTACCGCCCTGATGGTGGGCGCCGTGATCACGGGGCTCTTCCTCCTGCTGCTCGCCGGTGCCTTCCTGGTAGGCGTGGCTTCGGCAGTGAACCTCCAGGCCCGCTTCGCGGTGACGGACCTGGCCGAACCCGCGCACCGCGGACGTGACCTTTCCCTGGTGGTGTGGGCCATCACCGTCGGGGCAGTAGCCGGACCCAACATGGTAGGTCCCGGCGCGGTGCTGGCCGGTTGGCTGGGCATTCCTGCCGCAGCAGGGCCGTTCCTCATCTCGGCGGCCGGCATGGTCATCGGTGCTTCGATTGTGTGGCTCTTCCTCCGGCCCGACCCGCTGCTGACCCGCCGCACCATGGATGGTGCTGATTCCGGTGACAGTGTCCGGCGCCGGGGCGCCCTGCAGGCCGGATGGCGCATCGTGCGGGAGAACCGCACCACCCGCGGGGCGGTGGTGGCCGTGGTGGCCGCGCACGCTGTGATGGTGGCGGTGATGTCGATGACCCCGCTGCACATGCAGCACCAGGCCGGAGCGGCCGCGGGCCACCCGGACACCATCGCGCTGATCGGGCTGACCATCTCCCTGCACATCGCGGGGATGTACGCCCTGTCGCCGCTGGTGGGGTGGCTCACGGACAGGATGGGGCCAGCCCGGATGGTGCTGGCGGGTCTGGCAACCCTTACGGCCGCACTGGCACTCACGGGATTGGCACCGGAGTATCCAGCGGCCGTGACCATCGGGCTGGTCATGCTGGGCCTGGGCTGGTCCGCCACCACCGTGGCCGGATCCACGCTGCTCGTCGCTGCCTTGGCACCCTCCCAGCGGATCCCCGCCCAGGGTTTTTCGGACGCCGCCATGTCTCTCGCGGCAGCGCTGGGCAGCGCGGCCGCAGGGCCGGTCATGGGCATGACCGGGTATTCGGGAATCAGCGCCGCCGCAGCCGTCCTGGTGGCAGCGGGCGCGGTTGCCCTGCTGCGGCTTCCGGAACTGGGCCGCTGACTTCCGGAACGGCCGTCCCTACCGCCGCAGCTCCAGCGCATGCTTCTGGCGGGCGCTGATGGACGAGACGTGGCCGCAGTTGGTGCAGGTGATCCGGTATTTCCGGGACACGGTAAGCACCGGGATGAAGAACAGCGTGAACCTGGTGGCCTGCTCCTCAAGGAGGTGGTGGATGAAGGCGCCGCAGTGCGGGCAGGTAGCGGTCCGTCCCGGCAGGGCCTTGTGCACGGTCTTGAACCCAAAGAGAAGAAGCATGGCGGCCTTTCGTGGTCCGGTGGCTAAGCACCACCCTAGGCGAGTTTCGAAGGTCGCGATCAGGGGTACGGAAGCTTCTGCAGTGTCTGTGTGAAATGCAATACTTGCGTGAGCAGCAATCGCCGCGTTTGGGGGGACTTCTGGCACATGGTTCTGGATACGGCAACCCTGCGCATCGCTTTTGGCCTGATGGCCCTGGTGCTGGTGGTTCTGTTCTACTTTTCCGCCTACCGGGTGACGCGCTCGCCGTACAGCGCCTGGTGGTGCGGCGCCCTGCTGTTCTTCCTGTCGGGATCGGCCTGTTTCCTCCTCGATGGCACGCCCCACCAGTGGTGGGCCAACCCGGTGGGGAACACCTTGCTGGTCCACGGCGGGGTCGCGGTGTGGGCGGGGGCACGTTCGCTGCGGACCGTGCGGCCGCCCAAGTGGGCCTTCACGGGTATTCCGCTGATCACCCTGGTGGCCTCCCTGCTTGACCATCCCGCTACGAACACCTGGTCCGGCGGTCCCGTCTTCCTGGCCGCGATGAGCTTGACCGTTGGCCTGGCGTCCCGTGAACTGTGGCGCCTTGAGCCGGGGTATTCACGGGTGCGCATCCCCATGGCGGTGGCTGCGGGCGGACTTTCCGTTTATTATTTCTTCCGCTGGCTGGCATTCCTGGCGGAGGGCCAGGATGGCCCCGTGTTCGTTAATGTCTTTGGATCGGCCATCACCACGCTGGTCACCATGGTGTTGCTGGTGGTGGTTTCCTTCAGCATGGCGGCGTTGAGCAGTGAACAGCAGACACGTGCCCTGCGCGTGGTGGCCACCCGGGACGACCTCACGGGGCTTTTAAACCGCAAGGCCTTCATGGACCTTGCTGCAGAACAGCTTGCCGACCGCAGCATCACGGGCGGCTCGGGAGCCCTGCTCCTTGCCGACCTGGATCACTTCAAAGCGGTCAACGATACGTACGGCCATGCCGCCGGGGACCTGGCGCTTCAGGCCTTCGCCGACGCCTGCGTGGCAACTGTCCGCTCCACTGACCTGATCGGGCGGTATGGCGGGGAGGAGTTCGTCATCCTGGTTCCGGGGGCAAGCGCGGAACGGGCAGAGACGATCGCGGAGGAAATCAGCAGGCGCCTGGCCGTCGCGAAAGCACCGGATGGCATGGAGATGCCCACCGCGAGTTACGGGATTTCCACGTACGACGACGGAACCTACGATGCGGATGACCTGGTCGCCTCGGCGGACGCGGCTTTATACAGGGCCAAGTCCCAGGGCAGGAACCGCGCCGCCCGCAGCGATCGGCTGCACTAGCCCTGCTGCTTCGGCGGCGCGGTTCCGGACACCGGCCTACTTGGACCGGAGCGCGTCTGCCTGCTCAGCCAGGACCGTCAGCTCCACGCTGTCAGGCCGCTCAACGGTGCTTTGGATGGCCACCGCCGTGCCCTTGTGTGCGGATTCCAGGACGGATTCCATGACCTCCAGGGCGTGGTAGGCCAGGGCTCCGCCGGCCCGGGGTTCCTTGCCCTGTGGAGTGGCGGCCAGGTCCGCGATGCCGAACCCGCGGCCGGAATCAACGTATCCGGCGGACACGGGCAGGGTTTCCCAGTCCTCGGCGCCCAGGGAAAACAGCTGGACGTCGCCGTCGAAGTGGTTGGGGTCCGGTACCACCAGGGAGCCGCGCTCACCGTGGATCTCGATGTTGGGGGATTTGGACTTCACGGCATCGAAGCTCATGAAGAGCGTGGAGAGCGCGCCGGATGCGTGGACCAGGACGCCGGTGACGTGGGAATCGATGTTCACGGGTACCTTTTCGCCCTGGCGGGGCCCCGAGCCGATGGTCCGCTCATTCCGGGTGTGGCTGGCGGCACCCATCACCGACACCACGGGGCCCAGCAGCGTCACGAGTGCCGTGACGTAGTAGGGGCCCATGTCCAGGAGGGGGCCGCCGCCGGGCTGGTAGTAGAAGTCCGGGTTGGGGTGCCAGCGCTCGTGGCCCGGCGTCACCATGGTGGCGGACGCCGAGATGGGTGCGCCGATCAGTCCGTCATCGATGGCTTTGCGGGCGGTCTGGATGCCGGTGCCCAGCACGGTGTCAGGTGCACAGCCGACGACGACACCTGCCTCCCGCGCCGCCTCCAGCACCCGGCGTGCTTCTTCGGTGGTGGCAGCCAAGGGCTTTTCGCCGTAGACGCTCTTTCCTGCGGCGATGGCCTTCAGTGCCACCTCCGCGTGGGCGGCGGGGATGGTCAGGTTCAGGACCAGGTCCACGTCCTTCGCGGAGAGCAGTTCCTCCACCGTGACGGCGCGGACGCCGTCGTAGTCATCCGCAACTGCCTGCGCACGTGCCGGATCCAGGTCCGCCACGGCCACCAACTGGATCTGGTCCAGGCGGCGGAAGTTGGCGAGGTACTGCGCGATGATGGCTCCGCAGCCAACGATTCCGACTTTCAACGGCTTGCCCACAGCAGGCCCCTTTCGATGATGGTGCGTACGTTCCGGTCCTGGAGGATTTCCACGCGGTGCCCGGGGGTGGACACGAAGATCCGGCCTTTGCCCCACTGGCGGGTCCAGATGGCAGGGGACGTCACTTCGCGGTTCCAGGGGTCCCATTCGCGGACTTTTTGGGTGGTGGTGGCCAGGACGTCGACGTAATCGTCAGAGAGGACCCAGTACTGCTCGGTGACCAGGTCGAAGTCCTTGATGCCTTTGGTGATGGGGTGGTCGGCGGCGGCCGGCAGCATGTTGACGGTGTAGGGCACGTAGTTGTCCGACTGCTCACCAATGCACTCGTCCGGGTGCTTGCCGGGGTGGCAGGCGAACTGGCCGCCGATCAGGTGCAGGTAGTCGGACGTGTTCCGGTAGGAATCGGCAATCCCGCCGTGCCAGCTTACCAGGCCGGTGCCGTTCTCCACGGCTGCCCGCAGTCCGGCGAATTCGTCCTTTTCGATGGTGGTCATGGTCATGCACTGCATGATGAGGTCCACCCCTGCCATATAGGCAGCATCGGCGTAGACCTTGGGGGATTCCTCCACCCGGACGTCGTAGCCGTTGTCCTTGAGGTAGGGGATGAAGAGCTCTGTGGCCTCGTAGGGCTGGTGGCCGTCCCAGCCGCCGCGGACCACCAGGGCGTTCTTGCGTTCTGTCATTTGAGTTTCCTTTGGTTTGCTGCCGGCTCTTGCCGGCAAGGCGTGGGGTCAGCGGCTGGCGAAGGCGGCGTCGAAGGCTGCTGCCGGCGGGGCGATCCGGGCCAGGTCCTGGACCATGGCCAGCGCCTGCGGGGCGCCGATGAGCCGGTCCATGCCGGCGTCCTCCCACTCGATGCTGGTGGGGCCCTCGTAGCCGATGGCGTTCAGGGTCCGGAAGATCCGGTTCCACTGCACGTCCCCGTGCCCTGCCGTGACGAAATCCCAGCCGCGCCGGGGGTCGGCCCAGGCCAGGTGCGAGCCCAGGCGGCCGTTGCGGCCGTCGAGCTGGCGGATGGATTCCTTGACGTGGACGTGGAAAATCCTGTCTGCGAAGTCCTGCAGGAACATCACGGGGTCCAGGTCCTGCCAGATGAAGTGGGAAGGGTCGAAGTTCAGGCCGAAGTTTTCCCGGTGGCCGATGGCTTCGAGGGTGCGCTTGGCGGTCCAGTAGTCGTAGGCAATTTCGGACGGGTGGACTTCGAGGGCGAACCGGACACCCACTTCGTCGAAGACGTCGAGGATGGGGTTCCAGCGGTCTGCGAAGTCCTGGTAGCCGGCGTCAATCATTTCCTGGGAGGCAGGAGGGAACATGGCCACCGCCTTCCAGATGGAGGAGCCGGTGAAGCCGGTGACGGTCTTCACCCCGAGGCGGGCAGCAGCCCTGGCGGTGTCCTTCATGGCTTCCGCTGCCCGGCGGCGTACGCCTTCGGGCTCGCCGTCGCCCCAGACGTCCGCTGACAGGATGCCCTGGTGGCGCTCGTCGATCGGGTCGTCACACACTGCCTGTCCGGTCAGGTGGTTGGCGATGGCGAACACCTTCAGGTTGTTCTTTTCGAGGATGTCCAGCCGGCCCTGGAGGTAGTTGTCATCCTCGGCCGCGCGGTGCGGATCCAGATGGTCGCCCCAGCAGGCGATCTCCAACCCGTCGAAGCCCCACTCGCCCGCGAGCCGCGCCACTTCCTCGAAGGGCAGGTCGGCCCACTGGCCGGTAAACAGCGTGATTGGTCGTGTCATGTCTATTCCTTGGATCGCTTGAAGCTGGTCAATGCCGTGCCGAACTGCCGCTCAGACTCTTTGCCACTGGCTGGAATTTGCGGCACTGGACTCCACGGCGGCCAGGACCCGCTGCACCTGCAGGGCGTCCGCGAAGGACGGTTCCGGCTGGCGGGCTTCGCCGATGGCCGTGACGAGGTCCACCACCTGGTGGGTGAAGCCGTGCTCATACCCCAGGCCGTGGCCGGTGGGCCACCAGTTTCCGACGTAGGGGTGCTCGGGCTCGGTGACGAAGATCTTCCGGAACCCGGCGTCGGGGGATTCGGCGGCGTCGTAGAAGGACAGGACGTTCATGTCCTCGAAATCGAAGGCGAGGGAACCCTTGGTGCCGTTGATTTCCAGCCGCATGGCGTTCTTCCTGCCCAGGGCGTACCGCGTGGCTTCAAAGACGCCGATCGCACGCGAAGCCGTGCCGCCGTCGAACCTGGCACTGAAGATTGCCGCGTCATCAACCGTGACTTTTCCGCGCGGAGCATCACTGCTGAGGTCGCCGTGCCCGCCGAGGCCCACCAGGTCGCCGGTCAGCGGGCGTTCCTGCACAAAGGTCTCCATCAGTGCCGAGACCCCGCTGATGTTCAGGCCCGTGACCCACTGCGCGGCGTCGATGCTGTGTGCTCCGATGTCACCCAGGGAGCCGGATCCGGACTTGCTCTTGTCCAGCCGCCAGGTCATGGGGGCGTTGGCATCGGTGAGCCAGTCCTGCAGGTACTGGGCCCTGACATGGCGGATGTCGCCCAGCCTGCCCTGTTCCACGAACCGCTTGGCCAGCGCCAGTGCCGGAGTTCGGCGGTAGCTGAAGCCGCACATCGAGAAGACGCCGTTCTTCGCAGCGGTTTCCGCGGCGAGCGTCATCCGTTCGGCTTCCTCGACGGAGTTGGCCAGCGGCTTCTCGCACAGCACGTGCTTGCCGGCTTCAAGGGCGGCGATGGCAATATCGGCGTGCGTGTCGCCGGGCGTGCAGATATCGATGAGGTCGATGTCGTCGCGCTCGATCAGGCGGCGCCAGTCCGTTTCAACCGATTCCCAGCCGAGCTTGTCTGCGGCGGCACGGACGCCCTCGGCATTCCTGCCCGCGACCGCAGTCAGCTGGGGCTGCAGGGGCAGGTCGAAAAACCGGGGTGCGGTGCGCCAGGCGTGGGAGTGGGCTGCACCCATGAAGGCGTAGCCCACCATGCCGACCCGCAGGGGTTGTGCGGTGGTCATGGAGATGTCCTTTCTACTTGCTGAAGCCCGCGGTCAGGCCTGCGAGCAACTGGCGCCGGTCGATGACGTACAGCACCAGGATGGGCAGGGTGCTGAGCACCACGGAAGCGAGCACGGCGGGAATGTTGACGCTGAATTCGCCCTGGAAGGTCCACAGGCCCAGGGGCAGCACCCGCAGGCCGGGGCTCTGGGTGAGGACCAGCGGCAGCAGGAACCCGTTCCAGACGTGCAGGCCGTTGTAGATGGCCACTGTCACGATGGCTGGCCGGGTGAGGGGCAGCGCGAGCCGCCACATGGTCTGCCATTCACTGCAGCCGTCCAGCCGCATGGACTCGAACAGTTCGTTCGGGACGTCGCGGATGAAGTTGGAGAGGATCAGCACCGTCAGCGGGATGGCGAAGGCAATGGACGGCAGCATCAGCGCCAGCAGGCTGTCATACAGGTTGAGCCGGATGATCATCAAGTAGATGGGAATGATCGTTGCCTGCAGGGGAATGGCAAGCCCCATGAGGAACACGCCGTTGACCAGCTTGAGGAACCTGCCGCTGCCACGGACGATGGCGAAGGAAGCCATGAAGGAAACCAGCACCGTGGGGATCACGGAACCGAGCGTGACGATGGCGCTGTTCATGAAGTACGTTGCGAAATCCGCCTCGAGGACCATCTGGTAGTTCTCCAGCGTAGGCGATGCGGGCAGGGCCAGAGGGTTCTGGCCAAAGTAGCCTGCCTGCGTCTTCAGGCTGGTGATCACCACGTAATAGACCGGCAGGATGATGATGGCGAGCCAGATCCAGCCGCCAAGGCCGCCGGGAATGTTCAGCCGCTTCAGCCGTGAACCGAGTCCCCTTGTGGCGGCCGGTGGGCCGCCAATGGAGCCGGTCCGGGCCTCCCGTGTATTGCTCTTCAGGACGGTACTCACCCTACAAACCTTCCAATTGGCTGCCCTGCTTGTCCTTGCCTCCAAGGCGCTGGAGGAACAAGGCAAGTGCAAGGCCGATGATGACGAGAATGACGGCGATGACGCTGGCAGGGCCCATGAGGTTGGCCCGGAAGCCCCTGAGGTACATGTCCAGGGCCAGGATCCGGGTGGAGTTTCCGGGTCCGCCGCCGGTGAGGACGAAGATCAGGTCGAAGTACGTCAGCGAGCCCACCACCATCAGCGTGGAGGAGGTGATGATGGTGTACTTCAACTGGGGCAGGGTGATGTGGAAGAACTGCTTGATGGTTCCGGCGCCGTCAATCTGGGCCGCTTCATACAGCGACTTGGGGATCTGCCGCACGCCGCCCTGGTAGATGAGCGTGTGGAACGGCACGAACTGCCAGGCGATGACGAAGATAACCAGGCCCAGGGCAAGGTGCGGAACCCCCAGCCAGTCCTGCGCCAGGAAGGGCAGGCCCAGGCCGGTTGCCAGGCCGAAGTTCGGGTCCAGCAGGGCCTTGAAGGCGATGGCGACGGCGGCCGAGGACAGCAGCAGGGGCAGGAAGTACAGCACTGCCAGGGCGGCACGGTACCGCTGGCTTCCTGCCGTGAAGACCCCCAGCAGGAGGCTGATGGGGGTCTGGACCAGCCACGAGACGATCATGATCAGGAAGGTCAGGCCCAGGGCGTTGTACAGCCCCGGGTCTGCCAGCACGGAGAACCAGTTGTCCAGCCCCGCCGCCCCGATGGCACCGATCCCGTCCCAGCTGGTGAAGCTGAGGATGAGCACGCCGGCCAACGGGATGACGGCGAACACCAGGAAGAAGAACAGGGCAGGCAGTGTCAGCCAGGCCAGGGCGGCCTTGCGCTGTTCGGTCTGCCTGGATTCCTTGATCCTGGCAGTGGCCCGCGGGGCGGTGGAGACGGCGTTACTCATTTCCCGAGGGTGCCGTTCATGTTCTCGGCGAACTGCTGCGGCGTAATCGACTTCAGGAAGAGCTGGTCGATGTTGTTCAGCAGGGCTTCGGCGGCGGTGGGGCTCAGCGCCTGGTCCCAGGACTGCTGGAAGTTCGGGGCGTTCTTGGCCATGTCGTAGACAAAGTTAAGGAACTCTTTGTCCTCGGACGTATTCAGCTTGTCTTCGATGCCGTTGACGATGGGCACCGAGCCGGAGTTGATGTAGGCGTCGATCACGGTCTCGGTCAGGATGCCGTCCTTGAAGAACTTCTTGGCGGATTCCTTTTCCTTGTCGCTGGCCTTGGAGGAGATGGACATGTAGGCCGCGGGGTTTCCCACGCCGTTCTTCGGATCGCCCTTCCCGCCGGCAATGGTGGGGAAGGGGACGAAGCCCAGTTTGCCGTTCTGGACGAAGTTCTGGCCGGCCTTCTTCATGGCACCGTAGGTCCAGGAACCGTGCAGCATCATGGCGGCCTTGCCGGAAAACAGCAGTGCCTGGTCTGCCTGCGAGTCAGCGGTAATGGAGGAGAAGCCCTTGATGAAGCCGTCGGCGGAGACCAGCTCCTGGACCTTGGTGCCGGTCTCGATCACCGCCGGGTCCATCCAGGCATTGGGCTTGCCTTCGAAGATCGCCTTGAAGACTTCCGGGCCGCCAATGCGGTCCAGCAGGTACTCAAGCCACATCATCGAGGTCCAGCGCGACTGGCCGCCCAGGGAGAAGGGAGCCACGCCCATGTCGTTGAAGGTCTTGACCAGGGACATGATGTCTTCCCACGTCTTGGGCGGCTGGACGCCTGCCTTCTGGAACAGGTCCTTGTTATAGAACAGGACAATCGGGGCCACGTACTGGTTGGGCAGGGCGTAGATCTTGCCATTGATCGTGGCGGCACCGAAGGAGGACGGGAAGAACTTGTTCTTCACGTCCGGGTTCTGCTCAAACCAGCTGGTCAGGTCCTCGACCTGGTTGGCCTCTGCGTAGGTCTTCAGGCCACCGCCGCCCCAGCCGTAGATGATGGTTGGCGCCTGGTTGGCGCCGATGGCGGTCTTGATCTTGGTCTTGTAGGCGTCGTTCTGGAAGTAGGTGACGTTGATCTTGTCAGCGGAGTTGGCCGAATTGAATGCATCCACCGCCTTCTGCATGGTGGTCTGGTTCGGCTCACCGGACAGATACCACATGCTGGCGCCTCCACCGCCGCTCGAGGCGCCCGGACCTGACGTTCCGCAGGCAGTGGTTGCGGCAACGGCAAAGGGAGTAAGGGCAGCGAGGGCGAGGAAAGAGCGCCGGGACGTCTGGGGTTGCTTCATTGCTTCTCCATTGTGAATTTGCGGTCGAGGTACGGGGCATCAGCTCCGACGTTCATTCGAAACATTTCGAACGGTGATATAAGTCACGCTGTAAACTAAAGCCCTAAATATTCGCGTGGTCAAGGGATCGTAGAGGATCTTTTTTGGCTCAACACCATAAACCGAGCTGAGCTTGACGTTTCGAAGTCGCCTTCCCCAGAATGAATTCACTCTCCATTTTCGAAAGATTGCGAACCAATGACGACCAGATTGCCTGAGCGGACAAAGCCAACGCTCGCCACCGTTGCCAGGCAGGCAGGGGTCTCGGCTCCAACTGTTTCCAAGGTGGTGAACGGCCGGGACGACGTGGCGCCGGAAACCAGGGCGCGGATCCTCGCGGTACTGGAGCAGGCGGGGTACCAGTCGCCCGTGCAGCGCCGCGCAGCCACGGAAAGTGCCACCGTGGTGGAAGTGGTCATCGACGTCCTTGATTCCGCCTACACCATCCAGGTCCTGAACGGCATCCTGCAGTTCGCAGCCGTCGCCGATGTCGAAATCCTCGTGAGTGTGACCGGCCAGTCCACCGTTGGGGCGCACAGCCCCGAACGCCGTGCCCAGCGCATCCTGGAAGAGGGCAGGGCGGGAATGATCGTGGTCACCTCAGCCTTCAGCGAGGCCCAGCTGAATGCGTTCCGGCGCCGCCAGATTCCGGTGGTGGTCATCGACCCGCTCAATCCGCCTTCCGCTGACGTGGTCAGCGTCGGCGCGACAAACTGGGCCGGCGGCAAGGCGGCCACCGAGCATCTGCTGGGGCTGGGGCACCGCCGCATCGCCTACATCGGCGGGATTGAGGGGGCCGAATGCAACCAGGCGCGGCTTCACGGTTACATGGCTGCCCTCATGGCTGCCGGCGTGCCGGTGGACCCCCGGTACATTGTCTCCGGGGGCCGGTTCCGGACCGAGAGCGGGGTCAAGGGACTCAAAGCCCTGCTGCAGCTCGATGAACTTCCCACCGCCATTTTCGCGGGAAGCGACACGATCGCGCTGGGGGTCCTGAGCGAGGCGCGGCACCACGGGATCAGGGTCCCGGAGGACATCAGCCTCATCGGTTTCGACGGCACCAACCAGGGCGAGCAGTCCGTCCCCTCATTGAGCTCGGTGGCCCAGCCCCTCGAGGAGATGGGACGGGCTGCCCTGAGGTCGCTGCTGCGCCAGGCACGCGGGGAAGTCCTCGATTCCCACCGGGTGGAGCTGGCCACCCACGTGATTGTCCGCGAGTCCACCGCCCCTCCCGCCGCCTGAACGCCGGGGCGGGGCGCACGGGGCGTCAGGCGGGCTTTCCCGCCAGCTGTTCGCGGCCAGGCTTCCCGGTAGTGGCCGGGCACGGCCCCACTGACCCACGCCGCACCAGGGTCGCCGTGAACTGTGCGGGAGCGGCAGGCGGGAGCCCCTCCATTTGCCGGATCAGCGCCTTCGCTGCCGCCACTCCCATGTTGTAGACGGGCTGGGCGATGACTGTGAGGGGCGGGGTTGTAAGCCTGGTCCACGCAAAGTCGTCGTACATCAGGAATGAAACATCCGCTGGAATGGACAGGCCCAGTTCCTGGACCGCTTCCACAACGCTGAGGGCGATGAGGCCGTCGGACGCCACCACGGCCGTGGCCCGGTCCGACCCCCTGAGCACTTCCCGGGTAGTGCTGCGGATGGAGTCTTCATCGCCCGCGTTCAACCGGACCAGGTCCTCCGGAAAAGCCAGCCCGGATTCCAGGAAGGCCTCCCGCATGCCTTCGATACGGTCGGCGATCTGGGAGGACTCCAGCGTCATTCCGGGGGTGTACGGGGCATCGGTCCTCAATGTGGAAATGAAGGCGATACGGCGGTGCCCCGCATCCAGCAGGTAGCGCGTAGCCTCGCGCGAAATCCGCGCCATGTCCACGGCCATGGTCTCAACCGGCATGTCCCCGGCAGTGCGGTCGATGAAGACCATGGGCCGGCCGGACCGGTGCACTTCCTGGAGATGTCCGGTGTCCACCGATGACGCAGGAGCGACGATCAGCCCGTCCACGCGCTTGTCCAGCAGCACCCGCACGGCGTCCACTTCCGCCTCGCGGTCTTCGTCGGTATTGACCAGGATGACGTTGTAGCCGTCCTTCTTTGCCGTGTCCGTGATGCCCCGGGTTGCCAGTCCGAAGTGGGGGTTTTCGATGTCTCCCACCACCACGCCGATGGTGTGCGACTTGCCCGTGTTCATGCTGCGCGCAAGCTCATTGGGCCGGTAGGAAAGGGCCTCTGCCGCGGCCAGGACGCGCTCGCGGACATCGTCACTGACGGCGCCGTAATTGCCCAACGCGCGGGCGGCCTGGGCCTTGGAGACCTGGGCTGCCTTTGCGACGTCCGCGACGGTGACGTCCCGCCGTCGTGCTCCTTCAGCGCTCATCTTCACCTTTCGAAGAGGCTGTTGACGCCCCCTGTGACTTCCGCTACATTTCTATCCATCGATGTGAGTCCGGTCTCAATCCTAGGGTGTGAGACCGGACTCAACAAGAGCATCGGCGACTTTCTTCGGCGGCCCTGACAGCACCGCCTCCCTCCCAACGATTGGACAACGCTGTGAAGAAAAAGAACCTCCGCCCGGCCGGAATCGCCGCCGCGGCACTGGCTGCGGTCCTGGCGCTCTCCGGCTGCAGCTCCACCTCCCCCGCTTCCACCACAGAGAACAACCCCTACGGACTGATCCAGCCGGGCACCATCCGCGTGGCCAGCCTGGGCGACTCCAAGCCGTACACCTTCGCCGACGCGTCCGGTAATTTCACCGGCTTCGACGTCGAACTGTTCAAGGATGTGGCCCACCGGGCCGGTGTGGACAACGTCGTCTTCACCGGACAGGACTTCTCCGGCCTCCTGGCCGCAGTGGCCAACGGGCAGTTCGACGCCGGGGTTGCCGCGATCGGCATCACGGACAAGCGGAAGGAAACCGTGGACTTCTCGGACGGCTACCTGGCCGGTTACCTGACGGTGATCACCACCAAGACGTCGGGCATCACGAGCGCCGAGGGCCTGGCCGTCAAGCGCCTGGGCGTGGTCCAGGGGACCCTGCAGGAAGCGTACGCCGTCAAGAACTTCACCTCAGCCAGCCTGGTCCGCTTCCCGGACAACAACACCGCCATCGCGGCCGTGAACAGCGGCAGCGTGGACGCCCACTTCCTGGATTACGAGGCAGCGAAGGCTTACGAGGACCAGCACGGCCTGGTCAGCGCCGCGGACATCCCGTCCTTCGACGCTCCGGCCGGGTTCGCCGTCGCCAAGGGCAAGACGGCCTTCAAGGAAGCCCTGAACAAGGGCTTGGCCGCCGCCATGGAGGACGGCACCTGGAAGAAGCTCTACCAGAAGTGGTTCCCGGGCTCCCCGATGCCCAAGCAGTACCTGCCCAAGGCCGAACAGGCCGCCTCCGCCTCACCGGCACCCAGCAAGTAGCCCGCGAGCACCAGCCCTCCGGCTTCACGGCCGGGGCGGGCCCGCGGCCCGCCCCGGCACCTCCACTCAATCTACGTCTGAGAGCAACCATGGACTGGTTCAACACCATCATCCGTACTTTCTTCGACTACGGCGCTATGGCCGAGGTCCTGCCCCAACTGTTGGCGGTCGGCCTGCTGAACACGCTGATCATCTCCATCGCCGCCACCGTCCTTGGCACGGTGCTGGGGATGGTGGTGGCCGTCATGGGCATCTCACCCTCGAAATGGCTGCGGGTTCCCGCCCGCATCTACACGGACCTCTTCCGGGGCCTGCTTACCATCCTGACCATCCTGCTGATCGGCCAGGGCTTCGCCCGGCTCAGCCAGTCGATCTTCGGCCCGTCCCCTTACCCGCTGGGCATCATCGCGCTGAGCCTGATCGCCAGCGCCTACATCGGGGAGATCTTCCGCGCCGGCATCCTCAGCGTGGACAAGGGCCAGGGCGAGGCCTGCCGCGCCCTGGGGATGAGCTACGCCAAGTCCATGGCCCTGGTGGTGGTCCCGCAGGGCGTACGCCGGGTCCTGCCGGCCCTGGTGAACCAGTTCATCGCGATCGTCAAGGACTCCTCCCTGGTGTACTTCCTGGGCCTGCTGGTCACCGAACGCGAACTCTTCCGCGTGGGCCAGGACGCCGCCGTGCTCTCCGGCAACCTCTCACCCCTGGTGGCGGCGGGCCTGTTCTACCTGGTAATCACCGTCCCGCTGACACACCTGGTAAACCACTTCGACAACAAGTTCCGCACCGGACGCCGCCGCGCCGCGCCGCCCACCAGCGGCCTGAAAGAAGTCAAGGAACTCGACGCGGCCTCGCCGCTCACCACCGGGAGCAACACATGAACACCCCCACAAAGAAAGCCACCACAGCAGGGCCCGCGGAGGCCCCGACATTCCACGGCTCCAGCCTGGAACTGCGCAACGTCACCATGGCATACGGCGACATCGACGTCCTGCGCAACGTCAGCCTCACGGTTGCCCCCGGAACCACCACCTGCATCATCGGTCCCTCCGGCTCGGGCAAATCCACCCTCCTGCGGGGCATTAACCGCCTCCACGAACCCAAAAGCGGCGACGTGCTGCTCGCCGGCGACAGCATCCTGGGCACCAACCCGGACACCCTGCGCACCCGCATCGGCATGGTGTTCCAGCACTTCAACCTCTTCCCGGACCATACTGCGGAAGAAAACGTGGCCCTGGCACTCTGGAGCGTCAAGGGCATGCCCAAGGCCCAGGCCATGGATCGCGCCCGTCAACGCCTGGCCGAAGTAGGCCTCGCCGAACGCGCCGACCACCGACCCCGCGACCTCTCCGGCGGCCAGCAGCAGCGCGTCGCCATCGCCCGCGCCCTGGCCATGGAACCCGAAGTCATGCTCTTCGACGAAGCAACCAGCGCCCTGGATCCTGAGCTGGTCAAGGGCGTCCTGAACCTCATGGCCGGCCTGGGCGGCCGCGGCATGACCATGCTGGTAGTCACCCACGAAATGGGCTTCGCCCGCAAAGTCGCCGACCAGGTGGTCTTCATGGACGAAGGCGAAGTGGTTGAAGCAGGAACCCCCACCCAACTCTTCGACAACCCCCGCAGCGAACGCCTTCAACGCTTCCTCTCCGAGGTGCTCTGATGGGTACGGTTACCGCTGCACCCATCCGGACCGCCGTCGTCGGCTTTGGAATCTCCGGAAAGGTCTTCCACGTGCCGCTGATCGCGGCCAACCCGGACTTCTCGCTTGACGTGATCGTGACGGCCCAGCCCGGGCGCGCCGCCGAGGCGGCCCGCCTCTACCCACGGGCACGGATCGTTGGAACTCCGGAAGAGCTGTTCGCCCTGTCCGCGGACCTGGACCTGGTCATCCTTGGCACCCCGCCGCACACCCACTTCGGACTGGCCGCGACGGCCATCGCCCACGGCCTGCACGTGGTGGTGGACAAGCCGTTCGTGCCCACGTCCGCCTTGGGTGAGGAACTGATCAGCAGGGCGGACGACGGCGGGGTGCGGCTTACGGTGTTCCAGAACCGCCGGTGGGATGCCGACTTCCTCACCCTGCAGAAGGTGCTGGCGTCCGGAGACGTTGGCGAGGTCACCAGCTTCGAGTCGCGGTTCGAATGGTGGCGGCCCGAAGGATTTGGCAACTGGCGGGACACGGTGTCCCTGGCTGAGGGCGGCGGCATCCTGCACGACCTCGGCGCACACCTGATCGACCAGGCCATCCAGCTGTTCGGCCCGGTGGACACCAGCTACGGCGAGACGGCCAACCGCGGTCCGCATCCGGAGGCGGCGGACACCGAAGCCTTCGTGTCGCTGCTGCACGCCTCCGGCGTCCGCACGCGCCTCTGGATGAACGGCATGGCCGCCCAGGCCGGGCCCCGCTTCCACGTCCTCGGCACCCGGGCCGGCTACACCAAGTGGGGCCTGGACGGACAGGAACCCGCGCTCGCTGCCGGGATGCCGCCGTCGGACCCTGCCTATGGCGTGGACCCCCAGGAGCGTTGGGGGCTCCTGGGGGTGGACGGGGCAACCAGTCCGGTACCTGCCGAACGCGGCGCGTACCCGGAGTTCTACGTCCAGCTGGCCGCCGCCCTGCGCGGGAACGGTCCGCTCCCCGTCGATCCCGCCGAACCCCTTGAGGTGCTGAAGGTCATCGAAGGCATCCACGCCCTGGCCTAACGTCCCCTCCGATTCTTTTCGTTGACGCGCCCTCCGCGTCCATCCCACCCACGTATTCCATAGAAAGTGACCCTCATGACCTCTGCATCAGCCACCAAGCGCGTCGCCGTCATCGGCGGCGGGATCCTCGGCGTCTCCACCGCAGTCCACCTGCTCCGCGAAGGAGCCTCCGTGATCCTGCTGACCGAGCGCGGCCTCGCCAGCGAAGCCAGCGGCCGGTCGCTGTCCTGGCTCAACTCCGCCGGTGAACGGTCCACCCCCTACCACCAGCTCCGCGTGGCCGGTGTGGACCGCTACCGCACCCTCTTCGCCTCCAACCCCCGGCGGGAGTGGCTCCAGTTCGGCGGCGGCCTCATGTGGAACGTGGCCGGTCAGGCTGAAGCGACCGAAGCCCGCCACGCCTACGAGAAGTCCATCGGCTACGACTCCAGGCTGCTCGCTCCGGAAGAGATTGCATCAGCCACCCCCGGCGTTGATTCCAGTGCCGTACCGGACAACGCCATCTTCAATCCCGGCGAAGGCTGGGTAAGCCTGCCGGACCTGATCGACTTCCTGATGGAGGAGTTCCACTCACGGGGCGGCGAACTGGTCCTCAACGCCGGCAAGGCCTCCGTCATGGTGGAGGGCGGCCGCACCACCGGGGTGGAGACTGCGGCGGGCGGGACCTACCCTGCCGACGCGGTCCTGGTGGCGTGCGGCGCCGCGACGCCCGCCGTCGTCCAGCCCCTGGGCGTGCACATCCCCAATGGTTCGCCCGTGTCCATGCTGGTGGTGACCAAGCAGGTGCAGCACGACGTCACCGCCGTGATGAACACTCCGCGCGCCGCGCTCCGGCCCAACCCCGGCGGCACGTTCGCGCTGGACCACGACTGGTATGAGGAACACATCACCGAGCACGCGGACGGTTCGTTCACCATTCCGGAAGAAGTGGTGCAGGAACTGGCTGATGAAGCCTCCAGGCTGGTTGCCGGCAATCCGGAACTCAAGCCGGCCTCCTGGAAGATGGGCTACAAGCCAATCCCCGGCGACGGCGAACCCGTCCTGGGGGAACTGGGCCAGGTGCCGGGCTGCTTCGTTGCCTTCACGCACTCCGGCGCCACTCTGGGCCTCATCGCCGGTGAGCTGCTGGCCGGTGAGATCCTGACGGGCCGGAAGCACCCCATGCTGGCAACGTTCCGGCCGGGGCGTTTCTCCTAGTTCTCCAACAGGGAGGGGCGGGGCCGCGGCCCCGCCCCTTCCGCGCACGCGCTGCTGCTCAGGCGCCCAAGTGCCCCGTAAGGCGCCGGTGGAACCCGGTGCTCCGCTCATCGAGGCCTTCAATGGACACCACCGCGCCGTGGTGCCCGTACTTGGTTTCGATGGAGTCCAGGGCAGCGACCGTTGACGCGTCCCAGATCTGGGCCCGGCTGAGGTCAATAGTCACCGAAGCGGGATCGTCGGCGTACGCGAAATGCTCCACCAAGTCATTGCTGCTGCCGAAGAACAGCGGTCCCACCACCTCGTAACGCACGCTCCCGCCGTCGCCTGCCAAAGTCCGCTCGACGGTGATGACGTGGGCCACCCGGCGGGCGAACAGCACCATCGCCAGGACGACGCCCACCAGGACGCCGTAGGCAAGGTTGCCCGTGAAGACGACGACGGCCACCGTGACGCCCATGACGATCGTCTCCGGCAGCGGCATCCTTTTCAGGGTGGAGGGCTTCACGCTGTGCCAGTCGACGGTGGTAACGGCCACGACCATCATCACCGCGGCAAGGGCAACCATGGGGATCTGCCCCATGATCGAGCTGAGTCCCGTCACCAAGGCCAGCAGGAACAGTCCGGCCACGAACGTCGAGATCCGGGTGCGGGCCTGGCCTGTCTTCACGTTGAGGACGGTCTGGCCGATCATGGCGCAGCCGGCGATGCCGCCGTAGAACCCGGCGAGGATGTTCGAGACGCCCAGGCCCCAGGACTCGCGGCCCTTGTGTGAGGGGGTCTCCGTAATGTCATCGACCAGTTTCGCCGTGAGGAGGGTTTCCATGAGGCCGACAAATGCCACGCTCAGCGCCGTGGGCAGGACCAGCTTGAAGGTCTCAGCGTCAAACGGAACCAGGAAGTGGGTGATCCCGGGCATCCGGCCCGTGAGGGGACCCTCGTCGGCGACGTTCGGAACGGAGAGGCCCGCAATGATGGCGATCGCCGTGACGACGACGATGGCCACCAGGGGCGACGGGACCACCTTGGTGAAGCGGGGAAGAACGAAGATGATGGCCAGCGTCAGGGCAAACAGGACGTAGGCGAGCCAGGGGACATTGAGGACATGGGGCACCTGCGCCATGAAAATCAGCACGCCCAGGGCGTTGACGAACCCGATCATCACCGATCGCGGGATGAACCGCATCAGGCGGGCAAGCCCGGCCAGGCCGAAGACCACCTGGATCACCCCGGCAAGCAGCACCGCCGGCAGGACGTACTGGACCCCGTGCTCGTGCACCAGCGGGGCGATGACCAGGGCGACGGAGCCAGCTGCCGCCGTTACGACGCCGGGCCGTCCGCCAAGGATGGACATCGCCAGGGCAAGCACGATGGAGGCGACAAGGCTGACCATCGGATCCACCCCGGCCACGATCGAGAACGAAATGACCTCCGGGACGAGCGCAAGGGTGGTGACCATGCCGGCGAGGACTTCGCGGGTCAGCTGCCGCGGAGAGCGCAGCGCGGCCATGACGGTGTTCGGCGGCCGGGTGGGGCGGGGGCGGTCGGCGACGGCCAAGGAGCGGCTCCAGGGACTTGGCTCTCAGGAAAGAGCGGGTGGGCAACGTTGTGCGCGCCACGGTGCGCAAGGGTCCAGCCCTGCCATGGAAGACAATTGGGGTGGAGAGAAAAGGCGCCGGTGACTGCCGGCTGCGCATGCAACGCTACCCTAACGTGAGGGTTGAGTCCGGATTGGTGACGTGATGGTGAAAGAGATGACCGCCGAAGAAGTGGTGGCCACGATGCATATTGGCGAACTGGCGGACCGTTCGCAGATGTCCCTGCGCACCATCCGCCACTACGACGAGGTGGGCCTGCTCAAACCGTCCGGCCGCACCGACGGCGGATTCCGCCTCTACACCGAGCGCGATTTCACGCGCCTGCTGCTGATCCGCAGGATGAAGCCGCTGGGGTTCACGCTCGAGGCCATGGCCGGGCTCTTGAAGGTCATTGACGCATTGGAGGCGGCCGCGCCCGGCGAGGATGTTACGGACATCA
Organism: Arthrobacter sp. DNA4; assembly: GCF_024362385.1. Lineage (NCBI taxonomy): Bacteria > Bacillati > Actinomycetota > Actinomycetes > Micrococcales > Micrococcaceae > Arthrobacter > Arthrobacter sp. DNA4. The sequence continues at coordinate 71,331 of NZ_CP101466.1, forward strand.
GGACTGAGTTGAACGGTTTCATTGAAGAGGCAGCACGGCGCCGTGCGAAGTTGGAGGAACAACTCGGCATGGCCGACGAGTTCCTGGCGCTGCTGCGTGCACGGTAGGGAACCCGCCGCTGTTGCCAAACTGTGCCTTGCCGCCCGGCCATGGCCCCGGGGCAGCAGTAAGCACGGCTGATAAAATGACCGGGTTGCAGGGCGGCCCGGAGAGCCGGTGCAACCAGTGCCGTAACAAAGTAGGGGACCACACAATCATGACGGCAGGCGGGTCACACCTTGAGACGTCGGAGAGCCGGCCGGGCAAACCGGTCGACGCCTCCGCGCCCGCCAGGGGCCGCGCCTACCTCGCCACCATCGAAGGTTTCGTCGGCGCCCTCATGATGTTTGTCGGCTCCATCGGCACGGGCTGGATCGCCAACGGCTCGCCCATGATCCGGCAGCCGGTGGTCATCGCGCTCCGCACCGAGGGGTGGGGTGTTGCCGTGTCCACCGTGCTGCTGACGGCCGGCGCCATGCTCCTGATGCGCTCCTGGCTGAGGTTGGGCCAGCGGCTGGGGGACTGGGGGCAGTCCTCGTTGCGGTCCGTGGTGGTGGCCATCTCCGCCTGGTCCCTGCCGCTGCTGTTCTGCGTCCCGGTCTTTTCCCGCGACGTCTACGCGTATACCGGCCAGGGCCGCCTGGTCCAGGAGGGCCAGAACCCGTATGAGGTGGGCATTTCCACGCTCAACAACTGGTTTTCGTTGGGCGCCGACCCCGCCTGGGCCGAGAACAGGACCCCCTACGGACCGTACTTCCTGTGGCTGGCACGCGCCGTCGTGGGGCTGACCGGTGCCCAGCCTGACGCGTCAGTCCTGCTCTTCAGGCTCCTGGCCGGCGTCGGCGTCCTGCTCTGCGTCATCTACGTCCCCAAACTGGCCGAACTGCACGGCATCAACGGTGCGCGGGCCCTCTGGATCTCCGTGGCCAACCCGTTGTTCCTCATCAGCTTCATCGCCAGTGCCCACAACGACGCACTCATGGTGGGGCTCGCCGTCGCCGGTGTCTACCTGGCCGCTACGCGCCGCTACCTGCTGGGCATCCTCCTGGTCACCGCCTCCATCGGCATCAAGCCCATCACCGTGCTGCTGCTGCCGTTCATCGGGGTCATGTGGGCGGGCCCCTCCGCTTCCTGGCCGCGCAAGTTCCTGATGTGGGGCGCGACGGCGGGCATCAGCTTTGGCGTGCTGGCCCTCAGCGGCATCCCCTACAACCTCGGCATCGGCTGGACCTGGGCCATCATGGACCCCACCCCCGGCTACACGGGGTACTCGCCGTCGGGCTTCCTGGGCCAGCAGGTGGAGATGCTCGCCAATGCGCTGGGCCTGCCCGGGGGTACGCTGGCCACCTGGCTGAGGACGGCCATGAAGTGGGCCGCCATCGCCTTGGTCCTGCTGCTGATGTTCCGCGGCGACTACTCCCGTGCGGTGCGCCGGATGGCCCTGGCGTTCACCGCCGTGGTGATGCTCTCACCCATCATCCAGCCCTGGTACATCCTGTGGTTCCTGCCGTTCCTGGCCGTCACCGGCATCCGGGACGACTGGCAGATCCGCTCGCTTTACGTGGGCGTGACGTTCTTCGTGGTGTTCGGCGCCCAGGACCAGCTCTCTGTCTGGTCCTTTGTGGAACTGCCCATCGACGCGTCCTCCCTGGCGTTCTTCACCGCCCTCGCGTTCACGTTCTACCTGCTGGTGCTGGACGTCCACACCCGGAAACTGCTCATCGAGGGAAAGCCGCTGGACCTTGCCCGGCGCGGGTGGCAGTGGGCCGTGGAGCGGCGGGCGGCACGCCGCACCCGCGCACCCCAGGCCCCCGCCGCCGTCGACCGGTCCGAAAGCCGCTAGCCGGGCGGCCGGCCACATAAAAAGCTAGGCTTCCGCCGGCACCCGTGTGGACGTCTTGCGGCCCAGTTCCGCCGTGCGCTTCACCGACCACCACAGCAGCACCACCAGGAGCACGTTGCGGGTGGTGAGGATGGCCGCCATGACCGGGTGGGCGTGGATCAGCGGCGTATAGAACAGCGGGTAAATCACGAACGTGGTCATGGCGATGCCCATCAGCAGGGCAGCGGGTACCTTCCAGCGCTCCCAGTCGTGGGTCAGGCCGGCGATGATCACCGGAGCCAGCCAGATGATGAACTGCGGCGAGCCCACCTTGTTGAACACGATGAACGCGGTGACCATCATGAGGGAGCCCTCGAGGAACAGTTCCTCGCGCTCGGCGCCCCGCCGCATGGCACGCACCAGCAGGATGGCGGCGGTCACGGCGGCGAGGACCAGCAGCGGCTGCATCAGGAAAGCTGCAGTACTGGCTCCGGGGCCGTAAACCTCGGTGGAGTTGATGGCCGTGTTGTCCGCCATCTTTGAGCCGGCGATGTGGAAGACGCTCAGCCAGACCCACGGTGTGGAGAAGGTGGCTTCGAGCTGCATGCCGCGCTCGCCCTGGTTGAGCAGGAAGTCCATGATGTGCGGCAGGCCGCCGGTCAGCCAGGTCCCCAGTCCAACGACGGCGGTCACGGCGGCGCCGGCGAGCACCACCTGGATGCGCTTGTGGCTGGCGATGACGATGGGTACAAGCACGGCTGCGGGCCACACCTTGATCCAGGTGGCCACGCTGAGCAGGACGCCGGCCACCACGGGCCGCTCGGCCGCGTAGAGCAGCGCGATCAGCACGATGGGTGCGGTGATGCCTTCCACCCGGGCGAAGCTCAGGTAGCCCATGAAGACGGTGAAGAACAGCCACCACCAGGCCGGGGCCACGCCCGTCACCTTCCGCGGGCCGCGGGTGAGGTAGAGCAGGCCGACGGCGTTGAGCGCCGTGATGATCAGGAACCACACCAGCAGGTAGAGGCTTGGCCCGGCGATGTTCGCCAGGAAGATGGGGATCTGCGCCAGCACGGGGTAGACCCAGGGGCTGATCTTCCCGGTCAGGTCCGCCGGGTTGTACCCGGCCGTGGCCCACTGCCGGTACTGCTCGGTGTCGCTGAACGTATCGCCGTTCAGGAAGAAGGACGCCATCCAGCCCAGGAAGTACAAGTGGACGACGGCGAAGCCCCACCACACGCTGGACGGGCGGGCGAACCAGTCCACTACCTTGGTAAGCAGGACTTTGCTGCGGACCGTCACCAAACGGTCAAAGAACCTTGTGGAAATCTCAGGTCTCCTTGAGCGCGGGGGCGGGTGCGGGGGTCTTCTTGCCCAGTGAATACAGGCGGCGGACGCTCCACAGGAACAGGACCACCAGCAGGACGTTGCGGATGGTCAGCACCAGTGCCATCCACGGGTTGTTGTGGCTGAGGGCGTCGTAGAAGAGGGGGTAGATGAAGTAGGTGGCCACGGCGATCGCGATCAGCATCAGTGCCGGGACGCGCCATTCGCGCCAGCTGTGCGCCAGGCCGACGGCGACGGCGGGGCCGAGCCACACCATGAACTGGGGCGAACCCACCTTGTTGAAGACCACGAAGGCGGCGGCCAGGGCGAGGGCGCCGGCGAGAAGCAGCTCGGTCCGGTCCACGCCGCCTGCGACTTTGAGCTGCTTGCCGTTGTGGAGCGCCCAGAAGGCCAGGCCCGCCACGAGCAGGGCGGCCAGGACCAGGAGCGGCTGCATCAGCACGGACATGGTGGCGGTGCCCGGACCGTCCACCTGCATGGAGTTGATGTCCGTGTTCATGTACATGCGGGAGCCGCCCACGTTCAGGACGGACAGCCAGAGCCACGGGGTGGTGAAGGTGGCCTCGAGCTGCATGCCGCGGTCGCCCTGCTGGGTGAGGAAGTTCAGGAGCTTGGGGACGCTGCCCAGGGCTGCTGCCAGCGCAACGACGCCCGCCGTCGTCGCGATTCCTGCCAGCACCACCAGCAGGCGGTTCTTGACGACGGCGAAGAGGGCCAGCATGATGGCCGCCGGTCAGACCTTCACCCAGGTGCCGATGGCCAGCAGGACGGAGGCGATGAACGGGCGCTGGACGCCGTATGCCAGGGCAACGAGGACCAGCGGTGCGGTGAGGCCGTCAACGCGGGCGAATCCCAGCCAGCCCATGAGGAACGTAAAGGCCAGCCACCACCAGCCCGCGGGGATGGCGTTGGTGATGCGGCCGCGTCCGGTGAGTTTCAGCAGCGCCCAGCCGTTGAGGAGCGTTGTCATGAGGACCCAGAGGAAGAAGAACGGTCCAGGACCTGCGAGGCCCGCAATGGCCATGGGGATCAGGGCCAGGATGGGATAAACCCAGGGGCTGGGGCCGCCCCGGAGGTTGGCGTCGTTGAAGCCGGTCATGGCCCAGTCGCGGTAGATAAAGGTGTCGCTGAATGCCTCACCGCGCAGGGAGAGTGAAGCTGCGAAGACCAGGAAGACAAGGTGGACCACAATGAAGCCGCCCAGCAGTCCGCGCCCGGAATTCAGTGAACTCCGCACGGGAGTGGGGAGGATGACATTGCGGATCCTGGTCAGATTGCCGAAGAGAGCGTCGGTGGAAATGGCGGAATCCTTGTCAGGTCGTTGCACAGTCAGCGGTCGCGCAATAATGGCTCGGTGGGCCGCGAGGCGGGTTTCAAAGGCAGATGGAAGCCCCGAAAACCGGCTCCCACTCCCTTTCAACTCTAATTGACGGCGCCCTGCGGCCAGTAATTGTCAGGACAAATGGTGGTGCGCAAGGCGCTGACCTGCGTCATTTATCTAAAGTTGCTGGCCCATTTTTGCTCAGGCACCATGGTCGAGGCGCGAAAGCGCCGACCGCCTATGCAGCCAGGGGGAGCGCTGGGCGGAGTATGCCCACCCATCCCCTGAAAGACACAGGCAATATCCATGAACTTCCCCCTGACCCTTACCGTCTCCGACCGCCACAGCATGGACACCGAGCTCGACGCCGCGGTCGCAGCCGCCAAGGCCCACGCATTGATCGGCCGCCGCCACGGAATCCTGGTGACCCGCCATGGCGCTGACAAGTTCACGGTGGACCTCAGTGACGCCGTCCCCTTCGGCCTCACCCGCGAACACCAGGCCTGGTAGGCCCCTTCAGTCGGCGGCTGGCATAGCCGGCCCCCGAACTTAGACTGCCCCTGACGGCGGTGCTTTTGGCGCCGCCGTCAGTGCCGGCGTCGCCCGTTTAGCCCGTCTAGCTGCCGGTGCTGCTGTCCCCGTCGCCGCCCACGCGGTTGCTGCGCTGCTGCAGCCGGTCGATGTGCTTTGACGCCTCCGCCTTGCTCAGGTCCGCCGGAAGTTCCTCCCCTGCCTCGCGTGCAAGGGTATCGAGGTAGCTGCGCTGGGCCGCCGTCATGGGCTCGTCCCCGGTCACCCAGTCTTCCGGGTCCCTGTTGAGGCCTGCGTTGGGTTCCGGTTCCGGGCTGCCGATCGTTTCCTGGTTGCTGTCGCTCATGGGTACGAGTCTAGGCCGGGGCGCAGACATTCCGCCGGAGCGTGCGTGCTGGAATGCCTCCCCTTGAATAAGTCGGGGAATCATGGAGACGTTGAGTAGGTAGACGCCAGACACCAACGCAGCCAGGAGAATGACTCGATGGATACCAAGCTCAAAGTCGCAGTGCTCGGGACGGGAATCATGGGAGCGGCCATGGCCCGGAACCTCCTGCGGGCGGGCCACGAGGTTTCGGTGTGGAACCGGGATGCGGCCAAAACGGAACCCCTGGCTGCTGACGGCGCCCGGCGTGCCGCCAGCCCGGCCGACGCCGTTGAGGCGGCCGACGTGGTCCTGACCATGCTCTACGACGCCGCCGCGGTGGAAGAAGTCGTTCGGGCTGCAGCCTCGGGCTTCCGGCCGGGCACGGCCTGGGTCCAGTCCACCACCGTGGGTGTGCAGGACGCGCCCGCTGTGGCCAAACTGGCCGCGGAGCTCGGCCTGGACCTGGTGGAGGCGCCTGTGTCCGGCACCCGCGCGCCCGCGGAAGCCGGCCAGCTTCTGGTGCTGGCCGCCGGGCCTGACGCGGTGCGACGGCGGGTGGCACCGGTGCTGGATGCCATTGGCGCCCGGACCATCTGGACAGGGCAGGACCCCGCGGAAGGGTCCGCCGCACGGCTCAAACTCGTGGTGAACAGCTGGGTTATTGCCGCCTCCAATGCGGCCGGCGAGGTGGTTGCCCTGGCTGAGGCGCTCGGCGTCGATCCGCAGCAGTTCCTCAACGTGATCGACGGCGGCGGTCTGGACCTTCCCTACCTGCGGACCAAGATGGGCCTCATTTTGGATGAGGGACTCGAGCCTGCGTCCTTCGCCGTGGACACCGCCTGCAAGGATGCACACCTGATCGTCGATGCCGCCGCTGAGCAGGGCCTGAAGCTTGACGGCGCCGAAGCGTTCGCCGCCAGGCTGGACCGGGTGGCAGAACAGGGCCGTGCCAAGCAGGACATGGCTGCGGCGTACTTCGCGAGCCGGTAGCAGGCATCAAGGCCGGATGTATTTATGGCTTACGGACCATCATCGCGGTCAGACTCCAACTGGGTGAAACCAGCAACCCATCCTGAACGGACGGCTTGGTTGATGATGCGAATTTCAGCGACGAGCCTCAAGGGTCACTGCTGGACAGGGAGGAGCAGTACGGTCCAGATCCCCAGGGCAGCAAGGACCACGACGCTTGCCGAGACGGCGGCGATCGAAGTGATGCAAGGCGGAATCGATTCATGTTGAATGCCGTTGATGGCGCGGTGAAAGCGCGGCTTGCGGGTGAGGTTGATAGCTGTGGCGGTGATGACGCATGCCGCTACCAGCGGCGCCGTGAACCAGCCGTGGTGTGGTGTCCACCGCAGGAAGACGGCGCCCGCAACTGCCAAGGACAGCATCGTGCGACCCCACGCCATGTCTGTGCGTTCCGGCTGGAGTCCGGGATCTCCATGGACTGGCGTTTCAGCTCGTGAAGGCATGGATTAGACGAGCACGACAGCCGTCATGATGGCGGCGGCGACGCCCCCGCCAATTGCCAGGACCGGAGCAATCCATGGGAGTGGGAGCGGGGCTTTGCGGCGTATGGCGCGTTCTACATTGAGCCAGCGGAAGAATGAGCCACCTCCGATGAGGAGCGCGAGAACGAGAAGCAGGACGGCGAGCCCTTTGCGAAGTCTGGGGTCGAATAGATCGGCCATGAAGGCTTCAACGGCGACGCCGCCGGCGAGCAGTGCCAAGGAGGTCCTAATCCATGCCAGGAACGTGCGTTCGTTGGCTAAGGTGAAGCGCGGGTCCGGTTCTTGGCCGCCGCCCAGTATCCGGCTGGATATGCCAGTTCTTCCACCATCACTGCGTGAGCTGGGGTTATCCATGGGATGGCTTCCTTCCGTGTCCACGATTTGTCGTGTAGCTAAGGCAGCCAGCGGAGGCCGCGCTTGCCGCCTCCGCTGGCTGCCGTTCGAGAGTTAGTTCTCAGGCCTTAGTGACTACCGCTCTGGCTTCCTCAGCTCCGGCTGCAGGGGCCGCCGCCCCTAGTGAAAAACCAGCGGCTGCGTCAAGGCCGAGCCGGCGACGGTCACGCTGCTGGTTGACGAACACCAGGGCCAGGACGCCGAACGTCAGCATGAGCCCTCCAGCCAGGGCAAACGCCGCACGGTAGCCGTCTGCCGGAGTGGCCGCGCCGCCGATCAGGAAACCTGACACTGCCGGTGCGAACACGCCGCCGGTGGTGAGGACCGCGTTTGCGATGGAGAGGTTGGCACCGCGCTGGCCGATGGTGGTCAGTTCAGCGACCACCAGGTACGTGATGGCGAAGAGCGCCGGCGCGGTACCGAAGCCGAACACCATGAGGACGATGGACAGGACCGGGGATGTGGTCATGGTTGCTGCGACCAGGCACGCCCCAGCGAACGCTCCGGCACCGCCGAGGACCCAGCCGCGCGCTTTCCTGGTGGGAACGCCCTTGAGGTGCAGGCGCTGGGTAAGTGCGCTAAGGCCAACGGTGGCGACGGTTCCCCAGGCCGCGGGCAGGGCGATCATGGTGCCGGACTGCTGGCCGCTGAAGCCCAGGACGTTCTGGAAGTAGGCGGGTCCCCAGGACATGGCGAGTGTGAAGGTCCAGTAGCCGAAGAAGGAGGCCAGGACCGCGAAGATCCAACTGGGGGACAGGATGGTGCGCCAGTAGCGGATCTTGGTTTCGCTGATCACCGGAGTCTCCTCCCGGGCGATGCCGTCAATTTCCTGTTCAGCTTTCCGGCTGGTGTAGGGACCCTCCTTGCCAGCGATGGCCCAGAAGACGGACCACAGCAGGCCCACGATGGCCAGCACGGCAAAGGCGGTCTGCCAGCCGAATTGTCCAATGACCCAGGCCAGGACCGGGGCGAACGCCACAATGCCCAAAGTCACGCCGGATGATGCCAGCGCCGCGGGTGTGGCGCCCTTCTTCTCGGGGAACCACTTGTAGATGCCATGCATCAGGACCGGTGCCAGCGGGCCCTCGCCGGCGCCGAGGAGCAGGCGGCTTGCCCAGAGCGCGGGCAGCGAGGCGAAGAGCAGGATGGGAACCTGCGCCACGGACCACAGCAGGCACAGGACCAGCAGGATCCACTTGCTGGATACCTTGTTGGCGATGGGGGCGGCAACGATCTGGGCCACACCAAAGGTCAGGAACATGGCGCTGCCCACCAAGCCAAACTGCTCGGGCGTGATGCCCAGCTGTTTCATCAGGGGAACGGCCGCGATGCCCAGGACTGCCTTGTCCGCCCAGCTGAGCATCATCAGGAAAAGCAGGCCGAACGTCATGAACCAGCCGTAGCGGTTACGCTTGGCCCGGGACCAGGTGCGGGGATCGCGGGAGGCCGCGGAGCCCGGCGTCATAAGCGGAGTTTTAGACACGGTTTGCCCAATCGTTGAAGGGGATTCTTTGCCGGTTTCACCGGCGTTTCCTTGACTGTAGGCTCGTGTGACCGGCCTTACATTTGAGTTTTCCGTTGGCCGGAAAGTCACTTTTGGCGGCCCGTCCCAGGAGCGCCAGCAGGCCCATTCCCAAGCAGCTCAAGGCACACGTCAGCCACCAGGTGGTGCCCCAGCCGCCGGTAGTGGTGGCGAGCAGGGCGAACAACATGAGCCCCGCAAAGTTTCCCACATTGAAGATCTGCTGCGTCAGCCCCAGCACGGCAGTGACGGAGCCATCTGCGGGTGCGATGCGCACGGAGTAGCTAGTCACCGCCGCCGGTATGAGGCCCCCGACGGCGGAAAACGCGGCGATCAGGACAACCTGGATAAAGATGCCGTTGCCGAAGCGGTCCCAGTTCACGGCGAACGTGGCCACGGAAGCGGCGGACATCGACAGGAAGGTCCAGAAAATGATGCGCCGCTCAGAAATTCCCCGCTGGATTAGCGGACCGGCACTGAGGGCACCGATGGCGTTGACGCCACCGACCAGGGCGCTGAGGATACCGGGCCACGGGCCGTCGAGCCCCGCTGAGCGGTAGATCGAGGGCAGGAAGCCAAGCACCGCCATCCACTGCGCCGTGTAGCAGGCGAACACCACGCCGATGATCCAAGGCCTGCGGGTGGCAACGGTGCGCCCCACCCTGCGTAGGGCGGGCCGGAGTCCGGTCTCGGCTGGAGCCACGTCCTTCGGCACCCGGCAAAGCAGCAGCGGCACCGGGAGAAGCGTGAGAACCGCCATAATCAGCCACCATTCCCGCCAGCCCGCAGCCTGCAGGAACAGCGCACCCGCGGAAAGGCCGATCAGCGTGGCCGTTCCCTGGAACGTGGCCCAGCTTGCCAGCGCAATGTTCAGCCTCTGCGGCGGGGCCACTTTGCGGATGAGGGCGGGCGCCACCACCACGGCAAGCAGGAAGCCGACGCCCTCCAGGGTGCGTGCTGCCATCAGCCATTCGGTGCTGGGGGCGGCTGCACCCACGGCGGACGCGCCGCTTAGCAGGACAAGTCCGAGGATCAGGAGTCGGCGCAGGCCGGCCATCTCCCCGCCCACGGCCGTGGCCAGGCCGCCAACCACGCTGGCCAGCTGGATGATGCCCAGCAGCAGCCCGGCCTGGATTAGCGAGGTGCCAAGATCCGCCTGGATGCCGGCCAGGGCGGCGGGAAGCTTCCAGATGTGCATGGCCGCTGCGATACCGGCCGCGAGGACGGCAAGCCACACCCGGTCCGTCGTCGCCCCGGTGTCATCAACGGGTGTGGTGTGCGACGGCAGAGCCAAGAGTTGTCCTTGCTGAGTTTGTGGCAGGCGACCCGGGATCAGGTTCTTCTCAGGCGGAAGCCAGGACGGGGCTGCCGATGCGGAAACGCTGGCCGCTGACGGCGACGTCCACGGTGCCGGCAAAGGTTGAGGCAGCACGGCTGCGCCACCACTGCGGTTCCGCCCGCCCGGCCAAGTGGGAGAGCACAAGCCGGTCCACCCCCGCCGCGGAGGCTACCCGGCCGGCGGCCTCAGGCGGCGTGTGGGCGATCCGCTGGTGGTTCAGGAACTCCGGCGCGAACCCCTTGTCCGCATAGAAGTCCAGGTTGACCGCTTCATGCACCAGGACGTCCGCACCCTCGGCGAGCACCACCATGGCCTCGCATTCGGCGGTATCACCGGAGAATACGACAGAACCGGCGTCGGTCTCGAAGCGGAACGCCAAGGCGGGCCGCACCGGCGGGTGCTCCACCAGGATGCCGGTGACCTTGACCCTGTCATCCTCGTAGACGTCGAAGGGGCGGGCCGCGTCCTCGGAGCCGTGCGCGGGGGTGGCCAGGTCCACGGTGCGCACCAGCGACGCAAGGTCCGGGCGGGCCTCGTCATGGACCCGGATGTCAATGTCGTAGGAGAAGGCCTGCAGCGAGTGGGATACCAGCTGGCCGGTGCCGGACAGCGCGTTGCCGCCGGGGCGGGTGGCATCCTTGCCCGGGCCGACAATGGACACAGGCTTGGTGAACCCTTCCACCGGGTTCCCCCAGTTCCACAGCAGGAAGCCCGGAAGTTCCACCACATGGTCCGAGTGCAGGTGGGTGACGAAGCTTACCACGAAGTCCTTGCCCCGAAGGCCGGCCTCGTGGGCGGCACGGGAGCAGCCGAGGCCAAAGTCCACCATGTAAAAGGCATCATCCACCACCAGTGCGCTGGAGATGCCGTTTTCAGGTCCGCGGATGGCCGGGCCGGCGGCGGTGCCAAGAGTGATCAGTTCGACGCTCACAGGGAAGTCCTTCTGCAGGGTGTGCGGGGGTCAGGCGTGGGGGCGGGCATTGATGACGCGGGTTTCCAGGTATTCCTCCAGGCCCCAGCGGCCGCGTTCGCGGCCGACGCCGGAGGCCTTCCAGCCACCGAACGGGGCGTCCGGTTCCACCAGGGTGTGCTGGTTGACCCAGACCGTTCCAGCCTCAAGGCGGGAGGCAGTGGCGTAGGCCCGCTCCTGGTCCGGGCTCCACACCGATGCGCCGAGGCCGAATTCGCCGGCGTTCAGTCCCGCGATGGTGTCGTCGAGGTTGTCGTAGGCCACGATAGGCAGCGCCGCCCCGAACTGTTCCTGCTCGACCAGGTCCATGCCGGGTTCGGCGTCGATCACCACGGTGGGGGAGAGGAAGTAGCCGGGCAGGTCGCAGCCGGCGGTGCCGCCGGAGAGGATGCGGGCACCGGCGCCCACGGCGGAATCCACCAGGCCGTGGACCAGCTTGAGCTGGGACTCGTTGTGCATCGGGCCCATGGTGGTGCCATCAGCAATGCCGTGGCCCAGCACATGGCGGGCTGCCTCGGCGGCAATGGCCTCAGCAAGTTCCGCACTGCGGCTGCGCGGGGCATAGACGCGCTTGACCGCCATGCAGACTTGGCCGGCGTTGCGGAAGGCGCTGCCCACAATGCCGCGGGCGGTGACGGCGATGTCCGCATCGTCCAGCACGATGGCAGGATCATTCCCGCCCAGTTCCATGGTGACGCGCTTAACCGTTGAGGCGGCCTGCTGCGCGATGGAGATGCCCACCTCCGTGGAGCCGGTGAAGGAGATCTTGCGGATGCCCGGCGAGGTGCTCAAAGCAACGTTCACGGTCCGCCGCGAACTGGTCCGGACCTGCAGCACACCGGCGGGGAGGGCCTCGTTGAGCAGGTTCACCAGGGCAATCGTGGACAGGGGAGTGGATGGTGAGGGCTTGGCGACCACGGTGCAGCTTACCACCAAAGCGGGGGCAAGTTTCACACAGAGCAGGGAGATGGGGAAGTTCCAGGGCGTGATGGTGCCAACGATGCCCACGGGCCGGTACTGGACCTCCAGGCTGCGGTCCGCGCGCGGGCTCAGCTGCTGTTCCGAGTCCCATTCCAGGTCGGCGTAGTACTCGAACAGCCCTGCGGCCACGGAGAATTCGCCGGCGGCCTCGGCCTTCGGTTTGCCCTGTTCCCGGGAGAGCAGGGTGGCCAGCGCGTCCAGGTCGCGGCGGATCAGGGCCGCGCCTGCCAGCAGGGAATTGCGGCGGGCCTCCCGGTCCGCGGCCCAGCCGGCCGACGCTGCACGGGCGGCTGCCACCGCGGCCTCGACGTCCTGCGCGGTGTTTTCCGGAGCATGTCCAACGAGTTCAAGGGTGGCCGGGTCGTGGACCTCATACTGGGTTGCCGTCATGGTTTTGTCCTTTCGGCCGGGAGGGAATTCTTATCCCAGTGTCATGGCACCCGTCACATCCCGGGATGACCTTTCCGTCCAACGGAAAGTGTCCGGCAACCGCCCGGTCCCGCTTGCCACTATGGAGTGAAGCACGTCACGCACCAACAAGGAGTCTGCATGTCCCACGAGCAACTGCCCATCGTACTCACCGGGGTCTCCTCCGGAATCGGGGCACGCACGGCCCGTATCCTTGCTTACCGCGGCATCCCGCTGATCGGCATCGACCGCAACCCACCCACGGAGTTCAGCGGCACATTTGTCCAGGCGGACCTCTCAAGCCAAGCCGGCATTGACGCCGCCGCGGCATCAGTCACGGCCGCAGCGCCGCACGGCATCGCGGGCCTGGCGAACATCGCCGGCGTCCCTGGCACGGCCCCGTGGCGGACCGTGCTGGCGGTGAACGTATTCGGCGTCCGTGGGCTGGTCCGGGCGCTTGCGCCCTTGCTCGGCGAGGGCGGCGCCGTGGTGAACCTGGCCTCCAACGTTGCCGTGAACTGGCGGGAGGTCAAGGCAAAGTGCTCCGCTTTCGCACTCGCCGAAGACCAAGCTGCCGCGTTGGAGTCCATTGCCGGCGACGACGAGGTGACGGGTGAGTCCTACCTCTTCTCCAAACAGTGCGTCCGGGTCCTCACCGAGCACCTGGCCGCCGAACTGCTGCCGCAGCGGATCCGGGTCAACAGCGTCAGCCCGGGACCCGTGGCCACTCCCATCCTCGAGGACTTCAAGAAAGACCACGGCCGCGACAAGGTGGAGGGCGCCGGTGCACTGCTCGGCCGCTTCGGCGACCCGGACGATATTGCCCCCGTCATCGACTTCCTGCTCCGCCCCGAATCGGGCTGGGTGAACGGCTCGGACATCCGCGTGGACGGCGGCCTGGGCGCGTACCGCGGCTCCGGCCTCGCCGCAGTACCCAAGTGAACCTTCTCCTCCCATGGAGGATGCGCCTACAGTACGACGCCGGCGCCTCGCCTTGCGTCCTGGGAGGCACCGGCGTCGGGCGTTAAAATGGCAGGATGCAGCACCGCGCCACGGGCGGCGCCGTGTCCTCCAGCGCGCAGAAGGGTGACCCATGGCTAACGCTGCCCCGGCAGGCCGGACCACCCGGCGCGCGGGTCCGACGGCCGCGCCAAAGCGTCCAGCCGGCGACGACGGTGCTGCCGCACACCAGGCGGCCAGCGTCACGTCGCGCGCCCTGGCGCTGTTGGGCACTTTCGATACCGAGCATTCCGTTCAAAGCCTCAGTTCCATGGCCCGGAGGGCAGGGCTCCCGGTGGCCACCGCACACCGCCTGGCCGGTGATTTGGTGGCGTGGGGCGGCCTCGAGAAGGCGAACGGCGAATACCGTGTAGGCCAGCAAATCTGGCGGCTGGGCCTGCTGGCACCCGCGCAGCAGAACATCGCCGAAGTGGCTGCACCCTTTATGCAGGACGTTCTCTTCGTCACCCACAACGTGGTGAACCTGTTCATTCTGGACGGCGAGGAGGTCCTGCTGGTGGAGCGGATGTCCGGCACCGGTGCCGGTCAGCCGTTCCGGCGCGTGGGCGCCCGCCTGCCCCTGCACGCAAGCGCCGCGGGCAAAATCATGCTCGCTTACGGAGCCAAGGACCTCTTTTCCTCCGCTGTCCAGCGGCTGGAGCCGCATACGCCGCGGACCATCACCCAGCCCGGACTGCTGGCTGCCGAGATCGAGCGGGTCCGTGCCAACGGCTACGCCACCACTGAGGAGGAAGCCGGCCCGGACAACTACGGCCTGGCCGTTCCGGTTTTCCTGCCGAACAACCAGGTGGTGGCCGCGCTGGGCATCGTCACCCGGGGGCGCCCGGCGCCGGTGGGCAGTGTGGTTCCGGTGCTCAACATTGCTGCACGCGGCATTGCGCGGCGCCTGGGCGTGGAGCACTTGCCGCACTAATTTGCGGCTGCGCGCCAAGTGCCGCGACAGCTGCCAGGGCAGGTCTTTCCGTTGGGTGGAAAGGGTCGCCCCGCATGTGGCGTGCAACACCTAACCTCAAGTAAGCCCTTAGAGCGCCGGACCTCCGGCCGAAGCCTGCCGCGCAGGCGAGCCGTCCCAAAGGAAGTGAAAACCCCATGAGTGCATCTGCAGGAGCCACCATCGACGCCGTGGTCGATCAGGTGGACAGAGTGGCGGACCAGGTGGTCTCCCTGGTGCTGCGGCGTGCCGACGGCCAGCCGTTCCAGCCCTGGCAGCCCGGCGCACACATCGATGTCCATGTGGGGGACGGCCTGGTGCGCCAGTACTCCCTGTGTTCCTCACCTGACGAGCTGGACCACCTCCGGATCGGCGTGCTGCACGTGCCGGATTCCCGGGGCGGGTCGAAAGCGGTGCACGCGCTGCTGGCCGGCACGCCGCTGACCATCTCCGAGCCGCGTAACAACTTTCCGATGCGTGACTCCCGCCGCTACCTCTTCCTCGCGGGCGGGATCGGCATCACGCCGCTGATTCCGATGCTTGAGGCGGCTGAGGCCGCCGGCAAGGAATGGACCCTGGTGTATGGCGGCCGGAGCCGGAATACCATGGCCTTCGCGCAGCAGCTCGAAGACCGGTATGGCCCGGACCGTATCCGCATCATCGCCGAGGACGAGGCAGGCCGGCTGGACCTGGACCAGATCCTGGGCATGCCCCGGGCGCACATGCTGGTGTACGCATGCGGTCCCGGCGGGCTGCTCGGTGCGGTGGAGGAACGCTGCATGGGCTGGCCTCCGGGCGCCCTGCACACCGAACGTTTCGTTGCCTCCACCTTGGGCGCTGCCGCGGCCAACGCCCCGTTCGAGGTCGAGCTGGCCCGCACCGGAACCACCGTGACCGTGCCCAACGACAAGACCATCCTCGAAGCTGTGGAGGAGGTGGGCGTGCGCGTCCTGTCCTCGTGCCGGGGCGGCTTGTGCGGCACCTGCGAAACCCAGATCATCTCGGGTGAGCCCGAGCACCGCGATGCCGTCCTCAGCCAGGAGGACCGTGACGCCGGCGAAGTCATGCTGGTTTGCGTCTCCCGTGCAGCGGCCGGCTGCCCGCGCCTCGTCCTGGATCTCTAGCCACCTCATTCATCCCGCCAAGTTTCGTCCCCAGGAGTGTTTCCCATGACCGTTATCACCCATGACGCCAACGTGTTGGGCGAGGATCCGTTCGACACCGCGAACCTCCTGGACCCGTACCCGTTTCTGGGTCGGCTCCGCGATGCCGGTGCCGTCTCCTACCTGGAGAGCACCGGCAGCTACGCCGTGGCCGGCTACCAGGAGGTCTATGAGGTCCTCACCGACTTCGAAACTTACATCTCCTCCGGCGGGCTGGGCCCGCGGGACATCCGGAAGGATTCGGGCTGGCGGCCGCCCAGCATCCTGGAATCGGATCCGCCCATCCACACCGTGATGCGCCGGGCGCTGACCGGCGTCATCAATCCCAGTACAGTCCGCGCCCTCCGCGAACCGTTCACGCCACCGGCTGTGGAGCTGACGGAACAGCTGGCGCAGCGCGAGCGGTTCGACGCCATCACGGACCTCGCCGAAAAGTACCCCCTGCGTGTCTTCCCGGACGCGGTGGGGATTCCCGACGTCGGACGTGAACATCTGCTGCCGTACGGCAACATGGTGTTCAACGCGTTTGGCCCGGAGAACTACATCTTCAAGCAGGCTTTCGCCCAGGGCGATGAGCACGCTGCCGCGGTGATGCGGAACTGCCAGCGCGAAAACCTGGACGACGTCGGATTCGGTGCCCAGATCTGGAAGCGCGTGGAGGACGGCCTGATTACCGAGCAGCAGGCCACGCTGCTGGTCCGCGCCCTGCTGTCGGCCGGAGTGGACACCACCATCTTCGGCATCGGGAACACGCTCTCGGTGCTGGCGCGTTACCCAGCGGCCTGGGCCCGGCTGCGCGAGAACCCCAAGCTGGCCAAATTTGCCGTGGACGAGGCGCTGCGGCTGGAATCGCCGTTCCAGAAGTTCCACCGGACCGTTGCCGTTGACACTGTCCTGGGTGGCGTGCACCTGCCGGCGGGCGCCAAGGTGCTGGTGTTCCTCGGCGCCGCGAACCGCGACCCGCGCAAATGGGGTGAGAACGCCGATGACTTCGATCTCAACCGCAATGCGTCGGGCCATGTGGCGTTCGGCATGGGCCTGCACCAGTGTGTGGGGCAGCCTATCGCCCGGCTCGAAATGGAAATTGTGCTCCAGCAGCTGCTCGAGCGCGTGGCCGCCATCGAGCCGGACGGTGCTCCCGCGCCGATACTGCACAACGTGCTCCGCGGGTTTGAATCCCTGCCGGTGAGGATCACCGCCGCATAAGCCGCACTTTCCGGGAGGGCGGGAGCCTCCCGGAAGGTGTTTCCTTCACCGGATAGCGCTTGCCCGTTGACATAACGCACGTCACCTTCTATATTTAATGAATCGATTCAAGTGCTGATGCCCAAGCCCCTCTCCGGCGGTTTGCGGCGCAGACACCGCCACAACTGTTTCCAGCGGTTCCGGTTCCTTGCCAAAGAAGACGAAGGACAAGCACATGAGCACCACCCCAACCCGCATGGCCCCTTCCAGCCCAGCTGCCGGTGATGTTTTGCGGGATCCGAAGAAGGCGGCCATAAGCGGCTGGATCGGAAGTGCCCTTGAGTACTACGACTTCGCGCTGTACTCGCTGGCCGCGACACTGATCTTCCCCACCATCTTCTTTCCCGCGGAAAACCCCACCGTCGGAATCATCGCCTCCCTTGCAACCTACGCGGTAGGCTACGTCTCCCGCCCGGTAGGCGCCGTCGTCCTTGGCGCCTACGGGGACCGGCACGGGCGCAAGAAAGTGCTCGTCTTCGCCATGCTGCTCATGGGCTTCGCAACCTTCGCGGTCGGGCTCCTGCCCACCTACGGGCAAGTGGGCCTCCTCGCCCCCGCCCTGCTGGTGATCCTCCGCCTGATCCAGGGCTTCGCGGTGGCCGGCGAACTCGGCGGTGCCAGCGCGATGATCGTCGAACACTCGCCGGACGCCCGGCGCGGCTTCTTCGCCAGCTTCAGCCTCCAGGGCACACAGGTGGGGTCAATCCTGGCCACCGCCGTCCTGCTGCCGCTCGCCGCCCTCCTCCCGGCTGACCAGTTCGGTGCCTGGGGCTGGCGCATCCCCTTCCTGCTCAGCGCCGTCGTCATTTTTGCCGGCTACCTCATTCGCCGCCGGGTGACCGAGCCCCCTGCCTACACCGCGGGTACCGACGGAACCAAACACCGCTTTCCGCTCGCCGAGCTCCTGCGCACCCGGCCGGGCGCACTGCTCCGCTGCATCCTCATGACCTTCACCAACGTCATCGGCATGGCCACCCTGATCTTCGGCGTCTCCTTTGCCACCCAGAAGGGCTACGGCAACGGCTTCTCCAGCAGCGAGTTTCTGTGGGTGACGCTGGTGGCCAATATCGCGGCCGTAGCCACCATTCCGGTGTTCGGCGCGCTCTCGGACAGGATCGGCCGGCGGATGCTGATGGCGGCCGGCGGCGTTATCGGCGGCGTCCTGGTGACCGGATACCTGTGGGCGATCGAGCAGGGGAGCCTCCCGCTGGTCTTCGTCTGCGTGGTCATCGTGCAGGGTATCTTCTTCCAGATGTGGAACGCCACGTTCGCCACGTTCTTCCAGGAGCAGTTCCCCATGCGGATCCGGGTAACCGGCTTCGCTGTCTCGCAGAACATCGGACTCATGATCGCGTCATTCTTCCCGAGCATCTTCACCGCAATCGCTCCTCCCGGCTCGGCCAACATCCCCCTGACCATCGGGCTGGTCACGCTCGGCATCTGCCTGGTCTCCGCGGTGGCCACCCTGATGTCCTCCGACACCAAGGGCACGTCTCTCGAGGACCTCGAGGCGCAAAAGACCGGACGAATCGCAGGCCGCGTTTAGGTCCGCAGTCAACCAGCCAGAAGGAGGGGCAGCGCGTGCTGCCCCTCCTTCTTCGTGGGCCAGCCTGTGCCCCGGGCAGGGCGGCATGCACGCAATGACGATTTGTATAGATGTATACAAGTATGATGACTGGCGGAGGTACAAACGATGCCAGAGTCACCCGCCCGGAACACCGGCGCCCACTTCGTCTACCAGGAACTCAAACGCCGGATCCTGAGCCTTGAGCTGAAACCGGGGGAGCGCATCTACGAACCGGCGATGGCGTCGGCGCTGCAGGTGAGCCGCACGCCGCTGCGCGAGGCCATCCGGCGCCTCATCAGCGAGGACCTGCTGGAACAACAGCCCACAGGCGGGGTGCTGGTGCCGGCCCTGGACGAAGCTGCCATATCAGAACTGTATGAGGTCCGCGCGGCAATGGAATCCCTGATGGCCCGCAACGCCTGCCTGAAAGCGACGCCCGCTGATATCGAAGCCTTGCACGGCATCCTTCAACGCAACGCCGCCATGGTCACGTTCGCCGACGATGCCATGCAGCAGGGCATGGCATTGCACGCCAAAATCGCCGCGATCGCCGGAAACTCCTGGGCCCGCCGTTTCCACGGCCAAATTTCCAGCCACATGGAGCGGTACCGGCACTTCACCAACAGCACGCAGGAGCGCCGGGACCAGGCCCTGGCCCAGCACCGGACCTTGGTGGATGCAGTGGCCGGCGGCGATCCGGACAAGGCTGCCGCCATCGCGTTCGATCACGTGATGGGCGCCCGGGACGCCGCGGTGCGGGCCATCTCCGGCACCGCCACAACCGGCGCATGATCGGTGAACTCGGACGGCGCACGTCCACGGCCCTGCTGGTCCATTCCGCGCTCATCCAGGCCGTCACGTTCCTGGTCCGCCCGGCAGCCACCTACCGTGCATTGGAGCTGGACGTTCCCGGCTTCGCCCTGGGGCTGCTGGCCGCCAGCTACGCCGTCTTTCCGCTGCTGCTCGCCGTGCCCACGGGCGGCCTGGTGGACCGCCTGGGTGAGCGCCGGCTCATGGCGATCGGGTCCGCCGTCGTCCTTTCCTGCTCTGTCTTCCTGCTGCTCTGGGGCTTCTCGATCGTGACACTCGTCATCGGAACCGCGCTGCTGGGCGCCGGGCAACTGGCCTGCGTTGTGGGGCAGCAGGCGGTGGTGGCCAACAATGCCGCCTCGTCCCGGATGGACTCCGCGTTTGGATACCTGACGTTCGCCGCGTCCCTGGGGCAGGCGCTGGGGCCGTTGGCGATTTCCCTGGTGGGCGGCGCTTCCATCCGTCCCGATACCCAGGCGATCTTCCTCCTTTCGGTCGTCATGAGCCTGGTGCTGTTCGCCACCACCTTTGTTGTCCCGGCCCACGTCAGCGCCGGGAAAAGGAAGGCCGTTTCCGCCGGTACGGGCAGCGCGGTATCGCTGCTGAAGTCGCCCGGCGTGGCGCGAGCCCTGGCCACCAGCGCCACCGTCCTGGCCGTGGTGGACCTGACCATGGTCTACCTGCCGGCCCTCGGCACCGACCGTGGACTCACCGCGGCAACCGTGGGCGCCATGCTGACGGTCCGCGCCGTCTTCTCCATGGTGTCGCGGCTCCTGCTGGGCCGGGTGTCCCGGAGGATCGGCCGGATGCGGCTGCTGGTGGTGAGCCTGGCCCTGTCCACCGCGGCGCTGGCAGCCGCAGCCATTCCCATGCCGGCGTGGCTGCTCTTCATTGTGATGGCCCTGCTGGGGCTGGGCCTGGGCATCGGCCAGCCGCTGACCATGTCGTGGCTTTCGGCGCAGGCACCGGCCGGGCAGCGCGGCCGGGCGCTGGCCCTCCGGCTCGCCGGCAACCGGGTGGGACAGGTGGTCCTGCCCAGTGCCATCGGCGTCGTTGCCGCCGGACTGGGCGCGGGCGGCGTGTTCCTGGCGTCAGCCGTCGTGGTGGGCGGGACGCTCCTGCTGCTCCGCGGCGTGCAGCTGGACTAGCGCGTCCGCGCGTCACGCCGGGCATCCTTTCAGGCAACGCACGACGGCGGGTCCCCGGGTTTCCGGGGTTTCCCCGCCTATGGTGGGCCGAAAGCCTGCCGTGCGTGATACCGTCGGCCGTCTTTTAGCGGCGGCGGACGGCGGGGTCAGTAGACGGAGCCCTCCAGCAGCTCAGAGAGCCGGCCGGCGGCGCGGCGCAGCTCGGGGACCCCGGCTTTCAAGGTCGCCTCACTGGCCGCTTCCACTGGGCTGGTGAGCGAGATCGATTCGGTGGGCCGGCCCGTCCGGTTGGGCACGGCCATGGCCACTGACAGGACGCCCGTGGCACGCTCATCGGCGGAGAACGCGAAGTCGGTTCCCGGCTCGGGGAGCCGCGCGCGCAGTTCCTTTGCCGTCAGGTCCGCGTCTTCCTGGCCGGCTGCCGCGGCTGCCGCCACCGCCTGCTGAAGTTCGTCATCGGACGCCGATGCGAGCAGGATCTTTCCTGCAGCGCCGAGCGTCAGGGGCAGCCGCTTGCCAAGCGGCAGGTCGTAGCGGAGGGGCGCCTCGCCGTCGACGCGGGCCACCAGGATGCGCTCGAAGCCGAGCCGTGAGTACAGCGACGCCGTCAGTCCGGTCTGCGAGGCCACCTGCTGCAGGACGGGGCGGGCGGCGACCACCAGGGGATCGTTCTCCAGGAAGCTCCGTGCGGCGGGCAGGACGGCGGGACCAATCCGGTAGGACTTATCCGTCTGGCTCACCATTCCGAAATCCTGCAGCACCCGGAGGATCCTCAGCGTGGTGGGCAGGCTCATGCCGCAGTTCCGCGCCAAGTCACTGAGCCGCTGCGGCCGTTCGGCCCGCTGCAGTTCGGCGAAGACCTCCATGGCCCTCGAGAGGGAGCGCATATTCGAGGACTTGGGGCCCTCTTCTGCCGTGCTTACCGTACTGGAAGTCGTCATAGCCATTCTTTCATTCTATGTAAGTTTCTTGCGCTTGACAGTCCTTGTGTCTCCTGTCACTATTTCTCAGTACGCAATATAGTTTCATTCTATGAAATGCAATGACGCGCTGTGAAAAGGAAACTCATGACAACGGAGTCAGTCACGACAAAAGCAGGGAGCACCATCCGGGTCGCGCCCGGTGTGCTGGCGGGGATCGGCGCCTTCGCCGCCGTCGGCGTCTATGTCCTGGTCAGCTCGGTCGGCCTGGGGCTCTGGACCTCACTCGGCCCGGGCGCCGGAATGTTCCCCTTCGCGATGGGGACGCTGCTGGTGGCGATGTCGGCCGTCTGGCTCCTCCAGGAACTCCGCAGGCCCAGCGCCAGGGGTGCGGGCGTGGACAAGGAGGTGGTCATCTCCGTCGTGACCAGCCTCGTCATCCTGGCGGCCGTGATGGACCTGCTGGGCTTCCAGCTGAGCATGTTCGCGTTCCTGCTCTACCACCTGAAGATCCGTGGACGCCGGACGTGGGTGCCCTCACTGATCATCGCCCTGGCGGGAAGCGTCGGCGCCTTTTACGCCTTCAACTACGGACTGAACGTGGCCCTTCCCGTCTCGGCATTTACTCCGCTGAACCTGATCGGACTCTAGGCATGGAAACCCTCAACGAACTGCTTGGCGGCTTTGCCACCGCCATGACCTGGCAAAACCTGCTGTTTGCCTTCCTCGGCTGCCTGCTCGGCACCATCATCGGCGTCCTGCCCGGCGTCGGACCCGTCGCGGGCGTGGCACTGCTCATCCCACTGACGCTCAACCTCGACCCCGCAGGGTCCATCATCATGCTGTGTGCCATCTTCTACGGCACCCAGTACGGCGGAACCATTACCAGTGTCCTGCTGAACACTCCCGGCGAAGCCTCCTCAGCCATCACCACTATCGACGGCTATGCCATGACAAAGATGGGGAGGGCCGGAGCGGCGCTGACGCTGGCCGCCGTCGGCTCCTTCATCGGCGGCACCATCGCCACCGCCGGCTTGGTCGCCGCTGCCAGGCCGCTCGGCGAGATGGGCCTGCTGGTCGGGCCGCCCGAATTCTTCGCGCTCATGGTGGTCGGCATCTCACTGCTGGTCGCATTGGCTGGAAAGTCCATGGTCAAGGCCCTGGTCTCCGGCGCCCTGGGCCTGCTGATCTCCATGGTGGGCATCGATCCCGTGGCTGGAGCGCCGCGCTTCACCTTTGGCATCGACAACCTGATGGACGGGGTCAGCTTCGTCGCCGTCATCGTCGGCGTCTTCGGGCTCTCCGAAATCCTCTCCTTCCGCCGGAACGAGCCCACCCCGGTGGTGCATGCCCCCGGTTTCCGGCAGCTGTTCCCATCCAGGACCGAATGGCGCCGCAGTGCACCCGCCATGGCCCGTGGCACGGGCGTCGGCTTCGGCCTGGGCCTCATTCCCGGCATGACCGGCTCCGTGTCCTCGCTCCTTTCCTACGCCACGGAGAAGAGGTTCTCCCGGTTCCGCCATGAACTCGGCAAGGGGGCCGTCGAAGGCGTCGCCGGTCCGGAGACCGCCAACAATGCCCACGCCAACGCTGCCCTCATCCCGCTGTTCACCCTTGGCATCCCCGCCTCGCCCACCATCGCCGTGCTGATGGGCGCGTTCCTGCAGCAGGGCCTCACCCCGGGACCCAGCCTGTTCACGGAACATTCGGAGATCGCCTGGGCCATCATCGCCAGCCTCTTCATCGGAAACGTCCTGCTGCTGCTGCTGAACGTCCCGCTCGTGGGCCTGTGGACCTCCATCCTCCGCGTGCCCACCCCGATCCTGACCGCAGTGATCCTCGTGTTCATGGTCATCGGGGCCTACACCATCAACTTCAGCGTCTTCGATGTCTACGTCATGATCGGCTTCGGCCTCCTTGGCCTGGCATTGCGGAACCTCGACATTCCGCTGGCCCCGATGGTGCTCACCCTGGTGCTGGGGCCGCTGATGGAACGCTCCCTGCGCGAATCCCTGGAAATATCCCAGGGCGACTTCACCGTCTTCACCAGCCGTCCCATCTCCGCCGTGCTGATCGGCCTTGGCCTGCTCATCATCTGCAGCCCCCTGCTCAAACTCCGCAAACCCAAGGCCCTCATGGAGGACCCGGAAGCCTGATTCCCCACCACAACCCACATTTCCCGCACCGCTTCAAAGGAGAAGAACCATGTCACGCAAGAAGATCTTCGCAGCCGTTGCAGCAGCGTCCCTGCTCGCCCTCACCGGCTGCGGCGCCAACGCCGGAGCCAGCAACTCCGCCGCAGCCGCCGGCGACTTCCCCAAGAAAGGCAAGTCAATCGACCTGATCGTCGCCTTCTCTTCGGGCGGCGCCGTGGACACCGCCGCCAGGCTCATCCAGCCGGTCCTCGAAAAGGAACTCGGCACCAACGTTGAGGTCATCAACAAGCCCGGTGCCGGCGGCCAGATCGGCTACACCGCCCTGACCAGCGCCAAGCCGGACGGCTACACCCTCGGCGCCACGGGATCCCCCTCGGTGGTGGTCTCACCCCTGGATCCGGCCCGCGGCGCGAAGTACACCAGGGACAGCTTCCAGCCACTGGGCCGGCAGGTGATCGACCCCACCGTCATCGCCGTCCAGCCGGACAGTCCCTACCAGACCCTGAAAGAGCTGCTGGAAGCGGTCAAGGCCAAGCCGAAGTCACTCACCGCCAGCACCACCGGCATCCAGACCGGCGAACACTTCGCCCTGGCCCAGATCCAAGAGAGCACCGGCTCGGAGTTCGCACCGGTCCACTTCTCGGAGGGGGCCTCGCAGGCCACCACCGCGTTCCTGGGTAAGCACGTAGACGTCCTGGTGGCCAACGTGAGCGACGTGAACGACCTCAGCAAGCAGGGCAAGGCGCGGGTGCTGGGCGTCATGTCCGGGGACCGCGCCCCCTCGCTGCCGGACATCCCCACGTTCAAGGAATCCGGCTACGACCTGACCGCCGGGACCGCCCGCGGCTACTCCGCTCCCGCAGGGCTCCCTGCTGACGTTGCCAAGAAGCTCGAAGCCGCCATCGAGAAGGCCATCGAGGACCCCGCCGTGGTGCAGAAGATGAAGGACCTGGGCCTGCAGACCAGCTACCTCAACGGCACCGACTACCAGAAGTTCTGGGCAGGCCAGGAAGACGACTTCAAGAAGGTCCTTCCGCTGGTCCAGAAAAAAGACTGACCCACAGCCCCTAAGGAACCGACCATGACAACTCCAGCCATTGACACCAGCGCCGACTTTGCCCGCCCCGACCAGGTGATCGTGGACCGGCTCGCCAAGCTGCCCGCTGCCAATATCGGTGACGCCATGGACCGGCTCGGCGTCGCGGACTCCGCCATCCAGGCCGTGTGGCCCGGTGCGAAGCTGGCCGGACCGGCGTTCACCGTATGGACCCGTCCCGGCGACAACAAGGGCATCCACGCTGCCCTGCAGCTGGCCCGTCCCGGAGACGTCATTGTGGTCGCCGGCGGCGCCGATGAAACCCGCGCCCTCCTTGGTGAACTGATCGGGGAGCGCGCCATCAACCTCGGCGTCGCGGGCTTCGCGCTGGACGGAGCAGCGCGCGACGCCGAGGCGCTGGGTGAGATCGGCATGCCGGTCTTCGCGCGGGCCACTTCGCCCGCCGGCCCCTACAAGGACGGCCCCTTCAGGCTGGGAACCGCCGTCGCCTTCGGCGGCGTCCCCGTCCTGCCAGGCGATGTCATTGTCGGTGACTCCGACGGCGTGGTGGTCGTCCCACGGGAGCAGGCCGCCGCCGTCGCCGAAGCCGCCGAAGCGGTGTTCGCGGACGAGTCCGGCCGCCGCCAGGCAATCGTCGCCGCCCGCAACTGAACCGCACCACCCCCACAACGTCCCAGAAGGAACAGAGCAAACCATGACAGCGTGCACCGTCATTGGCCTCGGCGAAGCCGGAGCCACCTATGCCGCAGCGCTCGCAGCTGCGGGCCACCAGGTCACCGGGTTCGATCCCGTGGCCCCCACCACCCCGGAGGGCGTGATTCGGGTGGCCACCGCGGCCGAAGCATGTACCGGGGCTGACATCGTCCTGGTGATGACCGGCGCTGCCGCGGCACGCAGCGTGGCGCAGGAGTGCCTGCCGGTCCTTGGCGCCGGCAGTGTCTATGCCGACTTCACATCCTCCTCCCCGGGCGTCATGCAGGAACTTGGACAGCTGCCCACCAAGGCCGGCTTTGCCGACGTCGCCATCCTTGGCCCGGTCTCCGCGCTGGGGGAAAAGACTCCGCTGATGGTGAGCGGTCCAGGCGCCCAGGCCGTTGCCGGCCTGCTGCGTCCCCTCGGCGTGCAGGTTGAAATCGCCGAGGGCGAGCCTGGATCGGCGATGGCCCACAAACTCCTGCGCAGCGTCCTCATGAAGGGCCTGGCATCCGTGGTGGTGGAAGCGGTCACGGCCGGTAAGGCAGCCGGCCTGGAGGACTGGATCCGGGGCCAGATCGCGAACCAGCTGGCAGGCGACGGCCAGGCTGTCATTGACAGGTTCCTCACCGGAACCGCCAAGCACGCCGTCCGCCGCTCCAAGGAAATGCAGGACACCGCCAGCTACCTCTCGGACCTCGGCGTCCCGGCCGAGATGACCACCGCCTCCGCCGCCGCCCTTGCCCGGATGACGCAGGACACGGAGCCGGCCTTGCGCTGACCGCGCAGCAGGGCACAATCAGGAACGGGAAATACGTGATTTCAACAGCAACCGGCATTCCGCCGTCAGGAGCAGCAGCATGATCGGCATCTGGGCACTGGGCGCCTACCTTGCCGTCATCCTGCTTTGGACGACTGCAATCAAGCGCAGCGTGGGGGAGGCCATGATCCTGGGCTTCCTGGTGGTCCTGCCGTTTACCGGGGCCGCCGCGGCGCAGGTTGGGTGGTCGGCCTTCTATTCGGCGGCGACCGACGAGATTGTCTACGCCACCATGGCATTCGTCTTCATGGGCTACCTGTTGGATAAGGGCGGCGTGCTGGATCGGCTGATCGACCTGCTGAACTCGCTGATCGGCGGAGTTAAGGGCGGTCCGGCCTGGGTCTCCACGGTAGCCTCCGCAGGCCTGGGCGGAGTGGTCCACAACCAGGCGGCCATCGCCGCGACGGTGGGCTCAGTGACCATTCCCTGGATGGAAAAGTCCAGGCTCGACAAGCCTGCTGCCGCAACCCTCGTGGCCGGGAACGCCGGCATGGGCATCACCTTTCCGTTCAGTGCCTCCATGTTCGTCCTGGTCGGTTCCGCCACGGTGGGGCCCCTGCTGGACATCAACGCCCTCGTCCTTCCCCTGCTGTTCGGCGGCCTGTGGTGTTTCCTGCACCGGCTCATCGTCACCTGGATGCTCATCAGGAAGAGCGGGATGGCGCCGCTCGACGCCGCCCACCGCCTGTCTGTCCGGGCCGCCTTCGGCCAGGGGTGGGCCACGCTCCTGCTGTTCGTCGTCGTCGCCATTCCCCTGGCCATCACCTCCGGGTTCCTCACCCCGGCGCTCTCGGACTGGACCGGCGGTGACGTCAGCAAGTCCGTCAGCGTCATCGTCTGGATCCCGGTGGTCCTCCTCATCACCGGTGCGCTGTTGGGCAGGAAGCAGCTGCCCCGCACCGGGCGCGACTGGGGAAACCTGCTGCAGGGCTCGGCTCCGCGGTTCGGCATCGTGGGCGTCACCGTGCTCTTCGCCTTCGCCGGAGCCAACGCTCTGGCCGCCACCGGCCTTCCCAAGCAAATGACCGCCCTGCTGAACGGGATGAACCTTCCCCTTTGGCTGCTCGCCATCCTGATCGGGCTGATCGTCATCGCTGTCGCGGCCCCGCTGTCCGCCACGGCCACCATGGCCGCCGTCGGAACGGTCGGCGTCGCCGCCCTCGTCGCGGCCGGTGTTCCGGCCACCACCGCGGCCGTGGCTGTCCTGGTGTTCTCCTCCTGCGAGGCCGCGGTCCCGCCCGGCGGGGCACCGCTCTATGTTGCCTGCGGCATCGCGGACGTCAACCCCATCAAGACCTTCGCCCGCCTGCTCACCCACTATGCGCTGCCCCTGCTGGTCATCGGCGTGCTGATCATCCTCGGCGTCCTGCCGATCTAAGGAACCACCATGAACACATCCCGCAGGATCACCGGAACCGTCTTCACCCTCACCCTCGCAGTCCTCCTCATCGGCGGCGTCCTGTTCGTGGCCGGGCAGGCCGCGGGCCTTGTGGCCGGGCAAAACGGCTGGCTCGAGTTCTTCAACAACGTCATCAAACCGCCCCTCTGCATTGCCGCATCGGCGTGCGCGGTGGCAGGCTTCCTGCTCAGCTACGGGCAGCCCCGGAAAGAGGCCGGGGAGAAACAGGAAGCAACCAGCCGATGACTGCCCACAAACCATTTCCCACCTTCGCGGAACTCCTGGCGAGGGAGGGCAACCTGGCGGGAACATCCTGGGGCCTCTTTCCGGCCCCGGACAGGGGTACACCGTCCTTCATCACCCCCGCGGCCGTCCTGGAAGCCAGGAACAGCATCCGGACCGGCACCGTGTTCGGGTTGGACTATCCCGCTGACGCCTTTGATCCGGGCATGTCGCTCAAACGCGGTGCGCCCCGGCACACCATGTACTCCTCCCATCCGGCCCACCGGGACGACTATCTGGACGGGTACTTCCTCCAGGGATCGACCCAGATTGACGGGCTCCGGCACCGCCGGGCCGATGACGTGGGGTTCTACAACGGCGTCCCGGACCACCGGATCACCGAAGGCACCCGGGACCTGGGGATCCAGGAATGGGCCGAACACCCCATCACTGGCCGGGGCATCCTGGTGGACCTCGACGGATTCCGGAACGGCCTGGGCCAGCCCATAGACCACGCAGCCGGGGAACCTTTGGGCCTTGACCTGCTCCATGCGGCCCTGGAGTCCCAGTCCCTGGCCACGCGTCCCGGCGACATCCTCATGCTCCACACCGGGTGGTGCGAATGGTTCCTCGCGCTGGATCCGGGGGAGAAGCAGCGGCTCCGTGAGAGCCGGAAGGCAACGGGCGTGGCGCAGTCGCAGGAGTTCGTGGCCTGGGCGTGGGACAGCCGGTTTGCCGTGATTGCCGCCGACAACTTTGCCTTCGAGTGCCTCCCCGCGGTCCCGGGAAGCCCCTACCGGGAGTCCGCGTTCAACGACCACGGCATGATGCACCAGCAGCTCCTGGCCAAGCTTGGCCTGCCCCTGGGCGAGCTGTGGCGGCTCGGCCCGCTGGCTCGGCACATGCGCAGCACGGGCAGGTGGGACGCGTTCATCACCATCAAGCCGCTGAACATCACCGGGGGCACGGGCTCCCCGGCCAACGCCACCGCCATCGTGTGAGCTGAGCCCGCCCCGCGTCACGCCGGGCATGCTTTCAGGCAACGCACGACGGCGGGATCCCGGGTTTCCGGGGCTTCCCCGCCTACGGTGGACCGAAAGCGTGCCGTGCGTGACGCCGTCGGCCGCCACAGCAGCCGGTTCCACTGGGCAGAAGCCATTCGTTGCCGCGTGGGCCGGTTGCCGGGCAGGCTGTGTGAATGACGAAGCTGCAGCCCGCCGCCAACCATTCAGGCCTCGACGCCGACGCTGTTGCCTCCGGGATCGAGCCGAACCCCGCCGGGGTCATCGCGCTGGAACCGGCGCTGGCCGGGATCTGGGAACTCACCGCGCCGTACTTGACGGTCCGGGACAACGACGCCCATACCCTGTACGCCTTCGGCCTGGCCCGCGCCCTGCTGGACGCCCACCCGGACGCGGACGCCGCCGTCGTGCTCCCCGCCATCCTGCTGCACGACATCGGCTGGTCACAGGTCCCGCCCGGCGACGTCCTGGCCGCCATTGCACCGGGCGGCGGCAGGCCGGACCTGGTGCTGCTGCACGAAAAGGAGGGGGCGCGCCTGGCCGCGGACATCCTCGCGGAGTGCCGTTATGACCGCACCAGGATCCCCGCCATTCTCAACATCATCGACGGCCACGATTCCCGGCGGGAGGCCCTCTCCATCGAGGACGCAATCGTCAAGGACGCGGACAAGACCTGGCGCCTCAGCCCGCACGGGATCGACACCGTCATGGACTGGTTCGGGCTGGACCGCGGACAGGCCCTGCGGCTCTGCTCCCAGCGCGTGCACGGCCACCTGTTCACCGCAGAGGCCCAGGCCATGGCGCGGGCACTGTCGGCACTGGAATCGGTCACCCTCTGGCCGCAGCGGCAACGCCTGCTTGGCTGAACTGGAAACCGGCGCGGCCCGGAGCCGTTCCCGCGCTTAGACTCTTTCCGGACGCTGCCGGCACCCTGGGCCCAGCGCCAGGAGCGAGGAGGCCCCCATGGCCGGCGGCAGCCGCGACCCCGGACGCACCGTGACGTCCAAAGTGCTGTCCATCCTGGAAGCCTTCGAGACCTCCCGCGGCGCCCTGAGCCTGACCGACATCGCGGACAAATCCGGGCTGCCGCTCAGCACCGCGCACCGCCTGGTGAACGAACTGACGGACTGGGGATTCCTGTCGCGGGAACCGAACGGCCGCTATCAGCTGGGCATCCGGCTGTGGGAGCTGGCGCAGAACACCGGCCGCCAGCTGCGCGATGCCGCCCACCCCTACATCCAGGACCTGTTCTCGCTGACCGGCGAGACGGCACATCTGGCCATCCGGGCCGGCAATGAAGTCCTGTACATCGACCGGGTCTACGGCTCCAAGCGGGTGCCCCGCGCATCCCGGGTGGGCGGCCGCCTTCCCATGTACGCCACCGCCGTCGGGAAAGTCATCCTGGCGTTCGAAGACGACTGGGTGCGCGACGCCTACCTGCACCGGGACCTGGAACGCGCCACCGCCCACACCCACATCGACCCGCAGAAATTCACCGCCGAGCTGGCGGACATCCACGCGCAGGGCTACGCCACCACCCTCGAGGAAGTGCGGCTTGGCTCATGCTCCATCGCGGTCCCGGTGTTCCATACAGGCCGGATTGGCGCCGCCATCGGCCTGGTGCTGCCCACCGCCCAGGCGTCCACCATGACCAGGTACCTTCCCGTCCTCAAGGGCATATCGGCCCAGATCGAAAAGGCCACAGCACGCATCCCCCTGGAGACACTGATCGGCGTCCACAAAGGACCTCGCGGCTGAGGCCATTCGTTTCCGTCCAGTGGAAGCCCGCGCTGTCCCTGCCCGGTGATGTGGACCACACTGGTCACTAAGAACCCCCCGCCGCCCTGAGGCGCCGGACGGAGCCAAAGTCACCAGGAGTCACCATGTCATCGTCGACAGAAACGGCTGGCCGCTGTCCTTTCGGGTACGGCGCCGAAGCCCCCGCCGGGCACCACGGCTACGAACCCTTCCAGATGAAGGATCCCTTCACCGCCTACGCAGAACTCCGGGCCGAGCAGCCCGTGATGTTCGATGAGCGTACCGGCCTCTACGTCGTCTCCCGCTACGACGACATCAAAGCCGTCTTCGAGGACTGGGAAACGTTCTCCAGCGAGAACGCACAGGCCCCGGTCCGGGAGCGGGGACCCGCCGCGAAAAAGATCATGGAGGACGGCGGGTTCACCGCCTACTCCGGCCTGTCCGCCCGCCGTCCGCCGGAGCACACCCGCATCCGCGCCGTGGTGCAGAAGGCCTTCACGCCCCGCCGGTACAAGGCCCTGGAACCGTTCATCCGGCAGAACGTGGTGGACCTGCTCGAAAAGATGCTTTCCCGTGAAGAGCGCCGCGGGGACCTGGTCAAGGACCTGGCCTACGACGTTCCCACGATCACCATCCTCACCCTGATCGGGGCCGACGTTTCCCAGGTGGACACGTTCAAGCGCTGGTCGGACTCCCGGGCCGCCATGACCTGGGGCGACCTCAGCGACGAACAGCAGATCCCGCATGCCCACAACCTGGTGGAGTACTGGCAGGAATGCCTGCGCCTGGTCCGGGTGGCCCACGAACAGGGCGGCGACAACCTCACCGCAGACCTGGTCAAGGCCCAGCAGGACGGCGCCGAGATCTCGGACCACGAGATTGCCTCGGTCCTGTACAGCCTGCTCTTCGCCGGCCACGAGACCACCACCACCCTCATCTCCAACGCCCTGCGCGAGCTCCTGGCGCGACCGGAGCAGTGGCAGCAGCTGGTGGACGATCCTAAGAAGATCCCCGCCGCGATCGACGAGGTCCTCCGCTACGCAGGCTCCATCGTCGGATGGCGCCGCAAGGCCCTGAAAGACACCGAGGTGGGCGGCGTTCCCATCGAGAAGGGCTCGCAGTTGCTGCTCCTGATGGGCTCGGCCAACCGCGATGAAACCAAGTTCACCGCCGGCGAGGACTTCGACATCACCCGGCCCAATGCCCGCGAGCACCTTTCCTTCGGATTTGGCATCCACTACTGCCTGGGCAACATGCTCGCCAAGCTCCAGGCAAAAATCGCGCTCGAGGAAGTGGCCCGGCTCGCCCCCAGGCTGCAGCTCGACGCCCCGGAGGACATCGCCTTCCGCGAAAACCTCTCCTTCCGTGTTCCCGAGACCGTTCCTGTCACCTGGAAGGCCTAAGCACCATGCACAGCAATGACTATGTCCAGTTCTTCGACGGCGGCATTGAGCCGAAGCTTGAAAACCTCGGCGGCAAGGGCGCGTCCCTGGTCACCATGACGTCCGCCGGCATGCCCGTTCCGCCCGGATTCGTCGTCACCACCGCGCAGTTCGATGCCTTCATGGACGAAGCCGGCATCACGGCGAAAATCCACGAACTGCTCGCCGGCCTCGACCCGGAGGACACGCGGCAGGTGGACCAGGTGTCCGCAGCCATCCGCGAGGACATTTGCTCCCGCCCGGTACCGGAGGCCCTGCGCAGTATGACCATTGCCGCTTATGAATCGCTGATGGCCCGCTTCGACGCCCCCGTCCCGGTGGCAGTGCGCTCCAGCGCCACCGCCGAGGACCTGCCGGACGCTTCCTTCGCTTACCAACAGGACACCTACCTTTGGCTGGATGGCGTCAAGGCAGTCACCGACCACATCCGCCAGTGCTGGGCGTCGCTCTACACCTCCCGCGCCATCATCTACCGGCTCAAGAACAGCATCCCCAACGAAGGCCTGTCGATGGCCGTAGTGGTGCAGAAGATGGTCAACTCCAAGGTCTCCGGCGTGGCCATCACCATGGACCCCACCAACGGCGACCGGTCCAAGATCACCATCGATTCCTCCTACGGCGTGGGCGAGATGGTGGTCTCCGGCCAGGTCACCCCGGACAACATCGTGCTGGACAAGGTGACCCTCGCCGTCGTCAGTGAGCACCTGGGCGACAAGCACGCCGAGCTGGTCCCGGACGCCGGTGCCAAAGGGCTGGTTGAACGCGAGGTCGACGACGAACGCCGGGGCCGCCGCAGCCTCACCGACGCCGAGCTCACCGCCGTCGCCCAGATGGCCAAGCGGGCCGAGAAGCACTACAAGTGCCCGCAAGACATTGAGTGGGCCCTCGACGCCGACCTCCCGGACGGCGAAAACCTGCTCCTCCTGCAGTCCCGGCCGGAAACGGTCCACTCCTCCAAGCCCGCACCGGTGACCGCGCCCCAACCGGTCGTCACGGGCGGCTACTTCAGCGGACTGAGCACCCCCGCGCTCAAGCCGACTGCCTGACCCCCATCCGAGGCTTCACCCCCACCAAGGCTCACCGCCGAGCCCTCCTGAAAGGACCGCCATGTCCATGAAGTCGTTCCCCAAGCCCTCCGAGCTGCCGGTTCCCGCCGGGGCCGAAGGCTGGGAAAAGATCTACCCCTACTACCTGGTGTTCCAGGACAAGCTCAAGGAGCAGGAGGACGCCAAGTTCTGGTTCTGCGACAGCCAGCACTGGCCCACCGTGTTCAAGCCCTTCGAGACCATCGGCGGCGAATTCGCGGTCAAGTGCCTGGGCCAGTACAACGCCCGGCACCTGATGATCCCCAACGCCAACGGCATCGAGTTCCGCATCCACCTGGGGTACCTCTACATGTCCCCCATTCCCGTCCCGGAGGATCAGATTGCCGCCCGTGTGCCGCTGTTCGAGCAGCGCGTCGGCCACTACTTCCAGAACTGGGAGCAGCTGCTCAAGGAATGGCACGTCAAGGTCAAGGGCACCATCGCCGAGATGGAGACCATTTCCTTCCCCAAGCTGCCGGACATGGTCCCCATGGAGGACATCACCTCCGGCAAGGGCAAGGACGGCTCCGAGAAGCTCCTGGAAAGCTACGACCGCCTCATCCAGCTGGCCTACCAGAACTGGCAGTACCACTTCGAGTTCCTGAACCTGGGCTACATCGCCTACCTGGACTTCTTCAACTTCTGCAAGCAGGTCTTCCCCAACATCCCGGACCAGTCGATCGCCAGCATGGTCCAGGGCGTGGACATGGAACTGTTCCGCCCCGATGACGAGCTCAAGCAGCTCGCCAAGCTTGCCGTCGAACTGGGCCTCCAGCCCCACTTTGGAAACACGGACGACGTCGAGGCTACTTTGGGTGCCATCGCCGCCGCCCCGGGCGGGGACCGCTGGCTGGCCCAGTACGAAGGTGCCAAGGACCCGTGGTTCAACTTCACCGTGGGCAACGGCTTCTACGGCCACGACAAGTACTGGAACGTGAACCAGGAAATCCCGCTGGGCTACATCGCCGACTACATCCGGCGCGTGGACGAGGGCCAGGAGATTATGCGTCCCGTCGAGGCCCTCATCGCCGAACGCGACCGCATCATCGAGGAATACCGTGACCTCCTTGAAGGCGAGAACCAGGCAGTCTTCGACGCCAAGCGCGGCCTCGCTGCCACCGCCTACCCCTACGTGGAGAACCACAACTTCTACATCGAACACTGGACCATGGGCGTCTTCTGGCGCAAGATCCGCGAACTCTCCCGCATGATGCATGCCGAGGGCTTCTGGACCCAGCCGGACGACCTGCTCTACCTGGGCCGCAACGAGGTCCGCGACGCCCTCTTCGACCTGGTCACCGGGTGGGGCGTGGGTGCCAAGCCCATCGGCCCCGACTACTGGCCCGAGGAGATCGAACGCCGCCGCGGCATCGTGGACGCCCTCAAGACCGCCCGCCCCGCGCCGGCCCTGAACACCCCGCCGGCATCCATCACCGAACCCTTCACCCGGATGCTCTGGGGCATCACCACCGAACAGGTCCAGCAGTGGCTGGGAGCCGGTGAAGAAGTGGAAGGCGGCGGACTGCGCGGCATGGCCGCCTCACCCGGCGTGGTGGAAGGCCTGGCCCGCGTGGTCACCGACGCCGACCAGCTCTCCGAGGTGCAGCAGGGCGAAATCCTGGTGGCCACGGTGACGGCTCCCTCCTGGGGTCCCATCTTCGGCAAGATCAGCGCCACGGTCACGGACATCGGCGGCATGATGAGCCACGCCGCGATCGTGTGCCGCGAATACGGCCTGCCTGCCGTCACCGGCACGGGCTCCGGATCCACCACCATCAAGACCGGCCAGCGGCTGCGTGTGGACGGCACCAAGGGCACGGTCCAGATCCTGGACGCCGAGGACGACCTCGTGGTTGCCGGACCCGGCGCCCACAGCCACAGCCATGTCTGAACGGGACATGCCCTCAGGCGAATATTCCGCTGAAGGCATGAACGAAAAGACGGTCCTTATCACCGGCGCCGCGGGCGGGCTGGGCAGGGCGTTCGCGCTCGGTTTTGCTTACCGTGGATACCGGGTGGCGGTGGCGGACATCAATCTCGAGGGTGCCGAACAGACCGCCAAGCTGGTCCGTGAAGCGGGCGCCCACGCCGCTGCCTTCGCCGCCGACGTGACCGACGTCGACTCCACGGAGCAGCTAGCCGCAAGCTGCGTGGAGTTCGGCAACGGCCGCATCGACGTCGTCCTCAACAACGCGGCGGTGTACGCGGGGGTGACCCGCAGCCGCTTCGAGGACATCAATCCGGCCGAATGGGACCTGGTGATGAACGTCAACCTCAAGGGACCCTGGCTGGTGACCCGTGCCGCGAGCCCCTACCTGGGGGAAGGCGGACCCGTCATCAACCTTTCCAGCGCCACGATCTTCAGCGGCTCCGAGCAATGGGCGCACTACGTCGCCTCCAAGGGCGGCGTGGTGGCACTCACCCGGGTCATGGCCAAGGAACTGGGTCGGCGGGGGATCACGGTGAACGCGATCGCCCCCGGCTTCACGCTCACCGAGGCCAGCTACGGACTGATGGAAAATGCCGAGAACTACGGCGTGGACCGCGGCGCCATCAAACGCGCCAGCCAGCCCGAGGACATTGTGGGCGCCGCCCTGTTCCTCGCCGGGCCTGACAGCTCTTACTACACCGGCCAGACCATGGTGGTGGACGGCGGTAAGCAGTTCATCTGACCGGCCACCCCCGCCCCCATCCAACCAACTTCAAGCAAGGAGGACCACAATGCCAACGGTTCACTTCACCGACGCAGAAGGCACCGTCCGGGACGTCGAAGGCAATGCAGGCGATTCGGTCATGGAAACCGCGGTGCGCAACGGCGTCCCCGGCATCGTGGCCGAGTGCGGCGGTTCGCTGTCCTGCGCCACCTGCCACGTCTTCGTCCGCGAGGACTGCGCCTCGCAGCTGCCCGCCATGGAGGACATGGAGGATGAAATGCTCTATGGCACTGCCGTGGACCGTGAGGACAACTCCAGGCTGTCCTGCCAGCTCCGCCTGACGGAGGAGCTGGAACTCTTCGTCACCACCCCCGAAACCCAGGTGTAGCCATGGGAACGCAGGCAGTAGAGCGGGAAGCCGGAACGGCCACGGTTCCCACCAGGACCGGGCTCCTGATCATCGGCGCCAGCCAGTCCGGCGTGCAGTTGGCGGTATCGCTCCGGGCGCTGGGCTTCGACGAACACATCACCCTGCTGGGGGACGAGGACCACCGCCCGTACCAGCGGCCGGCGCTGTCCAAGGAGTTCCTGCAGGGCACCGTGGAAAGCGAATCCCTCATCTTCCGGTCCAACGACTACTGGGCCGAGCACAACGTGGACCTGGTCAAGGGCGAATACATCGTCCGGATCGACAAGGACGCGGACGGTTCCGGGGTGGCGCATGCGTCCTCGGGCCGGGAGTTCCCGTTCAAGCGGCTGGCCCTCACCGTCGGCGCCCGTGCCCGGAAGCTGGAGATCGAGGGCAGAGGCCTGGACGGCGTGCTCTACCTCCGCAATGCCCACGACGCCCTGGCACTGAAGGCAAGAGTGGGCGACGCCACGGATGTGGTGGTGATCGGCGGCGGGTTCATCGGCCTGGAGGCCGCGTCCAGCCTGCAGAAGATGGGTAAAAATGTCACCGTGCTCGAGTTCGGGCCGCGGCTGGTGGGCAGGGCCGTAGGGGAGGAGACCGCCGAATACTTCCTGCAGGCCCACCGGTCCCGCGGCCTGGATATCCGCCTCAACACCAGTGCGGCGCGCTTCACCGCTGACGACGGCGGCACCCGGGTTGCCGCCGTCGAACTCCAGGACGGGACGGTACTGCCGGCGCAGATCGTCCTGATCGGCATCGGCGTCATTCCCAACACGCAGCTGGCAGAACAGCTGGGCCTGGCCGTGGACAACGGCGTGGTGGTGGACCGGTTCGCGCTGGCCTCCGACGGCACCACGGTGGCCGTGGGGGACGTCGCCAACATGCCCAACCCCGTTCCCGGCTCCGAGCCCGGGAAACGGATCCGGCTGGAAAGCGTCAACAACGCCATCGAGCACGCCAAGGTGGCCGCCTATTCGCTGACCGGACGGCGCGAGGAATACGCCGGCATCCCGTGGTTCTGGTCCAACCAGGCGGACCTCAAGCTGCAGATCGCCGGCCTGTGCAACGGCTACGACCAAACCGTGGTCCGGAACGACCAGGAACGCGGAAAATTCAGCGTCCTCTACTACCGCCAGGGCCGCATCATCGCCGCGGACTGCGTCAACGCACCACTCGACTTCATGGCCGTCAAGAACGCGCTCGCCAAGGGCCTCAACATTCCCGCCGAAGCGGCGGCAGACCCCGGCACCCAACTCAAGACCATCACCACGGACGGCTAGCCGCGAGGCCGGTCAACCCGAAGGAGCATTATGAGCACCCCCAAGACGCCGTTTGCCCCGGCGGAGCCCGGCACCGCCGCCGGCAGCGCCCCCGGCACCGCACCGGACACGGGCGACGCCCTGGCCGATGCCTTTGCCGCTGAGTACAGCGTCCGGCCCATTCCCGCCCCGGGACCCGTGGATACCACCCCCATCACGGGCACCCCAGCGGCCCTGGACTCGCTCGACGCGCTCTGGAAAGCAGTGGTCCACGAAACCAGGACCCGCGGCAACGACATCCACCTGCCCATCTCCCTTGCCTTCGCCGAACGGCTGTGCCGGGCCTACCCGGACGCGGACGCCGAACTGGTCCGGGTGGCAACGCTGCTGCACGACACCGGCTGGGCCCACGTGGATGAGTCCCGGATCCTCTCGGAAGGGTTCACGGGGGACTGGCGCAAGGCCACCATCCGCTATGAGCACGAGAAGCAGGGCTGCGACGTGGCCCGACGGGTCCTCCCCGGACTGGGCTACGCCCCCGGCTTCGTGGACCAGGTCTGTGCGATCATCGACGGCCACGACACCCGGCCCGTGGCCCGCTCACTGGAGGACGCGCTGATGCGTGACGCCGACAGGCTGTGGCGGTTCGACCACGCCGGCATCGCCCTGGCCTCATCCTGGTTCGGGATGGACCCCGCCACCTACACGGACCGGCTGGCCGCCGAAATCATCCCGGAACTCATCACTGAGGCTGCCCTGGAGATGGCCACCGCGGACCTCTGCCGGTCCAACGCCCTGCTGAAGACGGCGGTGATCCGATGACCTCCGCCACGCACGACGCACCCGCCCTGGCCACACGGTCCGGCCTTGCCCTGCCGCACACCCACGTGGACACCATCTACTACGACGGCGCCTGGCAGCGTTCCCGGGGCATCGGCCGCAACCCGGTCACCGACCCCGCCACCGGCGAAATCTGGGGCTCGGTCCCGGACGGCACCCCGGACGACGTGGACGCCGCCGTCGGATCCGCCCACAAGGCGTTCGCTGGCGAATGGCCCCGGCTGGCACCGTCCGGGCGGGCCGCCTACCTGCTCCGGATCGCCGACGAAGTGGAGAAACGCGCTGACGAACTCTCCCTGACCAACTCGCGGGAGAACGGATCCCCGGTGGCCGAATCGTCCGGTGCCGCCGCCAACGCCGCCGGGATCCTCCGCTACTTCGCCACCCTGGCCGGTTACCTGGAACAGGAGGACGTCCGGCCCTTCCCCCGCGGCGGCGGCGAATCAGTGGTGCGGCGCGATCCCCTGGGCGTCTGCGCCCTGATCGCCCCGTGGAACTTCCCCATCAACCTGGTGATGATCAAGCTGGCGCGGCGCTGCTGGTACTGCACCGTGGTGATCAAACCGGCGTCCCCCACCCCGCTGTCCATCCGGGTGATCATCGACGCCATTGCCGCAGCAGGCGTCCCGGCCGGCGTCGTCAACCTGGTCACCGGCTCCGGCCGCCTGGGTGACGTGCTGGTCAAGCACCCCGGAGTGGCCAAGGTGGCGTTCACGGGTTCGACGCCGGTGGGCCGCAAGATCGCCGCGGCCTGCGGCGGGCTGCTGCGCCCGGTCACGCTGGAACTGGGCGGCAAGTCCAGCGCCATCGTCCTGCCGGACGCGGATTTGGACGCCATGTCCCGGGTGCTGATCAAGTCCTCCATGCGCAACACCGGGCAGACCTGCTACATCTCGACCCGCATTCTGGCCCCGGCCAGCCGCTACGACGAAGTGGTGGACATGGTTACTGCCACAATTGCCGCCGGGAAACAGGGTGATCCGTTGGATCCCGAGACGGTGTTTGGCCCCTGCGCCACCGAATCGCAGTACCGGACCGTCATGGAGTACGTTGAGTCCGGGCTGGCTGAAGGCGCCCGCGCCACCACTGGAGGGCGCGCTGCGTCGCTGACCGGAGGGTTGGAGAACGGCTACTTTGTGGAGCCCACGGTGTTCGCCGACGTCACCCCGGACATGCGGATCGCCCGCGAAGAGATCTTCGGGCCGGTGATCACCATCCTCAAATACAACGACGCCGGCGGCAGTGTCGA
The DNA here is from genome assembly GCF_024362385.1 of Arthrobacter sp. DNA4. Lineage (NCBI taxonomy): Bacteria > Bacillati > Actinomycetota > Actinomycetes > Micrococcales > Micrococcaceae > Arthrobacter > Arthrobacter sp. DNA4. The sequence continues at coordinate 110,754 of NZ_CP101466.1, forward strand.
GGAGGCAGTGGCGCTGGCGAACAACACTGAATTCGGCCTGGGCGGCCTGGTGTTCGGCCGGGACGAGGACGCCGCGCTCGCCGTGGCGGACCGCATGGACACGGGCTCGGTGGGACTGAACTTCTTCGCCTCCAACCACTCCGCCCCGTTCGGCGGCCGGCATGACTCCGGGCTGGGCACCGAGTACGGGATCGAGGGCCTCAACGCCTACCTGAGCTACAAGTCGATCCACCGGAAAAGGTAGGGCGCGGCAGGCGTCGCGCCAAGCATGCTTTCAGGCAGCGCACGACGGCGGAAGCCAGGATTTCCGGGGCTTCCCCGCCCAAGGTGGGCCGAAAGCGTGCCGTGCGTGACGCCGTCGTCCGTCTTGCGTCTTGCAGGGCTGGGCCTGCTACGGCAGGCGGGACGGACGGAGGACGCTCGCCTCGCCTGCCTGCGCAGGGTCCAGCGGCACCGGGCTGACCAGCACGGCAGGACCCTGGTGCAAAAATCCACTGGAGACGGCCCGGCAGCGGATGCCGCCACGGCCGCGCATGGCCGGATGGGCGCCGGGGGCGAGCATTTCGTTCATCCAGGCGCAGGGCTGGGCGTGCCGGCCCCCGTGCAGGGTCACCGAGGAGTCGCCGGATTCCAACACGAAGTCCTGCCCCAGCAACGGCACCAGCTGGGCTCCGCGCAGCACCAGGTTCCGGCGGGTCAGCAGCGGATCGAACGGCGCCGTGCCCAACTCGGCGGCGATGGCCTCGAGGGACTCCACGGCGAACAGGGTTACCGCAGCGTCCATGTGCGCGGCCCTGCCGAAGAAACGGTCGCCCACGATGCCCTTGCTTACCACCACCTCAGCCTGCGGAGCATCGGTGGTGGGGACGTCGGCTGCGCCGTCGCGGGCACGGCCAAAGTACGCGTGCGCGGGGGATACCAGCAGGTGCAGGATCTCGACGTCGTACCGGAACTTTTCGGGCATACGGCCAAGCGTAGGCCAGCCCGGCATTGAAATCCTGCCGCCGGATGGAAGGATCAGGAACCATGGAGACCACACCCGCCGGCCAAGCCAGCGCGCCGCCCAGGAAACGGACGGCCCTTTTCTGGGCATCGGCAGGGTGCGCTGCCGCCCTGACCGGGGTTGCGCTGTGGATGCTGGCAGGGAACCCCGCCGTCCTGGGCGGCCACCCGCTGCTGCCGGGCATCCTCCTGGCAGCGGCTGCCGCCGGTGCCGGCTGGGCAGCTCTGCTCTGGCGCCGCCGCGATGTCCCCCGGCCCCGCTCCCGCGTCCGGGCCGTCGCGGCGTGGGCCGGCAGGGTTGCCGTCCTGGCGCTCGCCGCCGGGCTGGCCTGGCTCAGCCCCTTCGCCTACCAGCCGGGCCCGACGGCGGAGGCCGGGCCGGCGTCGGACCTCACCGTCACCGAAACCAGCACCGCCATCACCATGTCCCCCGAGGCAGCCAACACCACCAAGGGACTGGTCTTCTACCCGGGCGCACGCGTGGACGCCCGGGCCTACCAGGACATCCTGGGCCCCGTGGTGGGCGCCGGGTACCGGGTGGTCATCCTGAAGGAGCCGCTCGGGCTGAGCCTGCTGGACGGCAACCAGGCCCGCAGCGCCATCGAGGACAACCCGGACATCACCACGTGGGCGGTGGGCGGCCACTCCCTGGGCGGGGTGTCCGCATCGTCATTCGCCCTGGCGAACACCGACATCAAAGGCCTGGTCCTGTACGCCTCCTACCCGGTGGAATCGCTGCGGGGACGGCCCGGCCTCTCCGTCCTGTCCGTCTCCGGGACCAAGGACGGTCTCAGCACGCCGGACAAGATCCAGGCCTCCCGGGAACTCCTGCCCCCGGACACGGAGTTCGCCGCGGTCCAGGGCGGAGTGCACGCGTTCTTCGGTGACTACGGTGCACAACCGGGCGACGGCGAGCCCGGCATCAGCCGCAGCGCCGCCCAGCAGCAGGTCGCCGCCGCCACCGTCAGCTTCCTGGGTCAGCTGCCGGGCGGACGCTAAGCAGGGTCCAGCGGCTTCAGGCCCCGACGTACGCCGCCAGATGCTGGCCGGTGAGCGTCGCCCGGCTTACCACCAGGTCAGCCGGGGTGCCCTCGAAGACGATCCTGCCGCCGTCGTGCCCTGCTCCCGGGCCGATGTCGATAATCCAGTCACCGTGCGCCATCACCGCCTGATGGTGCTCAATGACGATCACGGACTTTCCGGAATCAACCAGCCGGTCCAGCAGCCCCAGCAGCTGTTCGACGTCCGCCAGGTGCAGCCCCACCGTGGGCTCGTCCAGGATGTAGACGTCCCCGGCCTCCGCCATCTGGGTGGCCAGCTTGAGCCGCTGGCGCTCGCCGCCGGACAGGGTGGTTAGCGGCTGGCCCAAAGAAATGTAGCCCAGGCCCACGTCCGCCAGGCGTTCCAGGACCTTGTGCGCGGCGGGTGTTTTGGCCTCGCCGTCGGCAAAATACGCCAGCGCCGCGTCCACGGACATGTCCAGGACGTCCGCAATGTTCTGGCCGCCCAGAGTGTATTCGAGGACGGCGGGCTGGAAACGGCGCCCCTCGCAGTCCTCGCAGGTGGACTCGACCGTGGCCATGACGCCCAGCTCGGTGAAGATCACGCCGGCGCCGTTGCAGGTGGGGCAGGCACCCTCTGAGTTGGAGCTGAAGAGCGCCGGCTTGACGCCGTTGGCCTTGGCGAACGCCTTGCGGATGGGCTCCAGCAGCCCCGTGTAGGTGGCCGGATTGCTCCGCCGGGACCCCTTGATGGCGCCCTGGTCGATCACGACCACCCCTTCGCGCTTTGCCAGCGAGCCGTGGATCAGGGAGCTCTTGCCGGACCCGGCTACGCCCGTCACCACGCAGAGCACGCCGAGCGGCACATCGACGTCGACGTCCTGCAGATTGTTGGTCGAGGCGGCGCGGACCTCGAGCGCGCCGGCGGCCTTCCGGAAGGAGTCCTTCAGGCGGGCGCGGTCGTCCAGGTGCCGGCCGGTAATGGTGCCGCTGGAACGCAGCCCGTCCACATTGCCCTCGTAGACAATCTCGCCGCCGCCGGTACCGGCCTTGGGACCGAGGTCGACGACGTGGTCGGCGATGGCGATCATCTCCGGCTTGTGCTCCACCACCAGGACCGTGTTGCCTTTGTCGCGCAGCTGCAGCAGGAGCGTGTTCATCCGCTCGATGTCGTGCGGGTGCAGGCCGATGCTCGGTTCATCGAAAACGTAGGTGACATCGGTGAGGGAGGAGCCCAGGTGCCGGATCATCTTGGTCCGCTGCGCTTCACCGCCGGATAGGGTGCCCGCCGGGCGGTCCAGCGACAGGTAGCCCAGGCCGATCTCGGCGAACGAATCCAGCAGGTCCCGCAGCCCGGCGAGCAGCGGCCGGACGGAGGGCTCGTCGAGCCCGCGGATCCACTGGGCCAGGTCGCTGATCTGCATGGTGCACAGGTCCGCGATGTTCTTGCCGTTGATCCGGGAGTTGAGCACCTCCGGGGTCAGGCGGGTCCCGCCGCAGTCCGGGCAGGTGGCGAACGTGACGGCGCGCTCCACGAACCGCTTCACGTGCGGCTGCATCGCCTCCACGTCCTTGGAGAGCATGGACTTCTGGATCTTGGGGATGACCCCTTCGAACGTGAGGTTGACGCCTTCCACCTTGATTTTGGTGGGCTCGGCGTACAGCATCGTGTCCAGCTGCTTCGCCGTGAACTTGGCGATCGGTTTGTCCATGGGCAGGCCCATGCCCTCGAACAGGCGGCCGTACCAGCCATCCATGGAGTAGCCGGGAACGGTCAGCGCGCCTTCGGACAGGGACTTCGACTCGTCGTAGAGGGCGGTCCGGTCGATGTCGCTGATGTTCCCCATGCCCTCGCAGCGCGGGCACATGCCGCCCAGATAGGTCACCTGGCGCACCACGTTCTTCTCCACCCGGCCGCCTTTCTCGGTGCTCATGATGCCGCTGGCCTTGCGGGTGGGCACGTTGAAGGAGAAGGCCGTGGGCGGGCCGACGTAGGGCTTGCCCAGCCTGCTGAACAGGATCCGCAGCATGGCGTTGGCGTCGGTGGCCGTGCCTACGGTGGAGCGCGGGTTGGCGCCCATCCGCTCCTGGTCCACGATGATCGCCGTGGTCAGGCCCTCCAACCGGTCCACGTCCGGCCGGGCCAGGCTGGGCATGAACCCCTGGACAAAGGCGCTGTAGGTTTCGTTGATCATCCGCTGCGACTCGGCGGCGATGGTGGCGAACACCAGCGAGCTCTTGCCGGAGCCGGAAACACCCGTAAACGCGGTCAGCCGGCGCTTGGGCAGCTCCAGGCTCACGTCCTTCAGGTTGTTCTCCCGGGCGCCCTGGACCCGGATCAGGTCGTGGCTGTCGGCAACGTGCGCCGCCTGCCTGGTTTCCATGTCTGCTTCCGTGCTCAAGGTGTCCCCCTCTTCCTGGAGCGGCGCCGAAGCGGAGCTGCGCTGGCAGCCCCGTTCCGGCGTCGTCCGGTATATACGTGTCTGTTTATATGCCTAGGGCTGCTGGTTGATGCGGACCGTGTTGCCGGCGGGGTCGCGGAAGGCGCAGTCGCGGATGCCGTAGGGCTGGTCGATGGGTTCCTGCACGACGTCGGCCCCGGTTGCCTCCACCTTGGCGAACGCGGCGTCCACGTCGGGGGAGGAGAGGACGATGGTGGCGTAGGTGCCTTTGGCCATCATCTCGGTGATGGTGCGGCGCTCGTCCTCGGTGATGCCCGGGTCCACGGCCGGCGGGTGAAGGACGATGGAAACGTCCTTCTGGTAAGCGGGGCCCACGGTGATCCACCGCATGCTGCCGCGGCCTACGTCGTTGCGGATTTCGAAGCCCAGGGCGTCGCGGTAGAACGCCAGGGACGCATCGGGATCGGTGGCGGGAAGGAAGGTTGAGGAAATGTTGATGTCCATGGCAGTCATGCTAGTGACGGCTCACGGGCCGGCGCTTCTCGATTCCTGACCGGTCTGGTGACCTGTTTCGCCACGCAGGCCGGGATTCCCGCCGTCGACTCCGCTGCCTCCTGTTTGTAGACGCTCGGCGGCATGCCCACCAGTTCGCTGAAGCGGGTGCTGAAGGTGCCCAGCGAGGAACAGCCGACGGCGAAGCACACCTCGGTGACGCTGAGGTCGCCCTTGCGGAGCAGCGCCATGGCCCGTTCGATTCGGCGGGTCATGAGGTAGCTATAAGGGGATTCGCCGTAGGCCAGCCTGAAGCGGCGGCTGAAATGGCCGGTCGACATGTGGACGTCCCGGGCGAGGGATTCGACGTCCAGCGGCTGCGCATATTCGCGGTCCATCCGGTCCTTGACACGCCTCAGCTGGGTGAGTTCGCGGAGGTAGGGATCGGAGGCAGGACTGCTGGTCACAGCTTCGATCGTGCTACGCCGCGCGGGCCTTGTCCAGACGTGGGGAGTATCACGTATCGGCAGTAATTTGGGCGTCCGCGCGCGGGATATGATTATGCCGCCGGTCAGCGTAAGAGGTCCTCGCCCGAACAGGGCTCGAGTCAACGCAGAGCTGGATGATGCAGGTTCCCACGGAACGGCATCCGGCGAAACCAACCTTGAACCACCTCTTGAGCCCTGCCCTGATACTGCGCAGGTACCACCTTGGAAGGACGCCATGGAACTGCTGTGGGAAATTGCCGGCTGGGCAGGCGCGGTTGCGATTCTCAGTGCTTACCTGTCTGTTTCCATGGGGTGGCTGAAGGCCGGGAAGGGCTTCCAGACCGCCAATCTGTTCGGTTCGGTCGCCTTCATCATCAACGGAACGCTGCACGGCGCCTGGCCGTCAGTGGTTACCAATATTGCCTGGTTCCTGATCTCTGCCGTGGCGCTGGTCCGCATGCGTTCGGAGGAAGCGGCCGCCGAGCCGGTTGAAGCCGCGTATGTCCAGTATCCGGGTGTTCCGGACTCCACCGGCCAGTTGGCCGTCGTCGAGGCATTCACTGACGCCCTGCCCGTAGTCAGTTCCGCGCCCGTCCTGTCGGACGGGCCCCGGCTGGCCGTCTAGGCCAATGACGGCGGTCCCGGCGGTTACAGCAGGGGATGGCTCTGGCTCTCCGGATCTCCGGCGCGAACGGTGGCGCGGTCAACGATGTCCTGCGCAACAGCGTAGACCTTGCGGTTTGTGTCCTGGCTCAGTTGGTTGATGAGCCCGTAGGCCTGGTCGGCGGTGACTCCGGTGCGGCCCATCAGGACGCCCTTGGCTTGTTCGATGACCGCCCGGTTGAGGGCCGACGCCGCCACCGCCTCGGTGGCAAGCTGGTGCCGGTCCGTATGGATTGACGTGGTGAGGTCCACCACCACGCCCCAGACGCCGATCGGGGTGTCTCCGTCCATGATGTAGTCAGCAGAGTAAAGCAGCTTGTGCTGGCGGTCCTTGCGGTCCCGGATGGACAGGTAGAGGGATGACGGTCCGCCATGGGTGGACACATGGTCCCAGTATGCCTGGACCCTTGGCCGGTCTTCGGGCTCGACGTGGGGAAGAACCATCTCCATGGTCGGGACCACCTCGCCCCGTTCGTACCCGTACATCCGGTACAGCCCGTCTGACCAGCGGAAGACGCCGTCCGCGAAGTAGTACTCGACGAATCCGGTGGGGCAGTTGAGGAAATCGGTGGGCGGGACTTTCCCCTGTATGGAGTCTGGGTGTGCACTGTTGGGAATCACTGAAGGGCCGTTCGACGTGCTGTAGCCCGGCTCCCCTGCGCCCAGGCCTGAAAACACCAGAATATAGCAGCGGGCCCGCGGCTGGGCCCGCAGGCCCGGGCGGCTTAAACAGGGCCGGGCGAACAGCGGACTTAGTGCGGAGACTCCTCGGCGGAGGCGGTGCCCAGATTGGCAATGGCCTGCCGTACCGCGGCCAGGTCCTGGTCGCCCAGGCCCTGCGCCACCAGTTCCGCGTACAGGTCGACGCCAGCGGAAGCCATGGGTGTAGCGGTGCGGGCATTGGCGGCGCTTTCCAGCACGAAGGACAGGTCCTTGTGCATGAACTTCGCCGGTCCCGTCGGCGTGTAATCCTTTGCCGCGAGCCGGGGGCCCACCAGATCCAGCACCCTGCTGGCAGCGAGGCCGCCAGCCAGGACCTCGAAGAGGGCACTGACGTCCAGGCCGGAGCGTTCCGCAAGCTCGGCAGCTTCGGCGAGTGCCGCCGTCGTGGTTCCCACGATCAGCTGGTTGCATGCCTTGGCCAGCGAGCCGGCACCCAGGTCCCCCAGCCGGCGGACGGAGGTCCCCATTGCTTCCAAAGCCGGGAGGGCCCGGTTGAAGTCTTCCGGGGATCCGCTTACCATGATGGCCAGGATCCCCCGTTGCGCTCCGTCCGTTCCGCCGCTGACCGGGGCATCGAGCACTGAGGCGTTCCCGCCGCTGGCATCCGCAACAGCGAGCCCGAAGGCCCGCACCGCGACCGGGGACACGCTGCTCATCACCACAACGAGTGTCCCGGCTGCGGGCGGTTCCGCCCGCCACGCTTCCAGGAGCCCCGCCGCAGCGTCCTCGATGAAGGGGAGGTCGGGGAGCATGAAGATGATGACGGGCTCGTCCCGAAGGTCCGCAACGTGGCTGGCGCCGGTCCCGCCCAGCGACTCGAGGTCGCGGACCGCGGCGGGGGAGCGGTTCCAGCCCGTGACCTGCCACCCTGCCGTGAGCAGGTTGGCGGCCATCGGTGCCCCCATCAGCCCCAGCCCGACGAACCCCGCGCGCTTGGGTGCGGGATCCGCCGGGCCGGCGTTGCCGTTGTTCACCTGGCGTCCTCCACGAGGACCAGGTCGCGGCCGTTGGTTTCCGGGGTGAAGAACGTGGTGGCGAACGAGATTGCCGCCAGGACCAGCGAGTAGATCGCGGGCACCAGCCAGGAATGGTTGGTGGCCGCCAGCAGTGCGACGCCGATCATCGGGGCAAAGCCGCCGGCGAGCACCGCGGAAAGTTCGCGGCTGAGCGCCACGCCGGTGAAGCGGTGCTGGGAGCCGAAGAGTTCCGGGAGCAGGGCGCACTGCGGACCAAGCATGGACTGCACGCCCAGGGCGATGCCCACCACCATGACCGCCCAGACCAAGGCGACGTTGCCGAGCGTGACCAGGTAGAAGGCCGGCAGGGCGATGACGGCCTGGAAGAGCGCGCCGTAGCGGTACACGGGGACCCGGCCGAAGCGGTCGGACAGGGCGCCGAAGGCAACGACCAGCACCGCTGCGAAGCCCGCGGCAATCAGCAGGCCGGTGGGGCCAATGAACTTGTCGCCGGGGAAGACGCCGGCCGGCATGCTGATGAAGGACACCAGCAGCGCGGAGTAGATGGACGAGTTGCCGTTTTCGCCCATGCGGAGGCCAATGCCCACCAGCACGTTCTTCTTGGAGTGCTTCCAGATCTGGCCCACCGGGTTCTTGACGACGGCCTTGTGCTTCTCCAGTTCCTGGAAGACCGGGGTCTCCTTGAGGCGGAGGCGGATGAACACGGCAATCGCGATCAGGATGATGCTGGCCAGGAACGGAACGCGCCAAAGCCAGCCCTGCAGGACCTGCTTGTCCGCCAGGGCCATCAGGGCGAAGGTGCCGGCGCCCAGGAGGGTGCCGAGCTGGATGCCCACGAACGGCAGGGAGGCAAAGAAACCACGACGACGGCGCGGGGCCACCTCGGAGATAAGGGTGGTGGCGCCTGCCTGCTCGGCGCCTGCGCCCAGGCCCTGCAGGATGCGCAGCGTCACCAGGAGCACCGCTCCCAGCATTCCCGCCTGTTCAAAGGTGGGCAGGAGGCCGATGGCGCAGCTGGACAGGCCCATCAGCCCGATGGTCAGGATGAGCACCATCTTGCGGCCGAAGCGGTCCCCGATGTGGCCGAAGACCACGCCGCCGAAGGGCCGCGCCGCGAAGCCGACGCCGTAGGTGGCGAAGGAGGCGATGACGGCTCCGCTCTCGCCGAGCGGCGCGAAGAACAGCGGGCCAAAGATCAGGGCCGAGGCCAGGCCGTAGATGTAGAAGTCGTAGTACTCCAGGGCGGATCCCACGGAGCTGGCAAGTGTTGCCCTTCGCAGCTGGTCCGGATCGACGACGGCGCCGTCCGTGGTGGCCTGCGGTGAGTTAGTACGAGTTGTCACGAGAACTCCCTCTAATGCACTCCAGGCCCCCGTTGGCCTGGTGGGATAGCGACAACACCTGTTGTGTCGGTCACTATGCTGAACACAATACAGCAAGCTGAACAACGAGCAACAGTTTTTGGTTTTGATTTACGAAAAGCCCCGTCCGGTTGGCGCGTCCCTAGCCCATCGGGTTGCCCAAAGAGTGGGCGAGTTCCTGCAGTTCCTTGACCATTTGGGACCCCTGCTCCGGCGTGTAGGTGGCCTTGAGGGCTGTCACGGAAAGGCCCAGGCTGGGACCGTGGGCGCCGCGGGTGGGGACGGAGACGGCGAGGCACACCACGCCGGTGGTGGATTCTTCGTCCTCGAAGGCAAAGCCCTGCTCGCGGATCTCCTTCAGCTGCGCCTTCAATTCCGCACCCGTGCGCAGGGATTTGGGTGTGAGCACCGGCAATTCAGCATCGTCCGGGAACATTTCCTCCAAGTCATGGTCACGCAGCCGCGCAATCAGCGCCTTGCCCACGGCGCACAGGGACACCGGCATCTTGTCGCCGATGTTGGACGTGAGCCGCACCGCGGGATGACCTTCGTACCGGGCCAAGTAGATGACGTTGGTGCCGTCCAGCATGGCAATCCGCACCGTCTCGCGGGAAAGGACGGAGGCCTGTTCGCAGTAGCGGTAGAACTCCTGCACCTCATCCATCCGGCCAAGGTAGGCGGCGCCCAGTTCCACCAGCTTGCGGCCCAGGGTGAACTCCGAGCCCTGCCGGCTGATCAGCCGGGCCTCCTCCAGTGCCAGCAGGAGGTTGGAAGTGGAGGACTTGGGGATGCCCACTTCGCGCGAGAGGTCGCTCAGGGTCAGGCGGCCGGTGGCCGAGGCGGCGAGGGCATCCAGGACGGCTGCTGCCCGGGTGACAGCCGGAGCCGACGAGGTGGCTCCCGCTTTGTCGGATGAAGCGGGGGCATGGGAATCGGCCATGATTCTCCTTTGGGTCGCCAGGGCAGACGTCGGTGTCGTTCAGTCAACTGAACGCAATCCATCATAAATGCCGCAACGGCCCACGACGCCGTCAGGCCACCGGGCTGCTCAGGGTGCCGATGCCCTCCACCACAATCTCCACCCGGTCCCCGGGCTCGACGGGTACCACTGTGGCGGGCGCTCCGGTCATCACCACGTCGCCGGGTTCCAGAATCAGCCATGATGTGACGTAGATGAGGCATTCCACTACCGAGGAGGGGAGGTTGAAGGTCCCGGAGGTGGCCTTGGCTGTCCCGTTGACATAGACGTCGATGGCCACCTTTTCGGGGTCCGGGAGTCTGGTTTCTATCCAGGGGCCGATGGGTGTGTAGTTGACGCCGGCCTTGCCTTGGAAGTTCCGCTCGTCCACCGCGTTCTGGTCCACGTTGGTGACGTCGTTGACGCAGGTGTAGCCGAGGACGTGATCCAGGGCGTTTTCTGAAGTCAGGTTGGCGGCTGTCCTGCCGATCACGACGGCGAGTTCACCCTCGGCATTGACCGTGCCTTGGCCGCGGACTGCGGTGATGGCGTCGCCCGGCCCGGCGACGGTGTGGACGGACTTGTGCCACGCCTGGATGGGCAGGGGATGGTCATTCAAGGTCCGGTTGTGGCCAATGCCCAGGACGACGGCGGGCGTCACCGGGGCGAGGAACGTCGCCTCGCTGTGTGCGGTGGCGCCGCCGGTGTAGCGGAGGGTTTCCTCAAACGGGTCGATGACGTGGTGCCATTCCCCGTCCCGTTCGATTGCGTGCTGCGGGCCTGCTGCTGTTTTTAGTCTTGCGATGCGCACCGGTTCTCCGCCCAGTCCTAGTAGAAGTGGACCGTGTCCACGAGGTGGGGGAGGTCCCCGCCGTCGAGGAACGTCCGGAGATTGCTGCAGAACCGCTCCGTGATGAGGCGGTTCTCGGCGGCGCTGAGGGCCGAGGTGTGGGGTGAGACCATGACCTTGGGGTGGTTCCACAGGGGGCTGTCCTGCGGCAGTGGTTCCACGGCGAAGACGTCCAGGCAGGCGTAGCCCACCTGGCCGTTGTCCAGTGCCTCCAGCAGCGCATCCTCGTCCACGACCGTTCCGCGGCCCACGTTGACGAACGTGGTCCCGGGCTTCATGGCGGCGAACATCTCCCGGTTGAACAGCTTTTCCGTGTAGGCGGTGCCGGGCAGAGTGTTGACGACGGCGTCTGCCGTGGCCAGGAGGGCGGGGAGGCCTTCGTTGTCCACGACGTGGTCGATCCCGTCGATGGGTTCCACGCTTCGTTTGCTGCCGCTGACCTTCATTCCCAGGGCCCTTGCGATCCGGGCCGTTTCCAGTCCAATTTCCCCGAGGCCGGCGACTACCAGGGTTGATCCGCTGACCAGCCGGGTGGGGACCCGGAGGCTGGGCCACGCCTTCGCGGCCTGGTCCTGGGCAAGTTCGGCGCTGCGCTTGAAGCCGTTGAGGATTCCCATCGCTGCGAACTCTGCGAGGGGCAGGGCGTGCACCCCGGCGGAGGTAGTGATCTTGAACTTTTGCAGGACATCCTGGCTCAGCCCCGATGCCTTCACGGCTCCGCCTGCGCCGGCCGCCATCGCGTGGACCCACTCGAGCCTTGGGTTCTCGCGGGCGATACGCGCCAGGCCGTCAGGGCCCTCGTTGGGGAAGCCGTACAGCACCTCGGCGCAGTTGAGCATTGCCCAGTAGCGCTCTTCCTGTTCGTCCGTGCGTTTGAAGGCCGGATCCCCCGCGTGGTCGGCCGGGAAGCGTTCCGGCGGCAGGAGGTCCGGCTGGTAGAGGACGGTAATGAAGGGGTCAACGGCTCGGATCCGGTCCACAAGCTCTGCTTCGAGCGGGACGGCGATGGCCACGGTCTTGGTGGAAGTCATGCGTACAGCATACTGGGTGGTGTTCTAGATAGTGAACAACCAGGGGTTGGGAAAGTGCCGGGATCTCCAACTGACAGAGGTGGTTTAGATAGGCTCAGTTGCCCACTACTGGGGCCACAGCCCTAAGGGGAACCGTCGGGATGGCGCCGTGAGCGCCCACGGCCTGCATCCGCCTCCTCGGCAGGGCCTGATTACCCCTTCGAGGGAGTTCACAAAGGGCGCCCCTAATAGTCGAAGAATGAAAGAAGGGGAGTATTACCCCTAGTTGCTGGGTGAAAACACGTGGAGGATGGGCGAATTACGTCCACTCTGGAGGTCCGGATGCGTCATTTTCGATCCGCTTGCATTCCTGGAAATCTTCTGAGGGGTTTTCGTTTAGGCGGCGGTATCAATGCGGGTTCTTATCCGCACGCCCGGCCAGCTGGGACCGGGGTGCACCATGCCTGACGTCGCAGGAGGTTCTGAATTGGAACCAGCCGGAAGGCGCTCGTCGGGTCAATCCTTCCCGACTCGGGAAATCGATCACCGGCATGACCAGTTGACTTATGAAATGCTGACTGCCCGATTCCTTGCGCACGACGAATTGCTGTGGCAAACGCCTGTTCTTGCCCTCACCGCGCAGTCATTCCTCATGACAATCTCACTGAGCCGCGACGTCGCCAACCTGGCGGCAGCCACATCGGCAGGGCTGGCAGCAGTTCTCATACTCATGTCGATGCATTTACTCGGGAGGCATCGCTTTCTAGAACTCATCGAAAAGCACAAGCTTATGGAACTGGAAAAATCCATGGGTATTGAGCCTCTGTCCACGCACTCTTGGGCGTGGAAATATGAGGAGGCCCCGCGCTTGGGGCGTGCGTACCGGCCTGGAGACTATGGTTTGGAAAGCCCCCGGTATCTGCGCGTGTTTTCCTGGCCAAGCTATGTCATTTGGCAAATCGGACTGACCCTGTTCGCCCTGGCCAATATCGGCATTTGCATATACAGGTTGTGGGCAATCGGCAGCGATTGAAGGGCATTTTCGGCTGGAAGCAATGACTGTTGAGTTGGATGCGGACGGTGCGCAATCGGACTGCCAAGAGGCAGGCCCCGGACGTCTCTAGCGGAACCCCGCGCTAAATAACCCACCCAAGTCAAGTACGTCCTTCAGCATCGCCAACGCCGCCCCCTTCGGGCTGGAGCGGCCGCCCTGGACGGTGATGTCCCCGGCGTCCGGGCACCTGAAAACCATCGCCTTTTCCGGTCCAGCAGTGGAGAAAAGAGGGTCTCCCGGGGCCACGGCCTCCAAACGAACCGTCACCACCATGGGCCGCTCCAGGGACGCGGACGCCACAGCGCGCAAACGCAATCCTCGCTTGGAGGCCTCCAGCGCCCTGGCAGCCGTGGAAGAGCCGATGGGCTCCGCCTCCACCGCAATCCGCGAGACGTCCCAGTTCCAGAGAAGCCCGGCGATGAGCCGCACCTTCGTGGCCGCATCTTTCCCGGACAGGTCCGCGGAAGGGTCTGCCTCCGCAATACCCCTGCGCTGCGCCTCCAGGACCGCGGACTCCAACCCGGCGCCGCGGGAAAGCTCATCGAGAATGAACGTGGACGTGCCGTTGGGGCAGGCCCGGACAGCGTTGCAGCCCATGCCCCGCAGCGCGACACGGGCCATGTCCGCAGCGGGAAGCGCGGCGCCGGTGGCCCCTGAAATGCGGATGCGGCTCCCGCCATCGAGGGCCGCACGCTCAAGGTCCCGCCAATGGCTCAGCACGTGGCTCTTGGTTGCTGTCACCACGTCCACGCCACTCCGGAGGGCGGCAACCGCCTCCTCCAGCGCACGCGCGTGGGCCTCCGGCGAGGAAGGCAGTGCCTGGACCAGGACGGAGGCGCCGGTCCGGGCCAGTGTCTCTTCGATGGACCGAATCGGCCCCCAAGAGGAGCGATCCGGAACCGGCGAACCGGGCGCAAGGAAGGCTTCCGTCCCGTGACCCCGGACGGCGGCAATCTGCAGCAGGGAACCCTGCTCCAGGACAACCTCGGCAAAAGCGCGGCCCACGGCACCGAAGCCGGACAGCACCAGCCGCACGGGTTTCACCAACGGCCCTTACTTCTTCGTCATCCTGTACCGCTCAATCTGCCGCAACCGCCGCAGGAGGCTGTCGCGCCGCGGGTGCGGGACGGCGTCGGGATCTTCCGCGGTGAGGTCGATGTGCTTGGTGCCGTACTGCCAGAGGAGAAGGTCGTCCAGGAGCCGGTCCGGGCCGGGGGAGTAGCGGTGGTCCAGGGCCTTGCGGACCTCCGTGATCTGGTTGGCGCTGAGCAGCCCGGCCAGCTGCATGGTCTGGTTGAGCCCGTGCGCGGCGAGGAGCTCGGCCGCCCAGCCCCAGTCATCGTCCACCTTGCGGTCCACGTGCGGGAGCAGGGTCCGCCAGACGTCCCGGATCCGGTTGGGCGTCAGCGGGGCCGCACCCTCGCCGTCCATGTCCCAGTAGCCGCGGACTTCCTCGTAGCTTTCGTGAAGGTCAGAGAAGGCAGTTTCCACGGTTTCCAGCATGGCGGCGGTGGCGGTGAACTGCCGGTCGAAGTGCGGCGTCCAGGCGCGCGGGTCCTCGGCTTTGAAGCGGATGTCGTGCTCAATCTCGCTCCATGCGTGGGCGAAGATGGTGCGGATCTGGCACTCGAAGAAGTAGCTGCCGTTGGGCTGCAGATCCGGGTTGAAGACCTGCTGGTACTCTTTGACGGCTTCATTCTGGATGGTGCGCAGGATCAGGTGCCGTCTCGAATACCCGTAGGTTCCTGACTCGATGGAGCCGATGTCCTTTTCCCGGTCGCCGCGGCAGTCGAAAAGCTGCCGCTGGCGCTTGATGACATTGGCCACCGCGGCATTCTCCGCCGGCAGCTTGGTGATCACCCGGATGCCCACCATGTCATTGAGCGTGCGGAAAGGGTCCGGAAACTTCAGGAGCCTCCGCCCGCCCGGTTCAAGCGGCTCCTCGGTACGCGAGATCTTTTCCTTGAAGGATTCCACTGTCTTGGTGCGGCCGGTAACGAACAGCGGCGTGACCTCACTGTCCTTCAGCATGTCCCGCAAAACCAGCAGGACATCACGGGTAA
The DNA here is from genome assembly GCF_024362385.1 of Arthrobacter sp. DNA4. Lineage (NCBI taxonomy): Bacteria > Bacillati > Actinomycetota > Actinomycetes > Micrococcales > Micrococcaceae > Arthrobacter > Arthrobacter sp. DNA4. The sequence goes on from NZ_CP101466.1 coordinate 125,798, forward strand.
CCAGCTTCAGGGCAGGCCGGACGCGCTCATAGATCTCCACGTTGTGCTGCACCGACTCACGCAGCGGCTCGTCCAGGCTTTCCCAGTTACTCGGCATGATCCCAGCTTACGGCCGGGGTCCGACAGGAAGCCTTTTAGCGGTCTTTACGTTGCGGCTGCTGACGTGGACCCGCGCACCACCAGCGATGTCTCCAGGGTGACGCCGCCGGACCCCAGCGACTTCCCCTCCATGAGGCCGCGAAGCTGCTCCCCGGCCTTCTGACCCAGGGCGGTGGCCGTCAGGTGCACACTGGTCAGGCCCGGATTGCTCGTAGCCGAATAGGGCAGGTCGTCGAACCCGGCCACGGCCAGCTCCCCGGGGATCCGGATTCCGGCAACGCGCGCTTCCTGCAGCACCCCGTACGCGTGGGTGTCGGTGGCGCAGGCGACGGCGGTTACCCCCGCGCGCTGCCAGTCCGGCCACGCTTCGGCGAACGCGCCCGCCGCCGCGCCGACGTCGATGGTGGTGCTGATAATGCGTTCCGGGCTTACGGTGACGCCACGGGAGGCGGCTTCCGCCAGGAACGCTGCGCGCCGGACCGCAAAGGTCCCGGTGCCGGTCACGCTGTCCACATAGGCAGCTTCCCTGTGCCCGGCGTCGGCCAGGTGCGCCGCCAGCTGGCGTGCCCCGCTGGCCACATCCAGGTTCACAGAGGGCGCGTAGGATTCCAGCCCCGGCGCATCAAGCAGGACAAGGGGCGACGGCGACGCCAGGTCTTCGAGGAACCCTGCGTTGGGTGCGTCCACCAGCAGCCCCGCCGGCCGCAGGGACATCAGGCGCCGGACGTCGTCGGCCTCCGGAAACTCGCCGGCCTCGGTGACGGACAGCAGCAGCTGGTACTGCGGGCCCAGCGATTCCCGCACCCCGGCGATCACCTTGGCAAAGAACGGGTTGGAGATGTCCGGCGCCACCAGGATCACAATCGAGCTGACCCCCTTGGCCAGGGAACTGCCGATCCCGTCCACCACGTACCCCAGCTCCGCAATGGCCTCCCGTACCCGGGAAATGTTGTCCTCGGCCACGCGGCCGGCCGTCTTGCCATTGGCCACCAGCGACACCGTGGCCACCGAAACGCCGGCCCGCGCAGCGACCATCGCCGCCGTCACCCGCCGCGGCCGTGGCCGTTGCTGCTGCACCTGTTCCCCGGAATCCATACTTTGATCGTAGTAGGCGCGGCCGGGCGCCGGTCCCGCCTCAAAAAGATGGGCACGATGAGAGTGGTGAACTTCTATGCCCGCCAACGCATCAAGCGTTTGACGTGCTGCAATGCCGAGGCAACGTTAAGCGTTTGACGTACACCACAAAACCCTGCCATGATCACTCCCGGAATACTCAAGACCCCTGCCTCCCCGGCAGGCCCCAATGACGTGGAGCACCATCGTGGAACCTAATCCCCAAGAGAATCAGTCCCGGACGGGTTCAACAGAACCCCGGAAGATCATCCTGGACTGCGACCCCGGCCACGATGACGCCGTGGCCCTGCTGCTGGCACACGGCAACGCCAACATCGAACTGCTGGCCGTCACCACAGTGGTAGGCAACCAGACCCTCGAAAAAGTCACGCGCAACGCCCTTGCCGTCGGGACCATCGCCGGCATCACCGGCGTCCCCTTCGCGGCCGGCTGCCCCCGCCCGCTGGTCCGCAGCATCGAAACCGCACCGGACATCCACGGCGAGTCCGGCATGGACGGCCCCGCCCTGCCCGAGTCCGCCATCGAGCTGGACCCGCGCCACGCCGTCGACCTCATCATCGACACCGTGATGGCGCACGAGCCCGGCACCGTCACCCTGGTGCCCACCGCCGGCCTGACCAACATCGCCCTGGCCGCCCGCAAGGAACCGCGCATCGTGGAACGCGTCAAGGAAGTGGTCCTCATGGGCGGCGGCTACCACGTGGGCAACTGGAGCGCCGTGGCCGAGTTCAACATCATCATCGACCCCGAGGCCGCCCACATCGTCTTCAACGAGAAGTGGCCCGTGGTCATGGTGGGCCTGGACCTCACCCACCAGGCGCTGGCCACCCCGGAGGTCGTGGAGAAAATCGCCGCGATCGGCACCGGGCCCGCCAAGTTCGTCACCGAACTGATGGACTTCTTTGCCCACACCTACAAGGACGCACAGGGCTTCGACTACCCGCCGGTCCACGATCCCTGCGCCGTCGCGTACGTCATCGACCCCAGCATCGTCAGCACCCGCAAGGTTCCCGTGAACATTGAACTCCAGGGCACGCTGACCTTGGGCATGACCGTGGCGGACTTCCGCGCCCCGGCCCCCGCCGACTGCCACACCAGCGTGGCCGTGGACCTGGACCACGCACGATTCTGGGACCTGGTCACCGACGCGCTGGAACGCATCGGCGAGCCAATTACCACCGGCAACACGGACGACGGCGGACGCAGCGAAGGTGCGTCGCCCACCAGCGGCAACGCGGCCGACGTCGTACGTCCGGGCGCTGCCTCCCTCACCACCGGAGGGGTCAAGTAAATGACGACCGCAACCATAACTGAAACCAAGACCGGCCGCGGCAACATCGCCGCCCTCATGACCGCCCTGCTGGCAGCCTGCGTGGCGTTCCAGCTCAACGCCTCCATGCTCAGCCCCGCCTTGGTAACCATGGGCCAGGAACTCAAGGCGGACCAGGCCCTGATCGGCCTCTCCCAGACCTGGTTCTTCACCGCTGCCGCGCTGTTCTCCCTGTTCCTTCCCCGCTTGAGCGACATCGTGGGCCGCAAGAAGGTCCTGGTGGGCATGATGCTGCTCATGGCCGTGGGCTCCGTCATCGCAGCGCTGGCCCCGGACATCACGTGGCTCTTTGTGGGCCGCATCATCCAGGGCGTCAGCGGCCCCACCGTCCCGCTCTGCCTGATCATGCTGCGCTCCGCCGTCAGCAACCCGCGCAAGTACGGCACCCTCATGGGCCTCATCACCGCAGTCAACGGCGGTGTGGCCGTCGTGGACTCCTTCGTGGGCGGCTACTTCGCCGAGCACTTCGGCTTCCGCAGCATCTTCTGGCTGATGGTGGTCCTGGCCCTCGCGGCCACCGCCCTCATCATGTTCCTCGCATCCGAAAGCAAGCCCGGCGCCGGCACCCGGATGGACTGGCGCGGCGTGTTCTTCATTGTGGTGGCCGTGGGCGCCCTGCTCACCGCGCTCAACGAAGCAGCCAAGCTCGTGGCCGGCTTCAACTCCGGCACGCTGCTGCTGAGCCTGGCGCTGGTCCTGGTATCCGCCGTCGCGTTCTTCGCCTTCTGGCGCACCGAACAGCGCACCGCCCAGCCCATGGTGGAAACCGTGCACCTGCGCCAGCGCGCCACCTGGGCGCCGCTGCTCACCACCACCCTGACCATGACCGGCATCTTCGCCGTCATCAACGGCATCGTGCCCGCCTACGTCCAGGCCGCCGACCCGGGCTTTGGCGTGGGCCCCACCGAAATGTCACTGATCATCCTCACCCCGTACGCCCTGCTGGGCTGGCTGGTGGGCCCGCTCAGCGGCAAGCTTGCACCCGTCCTCGGGTACACCAAGGTGCTGCGGATCGGGCTCCTGGGCAGCATCGCCGCGCTCGCCGTCATCGCCTTCCTGGGCCTGCACAGCCTGCCGATGATGATCGCCGGAACGGTCTTGCTGGGCATCATGTACGCCGGTACGGTCAACATCATGCTCAACGGACTCGGCGTTGTCCTCTCGCCTGCCGGTAACCCCGGCTTCCTCCCCGGCATGAACGCCGGCGCCTTTAACCTGGGCGCGGGCCTGAGCTTCCTCATCCTGCCCGCCGTGCTGGTGGCGACCTCCGCACTCGGGGATGCGACCGCGTCGTACCTGACCGTCGTACTCGTCGGGCTGGCGCTGACCGTGGCCGCGTTCGCGGCGTCGCTGCTCATCCCCAAGCCGGTTGAGGCCGAGGTGGCCCCATGAGCAGCGCGGGCGTTGGGCACCCAGGCCGGATCGTCGTCGTCGGCTCCCTGAACGCCGACCTCACCATCTACTGCGAGCGGCTCCCGCAGCCCGGCGAAACCGTGCAGGGCAACGGCTTCGCCGTGAACCCCGGTGGCAAGAGCGCCAACCAGGCCGTGGCCGCGGCCCGGCTGGGCGGCCACGTCAGCCTGGTGGGTGCCGTGGGGGAGGACGCCAACGGCAACATGCTCGAGGCCTCGGTGGCCGGCGCAGGCGTGGACGTCAGCCATGTCCGCACGTCCAGCGAGCCCACAGGTGTCGCCGTGATCGCCGTGGACGCCCGCGGCGAGAACAACATCATCATCTCGGCCGGTGCCAACGGCACGTTGTCCCCGGCGGACGTGGCCGGCGCCGGGGACGTGCTGGAGGGGGCTGCCGTGGTGAGCCTGTGCCTGGAGGTCAGCACGGACACCGTGCTCGCCGCCGCACAGGCAGGGCACGACGCCGACGCAACAGTTTTGCTGAATCTCTCGCCGTATGCGGAGATCCCGTCAGCCCTGGCCGGGTTGGCGGATGTCCTGCTGGTCAACGCGCATGAGGCCGCGCTGTTCCTGGCTTCTGAAATCCCGGGGGCGGACGCTCCTGCTGAGGAGTGGGACGCGGTGCGGGAGCGGTTCGCCGGTCACGGAATCCGGCAGGTCCTGGTGACGCTGGGCTCGCAGGGGTCCGTGGTGCTGGACTCGCTCGCCGCGCCCGGCGCCCGGGTGACCCGTGTGCAGCCCACGACGGTTGGTGCCGTGGACACCACCGGGGCCGGGGATGCCTTCACGGGTGCCGTTGCGGTCCGGCTGGCGGCGGGCGATGCACTCGCGGATGCCGCAGCATTCGCCTCCGTTGCCGCGGCGCTGGCCACCACCCGCAAAGGGACGCAGGCGGCGTACCCGGAAGCGGCCGACGTCGAACGCCGCCTCCGCACGTCCTAGCCCACGCACCTTCTAAAACCCATTCATTGCTCCCCACCGGCACCCTAGCCTCGCAAGCTCGGCCAGGGAACCCTGCCGGCGTGGGCCCAACGCCCTTTTCGTGCGTCAAAACGGCGTTTGCGGAGCAACCGATGGGCTACGCGTGGGCCTGGGCCTGGGCGGACGCGCGTTCCACGGCGGGGCAGTGGATCTTTGCCGGGCCGCCGGGGGCGGGATCGATTCCCAGCAACACCCGCACGCCGGCGGCACCGAGTTCGTAGTGCGGGAGGGCCACGGTGGACAGCGGTGGCCGGAGGTGTGCGGCAATGACTTCCTGGTTGTCGAAGCCCACCACGGCGATGTCGCCGGGGATGGACAGCCCGTGTTCGCGCAGGCCGTCGTAGAGGCCCATGGCCATCCGGTCGTTGTAGCAGAACACGGCCGGTGCCCCGCGCTCGAGCAGCCCGGCCGTGGCCAGGTAGCCGCCCTCCTGGTCCGGATAGGCCTCCATCACCAGGTCCGGGTCGAACGGAATGCCGGCATTCTCCAATGCCTGCCGGTAACCGGCCAGCCGCCCGTCCTTGGCCGGTGCCGGGATGGTGGCGTTAATGAACGCGATCCGCCGGTGGCCGTGCGCCAACAGGAGTTCTGTCGCTGAGCGGCCGCCCTGGACCTCGTCCGGAACCACGGCCCGGGCGCCCTGTTCGTTGGAGAAGCAGTTCACCAGGACGAAGTCCGCTTCCCGCAGCGGGGCCGGAATGTCCGTCTGGCGGTGGAACCAGGTGGAATAGAGGATGCCGCGCACCTTGTACTCCAGCATCATGGCGATGGCGTCCTGCTCCAGTTCACTGTTGCCCTCGGTGTTGGCGATGAGCAGCGCGTACCCGTGCTTCCACGCCTCATCCTGCGCCCCGTGGATGATCTGGTAAGCAAAGGGCGTGGTGGCCACGCCGTCGGCCACCAACCCGATGAACTTGGACGTCCCGCTGACCAGTGTCTTTGCCATCGCGTTGGGCCGGTAGCCCAGCGCGCGGATGGCGTCCTTGACCCGTTGGCGGGTTTCCTCCGCGATCCGGGCATCCTTTTTCTTGTTGACCACCAGCGAGACCGTGGCGGTGGAAACACCGGCTGCTTCGGCCACGTCCCGGAGGGTAACGGGATGCGGCCGTTCCGGCGCTTTCGGCGAGGGGCGCTGTGGTCCGCGTGCGGATGCCTCCGCGCCATTCTCCATTGAACTCATCTGCCCTCCTTCAGGAGTATAACCATCGGCAGTGGCGGTCATCCCTTGGTCGCCCCGCTTTCGAGTCCCTGGATCATGGCCTTGTTGAGCACCAGGAACACCAGCAGCAGCGGGGTGATGGTGACGCAGACGGCGGCGAACGTGGCCGTCCAGTCCACCTTGCCCATGGCCCCGATGTAATTCTGCAGCCCCAGCGGAATGGTCTTCAAATCCTCCGACAGGACGAACGTGTTGGCGAAGATGAAGTCGTTCCAGATGAAGATGCTGTTGACCAGCACCACGGTGACCACGGTGTTTACGGACAGTGGAAGGGTGATCAGCCCGAAGATCCGGTAGGGCCCCGCGCCGTCCAGGGACGCCGCCTCGTACGTCTCCTTCGGGATGTACTCGTAAAACGAGGAGAACAGGTACACGGACATCGGCAGCGAAAAACCAGCCAGCGGGATGATCATCGACTGGTAGGTGTCCAATAGGTTCACCTGCGAATAGTCGATGAACAGCGGGACCAGCGCGATCTGGACAGGGACGATGATCCCGATCAGGAACAGCCCGCGGACCAGTTTGCTGAGCCGGAACCCCAGCACCTGGATGGCGTAGGCGGCCATCATCCCCAGCAGGACGATCAGGACGTTGGCGCCCATGGTCACCACGAAGCTGTTCAGGATGTTCCGGCCCAGGTCCCCCGTTTCGAAGGCCCTTGCGTAGTTCTCCCAGGTCAACGAGCCGGGCAGCGCGAACGGGTCCCCGGTGGCGAAGTCCTGTTCGGTGCGCAGGCTGGTGAGGAACAGCCAGGCCAGCGGGTACACCTGCACGATCACGATCAGCATGATCAGTACGCGGGACAAGGTGCGGAACAAGTCCGGCCGGCGCTTGCGGCGCTGCAGTGGCCGCCTTGGAGGTTCGACGGCGGTTGGCCGGGTTGGCGGGGCTGCCTGGGTGATCATGCGTCTGCCTTCCGCTTGAGCAGGAACAGGATGAGGCCGACGGCGACGAGGCACTCGACCACAATGAACACCGAGATGGTGCTGGCATAGCCGAAGTCCGTGCTGGTGAAGGCCGTCTTGTACATGTAGGTGGTGAGCAGTTCAGAGGACTGGCCCGGGCCCCCGTTGGTCATCAGGTAGGGGATGTCGAAGCCGCGCAGGCCGTAGGTGGTGGCCATGATGGTGGTGGTGATCCACACCGGCCGGATGTACGGGAACCGGATCCTGGTGAACAGGGTCCACCGGGAGGCCCCGTCCAGGACCGCGGCCTCTTCGAGCTCCTTGGGGACCGCGAGCAGCGCCGCGTAGATGATCAGCATGTAAAGCCCCGTGAAGCGCCAGCCTTCCGGAGCGGAGACGGCGGCCAGGACCGTGCCCACGTCAGAGAGCCAGGGCCGTTCCAGGCTGCCCAGGCCAACCCAGGCGAACAGCTGGTTGAGCAGGCCCACCGGTTCCAGGGAGTAGATCCGGACGAACAGGAAGGCGATGGCCACGGTGGAGATCACGGCCGGGAGCAGGTACAGGGTCTTGATCAGCTCCCGTCCGCGGCGGAGGGAGGTGAGCAGGCTGGCCACCAGCAGGGCGCCACCGAGTTGCAGGACCAGGCAGATGGCCAGGTAGACCAAAGCGTTCCCAAAGGCACGCCAGAAGATGTCATCACCGGTGAACATCCTGAGGTAGTTGTCCAGGCCGACGAATTCCATGTCGCTGATGCCGTTCCAGGAGAAGAAGCTCAGGACCAGCGACTGGAGGATGGGGAAGAGGACCGCTGCGCCGTAAAGCAGGAGCGGGGGGAGCAGGAAGACCAGGACCGAAGTCCGTGACCTGTTGGGCAGCATGGCGGACCTTTACTTGAAGAACTTGGGGGCGTTCTGGGCGATGGTGCTGTCCAGGGTGTCCGTGAACTGTTGCGGCGTGATTTCGCCCTGTACCAGGAGGACAAGCTCCTGCTGCAGCCGGCCGTTGGTGGTGGGGTCCAGCTGGGTGTCCCATGGCATGGCCTGCTTGTCGCCGAGGGCCTTGGCCTGGTCAAGGGCTTTCCGGTACAACGGGGTGGCGTTGGCCGGGATGGTGGTTTCGACGTCGGTGGTGGGGGAGAGCGCGCCGGTGGCCGCATATTCGGCGGGGTACTTCTGCAGGGCGAACTTCAGGAAGTCGCTCACCAGCGGATCGTAGGTCTTGGCGTTGACGGCCATGCCGATGCCCGACGGCGACACGAACTCGTTCGCGGCTGTCACCGACCCGGCGGTGGTGGGCAGGGTGAAGAAGTCGATGTCGTTGCGCACGGCGGGGTCCAGCTTGTCCGTGGCCAGGCTGGGCAGCTCCCAGGTGCCGATGTTATACATGGCAGCCTGCCCGGATGTGAACTGGTTCTGCGCGTCGGAGTAGCCCTGGGCGGAGAAGCCGTCCTGGAAGCACTTGGCCTTGCCCAGTTCCGCCATCCAGTTGACCGTCTTCTGCCCTGCGGCGTCGGTGAACCTGGCGTCGCCCTTCTTCAGTTTCTGGACGAAGTCAGGCCCGGCTGCCCGGAAGGGCTGGTAGGCGACATACCGCTCCAGCGGCCACTGGTCCTGCCCGTCGATGGCGATGGGCGTGATGCCCTTGCTGCGCAGCGCCGTGCACATTGCGGGGATGTCGTCCAGGGACGTGGGCACCGCTACCCCGGCCTTCGCCAGCAGCGCCTTGTTGTACCACATGAACTCCAGTTCGAACTGGAACGGGATCATGTACAGCGACCCGTCGTCGAACCGCTGGTAGTCCAGGGCTCCGGGGCGGTAGTTGTCGTAGACCCCCAGGGTCTTCAGGAGCTTTCCGGCATCCAGCATCTTGCCCTGCTTCGCCAGCTGCTGGGCGAAGGGCGTGGCGTCGGTGTCGAACAGTTCGGGCAGCTTGTTCACCGCCGCCAGGGTTTCGAGCTTCTGGATGTAGGACGGCCGGTCCGGGGTGGTGATGAGGTTCAGCTTGAAGCCCGGGTGGTCCTTGCCGTAATCGTCGGCCAGTTTCTTCATGATGTTGATGACTGCGCCATCGGCCGGGCGGGACAGCAACCACGATATTTCGCGGGGCTTGATCTCTCCCGTGGGGGCGACGTTGGCGGTGTTGGTGGCGCCTCCGCCTCCGCAGCCTGTCAGGGCAAGGGCGGTAACTGCTGCCACGGCGGCAGCGCGGAACAGGGTCTTCATTGCGGCAATCTCCTTTGATTGGAGTGGATCTTCCTAAAACGGGTCGGGTGGAACGGAGGGGTATTCAGTTGTTGGTGCGCTTGCGTACTTCAAACTGGGTGACGGTGGCCGAGCCTTCGCCGGTGAACACACCAATGGCACCGCCGGGGAGGTCGTAAATGCGGGTGCTGAGGGCCACCTGGCGGTCCACGACGGCGACACACAGGTCTTGGTCCACCACTACTTCCAGCGTGTGCCGGCCTGGCGGGAGGTGGCACGGGCGTTCCAGTTCGATGGCGAACGGGACGTCCCCGGAGACATGCCACTGGGCGTCCCCGTGGGCGGCCCGGGGCCAGCGGTCGAAGACCATGCGTCCGCGTTTGGGCTCGAGGCGGAGGATGTAGGAGTGGTCGCCGTCCGGGGTGGAGCGCAGCAGTAGTCCGCATTCAGTGGTGCCGGGGCCGATGTCCAGTACCGCCCTGGCGTAGAACTGGCTGGGAAGTTCAGTGGTGGCAACGGCGGCGCTGTAGCCGTCCGGGACATCGAGCCGGAGGGGCAGCCTGCGGTCAACCGGCTGGCCCTCCAGTTCCAGGGGCACCTCGTCCCAGAAGCTGTCCACCAGCTCGTCGGCGAACCCGAAGGCCAAGGTCCCGTCGGCGTTCTGCCGTGCCTCCAGGACCGCCATGGTGCCCGCCCACTGCCAGGCGCCGTCGTCGGAATTTCCTTCCTTGCTGGCGATCCAGCCGAAGAAGAACCGGCGGCCGTCCCGCTCCGCGGTTTTGGAGGCGTAAAAGGCGCGCCCGTCGATGCTGTCGCGGGCCGGGACCGTCCAGGGGCCGGTGGGGCTTTTGGCCATGCGGTAGCGGGTTGTGAACGTTTCGGAAAACTCGGAGTAGACCATGTACCACCAGCCGCCCCACTCGAACACGTCCGGGCATTCGTGGGTGACGTAGCGGTGGGGATCCCAGAACGGGTCGGTGTGGGTCCAGGTCATCAGGTCGGTGGACACGCATTGTGCGATGACGCCGCGCCGGCGCTCTGGGCCGTCGGCATGCCTGGCGGCCAGGAGCATCCGCCACAGCCCCGCGTCCTCGTCACGGAAGACGAAGGGATCGCGCCAGTCGGCTGACCCGTAGCCGTCCGGTGCGCCGAAGGCGAGCTCGGGGTGTTTCGACCACGTGCCCGTCCCGTCGGTGCTGGTGGCGTGCATGACCAGCTGCAGCGGCAGGCCGTCCGGTCCCAGGTTGTCGGGGTTCTGCCCTGTGTAGAACAGGTGGTGCACGCCGGACTCATCGGCCACGATGCTGCCGGTGTAGCAGTTGAAGTCCGGGTCCTCCACAGACCCGTGGGGAAGCGCCACGCCGTGGTCCTGGAACTGGATGAGGTCCTTGGTGGTCACCAGGTTCCAGGCGGTTCCCGGCTTGGGCTCGCTGCGGACCTCGTGAAGGTAGAAGAGCTGGAACTCGCCGTCCTTCTGGAAGGGGATCAGGTCCCCAACCCAGGCATCGGCGGGCTGGAAGAAGACTGGATAGCTCATCGGCGGTGATGTCCATTTCTGCTAAAGCGTTTGATCACCCTGAAGGTAGCGTCTATTTGGTGGCTGATCAAGCGTTTTAGCAAAAATACTCTCCACGGTGGCTCAGGCGGGAAATGTGACGGGCGCTCCTTCGGCCCAGACCCTTGACCGCTTGGGTTCCCTGTCGCTAGCCTCTCTTGCTTAAGCGCTTAATCAACGTGGATCCATGGGCTCACTACGGTTCGGTCCCCCTTGAGCGCTCTCCGGCAAAGCGCCGCCCCACGAGAGGAAGTCAATGATGACCTACGCCATCTCCCGCCGCCATGTCCTGCAGGGGACCGGAGCCGGGGCCCTCGCCCTGCTCGGTAACAGTACCCGGCGCGGGACCCCTGCCAAGGCGCAGCGGTCCCTGCGTGCGCATTTCCACATGACCCCGCCGTCGGGCTGGCTGTGCGATCCGCAAAGGCCCGTTTTCCTCGACGGCACCTACCACCTCTACTACCTGCATTCCGCGCAGAACAACGGTCCCGGCGGCTGGGACCACGCCACCACCGCGGACGGCGTCGCCTACGCACACCATGGCGCAGCATTGCCGCTGCAGCCGGACTTTCCCGTCTGGTCCGGCTCGGCCGTCGTGGACAGCGACAATACGGCCGGCTTCGGGGCGGGCGCCCTGGTTGTCCTGGCGACACAGCCCACCGATGGAATCCGCAAGTACCAGGAGCAGTATTTGTATTGGTCAACCGACGGCGGCTACACCTTCACTGCCCTGCCTGCTCCCGTGGTCCCCAATGCCGACGGCCGGACCGCCACCACGCAGGCGGAGATCGATAATGCGGAATGGTTCCGTGACCCGAAGATCCATTGGGACAAAGCCCGCGGGGAGTGGGTATGCGTCATCGGCAGGGCCAGGTACGCGGCCTTTTACACCTCGCCGAATCTCCGCGACTGGCAGTTGAAACGGAACTTCGACTACCCCAACCACGTGCTGGGCGGCATCGAATGCCCGGACCTTTTCGAGATGACCGCCGGCGACGGCACCCGGCACTGGGTGCTTGGCGCCAGCATGGATGCCTACAGCATCGGACTGCCCATGACGTACGCCTACTGGACGGGAACGTGGGACGGGCAGCAGTTCCTTGCCGATGACGTGGCCAACCCGCAGTGGCTGGACTGGGGCTGGGACTGGTACGCGGCGGTGACGTGGCCGGTCGTGGAAGCACCGGACGCACGGCGGTATGCCGTGGCGTGGATGAACGACTGGAAGTACGCGGGCCGGGATGTCCCCACGGATGCGACAGACGGCTACAACGGGCAGAACTCCATCGTCCGGGAGCTGCGGCTGGAGCGCCAGGGCGGAGGCTGGTACACCCTGCTGAGCAGCCCGGTTGCCGCGCTCACCGGCTACGCCACCTCCGCCACAGTGCTTCCTGACCGGACAGTGGATGGCAGCACCGTCCTGCCGTGGCATGGCAGCGCCTACGAGTTGGAGCTGGACATCTCCTGGGACACGGCGGCAAACGTGGGGGTATCGGTTGGCCGCTCTGCGGACGGCAGCCGCCATACGAACATTGGCAAGTACGGGGCCGAGGTGTATGTCGATCGTGCACCGTCGGACCGGGCAGAGTGCCCGCTGGTGCCCTACACGCGCGCAGCGGCACCCATAGATGCCGCTGCGCGGTCGGTCCACCTTCGCGTCTTCGTGGACACCCAAAGCGTGGAAGTATTCGTGAACGCCGGCCACACGGTGCTCTCCCAGCAGGTGTATTTTGCCGACGGCGACACCGGCATATCGTTGTACACCGACGGCGGTCCGGCAACCTTTTCCGGGATCACCATCCGCGAATTCGCGGCCACGGTCGCCTGATTACCTCAGCCCAGGCCCTCCAGCGTGACGCCGGTGTGCTCCGCGAGCCGGGACAGCAGGGCGTCCTGGAACCGCGGATCATTGGCGGCCGGGTGCGGGGCCTGGAGGTGCTGGTGGTACCAGTAGCCCCCGCTGGCCAGGGCGGCCGGGTCATTACTGGTGGCCAGCCATTCCTGGGTGCGGTGGCCCAGTTCCAGGCTGTCCGGGGCCGACCGCCCGCCCATCCGGGTGGGCACCCAGCCGGGATCCACCGCGTTGCTGGCGACGTTCGGCACCAGCCGGGCCACTGCTGCCGACAGCGCAGTGACGTGCAGCTTGGTGGTGGAGTAGGAAGCCGTCGTCGTGCGTCCTGCCCAGTCCAGGCCGTCCAGGCCGGTGTCGCCGCCCCGGTGCATGCCGCTGCTCAAGTAGATGAGCCGGCGGGGGCCGGGAATGAGTGCTGTCAGGAGGTACGGGGCCACCACGTTCACCGGCAGCAGCGCCGCGCCGCTGAGGACGCCGGCATTGTGGATGACGGCGTCGATGCCGCCGATTCCGTTGACGTTCTCCGCGATCTTCCGGACGTCCGCCAGCATGGCCAGGTCCCCGACAACGCTCTGCGCCCCGCGGTCCAGCAGGTGCTGGACTGCGGGGATCCGTTCCGGGGACCGTGCGTGCACGATGACCTCGTGGCCGTCCCGCAACAGCGTGTCCGCGGCCGCGTGGCCAAGTCCGTCGGTGGATCCGGTGATGAAGACGCGTGCCATGCTGGGCCCTTCCTCTGCCTGGGTTTTCCTTACGCTACCCGGATCAGCCGCGCTTCCGGCCCAGGATCAGTGCCAGCAGTCCTCCGAAGACCAGAAACAGCAGGCCCGCCACCAGCAGTCCAGTGTTGACGCCGGTGTCGGCCGGAGGCTTGGACTCGGAATCGCTGGCCACTGCCGGTACGGCGGCGCCGGTGGCTGCTGCGGTGTGGGTGGTGCGGCCGGAGGGCTGGACCACGGAAGAAACCGTGCCGCCCAGGAAGGAGGTGGCGGCGTGGGTGGCGGAAATCGTGGCCGGCGTGGTGCCGGCGGCATGGGCGGCTGCGCCGTTGGAGGCTAGAAGGCCGCCTGCGATCACGGCGCTGAGCAGGCATCCACGGATAGTGCGGTGCATCATTTGGGGTTCTCCTGAAAGTTGGATCGGGCCTACTGCTTAGCCCGGGACTGGCTCATTCCGCGTTGGGGCGCAGAGGGGCCTCAATCAGTCAGGAAAGGATCCGGGGTAGAAGGACACGGGGGCCGGGGCAGGGGGCAGGCTGCCTTGGACGGCGGTTGGTCGCCGGCATGTGCAGGTTTTGGCCGTCCAGCCAAGCGGGCATGGCGCTGCCATTGCGGGACAAATTGCTTCCGCCGGTGGCACCTGGGACGCCGGGCAGCAGATCATCCGGCCCGCGGGACGGCGGGCTCTGCGGATCCGCCCCCGTCAGGAGGGGCCTCCCGGCGGACGGCTTCATCCCCGGGCCGCACGGCAGGCTATTGCTGTGAAACTTCCCATGGGACAGCGGGATCTCGTGGAGGGGCGGGGCGGAGGCCGGCGCTGTGCCGGGGATCCCAACTTCCAACCCGGCTGCCCCAACTTCCAGTCCGGCCAGCCCGGCAGGCGCGGCACCGGCCTGCGGATTGTCGACACCCGCAGGGAGGGGTGCCGTGGTCGTGGGCGGGGGTGCAATGGGTGCCGGCAAAGGAACGGCGCTGATGACCGGTTCGAGGACCGGAGCAAGCGGCTCCAGGACCGCGCCTGCCACGGGAACAACGGCTCCCACCGTTTCGCCGTCAACGCCGTCCACAGTGCCAATGGCGGGATCAACCACTGCGGACACGGCTCCTGCCGGTACCACGGTGCTGACCACCGGAACAGCCTGCACAACGTCGTCGGCCACGGCGGTGACGTCCTCCACGGCCGGGCGGAGGGGAGGCAACGCTACAGGTGACGGGGCGTCTGGGGCGCTTGCCGGTCCGGATTCCACTGGTTCCAGGACGACTCCGGCCTGGTGAGTGAGGGTGGCGGTGGCCGATGCCAGCGTGGACGGTCCGGCACCCGGAAGCGGGTCGCCGGGAGCGGAGGTATCAGCGGATGCACCCGCGGCGGACAAAGCGATCCACGATGCGGCTGCCGCCACCGCGAGCAAGAGGGGGCGCAGGAACGTCCAGGCAGCCAGTCTTGACTTCACCTAGTACGCCTCCCCCCAGAGTTACCTGCAAACAATGCTGCCCACCATAAGCACAGCCGTGCAGCAGAGTCCAACCACCTTCGGGAACGCAATCAAAACCAGGCGGTCACATGTTTGCCCTGCTCAGGCGGCGTCGGTTGGGGCGGCACGGTGGTCAATGTCTGCGGTCAGGGTGTCAATGCGGTCCATGGCTTCGCTGAGTTTCTGGACGGCGGCCCACAGGTCCGGCTGCTGCTGACGGACCTGCTCCAAGGTGGCCCCGGTGGAGCGGAGGGATCCGAGGTCGAAACTGACATTGGTGCG
The DNA here is from genome assembly GCF_024362385.1 of Arthrobacter sp. DNA4. NCBI lineage: Bacteria > Bacillati > Actinomycetota > Actinomycetes > Micrococcales > Micrococcaceae > Arthrobacter > Arthrobacter sp. DNA4. The sequence goes on from NZ_CP101466.1 coordinate 140,959, forward strand.
GGCGCCGGTCACTGCCGCGCGGAGGGCGCCGAACGCGACCACGACGTCCGCGACCAGTGACCGGTTGCCGTCGGTGGCCAGCCAGGTGAGGTCGTCAATGGCTTCGATGGCCCGTTCGCCCAGGACAGCGGATGCGGCCGCAGCCTCCACGGATGCCCGGCGGATGGCTTCGTCCCGTTCCGGGCCCGGCTCGCGCCGGAAGGCGGCACCGAAGGCTTTGGAAGCGGACGCGTCGTCATCTGCCAGCTGCAGGGCTTCCCGGCGCAGCGCCCTGGCGCGTGTCCGTATCCCGGCCGGCTCCCCGCCGTCGTCCTCCCCGTTGCCGCTGTAGCCGGCGACCATCGACGTCAGCGACGCCGCCACCGCCAGCATCAGACCGGTCCCCGCGCCCCCGCCCGGCGAACCCGTGGACTCCGCCAGAGCGCGTGTCCACTCCTCAACAGTCGAATCCTGGGTGGTTACTTCAGCCTCTTCCATGCCAGGAACCGTGCCCACAAGGGCCACCGGCTAAACGGAAACAGCCGCAATGCCCGCGCTGGCCCAGTTATGGCTGCGGGACCCTGGGAAGTCCAAGGTCCCGCAGCCCATGCCAGGGGCAAAAGTGGGCCAGTCTGACGCCGTCCCGCGACGGGCGCCTGTAGTCTCGGCAAGGTGCAGCGGCATAGTTACCAGTACGGCCAGGACCCCAGCCAGTGGGGTGAGCTTTTCCTCCCGGATCTCCCTGTGGGCAGCAAGCATCGGGGTGTGGTGGTGGTGATCCACGGCGGCTACTGGCGCTCCACCTACGGCGCCGAACTGGGGGAGCCGCTGGCGAAGGACCTGGCGGAGCACGGGATGGCCGCCTGGAACCTGGAGTACCGCCGCGCGGGCAACGGCGGGGGCTGGCCGGGCACCTTCCAGGACATCCTTGCGGGCATCGACAAGCTTGCCGCGCTCGCAGGGCCGCACTCGCTGGACTTGGGCAAAGTAGTGGCGCTGGGACATTCTGCCGGCGGCCACTTGGCGGTGTGGGCTGCGGGCAGGGATCGACTGGACGGGCTTGGGGCGGCGGAGGCCCGCCAGATGGAGAACACGAACGACGCCGTCCGCCTCACCGGGGTGGTCAGCCAGTCCGGCGTGCTCAACCTGGCCGAAGCCGAAAGGCTGGGCCTCAGCAACGGCGCCGTGGGCAACCTGTTGGGCGGACCGTCGTCGGACTTCCCCGGGCGACACCGCGTGGCCGACCCGATGGCCGCGCTGCCGCTGGGCGTTCCGGTCTACGCCGTCCACACGACGGAAGATGAGGATGTTCCCCTGGGCATGTCCACGACGTATGTGGACGCCAGCCGTTCCGGACCCGTTCCTGCGCGGCTGATTACGGTGCCGGGGGACCACTTCGCGCTCATCGATCCCGCCGCGGAGGCCTATGTGACGTGCCGGGAACTGGTTGAAGAGCTGCTCGGCTGACACGAACTGCTGACGCAGGCCTCTTTCTGGCAGAGTATGACCATGCTCACAGTGATCGGCGAAGGCCTTGTTGACGTTGTCCAGCGCGCTTCCGGGATCGAGGCCCACGTGGGTGGCAGTCCGCTGAATGTCGCCGTGGGCCTGGCCCGGCTGGACCACCCGGTGCAGTTTATTGGCCGTTACGGCCGCGACGCGTATGGGGACTCCGTGGCTGCGCACCTGCGCGCCAGCTCCGTCATGCTGCCGATGCCCCCGGACGAGCTGCCCACCAGCGTGGCCACCGCACTGATTGACGACGACGGCGCCGCCACCTACACCTTCGACCTCGCCTGGGAGCTGCCGCACCTGGCAGACCGGCTTGGCTTCATGCTGCAGGGAACCACCCTGCTGCACACCGGTTCCATTGCCACCATGCTGGCGCCCGGTGCAACCGAAGTGCTGGCCGCCGTCGAATACGCCCATCCGTCCGCCACCATCAGCTTCGATCCCAACTGCCGGCCCAGCATCATCACGGACGTGGACTTTGCGCGGCGGCAGGCGGAAAAGTTCGTGACGTTGTCCGACGTGGTCAAGGCCTCGGATGAAGACCTGGCCTGGCTTTATCCGGAACAGGATGTGCTGGATTCGGCCCGCAAGTGGCTGGCGCTCGGCGGCGAGGAAGGTCCGGCGATGGTGGTGGTCACCCGCGGTGCGGACGGGCCATGGGGCGTGTGCCGTGCTGGTGAAGCCGCCATTCCTGCGCCCAGGGTGGAGGTGGCGGACACCGTGGGGGCGGGGGATTCCTTCATGGCGGCGCTGCTGTCCGGCCTGGTGGACCGGGAGCTGGACGGCGCCCAGAACCGGCAGGACCTGCGCGACCTTCCCGTCGAAGGACTCTCCGAACTCCTGGAACATGCCGCCCGCGCCGCTGCTGTCACCGTGTCCCGCCCCGGTGCCAACCCGCCGACCCGGGAGGAACTCCACGGGGCTGAAACGGAAGCCTGAGGGAGCACCCCGAGCCGGCGGGGCGATGGGGCCGGTCACTACCCCTCGTGGTTGTAGTAGGGCCAGGGCAGGAAGCGGCGCTCGCCGCGGCGGTCCGGCCCGTCGAGGGTGACTTTTCCGGTGGCGGCCCACTCCACACCGCGCGGGAACATCCGGATGAACTCGATGCGCCGGAACGTGTCGATGTCGTGGCCGATGGTAATCGTGAAGCTGCGGCCGCTGCCATAGTCGTTGATCCAGGCGAGTGGCTGCTGCGTATTGATCCCGGGAAGGTTGGCGAGGCCTCCCTCGGGGATATCCACCGGGTAATGCGGCATGGGCCACATGGGCGCATTCTCGTAGGACTCCAGGTCATCGAATACTGACAGCAGCATTTCCGCGCCGTCGTACAGCTGCACGCCGGTCAGGATGTCGTCACCGGTGACGGTCCATGTCCCGCTGACGCCCTCGGTGATGGGATGGCGGGGCCCGGCGGTTTGCAGCCGGGCCTCACCCCAGGGCCGCGGCCGCAGCCCGGTGGGCACACTGAGTTTCGCGCCCCGCATGACGTTGTACTCCTCGGGGTAGCCCCAGTCGTCCTCCTGGACGGCCGAGCCGTGAAACCATACGATGCCCTTCCCGTCCTCATGGACAAACTTCAGCAGCGCGGCATCGGTTTCGGCACCGAAGCCCACCGCCTTTTCGTGGTACCCGTCCCGCCCCTCGAACACCACCAGGACCACGTCGTACTTATCGATGACGCCGGCTCCCAGTCCGCGCGGATCCTCCACGACGCGCACGTGGAACCTGCCCGTGTCCTCCAGGACAGCGGTAAGCCATTGGTTGTGCGCCCGGAAGCTGCGGAATTCGTTGTCATGCTCCCGGGTCATGTGCCCCGACAGGATAAGTGCCTTCAACTTTTCGGCCACTGCTGCCCGCTCCCTCGCTCCTCGACAGTTTTGGCGAAAGCCTACATACTTTAGTTTGAAAAAGACATAATGGTTGCTACGATCGGCATGCCCCTACAGAGAGTGAGCAACGATGCTTCTCGAAAGAGACCTCATCCAGTCCGCAGGCTTCCGCAACGTCACGGAAGGAGGGCGGGTAACCGGCTTCCAGTTCCGCGTCCGGATGCCCTCCTACCGGGGCATGGCGGCTTCCCTGGTCGATGGCGTCGCTGTGCGCGTCGGCAACCTGGTGGACGTGGGTCCGGACATTCCGTTGTGGACCTTTGGCGGACGGACCTTTTCCCTGCCGGAGCTGTGGGGCAGCGAAGGGGTCCGCTGGCCGCTTGAGGAAGCGGCGGTGATAACGGTTCCGTTCGACGGCGGCCTTCCGCAAGGTGTCCATGAACTGAGCATCGAGCTGCGGTTACGGATGTCCTACATACCTGTGGAGCACCAGCCCACCATCCACCGGGTCAGCCGCAAGGTCACGCTGGCGCCCGAAGGCGGCGACGGGACGTTCCGCTATGGAGTTTCCCTCTATAGCTACATGGGCGATTACGGCACAGTCCTGGACCTGGAAAGTGCCCTGGCCCACGTGGCCGATGTGGGCGCAACGGGGGTAGAGATCCTCGGCGAGGGGCACGTTCCCGGCTATCCTGAGCCCTCGCCGGCCTGGATCGACACATGGTTCAACCTGCTGGAAAAGTACTCCCTGGAGCCCACCAACTACGGTTCCTGGATTGATACCAGGCTCCACCCGGGCCGATCGATGACGGCCGCCGAAGGCGCGCAGGCCCTGCAGAGGGACCTGAAACTCGCCCACCGGCTGGGCTTCAGCTTTGTCCGGCCAAAAATCGGCGTGGTCTCCAGCGACCTCGTGCCGGACCCCATCTGGACTGAATCGGTGGAACGCTCCCTTGACCTGGCCCACGAGCTGGGAGTGGTCATCTGCCCCGAGATTCACTCTCCCACGCCCATCAAGCACCCGGTGGTGGATGACTACATTGGGCTCATTGAGCGGACGGGAACCAAGAACTTCGGCCTGCTCATCGACACCGGAATTTTCCAGGACCGGCCCATACCGCTGCGTGAAGGTGAGACCCGGGAAAGCCGTCCGGCGTTCCTTGACGGCATCGGCGTAAACCCCGCGGACTTCAAGGACATTGCCCAATATGTGGTGTTCATCCAGGCGAAATTCCACGACATTAACGACCGGCTGGAAGACCAGCAGATTCCCTGGCGTCGCGTGCTCCAGGCACTGAAGGACTCCGGCTATACCGGCTACCTCTCCAGCGAATACGAAGGCGAACGCACTCCTTGGCGGGCAATCGAGCAGGTGCGCCGCCAGCATGCCCTGATCCGCCGCATCACCTCCGAACTCGACTGACCATCACCATCCCAGTAAAGAGAACATCATGCCCAACGGACTTCTTGACGAATCCAGCCTCCGCGCCCACCCGGACGGACTTGCCCTTTCCCTCACCCTGCCGTGGTACCGGAGCCTCTGGCTCTCCTCGGTCACCAGCCTCCGGCTCACCATCGACGGCCAGGACGTCCCCCAAGGGGATCTGTCCCTGGAGGTCGGCGGCACCCGTTACGCGCTGCCCGACCTTCCGGCGCAGAGTGAAACCCTCTGGTACCTGCAGGAACACCCGCTGCTCATTGTCCGCCGTGACCGGCCCGCTGCTCCCGGGGACCACCACACCGTCCAGCTCATCGGCGAGCTCCGCCTGCCGTACATGCAGATTGCCCCGGGGCAGGACGGGGCCCCGGGCATGTATGTCCCCAACTTCGTGAACCAGGCACTTGAACTGGCCGTCACCGATGGACCTGCGCCCGCACCCCTACTCACGACGGCGACACCCCCTCCGCCGGCAACCGGGGAAGACCCCTTTGCCCTTGGGCTCACGCTGTATTCGGCAAGCGCCGAGTTCCGCGCCGGCTGGTACGACTTCGACGGGCTGCTGAACCGGGTTGCCGATCTTGGCATCGGCCCGGGCATCGAGATTGTGGCCTCCCAAGTGCTGCCCACCTACCCCCGCGTAACGGATGACTTCGCCCGGGCCTGGCAGACTGCGTTCGACAAGCACGGCTTCTCCGCCAGTTCGTTCGGCGCAAACCTGGACATGGGCAGGCGCCGTGACCGGGACATGACGCCGGACGAGGAGTATGAGTTCACGGAGACCCTGTTCCATGGTGCGAAGAAGCTGGGATTCCCCCTGGTCCGCATCCAGAGCGCCAAGCCGGGCCTTCTCCGCCGCCTCCTGCCGCTGGCCGAGAAGCTGGAACTCAAGATGGCCTACGAAATCCACGCGCCGATGGGACCCAACTCGCCGGAAATCATGAAGGTTCGGGACGTCTACGCAGAACTCGATTCGCCGTTGCTGGGGTTCGTGGCTGACTTTTCGTCCACCATGCACAGCATGTCGCCCACGCTCCTCCGTGCCGTGCGCCGGGCGGGCCTGGACGACGACTCCGTCGACACCCTCCAGGCAATCTGGGCCACCGATGCGCCTATGCGGGCCCGGCAGGAGGAATTCATCGGCTACCTCAAGGGCCGGGACTTCGACCCTGCCCGGCTGGGTTCCTTTGCGCACCTGGCCTTCAATATGCACGGCCACGTCAGCCCCGCGGAGTGGGCGGACATCATGCCCCAGATCCTGCACGTCCACGCAAAGTTCTATGACATCGACGAGCATGGCGACGAGCCCGCCATCGACTACCCGGAGCTGGTTCGCGTCTTCGTGGAGGGCGGCTACCGCGGCTACTGGTCCAGCGAGTGGGAAGGCCACGCGTTCGCTGAACTGGGCGAAGTGGACCCGCTGGTGCTGGTCCGCAGGCAGCATGACCTCATCCGCAAGAGCATACGGTCCGTGCCGGCCACTGCCTAGCGGGGTTCCCCTGGAGCGGAGGCGGCGACAATGTCCGCCGCCTCCTTGAAGAGGGCGCGCATCCACTCATGTTCGGAGTCCCGGTCATGCGCGGGATGCCACCACAGGGCATTGACCAGCGGAGTGGCATCGAAGGGCAGCGGCAGGACACGCACGCCGTCCAGCTGCAGGGCAACCGGTGCCAGCGCTGCCTGGATCAGGCCGATCCGGTGCGTGCCCAGCACGAAATGGGGGAGGGCGAGGAAACTCTCAACCGTGACCTCCACCCGCGGTTCAATCCCCAGCTGCTGGATCTGGCGCTGGGCGGACGTAAATGCTGACCGGGACTGGTATGTCATCACCCACGGCAGCTCTGCGATGTTCTCCATGGTGATCTTTTCGCCGACAGCGCCGTTGGAGGAGGAAACGATGGCCACCCAGTCATCGCGCCACAGGTCCTGGTACGGCAACCCGTTAAGGAAGCCGTGCGGGATGACCATGCCGTCCACCGAACGAAGACGGTTGGCGGCATCCTCCACCACCAGCGGATTGTGCAGCATGAACCGGAACCGGACTCCCGGGGCGCGCTGGGCCGCGAGTTCGGAAACAACGCGGCCGATGGTACTGAAGCCGTAATCGGAACCATAGATGGAAAACTCGCGTTCGGAGTCTGCCGGTTCCCATGATGCCTGGCTTTCAAAGACACGGCGGGCAGCCTCAAGGGCGGCTGTGGTGTGTTCGGCCAGGCGCAGCGCGAAAGGTGTCAGCTCATAGGCGTTGCCGCGGCGGGCCAGGATGGGATCGCCAAAATGGGACCGCAGCCGTGCAAGGGAAGCGCTCAGTGCCGGCTGGCTCAAATGGAGGCGCTCCGCCGCCCTGGTAACGCTCCGTTCGGTGATGAGCGCGTCCAATGAGATCAGCAGGTTCAGGTCAAGCCGCGCGAGCGAAGCGTAGTTGGTCACGGAGCAGTCTTTCGATCGTGAAGCACGTCACGGAAGTTTATCAGCGCCCTCGATATCACCGGCAGGTTCCATCAATAGCTCCAATGGACCATGGACCTTTTGCATGACCCCGGCCAGACTTATGTCTGCCATAGCAAAGACTTATGTGCTTTTCCTACACATCTCACCCATACTGGTGAGTGACCGGGATCACCGCTCCCGGATGTTCTTCGACAACGAAGTCTGAAAGGCTGAACATGACACAGCACCGACGCTCCCTGGCACTCAAAGCTGCCGGCGCCCTTGCCGTCCCCACCCTGGCTGCCCTGGCCCTCACCGGCTGCTCATCCTCCGCTGAAAGCGCCAGCTCCTCCGGCAGCAAGGAATTCTCGCTCTCCTTCGCCACCTCCAACACCATCGAAAGCCCGTTCCAGAAGCTGGGCGAGGACTACATGAAGGCGCACCCGGACGTGAAGATCACGTTCAACCCGCAGCCCAACGACTCCTACGACCAGACCCTCCGGACGCAGCTGCAGGCCGGCAACGCCTCCGACGTAGTGGTCACGACCCCGGGTTCAGGCCAGGGCCGCAGCATCCTGCCGCTGGCCGAGGCCGGCTTCCTTGAGCCGCTGGATGACGCGGCCAGGAAACTCCTGCCGGCTGGAAGCGACAGCACCTTCGGCAAGGACGGCAAGGTCTACGGCCAGGCAACGGAAATCACCGTTGCTGCCCTTGTCTCCAACGAGGCAGCGGTCAAGGCCGCGGGACAGTTCCCCGCGGACTTCGCAGCCCTGGAAGACCAGTGCAAGACCCTTGAATCGTCCGGCAAATCGCTCTTTGCCATCGCCGGTTCGGCCCCTCCCAACACGGGCCTGATGGCCATGTCCCTGGCAGCCACCCGGGTGTACGCCGAAGACCCCAAGTGGAATGACAAACGCGCCGCCAAGGAAGTGACGTTCGCGGGTTCGGACGGGTGGAAGTCGGCACTGGAAGCGGTCAACACCCTCAAGGACGCCGGCTGCTTCCAAAAGGGCGCTGCCGGTGCCGGCTTTGACGCCATCACCAAGGGCCTTGCAGGCGGCACCGCCGTGGCCGGCTTCATCCCGGCTCCCAGCTGGAAGCAGCTGGCGTCGGCCGCGTCCGGTACCGATTTCGCCGTCCGCGCGCTTCCCGCCGACAAGGGCGGCAAGGATTATGTCTACGCCAGCGCCAACTACGCCTTCTCCGTCAACGCGGCCTCAAAGAACAAGGACGCTGCCAAGGCCTTCCTCGACTGGGCCGCGGAGCCGGAGCAGACCAAGGCATTTGCCGAGATCGACGGCGCCCTCCCCGTCAGCGGACTGGACAAGTACGACTTCGAAGGCGGCGCCTACAAGAACGTGGGTGAGCTGATCAAGAACGGAAACTACAGCCCCCTGCCCAACATCCAGTGGCCCAACTCCGCCGTGTACGACGCGCTGGCCACCGGTGTCCAGGGAATCATCACGGGCCAGAAGAGCCCTGACCAGGTGCTGCAGGCCATGGACGCAGCCTGGGGCTAGGCAAAGCGTTCTTCACCACCGACGGTCCAACAACTCAAAGGGACAAGCAAGGAAATACCATGACTGCGACGATGCAACCGAAAAGCGAAGCAGCTGAAGCACCCCGGAGAGGCAGGCGTACCCCGGGGGCGGGCCAAAGCACCCGCTCCCGGGGCCACGGCCTGGAGTTCGGACACTGGTGGTGGGCGCTGCCCGGGATAGCCCTGGTGTTTGCCATCCACTACGTGGCAACCGGCATCGGCGGATTTTTTGCCTTCACCAACTGGACGGGCATCGGCGCGTTCAAGATCACGGGCTGGGCCAACTTTGAAGCGATCTTCAAGGACCCCACCAAAGTCGGGGCTCTCTCAAACACGCTTTTCCTGGCCTTCGGCTCGGTCTTCCTGGGCAATATCGCCGGACTGATCATTGCCCTGGGGCTGAACCGGGTGATCAAGACGCGCTACATCCTCCGCACCCTGTTCTTCATGCCGGTAGTGCTCAGCCCGCTGGCCACGGCCTACATCTGGAAGTACATCTTCGACTTCGACGGCCCGCTCAATGCATTCCTCACGGCGATCGGCGCCGGGGACCAGGCCAAGCCCTGGCTTGCGGATCCGCAATGGGCCATCTGGACCGTCCTGGTGGTCCTGGTCTGGTCATCCACCGGCTTTGCCATGGTCATCTTCATGGCCGGCCTGGCGGGCGTTGCAGTGGAAGTGGAAGAAGCGGCAGCCATAGACGGCGCCAACCTGTGGCAGCGTTTCCGCAACGTCACCCTTCCCGCGATCCGCCCCGCCGTCGCCATTGCCACCACGCTTGGCATCGTCCAGGGACTGCGCGTCTTCGACCCCATCATGGCGCTCACCGGCGGGGGACCCGCAGGGGCCACGGAAACGTTGGCCACCCAGGTCTACAAGCAGGCCTTCGCGCTGGGTAACTTCGGCGGCGGCGCTGCCCTTGCCCTGGTGCTGGCCGCCATTATCTTGTTCTTCGCCGTAATCCAGCAGCGGCTGACGCGTTCGAACCCCGAGGACTAAGCCATGTTCCGCTACACCAAGCTCACCCTGCTCCGCGAGATCGGCCTCTGGGCCCTCGCCCTGCTGTTCCTCGCACCGTTCTACTTCCTGGTCACTACGGCCCTGAAGCCCGCCAACGAACTGTTCACCACGTCAGCCCTGGTCCCGCCAGTCCATCCGGATTTCAGCAACTTCGTTGCCGTCCTGTCCGCCAAGGGGAACTCCAACGTGGTGATGGGCCTGGCCAACAGTGCCATCATCACCGCCGGCAGCATCCTGGGGCTGGTGGCCCTCGGGTCCGTCACCGGCTATGTGATCTCCCGCAGCACCAGGCGGTGGAGCAAAGCCGCCTACTACCTGTTCCTGGTGGCCATCATCCTTCCGGGCCAGCTCGGGGCGGTGCCGCTGTACATGGGCGCCCGCGCGCTGGGCCTTACCGGCTCGGCCTGGGGCCTGATCGTGCTGTACACGGGCATGCTCCTGCCGCTCTCGATCTTCCTCTACTCCAATTTCTTCCGCGGCCTGGGCACGGACTATGAGGAGGCAGCAACAATCGACGGCGCCAGCAGGTCCCAGGTCTTCTCCAAGGTGGTGTTCCCCATGATGGCCCCGGCCACGGGTACGGTCACCATTTTCGCCGGGCTGATTGTGTGGAACGACTTCTTCACGTCCCTGATCTTCCTGGGCGGCTCCGCCAACCAGACCCTGCCGGTGGCGATGTACTACTACATCGGTTCCCTGGTGTCCCAGTGGAACTCGATCTTCGCCATCGTGATCGTGTCCATGATCCCCATCCTGGTCCTGTTCCTCTTCGCCCAGAAACGCTTCATCCAGGGCTTCTCCGGCGGCCTGAAGGGCTGATCACCCATGACAGCCAACCGCGCAGCGTTCGAACGCTTCGTGGAACTCTTCTACACCCAAAAACGGGTCCGCGAAGCGTTCAACTACCTCGTCGCCGAGCAATACATCCAGCACAACCCCACCATCGAGGACGGGCCGGAGCCGGCCATCGCGGCCCTCACGCCAAAGTTCGACGACGCACCGGAGAACCGTTTCGACGTCCAGCGGATCCTGGTGGACGGCGACCTCGCCATGGTCCATGTCCGTGCATCGGGGCCGGGCCGGCCCGATGCTGCAGTGGTGGATCTCTACCGCTTCGAGGACGGCCGGATCGCGGAGCACTGGGACGTGCTTCAGCCCGTCCCGGACCGTGCCGTCCATGACCATCCCATGTTTTAGCGCCCTCCCATAGCCCCGCCATGCATGGCCCAAATTTCAGCAGAATCCACTTCTTCAGGAGACACCCATGTACCAGCTCGCACCCAACATCGACCTCTTGTTCTCGGAAGCCGGCGACAGCGCGGCCGACCGCGTCCGGGCTGCAGCCGCTGCCGGCTTCGACGCCGTCGAGATGTGGGGCCCCACCGGCAAGGACATCCCGGCCCTCAAGGAGGCACTTGAGGAAACCGGTGTCCAGCTCACCGCCCAGCTGGCCGAGCCCCGTATGCAGTTCATGATCCCGCCGAAGAACCATGAACCCTTCTACGAGGGCCTCGACGCCGGCGTCAAAGTGGCACAGGAACTGGGCTGCCCGCGGATCGTCGTGGGCAGCGGCACCGGGTTCGGTGGCCGGAAACGGCAGGACCAGCTGGACGAACTGATTGAAATCTTTGCCAAGGGCGTGGCCCACATCGAAGGCTCCGGCATCACCTTGGTCCTGGAGCCGGTCAACGTGCGGGTAGACCACCCCGGAGCCCTGCTCGACCGGACATCGGAGGCTGTCTACATCGCCAAGGGCGTCAACTCGCCCAGCTTCGGTGTCCTGTACGACCTCTACCACTCCACGGTGGAAGGCGAGGACGTCGCCGCCGAGCTCGCGAATGCCGGCGGCGTGATCAAGTACGTCCAGATTGCCGATGCGCCGGGCCGCGGGGAACCGGGCTCCGGGTCCATCGACTGGGCCGCGCGGCTCGCCGATCTGCAGGCCAGCGGCTATGCCGGTCCCGTTGGGCTCGAGTACTACCCCACCATCGAGTCCGCAAAGTCCGTCCGGCGGATCCAGGAATTGGTGGCAGGGCGGTGAGCGGCAGCCGCTACCCCGCCGCCGTTGATGTGGCAATCGTCGGCAGCGGTCCCACCGCATCCGCGTATGCCCGCATCCTCAGCGAACGGGCACCGGAGGCCACCCTTGCCATGTTCGAGGTGGGCCCCACTGTGAGCAGCCCGCCCGGCTCCCACGTCAAGAACATTGAGGACCAGGAGCGACGCACGCTCGCCCAGCGGGCATCGGAAGGTCCTGGCGCTGGAGCCGAGACCGTGAGTTCCCCGGGAGCCGTCAAGAGCGGCGAACGCCGTGCCCGCCCGGGCACCTATCTACTGCAGGACGGCTACGCCTTCCCTGGCGAGGACGGTATGCCTGTTGCTGCCATGTCCAGCAACGTGGGCGGAATGGCCGCCCACTGGACGGCCGCGTGCCCCCGGCCCGGAGGCAAGGAGCGCATCGGTTTCCTTCAGGACCTGGAACAGCTGCTCCAGGAGGCCGACCGCCTCCTGGGTGTCACCACCACCGCCTTCGAGGGCGCGCCGTTCTCCGGCCTGGTCCATGACCGCCTTTCCGCAGCCATTGATGACGGACGCAGGCCGGAATTCCGCGTCCAGCCCATGCCGCTCGCCGTGCACCGGCGGGACGACGGTCGGCTCGTATGGTCGGGATCCGACGTCGTCATGGGGGATGCCACACGGGAGAACCCGCGGTTCGACCTGTTTGACGAGTCCCTGGTCCGGCGCGTGCTGGTGGACGGCGGCCGGGCCGCAGGCATCGAGGTGGAGGACCGCCGCACCGGCGAAACACACCGCATCGCCGCGCGGTACGTGGTGGTCGGCGGCGATGCCCTCCGCACCCCGCAGCTCCTGTGGGCCTCCGGGATCCGTCCCGATGCCCTGGGCCGGTACCTCAACGACCAGCCGCAGGTGGTCTTTGCCAGCAGGCTCCGCAACGTCGCCCCGGGCGAGGCGCAGCACCGCGCGGCCGGCGCCCTCAGTGAGCAGAGCGGCGTCACCTGGGTGCCCTACACGGACGACATGCCCTTCCACGGACAGATCATGCAGCTGGACGCCTCGCCCATCCCGTTGGCTGACGACGACCCCGTGGTTCCCGGCTCGATCGTGGGACTGGGCCTGTTCTGCGCCAAGGACCTCCAGCGGGAGGACAGGGTGGCGTTCGACGACGGCACCCTGGACAGCTACGGCATGCCCGCCCTGCGCATCCACTACCGCCTTACGGACAAGGACCGGGACGTGCTGGAGCGGGCCAAGCGGGAGATCCTCCGGCTGGGAAAGGCAGTGGGGGAGCCGCTTGACGATCGGCCCTTCGTCCTCCCGCCGGGCGCCTCGCTGCACTACCAGGGCACGACCCGCATGGGGGAGTATAACGACGGCACGAGCGTGTGTTCCCCGGACAGCGAGGTCTGGGATGTCCCCGGCCTTTTTGTGGCCGGCAATGGCGTCATTCCCACCGCCACAGCATGCAACCCCACCCTTACGGCCGTGGCGCTCGCTGTACGGGGGGCCCGGCGAATCGCTGTGGAACTGGACGGGACATCGGAAATGGCCAGCGCTTTACTTCTGTCAGATTCTGACAATAGAATGACTAAACAATGAAAAAGTGGTTCACGCCGCTTTCGGTAAGCAGGCAAGGCATGCCGCAGACAAGGAGGTCTCGATGATCGCCGACCGCATGATCGAGCAAGGAACACTCACCAGCACCGATGGCCGCACCGCCGTCGAGGTCCGCATCCCCTGGTACCGCGCGTTGCCCGGCTCGTGCATCGCCGGTGCCGCGCTCTCGGTGGACGGGGTTGCTGCACCCGCCGATTCATTGAGGTGGACCATGAACAACCGCACCTTCAGCTTCGATGAGCTGGTGGACGAGACCGGCGAGTGGTGGTTCCCGCTGGACTCGGCTGTCCTTTCCGGTGAGCTTCCCGTCGATGACCCCCAGGCCGAGCATGAAGTGCGGGTAGACCTGAAGCTCTACATCCCGTACATCATCACCGACCGCGGCGTGCTGCATATCGAAGAGCACGACACCAAGACCATGAAGGTGGCACAGCGATGACCAACCTTGGCACGCCCATCCAGGGCGTCACCCTCTACAGCTTCACCCGGGCCTTCCATGGCCGGCAGTACGACCTCGACGGCCTGATCCGCAAGGTGGCTGCGGAGGGCTTCGGCCCGGGGCTGGAAGTTATCGGCTTCTCGAGCCTCCGCGGCTTTCCGGACCACATCGACGACACTTTCGTGGGCCACTTCCGGGACCTCGTGGCCGAGGTGGACCTGGTGCCCACCTCGCTCGCCGTCAACGTTGACACCGGCCTGCGCCGCGACCGTCTCATGAACCATGACGAACTGGTCGAATACATGCGCACGCAGATCGAGGTGGCCGCCCGCCTGGGCTTCCCGATCGCCCGGGTCCAGATTTCCCTGACGCCGGATGCCATGGAAAGCCTGCTCCCGGTCGCGGAGCAGTACGGCGTCACCCTCGCCCTTGAGGTCCACGCGGACCAGCACGGCGCCCACGAACGCATCCTGGCCCTGCGGGACCGGTACGAGAAGCTGAACTCGCCGCTGCTCGGGTTCACCGCCGACTGGGGTGCCACCGTCACCGGGTTCGCCCCATCGCTCCTGGAGGCCTACCGGCGCCGCGGTGCCTCCGAGGAACTGCTGCAGCAGGTCGTGGAGATGTGGAACGGCTTCTACGCGGAAGGGCCGCCGAACACCCAAAAGGTACACGGCGAACGGTTCGGTGCTTTCATCGGCCTCGCAGCGCGGAACGGCCGCCCGGACCTCGGCATCGATTTCGGCATCAACGGCACCGGGCTCTTCGGTCCGGCGCCACTGGACACCTGGCTGGAAATCATGCCGTGGGTCCGCCACGTCCACGGCAAGTTCTTCGGGATTGACGAGAACGGCGAAGAGCCCTCGGTACCGGTCCGTGGCCTTGTCCGCCAACTGGTGGAAAACGGGTACTCCGGTGCGATCTCCAGCGAATACGAAGGTTGGCACTGGAACAACTGGGAGGACCCGTTCGACATCATCCGCGGCGAGCAGGCCGTCCAGCGGTCCGCCGCCGAAGACGCCGGCTCCGCCATGATTACGGACGCCGCCGAAGCCCGCCGCATCCTCAACAGCCACCTCGCCCAGCCCGTCCGCGGCTGACAGGAAAGGAACAGAAGACATGCCAGAAGGAATCGCCGGCTCGGGCATCGAGCTGGGCATCACCCTCTACTCACTCACCTCTGAATTCGCAGCCGGGCTCTACACGCCCGAGACCTTGATCAAGGCTGTGGCCGACGAAGGCCTCGGCCCCGGCGTGGAGTTCAACATCGCCCAGATGCTGCGCACCTACCCGGACGTGGACAACGACTTCGTGAAACTGTGGCGCGACAGCATGGACCGCTACGGCCTCACCCCCAGCGCCGTGGGCACCAACCTGGATATGGGCCGCCGCAAGGACCGGGACATGACCCCGGACGAGGAATACGACTTCTTTGCGCGCCAGCTCAAGACTGCGAACACGTTGGGCTTCCACAAAATCGTCATCCGTTCCGCCGGCAAGGAACTCCTCCGCCGGCTCCTTCCGCTGGCCGAGCAGTACGACCAGAAGCTCGGATACGAGATCCATGCGCCACAGGGCCCCAACGATCCGAAGATCCTGCAGATCCGCGAGATGTACGAGGAACTGGGCAGCGACCGCCTGGGCTTCACGGCGGACTTCAGCTCCACCATGCACAGCCTCTCGCCCACCCTGTTCCGCACGCTGACACAGATGGGCCTGCCGGAGGAACACTTCGCCGTCATGCAGGACATCTGGCGGAAGCCCCTGCCCATGCAGGAACGCAACCAGGAGTTCGAGGACTACCTGCGGGAGAACAACTTTGACCCCGCCCGGCTGGGCCCGTTCACCAGGTTGGCGTTCAACATGCACGGACTGGTTCCGCCGGAGGAATGGCTGGACATCATGCCGCAGATGTTCCACGTGCACGCCAAGTTCTACGACATCGACGCCGAGGGCAATGAACCCGCCATGGACATCCCGCGGATTGTGCGCCAGTTCGTCAAGGGCGGCTACCAGGGCTTCCTGTCCAGCGAATGGGAGGGACACGCTTTCGCCGACCTCGGCGAATCCGATCCGATCGACCTGGTCAAGAAGCAGCACGCCCTGATGCGCCAGGCCATCGAAGATTCCGCCGGCGCTGACGAAATTGACTCCCACCCGACCCTGGTCCAGACCTCCAAGTAAGGAAAGCCCATGGCAACACACAATTCCCTGTTCCAGGACACCGACGTCCGCAGGCACCCCGATGGCATCGCCGTGTCGGTGCAGCTGCCCTGGTACCGCAGCCTCTGGCTGTCCGCTGTTGATGACGTCGCGGCGACCGTCAACGGGACAGCCATTCCCAAGGAATCCCTCCGGTTCGAGCTGCAGGGGACCTCCTACTCCATCGCGGAGCTTCCGGAGCAATGGGAGACGCTGTGGTTCGTCGCGGACAAGCCGGAGATCATCATTCCGCTGGACCGCGTCCCCGGGGCCGGCGAGGAGATCGACGTCGAGGTTATCCTGACGCTCCGCCTGCTCTACATGCAGATCGCCCCCATGCATTACGTGGGGAACCGGGTGGCCGTGGACCGGAAGGTAGTGCTGGCATGAAACGCCTGCGCGTGGCCATGATCGGCTACGGCTTCATGGGCGCGGCGCATTCCCAGGGCTGGCGTACCGCGCCCCGCGTCTTCGACCTGCCGGTGGAGCCGGAGATGGCCGTGGTGGTGGGCAGGAACGCCGACGCCGTCGCTGCCGCCGCCAGGAAGTGGGGGTGGGCGGAGTCCGCCACCGACTGGCGGGACGTGATCGCACGGGAAGACATCGACGTCGTCGACATTGTCACCCCCGGCGACTCGCACGCCGAAATAGCGATCGCCGCGCTGGAGGCCGGCAAGCACGTCCTGTGCGAGAAGCCGCTGGCAAATACGGTGGCCGAGGCCGAAGCGATGGCAGAGGCTGCGGAGCGTGCCGCGGTCCGCGGGATCCGCGCGATGGTGGGCTTCACCTACCGCCGCGTTCCGGCCGTGACCCTCCTCCGGAACCTCATCGCCGAAGGGGCCGTGGGCGCGGTCAACCAGGTGCGTGCCTCCTACCGCCAGGACTGGCTGGTCGACCCGAAGATGCCACTGGCCTGGCGGCTGCAGAAGGAACATGCCGGGTCAGGGGCCCTGGGCGACATCGGTGCGCATGCGATCGACCTGGCCCAGTTCGTCACCGGGCTGGCACTGGAAAAGGTCTCCGGCACCGTCGGCACCATCGTCAAGGAGCGCCCGCTGCTGGATTCCGGCTCCGGCCTTTCCGGCGCGGCCGTCGCCGGGTACGGCACAGTGACCGTTGACGACATCGCCATCTTCACCGGCCGGTTCGAGACCGGGGCGCTCGCGTCCTTCGAAGCGTCCCGGTTCGCCACCGGGCGGAAGAACGCACTCCAGATCGAGGTCTCCGGGGACAAGGGCGCGCTCGCCTTCGACCTTGAAGACCTCAACAGCCTCGACTTCTACGACCGCACCGCACCCGCTGACCGGCAGGGTTTCCGGAAGGTCCTGGTCACCGAGGCCGGGCACCCGTATCTTTCGGGCTGGTGGCCCGCCGGCCACATGCTCGGGTATGAGCACGGGTTCTCCCACCAGGTGAAGGACCTCGTGGAGGGCATTGCGGACGGCATCGACCCGCATCCGACGTTCGCCGACGGGCTTCAGATCCAGCGGGTGCTCGAGGCCGTGGAGCGCAGTTCCCACAATGATTCCGCCTGGACGCGGGTCGCCGCCGGCGTCACCGCCGCGGCGCTATAGGAGGAGATGTACGTGGCACGACCAATCACCCTGTTCACCGGCCAGTGGGCCGACCTGCCGTTCGAGGAGGTGGCCCGGCTGGCCGGAGAATGGGGCTACGACGGACTCGAGATCGCCTGCTGGGGCGACCACCTTGACCCGTGGCGCTGGGATGACGACGCCTATGTGCAGGGCAGGCTGGACATCCTGGAGCGCAACGGACTCAAAGCCTGGACCATCTCCAACCACCTCAAGGGCCAGGCAGTCTGCGACGATCCGATCGACGAACGGCACCGCGGCATCCTTCCGGATGCGGTGTGGGGTGACGGCGACCCTGAGGGCGTCCGCCGCCGTGCGGCCGAGGAACTGAAGAACACCGCCCGGCTTGCGGCCAGGCTTGGGGTGAAGACGGTGACGGGCTTCACGGGCTCGTCCATCTGGAAGTACGTCGCGATGTTCCCGCCTGCAACGGAAAAGATGGTCGACGCCGGCTACCAGGACTTCGCGGACCGCTGGAACCCGATCCTTGACGTCTTCGACGAGGTGGGTGTCCGGTTCGCCCATGAAGTCCACCCCTCTGAGATCGCCTACGACTACTGGACAACCCAGCGCACGCTTGAAGCCATCGGGCACCGGGAAGCCTTCGGGCTGAACTGGGACCCCAGCCACATGGTGTGGCAGGACATCGACCCCGTCGGCTTCCTGTGGGACTTCAAGGACCGCATCTACCACGTGCACTGCAAGGACACGAAGAAGCGCCTCACCAACGGCCGCAACGGGCGCCTCTCGTCCCACCTGCCGTGGGCGGATCCGCGCCGGGGCTGGGACTTCATCTCCACCGGCCACGGTGACGTGCCCTGGGAGGACGCCTTCCGGATGCTCAACTCCATCGGCTACCGCGGACCCCTGTCCGTGGAGTGGGAGGACGCCGGCATGGACCGCCTTGACGGCGCTCCCGAAGCGCTGGAGTTTGTCCGCCGGCTCTCCGGATACGAGCCCTCGGCGGCCGCCTTCGATGCCGCCTTCAGCACCAAGTAGCAGCAACACGCAGGAATTGCCGGCCCGGGACATCCCAGGCCGGCAATTCTGGTTAACAGTCCGGCAGCTCTGGTTGGCCGGACTACCCGCCCGCCAACGCATTCTCCGCCAGCGCCAAGTGCCGCCGCGTCATGTCAGTGGGGTCATCACCCAGCCATTCGTGGCCACCCCACTCGCTGGTCAGTGTGCCCGTGAACCCGTTCCGGCTGAGGAGGCCCCCGAGATCCCGCAACGGCTGCGAAACCCGCCCGCCGTCGTCGTCCAGGTCCCAGAATTTCAGGTGGAAGGCACCCGCCAGTGGCAGGATCCCCTGAAGGTCGCCGGCTTCGCTCCGGCCAAAGCGGATGAGCAGGTTCATAAAGAGGGTGTGGATTCGCGGCGGTACCCCGCCTGCCCGGAGCAGTGCGTGTATTGCCCCGGCGGTGGCCGGATCCCGCCACTCTTCGGCCAGGCGCTTCAGAAGGTCCGGACCGACGCCGCCCTTCCCCAGTTCCTCGAGGTAGCTGACAGGAAGTGCCGGCATCAGCATGCTGATGTCCACCAGGACACGGATGCGCCTATCTCCGAGCGCCGCGATCGCCTCGAGGGCCGGAGCAACTGCTGGGCTGTCCGGAGCCTGCTGGCCCTGGACCTCCTCATACAGCACCAGATCCAGGTCGTGAAGAAGCGGCTGCACCAATGCCAGGAGCTGCGGGCCGGCCTGCCCGAGGGGAAGCCGAACCCCGCCGGCACCCACCCGGCGGGCCGCCACCAGCTGCGGCACCAGGAAGTCCAGCCGCTCCTGCAGCGTGCGGCGCCGGGTGGGCGACATGAAGTCGTCCAGGCTCGCACCCACGATGCTGATACGCCCGCCCTCCCCAGCCAGGGCATCCCGCAGCGCGTCCACCTCGGCGTGCTCGGGATCAGGGAACGAGCGCCACACGAGGCCGGGCTCAAGTTCCACCGTGCCAGCCGTACTGGCAGCGATCCCCGTGACAATGTCGGCGGCAGTGCGCCGGGCAGCGATGATTTCGGGGGTCCAATTGAACGAACTGGCGCAGAGGGTCCAACTGCTGGGTATCTTGGCAGCCATAAGGAGCCTTCCCATTTATGTATCCTACTGGCAAACTTATGTCAGATTCAGGATAAAGGATTGAAGCCATGATGGAAACAGCATTTCGCCCTGACGCCCTTACTGCTGTTGCGGGCGGCTTTGAGTTGCGGCTCGGCCTGCCCTGGATCCGCTCCATGCCGCTTTCGAGCATCATTGGCCTGGCGGTGGAGGTCGACGGCGGCACTGTTCCGCCAGGAGGGCTGGCGGTGGTTTTGGGGGCGCGGCGCGTGCCGCCGGCTGCGCTGCAGGAGGAAGCCGGATGGTGGTTTGTCCAGGACCGGCTGGTGGTGCATTGCGGGCACGGGCTCGCCGGCGGCAGCCATCTCATTGCCGTTGATTTCCAGCTTTTGGTGCCCTACCTGCAGGCCGCTCCCGGCCGTCCGCTGGTGCTGCCATTCCATGTCGAAGCCCGGCTGGACCCACTCCACGCGGTGCTGCCTGGCGCCTCGCGCGACGTGGCCTGACCGGAGCCCCTGCTGCCGCCCTTGCGGGGCTAGGCGGCACTGCCTCACGTTCCGGTGAGGGGTGCCCGTCGGCGAACCAGCGGGGGAAGGTGATGTCGAACAGTTGCTCACGGGCCAGTTCCGCTCCGCCGCGCAGCGGTTCCCGCTCATCGTTCACGGACAGCGTGATGGTGAGGTCCCGTGTGGCCAGGGGCAGTGACAGTTCATAGACGCGCTGGCGGACCTCGGCAAGGAATACCTCTCCCGCAGAGGCAATGGCGCCGCCGATGACGATGACGCCTGGATTGAACATATTCACCAGGGCGGAAATGGTCTCGCCTGCAACGTGCGCTGACTTCTGGATGAGCCCGATGGCCAGCGGGTCGCCCGCCTGCGCCGCGAGGGTAATGTCCTCCAGGTTGAGGGGACCCTTCTTTGCCCGGCCTGCCAGGGATGTGGCGACGCCGTCCTTGATGGCCTGTTCGGCATCCCGCACCAACGCCCAGCCGCCGGCGACCGCCTCCAGGCAGCCGACTTTTCCGCAGCGGCACGGCACGTCGGAGTCGGATACCCGGACGTGGCCGATATCCCCGGCTGCCCCGTTGGCGCCACGGTGGATCCTGCCTTTCGACAGGAGGCCCGCGCCCACCCCGGAGCCGATCTTGCAGTAGATGAGGTCCGTCAGGGAGTCGCGTCGGCGGGCGCGCTCGCCGAGGGCCAGCAGGTTGGAGTCGTTATCCACCCAGACGGGGGCGTTGAAGCGCTCCTCGAACGGCGTGCGGACATCGAAGCCGTTCCAGCCGGGCATGATGGGCGGCGCTACGGGTTGCCCGGTGGCGAAGTCGACGGGGCCCGGGAGGCCCACCACCACTCCCCATACAGGTACTTCCGGATGTTTCCTGAGGACGTCGTCAACGAGGGACATGACGGCATTGATGGTTTTTACCGGCCCCTGGGCGATGTCCCACGTGCGGTGGGCATGGTCTATCACGTCGCCGTCGAGGGCGGTGATGCCCACCCTGATGTGTGCCGCTCCAAGGGCGCAGATGATGATGCGACCCTGCTCGGAGCGGAAGCGCAGGGTCCGCGGGGCGCGGCCCCCGGATGAGGCGCCGAAGTCGCCATCCCCAAGGAACCCGATCGAGATGGCCTGGTCCACGCGCTGGCTGACGACGCCTCTTCCCAGGCCGGTGACCTTGCCGATTTCCGGCCGGGTGGTGGCTTCCCCCGTCCGCACAAGGTTGACGATGCGCAGCAGGCTGGTCACTTCATCCGTCTGTGCCCCAAAGCGGAGGGTGGAGTCTGTCGTCATGGCACCAATTCTCACACATGGAGGCCGACTAAAGTACGCATTGCCATAAGAATGGTGCAAATTGACCATACTTATGAATAATAAGAACAAAAGAGGAGGTTGCCATGCCCTGGAATATCGGGATCCTGGGGGCTGGCCCAGGCGTTTCCGCGCTGCATCTGCCCGTCCTGGGACAGCTGCAGGAGCTCTTCACGGTGGTGCACATTGCCGACTCCGGAAGCGGCCGCGCCCGGGCCCTGGCCGAACGGACCGGTGCCCGTTGCTCAACAGGGGAGCAGGACCTGCTCGAGGACCAGCGCGTGGACGTGGTGGCCATCTGCAGTCCGCCGGCCCAGCATTCCCGTCAGATCCTGGCGTCAGTGGCCGCTGGAAAACGCGCCATCTTTTGCGAGAAGCCGCTGGCTACCACCCGCCAGGAGGCCGAGGCGGTAATCGAGGCCTGCCGGGCCGCCGGTGCCATCCTGATGGTGGGGACGAACCACCTCTTCGACCCCGCATGGGGGCGTGCCAGGCACCGGCTGGTGGCACTGGAAGGCAGGGTGCAGGCAGTTTCCGTTACGTTGGCGCTTCCGCCCAACGACAGGTACCACCAACTCGTGGCGGAGGGCGGTCCGTTCCAGGCCGCCCGCCGCGACGCTCCCGATGTCCGGGACCCCGCAGTCTCGGCCGGTGTCCTGCGGCAACTGCTGACCGGCCTGGCCATCCATGACCTGCCCGCGGTGCGGGACATTGCGCCCGGAATCGACGAGGTTGTCTACGCGCGGCTGGTGCCGCCGATCGGATACCTGGTGGGATACCGCGCAGGCGACGTGCTGGTCCAGCTGGCACTCACCATGCTGCCGGACGGGCCGGATGCCCTCTGGCGGATGGCCATCACCACCTCCCATGACCGCATCGAGGTGGACTTTCCGCCGGCTTTCGTGCACGCCGGAAGCGCCGCTGTCCGGGTGCGCAGCGTGGACGGACGGTGGACTTCTTATCGGCGCCAGCCCGTGGACGGGTACGTGGCGGAGTGGCGCCTGCTGGCATCCCTCCTTGAGGGGGATGTGCCCGTGGAATACGACGAAGTGCTGGCCGATTCGCACTATGCCGTGGACCTCGCCAACGCTGCTGCCGCCAGGATCCTGGAAGGTGCAGGGCAATGACGGCGACCGGCCGCAGGCTCGGCGTTTTCACCCGCCTGCCGTCCTACCTGGGTGCGGCTGCCGGGCTTTCGGCCGCTCTCATTCCCGCTGGGGAACCTGACGGCGCGGTGGTGGTGGTCCCTGGATCGGGCGACTGGTTGCAGGGCATGCTTGCCGCCCGGAACCAGGGGGCGGCGGCGGTAATCATTGCCGATCCCAGGGTGCTTCCACGCGAAAATCCCGACGCCGGATGCTGGCCCGGGGACATCCCTGTGGTGGTCGACCGTCCACGCCTGCGCCCCGACGTCGTCGCGGACGCCGTGCAGGCAAGGCGTGGGCACCAGGCCCGGGCCATCACGGTGGAATGCGCCGCGCCTGCGGCCGAACTGGAAGCGGTGGTCAGCGATGGCTTCGGTTGGGTCCGCTCCCTCGGGGAGGGGCCTTTGGCGCTCCGGGCGGCCGGCGGCGCCTCGCTTGGCCTGATTGCACTGATGGACGTGCAGTCCGCGGGCGCAAGCCTTCCAGCAACTCTTGCGGGAACTGCCCTGGGCGGGGGACGTGGCCCCGGGGGCCTCCTCCAGGTGCTCGCCCTTGGTGAGGTGCGGACGGAGGTGGTTGTGGACCAGCCTGCCGGGTCAGTCCGGGTGGAAACCTCCACGGCGGACGGAATCCTGAAGGCGGCTGAACGCTACGAGTCCCCGGCCCGCCTTGCGCTGCGCCGCGCTCTTGATTCCTGGCGGTCCGGGGACCCCGCGGCGGATCTGGAGGAGTTGCTGGCGGACCAGGCGCTGGCCCGGGAAGTCCTCCAGGCGCCGCGGAACCAAGATGTCTAAACCAAGCAATCTTTTGTTGCTTTCCAACCTAAGTGGCGGTAGGCTCATCAATGGCGCCGGGGTTCCCCGCGGACCCGTTCTCCGTCGTGATGGTGCGCCGGAGGCACACCACGTCGCGCCGACGGCCCGATCGTTCGGGCAGACCACTATGCCACTCTCTCCCGTAAGACTCCGTCTCCTGGTCGCTTCGCTGTTGACCGTTTCCTTCCTCGGTGCGCTGGACCACACCGTGGTTTCCACTTCCCTGGCAACCATTTCCGGCGAACTGGGCGCGCTGCAGCTCATGAGCTGGGTGGTGGTCGGCTACACCCTGGCCAGCACCGTCCTGCTCCCCGTGCTCGGCAAGCTGGGCGACGTGCTCGGCGCCCGGCGGATCTTCCTGGTCTCCCTGGTGATCTTCCTTGCCGCTTCCCTTGCCTGCGGTTTCGCCACGGACATCGCGTGGCTGATTGCAGCCCGCGTGCTGCAGGGCATGAGCTCAGCGGGCCTGCAGCTGATGTCGCAGACCATCATTGCGCGGGTCACCACGCAGCGGGAACGGCCCCGCCATATGGCCATCATCGGCGCAGCATTTCCTATCGCCATCCTGGTGGGCCCCGTCCTGGGCGGTGCCATCACTGATTACTGGGGCTGGCAATGGGTCTTTTGGATCAACATCCCTGTGGGCGCGGCCGCCTTTGCCTTCGCGCTGGTTGCCGTTCCCCGCCTGGAACCAGGGCCGGCGCCCCGGAGCTTTGACATCGCCGGCGCCGCCGTCTTCACCACCGCACTGGTAGCCCTGGTGCTGGCCGCCTCCTGGGCCGCTGACCAGAGCGGCTGGGCGACGGCCCTGACCGCGCTGGCGGTCAGTGTCGCCGGTTTCATCGCTTTCTTCCTGATCGAACGGCGTGCTCCTGAGCCCATCATTCCGCTGTACTTCTTCGCCAACCGCACCATCGCCGCCGGTACGGCGCTCTCGGCGATCATCGGCGTCGGACTCTTCTCCATCACCGCCTACCTGCCCACGTACTTCCAAATGGCGTACCGGACCACCGCTACGGTGTCCGGCCTGGTCCCCATCGCCACCGTCTTCGGGATGCTTGCCAGCAACCTGCTGACCGGATGGCTGGCAAGCCGCACCGGGCGGTACCGGATCTTTCCCATCGTTGGCACCATCCTGGGAGCGGCCGGCCTGCTGGTCATGGCGCTGCTGCCCGCGGGCCTTCCGCTCTGGGCACCCATGATGGTGATGGCGGGTGTGGGCATGGGCACTGGCGCGTTCATGAGCCTGATCGTCGCCGTCGTCCAAGGAGCCGCGCCGGTCAGCCAGACCGGCACCATCACGGCCACCATCAACCTGGTGCGGCAGGTGGGATCGACAGTGGCGACGGCGGTCATCGGCGGTGTGGTCGGCTCAGGTGTCGCCGCCCTCCTGCCGGCGGGGCTGGACGCGTCAACGCTGACGCCGAACCAGGTGCACGGGGCGTCCGCGGCAGTCCAGGCCAGCGTCGCGCAGATCTACGGCACCGTCTTCACCCCCATCTTCATCGCGCTGGCCGCCGCCTACGCCCTGGGGATTGTGGCGGCTGTCCTGCTCCCGCACGGCCGCCTCTCCGACGAACCTGTCCCCGCAACCCGCACGCCTTCCGAAACCCTTCCGGCCTGATCTCAAAGGAGACATCATGTCCAATCCCACCATTGCCGTTGTCGGCAGCGGCCCCATCGGATCCACCTACGCCCGTGTGCTGCTGGAGCAGGCCCCGAACGCTCGCGTGATCATGTTTGAAGCCGGACCCCAGCTGACCGCCGTGCCCGGGGAGAGCGTCCGGAACATCCCGGACCCGGCCGAAAAGGCGCGGGCCCGGGAGATGTCCCAGGGCCCCCAGGCCGGCGCGTACCGGGAGTCGCTCGGCATCCCCGCCGCAACCGTCACCGAGGGCATGTTCACCGCACGCCAAGGCACTCACCTACTGGACTTCGGTGGAGAAGGCTCCGCCCACGCACCATCCTTCCCGGCCGCGGCTGCCGCCACCAACGTGGGCGGCCAGGGTGCCCACTGGACCTGCGCGACGCCGTCCCCCGCTTTCAGCGAAAAGGTGGCCTTCATCGGGGATGACGAGTGGGACAGCCTGATCGAGGAAGCCAAGGGGCTGCTGCACGTCCACAGCGCCGCGTTCGCGGATTCCAAGGTCGGGGAAGCCATCCGCCGCCTGCTGGACGGGGAGTTCGGGGCGGAACTGCCCGAAGGCTACGGCGTGGGCACGCTCCCGGTGGCCGGGGACCCGCAGCCGGACGGGTCCGTGCGCTGGGCAGGGGCCGACGTCGTCCTCGGGCCCCTGGCGGATAAAACCAGCCCGCTCTCCCAACGGTTCGAACTCCGCGACCTGACCCTGGTGCGCCGCGTGGAACTGGACGGGCACCGCGTCACCGGCGTCACCGTCCACGACCTGCGCACGGGCGATGAGTCATTCGTACCCGCCGACGTGGTGGTGGTGGCGGCGGACGCCTTCCGCTCCCCGCAGCTCCTGTGGGCCTCCGGCGTCAGGCCCAAGGCGCTGGGCCACTACCTGACTGAACACCCGGTGGTGATCTCCACTGTTGCCCTGGACGCCGACAAGATGAAGCAGTTCGCCACTGAGGAGGACCTCGACGCGGAACTGGCCCGGCGTGCCCAGAACCCGGCGGACCCGGTGGCGGCCGTGAACCGTATCCCGTTCTCCGAGCCGGAGCACCCCTTCTCCGTCCAGGTGATGTACTCCGAGTCGACACCCTTCCCCATGGAGCCTGGTACGCCCTACTCCGACAACCGGTGGGGGTACGTCAACATGGGCTACGGCATGCGCAAGCATCCCCGCTACGAGGACGCGGTCACCTTCGATGAGGACGAACAAGACTACCGCGGCTTCCCGAACATGACCATCGAGTACGCCCTCACCGAGCGGGAGGAAAAGGAAATCGCGGAGGCCACCGAGCGGCTCCGGCGTGCCGGCAAGGCGCTGGGGGTATTCGTGGCGGAGCCCCGGCTCATGCCCAACGGCTCCAGCCTGCATTACCAGGGCACCATGCGGATGGGGGAGGCCGACGACGGGAGCTCGGTGGCTGATCCATGGTCACGGGTGTGGGGCTACGAGAACCTGGTGGTGGGCGGAAACGCGCTCATCCCGACGGCCACCGCCATGAACCCCACCCTGATGAGCGTGGCCATCGCCGTCCGCGGGGCACGGAAGATCGCCAAGGAGCTCTCGTAAACCAGCGGCGCCCACCGTGCGGCGGCGTGCCAGCCGGCGCCGCCGCACCGGCGGGGCACGGATAACCTGTGGGTATGAAGAACCTGGACCTGAACCTGCTGCCCCACCTGCAGGTCCTGCTGGAGCTGCGGAACATCACCAGGGCCGCGGAGCGGCTGCAGTTGAGCCAGCCTGCCACTAGTGCCGCGATGGCCAGGCTGAGGCGCCACTTCGACGACGAGCTCCTGGTCCGCAACGGCCGCACCTACGACCTCACGCCCTTCGCGCAGTCCCTGGTGCCCCTGGTCGACGAGGCGATGCTGCACATCCAGCGCGCCACCCGGATCCGGTCCGGCTTTGACGCTGCCACCAGTGAGCGTGAGTTCGTCATCGCGGCATCCGACTACGCAGCAGCGCTGATTGTGGGTCCGCTGCGCGGGATCCTTCAGGATGAGGCCCCGGGTGTGTCCGTCGATTTCGTTCCCACCACAGGCTTCCAGGGCCAGCTGGCGGACTATGCAAAGATCGACCTGCTCGTGGGACCTACCGGGTACCGGATGCAGGGCCTGAGCAAGCAGGTGTTCCGGGACAGCTTCGTGGCGGTCGTCGACGCCGGCAACCTGCTGCTGCAGCAGCCCAGACTGACTCTCGACGACCTCGCCACGGTGCCGCACGCCGTCGGCTACTTTGGCGAGGGGATCAGCACTCCGGCGGACAGGTTGTTCGAGGCCCGTGGCATCCAGCGCCGGGTGGCCGCGGTGGTGGCAGGGTTCCTGTCCCTCCCGCTGCTGGTGGAAGGGACCGACCTGGTGGCCCTGGTGCCCGGGATGCTGGCGGCCAGGGCCCAGCGGGGAGCCAACATCGCCGTCCTCCGGCTTGACGACGACGCGGAGGCATCCCTGGTGGAAGCCATGTACTGGCACCCGTCACAGGCCGAGGACCCCGCGAGCGTCTGGCTGCGCTCGGTGGTTCAGCGGTCCTGCTCCCGGCTGGAAGAGCTGTTTCCGGCCAGCACGCATCCCTTGACTATCCGCGGGGCGGATACCACCTAGACCCGGAACGCCGTTCCCGGCACGGACCTTCCCTGCAAAAGTCTTAGGGAAAGACCCTCCCGGAAGGAACCCCCATGCCCGTTTCCACCCAGCGCCTGGTAAGCAAGACCGCCGTCATCACCGGAACGGCCAGCGGCCAGGGGAGGGCCGCCGCGCTGGCCTTCGCCGAGGCAGGAGCGTACGTGGTGGGCTGCGACATGGACGACGACGGCGCCGCGGCCACGGTCCGGACGGTCACCGGGGCCGGGGGACGGATGAGCAGTGCACGGGTGGATCTGACCGATGAGGCAGCGGTGGCGGCATGGGCTTCAGGCGTCGCCGCGCAGCACGGCCAGGTCCACATCCTGTACGCCAACGCCGCCGTCACCCGGTTCGCCCCTGTCGAGGAGCTCACGTATGCCGACTGGAAGTGGAACGTTGAGCACGAAATGGACGTGGTGTTCCTGCCGGTGAAGTATTTCTGGCCGCAGCTGGTCCAGGCGGGGAACGGCGCCATCGTCCTGGTGGGCTCCACCGCAGGCGTCACCGGGTCCATGACCAATGGCCGTCTGGCACACACCGCCACCAAGGGCGCAGTGGTGGCCATGACCAAACAGCTTGCTGCCGAAGGGGCGCGGCACGGGCTGCGCGTGAACGCCGTCAGCCCCGGAATGATCCGCACCGCTGCCACCGATGGCAACCTCCTCGCTGCCGGCCACCCCAGGCGGACCATCGCCGGCAGCATCCCGCTGGGGCGGATCGGCGCACCCGAGGAAGTGGCCAGGTGCGCGCTGTTCCTGGCCTCCGATGAAGCCTCCTACGTCACGGGGGCCAACCTGATGGTCGACGGCGGGTGGTCGGCAGTGCTGCCCGGCTGACCTTCCCTGCCTGGAGGGGGAGTCAGCGCAGCGCGTCGGAGATGGACTTGGCCCCGCCGTGCGCTGACTGGCCCCCGTCCACGGGGATCTCCGCGCCGGTCACAAAGGAGGAGAGCGGGCTGAGCAGGAAGAGCACGACGGCGGCCACTTCCTCCACGCATCCCGTGCGGCCGAGCGGGGTTTCGGCCACGCTGGCCTGCCGGAAGTCCGGCTTGG
This sequence comes from Arthrobacter sp. DNA4, assembly GCF_024362385.1. Lineage (NCBI taxonomy): Bacteria > Bacillati > Actinomycetota > Actinomycetes > Micrococcales > Micrococcaceae > Arthrobacter > Arthrobacter sp. DNA4. The sequence continues at coordinate 169,711 of NZ_CP101466.1, forward strand.
CGCCGGTCGTCATGGGCGTCTCGATGAAGCCCGGGTGGACGGTGTTCACCCGGATGCCCCGGGGGCCCAGCTCCATGGCTGCCACTTGCGAGAGCCCCCGGAGGGCCCATTTGCTGGCGGTGTAGGCCACCGGGTAATGCGCCGTGAGACCCGCCACGGAACCGACGTTAACAACCGCTGCCCCGCTGCCCATCAGGGGAGCCAACGCCTGGATGCCCAGCATGCTGGCGGCCACGTTCACCTCGTAAACCTTCTGCAGGTCAGCAACCGAGGCATCCAACAGGCGGCTGCGCTGCGTGATGCCGGCATTGTTGACCAGCCCGTCCACCTGCCACCCCTGGGACCTGACCCACTCGGCAAGTCCGGCCCACGCGGAAGCATCGCTGACGTCCAGCTGCCGGTAGAGCAGCTCCCCTCGGGAAGACGGTGCAGCCACAGCCAGTCCGGCCGGTGTGTCAGGCGCCAGGTCCGTGGCGATAACCCGCGCTCCAGCCTCCGCCAACAGGCGTACTTCTGCTGCGCCCTGCCCCTGGGCCGCGCCGGTGACCACCACGGTGCGGCCGTCGAGCTGAAGGGAAACCACTTAGATCGCGGACGGAGCCGTCTGGACCGTCCGGTTCCGCGGGCGTGTCCGGGAGGCAACCCTGGTCGAGGCCTCGCGCCGGTCACCGACGGTGTTTTCGATGGTGCCGATGCCCTCCACGGTCATCCGGACGGTATCTCCGGTTTTCAGCGGCGGCGGGGTCTGGGCGCCGTTGCGCCCCCACAGTTCGGCCAGGCAGCCGCTCCCGCAGGTGCCTGAGCCCAACACGTCTCCAGGGCGCACCACGGAGTCCTGGGAGGCGTAGGCCACGAGCTCGGCGAATGGCCATCCCATGTTGGAGAGCAGGTCCTGGCCAATCTGTTCGCCATTGACGTGCACGGACATGGAGATGGGCAGGAACCCCTCGGCATCGTGCCGGTCCTCGAACTCATCGGCGGTGACAATCCAAGGCCCCAGGGTGTTGGCGAAATCCTTGCCCTTGCATGGGCCCAGGCTGACCTTCATTTCCCGGCGCTGCAGGTCCCTCGCGGACCAGTCGTTGAGGATGGTGTAGCCGAAGATGTGCCGGTGGGCCTCCCCGGCGGACAGGTTGCTGCCGTCACTGCCCGGCACATGGCCGACGACGGCGGCGACTTCCGTTTCGAAGTCCAGGTCCGTGCAGCCGGCGGGAATTCCGATGACCGCACCGGTCCCGGTCACCGTGTGCGGGTTGGTGAAGTAGAACGTGGGTGCCTCATACCATTCCGCTGCCACGCTTACCACGCCGTCGATGCTCTTCCGCACACCCTCGACGTGCTCTTCAAACGCCACGAAGTCGCGGATGGTGGCAGGCGCCAGCGGGGCAATCAGCTGCACGTCCGCCAAAGGAACGGCAGGACCGTATCCAATGGTGTGCCGGGCAATATCCAGCGCCCTTTCCAGTCCGGCGTCGAGCAGCGCCTGCACGTCCTGGCCCTGGGGGAGGGCGTGGCAGGTGCCGCCGTCAACAAAGCCGGACTGCGTCCCGCCGTCGTGGTTCCAACGGGCGATCTTGACCATGAATCTGTTCCTTAGGCTGGGTGGCTGGCGGTGCGGACCGAAGCGGGCGTTATGCCCAGTGTTGCGGCGTTTCCGGCCAGCACGCTGGCCCGGTGGTCCCCGGGGAGCTGTGCCTCAACGACCTCCGCCACGGGCTGGTCCGAGCCCATGTCGAACGGGTAGTCCGAGCCGAGCAGTACCTGCTCGGGGCCGGCCGCGGCCACAAGCGCCCGCAGCTCGGCCGCGCTGTGCACCAGCGAGTCGAAGTAGAGCCTCTTCAGGTAGGACGACGGCGGCTCGGCGCACCCATGTGCCTCGGGCCGGACGCGCCAGGCGTGGTCGGACCGGCCCAGGGTGGTGGGAAGGTAGCCGCCGCCGTGCGCAGCCAGGACCTTGAGGCCAGGGTGGCGGTCCAGGACGCCGCTGAAGACCAGGTGGGACAGGGCCACGGCGTTTTCGGCGGGCTGGGAGACGGTGTTGGCCAGGTAGAACCGGTCCAGCCGCTCATCGAGGGAGCAGCCGAACGGGTGCAGGAACACCAGCGCGCCCAGCTCCTCCGCCCGTGACCAGAAGGCCTCCAGCCGGGGGTCCGAGAGCTCAACCGTGCTGCGCTCCGGGTCCGCGGGGGTGGCGGCGAAGGAGCCGATCTCGACGCCCAGCAGGCCGCATTCCAGCACGGCGTGGTCCAGGGCTTCGACCATCAGGCCGGGGTGCTGGAGCGGGACCAGGCCCAGCCCGTTGAGCCGCTCCGGGGCCCGGTCCACGAAGTCACGGACTGCCTGGTTGGCCTGCTTTGCCAGCTCCAGCGCCAGTTCCTCCCCCGCGAAGTAGTAAAAGTGCGACGGTGACGGCGAGACCAGCTGGACGTCCACACCCTGGGCGTCCATATCGGCCAGTCGGCGGTCCAGGTCCGTCAGCTGCGGCCAGCGTTCCTTGATCATCCTGCCCGAAGCCGCCATCGACTCAGGTCCGTTGCGCCGCACCTCCAGGGCCTGCTGCGCGCCGAAGCCCTCGGGGTCGGCTTCTGCCACCAGTTGCTGGAGGGCCGGAAGCAGGATGTGGGCGTGGACGTCCACCGTGGGGGACCCACCGGAGCCGGTGCTCATGCCGGCTCCTTCAGCATCACGGAGAGGCCGTGCATCAGGCCCGGCACGTCGGCGTCACGGACGCCGTCGAGCATCCACTGGCCCAGCTGGACGGAGGCGTTGACCACTGCCTTGGCCCGTTCCAGCCGGCGGTCGGTGAACTCCTTGAACAGGGTTTCGGTCACGTGGTCGGCGTTGATCAGCAGTTCGGCCAGGACGGCGGCGTCCTCCAGCGCCATAGCCGCACCCTGCGCCACCGTGGGCGGGCAGCTGTGCGCGGCATCGCCAATGATGACGGTGCGGCCTCGGTTCCACGGACCATCGACGAGGTGGGTGGTGAACCACGTGTAGTTGATGCGGGCACTCTGGTCCAGGTTCGCGCGGATTTCGTTCCAGGGGCCGCCGTAGGCTGCGGCGAGTTCAGCCATGATGCGGGGGCCGTCCCCGTGTTTGCGTTCCTGTGCCTTTTCCACCAGGTAGGCGTAGATGGTGTCCGGGCCGGTGGGGCAGTACCCGGCGATGAAGCAGGGGCCGCCGTAGGTCAGGTCCGTGCGGACAACCTCTTTCGGCCGCGGCACAAAGGCACGCCAGATGCCCATACCGGTGGACTTGGGCTCGACGTCGATGCCGATGGCCTTGCGGACCGCGGAGTGCAGGCCGTCGGCGCCAACCAGGAGGTCATAGGCCGCGGTGCCGCCGTCGGCGGTGCTGACGGTGACGGACCCGCCGTCGTCCGCTATCCCCGTGACTGTCTTCCCGTAGCTGATCCGGGCGCCCGCCCGCTCAGCCCGTTCCCGAAGGATGGCCGTCAGGTCCGGACGGTACATGCCCATCGTGGCCGGGAGGTCGTCGCCGCCGGTGCGGATGTCCTCAAGGACCGCGATGACGGTGCCTGCCGGGTCCGGGGCGCGCAGGCCCAGGGTGCTGAAGCCGTAGCCTTTCGCCTCGACCTGCTCCCAGACGCCGAGTTGGCGGAGGACCCGCAGGGCGTTCCCCTGGAGGGTGATCCCGGAGCCGAGGGTCTGGGGTGCGTCCGTCTTCTCCAGGACTTCCACCTGGATGCCGGCGTCGGCCAGGAGGATGGCGGCTGCCAGCCCCGCGGCTCCCGCACCGACGATTCCGACGTTCTGTACTGCTGCCATCGCTGACTCCTTTGGTGTGACGGCGTTACTGCTGGTGGTTGTTTGGAAAAGTTACCGGAGTGCGATCGGGTTGACCGGCGAACCGACGGCCCCGGTGATGGGCAGGGGCGCGGCGGTGAGCAGGAAGTCGTACCTGCCGTCCGCCGCGCACGCTTCCGCCAGCCCGTCCGGGTCCCACATCTCGCCCAGGAACAGGCCCAGGTTGGGGATGGCGATCTGGTGCAGCGGCTGGAACGCGCCGTCGAATTCATTTGGGCGGACCTCGAAGCCCCAGGTGTCGGTGGCGATTCCGGCGATCTCACTCTTGTGCAGCCACGGCGCGGTGCTGAACGACAGGCCGGGGGCGGACCCGCCGGCGTAGTCGCCCCAGCCGTCACGGCGTACCCGGGAGTACTGCCCGGTACGGATCACCACGATGTCGCCCCGGCGCACTTCGGAACTGGGGCCTTGGAGCCCGATGGTCCGCTGGAGGTGTTCCGGGGTGATAGCAAAACCGTCCGGCAGCTCGCCGTCGTCCCGTCCCAGGTCAGGACCCAGCGCGCGGCCCACGTCGAGCAGCACACCCCGGGTGGCGATCTTGGCTGCCGCAGTCTCGATCCCGGTCACCAGGTCGCCTTCCGAGGTGACCACATCTCCCGCGGCGCGGCCGTTCCAGGCCTTGCCCTGGTCGAAGATGTGGCCCAGGCCGTCCCACTGGGTGGAGCACTGCAGCGGCATGGCGATGACGTCGTCCGCGCCGCCGAAGCCGTGCGGGAAGCCCTGGTTGCCGCGCTCGGCGTCCACTCCGGTGTCCGTCATGGTGTGGACGGGATTCGTGCGGCGGCGCCAGCCTTTTTGTGGTCCGTTGGTGTCGAACGGCTGGGACAGCGAGAACGCCTCGCCGGTCTTCACCAGGGCCGCTGCTTCGATCCGCTTGCCGGTGTCGATGAAGTTCAGGGTGCCCAGGACGTCATCGTGGCCCCAGCGGCCCCAGTTGTTGTGGGCCACTGCCATGGCGCGGATGCTGCCGAGCGGGTCTTCACGCCGGACAACCGGGGAATCGGTTGATTCCCCGGTGCCGGTTGCTGTGTCCTGGGTGGTCACGGCTTGCTGCTTTCGGTGGGAGTTTCGTCTTTGCAGTGGATGAGCTGGGTGCCCAGTCCGGTGATGGTGCCCTCCATGACGTCGCCGTCCTGGAGGAGCCCCAGTGCTGGCCGTTGTAGCCGGGCTGCCCGTCAGGACCAGGTCCCCCGGGCGCAGCGGCATGATCTGGGAGGCTTCGCTGACCAGCTTGGCCACGCCGAAGATCATGTCGGACGTGGATTCGTCCTGCATGGCCTTCCCGTTGAGCCTGAGCGTCACCTGGACGTCCTGGGGGTCGCCGAAGAACTTGTCGGGCACCAGCAGCGGGCCGGTGGGCAGGAACCCGGGAGCGTTCTTGGCGCGGTACCAGTCCGAGCCGATGGCCGGCATGTCCTTGCGGAAGACGTACTCGCGGGTGGTGATGTCGTTGACCATGGTGTAGCCAAAGACATGGTCCAGCGCTTCTTCGGGGGTGACCCGGAAGGCCGTCTTCCCGATCACGGCCGCCAGTTCCAGCTCCCAGTCGTGGGACTTCGAGTAGGACGGGAGGGTGAGGTCATCGGTAGCGGACGCGACCGCCGTCGGAAGTCCGATGAAGAAGTACGGCGTGCCCTGGCCCGCGCGCCTATCCATCATGGCCGCCGTCGTGGCGCGCACCTCCTCGGCGTCCTCCCCAGGTTCGCGGTGCGCGACGGCCAGGTCGATGACGTGCTTGCGGTAGTTCGCGCCGGTCTGCAGGATCTGGGCCGGTTCCACTGGGGCAAGGACCTCGACGTCGGCCAGCGCCAGGCCGGTGTCCTCACCCGCGGAGGCGGCCAGGGAGTCCAGCTGGCTTTCGGTGGCGTCCCAATGCTCGATCAGGGAGTTGATCTCCCCGTCCAGCGGCAGGACACGGTTATTGACCAGCAGGCCTGCCCGGGCCTTGCTGTCCCCGGCTTCCTGGAACCGGATGAGCGAATAGGTTGCTTCAGACATGGCGCGTTAGCCCCGGCCGTGCTTGGCGTAGGGGTTCAGGAGGGCTTCCTTCATTTCGGGGGAGGCGCCTTCCTCGGTGGCGGTGAAGCCTTCGGCCGGCGGGAAGGACTCGGTCATGGAATGCGGCATGGCGCCGTTCTTGTAGAAGTTGTTCGAACCTTCGGACGGCTTCCAGGTGTTGGCCTCCCAGTCCGGGACATAGTTGCGGTAGCCGCCGGAGTTCAGCTCGACGCGCAGCCCTGACGGCTCACGGAAGTACAGGAAATTCTGCTCGCCCACGCCGTGGATGGAGGGGCCGTACTCCATCGGGGTGCCGTGTTCCATCATGACGTCCGCGGTGCGGAGCAGGTCCTCGGTGGTGTCCACCCAGAAGGCGATGTGGTTGACGCGGCCCGGGCGGCCGGAGGTGTCAGCCACCACGCCCAGGTCGTGGGACTTTTCATTGGTGGTGAGGACGGAGAAGACCGTGATGGGGGCTTCGTCCAGGTCCACGAAGGCCATGACGCGGAATCCGAGTGCCTCGTTGTACCACTTGGCGAAGCCGCGCACGTCGGAGCAGGCCACAGTGACGTGGTCCAGGAAACGGGGTGCGGCGGCGTGGCTGCTGCGGCGCTCCGGGCGGTCCGGGTAGGTGGACTCGAAGCCCGGCCCGGCCACGAACTTGTCCACCTCGTAGAAGAGGCGCATGTGGTGGCCATAGGGGCCGATGAACTCGTAGGCCTTGCCAAAGCCGTGGCCACCGGCGCTCCAGGAGCCCTGCACGCCGGTCGCTTCGATGCGCTGTGCCGCGGCTTCGAGAGCTTCCTGCGAGTTGGTGCGCCACGCCATCCGGCCCAGGGAGGCTTCGGGGCCTTCGGTGATGACCAGGCTGTAGCGGTAGTAGTCGCCCCAGCAGCGGAGGTAGACGTTGCCGTCCGCGCGGTCGATGATTCGCATGCCGAACTTGTCCTCGTAGAACCGGGCCGAGGCTTCGACGTCCGGGCTGGTGATCTCGAGGTGGGCAAGATGGGAGAGGGGAGTTTCCACGGTGAAGTCCTTCTGGTTACTGGCTGCGGGTCGGTCGGTGCAGGTCCTGGTATCCACTGTGAAGTACTTCATATATTTGGGGAAGACGAGCTTTTCGATATCAGCTATTCGCCGCGCTTATGTCCGCCTGGTCCTAGAGTTGCGGGACGCAGGGCCCGCTGCCCAGCATGGCCAGCCCGGCGAGGTCACCCGCAGCGAAGTTCCTGACGCCCATGTTTTCCGCATACATCAGTTGCGTCGGATCATTGACGTGGTCCAGGCCCAGCACGTGTCCGAGTTCGTGCATGATGATGGCGCGCACCTCCGCCGCGCCGTCCGGGCGGCCGGCGATGATGCCGGCAAGGTCCGGGGCATCAAGGCGCACCTGGCCGGCTTCGAGGACCAGCGGCTGCCCGGCCGCCTCCACATAACCGCTCCCGCCAAGGTAAGCAACATTCCCTGCAAGGCCCGGCGTTTCCACGGGCGTTGACCAGGCGATGAGTACCGGTACCCACCGCTTTCCGTAGCGGTCCGGCTGGAAGGCAGACCGGTCATCCGACGGCGCTTCCGTGGTGGGTCCGTCATAGACAAACTGCAGGCCGGAGGCCTGGGAGACTGCTGCCACTGCTTCCCGGACCAGGACATCGCCACCCGGCAGCGCATTGTCCGGCCGGACAACGTAATGGACCGGGCGGCACGGATCGTACGCGACCAGCCGCTGGCCCTCTTTCGGCGACTCCTGCAGCACAAAGGCGGTGGAGCCCGTGCTGGCGGGTGGTGTGCCCAGGGGTGCCGAGGCTGCCTCATACCCGGGCGGCGGCATTTTCGCCCCGGGCAGGTAGGGGGCTGCGGCGGGAAGAACCACACGGTCGAAGAGCGTCGGCGTGAAGTACAGGCAGACCACCAGGGCGATCCCAAGGACGGTCCGCAACTGGACTGTCCGCGACGGGGTGGTCCGCTTCGACCGGGACCCTTGTCTTCCCGCCCTGCTCCGGAACTTTTTCCGGCGCCGGTGAGGGGCTTCAGCACCGCGCCAGGGCGAAGGAGCCTCTGCCCTGCCGTACGCTTCATCGATGGCCCATTGCGGGATACGTCCACTGGGGGAGCGCCGGACGTTTGGCGGGGCGAACCCGCCAGGCATGTCCCGATGAGAATTATCGTCATTCCCGAAGCCGTGCACCGGCACCCCCTGGTTCCTGCCGCCCGCCGCCGGTCAACCCTCCCAGCCTAGGGGCGTGCTGCCCGGCCTTGCCGCGGGAAAGGCGCAGGATTTAAGCAAGAAAGGCGGCCGCGCCGGATGCATGCCGCTCCGGGGCCGAAGAGGGCCGGCGGCCACATCGATTGCTCCGTAGATGCCGTTATGAGAGGTCAAAAGGGCATTTACGGAGCAATCGATGAGGCTTTACTCCTTGCCGAGTCCTGCGGCGGAGGTCTTTCCGTTCGAGACGCTGTTGAGGGCGCGCAGGTCGAAGATGCCGTTGATGTCGGCCTGCTTGGTGGTGCCCGCGGTGACGCCGTCAGCGAGGAGCTTCTGGTAGGTTCCAGCCAGCGGGTCGACGGTGAAGACGATGTTCTTCAGGGAGCGGTCGATGACATCCGCCTTCAGTTCGGCGCCGGCTGCTTCCTTGAGGGCTGCATTGATGACGGTGGCCTTGTCGCCGGCTGGAGCGCTGTTTAGCCATTCGACCGACTTCGCGTGGCCCTTCAGGAGTGCCTTGACGGTGTCCGGGTGGTCTGCCGCGAACTTCTGGTTCACGATCAGGATGGTGGTGGGGAACTCGCCCGGCTTGCCGGACAGCGAACCGTCCCAAAGGTCCTTTTCATCCACCAGCACCTTCGCGCCGGCATTCAGCACCAGGCGTGACGCCCACGGCTCAGGCAACCACGCGCCGTCGAGCTTTCCGTCCTGGAACAGCTTGAGGGTCTGGGCATTCTCCGTGGGGTTGATGGCCACGTCACCACTGCCGTCCACGCTGGTCTTGTACCCGTGGGCGGAGAGCCAGGCGCGCAAGGCCACGTCCTGGGTGCCGCCCAGCTGCGGGGAGGCGAGCGTCCTGCCCCTGAGGTCGGCGGCGGAGGTGATTTCCGGCTTGACCACCAGCTGCGCCCCGCCTGCTGCGGCGCCGGCGATGATGTTGATTGACTGGCCCTGGCTCTTCACGAAGGAGTTGATGGCCGGGTTCGGCCCGATGTAGGTGGCGTCGATGGCCCCTGCGTTCAGGGCTTCGATTGCCGCGGGGCCGGCGTTGAACACCTGGGTGCTGAGCTTGGTGCTGCCGAGTTCGTCCTGGATGAAGCCTTTGCTGACGCCCACGAGGGCCGGGGCATGCGTGACGTTTCCAAAGTAGCCGAGCTTCAGTTCGGCCGCGGGGTTGCCTGACGGGGCAGCCTCCTGCGAGGCTGCCGGTGTCCCGCTGTTCACGGCGGACGCGACGGCGGCGCCCCCACCGATGAGGGCCAGGACGGCTGCGGCGATTCCGATCTTCAGGCCAACCGGGCGTGTGGGCTTGGCTGGCTGCCCGGCGACGATGCGGGTGGAGCCGTGCTGGTCTTCCGGACTCTTGTCCTGCTGGTTTGCCATGGGGAAATCCTTTGCTGGGGCGGATGCTGAGACGAGGTTACGGAGCGCCCGGCGGCCCCACAATCAATCCCGTAGCGGGCGTTCACGCGGCGACGCGAACGCTCAACGCGGCGTAGTGCGGCGTCAAAAATCGTCGTGCGGGGACTCTGTTCGGAGGTCCGGCGGAGGGGGCTGTTCGCACCCGGGACGCAACGGCGGCCTTGAATGCCCATCAGCAGGTGCGGGCCGTGATTCGCGTGCTGCATTGGTGGGTACGTGCACGGCATGGGGATTTTGTAAAACTAATCAAGGAGACTCTCATGTTGCTTTGGATTGCCATCATCATCGCCGTTCTCTGGCTTCTCGGATTGCTCGCGAACATTGGCGGCGGCCTGATCCACATCCTGTTGGTTGTCGCAGTGGTGGTCCTGATCTTCCACTTCGTCCGTGGCAGGTCCCGCGTCTAGCAACCCCGCGTCCCCGCCGCCGGCCCAGCGTCCGGCGGCGGGAACCGGCGGCCCAGGCCGCCTTGAACCGTCACGCCGCCGTGAACCCCTCAGGGCGGCGAGACCCCTCACGCCGCCTTGACCAAAGGAAGCTCGTCCCAGTGCGTTGTATAGCGGGGCGAGCGCATGTCCCGTTTCATGGTCCAGTCCAGCCCGGACTTGATGCCCGCGTGCCCCAGCCCGATGGTGCCCCGCCCGAAGCGGCGGCTCACATCCTCAAGCAGCGGCCCGATGCCGCGTTCCTCATGCCGGTTCTCGAAAGGCTCCAGGGGCGGCTGGTTTCCCGTGGGCCGCAGGTCGGTGAGCATCAGGCCCGCCTTGGCGTATTTGAGTCCGTCCCGGATGCTGGGCAGCAGCGCGTGCGCCGCCCTGGTGAGCAGCAGCGGATCCGCCGTAGGCATTGGCAGCGGGACGCATACCGATGGGTACGCCTGTTCGTGGTCCCGGAAGGGGGACGTGGCAGCAAACGCCGTCAGGACCTTTGCCTGCAGCCCGTGATTTGAGAGCCTGGCGCTCGCCTGCTGCCCGTAGATGCTGAGCACCTCCCGAAGTCCGGCGGCGGTGGTCACAGGGGTGGCGAAAGAGCGGGAAAAGATCAGCTGGTCGCGGCCGATGCGCTCTTCTTCCATGGGAATGCAGGGGGTGCCCCGCAGTTCCAGGACCGTGCGCATCAGCACCACCGAGAACTTATCCCTGATCATTACCGGATCCGCCCTGACAAGGTCCTGGACAGTGAAGATTCCCAGCACATTGAGCCGCTTTGTCAGCCGTCCGGCAATGCCCCAGATCTCATCGACAGGCAGCCGGGCCATCAAACCCTCCCGCACGTCAGCCGGAACGGACTCCCACAGGCAGACTCCGCCAAAGGCGGGATTGTTCTTGGCCCATTTATTGCAGAGTTTTGCCAGGGTTTTGGTGGGGGCGATGCCAACGCACACGGGAACCCCCACATGCCGCCGGACTGCCTCTTTCATCCTCCGGCCAAGGGCCAGCAGCTCATCCGGGGCGCCCTTGACGCCCAGAAAGGCCTCGTCGATGCTGTAGACCTCCAGCCAGGCGGAGTACCTGCCCAGCAGTTCCATCACGCGGGAACTGATGTCGCCGTACAGCTCATAGTTGCTGGATTTTGCCACCAGGCCCCACTCCTTGGCCCGGGGTGCGAGTTTGAACCACGGTTCGCCGGTGGCGATGCCCAGTGCCTTCGCCTCCGGGGAGCGGGTCACGGCGCAGCCGTCATTGTTGGACAGCACCACCAGGGGGCGCCCTTCCAGGGAGGGGTCGAAGGCGCGCTCGGCGGAGGCGTAGAAGCAGTTGACGTCCACGTGCGCGATCTGCGGCATCTGCCGCATGTGGACTGGTTTAGCCATGCTGTTCCCCAGGGACGGGCAGCTCAGACATGGTGCAGGCACCTGGTAGCGACGCCCCAGATGGTCAGCTCGGAAAGTGCCGGCACGTGGATGTCCGGGTATTTGCGGTTCTCCGCCTGCAGCACCACGCCAGTGCGGGTGATGCGCAGGCGCTTGACCGTCAGTTCGCCGTCCAGGACGGCGATCACCACGGACCCGTCCCTGGGCTCAAGGGCACGGTTGACAATCAGTTCGTCCCCGTCGCTGATGCCGGCACCCTCCATGGAATCCCCCGTCACCCGGACCACGAAGGTGCTGGTGATGTCCTTGATCAGGTGCGCGTTCAGGTCGATCCGGCCGTCGAAGTAGTCCTGTGCCGGGGATGGAAAGCCCGCCGCCACCGCCACCGGCGAAATCAGCACCGAGAACAACGAGGCGCCCGCGTCTATCACGCGGGGACCGACAATAACGCCCACAACACACCTTTATTCGAAAATATGTTCGATAGTTTCAGTGTAGACCCGAGGGCTGACAACGGGCACTCTCTGACGCCGGATAAGTTGCAGGGCCGGGGACTAGACTCGGGTCAAAGCGAGCTCTGGGGGAAGCGATGCGGATGCGTTTAGCAAGATGTTGGTTCGTTGCAGGTGTGCTGGCCGTTCCGCTGGCCGGATGTGAGTACGCCGGTCCAGCGGACACCGTAACCAAATCCCATGCCCAGCCCGGCAGCGGGCAAAAGCCATCCTTCGAGGAAAACGCCGGGCAGGTGGCACGCCTGCTCCAGGCGTCTGCGGATGAACCCGGCTTGCCGACCGACGAGGAACCGTCAGGGGAACTTTCGATTGTTCTCGCTCCCGGTGACTACGTGGTCAAGGGCGCATGTGCGGGCGTTCATGGCGTTAAGGTGTCCATTGTTCAAGGCGAAAAACCGCCGCTGACAGTTCCCTACACGTGCGACTCCGTCCTGGAGCGGTTCATCCGGCACACGGGCGGCCCGATCACCGTCAGCGCCGTTGCGCCCGTCGATAAGCCCGCCGCCGCCGGTGTGCTGCTCCAGCCGAACACTGATCCGCGCGCTTCGGAGTTGGAGGACTTGTCGTAGTGGGCAGCCCAACAGCTGCAACCCTGGCTGCCGGGTGAGTTGGGCGGATACGCAGGCTCAAGTTCCGCCATTGGCCAGGGAATATCGGCCGATCCGGGCAGCTACGAAGTGCGGTTCCTCTGTGAAGGAGCGCCTGAGGCTGAGTTTTCAGTGTCCAGCCCGGCGGGGGCAGAAGTTTTGGCTCCGGCGAGCGTCCCTTGCAACGGCGACGTCTTTAGGGCCCCGGTGGAGTTGCGGACCAAGGGGGCAGACTTCACCATGGCCCCAAGTAACGGGGTCAAGAGCCGCTATGCCTTCCGGCTCGTCCCGGCACCGTAGATAGCCCAACTCGAGGGAGCTGGACGGGATGCCGCCGAGCTTACGCACGGCTCCTGTCCGTGGAATCGGCGCACGGGAGCCAACCGCCCACGTAGACTTGCAGGATGCGGTTGGTAGCAAGCGATATTGACGGAACGATCCTCGGACACGACGGAAAAATCAGTGACCGCACCATCCGTGCCTTCCACGCCTGCCGGGATGCCGGCGTCGAACTGGTGTTTGTGACCGGCCGCCCGCCCCGCTGGCTGCACCCGCTGGAGGAACAGCTGGGCCACACCGGCCGCGTGATCTGCTCCAATGGTGCCGTGGTCTGGGACCTCGAGGCGGACCGCCTGGTCTCCGCCCGCACGCTGGCCATCGAGACCGTCCTGGAAGCCCGGCGCATCATCAAAACTCTCCGCCCGGCTGCGCTGTTCGCCGCGGAAACGCTTACCGGATTCCACCTGGAACCCGGCTTCATCGAAAACGAGTCCAGCGAACTGCTCGCCGAATTCACCCCGGCGCCGCTGAAGCAAACCCTCACGGACGATGACTCCGTGGTCAAGTTCCTCGCCATTGTCCGCGACGGCACCCCGGACGACTTCCTCGCCGAGGTGGGGCCCGCCGTCGAACACCTGGCCGCCACCACCCACTCCTCCCCGGGCGTTGCCATGCTGGAACTGTCGCTTCCCGGCGTGAACAAGGCCGTCACGCTTGCTGAATACGCAGGCGCGCTGGGCATCGACGCCGCAGACGTAGTGGCCTTCGGTGACATGCCCAACGACATCGAGATGCTCCGTTGGGCCGGTCAAGGGTACGCGATGGCCAGCGGTCATCCGGAAGCCATCCGCGCGGCCGGGCAGCAAGCGCCGCATTTTGACGACGACGGCGTGGCCCAGGTTTTGGAGGCCCGGCTCGCTGCCTTGGGCGTCCAGTTTTCCTGACGCCCGGGCCACCCCGGACCCGGCACCCCCATTTTCACAGCTTGCGCTCACCTGGCGTTTACCTTCCCTCCGTAGCGTGAAGCGTGGAGGGCAGGCGCCCTCCCGCCGGCTCGAAGGGGGCAACCATGGCACGAAACGTCAGGCAGCACGCGGCCGATGCGCCGCAGCGCAAAGCAACGCCCGCTCCGCACTGGAAGCAGCTGCGCCAGGGTGACCGGGTCCGGGTCCTGTTCGCGCCCGGTTTCGAGGCGGGCGGCGTGGTGGACACGGTCACGGCGGACCACACCGCGGTGTGGGTCCACCTGGACGCCGGCCGCGGGCGGACCCTGCTGCACTGCGGCGACGGCGTGGACATCCTCCCCTGCGGAGAGACCGCCTGCCTGGACTGACGGCGGTTCCGGGCGCGGGTGGGGCGGTAGGCTCGCAGTGTGATCCTGCCTTTCTTTGAGCACCCTGACGACGCCGGGCGGCAGCTTCCCATCGCCATGGCGCACCGCGGATTCTCGGCTGAGGGCCTGGAAAACTCCATGGCCGCGTTCCGCGCCGGCGTCGACCTCGGCTTCCGCTACCTCGAAACGGATGTGCACACCACGGCGGACGGCGTGCTGCTGCTCTTCCACGACGAAACGCTGGACCGGGTCACCGACGGCAGGGGCCGGGTGGCGGAACTTCCGGCCGCGGACGTGGCCAAGGCGCGGATCAACGGCCGCGAGCCCATCCCCACGTTCGACGAACTGGTCACCCAGCTTCCCGAAGCGCGGCTGAATCTCGACATAAAGGACTGGGGTTCGGTCCGCAGCACCGCTGCCGCGATCGAGCGGCACCAGGTGCACCACCGCGTCCTGGTGACCAGCTTTTCGGACCGCCGGCGGCGCGCGGTGCTGAAACTGCTCAGCCGGCCTGTGGCTTCGTCCGCCGGAGTGGCTTCGAACGCCCTCTTCACCTTGTTGGGGCCTGCGCTTCCACGCCCGGTGTTCCGGTGGCTCATGCGCCGGGTGCTCCGGGACGTGCATGCGCTGCAAGTGCCCGTCCGCTATGGGCGGGTGCCTGTAGTCACCGCCGGCTTCATCCGGCGGGCACATGACCTGGACCTGGTGGTACATGTGTGGACCATCAACGATGCCGGCGAGATGCACCAACTCCTCCAGCTGGGGGTGGACGGCATCGTCACGGACCGGGCGGACCTGCTCCGCGACGTGCTGCGCGTCCGCGGCCAGTGGCCGGAGAGGCCCGGGCAAGCCAACCGGACGCCCGGCCCGGCCTGCTAGCCCCGGTCTGTTCCCGGCTGCCTAGCCCCGGTCTGTTTCGGTGGGCGCCGTGGCGTCCCCGGCCAGGCCGGCGTCGTCCGCTGTGCCGTTCTGTTCCCGGTCTCCGGGCGCTCTGCCGTTGTGCACCTTGTCGCCGTCGGCGTCCCCGCCCAGCGGGCTGTTGGAGACCGGGGCCGGGGCAGCCCCGGTCTTGAGGCCGGGCGCCTTCTGCTTCTCCGCCTCCATCGCGTTTGAGCCTTCGCTCAGGGACGAGTGGACCTCCACGTCGTCGTTGGGATCTGCCGGGTCCGGCACGTCCGTTTTCTCCGTTGGCTTGGATGTCCCGGCCAGGTCCTCCATGGCGTTTTCTGCTGCCTTGCCAATGCTGTCGCCGATACCCACTGACTGCTCCTTCCGGCGTTGCGTCCCGGCCGCCCCAGCGGCGTACCGGCCCTACTCCTCCAGAATTATCAGCATGCTTACAATTAGTCCAGTGCTGGGGAACCGAACCGCAGCCGGAGAGGAAGGAAAGGCAATGAGCACTTACCATCCGGAAAATGACCCCGCGAACCCCGACCGCCCGGGCAAGGAAGAGGTGGGCGCCGCCCAGCCCCATCCGGCGGAGCAGCGCAGCCGGGAGTCGGCCGGGTCGCCGAACCCGGATCCGCTGGAAGGCAACGTCACCGGCCTGGAACCGGGCGGGGGAGTCCCGCCGGGAGCGACGCCGCCCGCGGAGGACCAGATGAGCAGGGACCAGGGTCACTCCGAATAGGGCCTGGACGTGCAGCGGGGCGGCGCGCATGCTGCCCGCCGCCCCGCTGCCTGCGTCAGGTCCTCAGGAAGACTCTGTTCCCCGGGCAGTGGCGCGGAGTTCCCCCGGGCCGGCCAGGTGGCGTTCCAGGCCGTCCATATCGAGGCGCGTGTTCCAGCTGGCCCAGTCCTTGGGCCGCACCGACGGCCGCCCCAGCAGGTAGCCTTGGCCGTCGCTGATGCCCAGTTCGGTGAGGACCTTGAGCTCTCCCACAGTTTCGATGCCCTCGGCCACCAGGGTGATGCCGATTTGGTCGGTGAAGTCCACCAGGCACGCAGCCAGCGCACGCTGGAGGCCGTCCTTGTCGACGTCGCCGATCACGTTGCGGCCCACCTTGAGGAAGTCGGGCCGCAGGTGGATCATGCGGCTCAGCGCGCCGGCGCCGGTGTGGGTGTCGTCGACGGCGATGCGCAGGCCCTTTTCCCGCAGCGGATTGATCGAGGAAAGGAACTGCAGGTATTCCTCTTCGGGAATGTCCTGGGTCAATTCGAGCACCACCCGGTGGGTGGGCAATTCAATGTGGTCGAAGAGCTCCGGCAGCCGCGGGTCCAGGCAGGACGTGGGGGAAATGTTGAGGGAAACGTAAAGGTCTTCGGGCAGGTCCTTCGCGGCTGCTGCCGCCGAACCCAGAGCGGAAAACTCGAGGTTGGCGCCCAGGCCCACCGCGGCGGCCTCCGCAAACCACAGCTCCGCGGCCGCGCCGTCGTCGCTGACGAACCGGGAGAGCGCTTCGGCGCCCACCACGGTTCTTCCTTCCAGTCCGTAGATGGGCTGGAATGCGGTCATCAGCATTTGGTTCTCAAGCAGGGTGCTGATCCGTGAAGCGCTGCGGATGGCATCCAACTGCTCCGCAAACTGCGGCGGAAGCGCGGGCGGCGTGAGCCGCATGTCCCTGGCGGCTTCCAGTGTCTCCGTCACGTTGGCGTCGCTGCGCCGGGTCTCGAGGAGATACTCCAGCAGGGCCCGTTCCGGCACGCCTGGATTCTCATCGAGGCTGTTGCTCAGCCGCTGCCGGACGGCGGTTCCCGCAGGATCCGTATCCGCCAGCACGGCGGCGATAATTCCCCATGCCTGTACCCGAACCGACATTAGCAACGCCCCCAGTTGACGAAGTAATGACCCGATGGCCCCATAATGTTCAAATTTCCAAACGCCTTATAAAAGAACGGTGCTGCCAACCTGATTTCCGAGGCGGCGAAAAACCAGACACCGCACGCTGATCGTATAACGGCGGCCACGAAAGTGCAGTAGTTTTTGCGTTACTGGTTAGCGCTTTCCTGCTGGTCAGCCAGCAGTTCCGGAATCTGGTCCGGGGAATGGGTAGCTGAAGTAGTAGCCCTGGGCGCTGCGGCAACCCAGGCCGCGGAGGATTTCTGCCTGTTCCGCCGTTTCGACGCCCTCCCACACCGCTTCCAGCCCGCATGCCCGCACCAGTTGCAGGACTGCCGCCACCAGCGCGGGCTGGCTGGGATCGCTCTCCAGCCCGGTGATCAGTGACCGGTCCACCTTGACCCGGTCCACCGGCAGCCGGCGGAGGTAGCTGATGGACGAGTAGCCGGTGCCGAAGTCATCGATCTCGATGCCCACACCCAGGCCGCGGAGCCCGCCCAGCGAGTACCGGTCCAGCTCGTTGCCTTTGACGATTGCCACTTCCGTCAACTCCAGGACAACCTGTTCAGGCCTGACGCCGGTCTCCTGCAGGGTGTTGCGCACGTCCTCGATGAACTGCAGGCTCTGCAGGTCTGTGGCGGAGATGTTGATGCGCACGGAGAACCTGCTGTCCACCAGGGCGGCATCAATCCAGGCCCGCAGCTGCTTCACCGCGGTCCTGAGGACCCAGAGTCCAAGTTCGGAGATCAGGCCCGCCTCTTCGGCAAGGGGAATGAACTCGTCAGGCATGATGAATCCGCGGGTCGGGTGGTTCCACCGGACCAGTGCCTCCACGCCTTCGATCCGCCCCGTTCCAAGTTCCACCACCGGCTGGTAGTACAGCGTCAGCGCATCACCCTTGATGGCGGCCCGCAGGTCATCCACCAGC
Source organism: Arthrobacter sp. DNA4 (assembly GCF_024362385.1). Taxonomy (NCBI): domain Bacteria; kingdom Bacillati; phylum Actinomycetota; class Actinomycetes; order Micrococcales; family Micrococcaceae; genus Arthrobacter; species Arthrobacter sp. DNA4. The sequence continues at coordinate 187,392 of NZ_CP101466.1, forward strand.
TGGCTGCGGAGCCGGCGCACCAGCAGCAGAGCGGGCTCGAACCGGTGCAGCTTGTTCTGCCCCTCGGCCTTGGAGGCATACATGGCGACGTCGGCCTCCATCAGCATGTCCTCAGGGCTCTGGCCCGCGCTGCCCACGCTGAGTCCGATGCTGGCACCACAGCGCACGCTGCGGCCGGGAAGTTCAATGGGTTCGTTGAGGGAGGCCAGGATGCGGTGTGCCACGATCGCCGCCTGGTCCGCCGATGCGGAGGGCATGACGATGGCGAATTCATCCCCGCCCAGGCGGGCTACGACGTCGGAGGCGCGCACCGCGGTACGGAGCCTTTCACCCACGGTCACCAGGACCTGGTCCCCGGCCGTGTGCCCCAGGCTGTCGTTGATGGATTTGAATGCGTCAAGGTCCATCAACAGGATGGCCGGCCCCTCTTCGGACCCCCCGCCGTCCGCCGCGGCACGGGCCTCCAGTGCGGCGCGAAGGGCTTCGAGCAGCGCCGACCGGTTGGCCAGCCCGGTCAGCGGGTCCTGCATGGCCATCTTCTGCATCTCAAGGTGGGCCTCGTGAAGGAGCTGGGTCCGGACCTGCACCCGCTGCTCGAGTTCCTCGTAGATGACCTGCAGGTCTTCGGCCAGCAGATTGGTGCCCATGATGATCGCATCGAGCTCGTCCCGGGCCGGTGAGACTTCTATCCGGGAGGTGAGGTCGCCGGAGGCAAGCCGGACAATGCCTTCCAGGAGCTGGGAGAGCCGGGGATCGTCGTTGGCAAACATGGCCAGTCCTCCTTCGGCGCCTAGTTGGCCTGGACGCGGTCAGTGCCGAGGGGAAGGCTGACGGTGACGGTGGTCCCGGTGCCCAGGGTGGAAGCGACATCGATCCGGCCGCCGTGGCGGTCCACAATGTCCTTGGAGATGGCAAGGCCCAGCCCTGTGCCCGGGATGGCGCCGTTCATCGCGTTCGAGGCCCGGTAGAACCTGGTGAACACATGGTTGATTTCGTCGTCCGAGATGCCGATGCCGGTATCGGCGATGCGCACGGTGGCCCACTTGGACCCGTCCGCCGCGGCGTGGGATTCGCTGCCCACCTCGATCCGGCCGCCGCTGGGGGTGAACTTGATGGCGTTGGACACGAGGTTGGTGAAGACCTGCTGCAGCTGCACCTCATCGGCCAGGATCTCCGGATCCTCCGGAACCGGGTCCACATCGATGGTGACGTTCTGCAGGGTGGCCAGCGGGCGCAGCGCCGCGGCAACCAAATCCAGGGTGCGTCCCAGGCGCACCGGTGCGAGCTGCATGTCCGCGTTGTCCAGCCCGCCCCGGGAGACGCTGAGCATGTCCTCGATGAGGGTCCGGAGCCGTTCGGTGTTGCGGACCACGATGTCCAGCATCTGGTGGACCTCCTTGGACACCGGGTGCTCGGTGCTCTCCTGGATCATGTCCAGGTACGCCATGATCGAGGTCAGCGGCGTGCGAAGCTCGTGGTTCACCGTGGCCAGGAAGTCCGTCTTTGCCTTGTCGAGTTCGCGCAGCTGCTTGACCACCTGCTGCTGGCTGCTGATCAGGTGGCTCTGGATGAGTCCGTAGGCCGCGTTGCCGGCCACGTGCTGGATCAGGCCCAGTTCGGCGCTGGACCACGTCCGTGGCCGGTCCATCATGGCGATCCAGATGATGCCCAGGGAGGAGTTGCCTTCGCCGATGGGCACCGCCAGCGTGGAAGCCGCCCCCGCCACGGCCCTGGCCGGCTTTTCGTCGGCCCTGGGCTCGGTTTCATTTCCGTCCGACGAGAGCGTCTCTGTCCCGGCCCAAAGCGCATCGGCCGTGGCGCGGGCCTCGTCCTCGCCGGGAAGGGCGTCCTTGGGCAGTTCCGCCAGCCCCTGCCGGTGCCAGGTCGCCATGATCACCGGGACGCGGTGGTCCTCGAAGGTGGCCAGCACCACGTGGTCGGCCTTGAAGGTCCGGCCGAAACCGGAGACCACGTGGTTGGCGATCTCCTGGGGATCGTTGGTGGCGCGTACCGCGGCTGAGACCTCGCGCAGCTGCTCACGGAGTCCCTCGGCCTCCTGCCGGGCGGCGCGGCGCCGGGACACCTGCTCGATGAGGACGGATGCGCGGTGGACCAGTTCTTTGGGCTCCGGCGGCTTGGTGATGCAGTCGTGGACGCCGGCGGGGTTGGCCGCGGCCACCTCCTGCGGATTGTCCAGGTCCACCATCACCAGGACGGGGGCCGCGGACTGGGCAGGGGACAGAAGCGCGTCGGCGACGACGATGGAAGGCTGGCCTGCGTTCAGCAACGCGGCGAGGCTGGCGGCGTCCGCCGCTTCCCGGACGCCGTACCCCGCGTCCCGCAGTGCCTGGGCGTTACGGGCCAGCCGGCCGGCGTCGGGATCAGCGACGACGGCGGTGCGGGTCAGGCGCACGCCACTCGGCACAGCCGTCACAGTGTTCCCTTCCTCCCAGTTGAGTACATTCTAGGGGGACGGCGGCCACAGGGGTCCAGAGCGCCCGCGCCCACCCCTTATTCGCGCCCCGTGGGCAGGGCACGCCGTAATGTGGCCGAAGCTGCGCCGGTTGGCAGGGACGGAACATATATTTGAGCCGTGTCCTCCCCAACGAAGTCGCCGCGGTCCGTCCTGCAGAAGTACCTGATGATTCCCAAGCTCGTCAGGTTGTCGCGGGGCGCGCCGAAAGACCGGCACCAGGCGTGGGACACCTACTGGGCACGAATCACGGCCACGGGCCCCGGCGGGGAGGTCCTGTGGGATTCGGGCAGCGACCATGAGTTCCTGGGCTACAAGGACAGCCTCCTGCGCTACCTGGACCCCGCGCTTCCCGTGGTGGATACCGGGTGCGGCCATGGCAGTTTCACCCGGGCGCTCGCAGGCGTCTTCCCCCGGGTGGTTGGCGTTGATGTCTCGCCGCACGCCGTTGACCGGGCCCGGGCGGAGTCCGCGGGAAGCGGCAACACGACCTTTGAAGCGCGGGACATGACGGCGGAGGGTGCCGGAGCGGCCCTGGCCGGGTCCCTCAACGCAGGCAAGGACGGGGCCAACGTCTTCATCCGCGGCGTCCTGCACGTCCTTGCCCCGGCGCACCAGATGGCGCTGGTCGAAAACCTCCGGCTCCTGGCCGGGCGCCGCGGCACCGTCTTCATGGCGGAAACCAACTTCCAGGGCAACCCGGTGGAGTATGTGTCCCACCTCGGCGCAACCACGCGGGGCATTCCGGCGCCGTTGGAACTGGCCATCCGCGGGCTCCCCATGCCGGGGCACTTCGGGCCCGAAGAGCGCGAACGGACGTTCCCGGCGTCGGCCTGGGAACTCCTTGAAGATGGCCATACGGCCATCGAAACCAACCCGGTGACCGGCGTGCCCGGCCAGGACCGGGTGCCCGGGTATTACGCAATCGTCCGCCCACGCCGGTAGGCCCCAGGGCAGGGCATTCAACCCTCCCCGCAGACTTGTCCGGATTCCCGCAGCCAGTCCGCAGGCCGCCGTCCTTCCCCTTGACACCGGCCGGATCCAGAGGCTCCATGGTAAGTAGACTTACTAGTTAGCCCCGAGGTGAAAGGAAGGCCACGCCAGCCGGGGGGGACGGTTCTGCACCTTCGATTCCCGGACACACTGAATTTCATCCACCAGCAACCGCGCAGCGACGGCATCCGTCGAATTTCTTCCGGTTGGAAAACCCCAGCCGGGAAGACGCCCAAGCCGCACCCGCGCCCCAGCGCCGTCGGGTTCCGGATTACCCTCCGGTACCCCGCACCGGCCGCCGGCGCAAGACCTACAGGAACCACCATGAGCAACCTCATTCCGTCCGGCGACCTCCGCCGGATGCTGCTGCCCCCCACCTACGGGCGGCACGTCACGTCAGCCACCGAATTCACCATTCTGTCCGTGGAGGTATGGGCCTCCGGGTTGGTGGTAAACATCCACCTTCCCTCCGATGACGCCCCCGAGCCCCGGCTCTTGCTCCAGGACCACTTCGGGACCGAATACACACTGCAGGAATCCGCCACCGTCGGGGCCCGCAACCTGCAGGTCTTCACCCCGTCCGTGCCGCCGGGCACCAGGAGCCTGACCATCAGATCGGCTGACGACGCCGGCAACAGGCCCGTGGTGACCTTCGCCGTGCCCCTCATGGCCGTGCCCGAAAGCCGGCCAAACCTGGAGGCGGCAGGCCGCGGGGCCTCCGCCGCCGCTATTGACGAGTCCTACGAGTCCGACCTCCGCCGCCCTGCCTGACCTACAGAAAGGCCCGCCATGCCCGATACCAGCAACTTCACGCCCACTGCCGCCATCGTCACCGCCTCCGACTCGGGAATCGGCAAGGCCACGGCTGTTGCGCTGGCCCGCGCCGGGATGGACGTGGGCGTCACCTGGCATTCGGACAAGGCGGGTGCGGAGGGGACGGCCGAAGAGATCCGCAGCCTGGGGCGCAAGGCTGTGGTCCGGCAGCTTGACACCACAGAACTCCGGGCTGCTGCGGGCGTGATCGACGACCTCGCCGGGGAACTGGGCGGCCTGCACGTCTTCGTCAACAACGCGGGGACGGGGGCCAACACCAAGTTCCTCGATATGGGCATCGACGACTGGATGAAGATCCTCGACACGAACCTCAACGGCGCATTCGTCTGCCTGCAGGCCGCGGCGCGGCGCATGGTCAAGGCAGGCAAGGGCGGCCGGCTGGTGGCGGTGTCCAGCGTGCATGAGTTCCAGCCGCGCGTGGGTTCATCCGCCTACGATGCCTCCAAGCACGGCCTGGGCGGCCTCATGAAAACGCTCGCCCTGGAGCTGGGCCAGTACGGCATCACGGCCAACACGGTGGCCCCCGGCGAGATCGCCACGCCCATGACGGGGCAGGAGGACCAGGATCCGACGACGACGGCACGGCCCGGGGTGCCGCTCGGACGGCCTGGCCACGCGCGGGAGATCGCTGACGTCATCGCCTTCCTTGCCTCGCCGGCGTCCAGCTACGTGACGGGTGCGGCCTGGGTGGTGGACGGCGGCATGCTCCAGATGGGCCCGCAGGCCGGCTCGCACCTCACCGGCAATGAGTGGCGTGAGGGCTAGGCCGTTCCGTCCGGTTGAGGAGTCACTCAGTCCGCATCGCGGATCTGGCAAGCGCTTTCCAATGCAGTGCTGGCATGATGGAGCGCATGCGCATTCTTATCGCTCCGGACAAGTTCAAGGGGTCCCTGACGGCAGCTGAAGCCGCCGCCTCCATCGCCGAAGGGGCACTCCGGGTCTACCCGGACGCCGTCGCCACCCAGTTTCCCATCGCCGACGGCGGCGAGGGCACCCTGGAAGCGGCCGTGGCGGCAGGATATGAGGAGCGGTTGAACGCCGTCGTGGGGCCCATCCTCGCCCCGCTTGGCGCCGCCTGGGCCATCCACAAGGCAGGCGACGGCAAGGTCACGGCGGTGATCGAAACCGCCCAGGCGTCCGGCCTGGCGGACATGGAACCAACCCCGGCCAACGCCTTGCGCGCCCACAGCTATGGGTGCGGCCAGCTCATCGCCGCAGCCCTCGACGCCGGCGCCACCGAGATCGTCCTGGGCCTGGGCGGGTCCGCCATGACGGACGGCGGCAGCGGCGCACTACGCGCCCTCGGACTGAAACCCCTGGACTCAGCAGGAAACGTTGTGCCCCTGGGCGGAGGTTCGCTGGCCGACGTCACAACGCTGGACACGAGCGGGCTGGACCCGAGGCTCTCCGCCACCACATTCCGCATCGCCGTCGACGTCCGCAACCCGCTGTACGGGACGTCCGGCGCCGCCCACGTCTTCGCCCCGCAGAAAGGCGCGGACCAGGACGCAGCGGAAATGCTCGACGCCGGGCTCCGCAACTGGGCGTCGGTGCTGCGGGAAGCAACGGGCCGGGACGTGAACGTCCCCGGCGCCGGCGCCGCCGGTGGCTTCCCGGCGTCGTTCCTTGCGTTCACCAACGCCACGCTGGAAGGCGGCTTTGCACTGGTGGCGGGGCTGACCGGCCTGGCCGCCCAGCTGGACCAGGCTGACCTGGTGATCACCGGTGAGGGATCCATGGACTCCCAGTCGCTCACCGGCAAGGCGCCGATCGCGCTCGCGAACGCGGCCCGGGACCGCGGCATACCCGTCATTGTGGTGGCCGGCAGGATCCTGGTGACCTTCGAGGACCTCGCCGGACACGGCGTGGTGGCCGCGGCCCAGCTGCTGGATGTGGCGTCGAGCCCGGAAGATGCCGTGGCAAACGCCGGAAAGTACCTGGCCTGGGCAACGAGCCAGGTACTCGAAGGCGCCTAGCCCACGATGGTGGTGTTGCGGCGCCGCCGGAACACCAGGATGGCAATCACCACCAGGGCAGCCACGCCGGCGATCACCCACGGGGCGTAGTTCAGTCGCGTGGACTCATTTTGTGCGGACTCGCCGGTGCCGGGGTTGGCCGGACCGGTGGACGCGGTATCCCCGGGGGAAGGCGTGGGAGACGTGGCTGCCGGCCATGCCGCACCGGCCGATCCCGGGGCCACCTGGCCTGCCTGTACTGTGCCTGCCGCAGCGGTTGCTGCCCCGGCGGAAAGCGCCGGGGCTGCGAGGAGCAGCAGGGCCAGCAGGGTGGTAGGCACGAACGTTCGCATACAGTCTCTCCTCATGGATGGGCTGGTTGGGCCGTTAGGCGCCGGTTTCGTAGTGGGGTTCGGCAACAGGCTTCGATTCCGGGGATCCCTTCTCCCGCAGGTACACCGACGCTCCCACCAGGACGCCGACGGCCAGGAACTCGCTTTGCCAGTTCTGGAAGGACTCGAACCAGAAACGGCTGGTGCCCAGGTACTGCAGGAACGTGATGGCGGGCTGGCCGTGGCTTTGCTGGTCCTGGTTGTACTCGTCCACCCCGCCGGCGGCGTGGAGGAGGAACGAGGCAAGGAACAGCACGAAAAACAGGATCGACAAGGAGTGCTCGTACACCTTCAGTGCCACGCCGCCGCGCCGGATCGGCCACGGGGTGGCGCTGCTGATACGCGCTTCCCGGGGGTCTTGGTCCTGAGGGGCCTTCCTGCCCATCGGCTTGGACTCGGATGAGCCCTTCTGGAACAGGAACACCGTGAGGACCACGTACATGGCCATCTGCAGGAACTCCGATTCCCAGTTCTCGAACGTGGCCTCAACGAACGCGCCGGTTCCCAGGAACTGAAGTACGGACACCGCCGGCTCGCCGTGGGCCTGCTGGTCTTCGCTGTACGACGCTGCACCCGAGAGGACCATTCCCACGAAGAACGCCAGGAACAGGCCCAGGTTGGCTACCAGCAGCCCGTGCTCTTTGGCCCACTTACGCATCCTTACTCCTTATCCTCGGCCGGGAGGATCCTCCCGGTGGCCCGTTTGTTCAGGCGAAGCGGAACGAACACCAGCATCACCACCATGACGCCCAGCAGCGCGCCGCGCCATGACCCCGGCGGACCGGTAGCTGCAACATCGAAGACCAGGGCGGCTGTTCCCGCACTCAACAGGGCGATGCCGCCAAGGGCGATCTTGGTGATGGTGTCCGCGCTGGACACCAGCATTTCCTTCAACCGTTTCCGGAAAAGCCGCCGGTGCACGCTGACCGGTAGGAGGATGAAGGCGGTGGTCAGGGCGGCAATCACCACATTGGTGAGGTAGAGGCCAACCTCCCAGTCGTCCAGCTTTTCAAAGCGCTGCTGGAACGGCAGGGTCAGCAGGAAGCCGGCCAGGATCTGCACCCCGGTCTGGAGCACCCGCAACTCCTGCAGGAGTTCGGCCCAGTTGCGGTCCAGCTGCTCCTCGCGGGTCTCGTTCCGGCCCGTGCGGCCCGTGTAGTCCTCAACTTCGGACATCGGCGCTCCTTCCTCTCCGGCGGCGGTCCAAGTCTTCTTTCTACTCCTCCCGTACCCAGAAACAAGGCTGGCCGTTGCGCTTACTACAACATTTGATAAGTTTACTGATTATTACCCGCGGTGGTGGACTTGGTCCCCTGCCCGGGATAGCTTCAAAGGGCCGGAGCACGGCGGAGCCCTTCTATATCGACACAGGTCAACCGATACCAGGCAGGCGGACTATGAGCGACACGGACAAGCAGACAGACCAGCCGCAGGATCCGCGCGGCGGCTACCACTCGGGCCCCTTTCCCGAGCAGGAACAAAAGCAGCCCGGGCTCACAGCACCCATGAACCCCAAGCCGGACCACGGGGAGCTCAGCTACGAAGGACACGGCAAGCTCGAAGGCAAGGCCGCCCTCATCACCGGCGGGGACTCCGGCATTGGAAAGGCTGCTGCCATCGCGTTCGCCCGGGAAGGGGCCGACGTCGCCATCTCCTATCTGCCGGAGGAGGAAGACGATGCGCAGGATACTGCGGAGTGGATCCGCAAAACCGGGCGCCGGGTCCTCCTTCTTCCGGGTGACGGACGTGAAGAGGAGTTCAGCACCCGGATCGTGGAGGAAGCCGTTTCCGAATTCGGACGGCTCGACGTCCTGGTGCTGAACGCGGCCTACCAGAAGAACCGGGAGAGCTTGGAGACACTTCCCACCGAAGAGTTCGACAGGGTCTTCCGCACCAACCTTTATTCACTGCTGTGGTCGGCGCGGGCAGCCGTGCCGCACTTGAAGGCCGGGGCCTCGATCATCACCACGGCCTCCATCCAGGCCTTCAACCCTTCGCCGGAGCTCATCGACTACGCCATGACCAAAGCAGCGCAGGTGGCCTTCACCAAGGCCTTGGCCCAGGAGCTCGGCCCGAAGGGGATCCGCGTCAACGCGGTGGCCCCCGGCCCCATCTGGACACCCTTGATTCCCGCCACCGAGTGGCCGGACAAGCTCCCTTCCTTCGGCCAGGACACGCCGCTGGAGCGCGCTGGCCAACCCGCCGAGCTCGCCGCAGCCTACGTACTTCTTGCATCCGAGGACGGCTCCTACATCTCCGGCGCAGTCCTGCCCGTCACCGGCGGCAAGGGGCTCTAGGCAGGACCGCGCCCCAGGCAGTACCGGGTTCCATCGCCCGGGCAGTATCAACAGACCAGCAACATCGGCAACGCACAACAGGAGGAAGCATGACGCAGGAAAACCAGCAGGCTGAACCCGAGTCGGCCCCGGGCGGCTACGGCACCCCCACCGCCGAGCAGGAGGCTGCCGGCACCCAGGGCGGCCAGCAGTCCAGCGGCGGCGCCCAGCAGTCCGGCGGCGCTTCATCGGCCGGCGCGGACACCAACGAACCGCAGTCCGGGACGGGCCAGAACCCGGTCCCGCACGACATGGACCTCCCCTCCAGCGCGGCGGAGATCGACGAGTCGAATGACGATTCCCAGGGGTCGGCGCCTGTCTCCTCGGAGTCCGGGCAGGAAGCCACGGGCATTCCGGACGGCAGCGGAAATGACCTTCCGCAGGAGAAATCGCCGAACGACGACGACGAAAGCTTCGACGCCGGATAAGTCACCCTCGCACCTGGCCTCTGGCCCCCGTTCCACTGCCCGCTGCGGCAGGGGAAACGGGGGCCTTTGCCGTTCCCGCGGCTCCTCCTGCCGGCGCGTCCCGCGGTCCGCGCACTGGCATACATCCCGTCCGGCTGGGTACGGAACACGCGAAACCACATCAGCCGGCAGGCAGCAGAAGGCACCCCATCCTGCCCGCCGGCGTCAATTTCGACGCCAGGAGGTGGACCCGTGGGCAAGACTTCGGAGCAGTGGGCGCGGCAACCGGACCGGCCGGACAAAGCGGCGGTGGACGTCCTGGTGCCCACCTGCAACCGGCCGGCTGAGCTGGCCGTCACCCTCGCGGGACTGGCAGCGCAGCAGGAACCCGCGTTCGCCGTCGTAGTCAGCGACCAGTCAGCGGGGCAGCCCGCGTGGGACCATCCGGCGCCCGCTGCGATGGTGCGGGTGCTCGAGGCGCAGGGGCCCGTCACGCTGCTGCGCCACCTCCCACGGCGGGGACTAGCTGAACACCGGCAGTTCCTGCTGGACCAGTCCACCGCGGAGCAGTGCCTTTTCCTGGACGACGACGTTTGGCTGGAGCCCGGCGCCCTGGAACGGCTGAGCCAGGCCCTCGCCGAGCTGCAATGCGGGTTTGTGGGCATGGCCCCGCAGGGGCTGTCCTTCCTGGACGATCGCCGGCCTGAACAAACGGCGGCCTTCTCAGCCTGGGAGGGCCCGGTGGCGCCGGAGCGCATCCGCCCGGGCAGCCCGGAATTCGAGCGGTGGCCGCTGCACAACGCCGCGAACCTCAGCCATCTCAGTGCCGAGCTGGCCCTGCAGCCCGGCGACTGGGTGCCCTACCGAGTGGCGTGGCTGGGCGGCTGCGTCCTGTACCGCAGGGAGGCGTTGAACGACGCCGGCGGGTTCCGTTTCTGGACCAGCCTCCCGGCAGACCACGCCGGCGAGGACGTTGTGGCCCAGTGGCAAGTGATGGAACGGTACGGCGGGGCAGGCATCCTGCCCTCCGGCGCGGTCCACCTTGAAGCGCCCACCACGGTGACGGACCGGCGGGTGGAGGCGCACGACGTCGTCCTCAGGCAGGATTCCGCCGAGGCGCCCTAGTGGGGGCAGGGCCCCAGGCTCCGCTGCCGCCGGCTGCCCCGGACAGCGGGTACGCCACATACGCGAAGCGGTCTGAATCCGGCGACCAGCTGTTGACGTTCAGCGTGCCTTGGCCGCCGAACACCGGCCAGGTGTGGAGCGGTGTGGTCCAGTCAGTGGTGGAGACGAGGACGACGTCGACCGGCAGGTCTGCGGGGTGGCCTTGCGTTCCGGCGGGGAAGCGGATGTAGCCGTCCAGGCGGCCGTCGGGGGAGAGGTGCGGGAACCAGTCCACGGAAGCGCTGTGCACCAGCCGCTCGAACTGGCTTCCGTCGGGCCGGACGCGGGCCAGCTGGGCATGGCCGGGGACCGTGGTGAAGGACTCCGTATTGAGGTACAGCCAGTCGCCGTCGGGCGAGTACTCTGGCCCGTCGCAGTGCCCGGGCCCGACGTCGACCCTTGCGGCAGTACCGCCGTCGGACTTTATGGTCATCAGGCGGCCGGGCCGCGTGAAGTCGCCGCCCTCAATCCCGACATATGCGAGCTCCGTGCCGTCGGGACTGACGCCGTGCAGGAAATGGAAGGACCCGTCGTCGGCCGTGATCCTGGTTGCCCGTCCACCCGCCAAGGGGGCCCGGTAGATGTGTCCGTCCTCCCCGGACAGGAAGATGGTCTCGCCGTCCGGGGCCAGGACATGGTCGTTGTTGAGGGCCGGGAGGTCCGTCAGCACGATCCCGGCAAGGGACCCGTCAGCCAGGTCCAGCCTCGACAGGAGGCCGCCCCCGTTCAGGATCAATGCCCGGCCATCGAGCGTCCAGTTGGGTGCCTCCAGGAGCATATTCCCGGTGGCGTATGCCAGTTCGAGTCCGCCGCCGGCCGATGCGATCCAAACCTCGCACTGCTGGCCCGGCTGCAGGGCACGCATGGTGTGGATCAGTCCTTGCTGGTGAAGGCGGCGTCGAAGCTGGTTTGGGATGGGGGGAAGTCGTATTTTTTGAGTGCTGCCAGTGCTTCGGGGGCGCCGTGGAGGCGGTCCATGCCGGCGTCTTCCCATTCGATGCTGATGGGGCCGTTGTAGCCGATGGCGGCGAGGGCGCGGAAGGAGGCTTCCCAGGGGACGTCGCCGCGGCCTGCGGAGACGAAGTCCCAGCCGCGGCGGGGGTCGCCCCAGGGCAGGTGGGAGCCCAGGACGGTGTTGCGGCCGGTTTGGCGGATCTTGGTGTCCTTGCAGTCCACGTGGTAGATCCGGTCCTTGAAATCCCAGATGAAGGAGACGGGGTCAATGCCCTGCCACATCATGTGGGAGGGGTCCCAGTTCAGGCCGAACGCTTCGCGGTGGCCGATGGCTTCGAGGGTGCGGACGGTGGTCCAGTAGTCGTAGGCGATCTCACTTGGGTGGACTTCGTGGGCGAAGCGGACGCCGCATTCGTCAAAGACGTCCAGGATGGGGTTCCAGCGGTCGGCGAAGTCCTGGTAGCCGGCGTCGATGACTTTTTCCGGAACCGGCGGGAACATGGCGACGTACTGCCAGATGGAGGAGCCGGTGAAGCCGACCACGGTGTCCACGCCGAGGGCCTTGGCGAGCCGGGCGGTGTGTTTCATTTCCTCGGCGGCGCGCTGGCGGACGCCTTCGGGGTCGCCATCGCCCCAGACTTTGGACCCGACGATGGCCTGGTGCCGGAAGTCGATGGGGTCATCACAGACGGCCTGGCCCTTGAGGTGGTTGGAGATGGCCCAGACCTTGAGGTTGTACTTGTCCAGGATTGCGAGTTTGGACTCGACGTAGCCCGGTTCATCCCAGCGCCAGGCGTCCAGGTGGTCGCCGGAGACGGCGATTTCGAGGCCGTCGTAGCCCCAGCCGGAAGCAAGCTTCGCGACTTCTTCGAAGGGCAGGTCGGCCCACTGGCCGGTGAACAGGGTGAACGGGCGGGGCATTCGGGGCTCCTTGGCTTAAGGCTGGGCTGGCGGGCGCTGCCGGGGCAGGCGTTAGTGTCGGACGACGGTGAGGGTGCTTTTGTTGGCGGCGGATTCCTCCACGGCGGTCAGGATGTGCTGGACGTTCAGTCCTTCTTCGAACGACGGCGAGGGCTGGGTTCCGTCCTTGATGGCGGTGAGGAAGTCGCGGATTTGGTGGGTGAAGGTGTGTTCCCAGCCGATGATGTGGCCCTGCGGCCACCAGGCTTCCAGGTAGGGGTGGCCGGGTTCGTTGACCAGGATGCGCCGGAAGCCCTGTTCGCGGACCGGGGCGGTGGCGTCCAGGAAGCCGAGTTCGTTGAGGTTTTCCAGGTCGAACAGGAGGCTGCCCTTGTCGCCGTAGATCTCGATCTGGAGGCTGTTTTTCCGTCCGGTGGCCACCCGGGAGACTTCCACTGAGGCGATGGCCCCTGAGGTGAGGGACAGCGTGGCCCAGGCGGCGTCGTCGACCGTGACGTCCTCGGTGCCGTTCTCGCCGGGGCGCCGGTCCACGAAAGTGTTGAGCCGGCCGGACACCTCGGTGACCTGGTCACCGAGGAGGAACAGGACCTGGTCGATGGCGTGGGAGGCGATGTCGCCAAGGGCACCGGACCCGGCCGTTTCCTTCCGCAGCCGCCAGGTCATGGGTGCCTGGGCATCCGCGAGCCAGTCCTGCAGGTACGCGGCCCGGACGTGCCGGACGGTGCCCAGCCGGCCTTCGGCGATCAGTTCCTTCGCGAGGGCCAGGGCCGGGACGCGCCGGTAGTTGAACCCGATCATCGACTGCACCCCCTTGGCTCGGGCCTTGGCCGCTGCGGCGGTCATCAGTTCTGCCTCGGCCAGGGTGTTGGCCAGGGGTTTTTCCACCAGGACATGCTTGCCTGCCTCCAGGGCGGCGATGGCGATCTCCGCGTGCATCCAGCCCGGGGCACAGATATCCACGATGTCGATGTCATCCCGGGTGATCACCGTGCGCCAGTCCGTTGCCGATTCGGCCCAGCCATACCTTTCCGCGGCCTCCGCGACCGCGGTGGCGTCCCGGCCCACGAGGACTTTCTGCTCGAAGGCCGGGACGTCGAAGAAGCTGGCCACATTCCGCCACGCATTCGAGTGGGCCTTGCCCATGAAGGCATAACCAATCGCGGCCACGCCCAGCGGGCGCGAAGCCGGTCGGGAGGCCGGGGGTTCGGACGGGTGTGCGGCTGCGGTCATGATGCGTTCCTGCGTGCTTCCTGCTGGCTGGACTACGTGCTGGATTACTTGCTGGATCAGAGCGTGGCGGTTTCCGGCGCCCAGTCCTCGGGGAGGGCGGGGGCTACCGGGGCCGAACTTTCGACGTTCACGAACGTGCCGGAATCGACGGACTCCGAGATGGAGACCATGGTGTCCAGGACGTGGTACGCCAGTTCACCCGTGGCGCGGTGCGGGACGCCCGAGCGGATGGAGCGGGCCATGTCCAGGACACCCATGCCGCGGCCGTTGGCCGTCCCGGTGGCGGGAACCGTGGTCCAGTCCTCGTCGCCGGCACGCCAGAGCTTGATGTCGCCGGTGAAGTAGTTGGGGTCCGGCAACGAAATGGTCGCGTCGGTTCCGGTAATCTCCACGAAGCCCATCCGGGTCCGGGGGGATTCGAAGGAGAAGACGCTGTGCGAGGAGGCGCCGGATTCGAACTGCGCCATGGCGGAGACGTGGGTGGGCACCTCGACGGTGAACTCCTCGCCTGCCTTGGGCCCCGAACCGATCACGCGCACGTCCTTGGCCTTGGAACCGACGGCGGCCACCTTGCGGATGGAGCCGAAGGCCTGGACCAGGGTGGTCAGGTAGTAGGGGCCCATGTCGAACAGCGGGCCGGCGCCGTGCTGGAAGAGGAAAGCCGGGTTCGGATGCCACGACTCCGGGCCGGGGGTCTGGAACGTGGTCATTGCAGTCAGCGGCGTGCCGATGTCGCCGCGCTGGATCAGGCGCAGCGCCGTTTGGATACCGGCGCCGAGGAAGGTGTCCGGGGCGCAGCCCAGGCGGATGCCGGCGGCGTCGGCGGTCTTGAGCAGGCCCAGGCCGGATTCGCGGTCCAGGGAGAACGGCTTTTCGGTCCAGACGTGCTTGCCCGCGTTGACGGCTGCGGTGGCCACCTCCACGTGCGCTGCGGGGATGGTGAGGTTGACGATGATTTCGACGTCGGGGTGGTTCAGGGCCTTGTCCACGCCTCCCCACTCAGGAATGCCGTACTCCTTGGCACGGGCCTCGGCGGCGTCCTCGAAGAGGTCGGCGATGACGTGGACCTTGAGGTCAGGGAAGGCGGTGAGGTTGTCCAGGTACTGCTTGCTGATCACGCCGGCGCCGATGACGCCGACGCCCACGGGGCCGCTGCGGGCAGGCTTGCTGGCGGGGGTGCTCATGCGTTGGCTCCTTCGGCTGCGGTGTTGTTCTCCAGGAAGGCAAGGCTCTGGGCGATGCCCTCGAAGATGTCGCCGTCGTAGTCGTCAAACTCCACCACGCCTACCTCGAGGGACTGCGCGGCGGCGATGACGTCCATGACCGGGACCTTGCCCTGGCCCGCCGGCCGCTGGGCCTTGTTGTCCTTGTTGAGCGGGCCGTCCTTGATGTGGATGAACTTCACGCGGTCACCGAGCTTGGTGAGGATGTCGATCGGGTCCTGGCCGCCGACGGCCACCCAGTAGGTGTCCACTTCGAGGACCAGTTCCGGGTCCAGCAGGGACTCGAAGTACTCCAGGGCGGTGCGGCCCTCGATGGTGGACTCCAGTTCCCAGGCGTGGTTGTGGTAGCCGACCCGGATGCCGTACCCGGCGCCTTTCTTTGCCGCGGCGTTGAGCTTGGCTGCGGTGGCCTGGATGTCCTCGGCCGTCTGCCAGTGCTCGGCGGGCAGGAATGGATCGATGACCGTGGTGATGCCCAGTTCCTTCGCCGCGGCGAAGATTTCGTCCTGGTCCTGGCTCATCAGGGGCGCGTGGCCCGACGGTGCGGTGAGGCCGTTTTCCTTCAGGGCGGCGCCGAGTTCCTTGGCAGTGGCCACGAAGTTGTAGGGCTCAACCTGGGTGTAGCCGATTTCGGCAACCTTCCGGATAGTGCCAGGGAGGTCCTCCGCGATCGCGTTGCGCAGGGTGTACAGCTGAAGTGAGTAGGACATGGGTTTCCTTAGCGTCTGTAGTGAATCGAAGGGGACTGGGGTCAGCGGCCGGCGAGCGAGCCGCCGATGCCGCCGACGCTGAAGTATTTGTTCAGCGTGGCGAAGACGATGACGGGCGGGAGCATCATGACCACGGCCAGGGCCATGACGGATGTCCAGTCCGTGGCGTTCTGCTGGAAGAAGGACTGCACGCCCATGGGAAGGGTGAAGATTTCGTTGGAACGCAGGAACACGATGGCCACGAGGTAGTCGTTCCAGGCCAGGAGGAAGGCGAAGATCGCGGTGGAGAGTACGCCGGGCAGGGAGTTCCGCAGGACCACCTTGGTGAACGAGCCGAACACGGAGCACCCGTCGATCCAGGATGCTTCCTCAAGGCTGATGGGGATGGAGTCGAAGTAGGCGGCCATCATCCAGGTGGCCACGGTCATGGTGGAGCCCACGTAGATGATGGTCAGGCCCAGGAGGTTGTCCACCAGGCCCATGCCGGCGAACAGGATGAACAGCGGCACCACGGAAGTGATGATGGGCAGCGACTGCATGACGAACAGCAGCAGCGAGTACCCGGACACTGCCTTGCTGCGGCCGCGGGAGAGGACGTAGCCGGCAGGGGCGGCAACAGCCACGGAGACCACCACGGTGGACAAGGTGGTTATCAGGCTGTTCTTCAGCCAGGTGGCGGCCAGGGTCTTGGAGAAGACGTTGCCGAGGTTCTCGAACGTCAGGCCGGTGGCAGTGCTGTTGGGTCCGGGCGTGAAGGCCAGCAGCACGGTGACCATGATGGGCACCAGCACGATCCCCGTGATGATGAGGATTGCGGCGAAGCGCCACCAGCGGCCGCGCTGGCCCGCTTCGGAGAGGACCCTGCGCCGCTTGCCGGCGTCGATGCCGAGCGCGGGGCCGGATTCGGGATGGGCGTGGAGGACTGCGCTCATTATTCGACGCTCGACTTTCGGATCTGGCGGTACAGGATGACCGAGATGACCACCAGGGTCATGGTCATGAGGAAGGCGATGGCCACGCCGGGGCCGGTGGCGAAGTCCTGGAACACGGTCCGGTAGGCCAGGACCACCAAGGAAGTGGTGGCATTGACAGGGCCGCCGCCGGTGAGCAGGTAGATGGTGGGAAAGTCGTTGACGCAGAAGATGGTCATCAGGATCCAGCTGATGTACGTGGAGCGCGCGATCAACGGCAGGGTGATCTGGGTGAACTGCTGCCAGCGGCTGGCGCCATCCATGCTGGCGGCCTCATAAACGGTGGTGTCCACCGAAGCCAGGGCGGCCGAGATCATCATCATCATGAACGGGAAGCTGACCCAGACCTTGAACACCATCACGGTGATGGAGGCCAGGGTGGGATCGGCCAGGAAGAGCGGCGTGCCCATGCCCAGGTTCCGGAACAGCGACGGGATCAGGCTGTCCGGGGTGGCCACCAGCCAGTTCCAGGCCGTGGAAGACACCACGATGGGCACCACCCAGGGCAGGAGCAGCAGGACCTTGAACGTGCCGCCGGCCGGGATCTTGGTGCGCAGGAGCAGGGCCAGGCCCAGCCCCACCAGCCAGGACCCGAAGACGCCCACGATGGTGAACCACAGCGTGAACTGGGCAGCCTTCCAGAACGCCGGCGAGGTCAGGACGGTGGCGAAGTTCTGGCCGCCCACGAAGTTGCCGGTCTGGAGCAGGTCTCCGTCGTGCGTCGCCTGGATGGCGGCGTAGATCAGCGGGTAGCCGTGGATCAGGACGAGGAGGACCACGGAGGGGAGCAGGAGCCAGAAGAACGTCCTGGTGGCCTGCGCGGAGAGCTTGCTCTTGCGTTTTCCGGGGACGGCCCCGGACCCGCCGGGGGCAAGCCCGCGGCGGGCCCGGCTTAGGCCGGACTGGGTGGTGGTGCTGGACATGGGCGCTCGGTCCTACTTCTTCAGGACCGATTCGAGGCCGGACTGGAAGGTCTGCAGGGCAGTCTTGGCGTCGGCCTTGCCGGTGATGATGGTTTGGCTGAACTGGTTCAGTGCCTGCCCGCCGTCAAGGGCCGCGAGGTTGGCATTGAGCCTGCTGCCCTGGGCGGCGAAGGTCTTGGCAATGGGCTGCCAGTCCTTGACGATCTTGACGTTGTTGGGGTCGTTGGCGAACTCGGGGATCTCCGTGATCGATTTGAAGACCGGCAGCGCGGACATCAGCTTCTTCTGCCACAGCTGCTTCAGCTGGCCCAGGTAGTACACCAGGAACTCCTCCGAGGCTTCCTGCGACGGGGTGTTGGTGTACATCATGATGTTGTTTGGGAAGACGATGGTGGCCTTGTCCCCGTGCGGGCCCTTGATGGGGTCGGCCACCAGCAGGTCGCCCGAGGTGTCGCCCACGCGCTGCGGGACGTTCACCTGGAAGAGGCCGTAGCCGGCCTTGCCGTCCTTCCACTGGGCGGACATGTTGTCCGTGGTGTAACTGACCGCGGCCGGGTCGACGATGCCGTTGGACACCAGCTCCAGGACGAATTCCATTGCCTCGACGTTGCGGTCATTCATCAGGTCCAGCTCGCCGTCCTTGTTCCAGACGCCGCCGCCGTTGTTGACCATCATCATGATCATGGAGTGGTTGGCATAGTTGTTGCCTGCGCCTGCGCCGGTGGTGAAGCCGAACGCGCCCACTTTCTTCAGTGCCTTGCCTGCTTCCAGCAGGGACGGCCAGTCCGTGGGCAGGGCAACGTTGGCCTTCTCGAACAGGGACTTGCGGTACCAGAAGACGCGCATGTCCAGCTGCCATGGGACCGCCACGTAGCCCTTGTCCGACTTGAAGGGGTCCAGTACGCCGGGTAGGAAGTCATCGAACTGGCCGTTGGCCTTCAGCTTCTCGATCACCTTGTCCGCATAGGCGATCTGGCCCTGCTGCTCGAACTGGAAAGCCTGGAAGCCGCCGCCCGTGGACACAGCCGGGCCCGTCTTGGAGGCGATCGCGGAGGAGAAGGTCTGGTAGAAGTTGTTCCACTGGATGATCTGGTAGCTCGCCTTGGCGCCGTTGGCACCGGAGAAACCTTCCGCGATGCCCTTGGCGGCATCGTTGTAGGCCGGTGTGGCCCAGGGCATGTCCCAGAACTTCACGGTGCCGCCGGCCCCGCCCCCGCCGCCTCCCTGCGATGCCGAGCCGCCGCCGCAGGCGGCGAGCAGGGGTACGGAGGCTGCGGCAGCCGTCAGGCCCAGGAAGCCGCGCCGGGAAAAGGAGCGGCGCTGTTCGGGAGTTGCGTTCATGATGTGTCCTTTCGGGACCGTCTTGCGCTGTGCGCCGTTGGTGCGGTCCTGCTCATCGTTGAGAGTGGAGGTGGGACTGGACTGCTTGTTCGGTTGCGTATAGGTGGGCTAATTACGTGGCAGCGAGGGTTGCGTAGAGGTCGGTCAGCCGGGCAAACCCGGCCAGGTCGTCCGGGAGGGTGCCGGCGCTGAGATGGTTCTTCAGGCGCCGCCACGCCGCCCGGTGGGCGGATTCGTAGAGGGTGGGAAGCAAAAGTTGGCCGTGGGCCCCGGTGACCCTGACTTCGGCGGGCCACGCGGCGTCTGGATCCGGGACCTGGACATCCACGCCGCCGTCGGCCGTGTAGAGGTGGATGCCGACGCCGGCCGGGCGGGCTGCGGTGAGTACGCCCTGGGCGGTAAACGGTGCGCCGTTGGCCAGCCGGCCGGTGACGGTGTACCCGGTGGTGCCGCTGCGGAGGACGCTGACGCCGTGGAGCTGTCCGCTGACGGCGAGCACGGCGGCGAGGTGCCGGGCCAGGAGCCGCTGCACGTCCGTGCCCGGGGCTGCCGTGGCAACAGTGTCCAGCAGCGACGCCGTGCCCAGGGCGCTGCGTACAGCGTCGCGGGCGTCGGGGTCGCTGCTTTCGCCGATCAGCGCGGGGTTGGAGGCCCAGTGGAGATCGAGGACGACGGCGGCACCGGCCGCCCGGGCAGCGTCCGCCAACTGCGTGGTTTCCTCGGGGACGGGATCCACCACCAGGATGCCGCGCGACCCGGAGTCGACGGCGCGGGCGGCTTCCGTGGTCCAGCCTGCCTCGCCGGCGAGCACCGCAACGTCAGCCGCCCGGTCCTCCGTCGCGGGGCCGAAGGTCGCCGGCAGGGAGGCCACCGCAAGGGCCACCGCGCCTGCTTCTTCGGCCTGCGGCGTTGCTGCCACTGTGTACGCGCTCATGCGCTGGCTCCTGCCGTTTCCGTGGTGGCCGAGGAGATGGCCAGGGCGAACGTGAGGTCGTCGATCAGGGCCTGGGCCGAGGGGACCGGGCGCGTTCCGCGGGCCAGTTCAGCCAGTTCACGCCACTCGCCTTCGTAGCCGTTGTGGCCGTACGGGCCGAAGGTGCTGGTTTCGCTGCCCCGGGAGAAGGTGGCGACGGCGGAGCCGGCCTGGACGTAGGAGGGCGTGAAGTCGATGCGGAGTGCGGAGTCGTCGCCGATGGCCTCGAAGGTCCACTCGGGCTTCCAGGTGCTGTTCATGACGGCACGCAGTTCGATGACGCGGGTGGGGGTGCGGAGTGAGACGGCGTAGCCGGACGGCCGGACGTGCAGCGCCTGGAGTACCTCGATCTCGCCGAAGTCCGGCGTGAAGCGCCGCACCAGGGGCAGGTCGTGGATGGCCAGGCCCATGATGCCGCCCTGCATCATGGCCTTGATGACCTCGACGTCCGAGTAATCGGGTATGCCGGGGGCAGGGCGGGTAATGATCTCGGTGGCGAAGTCTTCGAAGCGGGCGTTCGGCGGGAGGACGATGGAGGAGCGGATGGTGTGTGCCTGCGCGGGAAGGTCGCCCCAGTTCTGTTCCGCCGCGAGCCAGCCGGGGTCGAACGTATGCATGGCCCCCACCACGATCGGCACCCCCGTCCCGGCGCTGACCTCGGCGATCCTGGCTGCCTCGTCGCTGTTCATCGCGAAGGGCTTCTCGCAGAGGACGGCTTTTTTGCCGGCCCGGCAGGCGGCAATGACCTGGTCCGCGTGGAACTGATGGGGGCTGCAGATCGCCACGATGTCCACGCCGGGGTCAGCCAGCAGGGCCTCCAGGCTGGTGCTGGATGCGGCCCGGACCCGGGCCGCCACCGAAGAGGCCACGTCGGGGTCCACGTCCATGATGTGCCGTACTTCCAGGATGTCCCGGAGCCGCGCCAGGGCCGGAAGGTGAATGGCCTGGGTGACGGGCCCGGCGCCGAGGATGCCGACGCCGAGGGGCCGGTCTGCTGGCGCTGCGATGTGGGACACGTTCAACTACCTCTTTGTAAGCGGACTCTGGAGTAGCGGAGGGATCAGTGCGGCGAATGGTTGCCATCGGAACCGCGGATGTGCCCTGAGTCACAACGTAGAACGACTTTTGACGCACGTCAAGCAAAAGTTGTTTGTTGCGCGTCATCCTTCTGCTGTGATGACAGCACTAAGTAACAGTGTTATGACTTAGACATGACTTCAGCGACGGGCAGGCAGGCCGGAAAAGACTCCGACGTCGGCAGCCTGTCGCGGGCAGGGGATCTTTTCCAGTTACTGCGTGACGGCAGGGCCCGCACCCGCGCCGAACTTGCCCTCAGTACGGGACTCGCCCGTTCCACGGTCGCCTCGCGGATCGACGCCCTCATGCTGTCCGGCCTGGTGGGCCCGGCAGGGGAGGCGCTCTCCAGCGGCGGCAGGCCGCCGTCGCGCTTTGCCTTCAACCCGTCCGCCCGCCTGGTCCTGGCCGTGGACGTGGGGGCCACGCACGTCATCGTCGCGGTCACCGACCTCGGCGGGAAAATCCTGGCCGAGAACCGGCTGGCGCAGCAGGTGGCAGAGGGACCGGAAGCCGTGCTGGACCAGGTGGTGGCGCAGGGCAAGGAGCTGCTGGCCTCCGCTGGCCGGAGCGTTGCGGAACTTGCCGGCATCGGCATCGGCCTGCCCGGGCCCGTGGAACACGACACCGGCAAGCCGGTCAAGCCGCCCATCATGCCCGGCTGGGACGGGTTCGACGTGGTCAGCTATGTACAGCGTTCCCTGCCCGTGCACGTGCTGGTGGACAACGATGTGAACATCATGGCCCTGGGGGAACAGTCCGCCCATTGGCCCGAGCACAACAACTTCTTCTTCGTGAAGGTGGCCACCGGGGTCGGCTCCGGCATCATCAGCAACGGCGAACTCCAGCGCGGCGCCAACGGCACGGCAGGCGATCTGGGCCACGTCCAGGTGGCGCGGGGAGCGGATATCCTGTGCGCCTGTGGAAACTACGGGTGCCTGGAAGCGCTGGCGTCCGGTCCCGCCGTCGTGCATTCCCTCCGGGACCAGGGGCTGGACGTGGCCAAGGGCGCCGACGTGCTCCGGCTCGCCGCCGACGGCAACCTGCAGGCCATCCAGGCGCTGCGCCAGGCCGGACGGGACATCGGCGAGGTGCTGGCCACCGTGGTCAACCTGCTCAACCCGTCCGTTATCGTGGTGGGCGGCAGCATGGGCGAGACGGGGGAGCACCTGGTGGCCGGCATCCGCGAGGTGGTGTACCGGCGCTCGCCGCCCCTGGCCACCTCGCACCTGCGCATCAATGTCTCCCGCGCCGGAAGCCAGGCCGCCGTGCTCGGGGCAAGCCAGCTGGTCACCCAGTACGTGCTCTCGCCCGCCGTCATCGAAGCCACCCTGGCGGGCGCCATCGCCGGGTGACGCCGGAGGATCCGCGGCGCCACCCGGCGATCAGCTTTACGCCTCCGCTTCGGGCTCCGGCGCCTCAGTCAAAAGCAGCGCGGTTCCGCCATAGGCGGGCAGCTCCAGGAAGAAGCTGTGCAGGTCATCCACCTGTCCCACGGTTTCGCCGCTGAACAGGTCCTGGACGTTGGCCCCGGACGGCAGCTCGTTGGACTGGATGCTGCCGGCGATGTCCTGCCCCGAGAAGTTCAGCGCGGTCACCTGCAGGGCCCCGTCCTTCAACCGGTTGACCAGCACCAGCGCGGCGCGGTTGGAGACCTCGGGCACGTCCAGCAGGGTGCCCGTGGCGATCCCGTTTTCTTCCCGGACAGCGAGGATCCGCTGGAGGCGGCGGGCAAAGGAGTCCTGGTCCTGCAGCTGGTCCGGCAGCGAGCCGTACAGGCTGCGGGCCCGCGGCATCCCGGCCGACGAGTTGGTGGCGTCCGGGCTGGTCCCCATGAGGTCGTGCGCGCCCCGGTTGATCCAGCGCGTATCGCCCTGGGACGTGAGTTCGCGGACGCTGCTGCGGTCCAGGGCCATGATGCCGGTCAGGTCCCAGCCGGACAGGGCAAAGACGCCGGGCTGGAGTGCGTTGTACATGGCCAGGAGCAGGTGGACGTCCCGGATCTGCGCCTCCTGTTCCGGAGTTACAGTGGCCGGGTCCTTGATTCCCAGGGCCGCCATGATGAAGCTGACCGTGGTGCAGGCAATGCCGTTGGTGGTGAACACGGCGTTGTACGGCGCATTCTCCCCGGTGAGCCGGTCCCGCAGGGTCTGCTGCACATTCTCGGCCAGCTGGGCGCCGGTGAGTTCCTCGCCGTTGAGCTCGAACATCTCGTCCCGGTGTCCGGCAGCGAAGTGCAGCAGCTCGTAGGTGAGTTCGTCATGGTTCTGCAGCGCGTGCACCAGCGAGGCCTGGTCCACCCCGATTTCCATGGACAGGCGGAGGGTCAGCCGCAGGAACTCGGTATCGGCCGTCACGAGGGAGTAGTGGTAGGCCGGCCGGGTGATGAAGTCGTAGGAAAGGTCCGGCCCGGCCTCCGAGGTTGCCTTGATGTCATCGATGGTCAGGTTCAGCTCCTGGAAGGAGAACCCGCCCACTTTGCGGATCATGGAGCCGATGAGCTGGTTGGCGGCCTCGGACAGCGGGTGCCCCTCGGACCAGCCGGGCTGCTCCTCGGCGCTCTTCTCGACGCCCAGGAAGCCGTTGGCGTCGAGGCGGAGCGCCCCTGTGCCCAGGTCCACCAGCGAGTGCAGGGCATCGCCCACCACCAGGCGCATGCCGGCGAACGTGGGGTCAAGCCAGTTGATGGAGGGCTGGCCGGCCTTGAAGTAGTGCAGGTAGACCCAGCGGCGGGTTTTGCCCGTGGTATCCACGATGGGCCGCGTGGCGCTCCAGTTCGTCTCCTTGACCCCCGGCTCGTAGAAGATGACCCGCTGCAGGCGGCCGATGATGTAGCCGGCCTTCTGCAGGGCCTGTTCGGAGTCGGGGCTGAGGTTGACCGAGTCCGCACCCTCCGGGACGTCCGGGAGCAGGTTCCAGTCCTCTTCCGGGATGTCCACCATGTGGTAGATCCCGGGGTAGTCCCGGAAGTTCATCTCGGCCAGGCGGAAGTCTGCGCCCTTGCCGGTGTGGCCGGGGACGATGTCATCGATCACCGTGCCCTCGTGCTCAGCCGCGACCTCGCACATGCTGCGGAACTCTTCTTCGGTGCCGAAGACCGGATCGATCGCCATACTGATGCGGTCAAAGTGGCCGTCAACGCTGGGCGTGTGGGACCAGCCGCTGATGCCGCCGGCGAGCTTCACCGGTCCGGTGTGGATCCCGCGGATACCGATTTCGCGGAAAGCCTTCCACATCTCGGGGTCGCCCAGGGCGGAGAGGAAGGACTGGCCGGTCCGGGTGATGAAGGACAGCGGGTAGGCGGTAAACCATACGGAGGCGCGTTCGACGGCGGCCCGCGGGTTGGGATGGGCATACGAGTTCTGCCACATGCTGGCCTGGCCGGACAGCTGCCGCGCCAGCGTATTCGCATCCCCGAGCATGGCCTGGTTGCGCAGCCACTCCACATACGCGGCGTTCCGCCCGTCGAATTCGAAGGACGGCCTGCTGCCCACGAACTGCCGCCGGCGCGCGATGGGCCGAAGTGCCTTGGGCCGGGCAGCGAAGAACTGCTCGTCGAAAGTAACCTCCAGGTCCGGTGACGGCTCCGCAGCGCCCTCTTCCACTTCCGCATTGCCCGCGGCGGCTGCATCCGCTTCTGAAGTACGCTCGCTGGTGCCCGGCTCCCGCATAAGCTCCTCTTTCCGTTGCTCGTTTCCGTGCTGGCATGGATGCTCCAAGACCCCTTGCCCAAGGTCAGGTACCCAAGCGAGCAGGGAGTATTCGGTGTTCCCCCTCCCGATGCTACTGCGCAGCGGAGCCTGCGGAAGGGACACCGGCGCGCCGCTCCTCCCTAAGCCCGCGAATCCCCCTGTTTTGCCCGTTTCCCCCACCAACGCGTCCACGGGTCGTATTCTTAGAGCAAAGGTTTTGCAGTGGGCCGAAGCGCTGATAGCAGGGCTGGAGCATGGCCGCTGATCCCACGGGGCAGGTTGGCTGGGGACCGCTTCCAGTTACCCCGGAGCCGGTATTCGACAGCAAGGACGTCGAAGACTACCTCTGGGAGGTCACCCGCGACTTCATGACGGGTATCAAAGGTGAGCGCCGCGGCATCGGCTGGGCGGCCACCCTCTTTCGCCTGGGCAAGGCACGCACCCTCGCGGCCAGTACGGAGCAGGCGCGCGAGGCCGACCGCGAACAGTGCTCGTTTGCCGACGGGCCGGTCATGGACGCCGTGCGCACCGGGGAATTCGTCCTGCTGTCCGACCTGGGCCGGGACCGGCGCTGGCCCGGCTATTCCAGCGCCGCCGCCGGCCATGGCGTGCAGTCCCTGCTTTCCGTCCCCATCCTTACCGAAGGCGCCACGAGCGCTGCCATCACCCTCTACGCAGCGTCCCCGCATGCCTTCACCAGCGACGACCTGATGCAGAGCCAAAGCTACGTACGCCAGGTGTCGCGGGCCCTGCGCGTCGTAGTGCGCACTGCGGAGCGCGCGGAAGCAACAGCCGGTCTCGCCGTCGTCCAAAGCTCGCTGGTCCTGGTGGACCTGGCGGTGCGCAGCCTCATGAACGAATACGGACTCACCCGCGAGGGTGCACTGCGGTTCCTGCAGACGCAGGCGCTGCACCACGAAGTGGACCTGCGGGACGCGGCACTGAACGTTGTGGCCCCCGGCGGCGTGGACCGCGGGGGCGGGCAGGTTCCAGGGCGGCGGCAGGAAACGTTCGACGGCGTGGCGGAGCTTCCGCGCCCGTCGGCGGCGGGGCGGGACTTTCCAACCGGAAAGTCGCCCCGGAAGGAAGCTGCGGCGGGGAAGGAACCCCCGCCGGCGGCGGAAGGAAGGACGGCATGACCATCGAGAAGCAGGAGCTGAGCTCCGTCGTCGAAGGACCGGACAGGCACCCCTGGCACCGGTTCGTTGCCCTGGGGGACTCCTACACCGAAGGAATTGGCGACCCCGAACCGAACAGCCTGGGCGGCCTCCGCGGCTGGGCTGACCGGGTGGCCGAGGAACTCGCCGACAGCCAGCCGGACTTCGCCTACGCCAACCTGGCGATCCGGGGTTTCCTTCTGAAGCAAATCCTCGACGTGCAGCTGGAGTCTGGCACTGAAACCCGACCTGATCGCCATGTCCGGCGGCGGTAATGACATCGTGTTCCGCCACGGCGACCCGGACAAGCTGGCGGAAAAGATCGACGAGGCCGTCGGTATCCTGTCCGCCACCGGTGCCACGGTGCTGCTCTACGCAGGTCCGGACTGGGGCGATACTCCTGTCTTTGGCAAGATCCGCGGACGCGTGGCGATCTATAACGAGCACCTGCACAGGATCGGCGCGCGGCACCACGCCATCATGGTGGACCTGTGGTGCCTGCCTGAGCTTCAGCACGCACTGATGTGGGACCCGGACCGGCTGCACCTGTCCCCGCTGGGCCATCACTCCGTGGCCGTGGCAACCCTCAACGCCCTGGGGGTAGCGCACACCCTCAAGCCGCTCCAGCCGCGGCCGCTTCCGGCCCATGGGTGGACGCAGGCCCGGGCTGAGGACCTGGTGTGGGCGCGGCAGTACTTTGTGCCGTGGGTGCTCAAGCGGCTGCTTCCCCACCACGCCGGCGACGACCTTGCGGCGAAACGGCCCTCCCCGGCGCCCGTGTTTGGCCTGGGCCGCCCGGGACCATTCCCGCCCGGGCACCCCGTGGCAGGCCCGAACCCTGGAATGGCGGGTGGCCCCGCACCGGAGGGACAGGCAGCTTAGCCCTCTGTCCGGCGCCGTGTGAAAACACCCGCCGCGAGCCCTTGGCCGGTCCCTTGCGGGGCTCAGCGCTTCCTCGGGCCCCGCTTCGCTGCCGCGTTCAGCGCAGACTTGACCGCCGGAGGCAGTACGCCCTGTTCCGTTTCGGGCTCGGCCACAGTTCCGCGCGCCTTCGCGATGGCCTTCATGCCGTGGTAGATCACCAGCGCGGCAGCGGAACCCAGGGCAATGCCGGTGAACTTAAGATCCCCGATGGTCCAGGTGTAGTCGGCGATGCCGATGATCAGGGCGACGGCGGCCGTGGTCAGGTTAACGGGGTTCGAGAAGTTCACCTTGCTCTGCACCCAGATCTTCACGCCCAGGATGCCGATCATGCCGTACAGCATGGTGGCCGCGCCGCCCAGCACGCCGGCCGGGACGGTGGCAATCAGCTCGCCGAACTTCGGTGAGAAGCTGAGCAGGATGGCGAACATGCCTGCAACCCAGTAGGCCGCCGTCGAATACACCTTGGTGGCAGCCATGACGCCGATGTTCTCCGCGTAGGTGGTGGTGCCCGAGCCGCCGCCGAAGCCGGCCAGAACGGTGGCGGCGCCGTCCGCCATCAGCGCGCGTCCGGAGACGCCGTCGAGGTTCTGGCCCGTCATGGCGGCGACCGATTTCACGTGGCCGATGTTCTCCGCCACCAGCACCAAAACCACGGGGACGAACAGCCCCAGGACGCCGATATGGAACTCGGGGGTCTGGAAGTGCGGCAGGCCGATCCAGGCTGCGGCGTCCATCTTGTCGTACTTCACCTCGCCGCGGAGCATGGCCACCAGGTAGCCCACCACCACGCCCACCAGGATGCTGAGCCGGCCAAGGATTCCGCGGAACAGGACGCTGACCAGGATGATGGTGACCAGCGTGACCAGGGCGGTGATGGGGGCGGCATCGAAGTTCTGCTTCGCGGCGGGGGCCAGGTTCAGCCCGATCAGCGCCACAATGGCACCGGTGACGATGGGTGGCATCAGCCGGTTGATCCAGCCGGCGCCGAACTTCTGCACCACCGCACCCACCAGGGCCAGCGTGGCGCCGGCGAGGACCACGCCGCCCAGGGCTCCGGGGATCCCGAACTGCGCCTGCGAGGCGGTGATGGGGGCGATGAACGCAAAGCTTGAGCCCAGGTAGCTGGGCACCCGGCCCTTGGTGATCACCAGGAACAGCAGCGTCCCGATGCCCGAGAAGAACAGGGTGGTGGCAGGCGGCATCCCGGTAATGATGGGAACCAGGAAGGTGGCGCCGAACATGGCCACCACGTGCTGCATTCCCACTCCGATGGTCAACGGCCACGCCAGCCGCTCATCAGGGGCCACCACCTGGCCGGGCTTGATGGTTTTACCGGTGCCGTGCAGCTTCCATTTGATTCCGAGCATGCTCATGGGAAGGAATGCCTTTCAAGGGGGTGCCGCGAAGGGGCGAAGATCAACTCGGTCCAGAATACCGCCAAGTATTTCCCGCGGTCTTCTGTGGTCAAGGTCACGCCCGGTGGCGGGAAGAGGAGCAGAGCACTTGAAGTTGCAACTATAGGAAAGCAACAGAGGCCACCCCGGCAGGCGGGCGGCGCAGCGAAAGGTAAGCCAATGACCATTGCCCATGAAGAAGCGGTTATCGATTCGGCAGCCGTCGACGCCATCTTTGCCCAGGCCCGCACCGCCAACTCCTTCACGGGTGAGGTGACCGAGGAGCAGGCCCAGGCCATCTACGAACTCACCAAGTTCGGCCCCACCGCGTTCAACTCGCAGCCGCTGCGCGTCACCTACGTCCGCTCGGCCGAGGCCCGCGCCACCTTGGTGGATGCCCTGTCCCGCGGCAACCAGGCCAAGACGGCTTCCGCGCCGCTCGTGGCCATCCTCAGCTACGACACCGACTGGGCCGGCAAGTGGGACAACTTCCTCCCCGGCTACAACGCCCCCAAGGCCATGTACGACGCCGACCCGGCCCTTGCCGCAGCCACGGGCAACAACAACGCCCACCTGCAGGCCGGCTACTTCATCCTGGCTGTCCGCTCGCTCGGCTTCGCCGCCGGTCCCATGACGGGCGCGGACTTCGCCGCGATCGACGCTGCCTTCTTCCCGGCCGGCGACCAGAAGAGCTTCCTGGTGGTCAACATCGGCCAGCCCGGTGAGGAAGCCTGGGGCGAGGCAAAGCCCAAGTACTCCTACAGCGAGGCCGTCCGCACCGTCTAACACTCCCCGACGCGCCATCACTTCCTGCCCCCTTTTTTCCCAACGCCCCATCACCTACTGATGGGGCGTTGGGTTTTTAAGGGCGGGAGGTGATGGGGCGTCTGACGGGGAGTGGGAGACTGGGGGCATGCCGATGCGGAACCTGATCTTCGTGGCGTTCGTCGAGCCGGTGGCCGAGGGCCAGGTTTTCCCGCGGACGGACTGGCCGCTGCACATCACGCTGGTGCGGTTTGACATGAGGTTCGACGCCGGCGCTGCCGCCACCACAAACACCCAGGACCCCGCGGACGTCGCGGAACGCATTGCCGGGCTCGCTGATGCGCCGGTCGCCGCTGCGCTGGGTGCCGGGCTCACGGTGGGGGAGGATGCGGCGTTCGGCCGCAACGGCTCGGTACCGGTCAACCTCATCAACCTGCAGCCGGACCTGCAGGCCCTGCACGGGCAGTTGGTTGCCGCCGTCGACGGCATCGGCGGCAGGATCCTGACGCCCGCCCACACCCTCGCCGGATACCGGCCCCACGTCTCGCACCACGGTGACAAGCGCCTCCACCCGGGCGACGCCGTCGTGCTTGACCGCGTCGCCCTGGTGGACATGGCTCCCCACGGCGACCACACCATCAGGCGCGTCCTCCGGCTGTGGTGCCGCGAAGGTGAAAGCTAGGCGATGACGCTGTCCACCAGCGCCTTGGCCTCCGCCTGCACCTGCTTCAGGTGCTCCTCGCCCTTGAAGGACTCGGCGTAGATCTTGTACACGTCCTCGGTGCCGGACGGACGGGCCGCGAACCAGGCGTTCTCGGTGACCACCTTCAGGCCGCCGATGGGTGCGCCGTTGCCGGGCGCCTCGGTGAGCTTGGCGGTGATCTCCTCGCCTGCCAGCGAGGTGGCGGTGACGTCCGCAGCGGACAGCTTGCCCAGCTTTGCCTTCTGCTCGCGTGTTGCGGCGGCGTCGATCCGGGCGTAGACCGGGGCGCCGAACTGGTCGGTCAGGCCCTTGTACAGCTGGGACGGGGACTTGCCCGTGACCGCGGTGATCTCGGACGCCAGCAGGGCCAGCAGGATGCCGTCCTTGTCCGTGGTCCACACGCTGCCGTCCAGCTTGTTGAAGGAGGCGCCGGCGGATTCCTCGCCGCCGAACGCGCCTTCACCGGACAGCAGGCCGGGGACGAACCACTTGAAGCCCACCGGGACCTCCACGAGCTTGCGGCCCAGGCTCTGCGCCACGCGGTCGATGATGGAGGAGGACACCAGGGTCTTGCCCACCACGGAGGCCGGGTTCCAGCCGCTGCGGTTGCGGTAAAGGTAGTCGATGGCGACGGCGAGGTAGTGGTTGGGGTTCATCAGCCCGCCGTCAGGGGTGACGATGCCGTGGCGGTCGGCGTCGGCGTCATTGCCGGTGGCGATATCGAAGGTGGATCCGCCGGCAGACATCCGCTGGATCAACGATGCCATGGCCGACGGCGACGAGCAGTCCATCCGGATCTTCTCGTCCCAGTCCAGGGTCATGAACGCCCACTGCGGATCCACCGTGGGGTTCACTACGGTGAGGTCCAGGTGGTGGCGCTCGGCGATCTCGCCCCAGTAGTCCACGGAAGCCCCGCCCATGGGGTCGGCCCCGATCCGGACGCCGGCCTCGCGGATGGCGTCCAGGTTCAGGACGGACGGAAGGTCGTCCACGTAGCTGCTGAGGAAGTCGAACTTGCCGGTGGTGTCCGCGGCCTGGGCGTCGGCCAGCGGAATCCGCTTCACACCGCGCAGGCCGTTTTCCAGCAGCTCGTTGGCCCGGTTGGCGATCCAGCCCGTGGCGTCCGAGTCAGCGGGGCCGCCGTGCGGGGGGTTGTACTTGAAGCCGCCGTCGGCCGGCGGGTTGTGGCTGGGCGTCACCACGATGCCGTCAGCCTGCGGTGCCCCGGGCGCCGCCTTCCGGTTGTACGTAAGGATGGCGTGGCTCAGCGCCGGCGTGGGGGTGTAGCCGTGCCGGGCGTCGACCAGCACCTGGACGCCGTTGGCGGCGAGGACCTCGAGGGCCGAGTTCTGTGCCGGCTCGCTCAGTGCGTGGGTGTCCTTGGCCAGGAACAGCGGACCGGTGACGCCCTGCGCCGCCCGGTACTCCACGATGGCCTGGGTGATGGCCACGATGTGTGGTTCATTGAACGACGCTTTGAGGCTGGATCCCCGGTGCCCGGATGTCCCGAACACCACGCGTTGGCCGGGATCACTGAGGTCCGGCGCGATGTCGTAATACGCGTCAAGGAGCGCAGTGATGTCAACAAGGTCCTGGGGTTGGGCAACTGTACCCGCGCGGCTAGCCATGGCACCAGCATGCCAGAAGCTGGCAGGAGTCAAAACGACCCGCCCAGAATCCGGACGCTGTGACCTGACGTGACGGACGCAAACCAAGTAGTCAACCTGAGTACACGCCCGCAAAAGTACCTATATACCGGCCCTTCCGTGCCCTGCTAATTTCAAGAAAATTCCACGAAAACACGCGAAAGGAACGGACGACGGCGGGCTGCCGGCATCGTCCTGTCCGGCAAGGAAACGGGGACGTCCAATGGGGGCAGGAGACGGGGCAGCGGAACAGTCCAGGCTTGCTGCCGAGCGCGTTGCACGGCTGAAGCGGCGGCTGGACCAGGCCGAACATTCCACCAAGGCATGGGACGCCGGCGCGGTGGGGGAGCGGATGGTGGCCGACAAGCTCAGCGAGCTGGTTCCCCGCGGCTGGTACGTCCTCCACGATGTCCATTGGCCGGGCAGGCCCAAGGCAAACCTGGACCATGTCCTGGTGGGCCCGGGCGGCGTGGTGGTGGTGGATTCGAAGAACTGGACCGGTGAAGTGCGGGTGGCTTCCGGGGTGCTGTGGCAGGGCCGTTACGCGCGGACCCAAGCGGTGGAGGGTGCCCTGGCCCAGTGTGCTGCTGTCGCCTCGGTGCTGGCTCCGCCGCACCGCAGGCTGGTGCGTCCGCTCATTTGCATGGCTGCGCAGCCGGACCTTTTCGGAGTGACGGCCTCGGACGTCGCCGTGGTGGGTTCCCAACGGGTTGTCGGGGCCATCGAGGCGTTGCCTGCCGTCCTCGACCAGCAGGCAGTCGTGGGCCTGTATGAGGAGCTGGGCCGGCAGCTTACGCATGAGCAGGAGCCGGGCATCACGGCCCTGCGCAACGTGCGCCCGGGAACGGTGGTGCGCCCGGCGGGTGCGCTGCCCCCAACGGGGCCCGCGGTACTCCCGGGAAGCAGGGCCGTCTCCGGCGACGAGTCCGCCAGGGCCCGCAGTGCAGCGCGGCACCCCGCCGGCCGGGCGCTGCCGCCACGGGAAACACCAGCAGGCCAGCGGGCCAGTGGGGCGGCTGGGGTGCCGGCAAAAAAGCGGTCAGCGCGACCGCCCGGTGCGGGGCGCCACGGCCGGAACACCAAAGCGCAGCAGCACGGCAGTACCAGCGGAGGAAAGCTGGCGCTGCTGGCTGCCTTCGTCATTTTCGCCGTCTATATCCTGCCCTACTTGGCCCGTTAGCTTCCCGGCCGCCTCCGGGCTGCAGCAGGGTTCCGGCAGCCGTCCGGACAGCTGCGCCCAGCCGCGCGAGCCGGTCTGAATCCAGGGCCCAGGCTTGCCAGTAGAGGGCCACATCCTGGTGGGCGTCCTCCTCCAGCCGGACCAGGACACCGTCCGTCAGCTCGCCGGTGAGCTGAAGCTCCGGGATCATTCCCCAGCCCAGGCCGGCCTTGACGGCTGCCAGGAACCCCTGGGAAGAAGGCACCGTATGCGTGGGTGGAAGTCCAGGCACGCTCTTCGCGGTCAGCAGCTGCTGCTGGAGCGTGTCCTTCGTGTTGAATTTCAGCACCGGCATGGCCGCCCAGTCCACCATGCCGGAGGGGGAATAGCGGCGGCGCAGCGCCGGGGTGGCCACCGGGATGTAGCGCATGGATCCCAGCAGCTCCACGCGGCACCCGCTCACCGGGACGGGGTCGGACGTCACTGCGCCCATGACCGCTCCGTCGCGGAGCAGCTGGCTGCTGTAGCCCTGGTCCTCCACATGGAGGTCCAGGGCAGAGTCCTCCCAGCCTGCGGCCTGGTGCAGGACCGGAATGAACCACGTGGCCAGCGAATCAGCGTTCACGGCCACCGGCAGATGGGCCCGCGCCGGCGACCCTGCTCCCAGTGCTGCTGACGTTTCCGCCTCCAGTACCTGCACCTGCCGCGCCATCCGCAGCAGCAGCGCACCGGCGTCCGTGGCGGTACAGGGCACCCGGCGGCGTACCAGGACCTGGCCCACGGACGCTTCCAGCGCCTTGATCCGCTGGCTCACCGCAGACGGCGTGATCCGGAGCAGGTCTGCTGCGGCTTCAAAGGTTCCTTCGTCCATGACCGCGACGAGGGCTCTCAGATGCTCAAGGTTCATGAAGACATTCTAATGAGAACGAAGAATCCGTTATTTGCCTTCACCGAGAGGGGATCCTACGGTCATTGGTATGTGGGCCGCAGGAATTACGGGAATGCTGACCGGGCTGGCGCTGATAGTTGCGATCGGCGCCCAGAACGCCTTTGTGCTGCGCCAGGGCATCCGCCGGGAGCACATCGGGGCAGTGGTGGCTGTCTGCATGGCCGGTGACGCCCTGCTGATCGTGGCCGGTACGGCGGGTATCGGGGCCCTGGTCACCCGGTTCCCGGGAGTGCTGGAAGTCCTGCGCTGGGCGGGAGCCGCCTACCTGCTGTGGTTCGCAGTGCGGTCCTTTATGGCTGCGGCCAGGCCTGCCGCGCTGGCGGAGCAGGCGCCCAGGTCCAGGAATTCGGTCATCGCAACCACGGCGGCCCTGACATTCCTCAACCCGCATGTCTACCTGGACACCGTGGTGCTGCTGGGCAGCCTTGCCAACCAGCAGGGTCCTGACCTGCGCTGGACTTTTTCCGCCGGCGCCGTGGCCGGAAGCGTCCTGTGGTTTTCCGTCCTGGGGTACGGGGCGCGGGCGCTGGCCGGAGTGCTGGCAAGCGCCCGCACCTGGCGGTGGATCGACGCGTCCATCGGCGTCCTGATGGTGATCCTGGCCGTCCGCCTGATCCTGCACTGAAGTAGGCTGTAGCCAGATTCGCAGGGGAGAAATCATGACAAGCCAGCCATCCCAAGGGCCTGATTACCAGGGGCCCGATTACCAGCGTCCCGGAAACCATCCCAACGGTTCGCCGTGGCCCGGGTACCAGCCGCCCCAGCAGTACGGCCAGCCCCAGTACGGCAACACCCAGTATTTCGGGCAGCCGTCCTACTACGGCGGAACTGTGGAACCGAAGACCCTGAGCATCGCCAGCATGGTCTGCGGCATCGCCTCAGTCATCATGGGCTGGCTGTTGCTTCCCCAGTTCGCCGCCATCATCACCGGCCACCTGGCACTGCGCCGCGAACCCTCGGGCAAGGGGATGTCGATTACCGGCCTGGTGCTGGGCTACCTCTGCCTGCTGGGGTACGGGGCGCTCTGGCTGCTGTTCATCATCGGCGTGGCGGTCGCCGGCACCGCCGGGTCAAACACCGGCACCTTCTAGCCCTGCTGACCCGGGACATGCAGCGGCGGCGGCCCAGGCACCTGCGCCCGGCCCGCCGTCGTGCCTTCCGGCACCGCGTGCTTATGCCTCCACGGCCGCGGCAGCCGGCACCCCTGCGGGGCTCTCGGGGTAGATGGACTCCGCCGGGGCGCGGTTGGTTGCCTTGGCCCAAGGGTAGTAGATGGCCAGGGTGGCAACGATCCCCACGAGCCAGGAGATATCCGCGCCGCCCAGCAGCTTGGTGACCGGGCCGGTGTACAGCGACTGCGCCAGGAACGGGATCTGAATGACGACGCCGGCTCCATAGGAGACCAGGGCGGCGGCGTTCCAGCGGCCGTAACGTCCGTCCGGGTTGTAGAGGGCCGGAATGTCCAGCCGGTCGCGCGAGATCTTGTAGTAGTCCACGAGGTTGATCACGGACCAGGGCGTGAACACCATGAGCAGCAGGAGCACGAAGTTCTTGAACAGGTTCAGGAAGTCCTTGCTGGCGAACAGTGCGATGAGGACGCTGGCGCCGATAACGGCCACGATGAACGCGATCCGCACGGCTTTCGAGACGGTGTCCCGGCGGTTGACCGCGGTGCTGATGGTGACGCCGCACATGAAGGCGCCGTAGGCGTTGAGGCAGTTCACGGTCAGCTTGCCCGTGACGATCATCAGGTAGATGAAGATGGCGATCACGCCCCCGCCGGCAAGGTCTCCCATGTACCCCACCTGGTTCTTCAGGAAGTCCCCGCCGAGCTTGGCTGCGGACAGCCCGCCGGCCAGGGCACCCAGGGTCATGGCCCACTGCGCGCCGCCCACCGAGCCGGCGAAGGTGTACCAGAACGTCTTGCGCTCCGAGGTGTGGGCCGGGAGGTAGCGGGAGTAGTCGGCCACGTATGGGCCGAAGGTCAGCTGCCAGCCTGCACCGAGGGCGATGGCGGTCAGGAAGGTGGGCCATTCGAAGCCTTTGACCATCATCACTTGGGTGACATCGAACTTGGTGACGACGGCGGCTGTCAGGTACAGGAACCCGGCCAGTCCCAGCACTGTGGCGATGCGGCCCAGCGCATGGATGTACTTGTAGCCCAGGATGGCCAGCAGCGCAGTGGCGGCACCGAAGATGAGGATTCCGACGGCGGGAGCGTCCACTCCCAGCATGAGGTTGATGGCCTGACCCGAGAGGACGGTGCCTGTGGAGGCGAACCCCACGTACATCAGGATGACCAGCGCCAGCGGGATCACGGCTCCGTAGACGCCGAACTGGGCGCGGCTGGAAATCATTTGGGGCAGCCCCAGTTTGGGGCCCTGGGCAGAGTGGAGGGCCATGACGGCGCCGCCCAGCACGTTGCCCACCAGCAGGCCCACGATGGCCCAGAAGGCATCCGCCCCGAATACCACGGCAAGGGCGCCATCCACGATGGCGGTGATCTGCGCGTTGGCGCCGAACCACAGGGTGAACTGGCCCCGCGGGTGGCCGTGGCGCTCGCCCGGCGGAATCATGTCGATCGATCGTGCCTCTACGGCGGTACTGCCTCCGGCCATGGCCAAACTCCTCAGTGATGAAAACGTAAGGTCCATCACATCGGTTTTCACGCCGCGGAAACACCGCCAATAAGGCGCACCTGTCCGGGAAGCCAGACAGTCCGGCGTGTCGCCGCGGGATGCCCGGTGCGTGCGGCTGCTAGCGGAGCAATTCCACGTCGGAGACAAGCTCGATGTGCGCCAGCATGGCGTCTGCCGCTGCCGCCGCGTCCTGCGCACGCACGGCATCCGCGATCTTCCGGTGCGAAGCCAGCGACTGTTCCGGCCTTCCCGGCTGGCCCAGGGATTCCATTCTTGTTTCCAGGATCATCTCCGCGATGAAGGCCATTAGTTGTGCAAGGACAGAGGAATGCGCTGCGCCGGTGATCGCCTGGTGGAACAGCTCATCACCGTGGGTGCCGCGGTCACCGTCACTGATTTCCTGCGCCATGACGTCCAGGGCGTTGTCGATCGCGGCGAGATCCTGCTCCGTCCGGCGTTCCGCGGCAAGGGCGGCAAGCTTCACTTCCAGGGTGCTGCGGGCTTCCACAATTTCCGGCAGCCGGCTCTGGTGTTCACGCAGGCCCTTGACCACCGAGGCGACGCTGGGCCTCCGGGCCAGGACGGCTCCGGTGCCGTGCTGCACGTCAATGACGCCAAGGACCTCAAGGGCCACAAGTGCCTGGGCGAGAGTGGCGCGGGAGACGCCCAACCGCTCGGCAAGGTCGCGCTCGGCCGACAGCAGGTCGCCGGGCTTCAGCTGGGCGGACTCGATATAAGCAAGGATCTGTTCCACCAGCTGCTCGTACAGTCGTGGCCGCGTGACGCGTTCCAGGCCCAGCCGTGCCGTCTTCTCCACAAAGCCCTCCCTTGGGTCTACCGGTCCAGAATACCGCCTCCGTCTATTGACAGATTGACTCACTGTCTAAGAGGCTAGTCCAGTGAGCCAGTAACTCACGTCACACTTTCGCTCCCTTAAGCTTCCCCAATGGAGGACCAACGATGTCCGCTCCTGTCCTGTCCATCATCATCCTCGCGGCGATGTTCCTGCTCGCCACCGTCCTGCCCCTCAACATGGGCGCCCTCGCCTTCGTGGGCGCCTTCCTGCTGGGTGCCGTGGTGCTGGGTATGTCCACCAACGAAATCCTGGCCAACTTCCCCGGCGGCCTTTTCCTCACCATCGTCGGCGTCACCTACCTGTTCGCCATCGCCCAGAACAACGGCACCATCGACCTCCTGGTCCGGGGAGCCGTCAAGCTCGTGGGCAGCCGCGTTGCCCTCATCCCCTGGGTTATGTTCGCCATCACCGCCGTGATCACGGCCGTGGGCGCCCTGTCTCCCGCCGCCGTCGCCATCATTGCCCCCATCGCCCTGAGCTTTGCCGGCAAGTACAAGATCAGCCCGCTCCTGATGGGCATGATGGTGATCCATGGCGCACAGGCCGGCGGCTTCTCACCGATCGCGGTGTACGGCGTCACGGTGAACGGCATCCTGGCCAAGACGGACCTTGCCTTCAGCCCCACCGCGCTGTTCCTGTCCAGCTTCATCTTCAACCTGGTCATCGCCGTGGTGCTCTTCGTGGTCCTGGGCGGCAGGAACCTCCTGTCCTCCAAGGTGGGGCACTTCGTGGAGCAGGCGGCAGAAGCCCGCATGTCCGTCAGCGTCGGCGCCAAGGCAGCCGGCGGTGACGTCCCCTTCAAGGGCTTCGGCTCGGGCATGTACGGACCCCGTGACCCTGCGGGTGACGGCATCGCCGCCACCAAGGAACGCAAGGACCGGATCCCGCAGCTGGTCACCATCGCCGGCCTGATCGTGCTGGCCGTCGTGGCCCTCGGCTTCAAGATGGACGTCGGCTTCGTGTCCATCACCATCGCCATCGTGCTGGCCCTTGTCTCACCCGCCGCGCAGAAGGGCGCCATCAACAAGATCAGCTGGTCCACCGTGCTGCTCATCTGCGGCATGCTGACCTTCGTCGGCGTGCTCGAGGAAGCCGGCACCATCAAATTCGTCTCCAGCGGGGTGGCCGGCATGGGGATGCCGCTGCTGGCGGCCCTGATCATCTGCTTCATCGGCGCCGTGGTGTCCGCCTTTGCCTCCTCCACCGCCATCCTGGCGGCCCTCATCCCGCTCGCCGTCCCGTTCCTCTCCACCGGCGAGATCGGCGCCGTCGGCGTCATCTGTGCCCTGGCAGTGTCAGCCACGATCGTTGACGTCTCGCCCTTCTCCACCAACGGCGCCCTGGTGCTGGCCAACGCGCCGGAGGGTGTGGACAAGGACAAGTTCTACAAGCGGATCCTCGGGTACAGCGGGGTGGTCATCGTGGCAGGTCCCATCCTGGCCTGGCTGACGCTGGTGGTCCCCGGCTGGCTCTAGCCGGCACTGCATCCGCCGCCGTACTTACGAAAGGAAACCCAGCACATGAGCACCGCCGAAACTTCCCAAGGCCCGCTGGCCGGGCACATCGTCGTCGACCTCAGCCGGGCGCTGGCCGGACCGCACGCCGGCATGATGCTGGCGGACCTCGGGGCCCGCGTCATCAAGGTGGAGAACCCCGGTACGGGCGATGACACCCGGGGGTGGGGCCCGCCCTTCGTGGGGCCCGAAGACGACCTGCAGTCCACCTACTTCATGTCCTGCAACCGCAACAAGGAATCCATCAGCCTGGACCTGAAGAGCGAAGACGGCCAGGCGGTGCTCCGCGGGCTCCTGGAGCGGGCGGATGTGGTGATCGAAAACTTCCGGCCCGGGGTCATGGACCGGCTGGGCTTCTCCACCGCGGCGATGCACGGCATTAACCCGCGCCTGGTGATCCTGTCCATTACCGGCTTTGGCCACGACGGTCCCGAATCCCAGCGCAGCGGCTACGACCAGATCCTCCAGGGTGAGGCCGGGCTGATGTCCCTGACCGGATCCGGACCGGATGATCCACAGCGCGTGGGCGTTCCCATCGCCGACCTGCTCTCCGGCATGAACGGGGCGTTTGGCGTCCTGGCGGCCCTCGTTGAGCGGAACCGGACCGGGCAGGGCAAGGTGGTGCGCACCTCGCTGCTGGCGTCCCTGATCGGAGTCCACGCCTTCCAGGGCACCAGGACCACCGTTGCCGGTGAAGTTCCGCAGGCCCAGGGCAACCACCACCCCTCCATTGCCCCCTACGGCCTGTTCAACTGCAAGGACGGCAGCGTGCAGATCAGCGTCGGCAGCGAGAAGCTGTGGCAGTCCTTTGCCGCGGCCTTTGGCCTCGATCCGGATGCCCCGGGCTTCGCCAGCAACGCCGAAAGGGTGCGGAACCGCGTGGAGGTGATTGCCGCCGTCGAACGCGCCTTCTCGGAGTACGGCGCGGTGGAACTGCTGCGAAAGCTGAACGACGCCGGGATCCCCGCAGGCAAGGTGCGCTCGCTGGACGAGGTGTACGCGTGGGAACAGGTGGCGTCCCAGGGGCTCGTGGTGGATGTGCAGCATCCGCTGCTTGGAAAGGTCAGCCTGCCCGGGCCGCCGCTGCGGTTCTTCGCGCCGGGTGATGCCGCGGAAACCACCCTCACCGAACACGACGCGCCGCCGCTGCTCAATGAGGACGGGCAGTCGATCCGGGAGTGGCTGGGGCTCACGACGGCCGTCGCCGCTGCGGCTTCCGGGGTGAAATAGCTTGGCGACGGCAGAAAAGGTGCGGCACATGAACGCCACCGAGCTCCTGGAAACCGTGGTGGACCCGGGTTCCTTTGTCTCCTGGGACACCGAGCCCCAACAGCCGGCGCTGTCCGGGGAGTACGCCGGCGATTTGGCCAGGGCGCGCGAACGCAGCGGCGCCGACGAGTCCGTCATTACCGGCGCCGGACTGATCCGGGGCCACAGGGTGGCGTTGATCGTCAGTGAATTCTCCTTCCTTGCCGGCTCGATAGGCCACGCGGCGGCGCAAAGGATTGTTGCCGCCGTCGAACGCGCCACTGCTGAAGGGCTCCCGCTGCTGGCGGGTCCTGCGTCCGGCGGCACCCGGATGCAGGAGGGGACGCTCGCGTTCCTGTCCATGGTGAAAATCACCGGCGCAGTCCGCGCACACCGGCAGGCCGGCCTTCCCTACCTTGTCTACCTGCGGCACCCCACCACCGGCGGCGTGATGGCATCCTGGGGGTCTTTGGGCCACATCAACGTCGCCGAGCCGGGCGCCCTCCTGGGCTTCCTGGGCCCGCGCGTCTACGAGGCGCTGTACGGCGAAGCGTTCCCGGAGAACGTGCAGGTGGCGGAGAACCTGTTCAGCAAGGGACTGATCGACGGCGTGGTGGAACCCGGCGACCTGGCCGATCTGGTGGGCCGTGCGCTGGACATCCTGGCCGCGAACGGGAGTGCCGGGGGCGGAAGCGCGCCGGCGTCTGTGCCCGCCCCGCCGGAGACCCTGGACATCAGGCCGTCAACTGCTGACGCCTGGACCTCGATTGGGATTTCGCGGCGGCAGCGGCGGCCGGACCTGCGCCAGCTGCTGAGGATCGGCGCCACGGACGCGTTGCCCCTCAACGGAACCGGGCAGGGGGAAAAGGACCCGGGACTGCTGCTGGCACTGGCCCGCTTTGGCGCCCAGCCGTGCATCGTGCTGGGGCATGCGCGCCCGCTGCGGAAGGACGCCGCCGGCATGGGTCCGGGATCGCTGCGGGAGGCCCGCCGCGGCATGAAGCTGGCGGAGGAGCTGCGGCTGCCACTGCTCACGGTCATTGATACTGCCGGTGCTGCCCTCTCGCAGGAAGCGGAGGAGGGCGGCCTTGCCGGGGAAATTGCGCGCTCGCTGTACGAACTGATCGGGCTCGAATCCCCGTCGGTCTCCGTGCTGCTTGGCCAGGGCGCCGGGGGAGGGGCGCTGGCTTTGCTGCCCGCAGACCGGACCATCGCCGCCCAGCACAGCTGGCTCTCGCCCCTGCCTCCGGAGGGCGCCAGCGCCATCGTGCACCGCACCACCGCGTTCGCGCCCGCCATGGCCCAGGCGCAGGGTGTTGACGTCGCCGCACTCTATGCCAGCGGCCTGGTGGACCACATCGTGGATGAACGGGGGGACGCTTCACTGGAGCCGCGCGAGTTCTGCACCCGGATGGCGCGGGCCATCGAGTACGAACTGGGTTCGGTGGCCAATATTCCGGTACCTGACCTCGTCGCCGCCCGCGCCCGGAAGTTCGCTAGCCTGGGCGCCTTCTGAGGTCGACGGCGGCTACCTGCGTTGCCGGACCCTGTCCCGGTGGGCGTTGGAACGTAGCTGCAGGATGCGCGCGCCGCCCGCCACGGCTACCAGCACGCCGCCGGTCACGGCGGCAATGAACAGCGCCATGCCCAGCGGGACGGACCCCTCAAAGCCCAGGAACTTCACCAGGACCAGCTCCTGGTTCTGCAGGATGAAGACGATCAGCAGGATCAGGAGCACCAGGGCGGCCACCACTGCGGCCCAGATGACGCCGGCGCGGGTGACTTTTCGTTCGGGGCCGGCCCCTGCCGTGGTGGCTGGACCCCTGGCGCCCGTCGTTTCCGGTACATCCGCCCGGTAAGAGGGTGCGTTGCCGTGGCCCACAGGACGTTCCGCCGGAGTTTCCGGGGGGAGGGGCTGTGCCGTGGCGTGTTCTGGCTCCGGCTGCCTGTCAGGTGTAGGCGTGCCCTGTCCTGCGCTCATAGTGTCCTCTTCCCAGAATGCTAAGCATGCTTACGGTTCAACCATAGACGCCAGGGTCACCGCAGCACAACGGCCTGAACGACGAGGCGCCGCAGCGGCTGCATTTCGGCGGAGGGTTGCAGGGGCCGTGGTGCTGGAGGGGTCCCGGCGCGGGGACCCCTCCAGCGACTCCGGCCCGGGTTGGTTTTGCCCGGGCGTCAGACCCTCTCCCTGCTCTTTTCGGCGGAGGGGGTGCGCGGCGCAGGCGTCCTGCGCCAGTTGGGGAAGGCCCAGAACGTGAATTCCTGTGCCTTGGCCGGCTTCCCGGGAGTTTCCGCAGGGATTTCCGGTTCCGCTTCAGGCTGGCGCTTGGTTTCTTTCTTTGCGCCCCACCCGAAGTCCTTATTCGATGCGTAGCACATCACAGACCTCCTTTTTGGTGACTGCCCTTTAATCGTCCTCCTGCCCGGCACTGGAGTCGAGAGCGGGGCAACGGGGGCACGTGCATGAGGCAGCAGGGCGCCGGCGCCCGTCAGCTGCTGCTGGCCACTATGTCCTGTGCCTCCTGCGGGCGGTGGAACTCGCAGGCCCCCTGATGGCGGAGGGGGAGCAGGCACGTCCTGCCGGTGGGCAGGTGGACCAGGGCGCAGCGGCTTACCATGGCGAGGTCCTCCCTGACGTTGGTGTTGCTCAGGTCTGGCCGGCCATCGGGGGCCGCCGCGTCAGTTTCGGCGCCGGTTGCGCTGGGTTCAGCATTCATGCGGGACAACTCCTCGTGGAGCATTGGTGGGTGGAGGAAACGGAATGGCGCTATACCAGTCTGGATAGCCCAGGTTACGGCTGGGTTAAGCCGCCGTTAGGTTAAGGTCAACAGCAAAGCGCCCAACTGGCCTAGTACCCCAACTGGTTCGCCACCTGGAGGAGGAGGGCTTCCGATCCCACGGGACCCACCAGCTGGATTCCCATGGGAAGTCCGTTCCCGGGGGTACCGCCGGTCCAGTGCACAGGGATGGTGATGGCCGTCAGTCCGCACACATTCACCATCGACGACCAGGGCGCGTATTCGCACTGCTTCCGGTAGTCGCCGTCCGCATCCCCCGGCCACTGGGCCGCCGGTCAGCGGTCACTGCCGTGCGCGGTGCCGGTGAACCAACCCACAGGCCGTGGCGTCTGTGCCAGCGCCGGCATCAGCATCAGGTCCCACTGCCCGTACTGCGCCAGGGTGTCGTGCTGGAACTGCCGCAGGAATGCCAGCGCCTCCGCGAGCTTCGCCGGGCTGCGTTGCTGGGCGCGCCGGCGGAAGGTCCGGGTCAGGGGCGCCAGCAGCGGTTCCCGGGACGGGCTGATGCGGGCAGCGCCCACTCCGGCGGTCCACGCGGTGGTGAAGGCGTCCGGGTAGCGGTTGTCGTAGCGGATGCCGGCGTCACCAAGGGTATGGCCGGCCTGTTCCAGGAGGGTTTCGCCGGCCTGGAGCGCGTCCAGGGCCTCCCGGTCCGGCGTGAATGGAAATGTGCTTGACCACGGGCTGTCCAGCGTGACGCCGATCCGCAGCCGCGGTGGCTCCTGCTTAACTGCCGAAAGGTATTGATTCCCGGGTGCCAGGACGTCCATCATCAGTGCCGCGTCCTCCGCGCTCCGCGCAAGGGGGCCCGGCGCCACCAGCCGTGCAGGGTCCCCGCTACTTTCCCCGGCGGCCACGACTCCCCGGCCGGGCTTGAGTCCCACCAGGCCGCAGGCGGCGGCGGGTATGCGGACTGATCCGCCGCCGTCGGTTCCGGGAGCGAAAGGCAGCAGCCCTGCTGCCACAGCGGCTGCACTGCCGCCGGAGGACCCACCCGAACTCCTGCTGGGTGCATGGGGATTGCGCGACGGCGGCGCAATGCGGTTCTCGCTGTAGGCCGTCAGTCCGAATTCGGGCACCTGCGTCTTGCCCAGCGAAATCGCGCCGGCATCCTTGAACAGGGCCACGAGGGGAGCGTCGACGGGGGCTGGTTTGTGATCCAGGGCGGCACTGCCGTGCGTGGTCACCACCCCCGCCACGTCCGTGAGGTCCTTGAACGCAACCGGTATGCCATGCATCAGGGGAAGGTCGTCGACCTCCGAACGGGAGCGCAGGGCATCCGCCGCCCGGGCCTGCTCCATGGCCTGGTCCGCCGTCACCGTAACAAAGGC
This sequence comes from Arthrobacter sp. DNA4, assembly GCF_024362385.1. NCBI lineage: Bacteria > Bacillati > Actinomycetota > Actinomycetes > Micrococcales > Micrococcaceae > Arthrobacter > Arthrobacter sp. DNA4. The sequence continues at coordinate 231,044 of NZ_CP101466.1, forward strand.
GCCCAAAAGGGGGTTTTGCCGCCCGATCCGGTCCAGGAAGTGGGAAGTGACGTCAGCGGATGACACCGCTCCACTGCGAAGGAGGTCCCGCAGGGCCAGCGCCGGGAGTTCATGGAGTTCAGTCACGGTGGCACCCCCAGTGGCATCCCCTCGGCTGCGGCCCGGCGCTCCGGCCTGGACATACCGGTGGCGCGGGAAGGGCTGTCAGCTGCTGGGACATGGAAACCTCCTGGGCCTTCACCAGCCTAACCCGCAGCTTTTCCGTTGTGATCCGGGCGGAGTGGGGTGGAAGGGCTAGGCTTTAACCTGACTTTGATCCGCCAGCTCCGCCAAGACAGGACTCCGATGAGCGATTTCGATACCGTCCCCGTCCATGACGTCCCCGCTGACGCCGTGATCCTGGACGTCCGGGAGGATTACGAGTGGGTTGCCGGCCACGCTGAAGGCGCTGTCCACATTCCCATGGACCAGATTCCTTCCCGTCTGGGCGAACTGGATCCCGACGAGGATGTCTACGTCATTTGCCGCACGGGGGGCCGCTCTTTCCGCGTCGCCCAATGGCTTACCGGCCAGGGGTACACCGCCATTAATGTGTCCGGCGGAATGGACCAGTGGTTGGAATCCGGCAAGCCCCTCGTCTCGGACAACGGACTCAAGCCCCTGGTCCTTTAGTGGTAAGCACGTCCCGCACCTACGCCTTCCTGGGCCCGGAAGGCACCTTCACCGAGGCTGCCCTGCTGCAGGTGCCTGACGCCGCCCAGGCTGTCCGGTTGCCGGCGTCGAACGTCAACGCTGCCCTTGACAAGGTGCGCGACGGCTCGGCAGACGCCGCCATGGTCCCCATCGAAAACTCGGTGGAGGGCGGCGTCACCGCCACGCTGGATGCCATCGCCACCGGCCAGGAACTGCGGATCATCCGCGAGGTCCTGGTTCCCATCAGCTTCGTCCTGGTGACCCGGCCCGGGGTGCGGCTGGAGGATGTGCAGCGCGTATCCACCCACGGTCACGCGTGGGCCCAGTGCAGGCTGTGGATGGACCAGAATATACCGGGAGCGGAATATGTTCCCGGCACCTCAACTGCCGCCGCGGCCCTGGGATTGCTGGATGGGGATGGCCACTACGACGCGGCGATCTGCGCACCGCTGGTGGCCCGGGAACATCCAGGGTTGTCGGTCCTGGCGGAGAATATCGGGGACAACCCCGGTGCGGTGACGCGCTTCATCCTGGTCAGTCGGCCTGGCGCGCTGCCGGGGCGCACCGGCGCGGACAAGACCACCGTCGTGGTCCCGCTTCCGGAGGACCGCCCCGGCGCCCTCATGGAGATCCTGGACCAGTTCGCCAGCCGCGGCGTCAACCTCAGCAGGATTGAATCCCGCCCCACAGGCCAGTACCTGGGCCACTACTTCTTCAGTATTGATGCCGACGGCCACGCCGGCGAAGCCAGGGTCGCTGACGCGCTGGCGGGGCTGCACCGCATCAGTCCGGGCACCCGCTTCCTGGGCTCGTATGCCAGGGCCGACCGGCAGGCCACGCTGGTCCCCGCACACACCTCTGACGAAGCTTTCGCAGCGGCCCGGACGTGGGTGCAATCCATACTTGCCGCGGAATCCGTCGCAGGTGAAAGCGGTTCCGGGGCTTCGCCCAAAGCGTAGGCAAATGCCTTCAGAAGTACTTCCGCGGGCTGTGGACAATGCGTATGCTTGCCTGATCCACACGGGGTATGGCCCCTGACGAAGGGAGCGGGTCATGACCAGCAGCACTGACAACGACGGCCAGGGGATGATCGTCAATCCCAAGCCCACGGGAGATAACCAGGACTGGGACGGGGACGACGCCGACCGTGCTGACCGCCTGCGCTTCGAAGAGGAGCAGGCGATGATCCGCGAGCAGTCCGAAGCCCATGCTGCTGCCAAACAAGCCCATGCGGACGCGAAAGCTGCCGCTGAGGCAGAGAAGAAGTCTGGGGCCTGACGGCGCCGACTACTGAGTCAGAGCCGCATCGCGGCACCCCTTCAGCCGTCCGCTACCGTGCGGCGTGTGCACTTCCATGCACGGGACCGCTGTCCTGTACCTGTCCTTTGACCCGGACCAGGAGTGACCGGGGCTCCACCTGGACCGTGAGCTGCGTCGCTTCCCCCGACGTGTCGCCGTCGAGCTGCGTGGGCATGGGTTCGGGGCACTTGATGACCACCTTGACTGACCGGTAGACGGTCATGATGGGCAGCTTTCCGCTGTGCTTGAACATGATCTTCACGTACATCAGCAGCCAGCCCAGCGCGCTGCGGGGACTCATGACCACGACGTCGAGCATGCCGTCGTCGATCATGGCCTGCGGTATGAAATCAATGCCGCCGGGGACCAGTCCACAGTTGGCGAAAAGCACGCTCCGGATGTTCCGGACCTGCTCCGGACTGCCATCCAGGGCGATGGAGACCTTTTTCCGCCGGCCCGGAAGGTGGCGCACGCCCGCCTCGGTGTAGGCGAGCCAGCCGACGGCTTTCTTCAGCCCCGCATTGGTGTCGGCCAGGACTTCGGCGTCCATGCCTATTCCGGCGATCACCAGGAAGACGTGCTCCGAGTAGTGGCCGGTGCGGGAGTTCTCGATGGCCATCCGGGCGGTGTCGATGTACCGCTGGCGGCCGAAAAGCGCGGTCTGGACACTGCTGTGGAGGTCGTTCACATCCAGATCCACGTTCCGGGCCAGCAGGTTTCCCGTGCCCAGCGGAATCAGGCCCATGGCAATGCCGGTGTGCGCGAGGGCCTCCGCCACCACGCGGACGGTGCCGTCGCCACCGCCCACCAGGACGACGTCGGGCTTTCCCGCCAACGCAGCCTGCATCTGCGAAAAGCCCGGGTCCTCGGCCGTCGTCTCGAAAAAGACCGGTTCCTCCCAGCCGGCGGCCAGGCAGGCCCTGTGGATCATTCCCCTTGCTTCGTCGGCCCGCGCCTTAATGGGATTCAGGATTACGGCCACCCGCTGCTGCGCCAGCCCGGAGTCGTAGGAATCACCGGCCACCGTACTGCGCACATGCAGCGCCTTGAGGCGGCGCACCCCCCACCAGCTGGACGTGGCGAAGGCAAGCGCCACCGCAATCAGCACGTAGAGAATCCAGTCGCTCATGGTGCTTCAACAGTAGCCCGGCGCACGGCGGGCCGCCGCACGGAGCCGCACGCCCGCCGTCGTGCAGTGAATTGGATACCCTTGTCTGGTGATCGACGTAAAAGACCTCAGCGAAAACCCGGACAAGTTCCGTGCCAGCCAGCGCGCCCGCGGCGCGGACGAATCAGTGGTGGACGCGATCATCTCCGCGGATTCCGCCCGCCGTGCCGCCCTGCTCCGCTTCGAGAACCTCCGCGCGGAGCAGAACGTGTTCGGCAAGAAGGTGGCGAAGGCGAAGGGCGAGGAGAAGCAGGCCCTGCTGGCCGAGGTCAAGGAACTGGCCAATTCGGTCAAGGCGGCCTCCGCAGAGGCCGATGCCGCCCAGACCAAGCAGGAAGAACTGCTGCGCACCATCCCCAACCTGGTGGAGGACGGCGTTCCCGAAGGCGGCGAGGACGACTACGTGGTGGTCAAGACCGTTGGCACCCCGCGCGAATTCCCTGACTTCGAGCCGAAGGACCACCTGGAAATCGGCGAGCTGATCGGCGCCATCGACATGGAACGCGGCGCCAAGGTCTCCGGCGCGCGCTTCTACTTCCTGCGCGGCGTGGGTGCCCGGCTGGAGATGGCACTGCTGCAGATGGCCATGGACCAGGCCATCGAGGCCGGCTTCGTCCCCATGATCACCCCCACCCTGGTGCGCCCCGAGACCATGCAGGGCACCGGTTTCGATGTAAAGCACGACGCCGAGATCTACCGTCTTGCCGAAGACGACCTTTACCTTGTGGGCACCTCAGAGGTGGCACTGGCCGGATACCACGCCGACGAGATCCTCGACTTCTCCGCCGGCCCCATCCGCTACGCGGGCCAGAGCTCCTGCTACCGCCGTGAGGCCGGATCCCACGGCAAGGACACCCGCGGCATCATCCGCGTGCACCAGTTCAACAAGGTGGAGATGTTCATCTACACCACCGTTGAAGAGGCCGCCGCCGAGCACCAGCGACTCCTGGCCTGGGAAGAGGAAATGCTGGCCAAGTGCGAGCTGCCGTACCGGGTCATCGACACCGCGGCCGGCGACCTCGGCACCTCCGCGGCCCGCAAGTACGACTGTGAAGCCTGGGTCCCCACGCAGAACGCCTACCGCGAGCTGACCTCCACCTCCAACTGCACCACGTTCCAGGCCCGTCGCCTGAACATCCGTGAGCGTGTGGTGAACGCGGAAGGCGTCTCCAAGGGCACCCGCGCCGTGGCCACTCTGAACGGCACCCTCGCCACCACCCGCTGGATCGTGGCGCTGCTGGAGCACCACCAGAACGCGGACGGCTCCGTGAACGTACCGAAGGCCCTGCAGAAGTACCTGGGCGGCCTCGAGGTCCTCCCGGTCCTCTAGCGGTCCACTCATAAGCTTGTTCGCGGATCCGAACCTACGTGGTTCTGATCCGCGGACCAGCTTAGGTCCGGCTCGTGATTGTCCACATGCAGGCGCTGGCCCCCCATCCCTGCTTCCGCTGTCGCGCATCATGATGGCATGGATGTACCGCCGGGACTGATTGATACTGCCGCCATTCTCCGCACGGGCGCCGGCACGGACCGCGTGCACCGTGCCTTTAAAGCGGGGCAACTGGTGCGGATTCGCCGGGGTTTCTACGTTCCCACCGAAGACTGGCTTCGTGCACTGCCCTCCCGGCGCTTCGAATGGACGACGACGGCAGTTGTCAGATCAGTCAAAGGTGCAGTTCTGTGCGGGCTTACGGCAGCAGTGGCCAGTGGGTTGCCAACGCTTGGAACGCCGCCCTGCGTGGAACTGGCCACCACGCTTCCCGGCCGCAGCGGCATCCGAAACTCGCCGCTGTTGGTACTGGGCGGGGACGATTCCGCCGGGAACGTACGCCGCACACGTTCCTATCCGCTTCGGTACCGCCTCATGACCGGGTTCAATGCCGTGCCCTTTGGCGAGTTCCTCTGTTCAGGGCTCATCCAGACCACCGTGGACGTACTGGGCTCAGCGGAGCTTAGCCAGGCCTTGGTGCTCGCAGACGGGGCCGCCCGCAGACTACTCGCAGATGGCGAGCTGGAGCAGGGTGTCAGCCTCCTGTCCGTGCCGGAAATTGCCGCCGGCATAGCCGCCCTTCCTTCCGCAGCTGCCCGGTGCCGCGCGGAGCGGGCGGCCAGCCTTGCCAGCCCGCAGCCGGAGTCTGTTGGGGAGTCATACAGCCGTGCCGTCTTTGAATTCCTCGGCTTTGAGCAACCGGTCCTTCAGCAGGTCTTCAGGGATGGTACCGGCTTCATCGGCAGGAGTGACTTCTGGTGGCCCCGGCAAGGCGTGGTGGGTGAGTTCGACGGCAAAGGGAAGTACGTGGAGTTGGCCCGGCGGGACGGGATCACCGCAGAGGAGGCTGTTTACCGGGAGAAGCTCCGCGAAGACCGGATCCGTGCACTCGGCCATGGTTTCGTCCGGTGGCGGTGGGCAGACCTGACGGACCCAAACAAGCTGCGTCACAAGCTCCTCGCCGCAGGCCTGCGCCCGCGCTCGTAGCGTCCCGCCGCCGGAATCAGAGCCTTGTTCGCCAATCACAACGCTGAAGGCGCGGATGTGCGAACAAGGTTGGGATTCGAGGAATCAAGTGCCCTCCTCACGGACAGGATCGCTCAGAGCCGGGGTGAACGAACGCGCCAGCAAGCGCATCGCATGTGGTAAGCCGCCGTGTTAACCAACAGTTCAATAAACCTGTGGTCCGCGTCCTAGCGCGTGTCAGTTAGGTCTGGTTCACTATGTGGATGACAACGCTGACTGAAACCTCAGTCGCCGGCAACGATGACCGGCGAGACAACAATCGAGACTACAACCAGAACAACATCGGCTTTGCCGGTGTCGACCGGAAGTTCATGGTCGCCCTGGACGTGGACGGGACCCTGGTCAACCACGACGGGCATATGTCCCCTGGCGTACGGGAAGCCGCGCAGGCCGTCGTGGCCGCCGGGCACGAGGTGATGATCGCCACCGGCCGCTCCCTGAACGCCACGCTTCCCATCATCGAGAAAATTGGCATCGAGCGCGGGTACGCCGTCTGCTGCAACGGCGGCGTGACCCTTCGGCTCCACCCGGAACTGGAAAACGGCTACGAGGTCATCCACAAAGCCACGTTTGATCCCGCGCCGGCGCTGCGTGCCCTCCGCGAACGGCTTCCGTCCGCCAAGTACGCGCTGGAGGACGCCGACGGCAACTTCCTCTCCACCGAGCGGTTCCAGGATGCCAGCTTCGGCGTGGAGGCGGTGGGCGTTGACTTCCACACCATGCTGGAGGCAACAGCCGTCCGCGTGGTGGTGTTCAGCACCGAAAACACGCCCGAGGAGTTCAACGAGGCCATCAACCACGTGGGCCTCGCGGGGGTGACCTACTCCGTGGGCTGGACTGCGTGGCTGGACATCGCCGCTGCGGGTGTGACCAAGGCCAGCGCCCTGGAAGACCTCAGGCTCCGCCTCGGCTTTGAAGAACACCTGACGGTTGCGGTGGGGGACGGCCGGAACGACATCGAAATGCTCACCTGGGCCGGCCGCGGCGTCGCCATGGGGCAGGCCCCGGCGGAAGTGGTCGCCGCAGCGGACGAGGTCACCCACTCAGTGCACGACGACGGCGCCGCCCACGTGCTGCGCAGCCTCCTTTAGGGCGCTGAAGGCACCGTCCGCTGCCGCGATTCCGGTGCGGGCCTGGAGCCAAGGCAGAATAGAGGCATGACCCTTACGACGTTCGCCCTCGTCCGCCATGGCCAGACCGACTGGAATGCCGAGCGCCGGCTGCAGGGATCTACCGACATCCCCCTGAACGACGTGGGGCGCGGCCAGGCGCGTGACGCCGTCGGCATCCTGGCGCCGTACGAATGGGACGCAATCGTCTCCTCCCCGCTGAGCCGTGCTGCTGAGACCGCGGATCTGATCGCCGAAGGACTCGGGCTCACAGTGGTCCGGCGCGTCCCGGAGCTGACCGAGCGCAGCTTCGGCCCGGCCGAAGGGATGCAGGCCGGCCCCGAGTTGGAGGCGCTGCGCGTGCCAGGCGGGTTCAAGGGTGCGGAAAGCGAAGACGAGGCCGCCGACCGCGGGCTTGCGGCGCTCGAAGGCCTGGCGGAGGAGTTCCGCGGGCAGCGGCTCCTGGTGGTCACCCACGGCACCCTGCTGCGCGTCAGCCTCAGCCGCGCCATCGGCCAGACCCTGGCCAGCGTGGACAATGCCGCCCTTAACCTGGCGCACCACCACGCGATCGATGGCTGGAAGCTGGAGTACTTCAACGGCGAGCCGGTCCTGGCCACCACCGGGAGCTAAGGGCCAGAAACAGCCCCGGCAGTAATTGACGACGGCGGGACCCGGCTCAGGCGGTCAACCCGCCGGCAGTCAGCCCACCGCGAGGATCAGCCCCAGCAGTCTCGCGGCAGCGGGCCGGGCGGCGTGTTCCTCATTCCACTGTGCCCGTGCCACCGCTTTGCTCACGGCCTGGGTGGTGATGCCCAGTTCCTGCGCCACTGCCTTCTGCTGTCCGCGGACCCCGGGGGTCAGCAGGTCCAGCACGCGCCATTCCGCGCCCGACCGGTCCCGCACGATGTGGCCCAGCAGCCGCAGGACTGCCTCGGCGTCGTGGGCAACGTCGGCCAGCGGACCCTCCACCGCAACCGGCACCCGCTCCTTGCTGCTGTGGAGCCGGTCCACGGCCCGGCGGGCATAGACCAGGCCGTGCCCGGACGCGTCCTTGATCTGGTTGGGCAGCGGCTCGTTCACGGGCCCTGCTCCGATTCCCACGTACCAGTGCCCGCTCCGCAGTGCGATCAGCGCGGCGTCCACGGCCTGGTGTGGGCAGTCGACGATCCCCTGGACTTCGTCCTCGACCGACCTGTCGAAGTCCAGGCGCGCGGGAATGTGCCGCAGCGCCTTAAGCAGCTGCGGCACCTGGTCGCCGTCGCGACGGCTGTCCGTCTGGTTGATGGTCAGGGTGAACATTCTGGGTCCACACTACCCGGAAGTAGGAATTGCGAAACGGCCGGTTCCCGCCCCGGCAAACGGCTTGGGGCCCGCATCGCGGTGACGCAGACCCCCAGCCGCAGACCGGCAGGCCAACAGGCAACAGGCCCGGGTCAGTTTCCCTTTTCCGCAGCGGCGCCCGCTGCCGGGAAGCGGTCCCAGGCGCGGTGGGCGGCGATGAGCCCGGAAATTTCGGTGGTTACCGAGGCAGCATCGTTCCCGCCAACTACCCCTGCGGCCCCCTGCGGGATGCCGGCCGCCTCCAGGACGGCCGAACCGGAGCCCCAGGCCGCAATGGCCTTGGCATGGCGGTAGGCCTCGGACAACATCAGTGCGACGCGCGGATCCAGCCCGTCAACCGGCTCCCCGGCCTTGGCGTCCCGCCCTGCGGAAGCATCGGCCGCGGGCTGCTTGCCGCCGGCGACCAGCAGTGCGTCGAACTCGGTGGACCGTGCCGTGAGGAAGGTCCGCTGCACCGTCACCGAAAGCCCGTCGGAGGAAAGCGTGCCCCCGGCCGGTGCGATGACCAGCGGGACCATGCCCTCGCCGTCGAGCGCCTGGCGGGCCGCCTCCACCTGGGACAGGTCGCTGGAGGAATCGGCAATGATGCCTACAACGCGCCCGGCAACCGGCCACGTTCCACCCACCTGGGACACGGAAGGGCTGGGGTCGCGGTCCGGGACCTGCTCGGTGGCCTCCGGAGCGGGCATGCCCAGGCCGGCGGCCACCGCGGCGCACAGTGCGGCGTCGATGTTGGCCAGGGCCAGCAGTTGGCGTTCGCGGACGGCGCTTTCGTAGCACTTGCCGAGCTCGAACGTGTAGGCCTGGATCACGTGGTCCTGCTCCACGGCGCTCAGGCTGCGGAAGAACAGCCGGGCCTGGCTGTAGTGGTCATCGAAGGAGGCCGGGTTGCGCCGCTCCTTGATGGATTCCGCCACCGCCTCCGGCACGTCCACGAACGCTCCCATGTCCTGCCCGGCCAGGAACGGGCAGCCGCCGTCCAACGAATTGGGCCGGTACGGCGCCACTCCGGCGTGGTCCGCCGTCTGGTGCATGCCGTCGCGGAGCATGTCGTTGACCGGAGCCTGCGGCCGGTTGATGGGGATCTGGGCGAAGTTGGGGCCGCCCAGGCGCGAGATCTGGGTGTCCAGGTAGGAGAACAGGCGGACCTGCAGCAGGGGATCGTTGGTGACGTCGATGCCCGGAACCAGGTGGCCCGGGTGGAAGGCCACCTGCTCGGTTTCCGCGAAGAAGTTGGTGGGGTTCGCGTTGAGGGTCATGAGGCCGATGGGCTGCGCCGGCGCCAGTTCCTCGGGGACGAACTTGGTGGGGTCCAGGAGGTCGATGCCCTGGAACATCTGGTCTTCCGTGTCCGGGAAGGTCTGGATGCCCAGTTCCCATTCAGGGTAGGCGCCGGCCTCGATGGCGTCGGCCAGATCCCGCCGGTGGAAGTCCGGGTCCATGCCGTTGATGATTTGGGCTTCCTCCCAGACCAGTGAGTGCACGCCCTGCTTAGGCTTCCAGTGGAACTTCACCAGGGTGGTGTCACCCGCAGCGTTGATGAGGCGGAAGGTGTGGACGCCGAAGCCTTCCATGGTCCGGTACGACCGGGGGATGCCGCGGTCTGACATGTTCCACAGGGTGTGGGCCTGTGCCTCGGTGTGGAGCGACACGAAGTCCCAGAAGGTGTCGTGCGCGCTCTGGGCCTGGGGAATCTCGCGGTCCGGGTGGGGCTTGGCCGCGTGCACCACATCCGGGAACTTGATGCCGTCCTGGATGAAGAAGACGGGAATGTTGTTTCCCACGAGGTCGTAGGTGCCCTCATCCGTATAGAACTTCGTGGAGAAACCCCGGGTGTCCCGCACCGCGTCGGCCGACCCACGGGAGCCAAGCACCGTGGAGAACCTGACAAACACGGGCGTTTCGACGTCCGGGGCGAGGAATCCGGCGCGCGTTACCTTCGACGCCGTGCCGTAGGACCGGAACACCCCGTGCGCTCCTGCGCCGCGTGCGTGGACAACGCGCTCCGGGATCCGCTCGTGGTCAAAGTGGGTGATCTTCTCGCGCAGGTGATGGTCCTGCAGCAGGATGGGACCCCGCGGGCCGGCCTTCAGGGAGTGGTCCGTATCCTGCAGCCGCAGGCCCTGCGCGGTGGTCAGGTACTGGCCGGACTGGGCGCGGGCGGTGGCAGGCGCACCGGTAGGGCTGCCGGTGGGGGACACGGCCTCGGGGCCGCGCTGGTCCGGCTTTGGCGGCAACGGCTCCCGCGGGCTGGTGGGCTCCTCGAGCGCCGGCGGCTCGCTGGACGGAACCCCGGGAATTACAACGTCGTCTTCGGCTGGCATGTCTTGATCTCCCCACGTTTTGATGTTCCCAGCCTCCGCCTCAGCGAAAGCTAAGCTTGCTTAGTACCCTACAGGTGCCCACGGTCCAAAAGGCAAGGTACATCGGCGGGGGTTGCCTCCGTACCCCTCCATCTGTTGCGATGGGGGAACTGCCGCCTGCAGCGGCACACCCGACGTAAGGATGGTTATGGTAAGCAGCGCAGGGCAGGACGAGATGCAGGGCGAGATGCAGCAGGACGGCATCGAACAGGGGGAACTCGAACTCGTCGACAGGTGGTGGCGGGCAGCCAACTATCTCTCCGTGGGCCAGATCTACCTGCGGTCCAACCCGTTGCTGCGCGAGCCGCTGCAGGCTGGGGACACCAAGTCCCGCCTGTTGGGCCACTGGGGCACCACACCCGGGCTCAACTTCGTCTATGCCCACCTGAACCGCGTGATCCGCCGCGACTCACTGGAGATGCTCTTCGTCGCCGGTCCCGGCCATGGCGGCCCCGCCGTCGTCGCAAATGCCTGGCTGGAAGGCACCTACTCCGAAATCTATGCCCACGTGGGCAACGACGAGGCCGGCCTGGCGGAGCTGTTCCGGCAGTTTTCCTACCCGGGCGGCATCCCCAGCCACGCCGCACCGGAAAGCCCTGGCTCCATCAGCGAGGGCGGTGAACTGGGATACTGCCTGGCCCACGCCTACGGATCGGTGTTCGACAACCCGCAGCTGGTGACCGCCGTCGTGATCGGTGACGGCGAGGCCGAGACCGGGCCGCTGGCCGCCAGCTGGCACTCGCACAACTTCCTGGACCCCGCCACCGACGGTGCCGTGCTGCCCATCCTGCACCTGAACGGCTACAAGATCGCCAACCCCACTGTGCTGGCCCGGATGCCGCAGGACCAGCTGGAGCAGCTGCTGCGCGGGTATGGCCATGAGCCGTATTTCGTGACGGTGGCGGATCCGGACAACACGGAGCAGGCGCACCGTGACTTCGCCGCGGTCCTGGACCGCTGCCTGGCCGATATCAGGGCCATCCAGGACGCCCACCGGCAGGATCCGGACGCTGAAGAGGCCGGGGAGGGCGGGCACCGCTGGCCGATGATCGTCCTGCGTTCGCCCAAGGGCTGGACCGGGCCGCGCACCGTGGACGGGCTGCAGGTGGAAGGAACGTGGCGGGCGCACCAGGTGCCGCTGTCCGAGGTCCGCACCAACGGGGAGCACCTGAAGCAGCTGGAGGAATGGCTGCAGTCCTACCGGCCGGAGGAATTGTTCGACGGCGACGGCCGGCTCCGGCCCGACGTCGCCGAAGGGGCACCCACCGGGGACTTCCGCATGAGTGCCACCCCGCACGCCAACGGCGGGCTGCTCCGGCGGGCCCTCAAGCTGCCCGCCTACCAGGACCACGCCGTCGAGGTGCCCAGCCCGGGAACCGACCGGGTCAGCCCCATGATCACGCTGGGCTCCTGGATGCGGGACGTGATTGCCCAGAACATGGAAAACTTCCGGCTGTTCGGCCCGGACGAGACGGCCTCCAACCGGCTGCAGAACGTCTACGAGGTCACCGACAAGGTGTGGCAGTACCGGATTGACGACGTCGACGAGCACCTTGCCCGCTCCGGCCGGGTCCTGGAGGTACTCAGCGAGCACCTGTGCCAGGGCTGGCTGGAGGGCTACCTCCTGACCGGGCGGCACGGCGTGTTCAACTGCTACGAGGCCTTCGTGCACATTGTCGATTCCATGTTCAACCAGCACGCGAAGTGGCTCAAGGTATCCCGCAAACTGCACTGGCGCCAGCCCGTCCCATCACTGAACTACCTGCTGTCCTCCCACGTGTGGCAGCAGGACCACAACGGGTTCTCCCACCAGGACCCCGGCTTCATCGACCACGCGGTCAACAAAAAGGCCGAGGTCATCCGGGTGTACCTGCCGCCGGATGCCAATACGCTGCTGTCCGTCATGGAGCATTGCCTGGCCTCGACGGACTACGTGAATATCGTGGTCAGCGGCAAGCAGCCCTCGCCCACCTGGATGGGCCCGGCCGATGCCGCGAACCACTGCCACCGCGGCCTGGGCATCTGGGCGTTCGCCGGCTCCGAGGTGCCCGGCGAGGAGCCCGACGTCGTACTGGCCTGCGCGGGTGACGTCCCAACCGTGGAGACCGTGGCGGCTGCGGAACTGCTCCGCAATGGTGCCCCCGGTCTCAAGGTGCGGGTGGTCAATGTGGTCGACCTGATGCGGCTGCAGGACGAAAGCGAGCATCCGCACGGCCTCCCCGCCCATGACTTCGACGGCATCTTCACCCCGGACAAGCCCGTCATCTTCGCGTACCACGGCTACCCGGCGCTGATCCACCGGCTGGCGTACCGGCGCACCAACCAGCAGGGGCTCCATGTGCACGGCTACAAAGAAGAGGGGACCACCACCACCCCGTTCGACATGGCCATGCTCAACGGCATCGACCGCTTCACCCTGGCCATCGATGCGATCGACCGCGTTCCGGCCCTTGCCGAAAAGCACTCGCTGCTCCGCCAGGACCTGCAGGACCGGCGCAACCGGGCGCGCGAGCACACCCGAACCCACGGCGAGGACCCGGAGGAGATCCGGAACTGGAAGCTGGGCGGCTGACGCCCTAAAGCGGGAGGTCGTCCAGAGTGCAGGCGGGCAGGTGGATCCAGCCTTCGCTGCGGGCGGCTTCGGCGTGGGCACTGTCTGGCAGGAGTGTCCGACGGCGGCCCACGGCCCGGGCGGTCAGCGAGGCAATGACGGCGTCGAACAGGTCGTCCGAAGCGGTTAGCCTGTCGCGGTGCCCGGCCAGGTCCAGCCAGGGCGCCTGCTCTTCGAGGGCCGCCAGCAGGAGGCCCAGACGCTCGGTTTCGGGGATGCCGCGGCCTTTGTAGCCGCGCCCGTTGAGGCCCCAGATCTTCAGCGACGCCGCCGGATACACCTCGGCAAACCGCCCCGACCCGTCCCGGAGCTGCGGGCCATGCAGTGCCGCGATCTTCGCCTGGATCACCGCGCAGCGCATCGCAGGGTGGGCCAGCCTGTCGGCGGAAACGCTCAGGGGGATCAGGCCGGTTTCGCGCGTGACGAAGCGGTCCGTGTCCCGGTAGGCAAGCAGCCTCCGGCCCGCTAGGCCGTCGTGCTCCAGAACCGGCGCTGCGTTGAAGTTCAGGTGGCCGGTGAGGAACGGGATCAGCGCGTCAGGCCAGCCCACAGGGCAGTCGACGCCGGTCATGCCGCAGGTGCCGAACAGGTCCACGATCTCCTGGTCGTCAACATCCAGGGCCAGGTGGGCCAGCCGGGCCCGGTCACCGCTCCACTCGATGACCGCCACGGCAGTCTTTTTGGTCGCTGCCGCCAGATCCACGCCAAGGGTTCTCATGGGCTGCCCGTCAATGCTGTGGTCAGACGGCATTGCGTCAGACCGCGCGGTAGCGCAGGACGCCGGGGATGCTCCCGGATCCGCCAAGGTCAGTGCCCCCCGCGAAGCCGGCCCACAGTGCACGCATCTCCCGGCCCGCGGCCTCCACATCCGCCCACTCTGAACCGGCGATCAGGCCCACGCCCTCCCACGTCTTCCGGCTTCCCAGCAGCAGGGGCAGGTCCACGGTGTGGGCGGCGCCGAAGATGTTGCCGGGGGCATGCCAGTCCAGGACGTAGCGGTGCGCCCTTCCGCCTGCCTTGGCATGCCGGCGCGCGAACCTGCGGGTTGCCCGGCCGTACACAGTTTCGGTGACAACCCAGTCAACGGCGCGGACGGCGGCCTTGCCCACAAACGGAACCGCGGCCAGGCTCATCAGGCGGGGGCTGCGGGGGAGGAACAGGCGGGCCTCCTCGGAGGTATGGCCGATCAGCACGTCGATGGCCGGCGCGGTCCGGTTCCAGGCAGCCTCGATGCCTGACTCTTCCGGGAGCGGGTCGTGGCCGTACTGGGTGCCGAACGGCATGGCCGCCAGCATGCCGAACTTCCGGGCCACCTGCGTGACCTGTGCTTCGAGAGCCACCACGTCCATGGCGGGGGTCTCCTCGGTCACGGAATCCGCGGCAATGCCCATGGCGTGGTTCATCTTCGCCCGGCCGCGGGTGATGCCCAGCGGGGCGCTTTGGATGATGGCGCGCTGGAAGAGGGTTGGTGCCTCGGGCGTGGCCATCAGGTGGGCGATCGCGTCGCCCCCGGCGGACTGGCCGAAGGCGGTGACCCGGCCGGGATCGCCCCCGAACGCGGCAATGTTCCGCTGCACCCACCGGAAAGCTTCGAGCTGGTCCAGGAGTCCCAGGTTGCCGGGCCGGCCTGCCGGTGTTGCCAGGAACCCGAACAGTCCGAGCCGGTACGTCACGGAAACCACGATCACCCGGTTTTCGGCCACCAGCAGTGCGGGGTCGAAGATGGCCAGGTCCCCGGAGCCGGTGGTGTAGGAGCCACCGTGGATCCAGACCATGACGGGCAGTTTTTCGTCCGGCTTCAGGGTGCCGGGCAGCGTGATGGAAAGGTTCTGGCAGTCCTCGCTGCCGGGAAGCTCGCCGTATTTGGTCCCCAGGACGTCGTCCAGGAACGGCACCGGCGCCTGGGGGCAGGCGGGTGCGGGAGAGGTGGCGGCATATTCGGCGGTCCAGTCCGGAACCGGTGCGGGCGCCTGGAAACGTTCAGCGGTGGCGTAGGGAATGCCGGTGGCACGGATGACGTCGCCGTCCCGCCGCCCGCTGACGGGGCCGCACGGCGGATGGAACAGAAGCTGGGACGTCACGGCTGGCTCGGAACTCACAGCCCCCACCATGCCATAACTTCCTGAAACAACGACGGCGGGTGCCCGGCTTCGAAAAGCCAGGCACCCGCCGTCGGACTGGTGGTTCGTGGACTAGTGACCGGTGGGCACGTAGCGCTTGATGGAAGCTTCCAGCTCGGCTTCGGCGGCGGCGCGGTCGCCCCAGCCCTCGGCCTTGACCCACTTGCCCGGCTCCAGGTCCTTGTAGCGGGTGAAGAAGTGCTCGATTTCCTTGATCAGGTACTCGTTGACGTCGCTGACTTCCTGGATGTGGTCAAAGCGGGCGTCTACCGGCACGCACAGGATCTTGGCGTCTCCGCCACCGTCGTCGGTCATGTTGAAGACGCCGATGGGGCGGGACTCGACGATGACGCCCGGGTGCAGGTCGAAGTCCTGCAGCAGCACCAGTGCGTCCAGCGGGTCGCCGTCCTCGCCGAGGGTGTTCTCGAAGTACCCGTAGTGCGTGGGGTACTGCATGGAGGTGAAGAGGACGCGGTCCAGGCGGACGCGGCCGGTCTCGTGGTCAACTTCGTACTTGACGCGTGATCCCTTGGGGATCTCGATGGTCACGTCGTGCTTCATGGGAATGCTCCTCGGCAATTGCAGGGGGTGCGCGGCACACTTGACGGGCCCACAAAAAAGCGTGTCGGTGCCGCCGACTACAATTGAGGATATAGCGAGAGGCCCTGGAATCAGGAACTTGTGGGGAAATTTCAGGACTTGAGGACCGGCACCAGCATGACCAAACCAACCGGCAGGGAACCATTGCGCGTCCGGCGTTCCCGACGCTCCGGCGGCATGGCCCAGGAGGCAAGGAAGTCCTGGCACCTGGTCCTGGCCACGCTGGTCCTGGTAGTCCTCGCCATCCCGGCGGCCCTGCTCGTGGCCCCCGGCATCGTCGGACCCGGATTCTTTGGTTCCAGCGCCCCGGCGCCGGCCCCCGCTGCGCCCGCCTGGCAACAGGCCCCCGCCACACTTTCCGCCCCGCAGGTGCTTGCACCCCTCCAGCCTTCCGCCCCGGTGCCCGCGCCGTCGGCCGTCGCGGCCCAGGTGGAACCAGTATTAACGTCCGACGGCGGCGGTACTTTCACTGGCATGGTGCAGGACGCGCTCACGGGCCAGGTCCTCTTTGACCGGGGTGGCGCGGAAGGCCGGGTGCCGGCGTCGAACCTCAAGCTGCTGACCGCCGTGGCCGCGTTGCGCACCCTGGGGCCGGAGCACCGGTTCACCACGCAGGTGGTGCAGGGCCCTGCTCCCGGTCAGGTCGTCCTGGTAGGCGGCGGCGATGTCCTCCTGGGCGCCGGGGAGTCGCGGCCAGGACAGGCCATGGGCCATGCCGGCCTGGCCACGCTTGCAGCCCTCACCGTGCAGGCCCTGCAGGCCGCCGGTACCGCGGGTGACATCAAGGTGCTGGTGGACGACTCCCTTTTCACCGGCCCTGCACTGAATCCCAACTGGCAGTCCGGCGATGTGGAAGCCGGCGAAATCGCTCCGCTGTACCCGCTGGCCCTCAACTCCGCACGTTTTGATCCCGCCGTCACCACCGGTCCCCGCCCCCAGGATGCGGCCATGGCTGCGGCGGAGGCGTTCGCGGCCCAGCTCCGTACGGCAGGTGCCGGGGCGGGACTGACGGTAGCGGCCGGCGTCGACCGTTCACCCGGTGCCGCCAAGGCCGGCGCTGCAGCCCTGGCCAGTGTTGCCTCGGCCCCCGTGGCGGAGCAGGTGGACCTGATGCTGCAGGTCTCGGACAACTACCTGGCTGAAACCATGGGCCGCATGGCGGCGGTAGCCACGGGACGGCCCGGAAGCAATGACGGCGCCACGGCCGCAGTCACTGCCGAGCTTGCGGCCGCCGGCGTCACCCCCGACGCCGTGAAGCTGGTGGATGTGTGCGGCCTGGCCATGGGCAACCAGGTCACTGCCCGCCAGTTCACGGACGTGGTGCGGGCCATGACCACCGGCGCTGATACCAGGCTTCGCGCCGCGCTGGACGGATTCCCGGTTGGCGGATTGTCGGGCACGTTGGACACCCGTTACGGGGATGCCACCACCTCCGGCGGCGCCGGGCTGGTCCGTGCCAAGACCGGGACCCTGAATACCGTGCTGGCGCTGAGCGGCTATGTTGTTGACTCCGACGGCCGTCTCCTGGTGTTCTCCTTCATCGGCAACGGCCTGACGCCCGGAGCTGCCGGCAACAAGGTGGCGCTGGACCGGGCAGCTACCGCGCTGGCGGGCTGCGGCTGCCGCTAACGCGGGCTTGCGGTGGTCCCCAGCAGCGCGGCCATGACGACGGCGGCCAGCACCGACCTCCAGCCCGTGCGCGGGCCGATGGTCAGGGGAGCGATGGGACGGTAGGGGATCATGATGTCCTCCTTCGATGGTTATGACCGGCCCTGTCCCGCATGAACGGCCCTGTCCCGCATGAACGGTGCGGGGCAGCAACGGTTGTGCGGGTTCGGGCCGCTCCTGGACAGGAAGGTTGCCCTGCGGTTTCCAGCCTGCCCGGCGGGTCTGGGACAGCGCTTTCGCCCTCCTGTGCAGCGGCTGTGGAAGTTTCGCCGGTCAGCGAACTTAAGGACGATCCCCGGCCTGCTGTGTTCTGATGGGAACCATGGAGTCCACTGCGCGCGAGTCCGCATCGACGTTGTCCCCAACAGCCCAGTCCGACCAGGCGCAAGCCCTGATCAACTGGGACCTCGCTGCCTCTGCCGCGGCGAGGCTGGCTCCGGCCGGGCCCGTGCTCGACGGAAAAGCCATCGGGGAGGCGGTGGACAGCCTGCGCCGGCTGGCTGACGCATCCGTGCCGCACGTCCACGAAATCACCCGGCTGGAAGCGGCCCGCGACCTGCGCGACTCCTCCGTGCTGGTGGTGGACCGGGCGTCCTGGGCCAAGGCCAACACCCAAAGCTTCGCGGTGATGCTCAAGCCCGCCATGCAGAAGATGCTGGACACCCGGCGCGGAAACCTCAGCCCCGCGGCCGCCCAGGTCAGCGGCGCCATTACCGGCAGCCAGTTGGGGGCCGTCCTTGCCTTCCTGTCCAGCAAGGTCCTGGGCCAGTACGATCCCTTTGCGGCCCTGGCGGAGAACTCCACGGCCCCTGCTGCCGGCCGGCTCCTGCTGGTGGCGCCGAACATCGTCTCGGTGGAGCGCGAACTCAACGTCACGCCGGAGGATTTCCGGCTCTGGGTGTGCCTGCACGAGCAGACGCACCGGGTGCAGTTCGCGGCAGCGCCGTGGCTGCGCCACCACATGCTGGAGCAAATCGACGAACTCAGCGGGCACCTCCTGGGCAACGTCGATTCCCTGATGGAGCGTGCCTCGGCCGCCGCGCGTTCGCTGAAGGACCGCTCTGCCAGCGGAAACACGCCGGGCCGCGGCGCCATCCTGGACCTGCTGCAGGACCCCGAGGAAAAGGCCGCCATCTCGCACCTCACCGCCGTGATGAGCCTGCTCGAGGGGCACGCGAACGTGGTGATGGATGCCGTGGACGCGAGCATCGTGCCTTCCGTGAAGACCATCCGGCAGCGTTTCAACGACCGCGGCAAGGACCGCGGCGTGATCGAGAAGTTCATCCGCAGCCTCCTGGGCCTGGACGCCAAAATGCGCCAGTACTCCGACGGCGCCCGCTTTGTCCGCGCGGTGGTGGACGTGGCCGGCATGGAGGGCTTCAACAAGGTGTGGGACTCGGTGGACCACCTTCCCACCGAGCCCGAGATCCACGACGCCAAGCTGTGGCTCGACCGGATGGGCCTCTAGTTGCCTTCAGAGGTACCGGTGGGCGCCCCGGCGGCTGAAGGACAGGGTGCGCGGAGCGGCCGACGCCGGCCCGGCAGGTTGGCGCCCGTCGTTGGCACTTCGCGCAAACTGCTGCAGAACGCCCTGGCCGGGGCCGGCTACCCACGCCACGTCCTCGTAGCCTGCAGCGGCGGGCCGGACTCCCTGGCGCTCGCCGCCGTCGCCGCGTATTTTGGCCGCCGCGGACACGTGGACGGCCACCCGCTGACCGTTGGCGCCGTGGTGGTGGACCACCAGCTGCAGGAGGGATCGGGCGATATTGCCGCCCGCACGGTGGAAGCACTGCAGGATTTGGGCCTGCATCCGGTGGAAATCCGTACCGTTACGGTGGCCGGTACCGGCATGGGCCCCGAAGCCGCCGCCCGTGAAGCCCGGCATGCCGCGCTTGAGGCCGCAGCCGCAGACCAGGGCGCGGAGGCAATCCTGCTGGGGCACACCCTGGACGACCAGGCCGAACAAGTACTGCTGGGCCTGGCCCGCGGCTCCGGCACGCGGTCCCTCGCAGGGATGCGGCCGGCACGTCCTGGAACCGGAAATGCCGTCCTCCTGCGCCCCTTCCTGGAACTCCGGCGAGCGGACACCGAGGAAATCTGTGCCGTGGAGGAATTGGATCCCTGGCACGATCCCACCAACTCCGATCCCGCCTTCGCGCGGTCACGGACCAGGGTGGAAGTCCTCCCGCACCTTGAGGAAAAACTCGGTCCCGGCGTCGCAGAATCCCTGGCCCGGACAGCCGCCATCCTGCAGCTGGACGCCGACTACCTGGAGGATGTGGCGGAAAGCACCTACGCGTCCCTGGTGGAACGGGACGGCAGCGGACTGGGCCTGCCGGAGGAGGCGCTGCGGGCGCTGGCACCGGCCATCAGGTTCCGTGTCATCGCCAAGGCAGCGGCCGACGCCGGCGGGCAGCAGCCCAGCTACCGGCGCCTTTTGGCGGCAGAAGGGCTGCTCCGGCGGCAGGGCTCGGCCGGACCGGTGGAGCTTCCCGGCGGCGTGAGTGTGTACCGGTTGTCACTGGCGCAGCTGGAGGAATCGAAGGACGCGGCCGCTCCCGGGGCTCCGGGCGGCGCCGCTTCCGTTCCCCGCGAACCCGCGCGCTGTGGGAAGCTTGTATTCCGGCCTCAAAAACCGCCCGCAAAATAGTCGCACCCCGCATCTAAACAGGAGCCATTGGTGGATTCAAACGACGTCCAGGCAGATCTCAAGCACGTTCTCTACACCAAGGAACAGATCCAGCAGCGGATCACCGAACTCGCCGCGCAGATCGACAAAGACTACGAAGGACGCGAAATCCTCATTGTTGGCGTCCTCAAGGGCGCCGTCATGGTCATGGCTGACCTGGCCCGGGCACTGCACAGCCACATCTCCATGGACTGGATGGCCGTTTCCTCCTACGGCTCGGGTACGCAGTCCTCCGGCGTAGTGCGGATCCTCAAGGACCTGGACACCGACCTGATGGGCAAGGACGTGCTGATCGTCGAGGACATCATCGATTCCGGCCTCACCCTGTCCTGGCTCAAGACCAACCTGGAATCCCGTGGCACCGCGTCGGTGGAAATCTGCACCGCGTTCCGCAAGCCCACCGCCGCGAAGGTGGAGATCGACGTCAAGTACGTGGGCTACGACATCCCCAACGAGTTCGTGGTGGGCTACGGCCTGGACTACGCGGAAAAGTACCGCAACCTGGACTTCGTGGGCACCCTGGCGCCGCACGTCTACGAGTAACCCCTTCCGCGCGAACATGGCGGTTCACGGCAATGTTGCCGCCCGGGACTGCCATGAAATGCCATCCCGCAGTGGCCTTGGTGAGGTCCGGGAAGCGTGAGCAGCAGCGTGGGCATCCGGGACGTGGCGTGGAAACCGGCGTCCCGGCCTCCACGGTTCCGCGTCCTCAATGACGTGCCTTTCGCGCGGTCAGTCCCGAAACCCGCGGGAAAGTACGGACGACGGCGGTCGGGCTGGGCTACGGCCCCAACCGCCTGGCGCCCGCCCTCTTTTGCTGCAGTGACCGCTCACGCGTGGATCCGTGGGGCCCGCCCCGCACCGGGATATCGCAGCTTTGACGCGGCATTCTGCGGACTGCCGCACCATCTACGCCCACAGGGAACTTTTGCTTTTCGCTATGCGTGATTTACTCCGGACGGTGTATAGCTAGAAGCTGACGCAGCACCATCACGCGCGCAGACTACTCGCCGTGAAGCACTACCGGAAGGGACGGGGCCAGCCCCCGAACAGATGAAAGCTAAGAACTTCTTCAAAGGCCCGGGCATCTGGATCGTCGTTGTGGTCGGTCTGCTCCTTGTGGCTTTTGCAACGCTCGCCCCCGGCGGTGCGGCCCGGATCGACACGGACAAGGGCCTGGAACTGCTCTCCAGCAACAAGGTGGAGCAGGCCAAGATCTTCGACGGCGAGAACCGCGTTGACCTCACGCTGAAGGACAACCTGCAGGTGGACGGGCAGGACAAAGGCAAGAGCGTCCAGTTCTTCTTCGTCGATGCCCGTGCGCAGGACGTGGTGAAGGCTGTCACCGACGCCAAGCCCGCACAGGGCTTCACCGACCAGCCGATCGAAAGCAACTGGTTCTCCGGCCTGCTGTCCCTCCTGATCCCCGTCATCCTGCTGGGCGCCCTCTTCTGGTTCCTGATGACCCGCATGCAGGGCGGCGGCTCCAAGATCATGCAGTTCGGCAAGTCCAAGGCCAAGATGGTCAGCAAGGACATGCCGCAGGTCACCTTCGCTGACGTTGCAGGTGCCGATGAGGCCGTGGAGGAACTCCAGGAAATCAAGGAATTCCTGCAGGAACCGGCCAAGTTCCAGGCCGTGGGCGCCAAGATCCCCAAGGGTGTCCTGCTCTACGGCCCCCCGGGCACCGGTAAGACCCTGCTGGCACGCGCAGTTGCGGGCGAAGCAGGGGTTCCCTTCTTCTCCATCTCGGGCTCCGACTTCGTGGAAATGTTCGTCGGCGTCGGCGCCTCCCGCGTCCGCGACCTCTTCGAACAGGCCAAGGCCAACTCGCCGGCAATTATCTTCGTGGATGAGATCGACGCCGTCGGCCGCCACCGCGGCGCCGGCATCGGCGGCGGCAACGACGAACGCGAGCAGACCCTCAACCAGCTGCTCGTGGAGATGGACGGCTTCGACGTCAAGACCAACGTGATCCTCATCGCCGCCACCAACCGGCCCGACGTCCTGGACCCGGCCCTGCTGCGCCCCGGCCGCTTCGACCGCCAGGTGTCCGTGGAAGCGCCGGACCTGATCGGCCGCGACCAGATCCTGCAGGTGCACGCCAAGGGCAAGCCGATGGCTCCCGGAGTGGACCTGAAGGGTGTGGCGAAGAAGACGCCCGGGTATACCGGCGCCGACCTCGCCAACGTCCTCAACGAGGCCGCTCTGCTCACCGCGCGTTCCAACGCCAACCTGATTGACGACCGCGCCCTGGATGAGGCCATTGACCGCGTCATGGCCGGCCCGCAGAAGCGCAGCCGCGTCATGAAGGAACACGAGCGCAAGATCACCGCCTACCACGAAGGCGGCCACGCCCTGGTGGCGGCGGCCCTTCGGAACTCCGCTCCGGTCACCAAGATCACCATCCTTCCCCGCGGCCGCGCCCTTGGCTACACCATGGTGGTCCCGGAAAACGACAAGTACTCAGTGACCCGCAACGAACTCCTGGACCAGATGGCCTACGCCATGGGAGGCCGTGTTGCTGAGGAGATCGTGTTCCACGATCCCTCCACCGGTGCTTCCAACGACATCGAAAAGGCCACCGGAACCGCACGCAAGATGGTCACCGAGTACGGCATGAGCGAACGCGTCGGTGCTGTCCGCCTGGGCCAGGGCGGCGGCGAACCCTTCTTGGGCCGCGACGCAGGGCACGAGCGGAACTACTCTGACCAGATTGCCTATGTGGTGGACGAGGAAGTGCGCCGCCTGATCGAGCAGGCACATGACGAGGCCTACGAAATCCTCACCGAGAACCGGGACATCCTGGACTACCTCGCCTTGGAGCTGCTGGAGCGGGAGACCCTCAACCAGGCCGAGATTGCCGACATCTTCCGTGACGTCCGCAAGCGGGACTTCCGCGAGGTGTGGCTGTCCAAGGAAACCCGTCCCGTCCAGCTGACCGGACCGGTGGAGAGCCGCCAGGAGCGGGCTGAACGGGAAGCGCAGGAGGAAGCGAAGAAGGCGCGCCTTGACGAGCCGCTGGACGCCCAGCCGCCGCACCCGCAGGGCGTTTCGGAGGATGCTCCGTTTCACGGAGGCACCCCCGACTCGGGGCCTGACACCCTTCGCGGCTAAGCTTTCCTTGTGACTTCCTTCGACGACGACGACGTTTCCGCCTCCGCCGCCTACCCGGCGGAGGACGGTTCCCACCACTCCAAGAGCGAAAAGGTGGACCGGCCACGGATTGAGGCGGCCGTCCGCGAGATCCTCCTTGCCATCGGCGAGGACCCGGACCGCGGTGGCCTCGTGGACACCCCGAAAAGGGTTGCGAAGGCGTACGCCGAGGTGTTCGCCGGACTGCACCATGATCCTGCGGACGTCCTGTCCACCACCTTCGACCTGGACCACGAGGAACTGGTCCTGGTCAAGGACATCCCCTTCTACTCCACGTGCGAGCACCACCTGGTGCCGTTCCATGGGGTGGCCCACGTTGGCTACATCCCCTCGCACGACGGAAAGGTGACCGGGCTGAGCAAGCTGGCCCGGCTGGTGGACATCTACGCCCGCCGCCCCCAGGTACAGGAGCGGCTGACTACCGAAATTGTCGAAGCGATGGTGCAGCACCTCAAACCCCGCGGTGCGATCGTCGTCGTTGAATGCGAGCACATGTGCATGTCCATGCGCGGCATCCGCAAGCCCGGAGCGAAGACCGTCACCAGTGCGGTCCGCGGGCAGCTTCATGACCCGGCCACCCGTGCCGAAGCCATGAGCCTCATCCTCGGAAGGTAACCACACACCATGGATTCACTCGCTGCAGCCCCTGGAACGGGGCCCGCTACGTCCCCGCTGCCCATCCTGCGCAAGCCCCGCCCGGCTGCCCGCTTTGAGGACCTCCCCACCGGCCGCACCCTGGTCATGGGCATCCTGAACGTCACCCCGGATTCATTCAGCGACGGCGGCAAGCACGCGACAGCGGACACCGCCATCGCGGCAGGCCTGCGGATGTTCTACGCCGGTGCGGACATCATCGACGTCGGGGGCGAGTCCACCCGGCCCGGCGCCGACGACGTTACCCCGGACGAAGAGCAGCGCCGCGTCCTGCCCGTGATTGAAGCCCTGGTGAAAGCCGGCGCGCTGGTCAGCATCGACACCACGCATGCCTCCACCGCAGCCGCTGCCCTGAAGGCCGGCGCGGCCATCATCAATGACGTCTCCGGGCTGACCATCGAACCGGAGATGGTGGAGCTTGTGGCGGCCTCCAAGGCACCCTATGTCCTCACGCACCGCCGGGGCGACGCCCGGACCATGAACTCGCTTGCCGAATACACGGACGTGGCCGGGGAAGTCGTGGCGGAACTCGCAGGAGTACGGGACAAGCTCTACGCAGCCGGTGTCAGCCGGGAACAGATCATCATCGATCCGGGCCTGGGGTTCGCCAAGAACGACGCCCAGAACTGGGAACTGCTGCAGAACCTGGACCAGCTGGACAGCCTGGGCCACAAGGTCCTGGTGGCTGCCTCCCGCAAGCGTTTCCTCGGTACCCTGCTTACGGTGGCCGGGAAGTCTGCTGCTCCTGACGAGCGGGACAGTGCCACGGCCGCAATCACAGCCATCAGCGCCTACCGCGGGGCCTGGGCCGTCCGCGTGCACGACGTCGGTTCCAGCCTTGACGCGGTCAAGGTGGCTGCGCGCATGGCGGCGGCACCCACAACACAAGCCGTCCCCAAAACGCAATAGGGCCGGGGGACCCATGGACAGGATTGTGCTGACTGGAGTGACCGCCGTCGGCCACCACGGTGTCTTCGATTTTGAACGCCGGGAGGGCCAGCCCTTTGTTGTGGACGCCGTGCTCTACCTGGACTTCACTGAAGCGGCGCAATCCGACGACGTCCGGGACACCGCCCACTACGGTGAGGTGGCGCAGCGTATTACCGACTGGATCACCGGGGAGCCCCTGAACCTCATTGAGGCACTCGCGGTGCGGATCGCCGACAGCCTCCTGGCCGAATTCACGCTCCAGGCCGTGGACATCACCGTCCATAAACCGCAGGCGCCCATCGAGGTCCCCTTCGGTGACGTGGCCGTTACGGTCCACCGCGAGCGGGTTCCCGCCGCCCCTGCGCTGTCCGGTGCGCAGGCATGAACGGGATCTACACCAAGGCCGTGCTGGCCCTGGGCAGCAACCTTGGTGAACGGAACGAGACCCTGACGGAGGCTGTGGCGGACCTGGTGGATCCGCCCGAAGTGCGGCTCCTTGCCGTCTCTCCCATAGTGCAGACCAAGGCCGTGGGCGGACCTGCCGGCCAGCCGGACTTCCTGAACATGGTCATTACCGTGGAAACCAGCCTCACCCCTGCCGAACTGCTGGAACATTGCCAGGCCGTGGAGAACAAGCACCTCCGCGTCCGCGAGGTCCGCTGGGGGCCGCGGACGCTCGACGTCGACATCATCACCTACGGTGAGCTCCGCAGTGACGACCCCGCCCTGACCATCCCCCACCCCCGGGCTGCGTCACGTGCTTTCGTCCTCTACCCGTGGTCACTCATCGAACCCGCCGCCACGCTGAACGGTGAACGGATCAGCTCCTTGGCAGTCCAGGCGGATGATTTCAAGGACCTTGCCCCGTTCGACGGGTTCGGGGACTTTGACGGAATGCCGACGGCGGGAGCGGTGGAGGAGAGATGAAGCCCATCAACCCGCTGCGCCTGCTGCTGATCTGCGTCATCCTTGCCATCGCGGGCTGGTCGGCCACGGTTGTCACCAGCCGGTACAGCATGGCCACGCCTGTCCTGCCTGCCACCGCGCTGGCCACCATGGGCGTCATCGTCATCATCACCCTGATCCTGGGTATCCGGATCCTGAGGTGGCGGAACAGCCACCAGCCCAACAGCAAGACGAAGAAGACGCAGCTGGATCCCCTGCTGGCCGCCCGGACCCTGATCCTGGCGCAGGCGTGCGCCTACGCCGGATCGGTGCTGCTGGGATGGCATGTGGGCATCTTCCTGGACCAGTTGCGGATCTGGAGCCTGCGCAGCGACCAGGGCATCACCTGGCTCGCCCTCGCCATGGCGGGCGGCGGCCTGGTGATGATCGTGGTGGGGCTCGTCGTGGAGCGGTTCTGCAGGATCCCGCCGGAAGACGGCGACACCAACACGGTTGACGGGAAGAAGGGCCGGCCTGCCCGCGGGGAAGCCGCTGGGGAAGGCGAATATGCGTACCGAGGCGATTGACCCGCCGGGTATCAACTGGCAGCGGGTGTCACCGAAATACGTCACCGTCCGCCTGGTGGAATGGGCGTTGGCCAACATCGCCGCCGTACTGGTCCTGTCCGCGCCGCTGGTATTCGTCCTCCTGGGATGGTGGCGGTGGCCGCCGCTGTGGCTGGCCATCACTGTTCCGGCCGCCACCCTGCTGCTTGCCTTATGGCGGCTTGTCCTCATCCCCCGGCAGGTCCGGGCCATCGGCTACGCCGAGCGCGACGAGGACCTCCTGGTCAGGAGCGGCATCTTCTTCCAGCGCACCATGGCCGTCCCGTACGGACGCATGCAGTATGTGGACATCGCCGTGGGACCTGTGGAGCGGAGCATGGGCCTGTGCACCGTCAAGCTCCACACAGCGTCCCCCGGCACCAATGCGCGCATCCCCGGCCTCCCGGCGTCGGAAGGCGCCCGGCTCCGGGAACAACTGGCCGCCCGCGGCGAAGCCAGGCTGGCAGGACTGTGACCACTGACGGCCAGCTGCCCGGCCCGGCGCTGCCGCCTGCCGGTACCGGCCCGGAAGCCACGGGAACGCCCGACGGCGAATGGCTGCGTGTGCATCCCGCCTCACCTTTCGTCCGAGGCTGGGTTGCATTGGCCGCCATCACGTTCTTCTTCGGCCGCGACCTGTTTGAGCGGACACTCCAGGGCCAGCCCGTCTTCGAGGACGGGTTCGCCCGCCGTGCACCATGGCTCCTCGGCGGCGGCGCCGCCGTGCTGGCCGTGGCAGTCCTGGGGTTCGTCCTGACCTGGTACTTCACCAAGTACCAGGTCTCCGGCGGCTATGTCCGGGTCAACACCGGTCTCCTCTTCCGCCAGCACCGGCAGGCACGCCTGGACCGGGTCCAGGCAATTGACATCGTGCAGCCCCTGCTGGCCCGCATCTTTGGCCTGGCCGAACTCAAGTTCGAAGTTGCCGACGCCGGTGAATCCGCCGTGCGCCTGGCGTACCTCAGGATCGACGACGCCCGCCAGCTGCGCGCCACCATCCTGGCCCGGGCCTCCGGTGCTGAGGCAAGCTTCGGTGCGGTCCCGGCGGCCGGCATCAACGCCGCGGCGCGTTCAGGTCCCGGCAGCCCATCGGCGGCGTCCTTTGGCCCGCCCGCACCTGAGGCGCCCGAAATCCAGGTACTCAGCGTGCCGCCGTCGCGCCTTGTCGGATCGCTGCTGTTGAGCGGGCAAAGCTTCTTCATTGTGGTGGGCGGCTTCGCTTCCGTGGTCCTGTCCGCGCTGACGGACAACCGCGCT
The DNA here is from genome assembly GCF_024362385.1 of Arthrobacter sp. DNA4. NCBI lineage: Bacteria > Bacillati > Actinomycetota > Actinomycetes > Micrococcales > Micrococcaceae > Arthrobacter > Arthrobacter sp. DNA4. The sequence goes on from NZ_CP101466.1 coordinate 258,710, forward strand.
TTCTACTTCTATCTGGTACCCGCAGCGCTGGGCCTTGCCGCCAGCTACTGGAACTTCTTCAACAAGGGCTACAACTTCACCGCGGCCGTCTCGCCGGACGGCATCCGGTTGCGCTACGGCCTGCTGGACACCCAGGCGCAGACACTTCCGCCGGGCCGGATCCAGGCTGTGAAGATTGCCCAGCCGCCGCTGTGGCGTCCGTTCGGCTGGTACCGGATGCAGGTGAACGTTGCCGGTTACGGGGCGTCCGGCAACGCCGTCGAAGGCAACACCCGGACCATCCTCCTGCCGGTGGGCAAGTTCGCCGACGTCCTCGCCATGCTCTCGCTGGTCCTGCCGGACCCCGGAACGGAACGCCCTGCGGAGGTGTTCGCGGCGGGGCTTATGGGCAGCGGTTCCGACGGCGGGTTCACCACCACGCCCCGGCGGGCCCGGCTGCTGGCGCCGCTGGCCTGGCGGCGGAACGGGTTTGCCGCCACGGACACGGCACTTCTGATCCGCTCCGGGCGCTGGTGGCGGGACCTTGTGCTGGTGCCCCACCAACGCACGCAGTCACTGGCGATCCATCAGGGGCCCGTGGCGCGCCGGTTCCGGGTGGCCGATCTGGTCCTGCACACGACAGCCGGTCCCGTTGCCCCGCGGCTGACCCAGGCGGGGCTGGACGAGGCCAGGCAACTCTTCGACGAGCAGTCGGCGCGGGCGCGGCTGGCCAGGAAGCGGCAAACCACCGAACAATGGTTGCGGCAGGTCGTTCCGGCAGTGGAACCCGCGGCCGTGCCGGACACACCCGTCCCCGGAGCGCCGCACCCTGGGACACCAGCCAGTGAAGCCCGCACCCATTACCAACAGGAAGGCCAGACGCATGGCTAAGCCCGGACGCCTCGGCGTCGGAATCATCGGCGCCGGCAAGGTGGGCGCCGTGCTCGGCGCGGCCCTGCGCGCCGCCGAGCACGCCGTCGTGGGAGTGTCAGCCGTCTCCGACGCCAGCCGGGACCGGGCCGAGGCACTCCTTCCCGGCGTGCCCATCCTTGAAGTGCAGGACATCGTGGAACGTGCGGAACTGGTGCTGCTGGCGGTGCCCGACGACGCGCTGCCGGACTTGGTGGAGGGGCTGGCGAAGCTAGGCGCCTGGCAGCCGGGGCAGCTCGTGGCACATACCTCGGGCCGGTTCGGCGTGGGCGTGCTGCATCCGGTCCGTGCCGCCGGGGCCGTGCCGCTGGCGCTGCACCCGGCCATGACGTTCACGGGCATGAGCCTGGACCTCACCCGGCTGCTCGACTGCACCTTTGGCGTGACGGCCGATGCCGCCATGCTCCCCATCGCGCAGGCGCTGGTGGTGGAGATGGGGGCGGAGCCTGTGGCCATCGCCGAGGCGGACCGGACGCTCTACCACGCGGCCCTGGCCCATGGTTCCAACCACCTGGTCACCTTGGTGGCACAGGCGTCGCAGCTCCTGCGCGAGGTGGGAGTGGAATCACCCGAGCGCATGCTGGGTCCGCTGCTGCGCGCCACCCTGGAAAACGCGCTGGCCTCGGGGGAGTCTGCGCTGACCGGGCCGGTGGCCCGCGGGGACGTGGGCACCGTTCGTGCGCACGCTGAGGCGTTGCGGGAGTTCGACGGCGGCGGGCACGGTGACGTGCTCGAGGCCTACCTTGCAATGGCCCGCGCCACTGCCCTGCGCGCTGAAGGGCGCGGCCTGCTGAAACCCGACCAGCTGAAGGGGCTGCGCGAAGCCCTCGATTCGAAGGAAGACTGAATGCCCATTCAACTCGTCACCACCGTGGCTGGCCTGAAAGCCGAAAGCGCCCGTTTGCTCGGCGCGAAACAGGGTGTTTCCCAGGGGCTTGTGCCCACCATGGGCGCACTCCACGAAGGCCACGCAACGCTGGCGCGCACCGCCGTCGAGCAGAACGATGTGGTGGTGGCCAGCATTTTCGTCAACCCGCTGCAGTTCGGCGATGCCGTTGACCTGGACCGCTACCCGCGGACGCTCGACGCGGACCTCGCCCTGCTCGAGGAGCAGGGCGTTGACCTCGCGTTCGCGCCCTCCGTGGACGAGGTCTATCCCGGTGGTGAACCCCTGGTGCGGATCACTTCCGGCCGCCTCGGGGATAAGTGGGAGGGCGCCTCGCGGCCCGGCCACTTTGACGGCGCACTCACTGTCGTGGCAAAACTGCTGCACTACGGCACACCGGCGGCCGGCCTCCCCGCCGGCCCTGCGGGTTCTGCCGCCGGCAGCCTGCCGGCGTACCGGGCCTACTTCGGGCAAAAGGACGCCCAGCAGCTGGCCCTGGTCCGGCGGATGGTTTCCGACCTGAACTTTCCGGTGGAGATCGTGGGCGTGCCAACGGTGCGCGCAACGGACGGGCTGGCGCTGTCCAGCCGGAACCGCTTCCTGTCCGACGCCGAGCGGGACGCCGCGCTGGTCCTGTCCAGGGCCCTGCGGCTGCTGGAGGAAAGGGCGAACGCCCATGAGCCGCTGGACCTCGACTCCGCGCTGGCGATGGTGGAATCGCAGCCCCTGGTCTCGCTGGACTACTTTGACGTAGTGGACCCGGGCACCCTTGAGCCGCTGGCGGAGAACTGCCGGGAAACGCCCTTCCGCGGCGAGGCCCTGGCGCTCATCGCCGCCAAGGTGGGGCCGGTGCGCCTGATCGACAACGTGCCACTGAGTTCGTAACTGCTGCTCATAGCTGCCGCGTGAGCCCGGCGCACGCCCGGGTGCCCCGTTACAGGCCTGAGTGGTCCCGGTTGATCATGAGCTGTTCGAGCAGCGCGCGTTCAGGCCTGCCCGGGTTCCTGGCGACGCAGCGGCGAAGGCGGGCCCGGGCGAGTTCTTCACAGGGATCCTGGCCGCCAAGCAGCTCATCGATGATTTCCTGCGCCTGCCACCGCAGCGACTCGATAGCGAACTGCCTGACCTCTTCGGGCGTATCACTGGACATCCAGGGATCCGGATCCGACGGGACACTTTGGAACATCCGCTCTGCTGACATTGGGGCCTCCTTGCTCCAAACCGGCGGACCCTTGGGCGCGCCTTGCGGTGTTCTAAAGAACTGCGTAGGAGAAACACTACAGCGGGCAAGACCGGTCTGTCTCCCCTGAAGTAGACTCCAAGTCCTATGAGCACAGAGGCGAAGGTCCCGATATCCGATTCCTCTTCCGTGGCTCCGGCGGCGGAGGGCAACACCAATTCCGTGGAGCGGATCCTCTCGGTGGCCTACGAGCTGTTTTCGCGCAGGGGAATCCGGGACGTGGGTGTCAATGAACTCATCGAGCGGTCAGGCGTGGCCAAGGCCACCTTCTACCGGCATTTCCCGTCAAAGGACTCGTTGGTCCTGGCCTTCCTGGAGCAGCGGGACAAACTGTGGACTGTTGAAGCGATCGTGGCCCAGGCCCGGGGCCGGGGACAGACGCCGGTGGAGCGGCTGCTGGCAATCTTCGATGTCCTGGGGGAATGGTTCCGGCGCGATGACTTCGAAGGGAGCACCTTCACCCAGGTCCTGCTGGAGATGGGACCGTCCCACCCCTTGGGGCAGGCCAGTATCAACTACCTGGCAAAACTCCGGAGCCACGTACAGGCGTTGGCCGAAGAAGCCGGGCTTGTGGACCCGGACGGGTTCGCGCGTTCCTGGCAGATCCTGATGAAGGGTTCCATCATCTCGGCAACCGGCGGTGACCTGGACGCCGGGAAGCGTGCCCAAGAGATGGCTGTCTGGCTGATCGAGCACCACAGGGCATAGCGGCTGGCTCTCCAGGACGGGCTTCAGCACCGACCGTGACAGCCTACGGCCGGGCCCCTATGGCGTCCGGGAACAGGGCGAATGAGGTGGCGAGGAATTCGGCCCAGACTGGATCGCTGGTAAGCAGGTCGTTGAGGTCCACGTATCTGGCGTCGTCTGGTTCCCACTGCGGAAGGTCTTCGGGGTGCGGGTCGAGGCACCGGCATTCACGGGGCACGGCCCACTGCGGCCATTGCGGCCAGGTTCCTGGTGGCCAGGGGGTTGGTTCGGCATCCTGTTGTTCGGCGTTGTAGTGCCTGCCTGTTGGTGAGGTCCAGCCGGGCGGATTGTTTTCGGTTGCGGGGTCGGGTGTCCATGGGCTGTGGTGCTTGAGCCGGTGGTGTTTGGGGCAGAGCTGTGCGAGGTTGCTGACGTTGGTGGTGCCGCCGTGTTCCCATGCTTTTAGGTGGTCGGTGTCGTTGTCGGGGGTGCGGTTGGTGCAGCCGGGAAAGGTGCACTTGGCATCCCGCATCCTGATCCAGCGTTTGATGGTTTCGGTGAGCCGGTAACGTGTGCGGCCGATTTCCAGTGCTGCCCCGTTGCGGGGGTCGACGAGGACCCGGTAGAAAGAGTCCGCCCCGTCCGCGACCAGCCGCCGTGCCACGGATGCCGGGATCGGCCCGAAACCATCCAGTACGGCGGCCTCGTCGGTGAGGCCGAGGAGCGAGAACACCGGCACGATGACCAGGACATCGGCCCGCGGCGCAGGGACCTGCCCGACCGCCGAGGGATTCCCGGTCTGTGTGGTGTTCCCAGCCCCCAGCAGCAGTGATGCGGCGATGTCGGGGCGGAGTTGGGTGAGGGTGCGGGGTTCGTCGGGGCCTTGGAGTCCGCGGGCGGTGGCGGTGGTGCGGTTCCAGATCGCGCAGGCGGTGTCCCCGGGGAGGTAGAGGGAGACCCAGGCCATGCCGTTCTTGTCGGGGGTGTATTCCATCCGCCGGTCAGCTACCCCTTTTACATGGCGCTTCTCGATCGATTCCGGATGGTGGCGTTCCCGCCAGCCACGGACCTTGGCCCGGAACCGCGACGGAACAAGGTCACCAGGGGCCGCGCCGCGGGCGGGGTGGGGTGCGTCGGGGTCGAAGAAATGCGCCACCAACGCCAGGGCGCCCTCAGCGGCGAGGCCTTCGGTTTCGTCCGCAACGATGCGGGCGTGCTGCCACGAGATCGCGCCCGCGGCCAGGGCGTTCATGACGGGCGGCAGGGAGCAGATCCGGCGTGAGTGCTCCATCAACGCCCCTGCTGCCGCGGAGCTGACGGTCAGCACTCCGGCGATCTCCTCCACGGCCGACATCTCCGCATAGGTCCGCTCATGCACTGGGGCGTCCGGGGCCAGCAGTGCGTGCTGGATCTCGACGGCGTCGGCAACGTCGCGGGCCTTGACTGCGGCGAGGTGCGCCTCCAGCCGGGCCGCAACCTCGAGCCTTTCCAGCCGGATCTCATACCGCCGCTGCAACACATCCACACCGGCACCCGCGGCGGCCATTGCAGCATTGTCAAGCTTCTGGTCCTCAAGAGTGAGCGCATCCAGGGCAGCAACAGAGGCACGAACACCCTCCAATGCCGCCCCAGCACCGCCCCTGATTCCCATACCGACATCATCCATCGACCCACTGACATTTAGGCCGGGAACCTTGGCCGCCCGAACGCCAAACGCGAACCGTTGAACACCACACCCACACCCACAGGCGCCTCGACCCGAAAACCCGTGCGCCGCCGTCGTGCGCATTCCCGCAGCGCAAATTCCTTCCCGTACCCCTAATACCTCGAGCGAAAGGCATCTGCGCAGCGCAGGTGCCGCAGCGCGCAGCAGCTGGCCCGGATACAGGGCAGCCGAATCAGATAGTCAGCTTGCTTATTACTTTTCTCTTTCCTAGGCTGGAAGGCGTCAGGCAATCAACTCTCGAGCGGGACCCGGCGCGCCCAAAGGCCTCCACTCCAGCGAGGAGGAACAATGTCAGAGCACAGCATCGCAGGCAAGAAGGTCGCATTCCTGCTGACTGACGGAGTGGAGCAGGTAGAGCTCACCAGTCCCTGGCAGGCAGTGAAGGACGCCGGCGGCGAGCCCACCCTCGTGGCGCCGAAGAGCGGCAAGCTGCAGGGCTACAACGGCACGGAAAAGGGCGACACCTTCGACGTCGACCTGACCGTCGCGGAAGCGAATGCCTCCGACTTCGACGCCCTGGTACTCCCGGGTGGCGTGGTGAACGCCGACCACCTTCGCGTCGACAAGGACGCCCAGAGCTTCACGCGGAGCTTCTTCGAGCAGCACAAGCCCGTGGCATCGATCTGCCATGGACCGTGGCTGCTCATCGAGGCCGGAGTCATCCGGGGCAGGAATGTCACGTCCTACTTCACGCTCGAAACCGACCTGAAGAACGCGGGCGCCAACTGGACGGACCAGGAAGTGGTGGTTGACCAGGGCCTGGTGACCAGCCGGAACCCTGATGACCTCCCGGCGTTCAACAACAAGCTGGTGGAAGAAATCTCCGAAGGCCAGCACGCAGGGCAGACCGCCTAAAGCAAATCCCTAATGTTCCCTCAGGGGTAAAAAGAACCCATGCGGAGGAATTACTCCAGCGGGTAGAGTGTTGGAATCTGCAGCGGCGCCGACCGCGCATCACTCTTAAAACACCCCTGAGGGAACACCCATGTCTACCGAAGTCTCTCCGAACGCCAGCGGACAACCCGCCCCTGACCAAGGACTCGGCGAAGGAATCCGCCAAGGAACCCTGCCCGCTGCCCCGGAGAAGATGTCCCGGGAGTCCGTGACCGTCATCAGCACGCTGCTGGTGGCGACGTTCGTGGTGATCCTCAACGAGACCATCATGAATGTTGCCCTGCAGCGGCTCATGGTGGACCTCCGGGTGGATGCACCCACCGTCCAGTGGCTGTCCACCGGATTCATGCTCACCATGGCCGTGGTCATTCCCACCACCGGCTTCATCCTCCAGCGCCTCTCCACGCGGGCCGTCTTCATGCTGGCCATGGGCCTGTTCGCGGGCGGAACAGCACTGGCCGCGGTGGCCCCCGGATTCGAGGTCCTGCTCCTGGCGCGGATCGTCCAGGCCGGCGGCACCGCCATCATGCTGCCGCTGCTGATGACCACCATCCTCACCCTGGTACCGCTGGCAAAGCGCGGCGCCGTCATGGGAAACGTGAGCATCGCCATCTCGGTGGCGCCGGTCATGGGCCCCACCGTCTCCGGATTGATCCTTGAGCATTTCACTTGGCGCTTCATGTTCGTCTTCGTCCTGCCCGTGGCCCTCGCCGCGCTGGCCATCGGTGCCAAGTACCTCACCAACGTGGGCGAGGTGGAGAAGGGCAAGCTGGACTTCCTGTCCGTAATCCTCACCGTCCCGGCTTTCGGCGGCCTGGTCTACGGGCTCAGCCAGATCGGCGGTGGCCACGGCGGCCAGGCGGGCCCCGGCGCCGGTGCCGTCGCGGCACTTGTCATCGGCGTCGCAGCGCTCACGATATTCGTCCTGCGCCAGGTCCGGCTCCAGAAGGCCGCCGCGCCGCTGCTGGATCTTCGCGCGTTCAACTTCCGGATGTTCACCGTCTCGGTCCTGCTGATGGTGGTGGCCATGATGGCGCTGTTCGGCGGCGTCATCCTGCTCCCGCTCTACCTGCAGGAAGTCCGCGGCCTGGGGTCACTCGAGACCGGCCTGGCGCTGCTTCCCGGCGGCCTGGCCATGGGACTGCTGGGCCCCGTCATCGGCCGTGCGTTCGACAAGGTAGGCCCGCTGCCGCTCACCGTCACCGGCTCCATCCTGATGGTGGTTGCCCTTTGGCAATTTTCAATGCTCGACGCCGGCACAGCGGTTTGGTGGATCATCACCCTGCACGTGGCGCTGAGTTTCGGCCTGGCGCTGCTGTTCACCCCAGCCTTCACCACGGGCCTGAACCCGCTGCCGCCGCACCTTTACTCCCACGGTTCCGCGATCATGAGCACCACGCAGCAGGTGGCCGGCGCGGCGGGCACGGCGCTGCTGGTGTCCATCTTCGCTGTGGTGAGTGCGGCGTCGGGACTCGTCGCCGGGATGAGTGCCGCCTTCATGACGGCAACCGTCATAGCCTTTGCCGCCGTCGTCCTGTCCGCGATGATGCGCAAGACCGAAGGTGCCGGCCCGGGCCACGGCGCAGGACATTAGCCAGCAGAGAAACACTGGCCGGCAAAGGACAATAGTCCAGCGCCGCACCGGCAGTACTTAGCCGGAGAAGAAGTCGCTCAGTTCCTTGATCAGCTTGTCCGGAGCCTTGATGGCGCCGTCGTGGCCGAAGCCGGGCAGGATGGTGTAGCTGGAGCCGGAGAGCACGTCGTGGATCTGGCCGCAGGCGATGCCGAAGTAGGCCGGGCTCTTTTCGCCCACCACGATCAGCGTCTCCAGGGGCAGTGCCTGGAACGGTTCGGCCGGCATGTCCGCGGCAATGATGGCCTTGATTTCGCGGACGCCGGTACGCATCAGCTCGCGCTGCTGCTTTCCTTCCGTGGTGCCCGCGGTCAGTTTGTTGGCGAGGGTCAGCATGGAGAGCGGCATGCGCGAGGAGAAGGAGCCGCCCGCTTCCAGGCCGCGCTGGATGACGGCCAGGGCGCGGTCATGGTCGCCGGCGGCGATGGCGCGTTCGTACTCGGCAATCCAGCTGGCAGTGACGCTGCCATTCACGGAGACTGCGGGATCGTAGACGGCGAGCCGTTCCACCGGGAGCGTCCGCGCGGCGTGCAGGGCAACTGCTCCGCCGAAGCTGTGTCCAAAGACGTCCGTGCTGGAGGTGTGCTTCATGACCGTGTCCAAGTCCCGGATGTCCACGTCCAGCGTGTAGTCCTCGGGCTGCGGCGACGACGAGCCGCGGCCGCGCCGGTTGAACGTGTGGACCGGCCGGCCCAGGGCGGCGCTCAACTTCTGGGCGAACTTCGTGTAGTCCGCGGCCGTCACCATGGAGGGCGGCACCACCACGACGCCGGACCCGGCCGACGCCAGTTCCGCGCCGGTGGAGAAGAGCTCAATCGTGCCGCCGTCGGGGGTCCTGATGTTCTCTCGCGTCATGCTCCGAGCCTAGCCGAGCAAGTGGTTGCAGGCATCCCGGAACCCGTCGGCTCAGGCCAGCCGGTCAATGAGGGACCGGCTCGCAGCGCGGATGGCCGGCAGCTTCCCGCCCAGCCCGCAGAGGATCAGGCCGGCATCGGCCGCCTGCATAGGCGAGTCCGGACCAACCGCCCCGTCCGCCCGGAGGTAGATCAGGGATTCGACCAGGCGGAAGGTGAAGTCGCCGCCGTCCGGTCCCGCCGCGGTGGCTGACAGGCCGCCGCCCAGCTCACCGTACAGGTGCCGGAGCTCCTGCCGGTCGTTCAGGAACCGGGCAAAGCGCGTACTCCGCACCTCCGGCAGGTGGTACAGGACGCCAAGGTTCCACCGGGCATTGCACAGCTGGGTGCCGTCATAAAGTGCGACGGCGTGCAGCCGGCTCCCAGCCGGGCCATCGGTTTCCGGGGTCCCGGCAGGGAGGGCCGCCACTGCGCGCGCGAACGTCAGGCCGCCGGACACCGTCCCCTCCAGCAGGTCCTCGAGGATGTCGTCCTTGGTTTTGAAGTGGTGGTAGAGGGACGACTGCCGGATTCCCACGGCATCCGCAATGGACCGGGTGGAGGTGCTGGCGAAGCCTTGCGTGGTGAAGAGCTCCGCCGCTGCGTCGAGTATTTCCTCGCGGGCGGTGGCACCTGGCCGCGAGGGCTGCTGGTGGCGGGGGCGGCCCGGTCCGGCTGAAGTCACGGCCCCATTCTTGCATTGCCGGGCGCGGCGGAAATGACGCCCGGACGTGGTGAGGGGACGGAAATCTGGCCGAAACAAGATGTCTATCCGCCTTTTACAGAGGCGAAACTGTTTGGGGACATCCCACTGGAAAACTATCAATTGACCGGTAATCAGCAGCCTTCGGCCGAGCGCTGCGGTGCCGGGAGGCTTTGCCCCCATGAACCCTTTCCAGCCCCGGAGATTCCCGATGACATCAACCGTCCTCCCCACCGTCCACCAGGACGATGCCGACCTGACGTCCCTTGGCTACCAGCCCACCCTCCACCGCAAGCTCGGCCGCTACGCTTCCTTTGCCGCCGGCTTCTCCTTCGTTTCCATCCTCACCACCATCTTCCAGCTCTTCGCCTTCGGCTATTCCTTTGCCGGACCCGCGTTTTTCTGGACCTGGCCCGTTGTCCTGGTGGGACAGCTGCTGGTGGCCCTGAACTTCGCCGAACTCGCAGCCCGCTACCCGCTCTCCGGAGCCGTGTACCAGTGGGCGCGCCGCGTCGGGGGAGAGGGCGTGGGCTGGTTCGCCGGCTGGTTCATGGCCATCGCGCAGGTGGTCACCGCCGCTGCCGCCGCCATCGCCCTGCAGGTGGTCCTGCCCCAGCTGTGGGACGGCTTCCAGGTGGTGGGCGGCGACCCCGCCCTCAACACCGTGACCGGGGCTTCGAACGCCGTGGTCCTGGGTGCCGTGCTCCTGGTGGCCACCACCATCATCAACTCGCTGGGCGTGAAGCTGATGGCGCACGTGAACTCCGTGGGCGTCACCTGCGAAATCGTCGGCGTCGCGGCTGTCATCCTGGCACTCGTCAGCGCCGCCCAGCGCGGACCGGACGTCGTTGCGGACACCACGGTGCTGCAGGGATCGGACCTCGGCGCCGTGGGAGCCTTCCTGGTCTCCGGACTCATGGCCGCCTACGTCATGGTGGGCTTCAACTCCGCCGGCGAGCTGTCCGAGGAAACCAAGGACCCGCGCCGCACCGCCCCACGGACCATCCTCTCCGCCCTGCTCATCTCCGGCCTCGGCGGCGCACTGATGATCATCACCGCCCTGATGGCCGCCCCCAGCCTGGACGACGGCCGCCTCGCCACCGAAGGCCTGCCCTACGTCCTCACCGCCGTCCTGGGCACCTTCTGGGGCAAGGTCCTGCTGGTGGACGTGGCCATCGCCATCTTCGTCTGCACCCTGGCAATCCAGACTGCAGGTTCCCGCCTGGTGTTCTCCATGGCCCGCGACGGCAAGCTCCCGGCGTCGCGCCTCCTTTCCTCCGTGCACCCCACCCGCGGCACCCCCATGTGGCCCTCGATCGTGATCGGCGCCCTGGCAGTGGGCGTGCTCGCCATCAACGTAGGCAACGCCGCCCTGTTCACCACCCTCTGCAGCGTCTGCATCGTGATGGTGTACCTCGCCTACCTCCTGGTCACCGTCCCGCAGCTCATCAACCGCCTCCGCGGCGACTGGGACCGGGTGGGACAGGCCATGCCCGCGGGCCTCTTCTCACTGGGCCGCTGGGGCCTGCCGGTCAACATCCTCGCAGTGCTCTACGGCGCAGTCATGGTGGTCAACCTCGCCTGGCCGCGGCCTGAGGTCTACGACCCTTCCGGTGAAAACGGGCTCCTCCTCTGGTCCGCGCCGCTGATGGTCACGGCCGTCCTGCTCCTGGGCCTCTGGGTCCGCGGCCGGAACCTCGCCGCGAAGGCCGGAGCGGCCAATCCCGGATCCCGCACAACATTCCACGACCTACAGGACTGACATGACACAGACCATCGAAACACCAGTTGCCGGTACCGCAACCACTGCCGGCGCCCGCGCCCACGCCCGGGAACAGCACGGCAAGACCGCGGAGAGCATGCGCTTCGTCCCGGCAGCTTCGGCGCCGGCCCGCCTGCTGGCCGGAATGCCCGACGGCGCGTCCCCCGTTTGGGCGGAGTCCCTCGCCTTTGGCCGCTACACCACCATGGTGCTGGCCCGCGGCACCCGGGTCCGGATCACCGATACCGCCGGCGATGCATGCGTACACACCCTTCTGTACCGGACCGGGGCCCTGCACGAACGCCTCAACATCGCCGATACCGTCAAGGTCCCGTGGCAGGCCTACCCCGCCACCGGCCACCCGCTGCTGTCCGACGCAGGCCGCCTGATGGCCACCATCGTCGCGGACACCTCCAGCCGGCACGACGCCCTGACCGGCGCCACCACCCTGGCAGGCAACACGGCCAAGTACGGGGCCGGGACCGTCCACAGCGCCTCACCGGCCGCCCGCGAACTGCTGACCCTGGGCGCCCTCAAGAACGGCCTGGGCACCCGGGACGTGGCGCCGTCGCTCTCGCTCTTCAAGGGCATCACCGTTGACCCGGCCGGAAGCATCACCTTCACCGGCAGCGCCGGGCCGGGCGCCGCCGTCGAACTCCTTCTCCAGATGGACGCGGTGCTGGTGCTCGCCAACACCGCCCACCCGCTGGATCCCCGCCCGGATTTCACCGGGACCGCCGTCGACATCCTCGCCTGGCACGCCCCGCAGGACCTGGACGCGCTGGCGGCAGGCAGCCTGTCTGGCCCGCTCAGCCCGGAACACCTGCAGGCCCTCCGCAACACCGAACACGACCTCACCGCAAGGAACGCCCGATGAACACCGTCATTGATACCCGCCCGGACGCTGCCCACACCGCCCTCGCTGCCGGCACCGTGATCCTGGATGAATTCGTCGAGGCCCGGGGTCCCTGGTCGGCCGTGGTGGCGGCCGGAGACGTGCTGACCATCGTGGACCTGGAAGGCAACCAGGCCGTGGACTGCCTGCTGTACGCCGCGGCCGACACCGCCGTGCGGTACTCCGCCGCCACCACGATCGCCGCGCAGCAGTCGATCGTCCTCACCACCGGCTCTGTCCTGCGGGCAGACACTGGCGCCGCCCTGATGACCGTTGTAGCGGACGAAGTGGGCGTGCACGACACCATCGGCGGCGCCTGCTCGCAGGAATCCAACACCCTCCGGTACGGCCAGCACACCCGCGAACAGCACGCCTGCGTGGAGAACTTCCTGATTGAGGGCTCCCGCTGGGGCCTCGGCAAGCGTGACCTTGTCTCCAACATCAACTGGTTCATGAACGTCCCCGTGGACCCGGACGGCGCCCTGGGCATCGTCGACGGACTCTCCGCCCCCGGCAAGCGCGTAGCCCTGAAGGCCGAGGTGGACACCCTGGTGCTGGTCTCCAACTGCCCGCAGGTCAACAACCCCTGCAACGGCTTCAACCCCACCCCCGTCCGCATGATCGTCACCCGGCCGGAGGCAGCCAAGTGAACAACTTCGACACCCTCCTGATCGCCAACCGCGGCGAAATCGCCTGCCGAATCATCGAATCCGCGAAGAAGCTGGGCCTGCGTACCGTGGCGGTCTTCTCCGAGGCGGACCGCGGCGCCAAGCACGTGCGGCTCGCCGACGAGGCAGTGCTCCTGGGCCCCGCCCCCGCCAAGGAGTCCTACCTCCGCGTCGACGCGATCCTGGACGCAGCGAAGGCAACCGGCGCCGGCGCCATCCACCCCGGCTACGGCTTCCTGTCGGAGGACGCGGCCTTCGCTGAGGCCGTGGAGGCAGCGGGCCTGGTGTTCGTGGGTCCCACCCCTGAGCAACTGCGGATCTTCGGCACCAAGCACACAGCGCGCGACGCCGCCCGGGCGGCCGAGGTGCCCATGATCGCCGGTTCCGGGCTGCTGGAGAATGTGGACGCCGCCGTCGAAGCCGGCAGGACGATCGGTTTCCCGCTCATGCTCAAGGCCACCGGCGGAGGCGGCGGCATCGGCATGACCGTATGCCGGTCCGAAACCGAGCTCGCTGAAAGCTTCCCCCGCGTGGCCCGCCTGGTAGCGCCAGCTTCGGAACCGCGGCGTCTTCGCCGAACGGTACGTCGAAAACGCCCGGCATATCGAGGTCCAGGTCTTCGGCGACGGCGAAGGCCGCGTGGTCAGCCTTGGCGACCGCGACTGCTCGCTGCAGCGCCGCCACCAGAAAGTCCTGGAGGAAGCTCCGGCACCGGACCTGCCCGGCGAACTCCGTGCGGAACTGCACCGCACCTCCCGGGCCCTCTGCGCTTCCCTTAACTACCGCTCCGCCGGCACCGTGGAGTTCGTCTACGATTCTGCCCGCCAGGAAGCCTCCTTCCTGGAAGTCAACGCCCGCCTCCAGGTGGAGCACCCCGTGACCGAGGCCGTCACCGGCGTGGACCTGGTGGAATGGATGCTCCGCCTGGCCCAGGGCGGGAACGCAGCGCGGGCTGTCCTGGACAACGTGCCGGCCGCGCTGCCGGTATCCGGCCACGCCGTGGAAGCCCGCGTCTACGCGGAGGACCCGGCCCGCGGGTTCCAGCCCAGCGCCGGAACCGTCACCAACGCCGCCTTCCCCGCGGCAGGAGCAGCGCGGGTGGACGCCTGGGTGGAAACCGGCACCGACGTTTCCACCAATTACGATCCCCTCCTGGGCAAGATCATCACCTCCGGCGCAAGCCGCGCCGAGGCCTTCGACCGGCTCGCCGCAGCCCTGGAGAACACCCGGATCGACGGCATCGAGACCAACTTAGGGCTGCTCCGGGCGGTCAGCGGCATGGACGTGGTCCGCAGCGTGGGGCACTCCACCAGCACCCTTGACAGCGTTGGTGACCCGGAGCCGCGCGTCACCGTGAACCGCCCCGGCCTGCAGACCAGCGTGCAGGACTGGCCCGGCCGCACCGGCCTCTGGCAGATCGGTGTCCCGCCCAGCGGCCCCATGGATGACCTGTCCTTCCGCCTGGGCAACACCGCCCTGGGCAATCCGGAGGGCGCGCCGGGCCTGGAGTTCACCATGACCGGCCCCAGCCTGACCTTCACCCACGCCACCACCATCTGCGTCACCGGGGCGGACGTGACGGTGACGGTTGACGGGGCAGAGGTGCCCGCCTGGACCCCGGTCACGGTGCCCGCGGGTGGAACGCTCGACGCCGGCACGGCCACCGGGAACGGCCTGCGCGGCTACATCCTGTTCCAGGGCGGCCTGGACATCCCGCAGTACCTGGGCAGTGCGTCCACCTTCACCTTGGGCCAGTTCGGCGGCCACGCAGGGCGGGTCCTGCGCGCGGGCGATGTGCTCCGCGCGGTCAAGGGCCCCGCGGGTCACGGCACCGAAACTGCGGTGCCCCTGGACAGCCGTCCGGCCCTCACCTCCACCTGGGAACTGGCCGTGGCCGAAGGCCCTCACGGTGCCCCCGAATTCTTCCAGCGCGAAGACATCGACGAGCTGTATGCCGCGGAGTACGAAGTGCACTTCAACTCCGCCCGCACCGGCGTCCGGCTGATCGGCCCCAAGCCCCGCTGGGCCCGGAGCGACGGCGGCGAGGCAGGCCTGCACCCGTCCAACATCCACGACACCGCCTACTCCGTGGGCGCCCTGGACTTCACCGGCGACACCCCCATCCTGCTCGGCCCGGACGGCCCCAGCCTGGGCGGCTTCGTCTGCCCTGTCACCGTGGTGACGGCCGAACGCTGGAAGCTCGGCCAGCTCCGGCCCGGAGACAAAGTCCGGTTCGTGCCCATCGAAGCCGGCCGGGCGCCGTCGGCCAAGGACCTGGGTCCGGGCCGCCAGCTCGTCCTCCCCGGCGGCGCTGACTGGCCAGCGAACCCGTCCACGCCAGCTCAGGTGGTCGGCCGCGCCGTCCCGCGCCCCGTACGCGGGGATGGCGACGACGGCGTGCTGGGCCGGGTGCCGGAAGGTTCCGGCCGGCCCGCGGTCACCTACCGCCGGTCAGGAGACGACAACCTGCTGGTCGAATACGGCGAGATGGTCCTGGACCTTGGCCTGCGCGCCCGCGTCCACGCCCTGCACCAGCACATAGAGGCGCTTCGCGTGCCCGGCATCGTGGACCTCACCCCGGGTATCCGCTCCCTGCAGATCAAGGTGGACCCGTCCGTCCTGTCCACCACCCGGCTGCTGGACCTGGTCCAGGAGATTGAGGCCGCCCTGCCGGCGAGCTCCGAACTTGTGGTTCCCAGCCGTACGGTCCGGCTGCCGCTGTCCTGGGATGATCCTGCTACCCGCGAGGCCATTGAGCGGTATATGGCAGGCGTCCGGGACGACGCTCCGTGGTGCCCGTGGAACATCGAATTCATCCGCCGGATCAACGGCCTGGATTCGGTCAACGACGTTTTCGACACCGTCTTCAACGCCGAGTACCTGGTCCTGGGACTGGGCGACGTATACCTTGGCGCGCCGGTGGCCACTCCGCTGGACCCGCGGCACCGGCTGGTCACCACCAAGTACAACCCGGCCCGCACCTGGACCCCGGAGAACGCCGTGGGCATCGGCGGGGCGTACATGTGCATCTACGGCATGGAGGGCCCCGGCGGCTACCAGTTCGTGGGCCGCACCACCCAGGTGTGGTCGCGCTACGCGGACTCCGCTCCCTTCGAACCCGGGTCGCCGTGGCTGCTGCGCTTCTTCGACCGGATCTCCTGGTACCCCGTCAGCCCCGAGGAACTCCTGGACTTGCGGGCCGACATGGCAGCCGGTCGCGGCCGTGGCGTGGAGATCGAGGAGGGAACCTTCTCCCTTGCCGAGCATGAGGCGTTCCTGGCCGAAAACCGTGAGTCAATCGACCTGTTCCGGGAAAAGCAGGGCGCCGCCTTCGCCGTGGAACGGCAGGCATGGGCCGACGCCGGCGAGTTCGACCGGGCGGAGGCGCTCGCCGCCGCCGTCACTCCCGTAGTGGACGACGTGGACGTTCCCGACGACGGCGCACTGGTCTCCGCCCCCTTCGCGGCCAGCGTCTGGAAGGTGGACGTTGCGGCTGGGGACCACGTGGTCAAAGGCCAGCCGCTGGTGTCCCTGGAGGCCATGAAGATGGAAACAGTCCTCGAAGCGCCCTGCGACGGCGTGGTGCTCCGCGTCCTGCCCACCGCGGGTTCGCAGGTGGTGGCCGTCGAGGCAGTGGTGGTCCTTGGCGCCACCACTGAGCCTGCAGGGCTGGAAACGCTGGAACTGGAAGAGGCAGCAGTATGAGCACCAGAATCACCGGCAACGCCACCCGGCGCGTTAAGGCAGCGCTCGCCGCCCTTGAAGCCGTGGACCGGCCCGAAATCTGGATCACGCTGCGCGGCGGGGATGATCTCCTGGCCGAGGCCGCATCAATCGACGCCGCAGTGGCCGCCGGCGCGGACCTCCCCCTCGCCGGGCTCCTGCTCGGCGTGAAAAACAATGCGGACGTGGCAGGCATCCCCACCACGGCGGCCTGCCCCGGCTTTGCGTACGTCCCGGACAAGGACGCCGAAGCCGTGGCCCGCCTCCGCTCCGCGGGTGCGCTGGTCCTGGGCGCCACCAACCTGGACCAGTTCGCCACCGGGCTGGTCGGCACCCGGAGCCCTTATGGCGCCGTCCGCGACTCGCGCCGCCCGGACCACATCTCCGGCGGGTCCAGTTCCGGGTCCGCCGTGGCCGTGGCACTGGGACTGGTGGACATCGCCATCGGGACTGACACGGCCGGTTCCGGGCGCGTCCCCGCCGGGCTGCAGGGCATTGTTGGGATCAAGGCCACGCTGGACGTCGTTTCCACGGCCGGCGTGGTTCCCGCCTGCCGGTCCTGGGACGCCATCACCATCTTTGCCCGAACGCTGGTCACCGCCGAGCTCGCCATGGGTGCCATGGCCGGCAACTCCCGGGCCTGGCCCGCGGACGTCCGGCTGGCTGCACCATCACGGCCGCGCGTGGCGTATCCGGCCACCCTGCCGGCCCTTCCGCCGGCATGGGCTGCCGAGTTTGGGCGGCAGGTCGACCGTCTCACGGCCTCCGGTGTGGAAATGGCCCCCATCGAATTCGACGACTTCCTCAAGGCTGCACGGCTGCTTTACGACGGCGGGCTGGTTGCCGAACGCCACGCCGCCGTGGGGAGCTTCCTTGAGGACTACGACGCCGGCACGGAAAGCCACGCTGGGATCGATCCCACGGTGGGCGGCATCATCCGGGCGGCCGGGACAGTGCCGGCGCACCAGTACGTGGCCGATACCGCCCGGCTGCAGGAACTGAAATCCAAGGCCATGGCCCGGCTCGAGGGCTTCGACGCACTGCTCATCCCCACCGCGCCGTTCCACCCCACGCTTGCCGAGGTGGCAGCGGATCCGGTGGGCGTGAACTCCTTGATGGGCACCTACACCAACTTCTGCAACCTGTTTGACCTGTGTGCCGTGGCAGTCCCTGCCGGGGAGGTGGACGGCGCCCAGTTCGGGCTCACGGTGGTGGGCCGGACCTTCGATGACGCCGTGGCCGCGGACATCGCCCGCCGCATCGAAGCCACCCCCGCCCCGCCTGCGCTCTTTGCCGCCGCGGCGGTGCCGGGCGGCGCCGCCGGAGGCAACCGCAGGAGCTACCAGCCGTCGTCGTCCGTTCCCTGGCCGGTGGCCGCGGGGGCAACGGCCGTGCCGCTGGTGGTGGTCGGCGCGCACCGGAAGGGGCAGCCGCTGGCGCAGCAGCTGGAAGAACGAGGCGCGTTCTGGGACGGCCCGGTCCGGACGGCTGCACGCTACCGGATGGTGTCGCTGGATACAGCGCCGCCCAAGCCGGGCGTCTACCGGTCCGACGACGGCGCCGAACTCGTGGGGGAACGGTGGCTGCTGTCCCCGGCCGCCCTGGGGACGTTCCTGGCGTCCCTCCCCGAACCCATGCTGCTCGGCTCCATCCAGCTCGCGGATGGGTCCACCGCCGTCGGATTCGCCTGCGACGCCGTTGCCGCTGAACGCGGGGAGGACATCACCGCCTGGGGCGACTGGCTGGCCGACCGCAGTGTTGCACCGACGCCGCGGACGGTATGGCGGGACCTCGGCGAGGCTGCGCTCGCCGGGTTCAGCCGCGGCGAACGGGGATAGCCTCAGGAGCGTCCGGGCGGGGGTTCCCGTCCGGACCTTCATCCTTGAAGTACGCCGAGATGTCCTTCACCAGTTCCTTCACGGCCGCTGGAATGGAGCCGTGGAAGCACTTGGGGGACAGCTGGTAGGTGCTCCCCGGCACTGCTGCGTGGAGCCGTTCCGCCGTCACCCTGTAATAGCCGGGACTCTTTCCCCCCGCCATGAAGTGGGTTCCGGCGGGCAGCACGCTGAAGTCCCTGGCGTGGTCCTTTTCGTCGTACGCCGCCCTCAGCTCTCCCACGCCGCTGGGCATGACCTGCTGGAACATCCTGTTGACCTTGGTCCGCGACAACACCGCCATCAGGCCGGTCAGGACCGGTTCGGGGATCCTTGCCATGGCTGAGCCCGGGCTGGTGGCCCTCTTCATGTGCGCCAGCGCGTGACCCACCCTGCCGTTGTTCACGGCGTCCTCGAATCCGTCCAGCCATGCGGTGTCGATGCTGCCGTCGATGTTCACCGCCGCGTCGTACACGGCGAGCTTGTCAGGGACGAACCCGGTCCCGGTGAACTCCTGGACGGCGTTCAGGGCCACCGATCCACCCAGGCTGTGGCCCAGGATATTCCGGGCTCCGGTGGCTTTGAGCACAGTCCGGACATCCTCGATTTCGGTGGCCATGGAGTAGTCCGCGGGCTGTCCGGACGAGTTGCCCCGGCCCCGCCGGTCGTACACGTCAACAGCCCAGCCGTCGCCCAGGCCGTTCGCCAGCGCAATTGAGAACGGCCGGTAAATCAGGGCCGTGAGGAACGCGCCACCGATCAGCAGTACCCGCTTTTCGCCGGGCGCATCCCCGGCGCCGTAGCTGTACAAAGCCAGCCTGCCGCCGTCGTGCGTTGGAAGTTCCCGTTCTTTCACCCGCCCATCCTAGGGCGCAAGCCTGCGCAGGAGCTGAAAGTCGGGGCAGCCAATGCCCGGTAAACTTGATGATTGTGACTTCCCAAAACACCCCCGCGCCCAAGAATGCCCAAGAGCCCATCGACGCCAGCGAGCAGATGCGGATCCGCATGGAAAAGCGCGCCAAACTTCTTGAGCGCGGCACGGAGGCGTACCCCGTGGGAGTGGAACGCACGCACTCCCTCGCCGAAATCCGGGAAAAGTACGCCCACCTCGAGGCGGACGACACCACCGGCGACATCGTGGGCGTCACCGGCCGGGTGGTCTTTGTCCGCAACACCGGAAAGCTCTGCTTCGCCACCCTGCAGGAAGGCGGCACCGACGGCAAGGGAACGCGCCTGCAGGCCATGCTGAGCCTGGCCAACGTGGGCGAGGAAGCGCTTGCCGACTGGAAGGCCCTGGTTGACCTGGGCGACCACGTCTTCATCAAGGGCGAGGTCATCTCGTCCCGCCGCGGCGAACTGTCCATCATGGCCGAGTCCTGGTCCATGGCCTCCAAGGCACTGCGCCCGCTGCCCGTCCTGCACGCGGAACTGAACGAGGAAACCCGCGTCCGCCAGCGCTACGTTGACCTGATGGTCCGGGACGAGGCCCGCGAGATGGTCTACACCCGAGCCGCCATCACCCGCTCCATCCGCGAAACGCTGTTCCGGCACCGCTACGTGGAAGTGGAAACGCCCATCCTGAACCTGGTCCACGGCGGCGCCCTGGCGCGTCCGTTCGAGACCCACATGAACGCCTTCGACCAGAAGATGACCCTCCGCATCGCCACCGAGCTGTACCTCAAGCGCGCCGTGGTGGGCGGGATCGACCGCGTCTACGACATGGGCCGCGTGTTCCGCAACGAGGGCGTCGACTCCACGCACAGCCCGGAATTCACCACCCTTGAGTGCTACGAGGCCTGGGCGGACCAGTTCGTCATGGCCGAGCGGATCAAGGAAATCATCCTCGACGCCGCGGACGCCGTGGGTGCCGGACGCGTCCTGCAGACCGAGGCGGGGGAGATCAACCTCGACGGCGAGTGGACCTGGCTGGCCGTCTACCCCGGACTTTCCGACGCCGTTGGGCAGGAGATCACGCCGGACACTTCCGCTGAGGTGCTTCGGGAAATCGCAGCCAAGCACGAGGTCAAGGTTGACCCCAAGTGGGACGCCGAGAAGCTGGCAGTGGAGCTCTTCGGTGAAATCGTGGAGCCCACCCTCCTGAACCCCACCTTCGTCTACGACTACCCGCCGTCCGCGCAGCCGCTGGCCCGCCCGCACCGCGAGGACGGCCGTCTGATCGAGGCCTGGGACCTGATCATCGGCGGCATGGAGCGCGGCACCGCCTTCTCTGAACTGATCGACCCCGTCATCCAGCGCGAACGGCTCACCGAACAGTCCCTGCACGCGGCTGCCGGCGACGTCGAGGCAATGCAGCTTGACGAGGACTTCCTGCGTGCCCTGGAATATGGCGCTCCTCCCATGGGCGGCATTGGCCTGGGCATCGACCGGCTGGTGATGCTCTTCACCGGAGCCGGCATCCGCGAAACCATCCTGTTCCCCCTGCTGAAGCCCGAAGGGCACTGATCATGGAATACGTTGCAGTGATTCTTCCCTCCCTCGTGGTGGGACTGCTGTTCTGGTTCGCCATGAAGGCGATTTTTAACGCCGACAAGGCCGAGCGGCAGGCGGAAGCCCGCGCCCAGGCCGAAGCGGACGGCCTCCCGGTTCAGCCTACGGACCGTCCGGGTTCGGAATCCAAATAGATAAACCCCCTACTTTCCGGTTTTATCCCCAAGGAACCATTAGGCGCTTTGACGCGTTGCCAAGATAAGAGTCATACTTTTTTGGGAAACATCCTGCTTTTCTGAAAACCGAACTTTCCAGCAAGAGGAAGACCTTTAATGGCACAGAAAGTAAACATCATCCTCGTTGATGATTTGGATGGGGGATCCGCAGACGAGAATGTGAAGTTTGGCCTCGACGGGGCCAGCTACGAGATTGACCTGTCGGCAGCCAATGCCGCTGAACTCCGGTCTTCATTGGAGAGGTTCATCAACGCTGCACGCAAGGCTTCCGGTGGAAGCCGGGCGCAGCGGACCAAGGCGCCAACAGGGGGCCGCAGCCACGATTCGGCGCAAATCCGGCAATGGGCGCGGGATAACGGGTACACCGTTAACAGCCGCGGCCGAATTCAGGCCGAAATCCAGGAAGCCTACCAGAAGGCAAATTCCTAGCACCGCCTTTAGCTCCACCGAGACCCCGCTTACCGCCGACAGGCGGGGCGGGGTTTTTCAATTTGCCGATATTGCTGCTACTGGCGGTGTCTGCCGTTGCCCATTTGACTCAATTGGGACGATGCCGCGGCCTCTTGGCAGCTGGCCGGATTGAAGGGTTTTGCCGGGTCCCTTCCGGGCGCCAGGGCCGGCTGCTCCCCCGCCTTCCCCGTCCAGAGCGCCGCGCTGCGGCTGCCCGCAACGTTATTCCCGCAAGGGGCACGGTTTCCCCTGTGGCGAACACGCTCCACAACTCAGGGGCGGCCACGTAGCATCAAAGTACGTCGTAGCTAGGAGTGTGGCGAAATGTTTGAGCGATTTACGGACCGTGCCCGTCGCGTAGTTGTGCTTGCCCAAGAAGAGGCACGCATGCTGAACCACAATTACATCGGTACCGAACACATCCTCTTGGGTCTGATCCATGAGGGTGAGGGCGTTGCCGCCAAAGCTCTTGAGTCTTTGAGCATTTCGCTCGACGGCGTTCGCGAGCAGGTGCAGGAGATCATCGGACAGGGCCAGCAGGCCCCCTCCGGCCACATCCCCTTCACCCCCCGTGCCAAGAAGGTACTGGAGCTCTCGCTGCGCGAAGCCCTCCAGCTGGGCCACAACTACATCGGCACGGAGCACATCCTGCTCGGCCTGATCCGTGAAGGTGAAGGCGTTGCCGCCCAGGTTCTGGTCAAGCTCGGCGCCGACCTCAACCGGGTCCGCCAGCAGGTCATCCAGCTCCTCTCCGGCTACCAGGGCAAGGAAACCACCGGCGCAGGCGTCGGCGGCGGACAGCCTGAGGGCGCCCCTGCCGGGTCCGTGGTCCTGGACCAGTTCGGCCGCAACCTGACCCAGGCTGCGCGCGAGAACAAGCTGGACCCGGTCATCGGGCGCGAGCAGGAAATGGAACGCGTCATGCAGGTCCTTTCCCGCCGCACCAAGAACAACCCGGTCCTCATCGGCGAGCCCGGTGTCGGCAAGACCGCCGTCGTCGAGGGCCTGGCCCAGGCGATCGTGCGCGGCGACGTCCCGGAGACCATCCGCGACAAGCAGCTGTACACCCTGGACCTCGGCTCCCTGGTGGCAGGCTCCCGCTACCGCGGTGACTTCGAAGAGCGCCTGAAGAAGGTCCTCAAGGAGATCCGCACCCGCGGCGACATCATCCTGTTCATCGACGAGATCCACACCCTGGTGGGTGCCGGTGCCGCCGAAGGCGCCATTGACGCAGCCTCGATCCTGAAGCCCATGCTGGCCCGCGGCGAGCTGCAGACCATCGGTGCCACCACGCTGGATGAGTACCGCAAGCACATCGAGAAGGACGCCGCGCTGGAGCGCCGCTTCCAGCCGATCCAGGTCAAGGAACCCTCCGTGGCGCACGCCATCGAGATCCTCAAGGGCCTGCGCGACCGGTACGAGGCACACCACCGCGTCACCATCACCGACGGCGCCCTGGCCTCCGCTGCCAGCCTGGCCGAGCGCTACATCTCGGACCGCTTCCTGCCGGACAAGGCGATCGACCTGATCGACGAAGCCGGTGCACGCCTGCGCATCCGCCGCATGACCGCTCCGCCGGAGCTCAAGGCCATGGACGAGCGCATCGCCAAGCTGAAGATGGAGAAGGAATCCGCCATCGACGCCCAGGACTTCGAAGGTGCAGCTTCGCTCCGCGACAAGGAGCAGAAGATGATCTCCGAGCGGGCCGAGAAGGAGCGCCACTGGAAGTCCGGCGGCATGGACGACATCTCCGAGGTGGATGAGGATCTCATCGCTGAGGTGCTGGCCAACTCCACCGGCATCCCCGTCTTCAAGCTGACCGAGGAAGAATCCTCGCGCCTGCTCAAGATGGAAGAGGAACTGCACAAGCGTGTGGTGGGCCAGGACGAGGCCATCAAGGCACTGTCCCAGGCCATCCGCCGCACCCGTGCAGGACTCAAGGACCCCAAGCGTCCCGGTGGCTCATTCATCTTCGCCGGCCCCACCGGCGTCGGCAAGACCGAGCTCGCCAAGGCACTCGCGGAGTTCCTGTTCGGTGAAGAGGACGCCCTCATCACCCTGGACATGTCCGAGTACTCCGAGAAGCACACCGTTTCGCGGCTCTTCGGTGCCCCTCCGGGCTACGTGGGCTACGAAGAGGGTGGCCAGCTGACCGAGAAGGTCCGCCGCCGTCCGTTCTCCGTGGTGCTGTTCGACGAAGTGGAAAAGGCCCACGCGGACCTCTTCAACTCGCTGCTGCAGATCCTGGAAGACGGCCGCCTGACCGACTCCCAGGGCCGAGTGGTGGACTTCAAGAACACAGTGATCATCATGACCACCAACCTGGGTACCCGGGACATCTCCAAGAGCGTTGCCACCGGCTTCCAGTCCGGCACCGACACGCAGACCGGCTACAACCGCATGCGTGCACGTGTCACGGAGGAACTGAAGCAGCACTTCCGCCCCGAGTTCCTGAACCGTGTTGACGACGTCGTGGTGTTCCCGCAGCTCACCCAGGACGAGATCATCGAGATCGTGGACCTGTTCGTGACCCGCCTGGAGAAGCGCCTCAAGGACAAGGACATGGGCATCGAGCTCACCAAGGCCGCCAAGGTGCTCCTGGCAACGCGCGGCTATGATCCCGCCATGGGGGCCCGGCCGCTGCGCCGCACCATCCAGCGCGAGATCGAGGACCAGCTCTCCGAGAAGATCCTCTTCGGCGAGATCCACCCCGGCGACATCGTCGTGGTGGATGTCGAAGGCGAAGGCGACGACGCGAAGTTCACCTTCGCCGGCAACGCCAAGCCGCGCATCCCGGAAATCGCCCCGAGCGTCTAGGCGCCATAGCCAAAGCCCCGCCACTCCGCAAGGAGCGGCGGGGCTTTCGTTTTGCCGTCTGTACCCGTCAGTGGTCTGGGGTTTGTGACGGCGGCCACAAACCGTGTTGAATCGGGGCATGGCTAATCAGAATCCGGTGATCCCGGACGAGCAACCACTGACTCCTTTCCACGACCTCGACCACTACCTGTCCATCCCGCGGGTAAGCGGACTGGCGCTGAGCCCGGACGGCTCCCGCCTGGTCACCACCGTCGCCACCCTGAACGGCAAGAGCACCGAGTTTGCCACCGCCCTGTGGGAGCTGGACCCGGCGGGGCAGAAGCACGCCCGGCGCATCACCCGCAGCGCCAAGGGCGAAGCGGGCGCGGCTTTCGCCGCGAACGGCGACGTCTACTTCACCTCCGCGCGCCCCGACCCGGACAGCCCCGACGAAGAACCGGTCAATGCACTGTGGCTCCTTCCGGCCGACGGTGGGGAAGCCCGCGTAGTCCTCAGCCGGCCCGGCGGCGTCAGTAAGGTGATGACCGCCAGGAACGCTGATGCGGCATTCGTGGCGGCTGAGGTTCTGGCAGGGTCAGCCGATGAGGAGGACGACGCCGAGCGGCGCAAGTCCCGCAAGGACAGGAAGGTCTCCGCCATCCTGCACAGCGAGTACCCGGTCCGGTACTGGGACGCCGACCTGGGTCCCGGCCAGCCGCGGATCTTCGCCGTGGAAGCCGGGGCGGACAAGGGGCCCGGCAAGCCCGCAACCGTTGACGCCACAGCTCCCCTGGTCCTGCGCAACCTCACGCCCGACGCCGGCCCGCGGCTGAGGGAAGCCGAGACAGTGGTCAGCCCGGACGGGAAGACCGTCTACAGCAGCTACACCAAACCCCTCGCCAAGGCGGACAGCCGGTCCGTCCTGGTGGCGGTGGATGTGGCATCGGGCAGCCTCAAGGTGCTCCTGGACCAGGAGGGCATGAGCTATTTCCCGGGTCCGGTCAGCCCCGACGGCAACACGCTGGTGGTGGTCAGCGAAAGTGATTCCACCCCGCAGCGGGCCCCCGAGGTCAGGATGCACCTCCTGGACGTCTCCGGCAGCGCCGGGGATGCCGGGTTGCAACCGTTGGCCCATGACTGGGACCGCTGGCCCAAGCCGGCAGCCTGGCTTCCGGACGGTTCCGCCCTCCTGGTCACGGCGGACGACGACGGCGCGTCGCCGGTTTTCCGGGTCAGCGTCCCCGCGGCTGCCGCTGAGGTGGGTGTTGCCCGGGTGACGCAGGACGCGGCGGCCTACTCCGACGTCGTTGTTTCGCCGGAAGGGCGCTATGCCTACGCCCTGCGCAGCTCCTACGAATTCCCACCCGAGGCAGTGCGGATCGACGTGGCCACAGGGGAAACCACCCGGCTTCCAGCCCCTGCCGACCGGCCGTCCCCCCCGGGCCGGCTGGAGCGGATCGCCGCCACGGCTCCGGACGGTTCCCGGGTTCCTGCCTACCTTGCCCTGCCCGAGGGTGCATCAGCAGAGGAGCCCGCGCCGATGCTGCTGTGGATCCACGGCGGTCCCCTGGGGTCCTGGAACGCGTGGACGTGGCGGTGGAATCCCTGGCTCCTGACGGCGAAGGGCTACGCGGTGCTGCTCCCGGACCCTGCATTGTCCACGGGCTACGGGCAGGCCTACATCCAGCGCGGATGGGGTGCCTGGGGCAAAGCGCCGTTCACCGACCTCATGGCCGTTACGGACGCGGCGGTAGAGCGTCCGGACATCGATGAGGCCCGGACTGCTGCGATGGGCGGATCCTTCGGCGGGTACATGGCCAACTGGGTGGCGGGCAACACGGACCGGTTCAAGGCCGTGGTCACCCACGCCAGCCTGTGGGCGCTGGACCAGTTCGGACCCACCACGGATGCCTCGCAGTACTGGCTGAAGGAAATGACCGAGGAGATGGCGCTGGAGAATTCACCGCACCTGCACGCGGAGAAGATCGGTTCGCCCATGCTGGTGATCCATGGCGACAAGGACTACAGGGTGCCCATCGGGGAGGGCCTGCGGCTCTGGTACGAGCTGCTGTCCAAATCGCGGCTGGCGGCGGACCAGGACGGGCAGACCCCGCACAGGTTCCTCTACTTCCCGGACGAAAACCACTGGGTCCTCCAGCCGCAGCACGCCAAGGTCTGGTACCAGGTGGTGGAGTGGTTCCTGGCGAAGAACGTCCTGGGCCAGGAACTCGAGCTGCCGCCCGAGCTGGGCATCTAAGCGCCCGGCTCCTGCGGCTCGGAGGGTGGGACATTTACCGCTTGCTGCTCCTCCGTCGCTTTGGCGGAAGCTACGTAAATGTCCCACCCTCCTTCGCCTCGTAGGATGGCTTTGTGACCGACTCCTTCCACATCCGCCCAGCACGCACCAGTGACGTCCCCGCCATCAAGAAGCTGGTGGCGCCCCTGGCCGAGGAACGCATCCTTATGGCGAAGGAGACGGTGGCCTACTACGAGAGCCTCCAGGAGTTCCGCATCGCTGAATCCAGCGACGGCGAAATGATCGGCTGCGGGGCGCTGCACGTCATGTGGGAGGACCTGGCCGAAATCCGCACCCTCGCGGCGTCCGGGCAATGGCGGGGCAAGGGCGTGGGCCATGTCCTGGTGGAAAGCCTGCTGGAGGAAGCCCGCGCCCTCGGAGTGTCCCGGGTCTTTTGCCTTACCTTCGAGGTGGACTTCTTCAAGCGTCACGGCTTCGAAGTGATGGCGGACCAGTCCGCGGTGGACCCCGAAGTGTATTCGGAGCTTCTCCGCTCGCACGACGAAGGCGTGGCTGAATTCCTGGACCTGGCACGGGTCAAGCCGAATACCTTGGGCAACACCCGGATGATCCGCACCCTATAGTCCGCTGGGGCCACCTAGGGCATACCCCTCTTGGTTTTACTCGAATTGATGGATAAACTATTGGAGGCCGATATGTGGGGGGCCTCAGGAAAGGGACAGTCATTGGGGGCTGTCCCTTTGCTGCGTCCCGGACCGGTCGCGGGCGGACGCTGACTGAAAACCGGGCCGGAGGAACCTACCGCCACCTGTGATCCCGGTAGTAGGGTCGGAAACACATCCTTCAGGAGCACAGCCAGGAGCACCGCCATGAAGAAACTCATCAACGATCCAAAAGCCGTTGTCCAGGAAGCTGTCCAGGGCTTTGGCCTGGCACACGCAGGGCTGGTCACCGTCAGTGAAGACCCCACCTACATCACGCGCAAGGACGCGCCAGTGGCAGGCAAGGTGGGGCTGGTTTCAGGCGGCGGCAGCGGGCACGAGCCGCTGCATGCCGGTTACGTGGGGCGGGGCATGCTCGACGCCGCCGTGCCCGGGGCGGTGTTCACCTCACCTACCCCGGACCAGATCCTTCCCGCCACCCTCGCAGTCGACTCAGGTGCCGGCGTCGTGCATATCGTCAAGAACTACACCGGGGACGTCCTGAACTTCGAGACCGCGGCCGAACTGGCCGAGGCTGAGGGCGTAAGCGTCCGGACCGTACTGGTCAACGACGACGTCGCCGTGGAGGACTCGCTGTACACCGCCGGCCGCCGGGGAGTGGGCGGCACCGTGCTCGTGGAGAAGATCGCCGGCGCCGCTGCCGAGCGTGGTGACGGCCTGGATGCCGTGGCCGCCATCGGAGAACGGGTCAACGCCAACGTCAGGACCATGGGTGTTGCGCTGTCAGCCTGCACGGTGCCGCACGCAGGCACGCCCAGTTTCGACCTCGCCGAGGACGAAATCGAGATCGGCATCGGCATCCACGGCGAACCCGGCAGGCACCGGATCCCCATGGAGAACGCGGACAGCATCACCAACCGCCTGCTGGAACCCGTCCTGGCCGATCTGAAGGTCAGCTCCGGCGACAAGGTACTGCTGTTCGTCAACGGCATGGGCGGCACCCCGCTGAGCGAGCTCTACATCGTGTACCGGCGGGCGGTGCAGGTGCTGGCGGATGCAGGCGCCACGGTGGAACGTTCGCTGGTGGGCAACTACATCACCGCCCTGGAGATGCAGGGCTGTTCCATCTCGGTCCTCCGGCTCGACGACGAGCTCACCGAAC
The DNA here is from genome assembly GCF_024362385.1 of Arthrobacter sp. DNA4. Classification (NCBI taxonomy): domain Bacteria; kingdom Bacillati; phylum Actinomycetota; class Actinomycetes; order Micrococcales; family Micrococcaceae; genus Arthrobacter; species Arthrobacter sp. DNA4. The sequence goes on from NZ_CP101466.1 coordinate 287,214, forward strand.
TCTGGGACGCTCCCGTGCATACCCCCGCCCTGCGCTGGGGCGTGTAGCCGTGGTGCTGGATGCCAATTGGGCCGTCAAGTGGCTGACCCTGTGCGCGCAGGCCATGGCTGAACACCGCGTTGAACTGATCGAACTTGACCGCGCCATCGGGGATTCGGACCACGGCGAGAACATGGACCGCGGCTTCCAGGCGGTCCTTGCCAAGCTCGGTGAATCCACGCCCGAAACGCCGGGGGCGGCGCTGAAGATGACAGCCATGACCCTGATGTCCAAGGTGGGCGGCGCAGCCGGCCCGCTTTACGGAACAGCGTTCCTCCGCGCCGCCACCGCGCTGGGTGATTCCGCCGAGATTGATCCGGCCGCCTGGGCCGGCGCCCTGGAGGCGGCCCGGGACGGGATCGTGGCGCGCGGCAAAGCGGAGTCCGGGGACAAGACCATGGTGGATGCGTGGACACCGGCGGTCGATGCTGCCCGTGCGGCGGCCGACGGCAGCGGCACGGACGTCCTCAGCGTCCTGGTGGCCGCCGCCGAAGCTGCCGAGGCAGGGGCCGTGGCCACCGACCCGATGGTGGCACGGAAAGGCCGCGCCAGCTATCTTGGCGAACGCAGTGCAGGCCACCGGGACCCGGGAGCAGTGTCCAGCGCGCTGATCCTCCGTGCTGCCGTTGGGGCGGCCGCGTGACCGTCAGCATCGTGGTGGTGTCGCACAGCGAAAAAATTGCCGACGGCGCCGTGGAGCTTGCCGCCCAAATGGCCCCGGACGTAATGATCCTGCCGGCCGGGGGCACCGACGATGGCAGGATCGGCACCAGCCTGGAGAAGGTCCTCGCGGCCCTGGAAAAGGCCGGGGGAGAGGCTGGCGGCGAACCTTCCCGGCAGGCCGGCGGGGATGGCGCCGGGGTAACGGGCACGGTGGTCCTGACAGACCTGGGATCAGCCGTGATGACCGCGGAATCGGCACTCGAGTTTTTGGAGAATCCCGCCGGTGTCCTGCTTGCCGACGCACCGTTGGTGGAAGGCCTGGTGGCCGCGGCCGTCGCTGCGCAGGGTGGTGCGGACGTCCACGCGGTCCTTAAGGCGGCCGAAGGTGTGCGGGGGCTGGCGCACGAACCGGAGCGGGGCGGGGCGGCAGCCGAACACGAGCCTGTCAGCAGCGCCCCGCCGGACTTCACGGGCGACTTTGAGCTGGTGAACCAGGCCGGCATGCATGCCCGGCCTGCTGCGAAAGTGGCAGGGGGCCTGGCTTCGCTGGACGCTGAGGTCACCATCAACGGCGTGGACGGTGCGTCCATGACCGGGCTGATGACCCTGGGCGCGGGCAAGGGCACCGTGCTGCACGTGGAAGCGTGGGGCGCGGATGCTGAACGGGCCGTGGAGTATGTGGGCGGCCTGGTGGAGGCCGGCTTCGGCGAGCCCTGAGCTCCCCGGCCGTTCCTGGGAATAAGCTCGATGGCATGGAACGGCCGCTTGCAGACAACACCCAGGAAATCGAAGTGCTGGACGGCCAAATTTCCGTGGAGGAACTGCTCGCCGAACTGGGCTTCAACTGGAGTGCTGAACCGGTGGGGAGCGGCCCCGCGGCCGGAGCTTCCGACGACGGGACCTTCACCCAGCCGGCGCTTTTCTAGCCCCGCGGCTTTTGGGATGCCGGCTGCTGGTGCAGCCCGTCGCCGTCCAGCGTAAGTGATGCCGACAGGAACTTCCCGCACTGCTCACCGAACGGATACAGCGCCTGCGGGCGGAACTCCAGGGTGCGGACGGCCAGCGCTGTCCCGTCAGGAGCCGTGCCGGAAGCGGTCACCGTCATGGGTGATTCCGTAAGGGTCTCCAGCATCAGCGTCGCCACCTTGGTGCCGTCGGGAGAAGCCGTGGCCGAACAGGCGCCCTCGTCCGTGCACCCCTGGTCAACGGAGGAGCTGCCGGGGCGCAGTTCGACGCCGGACTCCTTGCAGGCGCCGTCCTGGCATGCCCGCAGATGCAGCGTTTGTACCAGGGCGGAGTAGTCAGCGGTGATTGTCACGGCCACGACGGTGGCCTGCGCAATCGCCGGGCATGCGCTGCCGGCGGGCCCGCAGGCAGCGAGGAGCGCCGCAGCCATCCCCAATGGCACCAGCATTCCGGGCTTGTGCATGCCTTCAGGCTACCGCGCCCGCGGCACAGTCAGCCGATTGGAAAAATGCCGATAAACCAGAACGAGGCGACGGCGAAGACCGCGAAAAACGCGATCAGGCAGCCCATGGCCCTGCGCGGCTCGGAGGATACCTGGAGCGATTCGTTGGGGTTGGACGGGTTGTAAGCCACCTCGATCAGCGAACCCGGCACGGGCTGCTCCACCCCGGAGATTTCGGACTTGCCCATGAAGAGGGTGCCCTGCGGATCGGTGAACTGGTACGTGGGGAAGTAGCGGAGGTTCCGGCTGGCACTGCCCACGCCGCTGGTCCAACCGGTTGCGCTGCCGGTGACGGTTGCCTGCGCCTTGGGCCAGGATGCCATCTGTTGTTCCTGCCGCTTGGTCCGGCGCGACGCATAGAGCAACGAAAATATCGCCGCGGCAACAAACAGTGCCCAGACGATGTACAGAATGGTCTTCATGGCTTCCCCCGGTTCCGGTCACCAAGAAGTATGCCATCCCGGGCCCACGCCGCCGGTGGGTCAGGCAGGAAGCCGGTAGCCGCCGTCGTGCATCTCTGCCAGCCCGTCCGCCAGCAGCCCCGCAAGCGCCCGCTCCAGCTGTTCAGGGGCGGAGTTGAGCCGGTGCAGCGCGGCCAGCGGCACGCCGATTCCCTCCGGGGCAAAGCCAAGGTCGGCAGGTTCACGCTCGAACATGTCCGGCGGCACGGGCGATTCCGCCAGCCGGAGCACGGCCAGCACGGCGCCACGGACCTGGCGGTCGGTGCCGTGCCATGCCTGCCCCTTGGGAACGTACGACGGCGGGGGCTCACCCGCCGCCAGCCACGCGCAGGAGTCTTTGACCGGGCAGGCGGCGCACTTCGGCGCCCGGGCCGTGCACACCAAAGCCCCAAGCTCCATGACCGCAGCGTTCCAGCGCACGGAAGTTTCGTCGTCGTCCGGCAGCAGGGCGGCGGCCAGGCGCATCTCCGCCGCGGTCAGCGCCGGGGCGGGAAGCGCGACGCCGGTGACCAGCCGGGCGTGCACCCTGCGGATGTTGGTGTCCACCACCGTTTCCCGGCGGCCGTACGCGAACGCTGCCACTGCGGCGGCGGTGTAGCTGCCCACCCCTGGAAGGGCCAGCAGCTCGGCGTGGGTGTCCGGGACCTTGCCGCCGTGGTCCTGCACGATCGCCGTGGCCGCGGCATGCAGCCGAAGCGCCCGGCGGGGGTAGCCCAGCCGGCCCCACGAGCGGACGGCTTCCCCTGCCGGTTCGCCCGCCAGCCCGGCGGGGGTGGGCCAGCGCTTGAGCCATTCATGCCAGACGGGAAGCACCCGGACCACCGGGGTTTGCTGCAGCATGATCTCGCTGACCAGGACGCCCCAGGGGGAGCAGCCGGGCTCGCGCCAGGGCAGGTCGCGGGCAATGCCGGCGAACCAGCCGTTGATCCGGTGGTGGAGCAGCTCCAGGTTTGCGGGGTCCGCCGGAGCATGCTTTGCGGGGGAGGTTTGAGTGTCGATGCCAACACTGTAGTGGATTGGTTCCGGCGGCCCGCAAACCGGTTGTGACCAGCGCGATGGGCCTGCGGCGGCGTGGTGGCAGTGCAGATCCGGCGGGTTTCCCTAGCCTAGGAGGATGGGCAGGCAAGGCAATTCATCAGCGCGCGGCACGGCATCGGGTTCCAGCAGCGTCCGGAAGCCCAGCGCCGCCGTGTACCGCCGGCGACGAATGGTTGTTGGTGGTGCGCTCCTGCTGGTGATCGCGCTGGTGGCGGGCGGGTTCGCGCTCGCCGCAGCCTTCACGGGTGGGTCCCGGAAAGCATCCTCCACCCAGCCGTCGTCCACCGAAACCGCGTCGAACCCGACCGCATCCCCGTCTGCTGCCGCCACGCCCTCTGCCTCCGCGGCTGCTTCCGCCACGCCGTCGCCCACTGCCCCGGCGACCCCCACCTGCAACCAGAACCTGGTGACTGTCTCGGCTGCCACGGACAAGCCCGCTTACGGTCCGGGGGAAAACCCGCTGCTTACCCTGAAGGTGACCAACGGCGGCACCGTGCCCTGTGAAGTCAACATCGGAACCTCCCAGATGGAGTTCCTGGTGACCAGTGGCTCAGACCGGATCTTTTCCTCGAAGGACTGCCAGGCCTCCAGCGAGGACCTGGTGAAGGTGATTGCGCCCGGTGCCAGCGAAACCGCGAACTTCCCGTGGAGCCGGAACCGCAGCGCCGATGGCTGCAAGGCCGTTGCTGCGGCCCCCGGTGGCGGCGGGGCGTACTACATCTTCACCGCGAAGCTGGGTTCCCGGGCCAGCCCCAAGGCCGTCTTCCAGCTGAACTGAGCTGCTGCTTCATCGATTGCTCCGTAACTGTCGTTTTCAGGCTTCATAACGACAACTACGGAGCACTCGATGAGCGTTATCCCACGGATGGGGATCTTAGAGGAATCGGTCCAGGAGGCTGGCCTCGGCCATCCGGCTCAGGCCTTCGCGAACGGTGCGGGCGCGCTGGTCCCCGATGCCGTCAACGGTCATGAGGTCATCAATGGTGGCGGCCATGAGGTACTGCAGGCCCCCGAAATGGTCCACCAGGCGGTCCGCCACGGCCTTGGGGACTGCCTTGAGGCCGGACAGCAGCCGGTAGCCGCGGGGCTGGACCACCGCGTCGAGATTGGCTTCGCCGCCGGCAAACCCCACAATCGCGGAGATCTTGCCAAGGTCGATCAGTTCCGTGGGGCCCAGGCTGACAAGCTCATGGACGGCCTTGTCGATGTCGTCCGCGGAGGCATTGGGGCTGGCGTAGTCACGGATGATCACATCGCTGCCGGGGCCCCTGCCCACGGTGAGTTCGTCCAGCTGCAGGGAGAGGAGCCTGCCGTCTTCGCCCAGTTCCAGCACATACTGCGAGATTTCCTCCGAGATGCGGCGGACCATTTCCTGCCGCTGGAGGGTCACGGCCACGTCCCGCACCGTCACCATCGCCTCGATTTCCAGCGCAGACAGCGAACTGGTGACCTGGTCCAGCCGTGCGCGGTAGCGCTCCAGGGTGGCGAGTGCCTGGTTGGCGCGGGCAAGAACGTTCTCGGAGCCCTCCAGGACATGCCGGAGACCGTTGACGTAAAGGGCGATGATTTGCATGGACTGGCTGACGGAGATCACCGGGACTCCGGTCTGCTTGGCCACCCGTTCCGCAGTGCGGTGGCGGGTGCCTGACTCCTGGGTTTCGATGCTTGAGTCCGGGACCAGCTGGACCGCCGCGCGCAGGATGTTGCCCGCGTCCTTGTCGCAGATGATGGCACCGTCCATCTTGGCCAGTTCCCGCAGCCGGGTGGGCGAGAACTCGATGCCGATATCGAATCCGCCGGAGCAGATGGAATCGATGGTGCGGTCGGAGCCCAGGACGATCAGTGCGCCGGTCCGGCCGCGGAGGATCCGTTCCAGGCCGTCGCGAAGCGGTGTTCCGGGTGCAACCCTGCCCAGAGTGGCCCTCAGCGATTCTTCGGGGCTCCGTGCCATAGGTGTTTCCCTTCAAAGGTGCGGACCGCCGCCCGCAGGAATGCCGGCATCCGCAGTTGGTAAGCAGGATCAAAAAGTGCTCTGATTCCCGCAAGCTCAATGATAGGGGCAAGAAGCCCAAGTTCCGCACGGGCAAGCCCCAAAGTACCCCATTAGGGGGTAACCGGGCAGGGCGGAAAAGTGCCCCCTGGATGTCATGCAGGGCAGGCACTTTTGCTCTTTTCAGACGCGGTCATGGCGGCCGGTTCAGGCAGCCCCTGCCAGGAGCGTGATCGTTTTGGTGCTGCTGTCCCACAGCCGGGCTGCCGTGCAGCGGCCCTCCACGCGAAGGTCCAGCAGGTCCATGGCCGTCCCGAGTTGATGGCCGGGGATACGGCGGGAGATGGTGACGTGCGGTGTCCAGCCCTCCGGAAGGGTGAGCGGCAATGCACCTGCAAGCCCTTGGTGCAGGTGCCTGTGCAGATCCAGCAGGGGAGCGGTCAGCAGGACAGACCGGGCCAGCACATACTTGCCGGCTCCGGCGGGAAAAACGATGGCGCCCGAAAACGTGATGTCCAGGGGCAGCGCCTGCCAAGGCCCTTCCTGGCCGGACTGCAGGTCCGCTCCTGCGGCAAGCGTGACGTGTGGACTGTTGCTGGGTGAGGTGTGCGCTGCCATGCTGGGGAGGCCGGCGGCTTCGAGCCGCGCCCAGTCGGCTCTGAGGAGGGCGTCCGTGCGGTCATCAAAGACCAGTTCGATGCTGCGCATAAGCACATCATGCCGTTACCCGCTGTCCCTTGCGCCACGTGTTGTGGGGCGCCGGGACAACCGGGCCGCGGCCGACAGAGATTTCAGCGCCTGCGCTCCCTGATCATCCGCTCCAGATCCCTGCTGACTTTCGAGAGGGACGCGGCGCGGAGCGCCTTGTGTTCCGCCGCCGTCTGGACGCCCCGTTGCCGCAGCGGGGCCGAGGGAATCGCTCCGCCGGGCCCCTGCGCACCCGCACCAACCGGTCCGGGGGCCAGGTTGGTGGCCAGAGGATCAAAGAAAAGGTTGCCGGAGAAAGTGGCGCCATGCATCATTCGCCCAAGCTAACGGTCCGGCATTTCGCGGCCTTGAACGGGCGGTTTCGCCTGCGTTAAGCACGGCCCATGCCGGTTTGCGGCCCTGCGATAAACTTGTACTTTGGCCGTTTGCCAATCCTGATTCCCCGCCCTCGAGTCGCACCGCAGAACCCGAATGGCCCCTGGGCAGCCTCAACCGCAGCGAAAGTAGCACCGTGTCCCAAGATGTCCTGACCCCCGCCCGGATCTCCGAGATTCACAAGCAGGCGGGCCGCCGCAGGACCTTCGCCGTCATCTCCCACCCGGACGCCGGCAAGTCCACGCTCACCGAGGCGCTGGCCCTGCATGCAAAGGTGATCGGCACCGCGGGCGCCTCCAGCGGCAAGGCCAACCGGAAGGAAACGGTCTCGGACTGGATGCAGATGGAGAAGGACCGCGGCATCTCCATCAGCTCCGCAGCCCTGCAATTCTCCTACCGCGACACGGTCATCAACCTCCTGGACACCCCCGGCCACGCCGACTTCTCGGAGGATACCTACCGCGTGCTCGCCGCCGTGGACTGTGCCGTGATGCTGGTGGACGCCGCCAAGGGCCTGGAAACCCAGACCATGAAGCTCTTCGAGGTCTGCAAGCAGCGCAACCTGCCCATCATCACCGTCATCAACAAGTGGGACCGGCCGGGCCTGGACGCCCTGGCGCTGATGGACGAGATCACCGAACGCACCGGCCTGCAGCCCATGCCGCTGACCTGGGCCGTGGGCATCTCCGGCGACTTCCGCGGCGTGTGGGACCTGCGCAACGACCGCTTCGCACGGTTCCAGCGCAACAACGCCGGCGCCCAGATCGCCATCACCGAATACTTCACGCCGGAGGAAGCCGCCGAGAGCCAGGGCAGCAACTGGTCGGACGCCGTGGACGAGGCAGGCCTGGTGATCGAGTCCAACCTCGAATTCGACGTCGACGCCTTCCACGCGGGAAAGGCCACCCCCATCCTGTTCAGCTCCGCCGCCCTGAACTTCGGCGTCAAGGAGCTGCTGGACGCCCTGGTGGACTTCGCTCCGCCGGCGTCCCCGCGCCCCGACGTGGACGGTGCGCCCCGCCCGGTTGAGTCGCCGTTCTCGGGCTTCGTCTTCAAGGTGCAGGCCGGCATGAACAAGGCGCACCGTGACCACGTGGCCTTCATCCGTGTCTGCTCAGGCGTCTTCGAGCGCGGCATGGTGGTCACCCAGACCCGTACCGGCAAGTCCTTCGCCACCAAGTACGCTCAGCAGGTGTTCGGCCGGGAACGCGAAGTCATCGACGAGGCGTATCCCGGGGACGTGGTGGGCCTGGTCAACGCCTCGTCCCTGCGCGTGGGTGACAGCCTCTTCCTTGAGGAACCCGTCGAGTACCCGGCCATCCCGCTGTTCGCCCCCGAGCACTTCCAGGTGGCCCGGTCCAAGGACCCCAGCAAGTTCAAGCAGTTCCGCCGCGGCATCGAGCAGCTCGAGCACGAGGGCGTCATCCAGGTGCTCCGCTCCGACGTCCGCGGCGACCAGGCCCCGGTGCTTGCCGCCGTCGGGCCCATGCAGTTCGAAGTGGTGGAGGACCGCATGGCCCACGACTTCAGCGCACCCATGCGCCTGGAACGCCTGCCCTACTCGCTGGCGAGAATTTCGACGGCGGACGCCATGCCCGCGCTGGCCAACGTACCGGGGGCGGAGGTGCTCTTGCGGTCCGACGGCGAATACCTCGCCTTGTTCAACGACGTCTGGGCGCTCCGGCGGATCGAGAAGAACCACCCGGACCTGACACTCGTGCCCATCGGCACGCACAACCCGGCGAAGTAAGGCATCCGTGAACACTCCTGCACCCCGCGCCGTCGTCACCGGTGCCGGCACCATCAACCCGCTCGGCACCACGGTCAAGGAGACCTGGGAGGCGCTGCTTGAGGGGCACTCCGGGATCACCGCCCTGGACCAGGACTGGGCGGAGCAGCTGCCGGTCAAAATCGCCGGGCAAATTACTGCCGACCTTTCGGAGCACCTCAGTACCCGCGAAATGAAGCGTATGGACCGTTGCGGCCAGCTCGCCCTGGTCTCAGCCCGGGAGGCATGGACGCAGGCCGGCAGTCCCGAGGTTGACCCCGAGCGGTTCGCGGTGGTGATCGGTTCCGCTTACGGCGGCCTGGGCTCCACCATCGAGCAGGACCGCACGCTGAACCAGTCCGGGCCGCGGAAGGTTTCCCCGCACACCCTCACCCGGCTTATGGCCAACGGTCCCGCCGCCTGGGTCTCCATCGACCTTGGCGCCCGCGGCGGTGCGCGGACGCCGGTCAGCGCCTGCGCCTCCGGGGCTGAGGCGATTGTCCAGGCAGCCGAGCTGATCCGCTCCGGTGCCGCCGACGTCGTCATTGCCGGCGGCGTTGATGCCTCCGTCAACGACCTGGTGATCAGCGGCTTCGCCCAGATCCGTGCACTGTCCACCCGCTCGGATAACCCGCAGCGGGCCGCGCGCCCGTTCGACGGCGGCCGGGACGGCTTTGTACTCGCAGAGGGCGCCGCGGTGGTGGTGCTGGAGAGCGAAGAACACGCCCGTGCCCGCGGCGCCGCCATCCTGGGTGCCGTCGCCGGGGGAGCGGTGACCTCCGATGCCAACGACATCGTGGCGGCAGATCCTGCGATGCAGCGCCGCGTCATGCAGAAAGCGCTGGACTCGGCCAGGATGGAACCGGCGGAGATTGGGTTTGTCCATGCCCACGCCACGTCCACCCCCGTGGGCGACCGGCTGGAAGGCCAGGCAATCAACGCCGTCTTCGGCGCCTCCGTGCCGGTGACGTCCACGAAGGGCCACACCGGACACCTGCTGGGCGGCGCGGGCGCGTTGGCCGCCGTCGTGGTCCTCGAAGCCCTCCGCACCGGCCAACTCCCCGGGACGTTGAACGTGGAGGCGCTGGACCCGGAAGTGGACCTCAACGTCGTCACCGAAAGCGCCCACCAGCTTCCGCCCGGGTTTGCCCCGGCAGGACTGGTGAATGCGTTCGGCTTCGGTGGCCACAGCGTGGCTCTGGTGCTCACCGGCGCCTAGCCAAACGCCGAAAACGCCGGAACGGTGCGGGGACGCCGGAACTGACCGGCGTTTCCGCACCGTTCCGGCGATCCGGATGCAGCAGCGCGTCAAGCGGGTGGTCTAGCTGGCCGCCATGTCCTCAACCAGTGCGTCGAGGATGGGCAGCTGGCCCTTGACGAGTTTGAGCCGCGCCTCCTGCTCAGGGAACCAGCGGGCGTCGTCAATCTCGGGATAATGCTGGATACGGCCGGACCCCTTGGGCCATTCCAGCGGAAAAGTGTTGCTGTTAATCACCTCCGGGGCGAACTCAGCCTGCGCCGCGTAGGCGGTGATGAGCTTCCCCGAGGACTGCCGGAACTCGCCAAGCAGCCGGTATTCAGCCTCCGGGGCAGCAGTCCCCATCTCCTCTGCGAACTCCCGCAGTGCAGCAGCCAGCGGGTCCTCGCCGTCGGCGTACTCGCCCTTGGGGATGGACCAGGCGTGGGTGTCCTTGCGCGCCCAAAACGGACCGCCCATATGGGCTATCCATACCTGCAGCCCGTCCGGGGCGCCGTCGGGGGTGGCCGGGTCCCGGCGGTACAGCAGGATGCCTGCGCTTCGAATGGGCATTTGGTCTCCGGATCATCAGGAAGTGCAGTTGCCGTCCGCCGTTAACGTGGAGTTCACGGCGCTGCTCTAGGTTATTCCTTCAGGCACCCTTGCCAGGCACTCCGCTCGAAAGGAGCACTCATGGCCAACATCGCTGAGGTTTTGGGACGGCTCACCCCGGAAGAAGTGGACGAACTCCGCAGCCTTGGTCCGCAGGGCCACCTGCCGCGGCATCTGGTGGAAGCCCTGGACCGCGCGGCCGGGGGAACAGGGTCGGGCCGCGGGTACTACGTGGCCAACGGCAATGTGAGCGCCACCGGCGGCCCGCTGCTGGTGCTGCGCAGCGACGTTTCCAGCTGGCTGGCCGTCGCCTCTTCCTGACTGTCCGGAGCTGTCAAAGTCCCGGCAGGATAAAGATTGCAGTGGTGCCCACGCCGGGCTCACTGTCCAGGCTGATCGATCCACCGTGGCCCTCAACGATGGTCTTGCTGACGGGCAACCCCAGGCCCGCGCCCGGGATGGCCGTTTCCCGCGACCGGGCCGAACGGAAGAACTTGGTGAAGGCCTGTTCCTGCTCTTCCTCCGTCATTCCCACCCCCGTATCGGTGACGGAACAGACCAGGCCCGCATCGGTCCTGACGGCCCCGGCAGTGATTAAGCCGCCGCTGGGGGAGTACTTGATGGCGTTCGAGAGCAGGTTCCTGACCACCTGGCTGATTCGCTCCGGATCGACCCTTGCCGGCAGCGGCTGCTCCACGTCAAGGACCAGCTGCAGCCCGTTGCCGGCAGCCTTGGGCAGTGCGGCATCCACCTCCAGCGCCAGCAGCCGGGCCAGGTCCGTTTCCTCCAGCGACAGGTCCATCCGCTCGGATGCCACAGCGATCAGGTCATTGACCAGGCTCAGCAGGTGTTCCGCATTCCGGCGTACCACCAGGAGCTCCTCCCGGATGTCCTCATGCCCGGGTTCGTCCAGGACCAGTTCCAGGTAACCCAGGATGGACGTGAGCGGTGTCCGCAGCTCGTGAGAGACGGTGGCAACAAAATCGTCCTTGGCGGCCAGCGCACTGACCAGGGTGGTGACGTCCACAAAGGTGATGACGGCACCACCTTCCTGGCCGCCGGCGGGAGGGAAACCATGCGAGCTTACGGAGTAGGCGCGCTGGCGGTCTGCGGGGCCGGCCCAATACAACTCGTCCGTGAAGGCATCGCCGGCTGCGGCCCGGATTGCGGGAAGCAGGCCTGACGGTACCGGCGTGCAGCGGTCCGCCAGCATCAACATGCCCGGCCCTCCGGCAGGGTCCATCACGCCGCCGAGGGCGGGGTCCGTGCGCATCGCCCTGTTGGCCAGCACCGTGTGGCCCCGGGTGTCCACGACCCAGACGCCCACCCCAACGGCCTTCAGCACTGCGTCAAGCAGGGCCTGGCGGCGTACGCTTTCAGCCAGCGTGCGGGCCAGGTCCTGTTCGTTTTGGACAAGCCTGACGCGATGGCGGCGGATGGTGGTGGCCACCACGTGGGCAGTCACCGCGATGACGGACATGACCAGGGGCAGGATGAGGGTGCGGATCATGGATCCCCCGGTAAGCGGCGCCCCTTGGACAACGGACGGGGCCAGCGTGCTGAGGACAGTCCCTGCAATGGCCAGGACCGGCATGTACGGCCGGGCCTGCGCCGAGAGCCAGACAACGGGGAACACCAGCATCATGCTCAGCACGTTGAAGGCGGGACCTCCAGCCTCGCGGGTGAAGCCGATGGCAAGGCAGTCCAGGAGCGGGATCACGGCGAATGCCCCGGCGGGAAGCCTGGCCCAGGGAACGGCCAGGCACGTTGCGGCGATTGCGAGATGAAACAGCAGCGCGGCGAGAAAGATACTGTTGGCCAGCGTCGCCGGACTGAAGATTGCCGCGGCGAGGACCACGAGCGCAATGGTCAAGGTGACGGGCAGCTGGCTCGCCACCACGCGCTTCCGAGCACTGAGTGCACCGAATAAACCGTCGAGACGGTCGGACACAACAGGCTGCATGGGCCCCCTGCGTGCGTGGCCAGCAACGCCTGCGGCGCCCTGCTGTTCCTGGATGACCAAGCTTCCCCCAGCACAGAAATCTTTGACCTCCGTTGGCGTGAAGGTTCTGGACTTAGAGTACCCGCCGGGAAGCAGTGCCCTGCCCGGTATCCTCCGCACCCGGCCCCTTGAACGGATCCGCTAGCCAATCAGGAGGCTGAGCGCCTCCGTGAGGTGCTCGACTTCACGCACCGAGAATCCCGCCGGCACGGGACCGGGCCCGGTGTGGCTTGCCGGAACCACGGCGTGGGTGAATCCCAGCCGGTGGGCTTCCTGGATGCGCTGGTTGATGCCCGGTACGGGCCGGACCTCGCCTGCCAGGCCCACCTCGCCGAACGCGATCAGCCGGATGGGCAAAGGCTTGCGGGCCTTGGCCGACGCCACGGCAAGGGCCACCGCAAGGTCCGTGGCCGGTTCGCTGAGCTTCACCCCGCCCACGGTGGCAACGTAGGAATCATCCTTATGCAGCATGGTCCCTGCGCGCTGCTGCAGCACGGCCAACAGCATGGACACGCGTGAGCTGTCCAGGCCGCTGGTAGCGCGGCGGGGCTGCGCGTTGGGGCTTTCGGCGAGCAGCGATTGCACTTCCGCCAGCAGCGGGCGGCGCCCCTCCATGGTGACGGTGATGCAGGTCCCGGAAACCGGGTCCTTGGTGCGGCTGACGAACAGCCCGCTGGGATCGGCCAGTCCCTCGATGCCGTTTTCGTTCAGGTCGAAGCAGCCAACGTCGTCGGTGGGTCCGTACCGGTTCTTCACGGCGCGCAGCAGCCGCAGCCGGGAGTGCCGCTCGCCCTCAAACTGGCACACCACATCCACCAGGTGTTCCAGCAGGCGGGGCCCGGCAATGGAACCGTCCTTGGTAACGTGCCCCACCAGCAGGGTGGTCATGTTCCGCCGCTTGGCGGCCGCGATAATGGAGGCCGCCACCTCGCGGACCTGCGACACCCCGCCGGCGCTGCCGTCAACATCGGCGCTGCTGAGGGTCTGCACCGAGTCCACGATCAGCAGCCGCGGTTCGATCTTCTCCACCTGGCCCAGGGCCTGGCCGAGGTCCGTCTCCGCAGACAGGTACAGGGATTCGGCGACGGCGTCGATCCGTTCGGCCCGCAGTTTGACCTGCGCGGCCGACTCCTCGCCAGTGACATAGAGGACGTCCTGGGCGGTGCGGGCGAACTTTGCAGCGACGTCCAGCAGCAGCGTGGATTTACCGACGCCGGGTTCGCTTACCAGCAGGATGACCGCACCCGGGACCAGGCCGCCGCCCAGCACCCGGTCCAGTTCGTCCACGCCGGTGGGCAGGAAAGCGGCGGTGGTGGCATCGACGTCGGCAATCCGGCGCGCGGGCTCCGCGACTGTTGTGGCCGCCGTCGTCCGTGCCACGGCCGTGCCTGTTTCCTCCACCGTGCCCCACGCCTGGCACTCGCCGCAGCGGCCCACCCACTTGACCGTGGTCCAGCCGCACTCGGCGCATTTGTACGCGGGCGCCTTGGACGCCCGGGAAGTCTTTGTTGCCATGCGTCCAACCCTAGCGGCGGGCACCGACACACCCCACCCCGCACTGGCCTCGCAAGCCGGCCAGGGAACCCTGCGGCTGTGGGCCCACCCCATCCGCCCGTCCGGAGCTACAGCGCGGGCAGCACGTCCCTGGCCTCGCCCGCATCCATACCGGTGGCTTCCAACAGGTCCACCATCAGCGGCCGGAACAGCATGACAACGGTTTCGCCCTCCAGCCGCGTCACCTCCAGCAGCTTGGGATGCAGGCGAAGGGCGATCTCGCTCAGGTCCCGCCGGGCAGTGCGCAAGTGGGCGCGGCGAACGCCTTCGTGCGTCTCCGCAAGGCCCAGGGAAAGCTCATCAATGGCGGCAGCGGTCTCCTGCAGCACCCCCGCGATGCTGTCCGTCGCCTCGTCCGAGAGCGCCGTGTGGTTGATGGCGCTGGTCAACCGCCGCGCAAACACGCGGCTGTTCCTCAGGGCAAGGTCGATGAAATCCAGCGACTGCTTCAGCCGGTCCAGTTCATCACGGTGCCGCCGGTAAGCGGGCGCCAACGTGGCCACCTCGCCGGACGCGCGGAGGGACTGGCGCATGGCATCCACCAGCGGCTGGCAGTTCCGGCCGCGGATCAGCGCATGCCAGGCCTGGGTGGAGTCACTGTTGGCCAGCGCCCCGGCACATTCACGCAGTACCTCCGCCAGTTCATGCAGCAGTTTCTGCACATCCCGGCGCGGCTCCTGGCGGGGGTCCTTTGGCACCAGGATGGTCACCAGCAGGGCGCACATGCCGCCCACCACGGCATCGATACTCCGGGTGAACGGGCCCCCGGACGGTGCGGGCAGCAAGACCACGAGCAGCGATTGAAGCGCCAGCTGGGTGGTGAAGATACTTCCGCTGTCCAGGAAGCGGGCCAGCAGGATCGAGAAGAGGAGCACGACGGCGGCCACCCAGATATCGCCGCCCAGCCAGTGCAGGAGCAGGTCACCGACGGCGATGCCGATGGTGCAGCCCAGGCCCACTTCCATCACGCGCCGCAGCCGTGGCTCCCGGGAAAATCCAAGGGCGATCAGCGACGAGGTGGCAGCGAACAGGGGGCCGGAGTGGCCCAGGATGTATTCGGCGAACGCATAGGCGCCCACCGCGCACACGGTCATCTGGATGGCGGGCACAAAGGAGTTGCGGCTTCGGATCAACCCGGTCCGGATCCGGCTGCGCAGGAACCGCCTGGTCGCTGAGAGTCCTGCTGGGATGGCCATGGGTCCAAGTCTATTCAGTGCCGATCCACTGCCCGGCGCAGGTGCACTACGACTGCGCATGTGATCTGCGCAATGGTGACCCGGCATTTGTCAGCCAATATCCCGCCGTCGTTAATCCTCCGTTCACTTTGGACAGCCCATCCCGTTACCTGCGGCCCTTAACTTTCTTGAAGGTACAAAACGTACGCATCGCGCAGCAGGGTTCTCCGTCCCTGTCCCGCACCTGAATAACCCTGGAAGGGGTACATCTAGTGAAGGCACTCCGCTTCGGCCGCCACGCGGCTATCGCTGTTATCGCAGCCGGCGCACTCGCGCTCTCCGCCTGCGGTTCAGACAACGCCACGGGCACCGCCCCTGCCGGCACCCAGTCCGCCGGCGGCACCAAGGTGACCGGTACGCTGACCGGCATCGGTTCCTCCGCCCAGGGCGCCGCCATGGACGCCTGGAAGACCAACTTCGCCTCCGCCAACTCCGGTGCCACCGTGCAGTACTCCCCGGACGGCTCGGGCGCAGGCCGCAAGGCCATCCTGGACGGCTCGGCCCAGTTCGCCGGCTCGGACGCCTACCTCAAGGATGACGAGTACGCCTCGTCCAAGTCCGTCTGCGGACCCGACGGCGCCATCAACGTCCCCGTCTACATCTCTCCGATCGCCGTGGCCTTCAACGTTCCCGGCGTCACCGACCTGAAGCTGGACGCCACCACCGTGGCCAAGATCTTCCGTGGCCAGATCGCCAAGTGGAACGACCCCGCCATCGCCGCCCTGAACGCCGGCGTCTCGCTGCCGGACCTGAAGGTCACCCCGGTGAACCGCTCCGACGACTCGGGCACCACGCAGAACTTCACTGACTACCTGGCCGCCGCCGCCTCGGACGTCTGGACCGACAAGGCAGCCGGTGTGTGGCCCGCCAGCCTCCAGGGCGAAAACGCCAAGGGCACCTCCGGCGTGGTCAAGACCGTCACGGACACCCCCGGTGCGGTGACCTACGCCGACGACTCCGCCGTCAGCGGCAAGCTGGGCGTTGCCCAGATCAAGGTAGGCGACTCCTTTACCAAGATCTCCGCCGATGCTGCTGCCAAGGCAGTGGACGCCGGCAAGCCCGTTGAAGGCCGCGCCGCCAATGACCTGTCCATCAAGCTGGACCGCAAGACCACCATCGCGGGCGCCTACCCGATCGTCCTGGTGTCCTTCCACGTCCTGTGCACCACGTACGACAAGCAGGAGACCGTTGACCTGGTCAAGGCCTTCGAGCACTACGTAGTTTCCGCAGAGGGCCAGAAGGCCGCAGCAGAGTCGGCCAAGTCCGCCCCGCTGTCCTCGGACCTCGCAGCAAAGGCCGCCAAGGCCATCGACTCGATCAAGGTCAAGTCCTAGCCAACGCTGTAAAACCGGGTTCCCCGCCTGCCGGACGGCAGTGCGGGGAACTTGGCTTTGCACCCCGCATCCTTAATCCAGCTACGAATTGAAGGGCCGTCGAATGACCGCCACCTCCCTGACCAGTACCCAGGGCGCCGGGCGCGCCGGGGACAAAGTCTTCTCCGGCGCCACGCTGGCAGCCGGGTGCCTGATCCTCGCCGTCCTTTTCGGCGTCGCGCTTTTCCTGGTAGTCCAGGCAATCCCCGCGCTGACCGCGCCCGCAGACAAGATCCAGGGCGGCCAGGGCTTCTTCGCCTACATCGGGCCCATCGTGATCGGCACGCTCATCGCCGCCGCCATTGCGCTGGTGATCGCCACCCCCGTCGCCATCGGCGTGGCGCTGTTCATCTCCCACTTCGCACCCCGCCGCCTGGCCTCCGGGCTCGGCTACGTGGTGGACCTGCTCGCCGCCATCCCCTCCGTGGTCTACGGCGCCTGGGGTGCCGCTTTCCTTGCCAAGGAGATCGCGCCGGCGTACGGCTGGCTCGCGGCCAACATGGGCTGGCTCCCCATCCTCCAGGGCCCGGCCTCAACCACCGGCAAGACCATCCTCACCGCCGGAATCGTCCTTGCCGTCATGGTCCTGCCCATCATCACCTCGCTGTCCCGCGAGATCTTCCTGCAGACCCCCAAGCTGCATGAGGAAGCTGCGCTGGCACTCGGTGCCACCCGCTGGGAAATGATCAAGATGGCCGTCCTGCCCTTCGCCCGGCCCGGCATCATCAGCGCCATCATGCTGGGCCTGGGGCGCGCACTGGGTGAGACCATGGCCGTTGCCCTGGTGCTCTCTTCCGGTGCCCTGACCGCCAGCCTGATTCAGTCCGGCAACCAGACCATCGCAGCCGAGATCGCCCTGAACTTCCCCGAAGCCAGCGGCCTCAAAGTCAGCACCCTGATCGCCGCCGGCCTGGTGCTGTTCATCATCACCCTGGCCGTGAACATGATCGCGCGCTGGGTCATTACCCGGCACAAAGAATTCTCGGGAGCCAACTAAATGACCTCCACGCTTACCCCCGTCCGCAGCAAGCGGTCGGCGCTTACCAAGGGCCAGCTGCCCAAGTTCGCACCCTATGCAGTGCTCGGTGGAGCGCTGATTGTCGGCGCCGCCATCCTTGCCCTGATCGGCTTCAACCCGTTCGGCTGGGGCCTGGTCTCCGCCATCCTGTTCGCTGTGGGCCTGGTGTCCTGGAGCGCCGCGGTGGAAGGCTCCCGCAAGGCCAAGGACAAGCTGGCCACCTGCCTGGTGGTCGGCTCATTCCTGGTGGCTCTGCTGCCCCTGGTCTCAGTGATCTGGACCGTGCTGGTCAACGGCATCCCCGGGCTCATCGATCCCGGGTTCCTCACCACCTCCATGAACGGCGTCACAGGCGCGTTCGACAACAAGGCCGTGGAAAGCGGTGCCCCCGTAATGGGCGGCATCTACCACGCCCTCCTGGGCACCGTGCAGATCACGCTGCTCGCCACCGTGATCTCCGTCCCCGTGGGGCTGCTCACGGCCATCTACCTCGTGGAGTACGGCAACGACGGCCGCCTGGCCAAGGCCATCACGTTCTTCGTGGACGTCATGACCGGCATCCCCTCCATCGTGGCCGGCCTGTTCGCTGCCGCGTTCTTCTTCGTGGTGGTGGGCCCGGGCACCAAGACCGGTGCGGTGGCCGCCGTCGCGCTTTCCGTGCTGATGATCCCCGTGGTGGTCCGCTCCAGCGAGGAAATGCTCAAGATCGTCCCCAACGAGCTCCGCGAGGCGGCCTACGCCCTGGGCGTCCGCAAGTGGCGGACCATCCTCAAGGTGGTCATTCCGACGGCGATCTCCGGCATCGCGTCCGGCGTCACCCTGGCGATCGCCCGGGTCATCGGCGAGACGGCGCCCATCCTGGTCACCGCCGGCTTTGCCACCAGCATCAACTCCAACGTGTTTGGCGGCTGGATGGCCTCGCTGCCCACGTTCATCTACACCCAGATCCTCAACCCCACCTCGCCGTCCAACCCGGACCCGTCCTCCCAGCGGGCGTGGGGTGCGGCCCTGGTCCTGATCATCCTGGTGATGGTCCTGAACCTGGTGGCGCGCCTGATCGCCAGGATCTTCGCCCCCAAAACCGGCCGGTAACCAGGCCTCCCTTCCGCCATACCGCGGCGGATCCTAGACTTCAATCCATACCCAGCAAGTGAAGGAACACCATGTCTAAGCGCATCGACGTCAAGGACCTGAACGTGTACTACGGCGACTTCCTCGCCGTTGAGGACGTCAGCATCAACATCGAGGCCAAGTCCGTCACCGCGTTCATCGGCCCCTCCGGCTGCGGAAAGTCCACCTTCCTCCGCACCCTGAACCGCATGCACGAGGTCATCCCCGGCGCGCGCGTTGAGGGCGAGGTCCTGCTGGACGGCGACAACCTCTATGGCCCAGGCGTGGACCCCGTAACCGTGCGCTCGCAGATCGGCATGGTCTTCCAGCGGCCCAACCCGTTCCCCACGATGTCCATCAGGGACAACGTGCTGGTAAGCGTGAAGCTGAACAACAAGAAGATCTCCAAGGGCGAGGCCGATGTCCTGGTGGAACGCTCCCTCAAGGGCGCCAACCTCTGGAACGAGGTCAAGGACCGGCTGGAGAAGCCCGGGTCCGGCCTCTCGGGCGGCCAGCAGCAGCGCCTCTGCATCGCCCGCGCCATCGCCGTGGAGCCGCAGGTGATCCTCATGGATGAGCCCTGCTCCGCCCTGGACCCCATCTCCACCCTGGCCATTGAGGACCTCATCAACGAGCTCAAGGACCAGTACACAGTGGTGATCGTTACCCACAACATGCAGCAGGCCGCGCGCGTGTCCGACAAGACGGCCTTCTTCAACATTGCGGGCACCGGCAAGCCGGGCAAGCTGATCGAGTACGGCGACACGCACACCATCTTCAGCAACCCCGTACAGAAGGCTACGGAAGACTACGTCTCCGGACGCTTCGGGTAAACCGCTGTTCCCGTTGGCGATCTACTGACCGGTTTAGTACGCTAATCGAGATACTTTCGCAACTAGTAGTAAGCCCGCTTAAGGAGTTTTGCCATGACGCAGACGGCCAGTGAACCCCTGGGCCCCCAGCTTACTGTTTCCGTACCCGGGGTGGACGCAGTGCAGGACGCTGTTGAACCGGCGCAGGCTTTCGCCGCTGCGGCGGGGCTGGCGGGACCCCTGGCCGCCGGTCCGCTGGCGCCGGAGCTCGAACCGCACCTGGCCCTGGCCGCGGCCGGAGTTGAGGAAGCCATCGAGGAAGAGGATGTCCTGGCCGAGGTGTGGCGCACCAGCTCGCGCCTCGAAAGCATGCAGTGGGAACTGGACACCGCCCAGGAGTCCCTGCGGCAGGCTGTCCGCAAGGCTTCCGCTGCCGGAGTGGCGGACGGCGAACTGTGCAGCGCCGCCAACCTGACCCCGGAGGAGCTCGCCACCGTGCTGATGGCCGCCGCCGTCGTCAGCCCTGTGGCGCTGGAGTTCTAGCAAAACCTTGAGGCGCGGCGGCCGCGGTGCCTATTCCGGGACCTCCAGCTGGAACCCGCAGTGGCAGCGCAGGACCCGGGTCGGCAGGGATACGGCGTTGAGCCCGCTGCCTGGCCTGCTGCTGCGGTAGCAGAGCCGCTCTACCTCGAACTCCGCCTCTTCCATGGGGAAGCCGCAGTGGATGTAGTCGTCCCCGAAGAGGACCACCTGGGCCATCCAGCGGACCTGGTTCAGCGCGGCCGCGACGTCGGTGGCGTATGCCGTGTGTTCCTGGAACAGGTCGCAGTCGTTGCAGGTGTAGGACACCGTGACCAGGTCCCCGCCGGCAGCGCCGATGGCAGTAATGGCGTGGATGGTCAGCTGGTGCTCGGTTCCGCAGGCCTCGCACTGTGGTTGCCGGGGCTGTGGAAGGTGGCGCCGGGAATAGGAGGGAGACATGACGCCTGCTCTTTTCCGCGTTGTGCATCCAGGCCGCCGGGTGGCTGCAGCGGCGCCGCGTCCGCAGCCCTGCACACGGCGCGGACGCCGGTCCCCGGCACCGTTGACCGGGGGCGCACTTTCGAATCTACGTCACGGCGGATTCCCTGTACAGGGCAGCACCGCCCCCGGCACGCCCCGCCTAGGCGGAAATGGGGGAGAGGGCCAGCGCAAGCACGAAGCCCAGGGCGCACGTCGCCAGCGGGGTCAACCCCCAGAGCCACAGGATCCGGATGACCAATTTTCGGTTCGTGACCGAAAAGTGCTGGTTCTCTCCGGCGCCGAGGGCACCGGCCGTGACGGTGTGGGTGGTGGAAAGCGGCCAGTGCAGCCCGATGGCCCCCACGAAGAGCATCAGCGCGCTGAAGGTCTGGGCCACGGAACCACGCAGGGGATCGATCCTGGTGATCTTGTATCCGATGGTGTGGGAGATCCGCCATCCTCCGAAGAGCGTCCCGGCAGTCATCATTACCGCGGAAAGTGCCGCAACCCAGGTGGGGATCCCGCCGTCGGAATAGCCTGCTGCCAGCAGGGCCAGCAGCAGCACCGCGCTGACGCGTTGGCCGTCCTGCAGGCCGTGGCCAAAGGCCACCGCGCCGGCGGCAACCGCCTGGCCGCGGCGGAAGCGCTGGTTCACCACGTTGGGCTGGGTATAGCGGGCCACCCACGTGGCTGGATACACCAGGAGGAAGGAACCGCTGTAGGCCACCAGCGGGGACAGTACCAGCGGCAGGACCACCTGGAACAGGAGCGACTGGTCCACCCCTGCCACTCCCGGGCCCCCGATCGCCAGGCTGGCGAGGCCTGCGCCGGCGAGCCCGCCCACCAGGGCGTGGGTGGAGGAGGCAGGGATGCCGCGCCACCACATCAGGACGCCCCAGGCGCAGGCGCTGGCCAGGCCCGCCACCAGGATGGCCAGGCCGTCAGTGCCGGACGGAAGGTTGATCCAGGTACGGCTGACGGCGACGGCGAGCAGGGCGCTCAGGAGGGCGCCGACAAAGTTGAAGAACGCGGCGAGGAGCACGCCGACGCTGGGGGTGAGCGCCCGGTTCCGCACGGCCAGGGCCACCGAGGTGGACGCGTCGCGGAACCCGTTCAGGAAAGCAAACGCCGCGGCCAGCAGGACCACCGCGCCAAAGATGACTGCCGTCACGTCAGGATTCCTTGACGATGATGCTGCCTACCTGGGTGGCCACCCGCCGCATGTCCTTGGTGACCTCCACCAGCTGGTTGGCGATGTCCCGGTTGCGGGAGTACTGGGCCCACTTCATGTCCGCGATCATGTCCGCCACCCAGACGCGGTGGGTCCGTTCGGCCCGCTTGGCGAGGCGCAGGATTTCGATCCAGTAGTCCTCGAGGTCGTCCAGGTTATTGAGCCTGCGCATGGCGTCAACGGTCAGCTCGGCCTGCCTGCTGATGATCTCCAGCTGGTCCGCCGCGCGCTTGGGGAGGCGGTCCAGCCGGTAAAGTGCCACCAGCTCCGCCGCGGCGTCCATCTTTTCCATGGCTTCGTTGAGGTACCGGGAGAGGGCGTACATGTCCTCGCGGGGCAGCGGATTCACAAAGCTGGTGCGCATATGGGTCAGCAGCGCGAAATGCAGTTCGGCGGACTTGGCCTCGATGTTGTGCATGTCCTCAACGAGCTTGCCGTGTTCGTCCGCGGGTACGCCAAGGATCTCGGCCAGGGTGGCGGTGGCCAGCACGATCTGTTGTGCCATCTGTGAGAGCAGGTTCAGCCCTGCGGGCTCCTGTGGAAAAAGGCGCAGCTTCACGTGTTTACCGGTCTCCAGGACGTATCAAGGCGGGGGTTGCTGCCGTGTGACTTGACGGCGGCGCGCAACTGACGCTTACTCTACCGGCCCGTAACTGCACCCTCTGAATTGACCACCTGGAAGAGGGCAGAAAAATGGTGCCGAACCGGATACGCCTCTCGGCGGTAGGCCGCTCTAGGCGGCTAATTGTTGAAGCCCGGGGGTTTCGCGGCTCGGCACCGGTTTCAGTCTTCTACTTCACCCGGCCCAAGTCAATCTTGACAGCGGAGGCTTGGTTCGTCCCGGAAATCCGGTCCGCCGGTGGAAAGGACGCCTCAGTCCAGTTCGCCCAGGCGCCACGCGTTGGCCGCGTGTTCAAGGTCCTCGGCGGTCTTGACCAGTTGGTGGGAGTTGCGGGTCAGCTTGCTGGCGTGTGCCTCGTTGGCATGCTCGGCGCCGTCGGCGAGGGTGGCCTGGCCGAGCGCCACCACGCGGCAGAACGCGGCGGAGCGTTCCAGCGCGACGTCGAAATCGCCGTCGAACGCGCCGGAAAGGATGGCGTCCGCCATGGTGCGCATTTCGTCGGCGCCCGGTGGCTCAGCCGCGCCGGTCACCACGTTGGATACCTGGGCGGTGTCCCTGCCCGCGCGGAAGTAGACGGAGATGCGTTCGGGGTCCTGGACGGTGGCGGCACGGAGTGCGTAGAGCCGCCAGAGGGCGCCGGGAAGGGACCGGGCAGGGCTCTCCGCCCACATCTCGGCGATGGCGTCCAGGCCCTGTTCGTCCGCTAGCTTCACCAGGCGTTCGGTGATCACCGGATCGTCGCTGTCGCGGCCATGGCGGACCAGGGCCTGCGCGGCAAGGTGGGCAGCCTCTGACACGCGGGCGGGATCGGCACCGCCTGCGAAGGGCTCGAAGTCCATCGGAGCGAAGGGCTTGGGCTTATGGTGCCGGTTGCTGCCGCCGTACGGAGTTGTTCCTGCTTGCTCGCTCATGCCCCCCACGCTACTCCTGTGCCACAGCGGAAATCGAGCGTCCGCGGGGCTTGTCCGGTGACGGCAGCAGGGTCCCGGACCGCGGGGTTAAAACGTACGACGGCGGCGCCCGGGGCGTGTGCGAAGTGCCCGGAACCATGGGTTACAGTATTAACGTCCAGAAATGGATTGGGCCGTACGGGCAGGCACTGCGTGTTTGACCGGTAAGCAGGGGCCTTTAGCTCAGTTGGTAGAGCATCGGACTTTTAATCCGTGGGTCGTGGGTTCGAGCCCCACAGGGCCCACCCGTCAAGACCGAGAGGGTCCGCCGCGAACGCGCAGGCGGGCCCCGTTCTTTTAAGCAGCCCCGGTCACACAGCCACGACAGTCCCGTTCCGCGGCAGTCCGCCCGCGAATGAGACGGGAACCGCGGAAGCCTGTCCAGGATCTGCGGAGTCCATGGCCTGCACGTGCACATGCGGTTCGGTGCTGTTGCCCGAGTTGCCGCACCGTCCCACCGGCTCCCCGCTCCGGACCAGCTGGCCCGGCTGGACGCAGATGCTCCCGCGCTTGAGATGGCACAGCGCGATGAACACCCCGCCGACCTCGATGATCACGTGGTTGCCCGCCAAGCCCACCCACCCCTCCCGCACGCGCCGGGCCTGGGTTGCGGCGTAACCGATCGAAGGAAAGCCGCGGAAAGCTGCATGGTCCGGCTCCCCGTCACGGGCGGCGCGGACCAGGCCGGACGCCGGTGCCGTCACAGCCCTGCCGAACCCTGCAAAGCGTTCCGGCTGCTCGGACCGGAACAGTGAGGCCAGGGTGACCGGCGCCGACTGCCCACTGGCGTCCACCGGTGTGAAGTCGATGGCGAAGCTCGTGGCAAAGAGCCGTGTCCCATGGCTGGGGACCCGGTCCGCCGGTGAGTTCTGCACCAGCCAGGTGCCCGTGAAGGGATAGGCCAGGTCAATCGGGCCTGCCGGATTCACGGTTCAGCGGCGGGGTCGTATTGGAAGGCGCGCAGCTCCTGCGGGCAGCGGCAGGCCACCGCGATCTTCGCAGCCCACTGCACCGCGGCATCGTACGCGGGCAGTTCCAGCACCGTGTAGCCGCCCTCGATCTGCGCGGTCTGGGGGTAGGTGCCCGCGCGTACGGTTCCGTCACCGCTGACGGTGACGGGCGGGACGCTCTCGTCAATGCCGCCCCCGAAAACCCAGACACCGGCGTCTTTTGCCTCCTGGACCACTGCGTGTGCGGCGTCAGCTACTTCCTGCAGCCCGCCGGCGGGGATGTCCATGGCGCCGCTGGGAAACGAGATCAGGTACTTGGTCATTCCGCCGGCTCCTTCTTCGCAAACGGTGGATCACCCTCATCCTTCCTACTGGTCCACTGCCGCGCAAGGATTCAGCCGCACCCTTCACGGGCGCCCATGCCGGTGCCCCAGGCGGGCGCAACAGGGGGAGCCGCAGGGACGGCAACAGGCACAATAGGCACATGGCAAAAACCAGCAAGGGCCGGATGCCGCGCCTGGAAGACGTGGCCAAGGTGGCCGGCGTCTCCCACCAGACCGTCTCCCGCGTGGTGAACAACCACCCCAACGTGAGCAAGGCGACCCGGGAAAAGGTTGAGGCGGCCATTGCCGAACTGGGGTACCGACGCAACACCGCGGCCCGGAGCCTGGTCACGCGGCGCTCGCAGACCATCGGCGTGCTGGCCAGTGAGCTCTCCCAGTACGGGCCCGCGAACACCCTGCTGGGGGTTGAACATGCGGCCCGCAACGCCGGCTACTTTGTCAGCATCGCGGCGTTGCGGGAAGTGAGCAGGGACGCCATCGCCGATGCGGTGGGCCACTTCATGGACCAGGCCGTGGACGGGATTGCGGTACTGGTCCCGCACGCGGACACCCTGGCCGTGCTGGAGCAGCTGAACCTTCCGGTGCCCGCGGTGGCCGTGGGCTCCGCCGGCAGCGCCTCCGTCAGCGGGGCCATGGTGGACCAGCGCGCGGGCGCCAGGCTCGCCGTCGAACATCTGGTCAAGGAGGGCCACCTGCGGATCGGGCATATCGCCGGCCCTCCGGACTGGACGGACGGTGCCGAGCGCGCGGAGGGCTGGCGCGCGGCGCTTCGCGAGGCAGGGCTGGACGAATCACTCCTGGTGGAAGGGGACTGGAGTGCGGGGAGCGGCTACGCAATCGGCCGCCGCCTGGCGTCCGGACTCACGGCCACGGCCATCTTTGTGGGGAACGACCAGATGGCCCTGGGCCTCCTGCGCGCGTTCACCGAGGCGGGCGTGAGGGTGCCCGACGACGTCTCCGTGGTGGGCTTCGACGACCAGCCCGAAGCGGGCTACTTCACGCCGCCGCTGACAACCGTTCGCCAGGACTTCGAGGAACTGGGGCGCCGCTGCATGGACATCATGCTCGACGAGATTGAGTCAGGTGCCGCTGTGAGCTCCACCGTGGTCCCGCCGCAGCTTGTCCTCCGCGCCAGCACCGCCGCCCCGGCGTCCGCTTAGAAGCCCGGGGAAACCGTCCGGGAAGCCGGCTTAAGCTGCGGAAGAAGAAAAGTTAAAAAATCTCCATGAATCTGCATCCAAATCCTGGCCTGCGCCGGTAGTAGGGGTGTCAGTAAAAAACGCCCGGCAGCCGGGCCGTTCAAGGAGATGGACATGCGCAACACAATCTTTACCGCAGGTGCCGGGGCGGCAGCCATTGCAGCCGCAATCGCCCTGGTAAGCCCCGCCAACGCAGCAGAAGGAGATGCCCAGCTCTCAGTGCTGCACGGCGTTCCCGGACTGACCGTGGACGTCTGGGTCAACGGCGACCGGACGCTGGACGATTTCACCCCGGGAACCCTCGCCGGTCCGCTGGCCCTTCCCGCGGGCACCTACGAAATTGCCATCACGGCAGCTGACGCAGCCGACGCGTCCGCCCCCGCCATCGGTCCCGTCAGCGTCAACCTGGCTGCCAATGGAAACTACACCGCAGCCGCCCACCTCGGCGAGGACGGCAAGCCCACGGCAAGCCTGTTCACCAATGACGTCTCCCGGATCGAGGCCGGCAAGGGCAAACTGACCGTCCGGCATGCCGCCGCCGCCCCTGCCGTCGATGTCCTGGTAAGCGGCACCGCCGTCGTCACCAACCTGGCCAACCCGAACGAACAAACCCTGACCCTCGATCCCGGCACGGTCCCGGCCGCCGTTGCCGCCGCCGGCACCACCACCCCCGTGATCGGCCCGGCAGACGTCACGGTGGCCGAAGGGACGCACACCATTGTCTACGCCTGGGGCAGCCTGGCGGACCAGAACCTGAAGCTGGCCGTTCAGACCATCGAGGGCCTGCACACCGCTCCGGCGTCGGTGCCCGGCGCCCTTGACGGTTCCGCAAATACCGGCGGGGCGGGCCCCGCAGTTGCCACAGCGGGGTTCGGCCTGGCAGCCCTGGCCCTGCTGGCCGGGGCGGTGGGCGTCAGCCGCGCCGTCCGCGCCCGGCGGGCCGAACTGTAGCCGCCACTCTGTAGGACCATCAGCGCAGGGGCCCGGCCGCACACCCGCGGACGGGCCCCTGCGCTGGCCCTTTTGTTCCCCAACCGATGTCTTCCTTGGAAGGAACTCCTCATGAACGGACGCACGACGCCGGAAGGCTGGTGCCGCCGTCGGCCTGCCTCAAGGGGTGCGGCAGCAGCGCTGGTGGTTGGGGTGCTGGTTCTCTCCGGCTGCGGTTCCGCCGCCCTGTCCAATTCCGGGCAGGCACCGCCCCCTGCGGCTGCAGCCAGTTCAGTGGCTCCGCCGGATTCCCCGCTGCCCCAGGCGGCCGCCCCTTCCAGTCCTGGCAGCGCGCAGCCGGGGGACATCCCGCTCCGGCCAGCGACCCTGCCGGCGAATGCCCCAGCACCGGCACCCACTTCGCTCACCGTTGCCGGCACGGCCATTGATATGCCGGTGGTGCCCGGGGGAGTGTCCACCGCAGGAGCGATGGAGATACCGGACGTGTTCGACCGTGCCGCCTGGTACAGGTTCGGCCCCGCCCCCGGGGCGGCCGAAGGCGCCGCCGTCATCGCCGGACATATCGACACCACCTCGGACCGCGCGCCCTTCTCCGCCCTGAAGTCGCTCCCGGCGGGAACCATCATCCGCGTGGGAAGGGACGGCGCCCCCGCGCTCACTTACCGGGTGGTGGGCGTGGAGCTGATGGCCAAGGACAGGTTCGACGGCGCGTCCCTCTTCAGGCGGTCAGGGCCCCATGAACTCAAACTCGTCACCTGCGGCGGCAAATGGCTGGACGAGCGGATGGACTACAGCGACAATGTGATTGTCACCGCAGTCCCTGCCTGAACCGGTCCCCGCATGAACCAGTTCCTGCACAGCCGGTGGCCAGCCATGTATCTCGTCGCCGAAGCCGGGAGGGAGACGCCCGTGACGCTCCCAGGCCGCGCGTCCCCTGGATGGGATGACGGGCTCACCGCCTCTTTCCTGTCCGGCGATGAGCATGCACTGGCGGCGGCCTACCGCGAGTTCGCGCCGCTGGTCCATACGCTGGCCGTCCGGTCCCTCGCGGACCGCGCGGCGGCGGACGACGTGACCCAGGAGGTCTTCATCCGCGTGTGGCGCTCCCGGAACACCTTCAACCCGCACGTGGCCCGGCTCCCGGCGTGGATTGTTGGCATCACGCGCAATGCCATCGCGGATGCCCAGCAGTCGTCGGCCCGCGAAGCGCGCAAAGCCTATGCCGCTGCGGGCGCCGGCATGGCCGGGGACGCGGGGGCCGGAACGGAGGCCGCGGAAACACTGGCGGACCGGCTGCTCCTGGACGGCGAACTGGAAAAGCTGGGTGAGCCCCAGGGGTCCATCATGAAGCTTGCCTTCTACGAGGACCTGACGCACGAACAGATTTCAAGGAAACTGGACCTTCCCCTTGGTACCGTCAAGAGCCACATCCGCCGCAGCCTGACGCACCTGAGAAGCAGATTGGAGGTTGACCATGCCGCATCTTGATCCGGAACAGTTGAGCCTCCTGGCGCTGTACAACGACTGGGATGACCCTGGCGGCCGGGAGCACCTCCTGGCCTGCCCCCAGTGCGCCGCCGACTACGCCGCCCTGCGGCGTGCGGTCGAAGCGGTGAAGACGACGCCGGACACCAGCCGGCTCTCCGTGCCCGGCCCCCAGGTCTGGGCGGGAATCCACCGCGAGCTTGGCCTGGGCGAGTGCGTCCGGGAGGACCCGCTCGCGGCGGCGGAGCCGGCGGAACCTGGGTCTGTGGGAGACGTTTCAGAGGAACGCGGGGCTGAGCGTGGCGGGGCTGATGGAGGTGCCGCAACACCTGCAGTCACGCCCGCACCCGGGGACGTGCCGCCGTCGAACATTGTCCCCCTCGGTGACAAAGCAATCGGCAGCCGGACAAGGGGAACCCGGACAAGGGGTGCCGGAACGGACAGTGCCCGGACGAGGGGCGCGTGGCAGCGCCCCGGAACGTGGCTGGCCACGGCGGCAGCTGCTGTCCTGGTGGTTTTCGGCGCCGTCTGGGCCTTCAACCGCCCGCCCCAGCCCCAGGAGCTGGCGGCAACGCAGCTGACCCCGCTCCCGCAGCACTCCGCGGCGGGATCGGCCAAAGTGGTGGAGGCCAAGGATGGTTCCCGCAGCCTGGAGGTCAGCCTGGACAAGGACGAAGCCAGGGGCTACCAGGAGGTGTGGCTGATCGCGCCGGACCTTTCCAAGCTGGTCAGCCTGGGCGTTATGAACTCCACCTCCGGAACGTTCCAGGTGCCTGCCGGCCTTGACCTGTCCCAGTACCCGGTGGTGGATGTCTCGGACGAGCCCATGGACGGCAACCCCGCCCACTCCACCATAAGTATTGCCCGGGGCACTCTCACATCCTGATCTGGGCCCGCGGACGCACCCGCTGAACAGGCGGAACCGGCAGCGGGTCAGCGGCCGAAGTGTGAGTGCGGCGCACCTTCCGGGAGCCGCTCCAGGATGTCCTCGGCCACCTTGCGCACCTTGATGTTCCGGTGGCTTGAAGCCTTGGCGAGGATGGCGAACGCCTCCTGGTAGGAGCACCGGTTCTGGGCCATGATCACGCCGCAGGCCACATTGATGGACGTGCGGCTGTCGAGGGCCGAGCGGAGGTCCGTGGCCAGTGACCGGGCAGTGTGCAGGTTGATGGCCATCTGGAGGCTTTTGGTTGCCAGCAGCGCGAAAGTGCGTGCCTCCGCGATGGCCTGGAGCGGAAAGGCCTTTGAATCCTGGGCGAAGAAGGCGAGGGCGGCCCTTGACTGGCCGAGTTCGCTGTTGCCGGGAATCCCGTCGTCGGCAGGAATCTCTGCGTCCAGGCGGAGCCTGACCGCGAGGGCGCTGCCAAACCCGGCGGCCTGCAGTTGGCCGGAATAGTGCTGCCAGCGGAAGTCCCCGTTCCTCTGGAGGACCGCCACGGGGTGGCCGCCGGCCATGACGTCGGTCACCGGGCCCTCGGCCGTTTCCCGTTCCCACTCCAGCAGGCTGACTACCTCGTCGGTGGTGCCGGTGATGGCGGGACCACGCTTGGGTTGGTGGAGCACCAGGCCACAGCCGACATCTATTCCAGCGGTCCTGACCACGTGCGCGGCCGATGCAGCCACCAGCAGGTCCAGGGAGTCTGCCAGGGACCGGGCGCCATTGACCAGGTCCAGCAGCAGAGCCGTGTTCCGCGGGTTTGCCTGCTCATGGCTGCCCTCCCCGGGCAGCGGTGCGTGGCCCCTCCGGGAGAGCGGAGGGGCAAGAGGGCCGGCGACGGCTGGGGGAGAGTCCTTGGTCTCGAAGGACTCCTCGTCGCCGGCCCCGCCTATCACCCGGGTCCGATGGACCGGGAAGCCTGCGCGGCCTATGTGTGGTGAACGATGCATTGCCAGTCTCACACCCCCTAGTGAGCCAAGTACCAAGAGCCTGAAGGTCTTGTCTCTGTGAAAAACCTAATGGCCCTCCGGGCCCCGGTGAATGCGTAGCTGGTACCTGTTTTTTCGATTAGGTAGTACTTGGAGGTTCCGGCTCCCGCGCCGTTTTGAGCGTCGCCGCAGGTGGGACCGCCGCAGCGTCCTCCGGCCGCGGCTGGAACCTTTTGGCGGGACCGCAGGCCGAACCCTTGACTCCGGGACCAGCGCAACAAACAATGTCTTCTATAACGTTGTAGAAACTACCTGAGGATACCTTCGTGACCCAGCCACAACCCCCCGCAGCCAAAATCACCGTCGACCCGTCGTTCACGGTAGGTCCCGTCCGCCGTCGTACATTTGGCGCGTTCGTTGAGCACCTTGGCCGGTGCGTGTACACCGGCATCTTCGAACCGGAACACCCGGAGGCCGACGAGGACGGCTTCCGCAAGGACGTCCTGGAACTGACCCGTGAGCTTGGTGTTTCCACCGTGCGCTACCCCGGCGGCAACTTCGTCTCCGGCTACCGCTGGGAGGATGGCGTGGGCCCGGTGGACCAGCGTCCCGCCCGCCTGGACCTGGCCTGGCACTCCACTGACCCCAACACCGTGGGCGTGGACGAGTTCGCCAAGTGGTCGGCCAAGGCCGGCGTGGAACCCATGATGGCCGTCAACCTGGGCACCCGCGGCGTGCAGGAGGCATTGGACCTCGTGGAGTACTGCAACATCGACGGCGGGACCGCCCTCTCCGAGCAACGCCGTACCAACGGGGCCGGCAATGGCTACGGCATCAAAATGTGGTGCCTGGGCAACGAAATGGACGGGCCCTGGCAGATCGGCCACAAGAACGCTCTGGAGTACGGCCGGCTCGCGGCGGACACCGCCCGCGGCATGCGCATGATCGACCCTGACCTGGAACTCGTGGCCTGCGGCAGCTCCGGGCCCAGTATGCCCACCTTCGGGGAGTGGGAGCGCGTGGTCCTGACGGAAACCTACGACCTGGTGGACCTGATCTCGGCGCACCAGTACTTCGAGGACTTCGGCGACCTGCAGGAACACCTGGCTGCCGGGCACAAGATGGAAGCCTTCATCCGCGACATCGTGAGCCACATTGACCACGTGAAGTCGGTCAAGAAGTCCAGCAGGCAGGTGAACATCTCTTTCGACGAATGGAACGTCTGGCACATGAGCCGCGACGAGTCAAAGGTGCCCACAGGCAAGGACTGGCCCGTGGCCCCCGTCCTGCTGGAAGACACTTATACAGTGGCTGACGCCGTGGTGGTGGGGGACCTCCTGGTCACGCTGCTCCGGAACACCGACCGCGTCCACTCGGCCAGCCTGGCGCAGTTGGTGAACGTCATCGCACCCATCATGACCGAACCCGGCGGCCGGTCCTGGAAGCAGACCACCTTCCACCCCTTCGCCCTGACCTCCCGGCATGCGTCGGGCACGGTGCTGCAGCTCGCCGTCGAATCCCCCCTGGTCAGCGGCGGCACGACGACCGGCTTCGCGGCACTGTCCGCCGTTGCCACCTACGACCCGGACAAGGGCGAGGCCGTAGTGTTCGCAGTGAATCGATCGGCCGCCGATGCCCTCGCACTGGATGCTGCCGTGGCAGGCCTGGGCCATGTCCATGTCGTGGAGGCCGTCACCTACGCCAACAAGGACCCTTACTGGCAGGCGAGTGCTGACGATTCCACGTCCGTCCTGCCGTCGGAAAACGGCACGGTGAAGGTGGAAGGGGGCCGGCTCACCGCTGAGCTTCCGGCAGTGTCCTGGTCCATGATCCGGCTGGCTGTGGAGTCCTGACCCGGCGAAATTTTCTTGGAGGTGTGCTTATGACGACGGCGGGCCGCAGGTGGGAGGATGGACGGCATGGAACTGCACATCACGGGGGACCCCGCCGCGGACAAGTTGTTGAATGAGGACGACTTCGCCCTCCTGACCGGCATGCTGCTGGACCAGCAGGTGACGATGGAATCCGCGTTCGCCGGACCGGAAAAGATCCGGACCCGGATCGGGTCGTTGAAGCCCGAGGCCATTGCGGCGCACGATCCTGCGGCGTTCGTGGAGATGTTCAAGGAACGGCCCGCCGTCCACCGTTTTCCGGGCTCCATGGCTGCGCGCGTGCAGGCGCTCGCCGAAGCGGTCCAGAACGAGTGGGACGGCGATGCCGCCGCCATCTGGACCAAGGGCTCGCCGGACGGTGCCGAGGTGCTGCGCCGGCTCAAGGCGCTGCCCGGTTTCGGGGAGCAAAAGGCGAAGATCTTCCTTGCCCTGCTGGGCAAGCAGCGGGGCCTCGAGGCTCCGGGCTGGCGCGAAGCGGCAGGCCACTACGGTGAGGATGGCACCTACCTGTCGGTGGCCGACATTGTGGACCCGGAATCCCTGGTCAAGGTGCGGGCCAGCAAACAGGCTGCCAAGGCGGCGGCAAAGGCAGGAAAAGAACGTTAATGGCAGTCACCATGAACGACGTTGCGAGGGCGGCAGGCGTCTCCCTCAAAACCGTTTCGAACGTCCTGAATGACTATGAATTCATCCGCCCCGCCACCAAGCAACGGGTGCAGGATGCCATCGCGGAGCTGGGTTACGAGGCCAACCTCACCGCCCGCAGCCTGCGGTCCGGCAAGACGTCCATGCTGGGCCTGGTCCTGTCCGACCTCTCCGCCCCCTACTATGCCGAGCTGGCGTCCAGGCTGATGAAGGCTGCCGCCCGGCACGGCTACCGGGTGATGGTGGAGCAGTCCGATGCCGAAGCCTCCGCTGAACTTGGCGCCCTCCGAGGGACCTTCCGGCAGCTCACCGACGGCCTCCTGTTCACGCCGCTGGTGGTGGACGCGGATGCCATTGCCGCGCGGGCGGGCAAGAAGCCGCTGGTGATGCTCGGCGAGCACATCGTGGATCCCCGTTTCGACCTGGTGACCATGAAGAATGAGGAAGCCGCGGCTGCGCTGACCAGGCACCTGCTGGCCGGCGGCCGCCGTCGTATCGCCGTGGTGGGAGCGAACACGGGGGAGTCCGCCGGGACTGCGGGCCTGCGCCTGAACGGGTACCGGAGTGCGCTGGCGGAAGCAGGCATCCCCTTCGACGCCGCGCTCGTGGCACCCGCTGAATGGCGGCGCGATACGGGTGCTGCCGCCGTCGCCGGCCTGCTGGATAAGGGCGTGGAGTTCGACGCCGTCTTCGGGCTGAATGACGTACTGGCGCTGGGTGCCATGCATGAGCTGCTGATCCGCGGCGTCAAGGTGCCGCAGGACGTGGCGGTGGCCGGTTTTGACGACATCGACGAGGCGCGGTTCGCATCCCCCTCCCTGACCACCGTCTCGCCGGGCATGGATGAGATCGCCGAGCGGTCCATCAGCCTGCTGCTGGAGCGGATCACCGGCCGCGAGCCCTCGGAACAGGGCGTGCACGTGGAAGCCGGGTTCGAACTGAAGGTCAGGGAATCCGCACCCTAGGGTTTCGCCGCGCTCCACGCGGGTAACTTTTCCTCACCACCCGCCGGCCCACCGGTTCAACGAGGAAAGGTGCCCACATGATTGCCCTCCTGGTCATCGACATGCAGAACGCATTCTTCGAAACGCCCGAACTGGCGGCCCAGCAGGACCGGGTGGTCAGTGAGTGCAACCGGCTGCTGGAAGGGTTCAAGGCTGCCGGACATGCGGCGCTCCTGATCGGCACCGAACATGAGCGGGACAAGTCCACCTGGACCCTCAGCATGCTGGACGACGATCAGGGCTTCATTTTCCGCGGGAGCGCGCAGGCCCAGTCGGTGCCCGGCCTCATCAAGGAGGACCTGCCCCAGTTGAACAAGACCCGGGACAGTGCTTTCGTGGGAACCAACCTGCTGGCCCGGCTGCGGAACTGGGATGCCGACGAGGTGGTGCTCGCCGGAGTCTCCACGCACAACTGCATCGCCCAGACCGCAGCCGACGCATTTGCGCACAACATCCGGGTCACCTACGCCAAGGACGCGATGGCCTCCGAAGCCGACCAGGACGCTGCCGACATGCTCCGCATCCTCTCCACCACCTACCGCCAGCCCATCCAGTCCAGTGGCGAGATCCTTGCCCGGCTCAGCGGGGCGGAGTAGCCTCCCACCGTTGGGGCACATCCCCAGCTTTCGTTGATACTCCTGAAACCTGGCGGAAACGTGACCCGCCTACGCTGGCAGCACGCCGCAGGCCGTCGAAGGGAAACCCATGCATCTCATGCCGCGTGAGCAGGAAAAACTCCTGATCGTGGTGGCCGCCGACCTGGCCCGCCGAAGGCAGTCCCGCGGCCTCAAGCTGAACTACCCCGAGGCCGTGGCCATCATCAGCTATGAACTGATCGAGGGCGCCCGCGACGGCAGGTCCGTGGCCGACCTCATGAGCTACGGCACCACCCTGCTCACCCGGGCCGACGTGATGGAAGGCGTGCCGGAGATGATCCACGACGTCCAGATCGAGGCCACCTTCCCGGACGGCACCAAGCTGGTCACCGTCCACAACCCCATCCGCTAAGGAGCGCGGCAATGATTCCAGGCGAGTACGTCCTGCGGCCGGAGCCCGTGACCGCGAATGCGGGCCGGGAGGCAATCGAGGTGGCCGTGACCAACACCGGTGACCGGCCCGTCCAGGTGGGGTCGCATTTCCATTTTGCCGAGGCCAACGCGGCCCTGGCCTTCGACCGCGAAGCAGCTTATGGCCGGCGCCTGGACATTCCCGCGGGAACGGCGGCCAGGTTTGAGCCGGGGGATTCGCGGAGCGTGCGGCTTATTGAACTGGCCGGGACCCGGGAGGTCTACGGGCTCAGCAACGCGGTCAATGGAAGGCTCGACGGCGGCACGCGCCAGAGCGGGCCTCTTACGGAAGGGGACGGCGAGTGAGCTTCGACATTCCGCGCCGGCAGTACGCGGACCTTTACGGCCCGACGACCGGGGACAGGATCCGCCTGGCGGACACCGAACTCTTCCTCGAAATCGAAAAGGACCTCACCGTGTACGGCGAGGAAGTGGTGTTCGGCGGCGGCAAGGTGATCCGCGACGGCATGGGGCAGAACGGCCAGGCAATCCGTGACGGGGACATTCCAGACAGCGTCATCACCAACGCCGTGATCCTGGACCACACGGGGATCTACAAGGCAGACGTGGCGCTGAAGGACGGCCACATCTTCCGGATCGGCAAGGCCGACAACCCGCAGATCACCGACGGCGTGGACATCGTGATCGGCTCAAGCACCGAAATCATCGCGGGCGAGCGGAAAATCCTCACCGCCGGCGGCATCGACACCCACATCCACTTCATCTCCCCGGACCAGATCCCCACCGCCCTGGCCAGCGGCGTGACCACGATGATCGGCGGCGGCACCGGGCCCGCCGAAGGGACCAAAGCCACCACCGTGACCCCCGGAAGGTGGCACATCCAGCGGATGCTGCAGGCCGCCGAGGCGTTCCCCATGAACATCGGCCTGTTCGGCAAAGGCCACGCATCCGCCGTCGAACCCCTCTCCGAGCAGATCCGCGCCGGTGCCATCGGGCTCAAAGTCCATGAAGACTGGGGCGCCACCACCTCCTCCATCGACACATCGCTGAGGGTCGCTGACGAGTACGACATCCAGGTGGCCATCCACACCGACACCCTGAACGAGTGCGGGTTCGTGGAAGACACCATCCGCGCCATCAACGGCCGGGTCATCCACACCTTCCACACCGAAGGCGCCGGCGGCGGCCATGCACCGGACATCATCAAGATCGCGGGCATGCCCAACGTCCTGCCCGCCTCCACCAACCCCACGCTCCCGTACACGCGCAACACCATCGAAGAGCACCTGGACATGCTGATGGTCTGCCACCACCTCAACCCGGACATCCCCGAGGACGTGGCCTTCGCCGATTCCCGCATCCGCGCCGAAACCATCGCCGCGGAGGACGTCCTGCAGGACCTGGGCATCTTCTCCATCACTTCCTCCGACTCCCAGGCCATGGGCCGGGTAGGCGAGGTGATCACCCGCACCTGGCAGGTGGCGGACAAGATGAAGAAGCAACGCGGGATGTTGGAAGATGCCGACGGCGGGGCGCACGGCAGTGCGGACAGCGACAACTTCCGGCTCAAGCGCTACGTGGCCAAGTACACCGTCAACCCCGCCATCGCACAGGGCATCGCGGATTCCGTAGGGTCAGTCGAAGTGGGCAAGTTCGCGGACCTGGTGCTGTGGGACCCGGCATTCTTCGGCGTCAAACCGGAACTGGTGCTCAAGGGCGGGCAGATCGCCTACGCACTCATGGGCGACTCCAACGGGTCCATCCCCACCCCGCAGCCGCGCACCATGCGTCCCATGTTCGCCACCTTCGGCAAGGCCGTTCAGCAGTCCTCCATCACCTTCCTGTCCAAAGCAGCTATCGACGCCGGTGTGCCCCAGGAGCTGGGGCTGGAAAAGGTCATCCGGCCCGTCTCCGGAATCCGCAACCTCACCAAGGCCGACCTCAAGCACAACGACGCCACGCCCGACATCCAGGTGGACCCGGAAACCTACCAGGTGACGGTGGACGGCGAGGACGTCACCTGCGAACCGTCCGACGTGCTGCCCATGGCCCAGCGGTACTTCCTCTTCTAGAACCGCGAATTCCAGACCCCCGAAAGCAACCACATGATCATCGACAAAGTCCTGGGCAACCTGCACGACCTGCCGGACTCCGACCTCGCCGCCTACGCCGGCCTGCACCGCGAAAAAGTCGTCCTGCCCAGCGCCCAGCTGGTCAAACGCATCCAGCGCGCCACCACCGACCACGGCAAGGAAATCGGCATCCGCCTCCCCGCCGGGTCCGGAGACCTCCGCGACGGCGACATCCTCCACCTCGAAGAAGCCAACATGATCGTGGTGTCCGTCCTGCCCACCGACGTCCTGGTCATCGCGCCACGGACCATCCACGAAATGGGCGTCACCGCGCACTCCCTCGGCAACCGCCACCTCCAGGCACAATTCTTCGACGCGGACAGCGAATACGGGGCCTCCGTCATGGTGTGCGCCTACGACCACACCGTCGAGGACTACCTCCGCCACAACGCCGTGCCCTACACCCGCCAGGAGCGCGTCATGCCTGTGCCCTTCCGCCATGCTGAACACTCGCACTGACTCTCACGCGCTGCGCGCTCTTACGGGTGCGTCCGCTTGGGACGCCGCGAGGGATATGGGGCCGTGCCCGCTTCGCGGTGCCCGCCACACCGCGGCCCCATATCCCTCGCGTCGCTTGGGTTTCGCGCCTTTGGGAGGCGCTTAGTGGGTGGGTATCAGCTTGCTCTTCAGCAGCTCACTGACTCTGCTTTGCCTACCGGGGCGTTTGCTCACTCCTTTGGGTTTGAGACGTACATCGATGCCGGGGTGGTCACTGATGAGGCTTCTTTCAGTGGATGGTTGTCCGCGTTCATCTCGCAGTCGCTGACTTACTCCGATGGTCTTGCTGTCCGGCTTCTCTATGAGGGGGGTGAGCTTGGGGAGCTGGATTTGCTTTTGTCTGCTTCCCTTTTGCCGCGGCAGGTTCGGGAGGCCAGCATAAAGATGGGCGGCCGCTTGCTCGAGATCGGGGCTGAGGTGTTTCCCTCGCCTGCGCTGGAACTGTACCGGGACCTGGTGGCCACGGGCCGCGCCGCCGGGCACCAGCCGCTGGCGTTCGCCGTCGTCGCCCGCTCCCTGGGCGTTCCACTGCAGGAGGCGCTCGCCGCCTACCTCTTCGCCACCGTCACGTCCCTCACGCAAAACGCCGTCCGCGCCATCCCGCTCGGCCAGAACGCGGGGCAGCGCGTGCTGCGGAAAGCGCACGACGACGTCGCTGCCGCCATCGACGCGGTCGCCCGCCTCACGCCGGACGACCTCGGCGCCGTCAGCCCCGGACTGGAAATTTCGCAAATGCGGCACGAACGCCAGCGTGCCCGGATGTTCATGAGCTGACCGTGCTCGTGACCTAGGAGGAAACCATGACTGAACCCATCAAAATCGGCATCGGCGGGCCCGTCGGCGCCGGCAAAACCCAGCTCGTGGAGCGGCTCACCCGGCACATGAGCGGCGATATCTCCATGGCCGCCATCACCAACGACATCTACACCATCGAGGACGCCAAAATCCTCGCCGCTAACGGCATCCTGCCCGTGGACCGGATCATCGGCGTCGAAACCGGGGGCTGCCCGCACACCGCCATCCGCGAAGACACCTCCATGAACACCGCCGCCATCGAGGAACTCAAAGCCCGGCACCCCGACCTGCAGGTCATCTTCGTCGAATCCGGCGGCGACAACCTCTCCGCCACCTTCAGCCCCGAACTGGTCGACTTCTCCATCTACATCATCGACGTGGCCCAAGGCGAAAAGATCCCCCGCAAAGCCGGTCAGGGCATGATCAAATCCGACCTCTTCATCATCAACAAAACCGACCTCGCACCCCACGTCGGGGCAGACCTCGCCGTCATGGAACGGGACTCCAAGGAATTCCGTGGCAACAAGCCGTTCTGCTTCACCAACCTGAAGACAGACGAAGGACTCGACAAGGTCATCGACTGGATCCGGCACGACGTCCTGATGCTCGACCTGGCATGAGTACGACGGCGGTTGGGTCACCTCAAGCAGGCACCTCGCCGGGGCCTGCGCCCGCGGGTGGGGTCGCTTCCGGCGCTTCACCGGGGATAGGGGGCCGTGCCCGCTCCGCGGTGCCCGCCACGCCGCGGCCCCCTATCCCCGGCTCCGCTTCTGCTGACAGGTCACCTATGGGGCGGCTTGAGTTGGGCGTGAGCGTGGGGCATGGACGGTCGGTTGCCTTGCATCAGTTTCATGAGGGGGCGCTTCGGGTTTTGCGGCCGCATTACCTCGATGACTCCGGGCAGGTTTGCTATGTCGTCGTGAATCCTGGTGGGGCTTATCTTGGGGCGGATCTTTTCCTGATTGATGTGGAGGTGGGGGACTCTGCTTCTCTGCTGCTGACTACCCAGTCCGCCACCAAAATTTACCGGACGCCCGGGTCCTTTGCCGAGCAGCGGATGACTTTGCGGCTCGGGGAGGGGGCGCGGCTGGAACTCATGCCGGACCAGTTCATCGCCTACCGGGAAGCCAGCTACCGGCAGCGGACGTCCGTGACCCTGCAGCCCTCGTCATCGCTGGTCATGGCCGAGGTTGTGACGCCCGGATGGTCGCCCGACGGCGCAGCCTTCCGCTATGAGGAAGTGCGCCTGAGGAACCACATCTGTGTGGAAACCGGGGCGGGCACCGAACTGCTGGCGCTGGACAACCTGCTGATCCGGCCGCCGCTCCACGACGTCACCGGGCTCGGGTTCATGGAAGGCTACAGCCACCTCGGATCGCTGGTGGTGGCGGACCCCCGGGTGGACCAGGCGCTCGCCGACGAACTGCACCTGCTGACCGCTGACCACCGGGCCCTGACCGGCATCTCGCTGACCCGCACTGTTTCGGGGACCACCGGGCTGGTGCTGCGGAGCCTCTCCAACAGCACCGACGAACTGAACCGCCTGCTTCGATCCTGCACGGACCTGCTGCGCGGACGCTGGTACGGCCAAGAACCGCTGGACCTGAGGAAGCACTGATGGTAAGCATCGCTGCGCTCTACCGGGACCGGGACTCGTTGCCGCTCCGGACCCGGGCGCTCTTCACCTTTGGCGCCGTGGCCGCGCTGCACGCTGCCGCCGTCGTCCTTTTGCTTGCCGGAACCCGGACCGGGGGCGGCGGGGCGCTGTCCTGGGGACTTGTCCTCACCTCCTACTTGGCCGGAGTGAAGCACAGCTACGACTGGGACCACCTGGCCGCCATCGACAACTCCACCCGGAAGTTCGTGGCACAGCGGCAGCATCCGGTGAGTGTGGGCTTCGCGTTCAGCCTGGGCCACAGCTCGGTGGTGACCCTGGCCGGGGTGCTGGTGATCGCCGGTGCGTCCATGGTTGGCGGGCTGATGGAGGACGGTACTGCCGGGAACCTGGTGCTGGGGCTGATCGGCAGCGGTGTATCCGGGCTGTTCCTGCTGGCCATGGGGCTGTTCAACGGCTCGGCCTTCACCCGCTCGGCCGCTGCCTTCCGGCGCTCCCGGTCCGGAGCAGCCATCGATCCCCGCGACCTGGAACCGCAGGGACTGGTACCGCGCCTGCTGGCCAAACCCCTCGCCAGGGTGCGCCGGTCCCGGAACATCTACGTGATCGGCTTCCTCTTTGGTCTGGGTTTCGATACCGCCACCACCATCGGGCTGCTGATGATGACGACGGCGGCGTCGCTGGCCGGGGTGCCCCCGTTCGCCCTGCTCGCCCTCCCGCTCGCCTTCGCCGCCGCGATGACGCTGTGTGATTCGGTGAACGGCATGGCGATGATGCGGATGTACCGCTCGGCGCTGGCTGACCCGCGGCG
The DNA here is from genome assembly GCF_024362385.1 of Arthrobacter sp. DNA4. Classification (NCBI taxonomy): domain Bacteria; kingdom Bacillati; phylum Actinomycetota; class Actinomycetes; order Micrococcales; family Micrococcaceae; genus Arthrobacter; species Arthrobacter sp. DNA4. The sequence goes on from NZ_CP101466.1 coordinate 327,697, forward strand.
GAAGCTTGGCTTCAATGCTGTGGTGACGGGCATCTCGGCGGTCTCGGCCCTGTTCATTGCCGTGATTACTTTGGCCGGCTTCATTCACGCCGCATTCGGGCTGCATGATCCGGTGACGGCTTGGCTTTCATCGATCGACCTGGGCGACGCTGGCCTGCTGCTGGTGGCGCTGCTGCTGGCCGTCTGGGGCGGCGCTGCGCTGGCGTGGAGGCAGGCCCGGAACGGATAGGGGCGCGGAGCCGGCATCCACTGCCGGCGCCGCGCCCCCGTTGGGGTGGGCGGCTCCTAGCCGAAATCGGCCACGTAGCTGGGAACTCCGACGGCGTCCGTGGACACCGGCGCTCCGGTGTCATTGACCACGTGGTCCAGTGTCCCGGCGCCAAGATTCACGGTCAGCAGGCTGTGCAGCTTCACGCCGGGCGTCACCGGGACCTCGAAGCCGCGGGTGGCGTGGATGGTGGGGTCCACGTTGTTGTACACATAGCTGCCGCCGCCCCACAGTTCATGGGTTTTGACGGAGTCTGCCACCTTGTACCCGGCCCAGCCGAGGACCCCGTCATGCTGCCACGCTGCCTGGTTCGGGGCGTCGTAGGGCAGTTCGTTCTGGAAGAAGACGGTTTTGCCGTTTTCGCCGTTCCAGATGACGTTGTACTCCTGGTAGTGCTCCACGAACAGGCCGGTGGCAGTGACGTTGTTGCCGTTGACGATCACGCCGTTCCTGCCGGTGTTGGTGGTCCAACCGACACCGTTGCCGTGGTCGGCGCGCCAGGCCCAGATATGGTCCAGGAGGACGTTGTCGCTGTTGACTTCCAGGCTGACCGAGGCTTTGCCCACGTGGGGCCCACCGATGCGGAAGAACACATCGTGGAGTGTGGTGGGGTTGGCCGGATCACTGCGGACGGCGGAGTCTGCTGATCCGCCGCCTGCGCCCGGGATTGCCTTGCCGACTCGCATCAGGGCAGGGGAGTTGACCTCGCCCGCGTCCACGGTGACGGCGGCAATGTCCACGCCGGGGACATCCGCGACTGTAAGGGGCACTGATCCGTTGACGGCGGTAAGTGATGCCATGCCCAGACCGAGCACCACGGTTCCGGCCCTCTTGACCTCGATGCTGCGGTCAATGTCGTAGACCCCGGGGGTCAGGATGAGGTTCTTTCCGCGGGCCAGCTGGGAGTTGATGGCCTGCACTGAATCGCCGGGCTTGGCGATGTAGAACTCTGCCAGCGGGATGCTGCGGCCTTCCGTGGGACCGTTTTCCCACGTGGTCCCTGCTGCATCCTGGCGGACGGAAGGCACGAATACGCTGTACTGGCCGTCCGGATCCACCGTCAGGTACGGCTTCTCCCTGCTGACCGGAGTCTTGTCCAGCGTGGTGTACGGCGGGGTGGGGAAGGAGTCGGCGGGCGCGCCGTCCACGCCCGAGAAGACCTGGTTCCAGACTCCGTTGGACCAGCTGCCGATGCTGCTGTCGCGCACCAGGTACTGCTGCTGGGAGCCATTGATGACGGCACCTGTCTTTGAGTCCGCGATGAACCCGCCGCTGGCGTACTGCGGGCCGGCGGTGCAGTAGTCCATCAGGGAGAGGTTGCCGCCGGTGATGTTGACCCTGCGCATCGGTGAGGCCTGGGATGCCGCCCAGAAGTTGGCGGAGCTGCGGCAGCCTTCGAGGCCCGTGACATTGATGGTGAGGTTGGACAGTGAGCGCCAAAAATTGTTCAACGCAATGCAGTTATCCGCGGTGAGGCACCGGTTGTAGACGTCCACGTGTCCGTTGATGGTGACATCGGTGGGTGCTGCGCCCAGGCCCGCCACCTCGGTGGAGTAGCCCACCTGGACGATCAGCGGCTCCTCGGGCGTGCCATAAGTTCCGGGCTTGAACAGCAGCGAGTAGCGCTTTGAGCCCATCTCGTCGTCCACCTGCTGGGCCGCAACGGCGTCCACGGTGGCTTGGATTTGGGCCACGGGCATTCCGGGATCGAAGACGTACGTGTTGGGCCCGAAAGGGTTTTGCGGGGTCTGTGCCGGCGGCGGTGGCGACGCCGGAGCCTGGACTGCGGGCTGCGCAGCTGACGGTGCGGCCTGTGCTGGAACGGTCGCGCCGGCGGTGGCAAGCCCGATGAGGAGGGCGGTGCTTGCGGCAACGATGCCAGGGTGGGGCCGGCGCTGTGCCGGAAGGGGTCTGGGTACTTCAGGGCGTAAGGATAGCGGCATTGCTGGTCCTGTCAGTGGTGGGACTGGACGACCCGCGGCGGCTGCACTGCGCAGCTTGGGATCGGATGGTGGGAGCGCTCCCGTCGGGGAAGCGTAACATCGGCTCCCGGCGCCAGCAAGGGTTGGTGGGAGCGCTCCTAAAAGTTCTTGACAATCTCTTGTGAGGTAGGACACCATGTGTGAGAGCGCTCCCACCGCCGGCCGCCGTGCCGGTCAACCAGACCGCTCTACCCTCCATGCCTCCGACCGTGCACCCGGATCGATAGGGCATCCCTGACGAAGGAGTCTTCCCCCTGTGAAAAGCCTCAGCAAGTTCTCCGTGCTTTCGGCCGCCGCCGCGTGCCTTGCCCTGTCGCTCACGGCATGCGGTTCGTCATCGCCCGAGAAATCCGGCGTGAACGGCGCCACCGGGTCCGAGGCAGTTACCCTCACGGTCGGCACCTTCAACGAGTTCGGCTACGAGAAACTCTTTGACGAATACCAAGCGCTGAACCCGAACGTGACCATCGAACACAAGAAGGCGGCAACCACCAACGAGGCACGGGACAACCTCACCACGCGCCTTGCTGCGGGCTCAGGGCTGTCCGACATCGAAGCCGTAGAGGTGGACTGGCTTCCGGAACTCCTCCAGTATCCGGACCGCTTCGCCGACCTGAAAGACCCTGCAGTGGAAGGGCGGTGGCTGGACTGGAAGGCCGAGGCCGCCACCACCCCTGACGGCAAGCTCCTTGGCTACGGGACTGACTCCGGCCCCGAAGCTGTTTGCTACAACGCCGAACTGCTCAAGAAGGCCGGCTTGCCCACGGAACGCGGGGAGGTGGCCAAGATGCTGGGCACCACCTGGGACAGCTATTTCCAAGCCGGCAAGGCATTCAAGGCTGCAAGCCCGGATTCTGCATGGTTCGATTCGGCAGGGGCAATTTACCAAGGCATGAGCAATCAGCTTGAAAAGGTCTACGAGGAGGAGGACGGCACCGTCATCGCCACGGAGAACCAGCAGGTCAAGGACACGTACAAGCAGGTTCTGAAAGCCTCGACCGAAGACGGGCTGTCCGCCCACCTCAAGCAGTGGAGCGACGATTGGGCTTCCGGTTTCCAAACCGGCGCCTTCGCCACAACACTCTGCCCGGGCTGGATGCTTGGTGTTATCGAGGGTAACGCGGCCGGTGTCACCGGCTGGGACGTGGCCAATGTCTTCCCCGGCGGCGGCGGAAACTGGGGCGGCTCCTACCTGACAGTTCCCACCCAGGGCGCACACCAGGCCGAGGCCAAGAAGCTGGCCGGATGGCTGACTGCGCCAGAGCAGCAGATCAAGGCATTCACCGCCAAGGGCACCTTCCCCAGCCAGAAGGAAGCCCTCGACAGCAGCGCACTGCTGGGCCAGACGAACGCGTTCTTCAACGGCGCCCCTACCGGCGAAATCTTTGCCGAACGGGCCAAGGCCGTTGACGTGACCCCCTTCAAGGGCACCAAATTCTTCGCCATCAATGACGCCATGCAGCAGGCCCTCACCCGCGTGGACGTCGACAAAACGGACGACGCCGCCTCCTCCTGGGAGAAGTTTGTCACCGCAGTGAAGTCCCTCTAAACATGGCTGTCACCGACCGGGTCAAGCCACGGAGCCCCCGGAGGCAGTCCCTGCCTCCGGAAGGGACGAAGGGTGTCCGGCGCCTGGCCTTCTCCCAGCAGGTGTCCAAGTGGGACGTCAAGGTGTCCCCCTACCTCTACATCTCGCCGTTCTTCATCCTGTTTGCCATCACCGGGCTCTTCCCCCTGGTGTACACGGCGTGGGTTTCCCTCCACAACTGGAACCTCATCGGTGGACAGGGCAAGTTCACAGGCCTGGAAAACTACGCCTTTGTGGTGGCCCAGCCCTACTTCTGGAACGCGGTGGGCAACACCTTCAGCATCTTCATCCTGTCCTCCGTCCCCCAGGTTGTTATTGCACTGGTGATAGCGGCGGTGCTGGACGCGAACCTGAGGGCAAGGACGTTCTGGCGGATGGGGGTCCTGGTGCCGTTCGTCGTGGCGCCCGTGGCGGTGGGCCTGATCTTCAACAACCTCTTCGCAGACCAGTTCGGACTGATCAACGGGGTGTTGACGGCGGCAGGGCTGGACCCGGTCCGGTGGCATTCCGAATCTGTAGCCAGCCACCTGGCGATCGCCACCATGGTGAATTTCCGGTGGACAGGCTACAACGCGCTGATCTTCCTCGCGGCCATGCAGGCCATTCTCCGGGACGTGTTCGAGGCGGCAACGATCGACGGCGCCGGCCGGCTGCGCCAGTTCTTCTCCGTTACCGTCCCCATGCTGCGTCCGACGGTGATCTTCGTGGTGATCACCTCGACCATCGGCGGCCTGCAGATCTTCGACGAGCCGCGGGTCTTCGACCAGTCGGGCCTGGGCGGAGCGGACAGGCAATGGCAGACGCTGACGATGTATATCTGGGAACTCGGCTGGGGCCAGCGCAACTTTGGCAGGGCCTCGGCTGTGGCGTGGCTGCTTTTCCTGATCATTGTGCTGATCGCCCTGTTCAACTTCCTCATCGCCAAGCGCATCGCAAGCCAGGGAGGCCGCAAATGAGCTCCATCCCCATGATCGAACAGACGGTAAGCAAAGGGGCCGCACGGGCAGCCGCGCGGCGCGGGCCGGGTGCCAGGGGTCCGAGGGCCGGCCGCGGGAGTGCCCGCAGGCCCGGTTTCCTCACGTACGGGTTCCTCGGCGCTGTGCTTCTGGCGTCCCTCTTTCCGCTCTACTGGTCCTTTCTGGTCGGCAGCCACGACAGCACCGTCCTGAGCCGTGGCATCCCGCTGTTGCCCGGGGGCAACTTCCTGGTCAACGCCGCGAAGGTTTTCGACAGCATCCCGTTCTGGAAGGCGATGGGCAACAGCCTCATCGTCTCGTGCGTGACTGCGGCCTCCGTCGTCGTGTTCTCCACCCTGGCCGTCTTCGCCTTCGCCAAGCTCCGGTTCCGGGGCAGTAAGGGGTTGTTGGTGTTCGTCATCGCAACGATGGCGGTTCCCACCCAGCTCGGCGTGGTTCCGCTGTTTATCGTGATGTCCAAACTGGGGTGGACCGGCTCGCTCTGGGCTGTCATCATCCCCGGTGTTGTCACGGCTTTCGGCGTGTTCTGGATGACCCAGTACCTGCGCGACGCCCTTCCGGATGAACTCATTGAGGCAGTGAGGATGGATGGGGCTTCCATGATCCAGGCCTTCTGGTACATAGGATTCCCGGCTGCCCGGCCCGCGGCCGCCATGCTCGCGCTGTTCACCTTCGTGGCCACCTGGACGAACTTCTTTTGGCCGTTCATCGTCCTGGACCCCTCGAACCCCACCCTTCCGGTGGCCCTGCAATTGCTGCAGGCTGCCCATTTCGTGGACTACTCCGTGGTCCTGGCCGGTGCCGTCCTGGCCACTGTCCCGCTCCTGCTTCTGTTTATCGCAGCAGGCCGGCAACTCGTATCTGGAATTATGCAAGGAGCAGTCAAGGGATGAGTTCCACCCAACTTTCGTTCCCGGAGGGGTTTCTCTGGGGCACGGCAACAGCTGCCTACCAAATTGAAGGGGCAGCACATGCCGAGGGCCGACAGGACTCTATCTGGGATGCGTTCGCGCGGCTGCCCGGTGCGGTGGCAGACGGTCACAACGGGGAAGTGGCGTGCGACCACTACCGGCGCTACAAGCAGGACGTGGCCCTAATGGCCGATATGAACATGGGGGCCTACCGGTTCTCTATTTCCTGGGCCCGTTGCATGCCCGACGGCGCCACGCCCAATCCCGAAGGCCTCGACTTCTACTCCCGTCTGGTCGACGAACTCTTGGCGGCAGGCATTACGCCTTGGCTGACCCTGTACCACTGGGACCTGCCCCAGGCGCTTGAGGACAAGGGCGGCTGGGCCAACCGGGACACGGCATACCGTTTCGCCGAGTACGCGGCCCTCATGCACAGCGTCCTGGGCGACCGGGTCCGGATTTGGACGACCCTCAACGAGCCGTGGTGCTCGGCGTTCCTGGGCTATGCGGCCGGCATCCATGCACCGGGGAGACAGGACCCGCGGGCCGGGTTGGCTGCCGCCCACCACCTGCTGCTTGGGCATGGACTCGCAGCACGGGAAATTCGCCGCCAGGACTCCGGGGCCTCCGTAGGCATCACCCTGAACCTGACAGTCGCGGATCCGCGGGATCCCGGCAGCGAGGGTGACAGGGACGCGGCAAGGAGGATCGACGGCCAGTTCAACAGGATCTTCCTGGAACCGCTGTTCAAGGGGGAGTACCCGGCCGACCTGCTGGCGGACGTTGCGCACCTTGGCCTGGCCGAGCTGGTGCAGGACGGGGATCTGGAGACCATTTCCACGCCCCTGGACCTGCTCGGCGTCAACTACTACCACGGTGAATCGCTGACCAAGGATCCTGCCGATGTCCCGGGCCAGCCTGATGCAACGACGACGGCGTCTCCTGAGCAGGTGGTCCGCGCGGTGTCCTCACCGTTCGTGGCGGCTGACGGCGCGCGTTCGGTGCCCCGCGGCCTGCCACTGACGGGAATGGGTTGGGAGGTCCAGCCGGAGGGGCTGCGGCGCCTGCTCAACCGGCTGCAGGCAGAGTACACCGGTCCGGCGGGGATCCCGGTGTACATCACGGAAAACGGCGCAGCTTACGATGACGTCCCTGACAGCGCGGGGTTCGTGGACGACCAGGACCGGCTGGGATTCTTCGCGGCCCATCTCCACGCAGTACATGGTGCGATCGCAGATGGTGTGGACGTCCGCGGGTACCTGGCCTGGTCCCTGCTGGACAACTTCGAGTGGTCCTTCGGCTACCACCAGCGCTTTGGACTGGTCCGGGTGGACTACACAACGCAGGAACGCATCCCCAAAGCCAGTGCCTTGTGGTACTCGGCGGTGGCTTCTTCCAATGCCGTTCCAGCCCCCGGCAGCCCGGTGCCGACTACGGAGCAAGGTGTCGTATTGTCGGTGTAATGAACGAAAAGACCAGCCGCCCTGCCTTGGCCGCAGCAGGGCGGACCAGTCCCACGCTGGAGGACCTGGCGTCCGCCGCCGGGGTGTCCCGCTCCACTGCATCCCGTGCCATCAACGGCGGATCCAAGGTGAGCCCGGAAGCCCAGGCTGCGGTTGACGCCGCGATCGTGGCGTTGGGCTACACCCCAAACCGTGCAGCGCGAAGCCTGGTCACCCGGCGCACGGGTTCGGTGGCGCTGGTCATCCCCGAACCCGACGCCCGGGTCATGATGGACCCGTACTTCGCCGCAGTCATTACTGGAGTCAATGAAGCACTGCGCGAGACGGACCTGCAGCTGGTACTGCTGATGTCCCGGGCCGGCGACGACTCTGCGCGGACCATCCGCTACCTGCGCGGGGGCCACGTTGACGGGGCGATCGTGGTATCCCACCACCGCGCCGACGACTGGGTTGAGACCCTCGGCGCTACCGGTTTGCCCACCGTCTTCATCGGCAGGCCGTGGGATACGGAATCCGGGATTCCCTACGTGGACCTGGACAACTTCGAGGGCGGGCGGCTGGCGGCACGGCATCTGGCGGGCATCGGCTGCACCCGGCCCGCAACTGTCGCCGGCCCCACCGATATGACGGCCGCCGTCGACCGCCTGGAAGGATGGCTGCAGGGACTCAGGGAAGCCGGCCTTGAGCCCGGACCGGTCATCCACGGGGACTTCACGACGCCGGGAGGTGCCGAGGCTGCGGCCCAACTGCTGGCCGAGACGCCTGACGTGGACGGGATATTCGCCGCATCAGACCTCATGGCGCTCGGGGTGGTGGACACTCTTCGCGGAAGCGGGCGGCGGGTGCCGGACGACGTGGCGGTGGTGGGCTTCGACAACCACCCCATCCAGGCGTCAAACGGCCTGGGACTCACCACCGTGGCCCATCCCGTGGCGGACATCGCGGCTGCGGCCGGAAAGCTGCTGGTCAGCGCCATTAGCAACCCCGGCGAGGCCTGGGAGCCCGTCATTTATCGGGCGGAACTGGTGGTGCGCGGAAGCACTGCTTTGTAGCCGGCTGCGGACCCGCGGCGCCGAAGCGGCCCGGCCTAGGGCCCGGCTTAGGCGGCCAGCCCGCCCTTCGCCTTGCGGTGCGTCCGGTGCCGGGCCGGTGCCAGGCGTGAATGGGCGCCCGCCAGGACCTCGCTGCCATCCGGCACGGTGCTGTCCGAATCCAGGTGTACGCCGTGCTCGATCAGGACGCTGGAGCCAATGCGCGAGTGGCTGCCGATGTGGACGTGATTGCCGATCACCGTGCCCCGGCCGATGCGCACGCCGTCGCCGATGACCGTCCGGTCACCGATGGTGGCGCCGCGGTCGATCCAGCTGCCGTGTCCAATCCGGCAGCCTGATCCCACCTGCGCGCCGTGCTCCACGTAGGTCATGGGGCCGACCCGGGCGCTGTCCGCCACGCTGGCCCCTGGAGCGATGAGCCCGCCGCCGTTGTCATGGCGGCTGTACCGGGTGACCTTCCCGGCGTCGTCCTCGACTGACACAAACTTTGCGGTCATACCATCCCTCGTTACCACCGCGGTTTTTACCGCGCAGTAGGTTAACGGCCGGGAGGCCGCGAGGATTCCCTGGACAGGGCGGAAGGGCTACGCCACCAGGTTGGCCGCGGCGGTGTCCATGTGTTCCAGGATGGTCTTCCGGGCCAGGGTGGCGTCCCCGGTGTCGATGGCGCCCACGATGTCCTTGTGGCGGTCAACGCTCATGTTGCTGACACCCTTTTCCAGGCCTGCGAACATGATGGACATCCGGATGGACCCTTCCAATGACTCCCAGGAGTGGAGCAGGGTTTCATTGCCCGTGAGCCGGCAGAGGGTGCGGTGGAATTCGAGGTCGGATTCGATCCGCTCCTCCAGGCTTCCGTTCGTGGCCTCCGTCATGGCGTCGATGGCTTTGTGGAGGGACTCGGTGACGTGCTGCCGGTCCGGGAGTTCGCAGAGTGTCCGGGCGGCGAGGGATTCCAGGGCGGCGCGGACTGCGTAGATGTCCCGGATTTCCTTTTCGTCCAGGTGGCGGACGGAGAGGCGGCCGCGCGGTCCGGCGGACAGCAGGCCCTCCTGTTCCAGCTGGCGGAGGGCTTCACGAAGGGTGCCGCGGCTGATCTGCAGCATCTCGGACAATTCGGTTTCAACCAGATGGCGGCCCGGTTCCAGCTCGCCGCTGGTGATGGCGGTCCTCAGCGCCGAGAGCGCCTGCTCGCGCAGGCTTTTCTTTTCCAGTCCCAGCAGCGGGGCGGTCAGTCCGGCCATGGCTTCTGTCCTCAATGTCATAAGTCGACTGTTTACAGTCGGTAGTGGTTTCGATAGTACGGCAGAAAGCACGGCACCGGACGGGACCGGTGCCGGGCTTTCTGCATCGGTTTCCTGCCCTAGCCGAGTTCGGCGAGGACTTTGGCCACGATGCGGTCCACGGCGAGGCCGTACCGGTCGTGCAGGGTGGGCAGGGCGCCGGCGTCCAGGAACTGGTCCGGCAGTCCGATGGGCACCACACGCTTGCCCACACCGGCGGTGACGACGGCGGAGGCAACAGTTTCGAACAGCCCGCCCACCACGGAGTGGTTCTCCAGGGTGACGGCCAGGCGGTCCGTGTTGACCTCCTTAAGGACGGTCCCGGCGTCGAACGGCTTGATGGTGGGGGTGTGCACGACGGCGACATCCACGTTGTGTGCCGCCAGGGCCTTGGCTGCCTGCAGGGCGCGCATGGTCATCAGGCCGGAGGAAATGAACACCACGTCGTTGCCGCCGCGCAGCACCTTGGCCTTGCCGAGCTCGAACGTGTAGTCGTACTCGTCCAGGACGGTGGGCACATTGCCGCGCAGCAGCCTCAGGTAGGTGGGGCCTTCCGAGGCGGCCAGTTGCGGGACGGCCTGCTCGATGTCGATTGAGTCGCAGGGGTCCACGATGGTCAGGTTGGGCATGCCGCGGAAGATCGCCATGTCCTCGGTGGCCTGGTGGCTGGGGCCGTACCCGGTCGTGAGGCCCGGCAGGCCGCCAACGATGTTCACGTTCAGGTTCGGCTCGGCCGCGTCCAGGCAGAGGAAGTCGTAGGCGCGGCGGGCGGCGAACACCGAGTAGGTGGACGCGAAGGGCACCAAACCGGATTCGGCCAGGCCCGCGGCTGCGCCGAAGAGCAGCTGCTCGGCCATGCCCATCTGGAAGAACCGTTCCGGGAAGGCCTGGGCGAAGATGTGCATGTCCGTGTACTTGCCCAGGTCCGCGGTCAGGCCCACGATCTTGTCGTTCTCCTGTGCGGCCTTGACCAGGGCGTGCCCGAACGGTGCGTTGGAGGTCTTCTGGCCCGGGTCGGCGAACGATGCGATCATCGCCGAGGTCTTCAGCTTCGGCTTGGCCGCTGCTGCGGTGTCGGGGGCCTCGGTGGTGGTGCTCATGCTGAAGCCTTTCCTTCGTAGCCGGCAGTGAGCTGCTCGCGGCAGATCTGCCATTCGTTCTCTTCGATGCGCATGAAGTGCGCCTTTTCGCGGTTCTCCAGCAGCGGCACGCCCCGGCCAACCTTCGTGTCGCACAGGATCACGGAGGGGCGTCCGACGGCGGCGGCCTGGGCAGCTGCGTTGTCGAACGCCGCCAGCAGCGCGCCGACGTCGTTCCCGTCCACCCGCTGGGTGTACCAGCCGAACGATTCCCACTTTTCCGTAACGGGCTCGGTGCGGAGCACGGTGTCCGTCTTGCCGTCCGCCTGCAGGGCGTTGATGTCCACCATGGCGGTGAGGTTGCCCAGCTGGTGGTGGTGCGCGCCCATCGCGGCCTCCCAGGTGGAGCCCTCGTCCAGTTCCCCGTCGGAGAGGAAGTTGAACACCCGGGCGGACGAGCCCTGGTAGCGCAGGCCCAGGGCCATGCCGACGGCGATGGTCAGGCCGTGCCCCAGCGAGCCGCCGGAGATTTCCATGCCCGGCGTGTAGGTGGACATGCCGGACATCGGCAGGCGGGAATCGTCCGAGCCGTAGGTTTCCAGTTCCTCCACCGGAACGATCCCGGCTTCGGCCAGGGCCGCGTAGTGGCCGATGGCGTAGTGGCCGGTGGAGAGCAGGAACCGGTCGCGGGCTTCCCAGTGCGGGTCATCCGCGCGGAACTTCAGCTGGTCACCGTAGACGGTGGCGAGCATGTCCGCGGCACCCAGGGCCTGGCCCACGTACCCCTGGCCCTGCACCTCGCCCATGTTCAGGGCGTGGTGCCGGATCCGGTAGGCGGCGGCGCTGATCTTCTCCAGCCGTTCCGGAGTCACCGCAGTCTGCAGTGTTTGTCCCTGCGGGGCGGCGTCCTGGACGGTATCTGTAGGCATTGCTGGCTCCGTGGTCGTTTGATGCGTGGTGGTCATTCAGGCGTTCACAGTGTTCGGGGTGCTTTTGGTGGCCTCGTCAGCCAGTTCGCGTTCCCGCCTGCCCCAGGTTTCCCGGGTGGCGACGGCGGCCCAGAGGCCGATCAGGGCGTACGCGCCGAAGAGCAGTGCGGGGCCCATCCAGCCAAAGCTGACGAACAGCAGGGTGGTGATGAACGGGGTGAAGCCGGACACCATGGCCGAGATCTGGTACGCCAGGCTGGCGCCGGAGGCGCGGGTCTTGGCCTGGAAGAGTTCCGGGAACCAGGCGCCCTGGGCACCGGCCAGGGAGTTCTGGCATACCGCGTAGGAGATCACGATGGTGAGGATGATGGCGATGAACAGGCCGGTGTTGACCAGCAGGAACATCGGGATGGCGAACAGTGCGGCGAAGGCGGTGGACCAGATGTAGAGCGGGCGGCGGCCGATGCGGTCCGTCAGCGCGGCCCAGGCCTGGGTGGCGAAGATGCCGATGGCCGAAGCGATGCAGAGCGCGATCAGGGTCTGGCTCTTGTCCGCCAGGTGCTGGCTGTTGATGTAGGAAATCATGTAGGTGATGGACACTGCGTAGCCGGCGGTCTCGGCGATGCGGAGGCCGATGCCCTTGACGATGTTGCGCCAGTCCGTCTTGATGACCTCAACGATGGGGGCCTTCACGATGGCGCCGCTGTCCTTGACCTCATCGAACACCGGGGACTCGGGGACCTTGGAACGGATGATCAGGCCCACGATGACCAGCAGGATGCTGGCGAGGAACGGGATACGCCAGGCCAGTTCGTTGCCGAGCTGGACGCTGAACAGGAAGGTCAGGTTGGCCAGCAGCAGGCCCACGGGGAAGCCGGCCTGGACGATGCCGGTGTACTTGCCCTTGGCCTTCCAGGGTGCGTGCTCGTAGCTCATCAGGATCGCGCCGCCCCATTCCGCGCCGAAGGCCAGGCCCTGGACGATGCGGACAAAGACGAGCAGGGCCGGAGCCAGCAGTCCGACTGCCGCGTAGGTGGGGAGCAGGCCGATGGCGAAGGTGGCCAGGCCCATCAGGATCAGGGAGGCGACCAGGACCGGCTTGCGGCCTACCTTGTCGCCGAGGTGTCCGCCGATGATGCCGCCAAGGGGGCGGGCTGCGAAGCCGACGCCGAGGGTGGCGAAGGAGGCCAGCGTGCCGGTCACCGGATCGGTTCCGGGGAAGAAGGCGGTGCCGAAGTACAGTGCGGCAGCGGTGCCGAAGCCGATGAAGTCATACGTCTCAATCACGGCCCCCACGCCGGATCCGATGGCAACTCGCCGGGCATCCTTGGTGCCGTGGACCGGGCCGCGCATGGTCAGAGCATCTTTGCTCATGGTGGTTCCCTTTCGAAAAGCGGCTGAAGGAGGTCCGCCGCTGTCGACTGTTAACAATTGATGGGATCCAGTGTGACCCAGATCATTCTGACTGTCAACAGTCGACTTTTAGAGTTGACTGTTGACAGTTAACTTCTGTATTGTGGTCCCCATCACTACAGTCCGGCACGAACCAAAGGATCAATGATGTTCCATTCCAGACTTGGGTGCTCGTCCATCAGCTTCAGGCACCAGGACCTGGGCACCGCCCTGCGGACTATGAAGGGGCTGGGCTTCGAGGAGATCGACCTGGGCGCGTTGCCCGGCGTCTGTGACCACGTACCGTACGGGCTCGACGCCGGCGCCGTCGCCGCAGTCTCCGCGGAGGTCAACGCTTCGGGCCTGCGCGTCCGTTCCGTGAACGGCGACATCGGGGACTTGAACAAAGTGCTCGACGACGACGAGGGCCGGGCCGGGCGGGAGCGCCACCTTTACGCCCTGCTGACCCTGACGGCCAACATCGGTGCGAAGGCGCTGGTCCTGCCATGCGGCGCCCTGGACCATACCCCGGTCCGGAGCGTTGGCGACGACCTGGACCTCGTTGCCGCCCAGCTCATTGGTGCCCGGCGGCGGGCGGCGGAGTTCGGCGTCGAACTTTGGACCGAATCCCTGCACTTCCTGCGGTTCTGCTGGAACCTGGAGCGCGCGGGACTCCTGGCCGACCGCCTTGCCGGTTCCGGCGTCGGAATCGTCATGGACTTCAGCCACGTTGTGGCGTCGGGCGAGGACATCCAGGCCTACCTGGACCGGCACCAGGGCCGCATCAGCCACGTCCACCTGCGCGACGCCGTGCCGGGGAACATCAACCTCAGCATCGGCAACGGGGCCGCCGACTTCGCCGGCGGCCTGAAGCGGCTCGCCGCCGACGGCTACACCGGCCACTTCTCGCTCGAACTGGAAACCCGGGACGTCACCAACGACGAACGTCCCGCCGCCGCCGCCAAGGCAGCAAGTTTCATCACCGACCTCATCTGAGCTGACCCCTTCATCGATTGCTCCGTAAACGCCGTTTTGACGCCTCATAAGGGCCGTTGCGGAGCAATCGATCCACCCAAACAAGCGATCCACGCACACAATTCAAGGAGCCCCACCATGACCACCATCCAGCGCACCGCCGTCCTCACCGGAGCAACCTCGGACCGCGGCATCGGCATCACCACCGCCCGCCGCTACGCCCGTGACGGCTGGGGCATCGTCATCCTGGACCTCGACGGCGAGAAGTCCGCCAAGGTCGCAGCCGAAATCGGCAACGAATTCAACGTCCCCGCCTTCGGCCACGAGATCGACGTCGCCAACGAAGCCTCCGTCACCGCCGCCCAGGCCGCCGTCGCCGCCGAGGTGGCCGCCGGCAACCTCCCGCCCGTCGGCGCCCTGGCCAACATCGCCGGCATCACCTCGCCCATCCCGTTCCTGGAGACCACCCTCGAGCTGTGGCACAAGGTCATGGATGTCAACGCCACCGGCACCTACCTGGTGACCAAGGCTTTCCTGCCGGACATGATCGCCAACGGCTGGGGCCGGATCGTCAACATGTCCTCCGTCTCTGCCCAGCGAGGCGGCGGCGTCTTCGGCAAGGTCCCCTACTCCGCCGCAAAGGCAGCCATCCTGGGCTTCACCAAGGCCCTGGCCCGTGAACTGGGCACCACCGGCGTCACCGTCAACGCCATCACCCCCGGCGCCGTGGACACCAACATCCGCGTAGGCAGCACCGAGGAGCAGGAAGCGGCCATCAACGCCGGCATCCCGCTGGGCCGCAACGCCACCACCGAGGAAGTGGCCGCCGTGATCGCCTTCCTCTCCTCCGAGGACTCGGCCTACCTCACCGGCACCACCATCGACATCAATGGCGGCAGCCACATCCACTAGCAGCCCCTGACAGCCCCCAGCACTGACAGCACCCGGACGCCGGAGAACCCACCATGACCAAAATCTTCAACGACCCCTCAGAGTTCGCCGAGGAGGCCCTGGCAGGCTTCTGCGACGTCCACTCGGACCTGGTCCGCCAGGTCCCCGGCGGCGCCGTCCGCCGCTACCGGCCTGCGCAGCCCAAGGTTGCCGTCCTGGCCGTCGGTGGCTCCGGGCACTACCCGGCGTTCGCCGGGGTGATCGGCACCGGCTTCGCGGACGGCGCGGTGGTGGGCAACATCTTCACCTCGCCGTCCGCCCAGCAGGCCTACGCGGTGGCCAAGGCCGCCGAGTCCGGCGCCGGCGTCGTCTTCACGTACGGCAACTACGCCGGCGACGTGATGAACTTCGGCATGGCCAGCGAGCGCCTGGCCGCCGAGGGCATCGCCGTGGAGAACGTCCTGGTGACGGACGACATCGCCAGCGCCCCGCCGTCGGAATCCGCCAAGCGCCGCGGGATCGCCGGTGACTTCACCGTCTTCAAAGTGATGGGGGCCGCCGCCGAGAACGGCGCGGACCTGGCCGAGGTGGTCCGCCTGGGCCGCAAAGCCAATGACCAGACCCGCACCATTGGCAGCGCGTTCGCCGGCTGCACGTTCCCCGGCGCCGACGCCCCGCTGTTCACCCTTCCGGAAGGGCAGATGGGCCTGGGCCTTGGCATCCACGGCGAGCCGGGCCTGCACGACACCGACCTGCCCTCGGCGAAGGACCTGGGCCGGGAACTGGTGGCCCGGGTACTCTCCGAAACCCCGCCGGACGCCGGCAGGAGGATCGCCGTCATCCTCAACGGGCTCGGCTCCACCAAGCACGAGGAGCTGTTCGTCCTCTGGGGAACCATTGCACCGCTGCTGCGCGACGCCGGCTACACGCTGGTGATGCCTGAGGTCGGCGAGCTGGTCACCAGCCTGGACATGGCCGGCGTCTCGCTGACCATCACCTGGCTGGATGAGGAGCTGGAACCACTGTGGGCTGCCCCTGCCGAGACTCCGGCCTACCGCCGGGGTGCCGTGGTCACCCGGGCGGGCACTTCCGCCGGGGAAGAAGCGGCCGACGCCGGCGCCCCGGCGGAGGCGTTCGTCGCCACGGACGCCTCCCGTGGGTATGCCGCGGCCTGCGTCGAGGCCATCGGTGCCGCGCGCACCCTGCTGCCGGCGACGCCTGGGCGGACAAGGCCGGCGGAACCTCCGGTGTCCTCTGGGGAGCGGGCCTGCGCGCCTTCGGCGAGACGGTAGGAAACTCCTCCGCGCCCGGGGCCAACGTCCTTGCGGCCGCCGTGACGGCGTTCGCGGACCGCATCGTCCAGCTGGGCAAGGCCGAGATCGGCGACAAGACCATGGTGGACGCGCTGCTGCCGTTCGCTTCAACATTCAGCCGGGCGGTGGCTGACGGTGCCGAGCCAGGCCCGGCCTGGCAGGACGCCGCCCGCGAAGCGGCAGCCGCGGCGGAGGCCACCGCCGACCTGCTGCCCCTGAAGGGCCGCGCCCGCCCGCTGGCCGAGAAGAGCCTGGGCACCGCCGACCCCGGCGCCACGTCTCTTGCCATGGTCTTCGCCGTGATGGGGCCGCATTTCACCACCACCAGCACAGCCGGCGCTGCGCCGGCGGGAGCCAAGTTATGACGACGGAAGGACACACCATGGGGCTGCGGCTCATTGTCGGCGCGGACGAAGCCGGTGTTGATTACAAGGACAAGGTCCTGACGGATCTCCGCAACGACCCCCGCGTCAGCGAGGTTATCGACATCGGCGTCAACCGCACCGACGCCGCGGACGACTTCACCAGGCCCTACCCCTACGTGGGCATTGCGGTAAGCGAGATGATCCGCGACGGCCGGGCCGACCGGGCCATTCTCTTCTGCGGCACGGGCATCGGCGTGGCCATCGCGGCGAACAAGGTGGAAGGCATCCGCGCCACCGCAGCGCACGACTCGTTCTCGGTTGAGCGCTCCATCCTGTCCAACGACTGCCAGGTCCTCACCATGGGCCAGCGCGTGGTGGGCATCGAACTTGCCCGCCGCCTGGCAAAGGAATGGATCGGGTACACGTTCGATCCGTCGTCGGCCTCGGCGGGCAAGGTCAAGGTCCTCACCGACTTCGAGTCCTGCTAGCCGGACACATCGGGGGAATGTCATGAAGCCCTATCCCTGCCACGACTGGGGGCGCCTGATCGGGGTTCCGGTGGAGATCCGGAGGGACTCTGAGGTGGTGCGGGCCGGTGTGGTGGATGACGCCATGCCGCGCCCGGCCGCGCTGTGGCTCGCCGCCGACGCCGGTGGCGGCAGGGAACTGTTCACCGCCGCCGAAGGGTACGAGGCATGGATCCGGCCCCGGGAGCTGGGCGGAAAACTCTGCTACAAGATGGCTGCCGCCCCGTTGCGCGGTGCTCCTAGACTGGGGTGATGATCACAGTCACCGGAAGTGTGGAAACCAACCTGTCCGCCGAGAAGGCCTTTGCCTTCATGCGTGAGTTCGAAAACACCAGCAAGTGGGACCCCAACACCCCTGTCATGGACAAAATCACGCCGGGACCCGTGGCCGTGGGGCACAAGTACCACGCCGAGTCCGAGTTCCGGGGGAAGCGCCAGACCCTGGTCTATGAGGTCATCGAGCTGACGGACAACCACATCAAGCTGCGCGGCGAGAACAAGACCGTAACCTCGTTCGATTCCATCGATGTCAGCCCCAACGGGACAGGTTCGGTGGTGAAGTACACGGCCGAGTTCAGCATCCACGGGCTTACCAAGATCATCCAGCCGCTCCTGAAGCCTGCCTTCAATTCCTTGCGCGATCCCGCACTGAACGGGATCCGGGACACGCTTAACGCGCTGGCAGCGGCCTGACGGCTTCGAAGAACTCCCGGAGCTCCCGGCGCGGATCGTTCTCCAGCCGGATTTCGTCGCGCAGCACCATGGTGCTGCGCGCGTCGCCGTACTCGGGCCATTCCAGTTCCTCAGTTGCCGGGTTTCCGGTGCCGGCGAAGGCCGCCCAGGCCCCGCTTATGGCGTCGC
This sequence comes from Arthrobacter sp. DNA4, assembly GCF_024362385.1. NCBI lineage: Bacteria > Bacillati > Actinomycetota > Actinomycetes > Micrococcales > Micrococcaceae > Arthrobacter > Arthrobacter sp. DNA4. Next base: position 345,553 of record NZ_CP101466.1, read on the forward strand.
CGAGGGCTGCCGGTGCCTTGCCCCTGGTGAGGAACGCAGCCTCCGGTGCGTCCAGGTGCCGGAAGACGAAGGGGATGTCCAGGGCGTGGCAGGCGCCAAGTTTTCCGCCCATCGCCGGGCTGCGCCACGTGAACAGGTAGGCGAAGGTCTTTCCGGTTGCTCCGTTTCGGGCCGCGAGGCTCCTGGAATCCAGCAGGCGGTTGCTCGGCTGGCGGTACAGGGAGTCCGCGATCGAGGCCTCGAGTAGTTCCTTCCCCGTGGCTTCCCGGCCCATCACCCGGGCCAGTGCTTCGGTGTAGCCGGAGGCCGCTGCCTCCGGCACTCCGCTGCCGGCAAGGGTTGCGGCGGCGCGGCCAGGGTAGTCGGGGTCGCCGGCGGCAGGCGGCCGCATTTCGACGGCGAATGAACCCTCATTGAGGTTGGTCCCGATCAGCAGGTCCACCCAGCCGTTGAGCCCGTTACGGATGCTTTCCAGCGGCGGCGCGGGAAGTGACGGTGTCCCGGACGTCGGCTGGAACGGCAGAGGCACCGCGAAGGATTCAGCGGCGAAACGCTTCTCAAGGTCCTGTTGGGCGGCCAGCAGCCGCTCCACCGGAAGCGTGAGGAGTTCCGCGGCGGAGGACGGCGCCAGGCCGCACAGCTCAAGGAACAGCGAAGTGATGCGGGCCGACTCCTCCGGCCGGCGGTACCGTTCCGCTGTGCCGCTCTGCATGATGGCCCGGCGGAAGAGCCCATCCGACGCCGGCATGCCCAGCAGCGTGCCGATCGCTGCCGCGCCTGCGGACTCGCCGAAAGCGGTGACGTTGTCCGGGTCGCCGCCGAACGCGGCGATGTTCCGGCGCACCCAGCGGAGGGCCTCCAGCTGGTCCAGCAGGGCGAGGTTTCCGGAGTCTTCATACCCGGCCCCCAGCAGATCAGCCAGGTGCAGGAAGCCCAGCGCGCCCAGGCGGTAGTTGATGGACACCAGCACCACGCCCGCCGCGGCGGCGAGCCGGGCGCCGTCGTACATGCCGTCACTGTTGGCGCCCAGAAGGTACGCGCCGCCATGGATCCATACCATGACCGGCCTGGCGGGACCGTCCGTCCCCGGTGTCCAGATGTTCAGGTTCAGGCAGCCTTCCTCGCTCCAGGTGCGCGGATTGGCTCCCGGGGGTGCGGGGGATTCCGGGTTCTGCGGCGCTGCGGGACCCGGTGCGGTGCAGTCCAGCCCTTCGGTCCACGGCGGGACCGGGACCGGGGGCAGGAAACGGTTGGCGCCCGACGGCGGCGCGGCGTAAGGGATGCCAAGGAACCGGTGGATGGTGGTCCCGTCAGTTTCCAGGGAAGTGCCGTGGACGGGTCCGCTGGGCGTGGAGAGGCGCGTCATGGTTGACAGGTTACGGTGTCCGCACAGGTAGGCTGTCATCACCGTTCGGCAGTGGGCGGCCACGAATGCTGTGGCGTTTAACCATTGTCCGGAGGTAAGACCCGTGCTGAACGCCGGCGTCCCTGAATACAGGGACTTCGCAGACGTTGCCCTGCATCTCCAGGATTCGTTCCTGCAGAACCAGGAGGTGGAGGCGTTCCTCCATGACCTGGCGGAGTATGCTGCCTCGCGGCTCGGCTCTCGGGACCATGAGTGTTCGTGTGAAATTACGGTGCTGCGTCCCAAGAAACCCGCAGCGACCGCCAGCAGCCGGTCGGGTGGGGCGCTCATAACCCCGCTGGAGTCCAAATACGGTGACGGTCCGGGACTGACTGCCATGGGCAGCGGAGGCACGGTCCTGGTGTGTGACCTGCGGCGGGAGCAGCGGTGGCCGGAGTACGTCAAGGCGCTCCGGCGGCAGGGAATCCTTTCGGTGCTGAGTGTCCCGGCCGTGCTGGAGGGGGACGCCCGGGGCGTCCTGACGTTCTACTGCTCAGAGCCCGTTGCCTCCGGCGGCGACGGCGTCCACGCCGCGGAGGCCTTTGTGCGCCAGGCGTCCAAGGGCCTGAAGCTTGCCCTGCGGATGCTGAAGCTGGAGGAGACAAGGGACGGCATGAGTGCGGCCATGCAGACGCGCACGGTAATCGACCTGGCAACGGGGGCCATCATGGCGCAGAACCGCTGCACCCAAGCGGCCGCCTTCAAGCTGCTGCGGGACGCGTCCAACAGCAGGAACATGAAGCTCCGCGAGGTTGCCGCGGCCGTGGTCGCATCCGTGGCCGGCGCCGCGGAGACCTTCACCTACTTCGACGAGTAGGGGTCCTTCCGCTCCGGGTCATGCCGCTCCGGCCGGAGAAGGAACAAATGGGAGTTGCTGAGGGGGGCCCGCAGCGGCAGGCCTTCGGCGGCGCAGTGTTCATTGACGGCCTGGGCCAGCGCGTCCCGCTCCTTCGGCGAAAGGGTCCCCTGGCCGTCGCAATAGTCGCGGATGAGCTGCTCGGAGGCATCGCCACCCAGCGCTACGAACTCCAGCCACAACTGGGCCAGGTCAAGCCGGTATTCCTTGATGACAGCACCGGTCAGGGCCTGCTGGTCCACGGCATCCATCGTCCCGTCCTCGCGATTGGCTATACCCCTACACTTTGCTTTCGGAGCGGCGGAGCCGGTGGATGGGAAAAGGTTCGAAACTTTTTTGCCTGCAAGAATGGGTCCATGCCTCTGCGCACTTACCCCGTCCGGCGGCTGGCAGAGGATCCCGGGAACGTTCTGGACCGGGCTCTCTGGCCGGTCGTGCTGCCACCGGTGTCCCAGGTCCTTGACCAGGGACTCGACCTGGGGCCGGTCACCATCCTGGTCGGCGAGAACGGGTCGGGGAAATCCACGCTGGTGGAAGCCCTTGCGCTCGCCTGCGGGCTGTCTCCAGAGGGTGGCTCCACAGGCGCACGGCATGCCACGCGCCGCACCGAATCAGTCCTGGGCGACCACCTGCAGCTGATCCGGAACGCCGGTGCCACCCGGCGGGGATACTTCCTGAGGGCTGAGACGATGCACGGGTTCTACACGTACCTGGAGCAGAACCCCAGCACAGCCCTCCCGGACATTCCGTTCCATGACATGTCCCACGGAGAGTCCTTCCTGCAGCTGGCAGCCGACCGCTTCAACGGTCATGGGCTGTGGGTCCTCGACGAACCGGAATCCGCCCTCTCCTTCTCGGGCTGCCTGAGCCTGCTGTCCGTCCTGAAGGAACTGCTTGCCGACGGAGGATCCCAGGTGGTGATGTCCACGCATTCCCCGCTGCTGGCGGCCCTTCCCGGGGCCTCGATCCTCGAAGTGGGGCCCTGGGGATTACGGCCCCGGGCCTGGGCGGAATTGGAGCTCGTCGCGAACTGGCGGCGGTTCATGGACTCGCCCGAACGCTACCTCCGCCACATCTAGCCCCGTGGGACCTTCGCCCCTAGGCAGCAAACCCGCCCAGGCAGTCAACTTGAGTGTCTGGGGCAGGAAACACAACAGGAGGCAAGGACCATGGGCGCATGTGACGTCTGCGGCAGCAGTGAGGGCCGCATGTTCACCGTCAGTATGGGGAACCAGACCGGAACATTCGACAGCTTCGAATGCGCCATCCACATGATGGCTCCGGCGTGCGAGCACTGCGGCTGCCGGATCCTGGGCCACGCCGTTGAAAGCGAGGCCGGCATCTACTGCTGCCTGCACTGCGCGAAGGAAGCAGGGAATCCGCACCAGGCCGCCAAGGCGGAGCATTCGACGGTGGCCGTGCCTGCGCAGGGGACCGCAGCGGGCCAGGCCTAGTCCCGCCGGAAGAACTTCACAACAGGAGAAAGGGAAACGGTGGTAAGCAACGGAAGTTTCAGGATAGTGGTGGGCGTGGACGGGTCAGACCAGTCCAAGGCAGCCATGGATTGGGCGGTCGAGGAGTCCAGGCTGCACAAGGGTGAGGTCCGGGCATTGACGGCCTGGAGCTTCCCCTACGTCAGTGATGCCATGGGCACTTCCTGGGACTACGAGATCTTCGAGAAGGACGCCCAGGCCATCCTGGAAGCGGAGCTCGAGCGGGTCAAGGACCGGGGTGTAACCATTACCGGGCGCATCGTGGAGGGGAATCCGGCGTCGGCGCTTATTGACGCTTCCCGGGATGCGGACCTGGTGGCGGTCGGTTCGCGCGGCCACGGCGGATTCACCGGGATGCTGCTCGGCTCCGTGTCCCACCAGACCATCCACCACGCGCACTGTCCGGTGCTGGTGATCCGCGAACCCAGCTCCGACTAAGGCGTGCGGCGGGCTCCACGGAACGTGGGGACCCAGCAGCGCACCGCTTCGCGGTAGTGCTGGAACTCGGCACCGAACCGCTCCGCGAGGTCTGCTTCTTCCAAGGGCCGGACCGCATAGTTCCATACCAGGGAGCCCAGGACTGCATAGGCCACCACGAGCCACGACTGCAGCAGCAGGCCCACCGCGGCTCCCTGCACTATGCCTGCCACCGCCATCGGGTTCCGGATCCACCGGTAGGGCCCGGCGATCACCAGGCGGTTGGGCATGGCCGACGGCAATGGCGTTCCATCTCCCAGGGTGGACATCACCACCGCCGACCAAATCCCCAGGCCGCTCGCCAGGACCAGGATGGCGGTACCGGCCGGAACTGCCAACGGGGGAAAGGCCAGGGACAAGCCCCAGCGCTGTTCAAGGAAACCCAGGATGGGCGGAACAAGGCCCAGGAAGAAACCCCAGAACACCATGATCTGCGCGAGCGTTCCGGCCATGTGGCGTCCCGGTCGTGGGCGGCTGCGGGCCTGCCGGAAAGCGAAGGGGCCGCGCACAATCCACTCGGTGGGGATGCGCCCCAGCAGGACAAGGCAGAGCGCAGCGGCTGTACCTGAGGTTGCAGCCCCCATGGCCAGCACACCCAGGCCTGCCTGGGCCGTGGCGGTGGCATAGACGGCCAGGGCGGCGGTGACGAGGACGGTCCACGAGGTGCTGACGACGGCGGCTGTCCGTACTCCGGCGGCCGCGGCAGCGGAGGCAACAACAAAAAGGGGAACGTCGAAGGTGGCGGTGAGGACGGGGTCGAGTCCGCCGAGGGTGGCCCGGCGAATCCCGGGCGATAGGAAAACAGCGACCCACCAGAGGCCGCCAGCCACTGCCTGCAGGGCAAAATACGCCCGGCCCCACCAGGCCAAATCCCCTTGGGCCAAGCGTGGCACGGATCCCCCCGAATCGTTCCAGTGAATGAAAGCTGCCAACCCTCCGGCGTGTCTGGCAGCAAGACTTGTTCCTGAGACTACCTGTTGAGCCGGGACTGTCTGCCGGCCTGGGGGAAGGATGACTCACCGGCTGAATCCCCGGACCTGTGAAAGGACCAGCATGGACATGATTCGGGTCGAGCCCCGGTGCCGCGTGATAATCGACAACGACTGGGCAGGGGACCCGGACGGGCTGGCGGCCCTGGCCCACCATGCGTTGTCGCCCGCCAACAACATCGTGGCGGTCACCAGTTCATTGACCAACCCGATGTTTGGACCGCCCGGGGGCATGGCGCAAAGGGGCGCGGACCTCGCGGCCGGTTTGCTGCGGGTACTGAAGCGGCCGGAAGTGTCAGACGTGCAGGCCGGGTCCGATGCCCCCTTCACCGGGCAAGCCCGGGACAATGCGGCTGCCCGTGCCATTGTGGACGCCGTGGCGGCCGGAGGAGAGCTGCCCCTGATCCTTGTCTGTGCCGGCCCGCTCACCAACGTGGCCGATGCGCTCCTGCTGGATCCCGCCGTCGCCCTTTCCCTCACCCTCGCGTGGGTGGGCGGGGCCGCGGCGAACGGGGAGGAGTACAACTACTTCACGGATCCCGCCGCCGCGGACTTTGTGCTGGGAAACCAAGAGTTGGCCGTCTGGCAGTTCCCGGCGGAGACGTACCGGCAGGTGGTTGCCCCTGTGGCTGAACTCGATCATGCCTTCAGGAACTCAGGGTGCGCGTGGCTGTGGGAGCTCTTCAACAACCTGGAGGTACCAAATTTCGTGAAATTCGGGCCGTTGTGGTGCCTGGGCGACAGTGCACCCCTGGTGGTGACCGGGCTCGACGACGTTACGTCCACCTTCACGGAAACGGGCACCCAGCCCTCCCGCCGGACCTACACCTCGGTGGATGCACGGTTGATCATGGCGGACTTCCTCGCGAAGCTGCGGCTGCATCAGTAGCAGGCAAGGACAAGCCCGGACCTCCAAGGGAAGTCCGGGCCGTTCGCTGTTGTCAGGCGGGCTGCGGCGCCCCCGCCTGGGCGTGTTCCCTGGCGAAGTTGCCCAGCCAGCGTGCGCTGTCCTTGGGCGTGCGTTCCTGGGTGGAGCGGTCGACGGCGATCAGGCCGAACTTGGGCCGGTAACCGAAGATCCACTCGAAGTTGTCGAACGCCGTCCAGGCGATGTACCCCCGCACGTCGATGCCGTCGGCAAGGCAGGAGGCAACGCCGTCGACCGCTGCCTGGAGGTAGGCCAGGCGCTGGGCGTCATCTTCCGTGGCCAGCCCGTTTTCGGTGACGATCACCGGGGTGCCGGCAATGCGCCAGGCCTCCCGGATGGTTGCTTCCAGGCCCTGGGGGTAGATCTCCTCACCCATCTGGTTGGTGGGCACGCCCTCCGGCGCCGGCGCATGGCCGTCCGGGCCGTACACGGTGCGCCCGTAGGTCTGGATGCCCACGAAGTCATCGCCGCGGGACGCTTCCAGGAAGCGCTCGTTGACGTCGCGGCGCACCCGGTCCGCGATCTCCTCACCGCCCGGGATGGCCTGGATGTCCGAGTTGGCCAGGGTCCAGCCCACCTGCAGCTCCGGGCGGTGCGCCTTGATCGCTGCAGTGGCGGCCCGGTGCGCGGCCAGTTTGACGTTAAAGCCCGCCTCCGTGGAGCAGAACTGGAACGGAGCCACCGTGCCGGCGTCGACGCCAAGGCGCTCCGCGGCGGCTGCCCACATGGGGACCGTGCCGCGGTTTTCCGGCGCTTCGCCGCCGATGCCAAACGATTCCAGCAGCCACGGAAGGTTGGGCTCGTTCAGGGTGCAGGCGACGCCGACGAGGTCACCCAGGTGCGCCATCACGCGGCCGCAGTACCGTGCGAAAAGCTCCGGTGTGCGTTCGCCCTCCCAGCCGCCCGACCGCAGCAGCCAGAGTGGCGACGCGAAGTGGTGGAACGTGACCACCGGGGTGAGACCGTGCTCCAGGCAGGTTTCCAGCACCCGCTTGTAGTGCTCCAGTTCGGCCACCGAGAAGTGGCCCTCTTCCGGCTCGATCCGGGCCCACTCCAGGGAGAAGCGATAGCTCGTGAAACCAAGCCCGGCGATCAGCGCGATGTCCTCCCGGTACCGGTGGTAGTGGTCCACGGTGTCCCCCGAGGGCTCCGCAAAGATGGTGCCCGGAAGATGTTCCAGGAACCAGATATCGCTGTTGACGTTGTTGCCTTCCACCTGGTGGCCTGCGGTGGCCACACCCCATAGGAAGTCCTGCGGAAACGGGTTGGTCATAGGGTTCCTCTCATCATGGACGCACACCGGCGCCCCAGGCCTCGCTGCCTGCATCCATCCTGTCCGGCCGCGTGACCGCCGCCACAATACCTTTTCAATCAATGACATTGTCATGTTTGGTGCAGGCAGCCCCGGCTGATTCTTGAAAGGAGCCGGGCACCTCCGGCCCCGCTGATTTCTTTCCGTTGCAGTCATAGAAGAATGCGAAGGCGCACCACATGAAACTCCTGACCACCACCGCACGCGGCAGCGCTGCCGTCCTGACCGGTGCCTTGCTGATCGGCTCCCTGGCCGCCTGCGGCGGCGGATCCAGCCAGGCCTCCGCCAAAGCCGACACCAGCAGCATCACGCTGGCTATCGACAGCGACTCGGCCTCCTTCGGCTACGACCCGCTGCGCGTCTCCGCAGCGCAACGCCAGTTCTTCGAGGGCCTCTACGACAGCCTGATGACCCTCCAGCCGGACGGCTCCACGGGCCCCGGCCTGGCCAAGGACTTCAGCTACAACGCGGACAACACCGTCCTGACGCTCAACCTCAAGGACGACATCACCTTCACGGACGGCTCGAAGCTTGATGCGGCACTGGTCAAGGCCAACCTGGACCGCCGCTCCGATCCCGCACTGAGCGCGTACTCGGCCGTCGCCAAGGGCGGCGCGCAGGAAATCACCTCGGTGGACGTGGTGAGCCCCACCCAGGTGTCCCTGACGTTCGCCAAGCCGCAGCCGGGATTTGAAAAGAACCTGGCCTCCACCACCGGCATGATCGTGGGCAAGAACGGTGTCACGGACACCGCCAGCCTGTCGGCGACGCCTGACGGTTCCGGCCCGTACACCCTGGACCCCTCCACCGTGAAGGGCAACAAGTACGTGATGGTGAAGAACGACAAGAGCGCCGACGCAGCCAAGTACGCCTACAAGAAGGTGGTCTTCAGCGTGGTCCAGGATCCGCAGGCCCGGGCCAACGCCCTCGTGTCCGGCCAGGCGGACGTGGCGATGCTGACCTCGAACACGGTGGACTTCGCCAAGTCGAAGGGCGTCGGGGTCACCCAGATCGGCGGCACCGTCAACACCATGATCTCCTTCGACAAGATTGGCAAGACCGCACCGGCGTTCGCCCAGGAAAAGGTCCGCCAGGCCATTCAGTACGCCATCAACCGCCAGGCCCTGGTGGATGCCCTGCACAAGGGCGACGTCCCTGCATGGAACGCCCTGCCCAAGGATTCGGCCGGCTTCACCAAGGACCTCGAAACCACATTCGCGTACAACCCGGACAAGGCCAAGAGCCTGCTGGCCGAAGCCGGCTACCCCAACGGCTTCGAGTTCACCATCATCGCCAGCGCGCAGACCCAAACGGACCTGCAGGCCGTCCAGAAGGACCTCGCCGCCGTCGGCATCACCATGAAAGTGAAGATGGCCGCTTCCACCGACGAAGCCTTCGCCGCCGTTGCCACCACGCCCCTGGGCTACGCGCCGCTGAACTGGGACAACCCGGTCGGCGTCATGTACGGCGTCGTCCTCAACGGCTTCACCAACGTCCAGAAGGCCACCGATGCGCAGCTCAGCGCCGCCACCGGCGAACTGGCCGCGGCCAAGGACGACGCCGCCGTCAAGGCAGCCGCCACCAAGCTGAACACCCGCCTGGTGGAGTCCGGCTGGATGATCCCGCTGTACGAGGCGCTCACCAACCAGGGCTACAACACCAAGAAGGTAGCCCCGGTGAAGTTTGCCGGCACCAACGCCTACCCGCTCCTCTCGTCCTACACCCCGGCCAGCTAGCACCCGCACCGTCCCGCCGGCCCCTCCCCACCACGGGGAGCGCCCGGCGGGACGGGCCTGACCGATGGAGGTCACCATGGCACTATTCATCACTAAGCGCCTGCTGATGGCGCTGGCCACCGTGCTGGTGGTTGCGGTGCTGGCATTCCTGCTGGTGCACGCAATGCCTGGCAGCCCGGGGGCCGTGTCCCTCGGCGCCGGCGCCTCCCAGGAGGCCATCGACGAGGTCAACCAGAGGCTGGGCTGGAACGACCCGCTCCCCACGCAGTTCTTCACCTGGCTCGGTTCCGCGGTCCAGGGCGACCTGGGCATCTCGCTCATCGACGGCCGTTCGGTCAGCGCCGACTTGGCGAGCCGGCTTCCCGTCACCGCCTCGCTTGCCGCCGGCGCCACCATCCTCAGCGCCGTCCTCGGCATCGCCCTGGGCGTCACGGCGGCCGTCCGCGGGGGACTACTGGACCAGGCCATCGGCGGCTTCGTTGGACTCCTGGTCGCCCTGCCGGCGTTCTGGGTGGGCGTCCTCTTCGTCTACCTTTTCGCCGTCCAGTCCTCCATCTTCCCGGCCACCGGCTACGTGCCGTTCGACGTCTCGCCGCAGGACTGGGCCCTGTCCCTGGCGCTGCCGGTGATCACCCTTGCCGTGGGCGGTGCCGCCTTCATTGCCCGCCAGACCAGGGCCTCCATGCTGGAGGCGCTGCAGCAGGAGCACATCCGCACGCTGCGAGCCACGGCCACCCCCACCTGGAAGATCCTCTACGTCCACGCCCTGCGCTATGCCAGCCTGCCCATCGTGGCCGGCATTGCCCTGCAGTTCATCGGCCTGTTCGGCGGCTCCGTCATTGCTGAGCAGCTGTTCGCCATGCCCGGCCTGGGCCAGGCCGTCCAGACCTCGGTCAGCACCCATGATGCCCCCGCAGTCCAGGGTGTGGTGGTCATCGCCACCGTGGTGGTGGTTGCCGTCAACCTGGTGCTGGAGTTGGCCACCAAGTTCCTCGACCCGAAGTTGCGTGCCTCATGATCCCTTCAATGGCTCCAGCCCCCGCAGACCAGGCAGAAACCACGACGGCGGCAGCGGACCCCGCTCGCAACGCCGGCAGGGCGGCCATCACCAAATTTTCCCGGCACCGGCTGTTCACCTCGCCCGGCGCCGTGGCCGGCCTCGCCTGGCTCGCCGCGCTGGTCACCGCGTCGCTGACCGCACCGCTGTGGCTGCCGTTCAAGACTGAGGACCAGGACTTCACCGCCGTCCTCTCCGGCCCCACCGCCGCGCACTGGCTCGGAACGGATGAACTGGGCCGCGACATCCTCAGCCGCATCTTCGCCGCTGCGGCCGGAACCCTGGGGACCTCAATGCTCACGGTGATTGTCGGCGTCGGACTGGGCACCGTCCTGGCCATGCTTGCCGCCGGTGCCGGGGAACGAACCGAAGCCGTGATCAGCCGGGTCACCGAGGTCATGATGTCCCTGCCCGGAACGGTGATCATCCTGGCCGTGATTGGCGCGGTGGGAACCAACATCCCCGTGGTCATGGCCATCCTGGGCGTCCTGATGTCCGCCGGTGTCTACCGGGTGATCCTGGGCCAGGCCAAGTCCCTGCAGTCCCAGCTCTATGTGGACGCGGCAAAGGTGGATGGCGTCAGCCCGCTGCGCATCAGCCTCCGCCACATCCTGCCCGGGCTTGCCAACACCATCGTGGTCCAGGCGGCACTCATCTTCGCCGTGGGCATGCTCATCCAGGCCGGCCTGGCCTTCATCGGCTTCGGGCCGCCCATCCCTCAGCCCAGCTGGGGCGGAATGATCCAGGGCGCCTCCCAGCATGTCTACGACGCCCCTTGGATGATGGTCCCCACCGGTGCCGTCCTGGCGCTCACGGTCCTGTCGGCCAATGCCATCGGCAATGCCCTGGGCAAGGCCCCCAACGCCGCCGCGCCGCACCTGCCCTCGGCCGCCGCACGCCGGCAACGGGCCAAGGCTGTCGCCGCCATCGCCGCCGCCCCCGTTCATGCCACGAAGGACGGCGCCCCCGCTGGGGAAACGGCCAAGGGGACGCTCAGCGTCCGCAACCTCTCGGTCGGCGTCGACAATGGCGTCCGGCTCGTAACCGACGTGTCCTTCGACGTCAGACAGGGCACGGTCCTGGGCCTGGTGGGGGAGTCCGGCTGCGGCAAGACCATGACTGCGCTGTCCCTGCTCGGACTGCTGCCCTCCGGCGTTTCCGTCACCGGCGGACAGATTCTCTGGAACGGCAGGAACCTTGCCGCCACGACGGACAAGGACATGGAATCCGTCCGCGGCCGCGAGATCGCCCTGATCAGCCAGGAACCCATGCGCGCCCTGGACCCGATGTTCACCGTTGGCTACCAGCTCACCGCCACCATCCGCCGGCTCCGCGGAATGGGCAAGGCCGAGGCCCGCAAGGAAGCACTCAGCCTGCTGGAGAAGGTGGGCATCGTTGACGCTGCCCGGATCCTGAAGACCTATCCGCACCAGATCAGCGGCGGCATGGCGCAGCGTGTGGCCATCGCCCTCGCGCTGTCCGGCAAACCCAAACTGCTGGTGGCGGACGAACCCACCACTGCCCTGGACGTCACGGTCCAGGCCGAAATCCTGTCCCTGCTCCGTGCACTGGTGAAGGACACCGGCATGTCCGTGGTCATGGTCACCCACGACCTCGGCGTGGTGGCGGACATCTGCGACCAGGTGGCCGTGATGTACGCCGGGCAGGTGGTGGAAAACGGCAGGACCGCAGCCATCCTGGACAGCCCCCGCCACCCCTACACACTGGCCCTGCTGGCCGCGGACCCGCACGCCAACCACGCGGACAGCATGCCCGAGCGGCTTGCCACCATCAGCGGCCAGGTGCCGCAGCCCAAGGACTGGCCCTCCGGGTGCCGGTTCGCTGCCCGCTGCCAGTTTGCCGGCTCCGCCTGCCTCGAACCCGTCCCGCTGCTGCCCTCCGGCGCAGGAGAAGGCCTGGTGCGGTGCGTGAAGGCGGACCAGCTCGCCGTCGAAGGCATGGACTGGCTGGCCACGGACATCCCGGCCTCCCGCCTGCTCGAGGTCACCCCCAAACAGACGCTACTCACCGAAAAGGACATGGCATGAGCACCGCAGTCACGGAGCGCGCCGGTTCCACGCCGGCCACCGCCGTCCCCATGCTCGAGGTCAAGGACCTGGTGGTCCGCTACGGCCGGGGACGGAAGGCAGCCGCCGCGCCTGCCGCCGTCGACCGCGTCAGCTTCAGTATCGCCCCCGGTGAAACGGTGGGCCTGGTGGGGGAATCCGGCTCCGGAAAGTCCACCATCGGGAAGGCGATCCTCGGCCTGCAGAAAGTTTCCGGCGGCACCATCAGCTACCAGGGCAAGGACGTCACCTCCGCTACCGCGGCCCAGCGCCGGGACCTGGGCGGGGAACTGCGGGCCGTCTTCCAGGACCCCAACTCCTCCCTGAACCCCCGGAACACCATCGGCACCTCCCTGGCCGAACCCCTGCGCCTGCGCGGCACCGCCGCTGCGGAGGCCCGGGTAAAGGCCGAGGACATGCTGCAACGCGTCGGCCTGCCCCGCGAGGCCGTGGACCGGTACCCCAGCCAGTTCTCCGGGGGCCAGCGCCAGCGGATTTCCGTGGCCCGCGCCCTGATCTGCGATCCCCGGCTGGTGGTCTGCGACGAGGCCGTCAGCGCCCTGGACCTGTCCACCCAGGCCCAGGTCCTCAACCTCCTGGCCGACCTCCGCGACGAACGCGGCCTCAGCTACCTCTTCATTGCCCACGACATCGCCGTGGTCCAGTTCCTGGCACAGCGCGTAGTGGTGCTCTACCGCGGCCAGGTCATGGAAAGCGGACCTGCCGCCGCCGTCACGGAAAACCCGCAGCACCCCTTCACCCAGGCCCTCGTGGCAGCATCCCCGGTGCCCCGGCCGGCGGAACAGGCGGAACGCCGCGAAGCCCGCGAATCGCTGGGCGTCCGCTCAGGAGCGGCTGCGGTCCCCGGGCCCGGCGGCTGCCCCTTCCGGCTCCGCTGTCCCCTGGCCACCGAACTGTGCGCCACCGAACGGCCGGCGCTGCGCCGGGTGGGCGCTGCCGACGTCGCCTGCCATTACGCCTAGTACCTTTGCCTCCACTTCAGAACGGATCACCTCATCAATGACTTCCACACCCTGGCACGCCGCCATGATCACCCCCGGGCTGGACTTCGACGGCGCCCCGCGCCTCCGCAAGGAATTCCGGCTTGAGGAGGGCCACGGCGACGTGGTGAAGGCGACGCTGCGCGCCACCGCCCTAGGCATCTACGAGGCCTGCATCAACGGCACGCCAGTGGGGGAGGATGTCCTGAGCCCGGGCTGGAGCTCCTACGAGTGGCGGCTCCGGTACCGCACCTACGACGTCACCGCCCTGGTGGGACCCCGCACCGTCATTGGTGCGGAGCTCGGCAACGGCTGGTACCGCGGCAGGCTGGCGTGGCACGGACTGTCCAACCTGTACGGCAGCGAACTGGGCTTCCTGGGCCAGCTGGACATCGAGTTCGACGATGGCCACGTCCAGTCCGTCGGCACCGACGCCAGCTGGCAGGCCGGCCCGTCGGCCACCACCTTCAACGACCTGTACGACGGGCAGACCATCGACGCCCGGAACGCTGTCCACGGCTGGGCGGAGCCGGGCTTCGCCCCCGACGCCAACTGGACCGGCGTGCGTACCCTGGCGTTCGACGCCGACCGGCTGGCTGAGCCGGTGGGCCCGCCGGTGGTGCGTGCCGGCGTCGTCCGTCCCGCCGAAGTCTTTACCTCGCCTTCCGGCAGGACCCTGGTGGACTTCGGCCAGAACCTGGTGGGCTGGCTCCGGTTCACCGTCCAGGGGGAGGCCGGACAGGCCATCACCGTCCGGCATGCCGAGGTGCTGGAAAACGGGGAACTGGGCGTCCGGCCGCTGCGCTCTGCAAAGGCCGAGGATACGTTCGTCCTCTCCGGCGGCAAGGACCTTTTCGAACCCACCAAGACCTTCCACGGCTTCCGCTATGCCGAGATCACCGGCTTGCCCGGGGAGCTCACGGAGGAGGACCTGGAAGCCGTGGTGGTCCATTCCGACCTGGAGCGCATCGGTACCTTCGAGTGCTCAAACGAGCTGGTCAACCAGCTGCACCGCAACATCGTCTGGGGGCTGCGGGGCAATTTCCTGGACCTGCCCACGGACTGCCCGCAGCGCGACGAGCGGCTCGGCTGGACCGGTGACATCGCCGTTTTCGCCCCCACCGCCGCCTACCTCTACGACGTCAAGGGCTTCCTGCAGGACTGGCTGCTGGACCTCGCCGCGGAGCAGAAGGCGCAGGATGGGCTGGTGCCGATCACCGTGCCGGACGTCCTGAAGTACTGCCCGCAGCCGCCGGAATTTCCGTCGCCCGAGTCCTCGGCGCTGTGGAGCGAGGCCTCGGTCTTGGTGCCGTGGGCGCTCTGGGAGGCATACGGTGACCTCGGCGTTTTGCGGAACCAGTACGAATCAATGGCCGCGCACACCCGTCGCGTGGAGGGCCTGCTGTCCCCTGCTGGGTTGTGGGACTCCGGCTTCCAGTTCGGTGACTGGCTGGACCCCGACGCCGCACCGGACCAGCCATGGGCTGCCAAGGCGGATACCGCCGTCGTGGCCACCGCCTGCATGTACCGCACCGCGCGCCTCACCGCGCAGGCGGCCGGGCTGCTGGGAAAGCACGACGACGAGGCCCACTTCAACGCGCTCGCGGACCGAGTGCGGGCTGCCTTCGCTGAACACTACGTGGCGCCCGGCGGCACCATCCGCAGCGACTGCACCACCGTCTACGCCCTGGCCATCTCCTTCGACGTCCTGTTGACGCCGGAACTGCGGGAGTTCGCCGGGAACCGCCTCGCGGAGCTGGTGCGGGACAACGGCTACCGGGTGTCCACCGGGTTCGCCGGGACCCCGTTCATCACCCACGCGCTCACCGACACCGGCCACGTGGATGAGGCCTACCGCCTCCTGCTGGAGGAGGGCTGCCCGTCCTGGCTGTATCCGGTCACCATGGGTGCCACCACCGTCTGGGAACGCTGGGATTCCATGCTCCCGGACGGCACCATCAACCCCGGGCAGATGACCAGCTTCAACCATTACGCCCTGGGCGCTGTGGCGGACTGGATGCACAAGGCCATTGGGGGCATCCGTCCGGCCGAACCTGGCTACGCGCGCGTGCTGATCCAGCCGCAGCCGGGGGAGGGGATCAACTGGGCCAGGACGTCCCTGAAGACCCCGCACGGCGAGGTCCGCGTGGGTTGGACGTCCGACGGCGGGGAGTTCCGGCTCGAGGCGACCGTCCCTGACGGGGTGGCGGCCGACGTCGTGCTTCCGGACGGAGCGCGGCGCACGGTTGAGGGCGGGGAGCACCATTTTGCCTGCGCGCCGGCACCTGCGCTCGATTACCAGGCGAGCCGCTGATAGGCCCACAGGCGATGGTCCACAGCCACGGCGGCGTCCGGATCCTGTGAGGCGGGTCCTGCGGTGCCGGATGCAACAGGGGCGCTGATCTGCAACGATGTGCCACAGGACCAAACCCAGGAGGACACATGCCGTACACCGTGGATTTCAAGAACGTCTCCACCACCGGCCTGGAATCGTCACCGGTGGCGGAGGCGCTGGCGGGGCTGCGCGCGAACGAGGCGCGCTATTACAAGAACAAATACGACCACGACTTCACCGTCACTCCGGCCGAAGACGACCCGGAGACGCTGCAGTACATCACCAACATCCTGTCCACGGAGCGGAACCTGGTGATCGCGTCCAAGCCCCTTGAGGTGTCCTCCTTTGAGGTGGACGGGCTGCGGATGGCGTACGTGTTCTACGAGTCCGGGCTGTCCATCAATGTCATGTACAGCCTTGAAGAGGGCGGCAAGCGGGCCGTCGGCTTCAAGCTGTCCGACGGCATGGAGGTCCCGGAGGAACTGGCGTCCAGCTTCAAGTTTGCCCGGCAGAAGTCCAAGCTCGCCGGCACCATCCGCGGCTCCTACTTTGTTATCAAGGGCCAGTACTAGGCGGGAGCGCCGAAGAACGCGTTCCAACGATTGAAACCGGGTCCCGCTGCGGGTGCCTCCGCGGGGCAGGATGGCTGGATGCACGCCAACCCCATCCTTGCCGGCTTCAATCCGGATCCGAGCATCGTCCGCACGCCGGACGGCCATTACCTGGTCACATCGTCCTTCGAATACCTGCCGGGCCTGCCGGTCCATCACAGCCCGGATCTGGAAGGCTGGCAGCTGGTGGGCCATGTGGCCACGCGGGAGGCGCAGGTCCGGATTGCCCATGTCCCCACGCCCGGCGGCGTCTGGGCGCCGACCCTCCGCTACCGGGACGGCGTGTTCTACCTGATCGTCTCCGTGTTCCTCGGTGGGCGCGGTTGCGTTGTTTTCACGGCCGCTGATCCCGCCGGGCCATGGAGCGACGGGACGGTCATCGGGGCGGTGGACGGCATCGACCCGGACCTCGCCTGGGACGACGACGGGACTGCGTACGTGACCTTTGCCCGCCACCCGGACGCGATCCAGCAGGTGCGGGTGGACCTCGCCACCGGAGAAGCGCTCGAGAAGCCGCGGCCACTGTGGTCCGGCAGCGGGCTGTATTCACCCGAAGGCCCGCACCTTTACCGGCGCGGTGATTGGTGGTATTTGCTGGCAGCCGAGGGCGGCACGGACAGGGGTCACGCTGTGACCGTGGCACGGTCGCGGCGGCCGGACGGCCCGTTCGAATCCGCTCCGCACAATCCCCTCCTCACCGCCGCGGGAACCGGCTCGCCCGTCCAGAACACCGGGCACGCAGACCTCGTTGAGCTTCCCGACGGCGGAACAGCCATGGTCCTTCTGGGTGTCCGCCCGGTGGGGCTGGCGAGGTCATTCTCACCGCTGGGCCGTGAGACGTTCCTGACCACCGTGGACTGGATTGACGGCTGGCCGCACGCCCGGATGCCCCAGCCCGGCGTGACGCCGCCGGAGCAGCTTGAGTACGACTTCAGCAACGGTGCCGGGCTGGAGGATCCGCGATGGATCGGTGTCCGCAGGACGCCCGCTGAGTTCTCGGCACCCACCTCCAAAGGGCTTCTGCTCAGGGGCGAAGGCAGCACCATGGGGTCGCCCAGGCCTTGTTTCGTCGCCCAACGCCAGCGCCACCTCGCGATGGAATTCAGGGCCGTGCTGGACGTCGGCTCCGGCGCGGGCGGCATCGCCGTGCGGAACGCCGAGGACAACTGGTTCGGCATCGAGGCCCGCCAGGACGGCGACGCCGTCAGGATCACGGCACGTGCCGTGGTCGCGGGCTTTGACTGCACCTGGGAAGCAACTGTTCCGTCCGGGGACGTTGAACTGGCAGTCGAGGCCAGCCCGCCGCCGTCGGACTTCCGCGCTGGAGCCGTGGGCGGCGACAGGATCCGCCTGCTGGTCCGCGGCTCAGGGCCCGGCTGCAGCGCCGAAGGGGAACTGCTCACCGAACTGGACGGACGGCACTGGGCCTTCGAAACTGCCAAGGCCTTCACCGGCAGGGCTTTTGGCGTCTTTGCTGTGGACGGCGAGGTCCTGGTCCGCGGCCTGTCCTACCGCGGCGAGGACTGACCTCCGGGGTCCATGCCGGGACATGGCGACGGCGGAAAACAAGGACCCGGGCAAACCAGGACCTCCGTCAGCCATCCTGACCGGCGGAACGCCCCCATCCGGCTTAGACTGGCCGACGCACCAGGTTGCCGCGACACGTCAACCGCTGAGCCGGCGAGAGGAGGAAGATGTCCTTCTTCCAGCTTTCGCTGATCGCGGCCGTCGCGCTCCTCGGACCGCTGCTGGCATTCCCCAGGAAATGGAACCTTCCCACAGTCCTTGGGCAGCTCCTGGCAGGCATCGCCATCGGGCGCACCGGCCTGGGCCTGGTTGATTCCGCAGATCCCACATTTACGTTTGTGGCCGACGTTGGTTTCGCGCTCATCATGTTTGTCGCCGGAACGCATGTGCCCGTGCGGGACAGGGCCATCCGTCCCGCCCTGGGCGGCGGCGCGCTGCGGGCCGCCATCGCCGCAGCCCTCGCGGCGGCCGCAGGAACCGTCATTGCCTTCGCCTTCGGAACCCGACATGCGCCGCTTTACATCGTGCTGCTCGCGTCCTCGTCAGCTGCCCTTGTGCTGCCCATTGTTGATTCCCTGCGGCTGGCGGGGCCGAAGGTCCTGACGACGACGGCGCAGGTGGCGGTGGCCGATATCGCCTGCATTGTGGCGCTTCCACTGGCCGTCGACCCGCCCAACGCACCGAGGGCAGCCATCGGGGCGACCGCAGTCGCGGCGTGTTCGGTGGTGTTGTTCTTCGTGCTTCGCTGGCTGGAAGTCACTGGCACCCGCGGGCGGGTGCACGACGTGTCCGAGGAACGGAAGTTCGCCCTGGAACTGCGGATCCAGCTTGCCTTGCTCTTCGCGCTGTCCGGGCTTGCCGTGGCGGGCCACGTGTCCGTCATGCTCGCCGGATTCTCCTTTGGACTGGTGGTGGCGGCAGTGGGGGAACCCCGCCGGCTGGCACACCAGCTCTTTGCGGTCAGTGACGGCTTCCTGGGGCCGGTGTTCTTCGTCTGGCTGGGCGCATCGCTGGACCTGCGCACGCTCGCCGGCACCCCCGCCATGGTGCTCCTCGGGGTCTGCCTTGGAGCGGGGACCCTCCTGGTGCACGGAAGCCTGCGCCTGCTGGGCCAGCCGCTGCCCCTCGCCGTCCTGTCGGCATCCCAGCTGGGCGTGCCGGTTGCCGCGGCCACCATCGGCTCCCAACTGGACCTGCTGGAACCGGGGGAAGCCTCGGCGTTGATCCTGGGCGCCCTCATCACCATTGGGGCCAGCGCCGCGGCAGGTTCACGTGCTGCCCGCACCTTTGCGCGGAACGCCGAGGCACCGGCGTAGCCAGCGCTACCCCCGGGAGTGGGTCCATACGCCGGTGCTCGCCTGCGCCTGGAAGCCCAGGTTGCGGGACACGGCGCGGGCGGCGGCGCGGACCGCCGGGGCAAGGACGTTGGGCGGAGTTGCACCGTCCGGAACCACGATGGACAGCGACGCCACCACGGCGCCCTGGGCGTCGAAGATGGGGGAGGCCACGGATACGGTGCGGGACGGGACGGTCCGTCGGATCATGGCGATGCCGGTCCGCCGCACGTCGGACAGGGTCCGCCGCAGCTGGCCTTCGGGCATCTCGGGCACGCCGGGCTCGTTTTCCGGCGGGCGCTTCAGGATGGCCTCCTGGAACTGCTGGTCCGCCCCGGCGAGCAGCACCAGGCCGATGGCGGTGGACCTCAGCGGCGCACGGCCGCCCACCCGGTATGCCACCTCGGTGGCGTCCTTCCCGGAGAGGCGTTCGATCAGCACTGCCTCCTCGTTGTCCCGGACCGCCAGCAGCACGTGGTGCCGGGTGACCTCGAACAGGTCCTCAAGGTAGGGGAGGGCAATTTCCCGCACGCCGTGCCCGCGCGGAGAGAGGGATGCCACTTCCCACAGCCGGACCCCCACGACGTACCGGCCGTCGTCGAGTCTTTCCAGGGCACCCCACGCCACCAGCCGGGCAATCAGCCGCAGCGCCGTGGGGGCAGGCATGTCCGCGTGGCGGGCCAGTTCGGAGAGGGTCAGGGCCCGGCGCCGGTCGGAGAAAACGGCGAGCAGGCTCAGTGCCCGGTCGATGACCGGTTCGCCTTGTTTGGGCCGCTTTCCGCGGGCAGGCGGGGTGTCCGTGTCCGGAGTGGCAGTCATGGCAGTGGTTCCTAGCGCCGTCGGCAGATCCTGTGGCCCACGGGGAAAGTGGTGAGCTGAACCACAATACTATTCCAACCATTGGAAGCTCCCTGTCGAGGGGAAATGACGGAACGCGATGCTGGAACTCCCAGCAACCGCACTTCAGGAGTCCCGCCGCATGAGCGCCCCCACCCGGCTTCGGGCCGAACACCTGCCTGAGGCGCTGGGCCTGACCGTCACCGCACCCCGGCTGGGCTGGACGCCGCCCGCCGGCACCAACAGCCAGACGGCCTACCGGATCACCGCCGGCAACGGCTGGGACACGGGCCGGCAGGAATCAGCCGCGTGCAGCGGCATCCCGTACACCGGCCCCGCGCTGGACTCCCGCAGCCGGTTCGAGTGGCGCGTCCGCACTTGGAACACCGGCGGGAAGGGTACCGAAACCACCAGCGATTGGTCCGAAACCATGCCCGTGGAGCTGGGCCTGCTGCATGCGGCGGACTGGGCAGCGCAGTGGATCGGCCCTGAGGAACCAGAAGTGCCTGCGCCAGGGGAGCGGCCCGGGTACGCCCTCACCAAGACCTTTATGCTCCCGGCCGCCCCGGCCAAGGCCCGGGCCTACGCCACCGCCCACGGCATTTACGAGCTCTTCATTAATGGCCACCGCGTGGGCGACCAGCAGCTGACCCCTGGCTCCACCAGCTACAACGCCACGCTCCAGGTCCAGGCCTACGACGTCGCCACACTGCTCCGCGAAGGCAGCAACACCGTCCGCGCGGTCCTCACCGACGGCTGGTACTGCGGCACCTTCGGGTACACGCGCGACGCCGACATGTACGGAACGCACACAGCCCTCCTGGCGCAGCTCGAAATTGAGTCCCCCGCAGGCAGGCAGGTCATCGGCACCGACGGCTCGTGGCTGGTGTCCGCCACGGAGATCGTCAGTGCCGACCTCATGGCGGGCCAGCGCGTCGATTTCAGGACGGCCGACGGCGGCAGCGCACCCCAAGCGGGCAGTTTGGCCACTGGCGCCCGCGCACCGAAGCCGCGTCACGCCGTCGTCCGTCCCGGTAGTTTCACTGCACTGGCCGGACCTCTCGCACCGCCCACCCGGGTGACACAGGAGCTGGTGCCCGTGTCCATCATCCGGCTGGCCAACGGCAATCAGGTGGTGGACTTCGGCCAGAACATCCACGGCTGGGTCCGGCTCTCCAGGCTGGGGCAACGGGGGGAAACCGTCTCCCTGGAGTACGGTGAATCGCTCGGGGAGGACGGCGACGTCACCCGGGACCACCTGCGGCCGCACGATTTCCGCTTGCCAGGGGCGTTCCGCGACGCGGGCCAGGTGGACACCGTCATCTCCTCTGGGGCCGAGGGGGAAGTCTTTGAACCCCGGCACACCACCCACGGCTTCCAGTTCGTCTCCGTCCAGGGCCTGGGGGAGGACCTGAAGCCGGCGGACATTACGGGCTGCCTGGTCCGGACCGACCTGGAGCGCATCGGTACTTTCAGCTGCAGCGATGACCGGCTGAACAAGCTGCATGAAATCGTTGAATGGAGCTTCCTTGGCAACTCCTGCGAGGTCCCCACCGACTGCCCGCAGCGCGAAAAGGCCGGCTGGACGGGTGACTGGCAACTGTTCGTCCCCACCGCCGCCTACCTTTACGGCGTGACCGGCTTTTCCCGGAAGTGGCTGCGCGACGTGCGTGCCGACCAGTGGGACAACGGAATCGTTGCCAACATCTCGCCGTCGCCCGGGCCCTCGGTCACCTCGGCGGAGTTCATGGGCTTCACCAACGGGTCTGCTTACTGGGGCGACGCAATCGTGATGGTGCCCTGGGAGCTCTACCTGGCCACGGGGGACGCGTCGATCCTCGCCGAGAACTGGGAAGCCATGCAGCGCTGGCTGCGGTTTGTCCGCACCAGCGCCGAAACACAGCGGCATGCCGCCCGGGGCGCCGCACGCACCGGCCCCGCACCGCACGAGCAGTACCTCTGGGACACCGGCTTCCACTTTGGCGAATGGATGGAACCGGGCGGCCCGGAACCTGACCTGTTCGCTGCCCGCAGTGCCGACCATGGGATCGTGGCCACCGCCTACTACCGGCACACCACGGACCTGATGGCACGCATCGCCCGTGTCCTGGGCCTGGACGCGGACGCCGCCGAGCTCGCAGAACTTTCAGGACGGATCCGGGACGCGTGGGAAACGGAATACCTCGATCCGTCCGGCCGCGTCACCCATGCCACCCAGGCCAACTGCGTCCGTGCCCTCGCGTTCGACCTCGTCAGCCCCGGGCACCGCCCCACCGTGACCGCGCAGCTCGCAGGACTGATCCGGGACGCCGGCACGCACCTGGGCACGGGCTTCCTGGCCACGCCCTACCTGCTGCCCGTCCTGGCGGACAACGGCGAACTGGACTTGGCCTACAAACTGCTTATGCAGGACTCCGAACCGTCCTGGCTCGCCATGGTGGACCGTGGCGCCACCACCGTGTGGGAACTGTGGAACGGCATCGACGCGGACGGCATCCCGCACCAGTCGCTCAACCACTACAGCAAGGGCGCGGTGGTGTCCTTCCTGCACCGGTATACCGCCGGGCTTCGGCAGGCCCACGGCAGTGCGGGCTGGGAACGGATCGTCATCGAGCCCCGGCCGGGGGCCGGCATCACCTCCGCCACCACCTCCCACCAGGGGCCGCGCGGCCTGATCGAAGTGCGTTGGGCTACCGACGGCGCCGTGCTGACGCTCACCGCCACGATCCCCTCCGGCACCACCGCGGAGGTAAGGCTGCCCGGTGAACCGGCCGCCGTCGTCGGGCCCGGACACCATACTTTCCTTGCCGCAACCGGCCGGGACACCGCACAACCTGAACTGATGAGGAGCACACTATGACAGTGGACAACGCTACCGACGTAATGGACCCGTCGCGCCCTGAAACTTCCCGGCCTGGAGGCAGGGAGGTTCCGCCGATGCCCGTCTTCGATGCGCCGGGAACCCCTGAGCACGTCTCGGACGCCTCATCGGTGCACCGTGAGCTCACCTACGCCAAGGCCATCGGGTTCCGGCCGCTGAAGCTGGACATCTGGCTGCCCCGCAACGCAACCGGGCCCACGCCGCTGGTCCTCTGGGTGCACGGCGGCGCGTTCCAGCTGGGCGACCGCCGGGAACTGCCGCCCACCTTCGCGCCCGACTCCGTGTTCCGGCTGCTTAACCAGGCCGGCATTGCCTGCGCCACGGTGGACTACCGGCACTCCCTGGAAGCCCCGTTCCCGGCACAGCTCCACGACATCAAGGCCGCGGTCCGCTACCTCCGTGAATTCGCCGGTGACCTGAACATCGACCCGGACCGGTTTGGCGCCTGGGGCGAATCCGCCGGCGGCCATCTGGTGGCGCTCTTGGGACTCACCGGCAACCGCGGCGACCTGGATGGCGGTCTCGGTGTGCAGGGGCACCCAAGCAGCGTCAGCGCCGTCGTCGATTTCTACGGCGTTTCCTCGCTGGTGGACATCCCGCCCATCAACATTCCTGACGAACTCTTTCCCCCGGCCCTGACCGCCGCTGTCCCGCCCGGAAGGTCATTGCAGCCGGAGAACATGCTGGTGGGCGGCTCGGATGATCCCGAACTGCTGGCCGCGGCCAGTCCCGTCAGCTACGTGACGGCTGACGCCGCACCGTTCCTCCTGGTCCACGGCGATTCGGATGGCTTGGTCCCGCACTCGCAGACCGACCTCCTGGCCGCCGCGCTCGCC
This sequence comes from Arthrobacter sp. DNA4, assembly GCF_024362385.1. Taxonomy (NCBI): domain Bacteria; kingdom Bacillati; phylum Actinomycetota; class Actinomycetes; order Micrococcales; family Micrococcaceae; genus Arthrobacter; species Arthrobacter sp. DNA4. The sequence goes on from NZ_CP101466.1 coordinate 369,234, forward strand.
AAGGCCAACGTGGAACATGAGGTGGTGACCATCAAGGGCGGCGACCACTGCTTCTTCGGCGCCGAGGACCAGCTGGACACCATCCTGGCCGCCGCCGTCGATTACTTTTCACGGAAGCTGGGAACTCCATGACATCCCGGACAGAACCAGCCGCAGGGTCCCCGGGGCTCTCCCGGAGCGCCCAGGGGGAGACCGCGGCCGGTTTCGCGGAGTACCTGGCCACGCCGGAAGGCCCGAAGTTCCTCAACCCGGACGCCGTGCGTTCGCCCGGGCCCGACGTTCCCATCCGCACGGTGACGGCGGATGGCCGGCACGGGCCGGTGGCCATCCGGATCTACGGGGAGGCCGCCGCTGCCGGCAGCCCTGCCCTGGTGTGGCTGCACGGCGGCGGCTTCGTCAGCGGGAGCGTGGACATCCCCGAATCGGATTACCTGGCACGGGTGCTCGCGGCCCAGGGGACGCCGGTGCTGTCCGTGGACTACCGCCTGGCGCGTAATGGCGTGTCCTTTCCCATCCCGCATGATGACGCCCTGGCCGGTTGGTTCTGGGCGCGGAAGAACGCCGAATCACTGCGCCTGGATCCGGACCTGCTCTGCCTGGGCGGTGCCGGTGCCGGCGGCAACCTCGCCGTGGGCGCCGCGCTCTACCTGATCGACGCCGGCAAGCCACTGCCCGCGAAACTCCTGCTGGCCTATCCCTTCCTGGATGCCGAACTCCCGCCGCCGGCGGGAGGACTGGACGAAGAGGTCATGGCCGGGCTGCCGCGGCACCTGCGGTTCACGCTGGAGGACTGCATCCGGACGGCGGAGAACTACGTGGGCGGTCCGGTCAGCATGGCACCGTCCTATGCCATGCCCGGCTACGCGGATCCTGCCGGACTTCCGCCCACCGCTTTGCTTGCCTGCGAGTACGACGATGCCCGCGGCTCAACCGAGCAGTTTGCCTCGGCATTGGAGCGGGCAGGGGTTCCGGTGTCCTACTTCCTTGCCGAGGGCGCAGTACACGGCCACCTCAACCACACGGCCGGGCTGCCGGAGGGCCAGGCGGCCCTGGACTTCCTGGCGGGCGAGCTGGCGGCGGTGCGGAGGCCTTAATCGCGGAGGCGGGTCAGGGCTGCCCGGAACTTTCCTCCTGGTGGCTGCTGGACCAGATGTCGCCCATTTCCTCGGTGGACTGCTCCACGATCCTGCTCATGGCCGCGTGCGCCGCGGCCGCCTGGCCCCGCTGGATCGCACTGGCCACGTCCACATGCATCTGCAGTGCTTCATGGTCCGGAAGGTGGGGCATCAGGCCGTGCTGGGTCCGGCCCGCCAGCACCTCCGCCACGAGTTTATGCAGCTGCGAAAACATGAGGTTGCCGGAGGCGTCGAGGACCGCTGCATGGAACTCGATATCCAGTCGCAGGAAATCGTCCTGGTCTCCCCGCTGCCCGGCCGCCCACAGCCTGGCGGCCATGGAGACAAGGTCGCTGGCCTGGTCCAGTGAGGCGCGTTCGGCGGCCAGGCGGGCGGCCTGCGGCTCAATGGCGCCGCGCAGCTCGTTAAGGGCCTGCAGCTGCTCCAGCCGCTTGGCCGAGGCCAGCCGCCACCGGATCACCTGGGGGTCGTAGAGGTTCCAGCTGGCCTCAGGCTGCACCACTGTCCCGAGACGCCGGCGGGACTCGAGCATGCCCATGGACGACAGGACCCGGGTGGCCTCCCGGATCACGGACCGCGACACCTTGTGCTGCGCCTCCAGCTCGTCCAGCCGCAGGATGGAGTTCGGTGCCAGCGTTCCCTCGGCAATGGCGAGCCCCAGGTTCTCGACCAGCGATGAATGCAGGTCAGGGGACAACGCCGCCTTTGGGATGGTCATGAATAAATCATATGGGGGCATAGCAAGGTCTTGTATATGTCTGCCTTATTTGTCTATGCTCGCTGAACAGAGCAGACGTAACGAGGCGTTTGTAACCAGCCCGCGCTGATGCGGGCCTAAAGGCAAAGGGAGTCGTAATGAAGCGGCGTTCAATTGTGAAGTACGCGGCCGTGGCCGCGGCGATGTCGCTGGGGCTCACCGCCTGCAGCGGCGGCGGTGGCGGCAGCGACCAGGCGAAAGAGTCCGGCACCGTCCGCGTCACCCTCGCCAACCACGTGTGGACCGAAGGCATCAAGGCCGCCATTCCGGAGTTCGAAAAGTCCAGCGGGCTCAAGGTCGAACTGACCCAGCTCGGCGAAGACCAGCTCTCGGACCAGTACAACGTCAAGCTCAACGCGGGCAGCGACGAAGTCGACGTCATGATGTACCGCCCGCTGCAGGAAGGCAAGGCCTTCGCCAAGAACGGGTACCTGGCGGACCTGACCAGCAAGGTGTCCTCCGACTCCAGCTGGGACTGGAAGGATTACCAGGAAGGCCCGGTCAAGGCCACCACAGCCGACGGCAAGGTAGTTGGCGTGCCGATCATCACCGAACGCGAAGTCCTCTACTACCGCAAGGACCTGCTGCAGGCCGCAGGGCTCCAGGTCCCCAAGACCATGGAGGAGCTTGAAGCCGCAGCCAAGGCCATCAAGGCTTCTTCGCCTGACACTGCAGGCTTCGTTGCCCGCACCGGCAAGTCCACTGCCGTGACGCAGTTCTCCAGCTTCCTGTACAGCTTCGGCGGTGATTTCATCGACTCCAGCGGCAAGGCTGCCGTCAACACCGATGCAGCCAAGAAGGCCTACGCCTACTACGGCGGCCTGATCCGTAACTACGGCCCCGCCAACGTCAGCACCGACATGAGCTGGCCGGAGGCAATGGCAATCTTCACGCAGGGCGGTGCCGCCTTCTACACCGAGGCTGACTCCCTGTACAAGGACGCCACCGACCCGGCTAAGTCCAAGGTTGCGGACAAGGTAGGTTTTGCGCCGCTGCCCGCCGTCCCCGCCGGAAGCAAGCCGTACAACATCCCTTCCTGGGCCCTTGGCGTCAACCAAAACTCCAGCAACCAGGACAACGCCTGGAAGTTCATCCAGTGGGCCACCAGCAAGGAGCGCACCCTGGCAGCCCAGAAGGCCGGCGTCCCGGGCCCGCGTACCTCGGTCTGGTCCAACCCGGACGGAACCTCCACCTTACCCCAAGGACCTTGCTGACGCCATTGCCGCCAGCGCCAAGAACGGCGTCGGACACGACCGCCCCGAAGTAATCACCGTCGGCAAGGCACGCGAAATCGTGGGCGGGCCCATTGTTGCCAGCATCACCGGCGCGGACACTGCCGCCGCTGCCAACGAGGCCCAGACCGCTTTCCAGACCTTCCTGGACAGCGAAAAGAAGTAGCGCCTTCGTCATCAGCCCGCCGGGACGGGCAGCAACCCCCCGTCCCGGCGCGGCCCCACTTCACCCCCAACTTTTTAGGTGAACCATGTCTGTTTTGAACCCTCCCCGCAGCGCCGGCACCCGCAAGGCCAGTGGCCGCAAGGGCGCAGGGGGGAGCTTTTCCGCCTGGGCCAACCGGCACCGCAAATGGCTCTTCGCCGCACCGGCCATGATCTTTGTCGGCGTCCTGATCATCTTCCCCCTGGCCTGGACCGTGTACCTGAGCCTTACCGACTCCCAGGGCTCCGTCCGCGCCGCCACCGACTTCATCGGGCTGCAGAACTACCTCACCGTCCTGACGGACCTGGAGCGGTTCTGGCCGGCGGTGGGCCGCACACTGTCCTTCACCGGCCTGGCACTTGCCTTCGAGGTAGTCCTCGGCATGGGCATTGCGCTGCTCCTGTGGCGGCCCTTCCGCGGGGAAAAGTGGGTACGGGTGGCCATCCTGCTGCCGCTGGTGGCCACGCCCGTGGCCGTCGGCATGATGTGGCGGCTGATCTTCGATCCCAACATCGGCTTCGCCAACCAGCTCTTGGGCGCAATCGGCATTCCGCCCCAGCCGTGGCTGTCCGGGCAGGACACCGCCCTGGGCACCACCATCTTCATGGACGTATGGCAGTGGACGCCCATGGTGGTACTGATCCTGCTCGCCGGCCTGACCTCGCTGTCGGACGAGCCGGATGAAGCTGCCCGCGTGGACGGCGCAAACGCCTTCCAGCGGTTCTTCTTCATCACCCTCCCGCTGATGATGCCCACCGTTATCGTCGCCATCCTGCTGCGGGGCATCGACGCCCTGAAGACCTTCGACATCCTGTACGCCACCAAGGGCAAAGGCGGCGGCTCGTTCCACGAAGTGGAGACCCTGAACGTCTACGCGTACGGGCTGAGCTTCGACTACAACCAGTACGGGCTCTCCTCCGCCGTGTTGATCCTGTTCTTCATGATCATCATCGGCATCATGTGGCTGCTGACCATGCGCAAGAAAGCGGTAAGCAAATGACCGTCGTGACAGATTCCACCACCGCTGCCAAGCGGACGCCACGGCGGCGCAAGCCGCTGGCCACCCGCGCCTACAAGGTGTTCCGGGTTGTCGCCCTGATCGTTGTGGTGCTGTTCCTGCTCGCCCCGCTGTTCTGGATGCTGCTGGCGTCCCTCAAGACCAACGTGGACATCTATGACACTGCCAAGGCGGTGGTGTTCTCGCCCACGTTCGAGAACTACGCCAACGTGCTCCAGCGCAACAACTACTTCGTCTTCATCTTCAACAGCTTCTGGGTGGCCTTTGTCTCCACGGCACTGTCGATCGTCCTCGGCGTCCCCGCGGCGTACGCGATGAGCCGCTTCACCATGCACCGCTCCGCCTTGGTGGTCCTGATGGCACGGGTTATCCCGGGCGTCTCGCTCCTGGTGCCCTGGTACTACGTCTTCTCCAACCTGCGGATGGTGGGCAGCTTCGAAGTGCTGATCCTCAGCCACATGTTCGTCGCCCTGCCCCTGATCGTCTACATCATGATGAGCTACTTCGATTCACTTCCGCTGGAACTGGAGGAATCGGCCGAGGTGGATGGGCTTACGCCCATCGGTGCGTTCCGCCGGATCACGTTGCCGCTGGCCGTGGCCGGCATCGCCACCGCCGGAATCCTGTCCTTCATCTTCTCCTGGAACAACTTCATGTTCGCCCTGGTGCTATCGGGCGCCAAGACCAAGACCCTGCCGGTGGCGATCTTCGACTTCGTCTCCTACGCGAGCATCGACTGGGGCGGGCTGATGGCCGCGGCGACGGTCGTGACAATCCCCATCATGATCATTGCGCTCTTCACGCAGAAGTACATCGTCTCCGGCCTGACCGTAAGCGCCACCAAGGGTTAGGAACCGCCGCGTGACCGTCATCAGCCGGATCGAAACATTCCTCATTGCCCCCCGCTGGCTCTTTGTCCGGATCGAAACCGACAGCGGCATCGTGGGGTGGGGCGAGGCCACCTGCGAGGGCCGCAGCGAAACTGTGCGCGCCGCCGTCGGACAGCTCTCGGAGCTGCTCATCGGCAGGGATGCCCTCCGGATCGAAGACCACTGGCAGGTCATGACCAAAGGGTCCTTCTACCGCGGCGGGCCCATCCTGGCCAGCGCCGTCTCCGGCCTGGACCAGGCGCTGTGGGACATCGCCGGCAAGCACTTCAACACCCCGGTGCACCAGCTCCTGGGTGGCCACGTCCGCGACCGGATCCGGATGTACGGCTGGGTGGGCGGCGACGAGCCCAACGAGGTGGCCGACCAGATCAGCGCCCAGCTGGAGGTGGGCCTCACCGCCGTCAAAATGAACGCCAGCGGCCGGATGAGCCCGGTGGCGTCGGTGGCAGAGATCGACGGCGTCATCCGCCGTGTCGCGGCAGCCCGCCAGGTTTTGGGTGATCACCGGGACGTCGCCGTCGATTTCCACGGCCGCTTCAGCCTGGCCAACGCCAGGCGGGTGGCGCCCCTGCTGGAGCCGTTCCGGCCCTTCTTCCTCGAGGAACCGGTGGTCCCGGAAAACACCCACCTGCTCCGCGAATTCACCTCATCCACCACCACCCCGGTGTCCACGGGGGAGCGGCTCTACAGCCGGCAGGAATTCCTGCCCGCGCTGCAGGCAGGCATCGCAGTGGCTCAGCCGGACCTGTCGCACGCCGGTGGGATCACGGAGGTCCGCAAGATCGCCGCGCTGGCCGAAGTGTACGAAGTCCAGTTGGCGCCGCACTGCCCGCTGGGCCCCCTGGCGCTCGCGGCCTGCCTGCAGGTGGGCTTCGCCACGCCGAACTTCCTCATCCAGGAACAAAGCATCGGGATCCACTACAACCAGGGCGCCGAAGTCCTGGACTACGTGGTGGACAAGACGCCGTTCAAGTTCGTTGACGGCCACATCGAGCGGCTCACCGGGCCCGGACTGGGCGTCGAGATTGACGAGGCCGTGGTGCGGGCAGCGGACAAGCGCGGCCACGCCTGGCGCGGACCGGTGTGGCGCCACCCCGACGGATCCTTCGCAGAATGGTGAACCCCATGACATCCCAGAACCCAGCTGTTACCTCCGCCGGCCTGCTCGCCGGTATCCGGCAGGCGCGCCTCGTGGGCATCGTCCGCGGGAACGACGGCGGTGCTGCCGCCAAGGCCGCGCTGGCCGCCATGGAGGAGGGCTTCCAGTACGTGGAGATCGCCCTCACCACGCCCAACGCGCTGGACGCCATCCGCGAGGTTCGCGCGGCTGCCCCGGCCGGCTGCCTGGTGGGCGCCGGGACCGTCCTCAGCCAGGCCGACGTCGAACACGTCACCGCAGCGGGCGGCCAGTTCATCGTCACCCCCTCCCTGGCCCCCTCGATCAGCGAGGCCGCCAATGCCGGCATCCCCGTCCTTGCCGGGGCCTTGACTCCCAGCGAGGCCTATGAGGCGATGGAACGCGGCGCCACCGCCATCAAACTGTTCCCCGCCTCGATCGGCGGCCCCGGCTACCTGAAGGCAGTCCGCGATCCCTTCCCGGACATCCCCTTCATCGCCGTCGGCGGCGTGGGCCTTGACGAAGCCGCCGGGTACTGGGAAGCCGGGGCCATCGCCGTCGGACTGGGGGGACCGCTCTTCGGCACGGCGGCCTCGGGCGGTGACCTTTCGGACATGCGGGACCGCGCCCGCCGTTTCCTGGGCCTCGCTGCCGAATTCGCGGCCCGTACCGGGACCCCTTCGTGACGGTGGACCTGCTGACCTTTGGCGAGTCCATGGTCTCGCTCCGGTCCACCGGCCCGCTGGCCTCCGGCGGGACCCTGAACATGCAGGTGGCCGGGGCGGAATCGAACGTTGCCATCGGCGTGGCACGCCTTGGCCACACGGCGGCCTGGGCCGGGTCCGTGGGCGCGGACCCGCACGGCGAGTTCATCGTCAGGCAGCTCCGGGGCGAGGGTGTCCAGCTGCACCACAGCGTCCACCCGGAGCGGAGCACCGGCGTGATGTTCCTGGAGCAGCGCACCGCAGACCTCAGCCGGGCCTTCTACTACCGCGCGGGGTCCGCAGGGGCCACCATCTCGCGTGCGCACGTGTCGGCCGCGCTGGATTGCGGTGCCCGGATCCTGCACCTGACCGGCATCACCGCAGCGCTCAGCCCGGAAGCCCGCGACGCCGTGGAATACGCCGCGGAACGGGCGGCCGCTGACGGTGTGGTGGTCAGCCTCGATGTGAACTACCGCAGCAAGCTCTGGTCTCCGGACCAGGCGCGCGCGGTGCTCGGCCCCCTGGCGCGGCACGCCACCGTCGTCATCGCGTCCGACGACGAGCTCGACCTGATTGCCCCGGCGAACGAGGGGAGCGGGGCGGCTATGGACGAAGCTTCCGCCGCGGCCCGGCTGCTCGACGCCGGAGTCAGCGAAGTGGTGGTGAAGCGCGGCGCAGCGGGCGCGGCGGTTTATACCGCGGAAGGGCGCCTGGAAGCACCGGCCCTCGCCGTGACCTGCGTGGACACCGTGGGAGCCGGGGATGCCTTCACCGCCGGCTACCTCTCGGCGCTGCTCGACGGCGTCGGTACCGCCGACCGCCTGCGGCAGGGCATCCTGGCAGGCGCCTTCGCTGTCAGCACGCGCGGCGACTGGGAGGGGCTGCCGCGGACCGACGAACTCGCCCTGCTTGATGCCGCCAGGGGCAGCACCGTGCGCTGACTCCTGCCCTTCACACTCCAGACCTTAAGAGATTCCAACCCGAAAGCCAGCCATGAAAATCGTTGCCGCCGATGTGTTTGTTACCAGTCCGTCCCGGAACTTTGTGACCCTTCGGATCACGACGGAGGATGGTGTGACCGGTATTGGTGATGCCACGTTGAATGGCCGGGAGTTGGCTGTTGCTGCGTATTTGAAGGAGCATGTGGCGCAGCTGTTGATCGGGAAGGATCCGCACCGGATCGAGGACACGTGGCAGTTCCTGTACCGGTCCTCGTATTGGCGGCGGGGCCCGGTGACGATGGCGGCGATCGCTGCGGTGGATATGGCGTTGTGGGATATCAAGGGCAAGCTCGCGGGGATGCCGGTGTACCAGCTGCTCGGTGGTGCGTCGCGGAACGGGTTGCGGGCGTACGGGCATGCGTCGGGGGCGGATATTGAGTCGTTGTTCGATTCCGTGCGTGAGCACCTGGAGCTGGGGTACAAGTCGATCCGGATCCAGACCGCGGTCCCGGGGATCAAGGCCGTGTACGGTGTGGCGGCGCAGGCGCAGGCGTCGGGGGAGCGGTATGACTATGAGCCGTCCGGGCGGGGTGCGTTCCCGGTGGAGGAGGACTGGGACACCCGCGCCTACCTGCGGCATTTGCCGACCGTGTTCGAGGCGGTGCGGAACGAGTTTGGTCCGGAGATCCCGTTGCTGCATGACGGGCACCACCGGATGACGCCGATCCAGGCCGCGAAGCTGGGCAAGGCGTTGGAGCCGTATGACTTGTTCTGGTTGGAGGACTGCACCCCGGCGGAGAACCAGGAGGGTCTGCGCCTGGTCCGGCAGCACACCACCACGCCGTTGGCGATTGGGGAGATCTTCAATACCGTGTGGGACTACCAGACGCTGATCAAGGAACAGCTCATCGACTACGTCCGGGCCGCGTCCACGCACTTCGGCGGAATATCGCCGCTGAAGAAGGTGATGGATTTCGCCGCGCAGTATCAGATCAAGTCCGGCTTCCACGGGCCGACGGACATTTCCCCGGTGGGGTTCGCGGCGCAGCTGCACGTGGGGTTGGCGATCCATAACTACGGGATCCAGGAGTACATGCAGCACTCGGACAAGACCAACGAGGTCTTCGAGCAGTCCATGACTTTCGTGGACGGGTACCTGCACCCGGGCGACAAGCCCGGGATCGGCGTCGAATTCAACGAAGAAGCCGCAGCAGCCTACCCGTACCAGCAGGCCTACCTGCCCTACAACCGCCTCGTCGACGGCACCGTCCACGACTGGTAATCGCGCTTCGCGTTGACACTGCAGCCGCCCGGTGTGACGATGGCGCAATGAACCAGGTTTCGGCGTTCTACACCGGCCCCGGCGGACTTGTGGGGGCCATCGGTTCTGCCTTGGACGCGGCCGGTGTGGACCGTACGAGGCTGCGGCCGGTCGATCTCGCTGCTGTTGACGAGTTCCACATCCGTGGCCGCAGGGCAACCCTGGAAATCATCGAAGCACTCGCGCTCACCGCCGATTCCCATGTGCTCGACCTCGGCAGCGGACTGGGCGGGCCCGCGCGGACCCTCGCCGAAATGACCGGGTGCACGGTCATAGGGGTCGACCTCACCCCGGAGTTCTGCCAGGTAGCGACGGCACTCTCGGAGTGGACAGGCCTGTCCGGCCGTACCCGCTTCCGCGTTGGGGACGCCACAGCCACCGGTCTTCCCGATAGGTCAGCGGATGCGGCGCTGACCATGCATGTGGCCATGAACATCCCGAACAAGCATGCGCTGTATGTGGAAGCTTTCCGTGTCCTCCGGCCGGGCGGCAGGTTCGTGGTTTACGACGTCCTGCAGGGGGAAGGCGGCGAGGTGCACTACCCGGTGCCGTGGGCCGCCGACTCCTCGACGAGCTTTCCCGCGACGCTGGAAGAGATGCGCGAACTCCTCCCGTCCGCAGGTTTTGACGTCGTCTCGGAAGTCGACTCGTCGGACGAAAGCCTCGCCTGGTTCCAGAGGATGCTCGCCAAGATCCAGAGGGAGGGGCCACCGCCGGTGACCTTCGCGACTTTCCTGGGGGACGATTTCGCGCAGATGACAGCCAACCAGGTGGCCAACCTCGCCGAGCGGCGCATCCGGACCGTCATGTTCGTGTGCTCAAAGCCGTCTTGATCGTCTGAGCGTCCCAACCACTTAGCTTCCGCGGGACTTCATGCCGCACAAGTGCTTCCTAAGGCGACTCGTGGCTGACGCAGCGGCCGGTGGCAACCCGGTCCTTTGGACTCTGGGGCTACGTTTGGCGCAACACTACGCTGATGCCATGAGCGACGTGCTGACGCTGAGTCCTCCCGTTCAACGTAACGTGGGCGCCAACCGGGCGCTGCATCCGGACCGTCTATGGATCCGTCTAGTACGCGGCGGCGCCGGACTTGCCATGCTCGCGGCGCTTGGGCAGGAGCTATATGACGCGACCCAGCCCGGCAATTCCGTCGATATCCCCCAGCTCATTTCCCAGTTCACGTTCCAGTCAAACCTCGTCCTCGGGCTCGTGTTCCTTGTGTCCGCCGCGCGGCCGCGTGCGCGGCTGCCGCAGTGGTGGGACCATCTCTTCGGTGCCCTCGCGTTCTACCTGGTGATGACGGGCATTATTTATGTGGTGCTCGTGGCTCCGCCTGGTGAACCGTGGTGGACGCTGGACATGTACTGGCCGTGGATGGTGACCCATCGCATCGCACCGCTGGTCGCGGGGCTCGACTGGCTCCTGGTCACGCGCACCGTCCGAGGCCCGTGGCGGCGGCCCCTCGTCTGGCTTTGCTACCCGGGGGTGTTCCTGATCTTCTCCTGGGTGCGCGGTGCCCTCGACGGCTGGTACCCCTACGACTTCCTCAACCCGGGGCTCGACGGCGGCTGGCCGGCGGTCATCGCCACCAGCGCCCTGGTACTCGCCTCGTTTCTCGTGGTCGGCATACTCGTGCACCTCGCCGGCAATGCCCGGGTGGGTCTCGCCCGCGGGCCCGGAAAGGAAACCCCTGCCCAGCTGGCATTCCCGGTAAGCTAGATGCGTCGTCACGCTCGGGAGATTTGCTGGTCCACCCACGTCGCAAACTGCCGTGTGAAGATCCCTATCTCCAATAGCCAAAAACGACCGTTTAGGGAGGCGGTGTTAGTGCAGTGGGGGAGGGGATGATTGGGAGCCCAGTCTTCCTACGGATTAGGACTGTGTCAATAACGTTGTTTCCCGGCTTGAAGCGGCGCCCATGATCCATCATCCCAACCTTTATCGGGCATTTCCCCGACGGCGCATACTGAGGAATTACGTGTAGCGTCCAAGAGATCGACCGATCTGCCGGATGGCGGCATCATAGGCCGCATCCCACGTCCAGCCAGCTGCGGGTGCGCCGGCCAGCTCTAGTGACACCAGCCCGTGGACCTGGCCCCAGACAACGCCGACCATAGAGGCGATCTCATCATCTGCTGCTCCGGGCAGGGCTGCGGCGACCGCGGTGAACAGCGGCGCGATCGATGGCTCAGTGGCTCCCGGCGTCGGCGTACACGGCACTTGGCTGGCCAGCGAGCCGCCGAACATCAAGCCGTAGAGGGCGGGATGCTCGAGCGCCCAGGTTCGGTAAGCCCGGCCCAATGCTTCGAGGCCGGCAGCGCCGGCTGCTTGTTGGGAGGCAGCAAAGGACGCGAAGCCGTCGTCAAGCACGGCAGTCAGCAATTCCGCCTTGCCCCCGAAGAGCGAGTACACCGCCGTCGTCGAAGTCCCAGCGGTTGCGGCAATACTGCGCAACGATACGGAGGCAACGCCGTCACGGCTGATCAAGGAGGCTGCGGCGTCGAGCAGCCTGCGACGCAGGGCCGCATCGTGGACTACGGGTCTTGCCATAGGACAAGTATTGCATAACAATGTTTTGTAACAGTGTTATGGATAGGAGAAGCGCATGTCACAGCAAGTGCTCAAAGGACGTTTCACTGCCGATCCCGGGGGTGGCCCCGTGACGGTCTTCCTGATCGGGATGCGTGCAAACCGGTGGTGGAAGTTCGGGAAGGTGGTACGGGTGGGGGCGGCCATGCCCAAAATGCTTGCCTACCTAGCCAAGACGCCGGAGGCTGGCTTGCTGGGCTACCAGCAATGGTTCGGGCGGACCACCATCATGGTCACCTACTGGAAAAGCCCGGAGGATTTGCAGCGGTTCGCGGCCGACCGGTCGGCGCCGCACCTTGAGCCCTGGCGCCGGTTCATGCGCGAATCAGCCGGCAATGGCGACGTCGGCGTATGGCACGAAACCTATGAGACGGTTCCGGGTGGCAGGGAAAGCGTGTATAGCGATATGCCGGTCTTTGGGTTGGCAGCGGCCACCGGCCATGTGCCGGTGGGAGCAGGACTGAACACCGCACGCCAGCGTTTGGAGGCAGGTGGCCCAGACGGTCGACCGTCGGCGCGGGGTTGAATGCCCGGCCCGTGCGTACGCGACGCCTCTTTGAGTAGATGATACGGATGGACCTCTTCGGGACGCCGTGAGCTGAGGGTCCTTGTGTGACATCCGGCGATAAATAGCGGTATCTTCGCGACGCTATTTGTCGCACAGGACAGCCCAAGAGGGGATTGATTAGCTGCCCGTTAGCCGATCGGTATACGGGCATGCCAGGTACTTGCAGTTACTTTGAAGGGACTGGGATTGCGGGGCGTCCGGTTTCGGTTGTCGACAGGCCGGGGCAGGGGTAGGTTTCGCCAGGACCCAGTGTGGGCGGAACTCCGGCGCATTCCGGTGCCGGTTCTCCCACGACTCCGGAGGTGCCGGTTCCGCGGCCGATGACGAATTCGCCGACCACGGTTTTGCCCGTTGAGTCGTAGACGGGGACGACGAACTCTTTGCCCTTGATTGATTCCTGCCAGGCGAGGGCGTCCGCGGGGCTCTTGAACGTTTTGCTGGCTGTTGTTCCGTTGGCGTCCTCGAGGTCGGTTCGGTAGGCGTATCCGCTTGTCCCGTTTGTTGCTATGACGGCGACCAGGTCGGGGCTTCCGTTTTCGTTTGCAGCACCGTAGGTATCTCCATGGGGGTTCACTGCCCAGTCGGTAATTTCGGTATTGACGTACTGGGCTGTTAGTTTCCAGCTGGCTTGGGGGCTCGTAGTGATGGTGATGCTCTCTTTTCCGGCCGTGAGAGGCAGCGTGTAACCGGTCCAGTCCTGGCGTGTTCCAACGTCCTCCGGTTTGCAGGTGGCGTTGGCGCCGTCCTCGAATTCAAAGCGCCCAGGAGTGAGGCAGTTGAGCTGCAGTTCGATGCCTGTGGCGCCTTCGGGTGTGTGACCGAGCTGAACAGTGGCCGTTCCTGTGTGTATCTCTGTCACAGGAGATGCCAGGGGTGTCACCTGCGAGGAGCCGGGAGTTGAAAACAGGCCGGCGGCGGTCGCGCCGACACCGCCTAGGAGGCCGATGCCGGCAACTGCCGCAGTTCCAGCCCAGAGTCTGGCGCGCTTCTTTGCCCGGGAAGGAGCGATTTTTTCGACTTCTGTCACGAGTTTCGTGCGCAGGGCGTCACTGAAGAGGTCGTCCACGTGGAGCTGATTCATGACCGTTCTCCTTCCAGAACTGGGGTTGCAGCCGTGGGTGAGTTCGTTGATGCATCCCCGTTCAGGGCGGTTCTTAGCCGCTGTCTGGCTCGGTGCATGCGTGATTTCGCTGCTGACGGTGTCAGATTCAGGATGGCCGCGGCTGCAGCGATGGTGTGTTCTTCGAAAACGACCAGGCTCACCAGCTGCAGATCCTCAATGGTCAAGCTGGCCAAAGCCTGTGCCAGGTCGTTGTCCAGCTGGTTTTGGTATCGGCGGTAGGGATCTGCACTGGCGTCGTCAGGTTCCCGGCTGCGCGGCAGCGAGTTCAGAAGCCGTTGGTAGCGAGCGGCAGCACGGGCACGGTTTCGCGCAACGTTCGTGGTCGTGACCAGCAGCCAGGGAAGAATGGATCCCTCGACCACTCGGACGTGCTTTCGCCGTCGCCACAGTTCAAGGAACGCCGCGGCCATGATGTCTTCGGAATCGTGGTGGTTTCCGCACAGCCGGTAGGCGTGGCGGAAAACCCTGTCGCGGTGCCGGTCGTACAGGTCGCCAAAAGCGTCGCCCTGTCCCAAAAGGCTCCGGCGCCACAGCGTCTCATCACCCGTATCTATGGTCCCCATGCCCTTTAGTGTCCGGCAAAGTCCAAAAGGTTTCGCCCGATCAGGAAAGCTTCAAGAGCGGAAACAGAGCATGTCCGCTTATCGATCGGGTTACTTGCGGTGGTGAGACTCCCAGAAAAATGGGGATGTTCAATGATCCAGGTCGAAGCTAGGCTTCAGCACATGAACGAGCACGCGGTTCCCAGTCCTGCCGACGGGTACTTGTTTGAGTTCAAAGGAAAGCACCCCCTTCGTGAGACAGCCCGCTGGGTATCTGGCGTCGGTTTGGTTTGCGCGGGAGTAGCCATCGCAATCATAGGGACAGCCTTCCATTCGTACTTATCCATGCCGCTTGGGATTGCCGTAGCGGTTCTTGGTGCCATCATGCTTGTCTTGTACGCACTGACAAAGAGCCGAACGAAGGCCACGGCGGCTGCTTCTGGCACGGTTGGCAAGCGCCATACGAAGAATCAAAGCACCGGCCCGCACTCGGTCGCAGCGGATCTTTCCCTTCTTGCGGACCTCTATTCGAGGGGCGCCCTCAGCACAGAAGAATTTTCCGCAGCCAAACGTCGCATACTCGAAAGCTAAGCGTCCACGCTAAAGCCGCCCGGTCAGGGATCCTCTACCGAGCGCCACTCTGTACCAGGCGGATAGGCCGTCTAGCGATTCACTCGAGCCGCGACCCTGACGGGTGGGAGGGCTCGTTGCCGTTCAACCTTTTGTGGCTCTTGCGAGAGGAAACGGCTATCGCCATAGCAAAGACCACGACGCAGGCTACAGGCACGGCCAACGCATCGGGAGCTAGCGGGCTGAAGTTTCTGACTATCCATGCAACACCCGAACCAACCGGGATCGCTGCAACCAGCCATAACCAATTCATCCAGCGCGGCTGGACTTTCCGTTCTTCCAGGTTCCCCATTGTGGAAGCATAATCCCGCCTCCAGCGGAATGCCCCAGCTGCTTTTTACTCCAAGCCGATCCGGGCTGAGCCCCGACGTGGGCCACCGTGCGGTGGAGGATCCTCCACCGCACGCCGTCGACGGTCTACCTGAGCATCGTGCGGAGAACCATCAACAACACACCGGCGACAAAGAGCAGCGCACAGAACAGCGTGCCCAGCAGTTCCATACCCCGCACCTGCTCGGCTGTGTCCCTAACGGGAAGGACTTTGAACTTCTCCGTAATCAGGTACACCTGATATGCCGCTATCCGCTTACGGAAGACAAACCAAACAGCGGCCACCAGCACGAAAACTACGCCTTCACCCATTCGCTGCCCCCAAGATGATTTAGCAGGTTGACCCGAGCCCGGAACCTGATTGTCCCATTGGTCCCAGTCAGTGTTGCCGACTCCGTGTTCCAGGAGATGTCCGCTTGCCGATCCTTCACCGGCCGCCGTTGATGTAGTCAGCTCGGCGAGTCAGGCGTCTCGGTACGCGCAGGTGCGGTTTCGTCGGCTGATGGCTTTCTCCACCGTTGGATTTGGAAAACCAGCCATGCGGTGGCGGCAATTGGCACTAGCGGGAAGACGGGCCTCCCGCTGAATGCAACTACGGCAAAGGCGATCCAAAGGACACCAGTGAGGACGCCCATGGAGATCAATGACTTGCGGGTAACCCGATAGGAAGGCAGTTCAATCCCTTCGGCGCGGAGCTGTCGGGCCTCCGAAGCTGCGGCCCGGATCAAGGGAACAAACATTGCAGCCAATGCGGCGGCTACAAGCGTGGATCGCCACGGTTCCGGAACGCCGAATGCCTCTAGGGCGGACCCCAGCAATGATCCCAGGATAATGAACCAAAAAATTGCCCAGCTTACCAAGCGCCTCCGCTTAGGCGGCATTCCCTCTAAGGAATCCGGTGGCCATGATTGCCACTCATATCTGTTGTCGCTCTTGCCTGCCCCCATGGCCATGTCCACAGGATACGCCGGCGCTGGGTGCGGGGGGCGGAAGTGTTCACCGTTGAGATTCCTTGCCGGGGTTGTGCCCGTATGGCGGTCGTTTACCGTGCAGCCAGGCATGGATTCTTGTTTCGCAACCGCTGCTGACCATACATGCACGTTTACCCCGCACGATGAAATGCACGGTGAAGGTGCCCTAACCGCAACGCTCCAGAGTGTGTCGGAACCCTTGGAATGAGTAACGTCTCATCGGTCCCCGAACGGGTTCACGGAGTTGCCCAAGCTCGTGTAGCTAAACCTTAAAAACGGAAATCCAGGCAGCTGCCTACTCCGCCGCGCCCCACAGTGCCTTGCGGAGCAGCCGCTTCAGTTCCTGCGACTCCTCCCCGGACAGCACGGCCAGCTGGTTCAGTTCGGCCGCGTCCATGGCGGTGCGGGCCTTCGCGTGCATCTTCCGCCCCTCGGCAGTGGAGACGATGATCTTGGCGCGCCGGTCCTGCTTGCCCTGCGCCCGTTCCACGAGGCCGCGGCGTTCCAGATCGTCCACAAGGGTGACCACCTGGCTGGGGTCCAGGCTGAGGAAATCTGCCAGTTCCCGCTGCGTGGGCTCAAGCCCGCTGCACGCCAGCGTCAGGATGGAGAAGGACCGCTCCCGCAGCCCGAAGTCAGCCAACGCCTTGTTGTTCAGCACCGAGCCGGCGGCGTGCAGCTTGGCGAGCAGCAGGCCCACATCACTGCCGATCCTGGCTGCCGCAAGGCGGGGTGTCTGAACTTCGGTGCCCAAGGTGGCCATCACAACTCCGGTGTAAAAAACAATCGTTGACTTTTTCAATGATCCGTAATTTCATTGATTCCAACAAGGATCTCACACCGCAGTGGGACCACCCCAACGGCTTCGGCCGTCGCATGCGAAGGAGCAGGCCATGAGCTTGAACGGCAAGGTTGCAATCGTCACCGGCAGCGGGCAGGGTCTCGGCCTCGCCTACGCCAGGGAGCTCGCCAGCCAGGGCGCCGCCGTCGTCATCAACGACGTCAACGCCGACACCGCCGCGCAGGCCGTCTCCCAGATCGAGGCCGACGGCGGCCGCGCCACCGCCGTGGTGGTTCCGGTGGGCACCACCGATGCCGCCAAGGCGCTGGTGGCCGGAGCCGTGGACACCTTCGGCGGCCTGGACATCCTGGTCACCAACGCCGGCATCCTCCGCGACAAGTCCCTGCTCAAAATGACGGACGAGGACTTCGACCTGGTGATCAACGTCCACCTCAAGGGCACCTTCACCTGCGTCCGCGAGGCCTACGCCTACTTCAAGGAACACAACGTCCGGGGCCGCATCATCACCATCGGTTCGCCAACGGGCCAGCGCGGCAACTTCGGCCAGACCAACTACGCCGCCGCCAAGGCCGGCATCGTGGGCATGGTCCGCACCTGGGCGCTGGAAATGAAGAAGGCCGGCGTGACGGTCAACAGCGTCATCCCCGTGGCCGCCACCGCCATGACCAAGACCGTGCCCTACTTCCAGAAAGCCGTGGAAGCGGACGAGCGCGGCGAGGCCATGCCGTCCTTCTTCCGCCACGACCTGGGCTTTGGAACGGCCGACGACG
This sequence comes from Arthrobacter sp. DNA4, assembly GCF_024362385.1. Lineage (NCBI taxonomy): Bacteria > Bacillati > Actinomycetota > Actinomycetes > Micrococcales > Micrococcaceae > Arthrobacter > Arthrobacter sp. DNA4. The sequence goes on from NZ_CP101466.1 coordinate 386,880, forward strand.
TCTCCGGACTGGTTGCCTTCCTCGCCTCCGACGAGGCAGCCAACATCACCGGCCAGGCCATCGGCGCCGGCGGTGACCGGCTTCAGGTCTGGACCCACCCGGAAGCGGCCACCACCGAGTACCGCGAGGGCGGCTGGAGTTATGAGGCGCTGCATGAAAACGCCGGCCACCTGTTCACCGCGGAAACGCTCCAAACGTATGGCGAAGAATTCCTTCCCCTGCCGGAGGACCTGAAGCCCGCACAGCCCGCCGAGGCCCGCTGACCATGGCCGACCGTTACGAACTGGGCATCGACCCCACAAAGCTCGATGCCATCGACATGCACGTCCACCTTGAGGTGGACAGCTGCGGCCACGGTTCCCTGCCGGAGGAACTGACCGAAGCCTCGGCCAAGTACTTCAAGGCCGAGGACCGCGCCCCGTCCCTGGACCGCATCGCCGAGGTTTACCGCGGAGTGAACATGGCCGCCGTCGTCTTCACCGTGGACGCCCGCACCCAACTCAAGCACGAGCCCAACAGCATCCCCGAACTCATCGCCGGTGCCGCCCGGAACAATGACGTCCTGATCCCGTTCGGCAGCGTGGACCCTCGCACCGGCGAGGACGCCATCGCCGGCGCCAAACACCAGGCCATCGAACTCGGCGCCCGCGGCTTCAAGTTCCACCCGTCCCTGCAGGGCTTCGACCCCTCCAGCGAGCGCTTCTACCCGCTCTGGGAAACCCTCCAGGAACTGGGCCTGCCCGCCATCTTCCACACCGGCCAAAACGGAATGGGCGCGGGCCTTCCCGGCGGTTTCGGCATCAAGCTGGCCTACTCCAACCCCCTGCTCCTGGACGCCGTGGCCGCGGACTTCCCGGGCCTGCAGATCATCATGGCCCACCCGTCCGTGCCGTGGCAGGACGAGGCCAACTCCATCGCCACCCATAAGGCCAACGTGTTCATCGACCTTTCCGGCTGGTCGCCCAAGTACTTCCCGGAATCGCTGGTGAAGGCCTCCAACTCCTACCTCCAGGACAAGGTGCTGTTCGGCACCGACTTCCCGCTGATCACCCCGCAAAAGTGGCTCGGGGCCTTCGCGGACCTCCCGCTGAAGGACGAGGTCCGGCCCAAGATCCTCAAGGACAACGCGGTCCGCCTCCTCGGGCTGGGTGGCTGAGATGGGCACGCTGGCGACGCCGGATGCCGCCCTGGGTGCCCGGCTGTACGAAGCAGCGGACTGGTACGACGCCGAGTCCCTACTCACTCCCGAGGAGCGCCAGGTCCTGTCCCGGCTGCGGTCATTCCTGGACGCGAACGCCAGGCCCCTCCTGGCCGAGTACTGGGAACGCGGGGAGTTTCCCGAGCAGCTCGCCCGGCCGCTGATCGACCTGGACCTGATGGAACCTGCCGAGCTCACGGCCGACGGCCCGGCCCGCGGCATTTACCAGGGCTTCCGGATCTTCGAGCTTGCCCGCACGGACGCGTCCCTGGCCACCTGGTACACCGCCCAGGCCGGCCTGTTCCGGACAGCCATCCGGGTGGGTGCGTCGGCGGAACAGCAGGCCGAATGGATGCCCAAGGTCATCGACTTCTCCCTCAAGGGCGTGTTCTCGCTGACCGAACCAGAATCCGGATCGGACATCGCCGGCGGACTCTCCACCACCGCCCGGCGGCAGGCCGACGGCAGCTGGATCCTGGACGGTGCCAAACGCTGGATCGGCGGCGCAGTCACCGCGGACGTCCTCGCAGTATTCGCCCGGGACACCGCGGACGGGCAGGTCAAGGCCTTCCTCGTGGACCGGACAGCCGACGGCGTCAGCCTGGAGAAGATCCAGGGCAAGACCTCGCTGCGGATGATGCAGAACGCCCACATCACCCTCACCGGTGTCCGCGTCCCCGAGGCCATGCGCCTGCACAACGTGAACTCCTTCCGGGATGTGGCGGCGATGCTCCGGGCCATGCGCTCGGACGTCGCCTGGATCGCCACCGGCATTGCCGCCGGTGCCTTCGAGGCCGCCCTCGCCTACGTCAACGAACGCCGGCAGTTCGGCCGGACTCTAGGCTCCTTCCAGCTGGTCCAGGAAAAACTGGCCCGCATGCTGGGCAACGTCACAGCCAGCCTGTCCCTGGTGGTCCGGCTCACGGAACAGCAGGCCAAAGGCGTCTACCGCGACCAGGACTCCGCCCTGGCCAAGATGCAAACGTCCCTGTTCATGCGCGACACCGTAGCCCTGGCCCGCGAAGTGGTGGGCGGCAACGGCATCACCCTGGCAACCGCCGTCGCGCGTTTCCACGCTGACGCCGAAGCCGTTTACTCGTACGAAGGCACCCACGAGATCAACGCCCTCATCATCGGCCGCGCCCTCACCGGCGAAAGCGCCTTCACCCGCTAAGCCCTGCAACACCTGCACAGCACCACAACCACACACCAGCCCAGGAGGCAACGATGCCCAATCTCGTCGTCGATTTCGACACCCTGCTCACCCTGTCCGGCAAGGACCTCGGCACCACCGACTACCGCCAGATCACCCAGGAACAGATCAACCTGTTCGCGGACGCCACCGACGACCACCAGTGGATCCACACCGACCCCGAACGGGCCAAGGACGGCCCGTTCGGCGCACCCATCGCCCACGGTTTCCTCACCCTGTCCCTGATCATCCCGTTCTGGGGCGAGCTGTTCGACGTCGAGGGCGTCACCACCAAGGTCAACTACGGCCTGGACAAGGTCCGCTTCACCTCACCGGTCACCGCGGGCTCCAAGGTCCGCATGCAGGCCACCATCGCCGAGGTGACCGAGGTCAAGGGCGGCGCCCAGATCAAGGTCAACGCCACCATCGAGATCGAAGGCCAGGAACGCCCGGCCGTCGTGGCCGAATTCCTGGCCCGCTTCTACAAGTAAGCCGCTTCCACCAGTAACAGCAGTTCCAAACCCCAGGCGGTCCGCTCCGGCGCCGCCGCCTCAGGCAACCCCAAAACCCCCACATTCCTCCGTTTTTAGGAACAGCCATGTCCGGACACACCACGCTCGCACCTGCGGGCACGGCCGCCAAGCGCAAGGAAGCGCGCACGGTCATCCTGTCCAGCTATCTGGGCAGCACCATCGAGTTCTACGACTTCCTGCTGTATGCCACGGCAGCAGCAGTGGCCTTCCCCAAGGTCTTCTTCGCCGGCACGGACGAATGGGTGGGCGTCGTCGCCGCTTACGCCACCTTTGCCGCTGGGTACGTTGCCAGGCCGCTGGGTGGCGTGATCTTCGGTCACTTCGGTGACAAGGTGGGCCGCAAGGGGATGCTGATCATCTCCATGGCCATGATGGGCATCGCCTCCACCCTTATTGGTGTGATTCCGGGTGCCGGCGTGATCGGGCCGTGGGGCGCGGTCATCCTGGTGCTGCTGCGGGTCTGCCAGGGCATCGCCGTCGGCGGTGAATGGGGCGGGGCCGCACTGATGGCCCTGGAGCACGCGGACCCCAAACGGCGCGGCTTCGCGGCGTCGTTCGTCAACGCCGGTGCCCCCACCGGCGCCGTGCTGGGCACCCTGGTAATGGGCGCTTTTTCGGCCCTGCCGCAGGATGCGTTTTTGGCCTGGGGCTGGCGCGTGCCGTTCCTGCTGTCCTTCGTGCTCCTCATCGTGGGCATGTTCGTCCGCCTCCGGGTCTCCGAAAGCCCCATCTTCGCCGAGGCCGTGGCCAAAGAAGAGGCGCAGGGTGCCAAGCGCAAGATCCCGCTGCTGGACGTGCTCCGCCGGCCCAAGGCACTGATCATGATCATGTTCGCCGGGGCTGCCGGTTTCGGCCTGCAGGTGGTGCTGCCCACCTTCTCCGTGACGTACGCCGTGTCCAAGGGCGCACCGCAACAGGGCGTGCTCTACGCCTTCGCCGGAGCCTCCGCCATCTCCATCGTCTTCGTCCTGCTGGGCGGCCGCCTTTCGGACCGGTTCGGCCGCCGCCCGGTGATGATCGCCGGCCTGGCCCTGTTCATCGCCTACCTCTTCCCAATGTTCGGCATGCTCGGCTCGGGCAACGTGGGGTTGGTCTTCCTGGCCTTCACCGTGGCGCTCATCCTGCACTCCTCCCTTTACGGGCCGCTGGCGGCGTTCGTGTCCGAACAGTTCGGCACCACCTCCCGCTACACCGGCGCCGCCGTGGGCTACCAGCTGGCCACCCTCATCGGCGCAGGCTTCACCCCGGGCATCATCGCCGGACTCTACAAGGACTCCGGGCAAAACATCCTCCCGGTGGTGGTGTTCCTGTCCGTCATGGCGCTGGTCTCGATTGTCTTCATCACCCTGACGCGGGAATCTAAGAACAACGACCTCACCACGGTCCGTTAGGAGAACCATGGACAACAATGGAGTTGGATCCTGGCTGCAGCGCCGCCGCCGGAAGTCGGGCTCCAAGGCAGCCCTCCTGTCCGGTGCCGGCGCCTTGAGCTACCAAGAGCTGGCCGAAAGGGCCGACCGCCTGGCCAACGCACTCCGGGACAGGGGAGTGGCCAAGGGTGACCGGGTGGCCTACCTTGGCGAGAACCACCCTTCCTTCGTGGAAACGTTCTTTGCCTGCGGCATCCTGGGCGCCATCTTCGTGCCGCTGAACACCCGGCTCGCGCCGCCGGAACTGCAGTTCCAGCTGCAGGATTCCGGAGCCCGGCTCCTGGTCAACGCCGGCGTCCTTGAGGCGTCCGCAACTGCCGCGCTGGAAGGGACCGGTGTCACCCACCGCCTGGTGGTAACGCTCGACGGCGGGACGGAACCTTCCGCCGCCGCGTCACCCGCCGCCGTCGAACGCTCCGTCACGGTGGAACAGTACGGGGAGGCGCTGCAAACGGCGGCTGCCGAACCCGTCGACGTGCCCGTGGCCCATGACGACGGCGCCATGATCCTGTACACCTCCGGGACCACGGGCAAGCCCAAAGGTGCGCTGCTGACGCACGGGAACATCACGTGGAACTGCATCAACACCATCGTGGACATGGACCTGAACCGCAACGACGTGGCGCTGATGATCTCGCCGCTGTTCCACGTGGCGTCCCTGGACATGGGGCTGCTGCCGATGCTCCTCAAGGGCGCCACCGTGGTCCTCGAGGCCAAGTTCGATCCCGCCAGGGTTCTGGACCTGATCCAGAAACACAAGGTGACCACCCTCAACGGGGTGCCCACCACGTTCCAGCTGCTTTGCGAAGACCCAGGCTGGGCAACCGCGGACCTCAGCTCCCTGGACAAGCTCACCTGCGGGGGCTCCGCCATTCCGCGCCGGGTCCTGGACGCGTACGAGGACCGCGGCATCGGCTTCACCAGCTGCTACGGCATGACCGAAACGGCCCCCGGCGTCACCATGCTTCCCGTGGACCGGTCCAGGGAGAAAGCCGGTTCGGCGGGCCTGCCGCACTTTTTCACCGACCTCCGGATCGCCGATCCCATGGGTGGCGCGGTGGCCCCTGGCGAGGTGGGGGAAATCCAGATCTCCGGCCCCAACGTGATCAAGGAGTACTGGAACCGGCCGGAGGCCACTGCCGCCAGCTATGCGGACGGGGCATGGTTCCGCTCCGGCGACATGGGCTACCGGGACCCGGAAGGCTTCCTGTTCGTCTCGGACCGGCTCAAGGACATGATCATCTCCGGCGGGGAGAACATCTACCCGGCAGAGGTGGAAGCGGTCATCTCCGAGCACAGTGCCGTGGGCAGCGTGGCCGTCATCGGCGTCCCGGATGACAAATGGGGCGAGGTCCCCCAGGCGATCGTGACCCTGCGCGAAGGGGAATCGTTGACCGCGGAGCAGCTGCGCAGCTTCCTCGACGGCAGGCTCGCCCGCTACAAGATCCCCAAGTCATTAGTGGTGGTGGAGGACATGCCGCGCACCGCCAGCGGCAAAATCCGCAAGATGGAGCTCCGCAAGCAGCTCTGACGTTCGCTGTACAACGCCCGCCCCGGTATCCCGGAGCGGGCGATTGTCTTAAGGGGCGATGAGCCCTGTCAGGCGGCACGTCCACGGGCGCCCGTTTGGAAAGTGACACCGAGACTGCGGTGGAAGGAAGCGCGCCACCTCGATTTCGACAACAGCGGAGCTTCCGTGGATGTCAACGACTTCGCAACCCAGACAACCCCAGGGGCAGCATAGGGTGCTGTTTCACGTACCGGTGCGCTGGGGCGCTCCGCTGGATTGGCGTGGGATGAGAGTGGGCATGGACCGGCGGATGAGTGGTTCGATGCCTGGGTTGACGATGAGGTCGATGGCGGTGGCTGCTATCTGGTCCAGGGGAACGTGCACCGAGGTCAGGGGCGTCGGCAGCCGGGCGGACAGTGGCGTGTCGTTGTATCCGACCAATGCCAGATTGTCGGGGATGCTGATCCCGTTGCGGTGGGCTGCGGCCATGACACCCATGGCGATGTTGTCGTTGGCGGCGAAGATGGCTGTCGGGCGGGATTGCGGTGTTCCTGCGAGGAGCGTTTCGCTTACCGTGTAGCCATTCTCGATGCCGTACCCGGCAGCGATAAGCCATTCTTCGCGCGGCTGGATGCCTGCTTCATTCAGTGCTCTGCGTGCTCCCGCCAAGCGTGCGGTTCCGGTGGAGGTGAAAGCGGGGCCGGTAACGACAGCAATGTTGCGATGGCCCAGGTCGATGAGGTGACGTGTGGCGAGGTAGCCGCCGACCTCGTCGTCTCCGAGCGCCGAGGGACTGATGCCGTCGGTTCGGAGCACCAGCGCATGCGCTACACGGCGCTCACGCAGCAGTCGGGGGAGCTCGTCATCGAGCCGCGCCGTGGCGAGAATCAACCCATCGACGTTTCTATCGAGGAGTGTTTCGGCCGCGCTGCGTTCATCCACGGGGTCATCTCCGCTGGTGGCGACCATCGCAAAGTAGCCGCGGGAAGACGCTGCCTTCTCGAGCTCTTCGAACATCAAGGCCATGACCGTGTCGCTGAGCCGGGGCACAAGGACGCCCAAAGTCCGGGTCTCGCCGCGGCGCAGGCTTGAGGCAAAGGAGTTCCGCCGGTACCCGAGTTCTTCCGCGATCTTCCGGACATGGGCTGCCGCCGCGGATCTGGAGGTGGTGCGTTCATCCAGCGCGCGGCTGGCGGTCGAGATGCTCACGCCACTGGCAGCCGCGACATCCTTGAGCGTGACAATCCCTGCGGGGGCGGGACGTTCCATCGCGGTTCTCCTCTTCAGCAAGGGTGTTACAGCCACTCTATTCCTCCTTCTTGCAAACGTTCTCTTGACAGTGAGCTGCGACACGTGCAAACTTGAAAACGTTCCCGCAAACGATTTCATCTTAGCGGAACTACCGACCATCAATGAAGACAAGAAGGTAGCTGCAAATGGCACTCGATCTCCGCGGACTTAGCCCCGCACCTGTCACCCCGTTCACCGAAGATGGCGCTGTCGACTTCGCTGCGATCCAGCGCCTGGGTTCGTGGCTCGGATCGATTGAGGGCGTAAAGAGCCTCGTCGTCCTGGGCCACGCCGGCGAAGGCACGTTCCTCACCGAAGAAGAACAGCTTGACGTCATCCGCGCGTTCGTGGCCTCCACCGACGGCCGGGTACCGGTTGTGGCTGGTATCACCAAGGAAGGCAACAAGACTGCGGCCCTCGAGGCCAAGAAGGCCGTCGAGGCCGGCGCGTCAGCTGGTCTCGTTTACCCCTCGCACGGCTGGCTGCGCTTCGGCTACCAGCAGGGCGCACCGCAGTCGCGCTACAAGGAAATCTATGAAGAGTCCGGCCTGCCGCTGATCCTCTTCCAGTACCCCGACAACACCAAGGCGACCTACGACCTCGACACTCAGCTGGAGATCGCTGGCCAGGAGGGAGTCTTTGCCACGAAGAACGGTGTCCGGAACATGCGTCGGTGGTACACCGAGATCCCCGCCCTGCGCGCCGCTTACCCCGAACTGCAGATCCTGTCCTGCCACGACGAATACCTGCTGCCGACAATGTTCGATGTCGACGGCCTGCTCGTCGGCTACGGTAACATCGCCCCCGAACTGCTCGTCGAACTGATCGAAGCAGGCAAGGCGCAGGACTACAAGCGTGCCCACGCAATCCATGAGCGGCTGCTCCCGGTAACGAAGAACGTTTACCACCGCGGCTCCCACATGGAAGGCACGGTCGCCTTGAAGTGGGGCCTCGTGAACCGCGGCATTCTGGACCACGCCACGGTGCGCACCCCGCTCCTGCCCCTGCCCCAGGGCGCCGAAACCGAAATCGCGGAAGCCTTCGCTGCCGCGAACATCGGCAAGGTCACCGTCAGCGCCTGATCCCCGGATCCTGAGGATGGCGGGAGCAACTCCCGCCATCCTCCCCTAGGCTTTAGCCATCTCCACTCTGGTCAATGAGGACCCCAGCATCACCGCTGGAGAAGGAGGACTCGCAATGCGCGAGCCAAACAACACCACAACCATGGCTGGCGGCCCCAACGCCGCCAGGATCAATGCAGAGCTCGTAGCCCGCCTCGAACGGCTCCCGCTCACCCGACGCCTGACCCTCATCCGCGTGGTCATCGGGTCAGCCACGTTCTTCGACGCTTACACCGTCCTGGCCATCGCATTCGCAATGCCCCAGCTGTCCTCAGAATGGCACCTCACCGCCGGGGAAATCGGAATGATCCTCTCCGCCGGCTACGTCGGCCAAATCTTCGGATCACTCTTCTTCGGCCAACTCGCCGAACGGATCGGACGCCTCCCGGTCCTGCTGATCACGATCCTGCTTTTCGTCTCCATGGACGTAGCCTGCCTCTTCGCCTGGGGCGCCACGTCAATGATCATCTTCCGCTTTCTCCAAGGCATCGGCACCGGCGGCGAAGTACCGGTCGCCAGCGCCTACATCAACGAATTCGTCGGAGCCAAGAAGCGCGGCAGATTCTTCCTGCTCTACGAGGTCATCTTCCCTGTCGGTCTCATGTTCGCGGGCGTCGCCGGATACTTCCTCGTCCCGGTCGTTGGCTGGAAGGCCATGTTCATCGTCGGCATCGTCCCGGCCCTGCTCACCATCCCGATGCGGTGGCTGATGCCCGAATCACCGCGCTGGCTAGCCTCCCGCGGACACGTCCACAAAGCCGAAACCGTCGTCACCATGCTCGAAAAGGAAGCACTCAAGGCAGGACACACCCTCTCCGAGCCCGTCATCCGCCCCGTGGATCCGAAGGCCACCGCCCGCACCAGCTGGCGCGAACTCTTCTCAGGCATATACAAAAAGCGCACCTTCATGATCTGGATGCTCTGGATCTGCGTCTACATGGTCAACAACGGCCTGGTCACCTGGCTGCCGACCCTTTACAAGCAGACATTCAACCTCCCCCTGCAGACCAGCCTCGCCTACGGCTGGGTCACCTCCGCCGTGGGCGTCGTGGCATCCATCCTCTGCGCACTGCTGATCGACCGCGTAGGCCGTAAACGTTGGTACACATTCGCCTTCCTGGCCGCGACCGTCCCTCTTGTCATCCTCACAGCCCTCGGCGCCGTGTCGGCGACACAGGTCGTAGTATTCGCCAGCATCGCCTACGCCATCCTCCAGACCATCTCCTTCTCGCTCTACCTCTACTCCGCCGAGCTGTACCCGACCCGGCTCCGCGCCATCGGCACCGGCTTCGGCAGCGCCTGGCTCCGCGCCGGCTCCGCCATCGGCCCCATCCTGGTCGGCTACATCGTGGACAACTACGGCATCAGCCTGGTGTTCACCGTCTTCGCAGCCGTTGCCCTCATAGGTGGCCTGGTGACTATCTTCTTCGCCATCGAAACTAAAGGCCGGGTCCTCGAGGAACTCTCGCCCTAACTCCCTAGCACCCGCCTCAATGGCAGCGCCACGAACCAGCTCCGGTCCGTGGCGCTGCCGTTGCCAGTCAAGGACTACCCTCGGAACATTGCTTCCCGTTCCGCCCAGATCCCAGGTGCGCCGTCTTGAGGACACTCGCGCTGCGCTTCGGCGGCCAAGGCGTCGACCTCAAAGGCGCATTGCCGCGGGATTCCGCCGTTGTTACCGTTCACGGTCATCAATTGGCGGAATCCTATAGGACAGTGCCACCATTATTGGATGCTTGAGGCAACTAAACCCCAGAAGTCCCCGGACGGGACACCCGTCAATCCCGCGCTCGAGGCGGAAAGCAGGATCGCCCGCATCGCGGTGACTGTGTTCCCCATCCTGGTGGTCGTTGCCGGCATCCTCGGTTTCCTGCTCCCCGGAGTCTTCAAGCCCATGGCCCCCAGCGTGCCCTACCTGCTGGGCATCATCATGTTCTGCATGGGCCTGACCCTCACCCCGCCGGACTTCGCCGCCGTGGCCAAGCGGCCGTGGGCTGTGGCCTTGGGAATCGTGGCGCACTACATCATCATGCCCGGCGCAGGCTGGCTGATCGCGGGCGCCCTCAACCTCCCGCCCGAGCTGGCCGTCGGCGTGATCCTGGTGGGCTGCGCACCCTCCGGCACGGCCTCGAACGTCATGGCCTTCCTGGCCAAGGGCGATGTTGCCCTCTCCGTGGCCGTGGCCTCCGTCTCCACCCTGATCGCCCCGATCGTCACCCCGCTGCTGGTCCTGTTCCTGGCCGTCTCGTACCTGCAGATCGACGCTGCCGGCATGGTCCTGGATATCGTCAAGACCGTGCTGCTCCCGGTGGTGGTAAGCCTCCTCGCCCGGGTCTTCCTCAAGAAGCTCGTTGCCAAGGTGCTGCCCGCGCTGCCGTGGGCGTCCGCCGTCGTGATCTCCCTGATCGTGGCCATCGTGGTAGTAAGCAGCGCCAACAAGATCATTGAGGCCGGGGCCATCGTCTTCCTCGCCGTGGTGCTTCATAACGGATTCGGACTGGGCCTTGGCTACCTTGCCGGCAAGCTGGGCCGCCTGGACGACAAAGCCCGCCGCGCCCTCGCGTTCGAAGTGGGCATGCAGAACTCCGGCCTGGCCGCGACGCTGGCCACCGCCCACTTCACGCCCCTGGCCGCACTGCCGTCCGCGGTCTTCTCGCTGTGGCACAACATCTCCGGGGCCATCGTGGCCGCCTGGCTGGCCCGGCGCCCGCTGCAGGACAAGCAAGCCTAAGGAGCCCGTTTCCAGCCAGCCATCCTGGGTACAGGATCCGGTAGGGACAGCGCCGTTTCGACGCTGTCCGCCGGTTCCTGTAAGGAGATGGACAGATGGCTCGGATTGACCGGATAGCTGAACCATGGGGGACACGGACGCCGTACGGCAGCGGCGCTGACTGGCCGGTCAGGGTGGATACCCACTTGGCCGAAGGCGTGACGCCGGAGGACGTGGACCGGTGGGTCCAGACGGCCTCGCTCCTGCATTCCAACGGCGACGCCATGGACATTGCCGTCAAGGACAACAGGATCGTTGGCGTGCGCGGACGTGCCGTGGACCGGGTCAACCACGGCCGGCTGGGACCGAAGGACCTGTACGGCTGGCAGGCCAACGCCTCCCCGGACCGGCTCACCAAACCCCTTATCCGCGAGGGCGGGAAGCTGGTGGAAACGGACTGGGACACCGCCATGCAGCGTATCGTGGACAAGTCCAAGGCGCTGCTCGCGGAACAGGGCCCCAGCGCCCTCGGCTTCTACACCACCGGCCAACTCTTCTCCGAGGAGTACTACACCCTGGGCACTATGGCCCACGGCGGCATCGGCACCAACCACGTGGACGGCAACACGCGTCTGTGCACCGCGACGGCGGGGGAGGCGCTGAAGGAATCCTTCGGCTGCGACGGGCAGCCCGGCTCCTACACGGACGTGGACCACGCCGATGTCATCGCCCTGTACGGGCACAACGTGGCGGAAACCCAGACCGTCCTCTGGACCCGGATGCTGGACCGGCTGGCCGGTCCCAACCCGCCCAAGATCATCTGCGTGGACCCGCGCATGACGCCCGTGGCCAGGGCCGCCACCGTGCACCTGGCGCCGCGGCCCGGCACCAACGTGGCGCTGATGAACGGCATCCTGCACGAGATCATCACCAACGGCTGGGTGGACCAGGAGTACATCCAGGCGCACACCGTGGGGTACTCCGAGCTCGAGAAAGAGGTCAAGAACTACCCGCCGGCCCTCGTGGCGGAGATCTGCGGTGTCCCGGCGGAACAGATCTCCGAGGCGGCCAGCATCATTGGCCACGCGGAGCGGCTGCTGTCCACGGTGCTGCAGGGCTTCTATCAGTCCAACCAGGCCACGGCCGCCGCCGTGCAGGTCAACAACGTCAACATCATCCGCGGCATGCTGGGCAAACGCGGCTGCGGCATCCTGCAGATGAACGGCCAGCCCACCGCCGAGAACACCCGCGAATGCGGGGCCGACGGCGACCTCGCCGCCTTCCGTAACTGGTCTAACGACGCGCACATCCAGGACCTGGCCCGGGTCTGGAACATCGACCCCATGTCCATCCCGCACTACTCCCCGCCCACGCACGTCATGCAGATGATGCGGTACGCGGAGGACGGCTCCATCCGGATGCTGTGGGTCAGCGGCACCAACCCCGCCGTCTCGCTGCCCGAGCTGGCACGCATCCGCAGCATCCTGGAACAGGACCGCCTGTTCCTGGTGGTGCAGGACATCTTCCTGTCCGAGACGGCCCAGCTGGCCGACGTCGTCCTTCCCGCCGCCACCTGGGGCGAAAAGACCGGCACCTTCACCAACGTGGACCGCACCGTGCACCTCTCCGAGAAGGCGGTTGACCCGCCGGGCGAGGCCCGGCCGGACCTGGAGATCTTCATCGACTACGCCCACCGCATGGGCCTGCAGGACAAGGACGGGCAGCCGCTGATCAAGTGGCACGACCCCGAATCAGCCTTCGAGGCCTGGAAGGAATGTACCCGCGGTAAGCCCTGCGATTACACCGGCATCACCTACGACAAACTGCGCGGCGGCTCCGGCATCCAGTGGCCCTGCAACGAGGAGAACCCGGACGGCACGGAACGCATTTACGCTGACGGAAAATTCTGGGCGCACCCCGAGTACTGCGAAACCTACGGCCGCGACCTCATCACCGGTGCCCCGGTGGAACCCACGGAGTACAAGGCCCTGAACCCGGAGGGCAAGGCCATCATCAAGGCCGCCGAATACATGCCGCCGCACGAGCTGCCCAGCCAGGACTTCCCGCTCCAGCTCATCACCGGCCGCACGCTCTACCAGTTCCACACCCGCACCAAGACGGGGCGTGCACCGGAGCTGCAGGCGGCCGCGCCTGACGTGTGGGTTGAGTTGTCAGCGGACGACGCCGGCGCGTACGGGATCGCCGAAGGTGACCTTGCCGAGGTGGAGACGCCCCGCGGTTCGGTCCGTGCGCGGGTGCGGATCAGCGGCATCCGGAACGGCGTCCTCTTCCTGCCCTTCCATTACGGCTACTGGGACACCAAGGGCGGACACCAGCCGGACGGGGCCGGGCGGGCAGCGAACGAACTGACCATTACCGACTGGGATGCGGCGTCCAAGCAGCCCATCTTCAAGACGGCGGCAGCACGCATTACCCGCATTTCCGGCGGTGATGGGCCCTCTTCGGCGCCCACCACCACGGCGTCGGCACCCGCCGGCGTCTTCCCGGAAGACGCCAGGACCAAGGGCCTACCCACCGCCTTGGCGGACGAAGCCACCGGCACGGCAGGAGGGGCACGATGAAATTCGGGCTGGTACTGGAGGAAATGCACCGCTCCGAGAACGACCTGGCACACCACCTGCTGGTCATCTCCGAGCGGCACAAGGTGGACCACGAGATCTACCACCTCGCCCGGGACCTGGCGCGATGGTCGCAGCAGCACGTCCGGGACATCGCGGACATCGCCAAGAACTACGGCCAAAACCTGGATCCGGAGCCCCGCGGCGAAGCAGGGCTGATGGAAACCATCCGGGAGAAGGGCAGCGAGATGGTTGGCCGTCGCCCCGAAACCGGGATGCTGCTGCTGCGCGACCTCCGCGAGCTTTACCTGAAGGCCTGCGGGGTGTCAGCGGACTGGGAACTGCTGGCCCAGGCCGCCCAGGGGATGAAGGACAAGAATCTGCTGGCCCTGGCGGAGAAGTGCCACCCGCAGACCATCCGCCAGATGAAGTGGGCCAACGGGAAGCTGAAGGAATCCGCCACCCAGATCCTGGTCAGCTAAGCGCCGGCTGCGGGAACTTTCAGCGCGTCTCCCGCGCCGCCTGGAGGTGCGCCACCAGGGCCTGCAGCTGCTCCGCGGTCCACGGCAGGGCGTGGCTCAATTCGGTGCTGTTCTCCGCCCACATCGCGCGGGCGGCTTCCTTGGTGCCCTCGCTGCTGTGGAAACGCGAGCCCAGCTCATCCCAGCGGCGCACCAGCTCCCGCGCGTCGGGGCTGACGGCGGGGACACCGCCGTCGACCTGCCGCAGGCCTTCCTGCACGAGGCCCGCCCACTCGGTCCGTGATTCATCGGCGGCCTCCTGCCCCAGTCATCCTTTCCAAAACAGTCATGAAATAGGCGGGCTCGGCGTGCCCTTGCCCCTGCCCGCCGAGGCGTGCCAGCAGCTCCCGGACGGTCCCCTGAGGCTGTTCCAGCTGCAAGGCCTGCTCGCCCAAGGCATCGAGCTGCCTCAGCAGCAGTTTTTGCAGGGAATCGGAACTTCCTTCCGGCCCGTCCACCAGGGCGCCAATCTCGCCAACTCCAGCGGGGTTCTTCCGGTTGTTCCATACCGCCCACCGTAGGACCTGACGCCGCGTCAGGTTCAACCGCGGCGCACGCGACCCTGGGCAGGATCCTGCGCGGAGTGAACCAGTTTCATTCAGTGAAACTGGCGGCGCGTGCAGCCCGGCCCATGGCACAGAGTTGAGTCCATGAACGCGGGTCCCGTTGCGGGCCCCCGCCCAGCCCATCCAGCAGTTCGGTAAAAACAGCACAGAAACGGCGCGCTACACATGGAGTCAACGATGACGGGACGGCAGATCCTCAAAGGGATCGAGTTCGCCCGGCCACAGAACGCGGCGCCGCTGCTGCTGGACCTCTACCTTCCCGCAGGAGCAACGCACCAGGGCGGCCAGCCGGCGGTGGTCCACTTCCACGGCGGCGGCTGGCGGACGGGGGAGCGGTCTTCGCTGGGCCCCGCTGTTGACGGTTTTGGGCTGAACCCCATCGAACAGCTCGCGGATGCCGGGTTCGTGGTGGCTTCGGCCGACTACCGGCTCAGCACGGTTGCCACGTTCCCGGCCCAGCTGGAGGACGCCAAGGCAGCCGTCCGCTGGCTCCGCACCCACGCGGCCGAGTACGGCGTGGACCCACACCGGATCTACGCCTGGGGAGACTCGGCCGGCGGCCACCTCGCTGCCCTCCTGGGCCTGACCGCAGGGGCAGCGGAGCTTCCGGGCCAAGCCGGATATGACGGGCCCGCCAGCGACGACTCGGTTGCCGGCGTCGTGGCCTGGTACCCGCCCACTGACCTCCTCCGGATGGGTGGACAGGCACGGCCGGATGCCGTGGCCCGGGCGGATGATCCCGGATCCCGGGAAGCGCTGCTGATCGGCGCGCAGCCGGCCGACGCCCCGGACAAGGCCAGGGCCGCAAGCCCCCTCAGCCACGTCCACGCAGGCGCCCCGCCTTTCCTCCTCATCCATGGAACGGCGGACCGCTTCGTCCCGGTAGCCCAGTCCACCTCGCTGGCCGGGGCGCTGGAAGGCGCGGGCAACGCCGTCGAACTCCTCCTGCTTGACGGCGCGGACCACATGTGGGCCAGCCCGGACGGCAACAGCGAGGACGCGGAACAGGCCATTGCCGCCACCATCGATTTCCTCCGCCGCCAGGCAAAGCAGCACTGATTTCCCACCACCATGCCGGGGCAATACGCGCACCCCGGACCAGACCGAAAGGCCTCCCATGCAGTTCATCGGCATCACCCACCACGGCGGACCCTGGGCAGCGGCGCTCGCAGGCTCCCGCGTCCTCCCGCTCACGTCCGTCGACGATTTCTGGGCCGACGCCGAGGGCTGGCAGGACAAGGCAGCAGCCTTGGTTGCCGGCGCAGCAGACACTGAAACGTCCGACGCCGGCACCTGGCTGGAGCGCGGCAGTGTCACCGAAGTGCCGCTGGTCCCGGCCTCCGCTCGCGTGATCTGCGTGGGGCTGAACTACAAGGCGCACGTAGCCGAGGGCAGCTTCAAGGACCAGGAACTGCCGTCCTACCCCACTCTGTTCGCCCGCTGGACGGCCTCCCTGTCCGTGGGCAACGTCCCGGTCCCCGTCCCGGCGGGCGAGGAAGGCCTGGACTGGGAAGGCGAAGTGGCCGCCTACATCGGCCGCCGCGTGGAGTCCGCCGACGAGGACACGGCCGCGGATTCCGTCTTTGGCTACTCCACGTTCAACGACATCACCTCCCGCAAGGCCCAGAAGCTCACCTCGCAGTGGACCCTGGGCAAGAACGGCGATTTCAGCGGCCCCCTGGGTCCCGTGGTGAGCCGCGACGAGGTGGGTGACCTGCGCGACGGGTTGCAGGTCCGCACCCGCGTCAACGGGATCGAAGCCCAGAACGGCAACACCCGGGACATGATCTTCTCCGTCCCGGCCATCATCTCGCTCATCAGCGAAACCTTCACCCTGCACCCGGGTGACGTCATCGCCACCGGCACCCCCGAAGGCGTGGGCTACGCCCGTACCCCGCAGTGGCTCCTGCAGCCCGGCGATACCGTGGAAGTGGAGATCGAGAAGCTGGGCACCCTGACCACGCCGGTGGGCGACATTTCCCTCCGGAGCCGTGCCTGATGAACTCCTTCCATACCGCTGCTGACCTGCCGGCGGAGGTACAGGTCCTGATCGCCGGCGGCGGCCCCAGCGGGCTGTTCCTGGCCCTGGACCTCGCCTCCCGCGGGGTGCCCAGCACCGTCATCGAACCGCGGACAGCGCTGGACCACACCCGTCCGCGCGCCAAGACCACCAATGCCCGTACCATGACGCACCTGCGCCGGCTGGGCCTCGCCGAGGTCCTCCGGGACGCTTCGCCGCTGCCGGTGGAGTACGCCCAGGACGTCATCTTCTGCACCGGCCTCACCGGCCCTTCCGCGTACGAGCTGCGCAGGTTCAGCAACGCCTTCCAGCTGGTCCCCGGCAGGTACGGGCCGCAGCCGGAGTGCGGCCAGCAGGTGCCCCAGCCCGTCCTCGAGGAGGTGCTCCGGGCCGCCGTCGAAAGCCACCCGCTGGTGACGTTCCTGGTAAGCTGGACTGTCACTGGCGTCAACGTCCCTGAAGGCGGGGCAGCCACGGAACCGCGCGCCGTCGTCATTAGGGATCCCGAAGGTGATGAACGCACCATCGCCGCCGAGTACGTCATCGGTGCCGACGGCGGGTCCTCCGCCGTGCGCCGCAGCCTCAGGCTGCGGCTGGAAGGCGGGTCCGCCGAGCTGTCCAACATCAGCATCCTCTTCCGCTCTGAATCGCTGGCGTCAGCTGTCTCCTTGGCTCCGGCGGTGCAGTACTGGGTGGTGGGCTCGGAGACCTCCGGCATGGTGGGGCCCATGGACCGTGACGGGACGTGGTGGGCGATCGTCCAGGGCGTGGATCCGTCCTTCACCGTCACTGCGGGGGAGGCGGCCGCGATGGTCCGCTCCCTGGTGGGCTCGGATGTGGACATCGAGGTGGTGGCCACCGACCCGTGGACGGCCCGGATGCTGCTGGCTCCCGAATACAGCCGCGGCAACGTCTTCCTGGTGGGGGACGCCGCCCACCTCAACCCGCCCTGGGGAGGCCACGGATTCAACACCTGCATCGGTGACGCCGCCAACTTGGCCTGGAAGCTCGCCGCCACGATCAACGGCTGGGCCGGGCCCGGACTCCTTGCCAGCTATGGGGCGGAACGCCGGCCGGTGGCTGCGCGCACCATCCGCGACGCCGCCACCAACGGCAAGGCCCTGGCCTACCACTTCGCAGACCCGGAGCTGGTTGCGGCGGGGATTGCCGGGGAAGCCGCGCGGGACGCGGCCCACCGGGCGCTCGCCGTGAAGCAGAGCGAGTTCGATTCCCTGGGCCTGGTGCTGGGCTACGACTACGGCGGTTCATCCGTGGTGGTGCCGGACGGTTCGGCCCTCCCCGACGAGGACCCCATCCGTTACGTTCCGTCCGCTGTTCCGGGGGCCCTGCTGCCGCACGCCTGGCTGGCGGATTCGGTCTCCGTGTACAGCGCCCTTGGTGCGGGTTTCACGTTGCTGGCCGACGCCGGGGCGCTGGGCGGGGTGCCCGCCGCCGAAGTTTTCGAGCCGGTCCTGGCAGCCGGTGCCCGGCAGGGCATCCCGGTGACCGTCGCCGCCGTCGGGCCTTCCGACGACGGAACGCACCTTGCGGACCTGTGGGGCGCCACTGCACTGCTGGTCCGTCCCGACCAGCACGTGGCCTGGCGCGGCAACTCCCCGGTGGAGGCCGCCGCAGCGTTGTCCGTCGCCGCGGGCTGGGCGCCGGCTGTCCTTCCCGCACGTCCTGAAGAATCTGCACCTTCCATCGAGACCAGGAGCGCCCGTGTCGACGCCGTCATTCCGTGATTTCCTCTTTGCCCCGGACCACCCCCGCGTGGCGGACATCCGGGGGCTGGACGCCCGCGAATACGCCGAGGCGGCCAAGACCGATGCGTTCGCCGGGCCCATGATCGAGGGCTGGCGGAAGCTCTATCCCCAGCCGTTCACGGGCATCACCAGCGACGGCGTCCGCCGGGAGGGCCTGTATCCGCTGGCTCCTGCCCGGCCGGGGGAGGAAGCGCCCACGGCGGACATGGTGGCTGCGGCGCGGAAGCTGCTTGGCGCTGTCGCCGCGGACCAGGCCGGGAAGCTTTGCTACGCCGTGGACGCGCCGGAGTGGCAGAGCTGGGCCAACCCCGAATTCATGCAGCACGACACCGGACTCCGTTTGGACGAGGTTGCCGGTCCCGTGCGGGACGCGGTGTTGGGCGTGGTGGAGGCTTCGCTGAGCCCGGCCGGGTTTGAGCTGGTGCGGAACCTGATGCGGATCAACGGTTTCCTGGGTGATCTGGTGGAGCTGCCGCTGCTCATGAACGAGTTCAGCTACAACTTCGCCCTCTACGGGGAGCCTTCCGAGACGGAACCGTGGGGGTGGCAGCTGTTTGGCCACCACGCGGCGCTGAACTGCCTGGTGGCCGGGACGCAGCTGGTGATCTCGCCGGTGTTCATGGGGGCCGAACCGGACATGATCGACGCCGGCCCGCACAAGGGTGTCAAGGTGTTCAAGGAGCGCATCGCCCTGGCCCGGCAGCTGATGGCCGCCCTGCCCGCGGACCTGCGGTCCCGGGCCGTTGTTTATGCCGGGATGGTGGATCCGGCCATGCCCGAGGGGCGCCTCCACCCGGGCGACGAGCGGCACCTGGGCGGCTGCTTCCAGGACAACCGGGTGATCCCGTACGAGGGCATCCGGGTGGCCGAGCTGCCGGCCGGGGCCCGGGAATTGCTCGACGCGGTGGTGGAGGACTTCATCGCCTACCTTCCGGACGGTCCCCGTGCCGCCCGGCGTCGGGAAATTCAGGAGCACTATTCAGAGACGTTCTTCAGCTGGATCGGCGGCTGGGAAGGGGAGGAGGCCTTCTACTTCCGGGTCCAGAGCCCGGTGGTGGTGCTGGAACTGGACCACCACACCGGCGTCTTCCTGGGCAACGATGAGCCCGCCCCCTTCCACATGCACACCGTGGTCCGCACCCCCAACGGCAATGACTACGGCCGCGAACTCGTCAGGCAAGCCACTTCCTGACCCACTCTCCACCCATCCACTCAGCAATCGATGGGTTTCAAAGACCAGAAGGCCCGGATTTCCTCTCGGAAGTCCGGGCCTTCTGTGTTAACTGTGGGTTAGGGGATGTCCAGTGCTGCGCGGCGCTGCGGCGGCGGGCCGACGACGGTCAGGTCCATCTCGGCCTGGGCGCGCCCGAAGCCGTCCATGTCCATGTAGGGCTCGCCGCCCTCGGTGTACATGTAGTCCTCCGTGGGTTCGTTGAAGTACTCGAAGAAGCCGTTGAACACCGAAGGGGTCAGGAAGCCCACCATCTGGGTGTTGTGGGCATCGAGCGCGAATGAGTGGATGGTCCCGGCGGGGGCGTGCACAAAATCGCCCTTCGTCAGGAGCATCTCGCGGCCGTTGGCATAGAGCCACATCCGGCCCTCGGTGCAGAGGAAGTTCTCCGTGTGCTGGGAGTGGAAGTGAAGCGGGATATAGGGGCTCTTGGCGCCCTTGGTGTGCACAGCGAAGTAGTTGGAGCCGGTGTTGGCGGGCCGGGACAGGTAGGTGAACATAGTCTGGTAGCTGACCATCCGCTCACCCTCCCCGGCAGTGAGGAAGTACGGGCTCTGTGTGGGCGGCAGCCCGGCGTCGTGCTTGAACGACGGCGCCACCCGCTCAACGTCTGGGAACGTGATGCCAAACTCGGCACCCACCTCGGCCTGCTCCTGCAGGCTGGCCTTGTGGCCAGGGCGCGCCGGCGGGACGTGCGAATCGATGGGCGTGCCCACCCGCTCGTAGTAGGCCTCGCCGCCGCCGGGGGTCATCCAGTTCAGGAAGCGGGTGTAGTGGCTGGCCATCCGGTAGGCGTGCGGCGTGTTGGGCGGGATGACCACGGAGTCGCCGGGGGTGAGGATGCGGCTCTCGCCCGGCAGCCAGACATGGAGGATCCCGTCGAAAACGTAGAGCGTCTTGTGCTCCACCGTGTGGCTGACAAACGGGGACTCAGCGCCCATGCCGCCGGAGATGTAGGCAGCGCTGAAGATGCCCCCGGTGTCGGCAGCGCGGGCGATGACCGTGACCAGCTGGCCGTTGATCTCGTAGCGCGCGCCTTCGCCCGAGGCCATGTAATACGGGACCGCCTCGCCGGGCAGCGCGTTGGCCACCGGGAGCTGCTTGTTCATTTCCTCAACGCTGAGGGACATGGTTTCCTTCTTTCCAGTCGGTAAGCCCTTGCCGGAGCGTGACCTACATCATGGCTGTCCCACGCCCCCGGCCACGAGCCCTGATTCCATTAGTTGAAATCCGAACGTGGCCGGTCATCGTCCCCCTGCTACCCCTCACATTCCTTGCAGTACTTCTTGCCGTCCTTCTCACGGGCCAACTGGCTGCGGTGGTGCACCAGGAAGCAGGACATGCACGTGAATTCGTCTGCCTGCACCGGGACCACCTGGATGAGGAGTTCCTCGTTGGAGAGGTCGGCGCCGGGCAGCTCGAAGCTGTCCGCGAGATCCGTTTCGTCCATGTCGGGAGCGGCCTCCCGGCGGCCGGACTTGTCGGACTTCAGCTCCTCCAAGGCGACGTTCGGCTCTTCCTCGGGAGTCACCCGCGGAGCGTCGTAGTCAACTGACATGTGGTGTGTTCTCCTGTCCAGCTGCTGATGTCCAGATTGTTCTGGACAGATCGACAACGCCGGATGGGCGCAACTAATTCCCATTCCGGATGTTGCTGTTTTCCCGCAGGGCCAGCGCGGCCTGCACCAGGGCGGCGTGGGTGAGGGCCTGGGGGTAGTTGCCCAGGAAGGCACCGGAGGCGGGATCCAGTTCCTCGCTGAAGAGTCCCAGCGGGGAGGCCAGGTCCAGCAACGCCCGGAAGGTCTCCACCGCCTCCCGGCCCCTGCCCGTCAGGGCCAGGGCCTGCACCAGCCAGAAGGAACAGGGCAGGAAGGCGCCCTCACCGCCCTCCAGCCCGTCCTGGCCGGGCGGATACCGGTACAGGAGGGGCCCGCCCGCGCCGAGCTCGGCCCGCACCGCGTCAACGGTTTGGCGGACCACGTCAGCGTCCGGGTCCTCCAGCCCAATCAGCGGAAGGACCAGCAATGCCGCGTCCAGGTCTGCCGACCCATAGGTCCGCGTGTAGGTGCCCCGCACGGGGTCGATGCCCAGGCTCCGGACTTCGGCGCCCAGCTGGTCCCTCGCGGACAGCCAGCGCTGCCGCTGCCGCGCGCCCAGGTGGTGGGTGGCACCGATGCGCAGCGCCCGGTCCAGGGCGAGCCACGCCATGAGCTTGGAGTGGACGTGGTGGGCGGCATCATCCCGGATTTCCCAGATCCCTGCATCCGGGGCGGCCCAGGACGCCGCCACCCTGTCGGCGAAACCGCGCATGGCCCGCCACGTCTCCGAGTACAGCCGGTGCCCGCCCTGCACCAGCACCCAGGCGGCGTCCAGCACCCAGCCGTAACCGTCCAGCTGGTGCTGCCCGGCCGCCCCGTTGCCCGTCCGCACCGGTACGCTCCCCAAATATCCAGGCCAGCCGCGCAACTCGTGCTCGCGGGGGACCGGCCGACCGGACAGTGTGAGCAGCGCCGGAAGCCGTGGCCGCTGGAGCCGGCTGGCGTGCAGCAGCCAACCGAAGAAGTTCCGGGCCACATCCGTCTTGCCCGCGTGCAGGAACGCGGCCACGCCGATGCTGGCGTCCCGCGGCCAGGCAAACCGGTAGTCCCAGTTCCTGATGCCGCCCGGATTTTCGGGCAGCGACGTGGTGGGTGCGGCCACTGGAGCCCCGGACGGTGAATAAGTGAGCAGCCGCAGGGTGAGCAGGCTCCGCAGGACCTGGCCGCGGAACGGGATGTCGGCGTCCACCTCCCCGGACCAGGCTTCCCACCGTTGCTCGTCCTCAAGCACCAGGTGCCAGGCCGCCTCGGGGTCCACGTGAATCAGCGGCTCGCCGTAGGCAATGGACAGGACCAGGGTCACCGGGTTGCCGGGCTGCACCACCAGCGTCTGTTCTTCGCCGTCGGGGAGCGGGCACCCCTCGCTGGAGCCCAGCGCTATGGCCAGCGGTCCCCATTCGCACACCAGGTCCCGCGCCCGCCGGCTGATCCGTGGCACGCGGTGGGTTTCACCCAGGCGTGGAGTGAAGCGGACGACGGCGGCTGCCGGGCCGCCGTGGGCGGTGAGCCGGCGCACCAGGAGCGTTGTGGGCAGCAGGGCTCCGGAGACTTCGGCCACCATCGCTTCGGTGAGCGTCAGCCGGGCCCCGCCCGCGGACCATGTCGTTTCCAGTGTTGCCGTATTCCCGCGGTAATGGCGCTGGAGCAGGTGGGCGGGGCCGGCGGGTCCGGCGACGAACTGGCCCGCTTCCGTTCCTCCCAGCAGGGCGCCGAAGATTGGCTCGCCGTCGAACGCCGGAGCGCACATCCAATCCACCGACCCCTTGGAGGACACCAGGGCGGCCGTCCTGGTGTCGCCGAGCATGCCGTAGTCGGCGATGGCAGCGGGCTGCCAGGGCCTTGGTTCGCGCGTGGGGACGGGGGAGGGGGCGACGGCGGGGTGCCGCTTTGGCGGCCCGGTCACGGAAGGTTCTTCCATCGAAGGGCGGGGCTTCCGCTCGAATGCGATGCTCACGGCTGCCTGCTCACAGCGCCCTCAGCAGAAGCCCCAGCACGGCCCCGTAGGCGACATGCGCCACGATGGCTACCGCCGGTGTCTGGATGCCGTAATTCAAACCCAGCAGTCCCGGTGGCTCCAGCACGGCGGTAGTGGACAGGCCCGCGCGGGTGGATGCCATCCTCGGGTGGACACCGGGCAGCAATGGCAGGATGACCGTCAGGGCCACGGCTACGTGCAGCAGG
The DNA here is from genome assembly GCF_024362385.1 of Arthrobacter sp. DNA4. Lineage (NCBI taxonomy): Bacteria > Bacillati > Actinomycetota > Actinomycetes > Micrococcales > Micrococcaceae > Arthrobacter > Arthrobacter sp. DNA4. The sequence goes on from NZ_CP101466.1 coordinate 410,325, forward strand.
CCCAGCAGCGCGCCGATCCACCAGGTTGCCCTGCCCAGGAGGGAGAACGCCGCGGCATAACCGAGGGCAAACACCTGGTAAGCAGCCAGATGGATGAAGAAGCCGGCAACACGGGCCCGGTCGGGATCAGGCGTCACCAGGGTGCCCAGGACCAGAGGCAGGTCGAGCCGGGTCAGGCTTACCATCTGGGCCGCGATCATGATGACCGTCAGTGCGGCGGTAGCCAGGAGCCCGAACAGGTCCCATCCTTGCCAGTCCATGTCATGCCGTCCAGCCCTGGTCGTTCTAAAAAAGATTATCTTGAATTTAGAAGCATCCGCGGAGGTTGTCAAGAGTGAGCGCGGGCCAGCACACCCGCTCCCCGATTCCGAGGGCCTGATGGCGTTGTTAACGCCCTTGATTACGCCATTGAGACGCCGCGGCACGTGAATGTTGGCATGCTTGAGCTCATGCCCATCTTCCAGGTCCCGGGCGGCCTGACCTTTGACCGCCGCGAGCCCACTGCCTGACGTCCGCCCGCACTTCAACCACCACCAACCGATAGGTCCCCGCCAATGCAGCATGTGCACACCGTCAGCTTTCCCGATTCCCAGCTCCTGGCCGACCTGTCGCCGCTTCCCGGAAGCCTGCGCGGGGTTGTCTGGGACATGAAGGAGGCCCCCGGTGGGGACCTGGGCAGGATCGACGGCGTCATCCTGCCGTACATCAACGCCGGGGAAGTGCTGGGTTCCCTGGGCAAGGTCCCGGACCTCAAGTTCGTGCAGACGCAGTCAACAGGGTACGACGGCGTGTGCGAGGCCGCCGGTCCGGGCGCCGCGGTGGCAAACGCCTCGGGCGTCCATGCAGCTGCCACCGCGGAGCTGGCCGTGGGCCTCATCCTCGCCAAGCTGCGGGGGATCGACCAGGCTGTCAAGGACCAGCAGGCTGAAAGCTGGAGGCCGCAACGCCGCCAGTCCCTGGCCGACCGCAAGGTCCTGCTGCTGGGCATCGGCGGGATCGGCAAGGAACTGGCCCGCCGCCTGGAACCCTTCGAGGTCACCATCACCCGGGTGGGAAGCACGGCCCGCACGGACGCCGACGGGCAGGTTCACGGCCCGGACGAACTGGTGGCCCTCGCCGCGGACCACGACATCCTGGTCTCCGTCCTGCCCCTGAACGACAACACCCACGACCTGGTGGGCCGGGACGTCCTGGCCGCCCTGCCCGACGGAGCCCTGGTAGTGAACGTGGGCCGCGGCGCCGTCATCAGCACCGAGGCGCTGACCCGCGAAGTGGTCTCCGGCCGCCTCCAGTGCGCCATCGACGTGGTCGATCCCGAGCCGCTTCCCGCCGGCCACCCTCTGTGGTCCGCGGAGAACGCCCTCATCACCCCGCACGTGGGCGGCAACGCCTCGGCCTTTGAGCCCCGAATCCTGAAACTCCTGAAACAGCAGCTCGAGGCCCTGGCGACAGGCCAAACCCCGGACAACCTGGTGCAGCAGGGACCCTTTCAGCAGGGCCCGTTCTAACGGCCGCCGCGATCTCATGCAGGCAGCGGTACGAAACAACAATGAAGAGGAAGTAACCAGGACATGACAGGGCTTTTTGATCTTACGGGGCGCGTAGCCCTGGTCACCGGTTCGAGCAGGGGCATCGGTTCGGCCCTTGCCAAGGCATTGGCCGACGCCGGAGCAACAGTAGTGCTGAACGGCGTCAACCCCGAGCGGCTCAAGGACGCCGAAGCGGCCATGGCGGCAGGTTTCCCGCCGGGCCGAATCCACAGCGTGGCCTTCGACGTCACCGACGACGATGCTGCCGCCCGCAGCATCCGCTGGATCGAGGACAACGTAGGGCCGCTCGAGATCCTGGTGAACAACGCCGGTATCCAGCACCGCGTCCCCATGCTTGAGCTGGACGTGGCGGACTGGGAACGCGTCCTCTCCACGGACCTCACCAGCGCCTTCCTGGTGGGCCGCGAAGCCGCCCGGCACATGATCACCCGGGGCCGCGGCAAGATCATTAACATCTGCTCTGTCCAGGCCGACCTGGCCCGCCCCACCATCGCCCCGTACATCGCGGCCAAGGGCGGGCTGCGGAACCTCACCCGTGCCATGACCGCAGAATGGGCGGGCTCCGGGCTGCAGATCAACGCCGTTGCACCGGGCTACATCCACACCGAAATGACCCAGAACCTGGTGGATGACGAGGAGTTCAACTCCTGGATCCTCGGCAGGACACCCGCGCACCGCTGGGGCACCGTGGAGGATCTGGCCGGTCCCGTGGTGTGGCTGGCCTCGGACGGGTCCAACTTCGTGAACGGGCAGACCATCTTCATCGATGGCGGAATGACGGTGGTGGTCTGATGGCACCGTCCCTTGATGTCGCATTGCCCGCCACCGGTCCGGCGCTGGTGGCCCATGCCGCCGGCGACCTGCGGATCGACGAGGTCCCGCTGCCCCTGCCCGCAGCCGACGAAGCGGTGGTCGAGGTCCGCTACGGCGGCATCTGCGGTTCCGACCTGCACTACTGGCTGCACGGTGCGGCGGGGGAGTCCATCCTCAAGGCGCCGCTGGTCCTGGGGCACGAAATCTCCGGGACCGTGGTCCGGGCCGCGGCCAACGGTACCGGGCCGCAGGCAGGGACCGCCGTCGCCGTCCACCCGGCAACGCCTGGTCCAGGCGCCGCGCGCTATCCGGAGGACCGGCCCAACCTGTCCCCTGGCTGCACATACCTGGGCAGCGCCGCCCGCTACCCGCACACCGACGGCGCCTTCAGCCGCTACGTCACGCTGCCCGTCCGGATGCTCCGCCCGCTCCCGGACAGCATCGACCTGCGCACCGCGGCCCTGATCGAACCCGCGTCCGTGGCCTGGCACGCCGTGTCCCGCGCCGGTGACGTCCGCGGGAAAACCGCGCTGGTCATCGGCTCCGGCCCCATCGGCGCCCTCACCGTCGCCGTCCTCAAACGCGCCGGCGCCGCCCGCATCACCGCCGTCGACCTCCATCCCAAGCCGCTGGAGATCGCCACGGCCGTCGGCGCGGACCAGGTCATCAACGCCGCGGACACCGCAGCCATCGCCGCCGTCGAGGCCGACGTCGTGATCGAATCCTCCGGCAACCACCACGGCCTTGCCTCCGCCATCAACGGCGCGGTCCGCGGCGGGACTGTGGTGATGGTGGGCCTGCTGCCAGCCGGCATGCAGCCGGTGCCCATCTCGCTGGCGATCACCCGCGAACTGCAGCTGCTCGGCTCGTTCCGCTTCAACGACGAGATCGATGACGTGATCACGGCCCTCGCCGACAGATCCCTGCACATCGAGCCCGTCATCACCCACGAATTCCCGCTGGCCGACGCCCTCCACGCCTTCGAAGTCGCCAAGGACTCCACCAGTTCCGGCAAGGTGCTCCTCTCTTTCGGCGATGAGGGGCAGGCCCAATGAGGAGAACTTCTCCTGCGCGAAGGTGGTAGGTAGACTGGTCTACCTACCACCTCTGTGAGGAGTGAACTATGGCAGCTTCAGGACTTTCATCACCTGCCCGGCGCCCCGCCCGGGAGCTCCTGCTCGACGCTGCGGCGCGCCTTTTCTATGCAAACGGCGTCGCGGCCACCGGGATCGATACCATCACTGCCGAAGCCGGAGTGGCCAAAAAGAGCCTCTACAACAACTTCACTTCCAAGGCGGACCTGGTGGCCGCATATCTTGAGGCGAGGCACGAGGAATGGCTCGGCCTGTACCGCAAGCGGCTGGAAACGGCGCCGACACCGCGCAGCCAGGTCCTGGCCGTCTTCGATGCCTACCTGGACCACGCCAACTTCGCCTACGAGCACGGCTTCCGGGGATGCGGCTTGCTCAACGCCGCCGCGGAACTGCCGGCCGGCGATCCCGGCCGGGACGCCGTGCGCCGCCACAAGGAAGAAGTCCAGGAACTCCTGGCCGGGCACGTGTCGGGGTTGTTGCCGGAGCGGGAGGAACAGGTCCCCGCCATCGCCGCGCACCTGGCGTTCCTGCTCGAAGGCGCCATGGCCCGCGCCGGGCTGGAAGGCAATGACGGTCCGCTGAAGGACGCCAGGCGCATGGCCGGACAGTTGCTGGACGCCCTGTGAGCATCGAGCGCCACCACCCCAAGGCCCAACGGTGGGGGGCAATGTCCGTGGTGGCTGCCTCCGTCCTCTGGGGCACCACCGGGACCGCAGCCACCTTCGCCCCCGACGTGAGCCCGCTGGCCATTGGCGCCGTGGCAATGGGACTGGGCGGCCTGCTGCAGGCGCTCTTCGCAGCACGGCACATCGGCCTCCAGACGGGCAGCCTGCTCGCACGGTGGCGCCTGGTCTCGCTCGGTGCCGCGGCCGTGGCCACCTACCCCCTGGCCTTCTACAGCTCGATGCACCTCTCCGGCGTAGCGGTGGGAACCGTCGTCTCCATCGGCTCGGCCCCCGTGGCGGCAGCGCTCATCGAACGCTTCGCGGACAGGAAACCGCTGAGTAAGCAATGGATTCTTGGGGCCCTGCTGGGAGTCGGCGGCGCCGCATTGCTCTCCTTTGCCGGGCATGCCCCCGCAGCGTCATCACCGGTTCCAGCTGCTCCGGCTGCTGCGGGGGAGGCCACGGCTTGGAGTTCGACGGCGGGAATCCTCCTTGGGCTGCTGGCCGTCGCCACCTATGCCCTGTATTCCTGGGCGGCGCACCGCCTGACTGGTCTCGGTGTTACCCCCAGGGCCGCCATGGGCAGCATTTTCGGGCTGGGCGGACTCCTCCTGATGCCTGTCCTCGCGGTGACGGGCGGCCCGCTGCTGCAGTCCTGGGCCAACGCGGGCGTGGGGGCCTACATGGCTGTGGTGCCGATGTTCGCAGGGTATGTCCTGTTCGGCTGGGGCCTGGCCCGCGTGGGGGCGAGCACGGCCACCAGCATCTCCCTGCTGGAGACCGTGGTGGCTGCTGTCCTCGCCGTACTGGTGGTGGGTGAAAGGCTCCCGGCGCTCGGCTGGCTTGGCGCCGCCGTCGTCCTGGCCAGCTTGTTCATCCTGACCCCACGCACCCGCGCACTGGCCCCCGCAACGGCATCATCACCCGCAACGGCATCATCACCCGCAGCGGCACAGTCACGGGCAACAGAACGGCCTGTTGCGGAATCAGCCGGTGTGCTGCCGACCCGCGCTCCGGGCCAGTACCGTGGGGCCGAGCAGCAGGCAGGCGCCCAGCCCCAGCAGCAAAATCCCTAGCACCACCGCGCCCGGGGCAGGGACCCCGGCCCCTGCAAAGACGAGCACCACGCCGATCAGGGCCGCCAGGATCCCCGGGAACAGGCCTGCGGGGAAACGCCGCGCGGGATAGCCGGACAGCAGTTCCATGGCCAGGTGGGGATCGTCCGCGATCAGCCCCAGTTCGAGCTCCTTGAGCAGGCGTCGCTCCTCATCGGACATTGGCATGGCGGGCCCCTGTTTTCCCTGGGAGGCGGTAACGGTATCGACCGTAGGAGCCTTCTACCGGTTAGTCAATAGGTGCAGCGGCCCGGCACTGCCCTCACTCCAGGACGTCGTAACGCAGCTCATCGCCCGTTACCCGTACGCCTCTGGTGGGAACGTGCGGAACTGCCTTGGCCGTCGGCATCAGGTGTTCAACGGGCAGGCTTACCAGCAGGACGCAATGGTCCGCGATGAGGCGGCGGTGGCAGCGCCACCACAGGGTTTCGCTGCACATGATTGCGGTGGTTGCCGCCTGGGAGCCTGCCACCAGTTCTGCGGCTGCCGCCAGGAAGTCTTCACTGCGCATATAGCCTGCGTAGGCGCGGAACGACTCGTTGCGGAGGGCCGTATCCGGAGAGTCCGGGAGCAGCTTGCGGAACCCGCCCAGCCGCTTCTCCCAGCGGTAGTCGATGCACGCCTCCGGAAGCCACAGGGCCAAACGGTCCTTGCCGAAATGCGGATACTTGCGGCTGCCCGGGCCGATCCGGACATCCACCAGGGACGTCACTCCGGCGCTGCGGAGCAGCCCGGCGAAGTCCTCCTCGGACGCGGTGCCGTGACCTACGGTGAACAGGGCCTTCATCGAAGCCATGATAGGCACGTGGGCGGGGTGGCCCGCAGAAGCCGGCTACCGTCGTCGTAATTCGGCGAACTCGATGGACGGCACGATGGCGCCCGCATCCCGCTCCACGAAGTTGGTGCCCGGGGGCACCAGGTCGTCGATGGCGTCCAGTACTGTCTCGCCCAGCTGGACGTCGGCTGCGCGAAGGTACGCCTGGAGGTGTTCCTCGCTACGGGGGCCGATGATCACGCTGCTGATGGCGGGGTGGGTCAGGGCGAACCCCACCGCCAGGTCCACCAGGGACAGCTCCAGCTTGTCCGCCAGGCGGGCCAAGGAGTCTGCGGCGAGCAGCTTCCGCTCGCTGGACGGTCCGGACAGGTCGTACCGGCCGGGAAGCGTATGGACGCGGGTGGGCGGCTTGCCCGATTCCAGCACGAAACTGCCGGAAAGCCAGCCGCCCGCCAGGGGCCCGTACGCAAGGACACCCAGGCCGTACTGTTGGGCAATCGGCAGCACGTCGCGTTCATTGCCGCGGACCAGCATGGAATACGGGACCTGGTTGCCCACCGGCGGGATCAGGTGGTTGGTGGTGGCCAGCCATTGTGCCTCCACCAGCTGCGCCGGCGTGAACACCGAGGTGCCGTAGTACAGGATCTTGCCCTGGCGGATGAGGTCGTTCAGGGTGGTGATGGTTTCCAGGACGTCGGTGTTGTAGTCCGGCCGATGAGCCTGGTAGAGGTCGATCCGGTCCGTCTGCAGCCGGCGGAGGCTGCCCTCCACAGCCTGCATGATCCAGCGCCGGGAGTTCCCGGAATGCGCGGGGTTGCGGCTCATCTGGCCGTGAAACTTGGTGGCCAGGAAGACGTCGTCCCGGCGTCCCCGGAGTGCGCGGCCTACCACCTGCTCCGATTCGCCCTGCGAGTAGACATCGGCGGTATCAACCGCGGTGATGCCGGCGTCCAGGGCCGCGTGGATGATGCGGATGCTCTCGTCGGCCCCGGTGGGTGCACCCTGGCCGTTGCCGGTCCCCTCACCGAAATTCATGGTCCCAAGGGTGAGGGGACTGATGGGGGTTCCCGACCGTCCAAACACCCGCAGTTCGCTCAGGCTCATCTCCGGTCTCCTCCATTCAGTTGCCGTCCCCTGGATCGTCACGACGCTACACAGATCAGGCAGGCGGCCGCAGATTTCCGTTTTAGTCCTTCTCTTTTCGTCGCATGGAGTAACCGGGGCAGCGGGGATGACGTTTTGTGGCGCACAAAGGAGGAGGGAACAACGCCTATATTGAGGGCATGGGCATCCTCAGCAGCGATGAACAGTTCGTCCAGTTGCACGACCTCATTATCGGCAGCAGCAACGTGGCCGACTTCCTGTCCGAGCTTTCCGCTGTTGCCGCGTCAGCGCTCAGCGATGCAGCGGGCGTCTTCATCGAATGCGGGGTCACGCTCCGCCGCCGCAAACGCAGCGCCACCATTGCCGGCAGCAGCGAACGGGCCGTCGTGCTGGACAAGCTGGAACAGGCCCTCGGGGAAGGGCCGTGCATCGCCTCCCTGGACGCAATGAAGCCCATGGTCCTGTCCGACGTCCACACCGATACCCGCTGGCCTGAATACCAGAAGGTGCTGGCCGACAACGGCTGCCGCAGCGTGCTGGGCGTGCCTTTGGCGCTCGACCGGAACCAGGCGGCCGCGTTGAACTTCTTCGCCGCGGAGCCCGACGTCTTTGCCCCCAATGTCATCCGCACGGCGGAGGGGTTTGCGGACCTTGCCGGCCGGGCGCTTCGACTGGCCCTGCGGATCGCGGACGCCCAGAACCTGGCGGACGACTTGAAGGCCGCGATGGCGAACCGCACCGCGATCGACCTTGCGTGCGGGGTGATCATGGCGCAGAACCGGTGTACCCAGGATGAAGCCATGGCCCTGCTCACCAAGGCATCCAGCCACCGGAACCAGAAGCTGCGGGACCTGGCCGCTGAAGTCCTTGGCAGGGTGAGTACCGGGCCGGTGACGACGCACTTCGATCCGTAGGCAGCCCGGATCCACTCCCTATAAACCGGTCTTGACCCGCTTGTATGCCGCCTGGGTTTCGCCTCCGCGCCGCGCTGCAATAATCTGAACCAACGGTTGTGCACGGGGGTGTGAGCGCCCGGCACGACAGGCAGCACTGTAAGTTCCGGGACCATCACAGACGAGGCGGACGCCCATGACGGCTTCAGACCAGCAGCACGCAGCACGGCCAACGACGCCCGCAGACCCTCCAGCCGCGGCGCCAGGGCCGGTGGATCCGCACCTGCTGCAGCAACTGGCCGACGCGCACGGCGTGGGCACGTCCTTCCAGGGCTGGGACGGCCTTCCGCACTCCGTTGCCGAACCGACGCTGATCAAAGTGCTGGCGGCGCTGGGAGTCGAGGCCCACACCAACCAGCACATCGAGGCCGCCCTGGCCGAGGTGGAACTGGCGCCCTGGCGGCGGATGCTGCCACCCGCCGTCGTCATCAAGCAGGGCGAACCGGCGCAGGTTCCGGTCCACGTGCGGGACGGTGCCACAGCCAGCCTCACCATCAACCTTGAAGGGGGAGCCGGATCCAGGGAGGCGCTCCAGCAGGACATCTGGATCCAGCCCCGGGAGGTCGACGGCGTCTCCACCGGACGTGCCACGTTCTCCCTGCCCGAGGACCTGCCGTTGGGCTGGCACACCCTGCATGCGGAGGCAGAGGGCGCCACGGCCAGTGCCGTCCTGGTGGTCACGCCCGCCCGGCTAACGACGGCAAAACCTTTGGAGGAACGCCGCGGCTGGGGGCTGGCCACGCAACTGTATTCGGTCCGGTCCAAGCGGTCATGGGGCATCGGCGACTTTGCGGACCTGGCGGACCTGGCGGCCATCAGCGGTGCGCGCGGGGCCGATTATGTGCTGGTCAACCCGCTGCACGCGGCGGAGCCCGTCCCGCCCGTCCAGCCCTCGCCCTATTCGCCGTCCACCCGCCGGTTCTTCAACCCGCTGTACATCCGCATCGAGGCCATCCCCGAACTGGCGTACCTCCGGCCCCGGAAACGGGCGGCGCTGGAAAAGCTGCACGAGGAAGTGGCCGGCCTGAACCGGGACGCTGCGCGGTTGGACCGGGACGCTGTCTATGCGGCCAAGCTGCAGGCACTGGAGATGCTGTACCACACGCGGCGTTCGCCCTCCCGGCAAGCCGCCTTCGAGGAGTTCTGCCGCATCTCCGGCAGCGGGCTGGATGATTTTGCGCTTTGGTCCGCCATCCGCGAGGACCTGGCGCCCGGTGATCCGTTGTGGGCGGATCCGGCGTGCGCCATCGGAACACCTGAGGCGGAGTCGCTGCGGGAGAAGCTGGCGGACCGGATCGGGTTCCACCGCTGGCTGCAGTGGATCTGCGATGAGCAACTGGAAAACGCCCAGCAGGTGGCGCTCCGCTCCGGCATGCGGCTGGGCGTGGTGCACGACCTTGCAGTCGGCGTGGACCACAACAGTGCCGACGCGTGGACGCTGGGCCGTGTGCTGGCCCCGAACACCAGCGTGGGCGCGCCGCCGGACATGTACAACCAGCAGGGCCAGGACTGGGGCCAGCCGCCATGGCACCCGGCCCGCCTGGCCGAGGCCGGTTACGAACCGTTCCGCAACATGCTGGCGAACGTGCTCCGGCACGCCGGCGGCATCCGCGTGGACCACATCCTGGGCCTGTTCCGGCTGTGGTGGATTCCCATGGGGAACGCGCCCGGGGACGGTGCCTATGTCCGGTACGACCACGAGGCATTGATCGGCATCCTGGCCCTTGAGGCGCACCGCGCCGGGGCCGTGGTGATCGGAGAGGACCTGGGCACCTTCGAACCCTGGGTGCGTGACTACCTCGCGGCCCGCGGCATCCTGGGTACGTCCATCCTCTGGTTTGAGTACGACGGCGAGTCGCCCCTTGCGCCGGAAAAGTACCGTACGCAGGCGCTCGCAAGCGTAAACACCCATGACCTTCCGCCCACGGCAGGCTACCTTGCAGGGGACCACGTGGGGCTGCGGAGCCGGCTGGGACTGCTGGAGCGGTCTGAGGAGGAAGAACGGGCCGAGCACAACGCGTCGCTGGAGAAGATGTTTGCCCTGCTGCGCGAACGCGGGTACCTCTCCGAGGGGGCAGCCGGCGGAGCCGGTGCGCAGTCGGCGGAGGAGCACACCATCGAGGCGCTGCACCTCCTGCTGGCCCAGGCACCGTCTGTACTGCTCGGTGTGGCACTGGTGGACGCGGTGGGGGAGCGGCGGGTGCAGAACCAGCCCGGAACAACGGAAGCCCTGTATCCAAACTGGCAGGTTCCGCTGGGCGGCCCGGACGGCAGGCCGGTTTACCTGGACGACCTCCCCGGCAATAAGCGCTTCAACGCACTGCTCGCTGCCGTGGAGGGATCCCTGCACGGGTCCTGACTGGCTGGTTAACCACCATGGCCCCGCCGCTTCCGTAAGCGGCGGGGCCATGGTGGTTGTTCCGCTGAACTAGCGTGCGGTGATCACGTGGGTGAAGTGGTCGTAGCGGAAGGTGACCGGGCCGCCGTCGTGCTCAAACACGATGTTGGCTCCGGGCGTTGCCCCGCCGGCCCCGTAGCTGACGTCCCATGACTTGTTGAGGGCCGCCTTGAACTCGTAGCTCCCTGCCGGCAGGTCAGGCACGGTGAGCTTCCAGACGAGGTCTGCCGGGTCCAGGACCAGCTGGGCCTGCTGGCAGGCCGGCTCCCAGTCGGTGGCGCAGCCCAGCTCGCTGTCCATGCTTCCGGCCGCCGCCACGGCGGACGGCTGCTGCGACGCGTAGACGGCGCTGAGCAGGTGCGTGCTGTTGTCGTAGCGGAAGGTGACCGGTCCGCCGGGGTGGTCCAGCACGATGTTCTGGCCATTCAGCTGGCCGTCGGAACCGTAGTTTTCGTCCCAGCCGCCGTTGAGCGCGGCCTTGTATTCGTACTTCCCGGTAAGCAGGTCCGCGGTCAGCCGCCAGATGCGGTCCGCCGGGTCCAGGACCATCTTTGCCTGCGGGCAGGCCGGATCCCACTGCGCGGTGCAGCCCATGGCCTGGTTCAGTGATCCGGCCACCGTGACCGAGTCGGGCTGCGGCGCCTGGCCTACCGTGACGGTCCTGGTGCCGCTGGTGACGCTGAAGGCCGTGCCGGCCATGACGGCCCGGTACTGGACCTTCGTGCCGTCAGCCAGCGTGGAGACATCATCGGTTGCCGAGTACACGGGCGACGACGAGTCGGTCCCCACCGCCGTCCAGTCTCCGCCGTTCACGCTGCGCTCAAAGGACACCACGTGGCTGGCCTTCTCCGGATCGGCGGTGGCGCTCAGCTCCACCTTTCCTTCCACGCTGCTGCCTTCGGCGGGCTTCTGCAGGGTCAGCACGGGCGCGGGGACGCTTGCTTGACGGCTCTGGCTGGTGGCGGTGTGGCCGCCGTTGTCCAGCACGGTGGCGCGGTACTCCAGGGGTGTGCCGGCGTCCAGGGCCGCGACGTCGTGGAACACCTGGTACGGGGCGGTGTCGTCCGTGCCGATCGGCTGCCACTGGCCGCCTGCCGTTCGGGCCTCGAAGGTGACCTCGTAGAACGAAGTACCGTCGACGTCGGCCGTCACGTTGATGCGCCCGTTGTCGCTTGGGGCTGCGGCCGGCTGTTGCAGGGCGACGGCGGGTGCAGCCTTTGAGTGCGGGATCCGCCCCGAGGATTCGTAGACGACGGCGGAAAGCGGCGGCACGGTGACCGTCAGCTTGGCGTCCTCCGAGGTTTTGGCCTCGTCGGCCCCTTCGCCGTAAATGCGCGTGTAGCTGCGCTTGGCAATGTAGGTGGGGATTTCGGCCGTCTGCGGCTGGGCGCTGTTGTTCAGGGCCACCACGTATTCGCGCTGGTCCTGGGCGTCCGTGCGGGAGAAGGCGTAGATGCCTGGGCCGTCCGAGGCGTAGCGGTGCTGGTGGGCGCCGTTCCGCAGTGCCGGATGCTCCTTGGTGAGGGCGGCCAGGTCGCGGATCTTCGCATACAGCGGATGGCCAGGGTTGAAGTTGTCCGTGGCGTGGGTGGCATCCGTGCCCAGCAGGTCGTCGTCGAGGTAGTCCGGGACCTTGCTTGCGAAGAGTGTCTGGCGGGCGTCCTGGTCGCCGCCGGGGCCGGTGAATCCCTGTTCGTCGCCGTAGTACACCACCGGGTTGCCGCGGGAGAAGTACATCAGCTCGTGGGCCAGTTCGTCGCGGGCCACCTTCTCGGCATCGCTGGCGGCCGGGTTGTCCTGGCTGATGAAACTGCCGATGCGGCCCATGTCGTGGTTGCCCAGGAAGGTTGGCAGTTCGTAGACGTTGGAGTCGGCGTCGGTGTACCAGTCGTCCCCGGCGAAGAAGGTTTGCAGGGCCTTGGCGTCCTGGCCCTTGGACGCGAAGTTGCGGGCCGCATCCTGGAAGGGGAAGTCCAGGACTGCCTGCATCTTGTTGCGGGTGGTGAACTGGGACGTGAAGCTCTTGGTGGTGTCGAAGACCTCGCCGAACATGAAGAACTCGTCCTTGCCGTGCTCTTTGGCGTAGTTGAGGACGTTGGGGCCGAATTCCTGCCAGAACTCGTTGTTGACATGCTTCATGGTGTCGATCCGGAAGCCGTCCACGCCGAAGTCGCCGATCCAGGACTTGTAGATGTCCTCCATGCCGTGCACCACTTTGGGGTTTTCGGTGAACAGGTCATCGAGGCCGAAGAAGTCACCGTACATGGAGTCCTCGCCGGTAAAGGTGGTGTCGCCCCGGTTGTGGTACAGCGTGGGGTCGTTCAGCCAGGCCGGCACTTTGAGGTTTTCTTCGCCGGGTGTCAGGACGGGTTTGTAAGGGAATGAAGTGTTCGCGTCCAACTGGGGGAAGGTCCCGGTGCCGGCATAGTCGCGGTCATCGAAGGGTTCGCCCGAGGCCGTCTTGTACGGGACGGCGTCCTTGGAGACGTAGCCTTTGCGGTCGCCCTCCTGGTAGCCGATGACGTCAGCCGTGTGGTTGGTGATGATGTCGAAGTACACCTTCATGCCGCGGGCGTGGGCCTCGTCAATCAGGGCCTTGAGTTCGTCATTGGTGCCCAGGTGCGGATCGATCTGGGTGAAGTCGGTGACCCAGTAACCGTGGTAACCGGCTGACTTGTCTTCCGGCTGGACTGCCTTGTTCTTAAAGCTGGGGGTCAGCCAGATCGACGTGGTGCCCAGGCCCTGGATGTAGTCGATCTTGTTTCGGAGGCCGGCGAGGTCGCCGCCGTTGTAGAAGCCTTTCTTTGTGGGATCGAAGCCGGAGACCATGGGATCGGGGCCAAGGCCGCCTTGGTCGTTGGCCGTGCTGCCGTTGCTGAACCGGTCCGCCATGACGAAGTAGAAGTTTTCATCCGTCACGGGACCGCGCAGCGAATGCAGGGCGGGCGCGGATCCCTGGTTCCTGGTGCCCGGGTCGTTGGACCCTGGACCGTTGGGGGCGGCCTGCGCCGGGAGGACTGCTGCGGAGACTGCGACGGCGGCCGCCAGGAGGCCGGCGGCGGACCGGCCAGCAACGCGTTTCCGCGTTGGCCGGGTGGTTGGAGGGTGCGGTGTCCCTGCCGGACCTGCCGGCAGGTGGGCGCGTGGGGGCGCGCCGGGAGGGGTGCGGAATAACAAGGGTGAGACCTTCCTGGGAAGCAGCGCTGCTGTACAGGCTTGCCGTTGACATGGGGATGCGGCAGGAGGGTTCGAAGAACAGCATGCTGTCTTGTGAACCAAGTCACAACTGTAAGCGCTTGCACTGAATTACTCCAGTGTTTAGGGAACGCGCTGGCGCGGGAAGCTTCCGCGGGGACCTGAAGTGCTAGCCGGCGGCTATCAGTGCGGTGGGCGACGCGGCATGCAGGTTGTGCAGCACCGGTCCGGGAAGGCCGGTGATGGGATCCAGCTCAAAGGTCGCGATGTTGTGTGATCGTTCGTGCGCCACGTGGAGCCAGTTTCCGCGGACAAGGTGGTGGCGCGGCCAGTTCCCGCCGCTGTCAAAGTCCTTGACGGGTATCAGTTCGGTGCCATCCCCGGCAACCTCCAGGACGCTGATGAGGTTGGAGCCGCGCACGCCGGCATAGGCGAAGTTTCCTTGCGGGCCCAGGCAGATCTCGGCGGCGGAGTCCCCTCGCTGGCTTCCGCCCGCCGTCGCAGGTCCGCGGAAGACCAGCTCGTAGGTGCCGGCCTCGGGACGGACCACGAAGACTTCCACGGAGTACTCCGACACGATGAAGACGTTCCCGTTCGGGTGCTCCACCAGGTGGCGCGGGCCGCAGCCGAAGGGGAGGACCACCTCGTGGTCCGCCACCAGCCCTGCACCCGCCTGGTAGGTCCAGATGCGGAGGGTGTCATGGCCCAGATCTGTGGTCATCACCCGGCCGTCCCGCAGCATCAGGCTCGCGTGGGCACGGCTTTGCCTCGGGCTGCCGGGAAAAAGGGCAGCGTGGGGATCAACGGACGGTGCGGCCGGGAACCGCCCGGCCAGGCCGCCGTCGGAATCCAGCTCGTAGAGCAGAACCTGCCCGTCGCCCCAGCACGCGGCAGTGACAAAGCGGCCGTGCGGGTCAACGGCAACATGGCAGGTGGCCTCGCCGGTCGGTTGTGGTTCCCCGTAGGGTTCCAGGGCGGCTTCGCCGTGACGGCGGTATGCCCGGACTTTCCTGCGCTGCTCAGCCGCCGCGTACACCACCGGCAGGGTTGGGTGTGCAGCAACGAACGACGGCGATTGCGCTTCGACGGCCGTTCCCAACCATTCCAGGCGGCCGTCCTGGTGCGCGCGGACGGCGCCGATGCCGTCCGCGCGGCCGCCGCCGTCGGGGGTGTACGCGCCGATCCACAGGATGTTGGTGGCCGGATTGTTGGTGGCTGCGCCGTTGGTCATGGCCCAATCCTGCCAAGGTTTCGCCCCTATTCCCGTACCCCGGGCCGCCGATTAGCATGGGATTTCCGGCAGTGGCAGAAGGGAGACGGGCGCGGTCATGGCTGCATGGATGTCGATTGTCCACACCCGACGCCCTTCTGGGGCTTGGGCCTAGCCCGCGTGGAGGTGCCCGTGGGCTGGCCGGAGGGCGCTGCCCAGCCTCCTCCCGGACCGCGCGCTGTTCACGGCCGGTCCCCGTTGCTGGGCTTCGGCCGGATCGTTTCCCTGTTGCGTGCTGCCGGTTGTGTATTCGCCGAAGACGAGGCGCGGCTCCTGCTCGCTGAGGGCGCTGGCCCCGAGGAACTTTCACGCAGTGTCCAGCGCCGTATGGAGGGTGTTCCCCTGGAGCACATCCTGGGCTGGGCTGAGTTTGCCGGTGGCCGCGTTGTGGTTGAGCCCGGCGTTTTCGTGCCACGGCGCCGCACGGAACTGCTGGTCAATGAGGCCTTGGTTCTGCTGACGGACGGAGCACTGCCTGCGCCGCCGGTTGTGGTTGACCTGTGCTGCGGGTCCGGGGCCGTGGGAGCTGCAATTCTTCGCCGTGCCCCCCAGGTGGAGCTGCATGCAGCGGATATCGAGCCCGCTGCCGTAAGGTGCGCCCGGCGGAACCTGGATCCCCTGGGCGGCCATGTTCATGCGGGTGACCTGTTCGCAGCCCTCCCGCCGGCGCTGCACGGGCGGGTCGGGGTGCTCGCCGTCAACGCGCCGTATGTCCCTACGGAAGCAATTCGAACCATGCCTCCGGAAGCGCGCCTTTACGAACCTGTTGCCTCGCTCGACGGAGGCCCTGACGGCCTGGACTTCCACCGACGGGTCGCCGCCGGGGCCGTTCACTGGCTGGTTCCCCACGGCCGCCTACTCATCGAAACCAGTGACCGGCAGTCGGTAAGCACCTCCAAAATCCTGGCCGCAGCGGGGTTCACCGTCCGCACCGTGCGGTCGGAAGAGCTGGATGGGACGGTGGTCGTGGGACAGTACGAGTCCCAAAACCCCTAAGTGGAAAACCTGGCTGTGGTTTAAGCGCTGCCGGGGTTTAAGCACTGCTTACCGCCGCGTCCCCCAAGGATCGCGACGGTAAGCAAGGCGATTCAGTTGTAACACAAAGGCGTGCCACGCCCATGTCACGCGGCGGCCCGTGCGTAATGAACGTTGCCGCTGCGGCAATCAGGACTTCGTGCCGGTCCCATCGGAGGTACCAAGGTTGGTGGTCTCCGGGTGGGTGCTGTGGGCTGGGATGTGGTCCTCGCCCAGGGCACCGGCGTCGCCGGCCCCGGAAGTGCCGGTGGAAGTACCAGCGGCAGCAGCAGTAGAGGGTCCTGAGGCCTGGCTGCCACCGGATGCGCCGTCACGGTGCATCGCAGAGCCAATCACGGTGCCTGCCCTGCGTGCGGCTTCCCCAAGCTGGTCTGCCACTTCAGGCGCCTTTTCCTTGATGGTTTCCGTCGCCACGGACACTTTGTCCTGGACCGGCTTGCTGTCCCAGATGCCGGCCGCGCGGGCCTTCAGCTTGTCGTAAGCCGCACGGCCTGACCGCGAACCGAGGACGTATCCCACGGCAACGCCTACACCCAAAAGAAGCTTGTTTTTCACGATGAACTCCTGCTCTGCGAGAAGGTTGTCAGTCCCGGCCGGGGCAACGGGCGCCCGTGGCCGGGGAAAATGAAAGCCGGCCTGGGGATGATGTCCCCAGGCCGGCTTCCTGGCTTGCCCGTGCAGTTATCCGCGGGCGCTGCGCTTGGTGACCATGCCGTAAATGGCAAGGACGATCAGCGAGCCGACGATCGCCAGCAGCCACGTCTGGATCGAGAAGAACTCCTGCAGTCCACTGCCGAAGATCATCCCGCCCAGCCAGCCACCGAGGAATGCGCCAACGACGCCCAGGATCAGAGTGATGACCCAGCCGCCACCCTGCCTGCCCGGGAGGATCGCCTTAGCGATCGCACCAGCAATAAGTCCGAGAATCAGAAATGCAATAAATCCCATTTGAAGCTCTCTTCCTAAGTAAAGGAGGCCTCCAGGTTCCGGAGGCACTTCATCCTTCTGGCTCAATAGTAATCATGCTTACTATCTATTTGCCAACCCCGTTTTTGGAAAAGAGTGCAGTTCAGGCTGGTTTCAGTGTCCTGTTTTGTCCGAGTCGTTGCCTGATCCGGGACCTTCGTCAAGGATCGATAATTCCGCTAGATCCTGCGGGTCCAGGGCGAAATCAAACACGTCCAGGTTCTCCGCCATCCGGTCCGGCGAAGCGGTCTTCGGAATCGTTACCAATCCGTTTTGTATGTGCCACCGAAGGACGAGTTGGCCAGGGGTTTTCCCATGCTTTTCCGCCAGTTGGGAAAGGACGGGAGCGCCCAACAAACCCGCTCCCGAGCCGCCCAGCGGACTATAGGACTCAGTAATAATGCCATGCCGGCTATGGAATTCCCGCTCGGCGGACCGCGTGATGGCCGGGCTGAGTTGGATTTGGTTTACCGCCGGCACTACGTCAGTCTCCGCCATCAGCCGTTCGAGGTGCGCTGGCTTGAAGTTGGACACTCCGATGGACCGGACTTTTCCCTCCGCCTGCAGCCGTTCAAAGGTCTGCCACGTGGAGACGTACTGGTCCCTGCCGGGCAGGGGCCAGTGGATCAGCAGCAGGTCCACGTAATCAAGCCCAAGACGCGCCAGCGACCCCTCGAGGCCGGCTACGGCACGGTCGTGGCCCTGGAATTCGCCGTCCAGCTTGGTGGTGATGAATAGCTCACTGCGGTCCGCGCCGCTGGCCCTGATGCCGTTGCCCACACCGCGTTCGTTGCCGTACTTCACGGCGGTGTCGATATGCCGGTACCCGGCTTCCACGGCCTGTACGACGGCGGCGCCCGCCTGTTCGTCGTCCAGCGGCCAGGTGCCAAGCCCCAGCTGCGGAATCCTGTTGCCGTCATTGAGTTCGATGAGCGGTGCAAGTGTCATGCGATCAGTCTGCCCCCTCCCGGCCGTCCCGGCTCCAAGTGCCCGCGATTCGGGACGGCCCGGAGGGTACTGCCGGCGGCCTAGGCCGGTTCCTCCGCCAGTTTCCGCTTCAGGATCTTTCCACTGGGTCCCAGCGGGAGCTCGGAGAGTATCTTGACCACGCGCGGATACTTGTAGGCCGCAAGCTGGGAGCTGGCGAAGTCCATCAGCTCGGTCTCGGTGACACTGGCCCCGGCGTCCAGCACGATGGCGGCCGCGATCTCCTGGCCGTGGACATCGTGCGGGATGCCGTAAACGGCGGCACTGACAACTGCAGGGTGTGTCAGCAGGACTTCCTCCACCTCCCGCGGATACACGTTGTAGCCGTTGCGGATGATCATGTCCTTCTTGCGGTCCACGATGGTGAGGTAACCGTCGTCGTCCTTTGTGCCAAGGTCCCCGCTGCGGAACCAGCCATCCACCACGGCCTCGGCGGTGGCCTCAGGCCGGTTGAGGTAGCCCTTCATCAGCAGGTGTCCGCGGATCACCAGCTCGCCGAGTTCCCCGTTGGGCAGCAGCTCGATCCGCTCCGTCACCTCAGGGCGGGCGATTTCGATATCCACACCCCAGATCGGGATACCGATGGTGCCGGGCCGTGGCTGCATGCCCACGTGGTTGAAGGCCGCCACGGGGGACGTCTCGGTCAGGCCGTAGCCCTCATGGATCTCCACGCCGAAGACGTCGCGGAACCGGTCCATCACTGCCAGTGGAAGTGAGGCTCCGCCGGAGATGCCGTAGCGCAGGGCCGCCGGCCGGTCCGGCACGGTCTTGGCGGCTTCCAGGAGCGCCACGTACATGGTGGGGACGCCCAGGAAGATGTTCACGTCGTGCTTCGCCAGCAGCTTCAAGGCGTCCGGGCCGGTGAACCGGGGCATGAGGACGATGGTGGCCCCGGCGCGCAGGCCCGTGTTCAACACCACCGTCTGGCCGAAGGTGTGGAAGAGCGGCAGGCCGCCGAACAGGACGTCACCGGGCCGGAAGTCCATCACGCTGGTCAGCAGGACGCTGGTTTGTTCCACCAGGGCGAAGTGGCTGCCCAGTGCGCCCTTGGGCTTGCCGGTGGTGCCTGAGGTGTACAGGATGGTGGCCGTGTCCGATGGGCGGCAGGGTTCGTACGTCCGGATCGGCTCCGCGGCGGCCGCCTCCGCTTCCAGCCGTGGAAACCCGCCGTCGTCGGGCGCCATGACCGTCAGCACATCGACCCCGCTGGCTGAAGCACCGGCAGCGCCTTCCGTGAGCAGGGGAGCAGCGCAGATGAGCAGCCGGGCGCCGCTGTCCTGCAGGACGTACTCGATCTCGCGCGCCTTGAGCAGGGCGTGGACCGGGACAACGATGGCGCCCAGCGACAGGATGGCGTAGTACACCCGGGCGAAGTCCGGGACGTTGGGGATCAGGACGGCGACGGCGTCTCCCGGCCCGATTCCCCGCGCCCGCAGTGCACCGGCATAGCCGCGGGTTTGGCTCCACAGGTCGGCGTAGCTGACCTGGTCCTCGCCGACAACGAGGGCGATGCTGTCAGGATTCCTCTTGGCTGATTCTGCCAGGACGGCAGCGACGGAGATGGTGGCGAAGCCGTCAGCGGAGTTTGTGTTGGTCATGGCCTGCTTCTTTGTTGGGATGGGTCACGCTGTGAGGATCAGGGCGTCGCCCTGGCCGCCGCCCCCGCAGAGGGCCACGACGCCGGTGCCTCCGCCGCGGCGTTTCAGCGCCAGTGCCTGGTGGAGCACCAGGCGTGCACCCGAGGCGCCCACGGGGTGGCCCAGTGCGATGGCGCCGCCTTCGGCGTTCACGGATTCGGTGTCGATGCCAAGATCGTTGGCGGACTGGATGAGGACCGAGGCGAAGGCCTCGTTGATTTCCACCAGGTCCAGCTCCTGCACGGTCAGCCCCTGGTCCTTGAGCGCGCGCTCGATGGCGCGGGCGGGCTGGGAATGCAGGGATCCGTCGGGGCCTGCGGTCTGGCCGTGGGCGCCGACCTCGGCAATCCACTCCAGGCCTGCCGCTTCCGCGGCTGCCTTGCTGGCAATGACCAGCGCCGCTGCGCCGTCGGAAAGGGGCGACGACGACCCCGCCGTGATGGTGGCACTCTCCGCCTTGGAGAACGCCGGGCGGAGCTGCGCCAGGGATTCCGCGGTGGTGTCCGGACGGATGCCTTCGTCGTGTTCAAGGGTCACGGCAGGTCCCTTGCGCTGCGGTATCTCGATCGGAGCGATCTCCTCGGCCATGATCCCGGCGGCGCGGGCGGCTTCGGCGCGCTGGTGGGAGCGGGCCGCGACGGCATCCTGCTCTTCGCGCGTGATGCCGCGTTCGGCGTTTCCCGAGTCGGTGGCCTCACCCATGAGCTTCTTGCTCACCGGGTCCTGCAGCCCGTCATGGTTAAGGGAGTCCAGCATGGGCGCATCACCGATGACGACGCCGGCGCGCAGCCCGGGGACCAGGTGCGGTGCGTTGGTCATCGATTCCTGGCCGTCGGCCACAATGAAGTCGGCTTCCCCTGTGCGGATCATCCGGGCGGCGTCGATCACTGCCGTCAGGCCGGACAGGCAGAGCTTGTTGATGGTGATGGTGGGGACGTCCCAGCCGATTCCGGCGGCCAGGCTGGCCTGCCGTGCGGGGCCCTGGCCGGCGCCGGCTTGAATGACCTGGCCGACAATGACGGCGCCGATCTGCTCTGGCGCCACGCCGGTGCGTTCCAGCGCGGCGCGGATGGCGTGGGCGCCGAGTTCGCTGGAGGAAAAGGGCGTGAGTCCGCCGCGGAACCTGCCGAACGGGGTGCGGGCGCCGCCCAGGATGACGGGGATGTTGGCGTTCTGGTTCAAGAACAGTCCTTTCAGGGGATGATGGGCAACCAAAGCCGAAGGGCAGGGCTCAGGCGAAGGCGGAGGTGCCGGTGATGCCGCGGCCGATGATGAGGGCCTGCATGGTTTCGGTGCCTTCGTAGGTGTGGATGGCTTCGATGTCCGCAAGATGCCTGGCAACGCGGTTTTCCAGCAGGATGCCGTTGCCGCCCAGGAGGTCGCGGGCGTTGGAGGCGATGCCGCGTGCGGTGCGGGTGCAGGTGTACTTCACGAGGGACGCCTGCTCGGGCGTGAGCGTTCCGGCTTCATCAAGCCGGGTCATCTGCACCACCATCAGCTGCATGGTGGCCAGTTCACTGAGCATCCGCGCCAGGCGCTCCTGCACAATCTGGGACGCGGCCAGCGGCCGGCCGAACTGCTTGCGCTGTTTGGCGTACTGGACGGCCGTTTCGTAGCAGGCGGTGGCATGGCCGACGGCGGACCAGGCCACGCCCAACCGGGTCGCCAGCAGTACCCGGGCCGTGTCCTTGAAGGTGCGTGCCCCCGGCAGGACGTTCTCCTCGGGGACGAAGACGTCCTCCAGGCGGATGTGGGCCTGCCAGATGGCGCGGAGGGCAAGTTTGCCTTCGATTTTGGTTGCGGTGTAGCCGGGGGAGTCCTGCGGAACCAGGTAGCCGTGGACCTGGCCGTCGTCGCCCCGGGCCCAGACGATGCTGACGCCGCCCACGGAGCCGTTGCCGATCCACTTCTTTTCGCCGTTGAGCAGGAACCCGCCGTCCGTGCGGGTTGCCGTGGTTTCCAGAGCCACCGAGTCGGAGCCGTGCGTAGGCTCGGTGAGGGCGAACGCCGCGTATTCCGTGCCCCTGGCAATTGCCGGCAGCCAGCGTTCCTTCTGTGCCGCAGAGCCACATTCAGCCACGGAACGCAGTGCCAGGCCGCCCTGGACGGCAATCATCGTGGCCACGGAGCCGTCGCCCCGGCTGATTTCCATGTTCACCAGGCCGGCGGCCATGCTGCTCATGGGTGCGAAGCCCTCCACGGTGATGCCGTCGCGGAGCAGGTCCAGTTCGCCCAGGCGCTGGAGGAGGTGCAGTGGGTACTCGCCGCGTTCCCAGTAGCAGTCAATGACGGGCAGGACCTCGTCCTGGACAAAGCTGCGGGCGCGCTCCCAGTAGGCGCGGTCCTCGTCCCCGACGCCGGCCAGGATAGACGCCGGGTCCGTCCCGAGGGCTTCGGTCAGGACATATTCCGGCTCAACTGTTCCGGAGGGGAAACCGGCGGGATCCCCGGTGCGGGTGGGCGCGGGGCTGGGCGACGTCGTCGTCATTGAAAGCATCCTTTGAATCAGCGGCGGCGGGAGGGCCGGGGCCTTGTGGCCTGGACCACACCCTCCAAGGATGCAATGAAACCCAGTTCCACGTCAAGAAACTGGGTATCAAGAGGCTGTAGTGGCGGGTTGGGGCTAGGGGAGGGCGTCCCGGACCGCCTGGGCGATTGCGTCCTTGTCGGCGGGGCCGGGGAAAACCGTAACGACGACGGTCGGCGCAGGTGGGGCGGCAGCGGCCGCGCCCAGGAGCGCAGGCCGGAACGTATCCGCCAAAGCATGGAGTTCGGCAGCCAGGGCGGTGGCCCGCTGCCGGTCGCCCGCCAGGGTGTCTCCGGCACTGGGAGCGGCCCGCAGCCACTCCCGCAGGAACGCGTTGTGCACCGCCACTACCGCTGCAGCGAAGGCGACGGCCTTGTATTCGCGCCGGTCGTTCCGGGGCAGCTTGTCGCTCAGGTAGTGCAGGAACGCCCGCTCGTACCGGTGCGAGGTCACCAGCTCCCGGTCCCTGAGGGCCGGGACTGCCTGCAACAGCCCGTACCGGGCGCGGGAGGTCTGGGGGTTCCGCAAGTGGTGGTCGAAAACCAGCAGCGCTGCGTCCGCCACTGCAGCCAGCGGCTCGAGCCTGGATTCGGCGAGCCTTTCGTTGACCTGGTGCAGGATCCGCTCGTGGTCGGCGAAGACGACGTCCTCCTTGGACCCGAACCTGCGGAAGAACGTGCTGCGGCTCATGCCCGAGGCTTCTGCGAGTTCCTCGACCGACGTTGTGTCGAAACCCTGCTTCGCCAGGAGGCCAATGGCTGCGGCAACGGGCCCGTCGGCAGGATGCCCATCGACGGGACGGTGGGAAGGGGGCGAAGTCATGCGCCGAAATGTAGCACAGCTGCCCTCCGGCAGCTGGCGCGCCGCTGGCCCGCCGCCGGCTGCGGCAGGCCAGCGTGCGGCCGGGGGTCAGGCGCCCTGCCGCGCCCAGCCGGTCAGCTTGTCGGAAAGCTGCATGTAAGCCTCGTTGACCTGCTGCAGCTCCGGGTGGCTGTCGTGCCACTCCACGATTTCCCGGGCACCGTCCGCGAACGGGATGGCGGCGGTGTAGTCCGGGACCAGTGACTTGATCTTGGTGTTGTCGAAGACCACCGAATGGGACCGGTCGCCCAGGAGGTTGGAACCCAGTTCCTGGTCGTGGGCGGCGATGGTTTCAGACGCCACATGGACCAGCTCCGGTTCCCGGACCCCGGCCGCCCTCGCGAAGAGCCGGTAGATCTGGTTCCAGGGCAGGTACTCGTCGGAGGTGATGGTATAGCTTTCACCCACCGCCTGCGGCCGGCCGAGCAGGCCGACGAACGCCTTGGCAAAGTCCTTGCTGTGCGTCAGCGTCCACAGCGAGGTGCCGTCTCCGTGGACCATGACCGGGAGGCCGTTGCGCATCCGGTGGATGTCCGTCCAGCCGCCCACCATGGCGATCTTGGTGCGGTCATAAGTGTGCGACGGCCGCACCACCGTCAATGGAAAGTCATCCTCCCGGTAGGCCCGGAACAGCAGCTCCTCGCACGCGATCTTGTCCCGGGAGTAATGCCAGAACGGATTCTTCAACGGCGTGGACTCGCGGATGGGCAGCCTGGTGGGCGGCTTCTGGTACGCGGAGGCCGAGCTGATGAAGACGTATTGACCTGTCCGCTCCCGGAACAACTCCATGCTGGTTTGGGCCTGGTCCGGAGTGTAGGAGATGAAGTCCGCCACGGCGTCGAACTCCCTCCCGCCCAGCACCTCCCTGACGGAGGCCGCATCGCGGACGTCTGCGTGCAGCACTTCGGTGCCGTCGGGGACAGGCCTGCCGGACTGCCCCCGGTTCAGGATGGTCAGCCGGTGGCCCAGCGCGGCGGCGCGTTCTGCCGCCGCCGCGCTGATGACCCCGGTGCCGCCGATGAAAAGGATGCTCCTGGGCGCCGCCGTATCCGCGGCGATTGTGCCTACCACGCGTAGTCTTCCGGCGCCGTGCGGTGTCCCGGGAAGATATCGTCAAGCCGCTTGAGTGCGTCGGCATCGAGGGAGACATCCAGCGCGCGGATTGCGGCATCCAGCTGTTCCTGGGTCCTGGGGCCCACGATCGGCGCGGTCACGGCAGGCTGATGGAGGAGCCATGCGAGGGCCACGTCGCCGGGTTCGTGGCCCAGTTCGTCCGCGAAATCCTCGTACTGGCGGATCTGGTCCTCGTGCTTCTTCAGCGTTTCCGCGGCCCGTCCCTCCGTGCGGCGGACTCCCTGGCGTTCCTTCTTCAGCACGCCGCCCAGCAGCCCGCCCTGCAGCGGCGACCAGGGAATGAGGCCCAGCCCGTACTGCTGTGCCGCCGGGATGACTTCCAGTTCCACCTGGCGCATGAACAGGTTGTAGATGGACTGCTCGCTGACCAGGCCCGTGTAGTTCCGGCGGCGTGCCGCTTCCTGCGCCTGGGCGATGTGCCAGCCGGCGAAGTTGCTGCTGCCCGAGTACAGGATCTTGCCCTGCTGTACGGCCACTTCGATGGCCTGCCAGATCTCGTCCCACGGAGTGTCCCGGTCGACGTGGTGGAACTGGTACACATCGATGTAGTCCGTCTGCAGTCGCTTGAGGCTGGCATCCAGCGCGCGGCGGATGTTCAGTGCGGAGAGCTTGGACTCGTTGGGCCGGTCCGTCATGGTGCCGTAAAGCTTGGTGGCCAGGACGGTGTGCTCCCGGCGCTCGCCGCCCTTTGCAAACCAGCGCCCGATGATCTCCTCGGTCCAGCCGCGGTGGTCGGCGCCCCCGTACACGTTGGCGGTGTCGAAGAAGTTGATGCCGGCTTCGTGGGCCGAGTCCATGATGCTGTGGGCATCCGCCTCCTCCGTCTGCGGCCCAAAGTTCATGGTGCCCAGGCAGAGGCGGGAGACTTTCAGGCCGGAGCGG
The DNA here is from genome assembly GCF_024362385.1 of Arthrobacter sp. DNA4. Lineage (NCBI taxonomy): Bacteria > Bacillati > Actinomycetota > Actinomycetes > Micrococcales > Micrococcaceae > Arthrobacter > Arthrobacter sp. DNA4. The sequence goes on from NZ_CP101466.1 coordinate 435,286, forward strand.
CCCAGATGGGTGTACTGCATGGAAGATCCTTTCAACGGGTAGGCATGCCAACCGGTGGGTGGGCCGGTTGGAACCTACATCTGGGTGAAGGAGGCGACGGCGGGATCGGAGCCAATGCGCGCACCGGACTCCAGTGCGGTGATGGCGGACAGTTCGTCTTCGGACAGCTTCAGGGACGAAGCGGCGAAGTTTTCCCGGATGCGGCCAGGGTTCGCGGATTTGGGAATGACGATGTTGCCGTTGGCGAGGTGCCAGGCGAGCACCACCTGGGCGGTGCTGGCGTCGTGGGCGTTGGCGATTGCGGTGACTGCGTTCCCGTTGAGGTCACCGCCCTGCCCCAGCGGGCTGTACGCCTCCACGGCGATTCCCAGGCTCCGGCACTTGGCGGCAAGGTCCGCCTGCTGGTAGCTGGGGTGAAGCTCGATCTGGTTGACGGCGGGCACTGTTTCCGCGGATTCCAGCAGGGTGTCCAGATGGTCGGAGAGGAAGTTGGAGACGCCGATGGCGCGGATCTCCTTGTTTTCGTACAGCCGCTCCAATTCCTTCCATGCCTGGACGAAGAGGCCCTGCGAAGGAACCGGCCAGTGGATGAGGTAGAGGTCGATGAAGTCCAGGCCCAGGGCCTTGCGGCTGTTCTGGAACGCTTCCTGGGCCCGGCCCTGCTCGCCGTTGCGGAGCTTGGTGGTCACGAAAATTTCCTCGCGGGGGATCCCGGTAGCTGCGAGCGCTGCCCCTACCCCTGCCTCGTTGCGGTACGCGGCAGCGGTGTCGATGTGGCGGTAGCCCGCTTCCAGCGCATCCTCCACGGTCCGCTGGGTATCCTCCGGCGGGACCTGGAAAACGCCGAAGCCAAGCTGCGGAATGATGACGCCGTTGTTGAGTGTCAGCTCTGACATGGATGTACTCCTTGGACGTATGGTGCTGAGGAATGAATGATGCCGGCTGCTCGACGAGTGGGGAACCAAAGTGAGAAATCGGTTTCCACCGGCTCACTCCTGAGCCTATGCACTTTCCGCCATCAAGTCAGCAGCCAAGGCTGATCCTGTTTTTCCTAGGACCGCCAGTCCTACCTTCGTTGTAGAGCCGGTCACGTCAACGCAGGCACAATGGTCTGCATGGGTCAAAGCGCCGAGTTCGGAAAATTCCTCAAAGCCATGCGGTCCCGGTTGAGCCCGGAGGTCGCCGGGACGGGGCCGAGTACGGGTGCCCGCAGGGTTCCGGGCCTTCGCCGGGAGGAAGTGGCGCGCCTGGCCGGGGTCAGCACCGATTACTACGTGCGGCTGGAGCAGGGCCGCAATATCCACCCGTCACGCACGGTCCTGGACGCCGTTGCCAGGGCCCTGCGGCTGGACAGCAGCGAGCACGCGCACATGCTGGACCTGCTCGAGAACTGCGCGGGTGCTCCCCGCGAACCGGGTGCCAATGCAGCCCAGGGCGTCCGGCCGGCGCTGCGCCAGCTCCTGGACGCGGTGGGGGAGGTGCCCGCGCTGGTGCTGGGCAGGCGCAACGACGTGCTGGCGGGCAACAGGATGGCGTTCCTCTTGTTCGCCGATTTCCCCGCGCTGCCGCCCGCGGAGCGGAACCTGACACGCTGGACCATCCTTGACCCGGCTGCGCGGGAACTCTTCAGGGACTGGAAAACCGTGGCGGCGGAAGCCGCAGGCTCCCTCCGCCTGGACGTGGGCCGGCACCCCAACGACCCCCAGGCGAACCACCTGGTGGGGGAGCTGGCGGTCCACAGCGAACACTTCCGCCAGTGGTGGGCGGGGCACCGGGTTGCCACCCGCGCTGCAGGCACCGTCCGGCTGCACCATCCCGCCGTGGGGGACCTGGAACTGAACTTCGAAAACCTGGTCCTGCCGGAGGACCCCGACCAGACGCTCCGCGTGTACTCCGCCCGGCCCGGATCGCCGTCGTCGGACGCCCTGGCGCTGCTGGGAAGCCTCGGGGCAGCCCCGGATGCAAGCCTGCCACGGGACCCTGCCGCGGTGGCCGAAAGCGGCGACGCGGGCTGACCGGCACGTAGATGGCCACGCCACTGTACATTCGTCCAGCGCCGTGGGGTGATTCTGGCCAGCCGCCCATTGGTGGCGGCCCGGCCCTTTCCTAGGGTGGGAGTACCAGCTTTCCCTGCCCAGTTCTTATCACCCCAGGATGGTCTCAACGATGAAACGCATCGCCCTGCTGAAGGAGCGCCAGGCCTCTGCCGGCGCCGCCTCCACCGCCACCGGTTCCCACTGCCCGGCCTCCGGCCTCTGGAGCCCCGACATCGATCCCCACACTGTCCTGTCCTTCTTCGAGGGCCACGTGTTCCCGGCATTCGACGGCGTGCCCACTGTCTGGCGGCGCCGCAGCCCCGGCACGGCAAACTAGGTCCTGCCTTAAACACAACTGGCCCGCAGCCAACATCGTCAGGAACGTGTTGGCTGCGGGTCAGCCGTGTTTGGCGTTAGTGCTCTTCCAGGCGGAAGCCAATCTTGATGGTGACCTGCCAATCTGCGACCTTTCCGTCCTCCAGGTGGCCGCGGACCTCCTTGACCTCAAACCAGTCGAGGTTCCGCAGGGTCTGGGATGCCTTGGCAATGCCGTTGCGGACGGCGTCGTCCACGCCCTCGGTGGAGGTGCCGACAATTTCAGAAATGCTGTACGTGTGGTTGGACAACTTCGCTCCTCGTGATCGTCGATGCTCCCGGTTGCGGGCCGTTCCTGAAGCCTAGTAGGACTGCGGGAGCGTTGAACAGGGGCCCGGGGCAATCAGGACCGTGGCACGGGAGGCTACTTGGAGTCCAGCACCAGCTGCTTCAAGTCATCGAGCGTCTGCTGCATGTGCGCGTCCATGGCCTGGCGTGACCGGTCAGGGTCACGGGATTCCAAGGCCTCGGCAATGTTCTGGTGATGGCCGATTGCGTGCTCCTGGATCGCAGGGACAGCGGAGGTCTCGGTCCTGCGCTTTTCCAGCACGCGATGCAGCGGCTCAAACAGGACCGACACGAACACATTCCCGGATGCGCGCAGGATGACGTCATGGAAGGCAAGGTCCGCTTCCACGAAAGCGGCAACATCGTTGATGCTGTGGGCGGCCTTCATCGCGGAAATGTAGTTGAAAAGGGAGGTGATGTCTTCCTCGACAATCCGTCCTGCGGCAAGTTCACAGGCTCCCGTTTCGAGCATCCTGCGCAGCTCGATCAGCTGGATGGAGGCATCGGCGTCGTTCTTGCCCTCGGATGCGGCGCGAAGGACGGCTTCGAGGGAGGCCCAGCGGCTCAGGGGATTGACGAAGGTGCCCCGGCCGCGCTCCACGCTGAGGATGCGCTGGGCCTGCAGCGTCTTCATCGCCTCGCGGACCGTCATGCGGCTGACCTCGTGGCGGGCACTCAGTTCATGCTCGCCGGGAACCGTGGAGCCGGGCGGAAACTCGCCTTCGATGATGCGGTCCAGCAGCTCATCGGCCACCACGCCCACCAGTGACTTCCTTGCCATGTTGCCCCCGATCGCTCTTTCCGGCCGACGCCTGGCGGATATGTCAGACAAGTGTACTTGCGTGTCCGTATGCCGTGTGCCACACTAATTTTCAGATGCAAGATGTCAGACATCTTACAGTTACCTTTACATCTGGATCCGCGAGCCCGGATCGCTACACAACGGAGTGCACTGTGACGTATGAAGCAGACGTTCTGGCCGCCTATCCGGCAGACCTTGAGATTCCCGCCGGGCTGGTTGCCGGCGCGCTGGCCGCTTCCAACGCAGCGGTTCCCCGCGTCCTGGTAGTGCTCGACGACGACCCCACCGGCACGCAGTCCGTGGCAGACCTGCCCGTGCTCACCCGTTGGGAAGTGGAAGACTTCACCTGGGCCTTCGGCCAGGGCAAGCCCGCCGTGTATGTCCTGACCAACACCCGCAGCCTTGACCCGGCGGAGGCGGCAGCCCGCAACGAGGAAGTGGTCCGCAACGCCCTGGCCGCAGCAGGGCAGCAGGACTCCGCTGGTTCCAGTCTTCGGCTGGGTTTCGTCAGCCGCAGCGATTCCACCCTCCGCGGCCACTTCCCCCTGGAGCCGGACGTCATTGCAGCCACCGTGGCCAAGGTCAGTGGAGAAAAGACCGACGGCGTTGTCCTGGTTCCGGCCTTCCCCGACGCCGGCAGGCTCACCATTGGCGGCGTCCACTACATGCGCGGCACCGGCGACGCCAAGGGCACCCTGGTCCCGGTCTCCGAAACGGAGTTCGCCAAGGACGCGTCCTTCGGCTTCAGCACCTCCGTCATGGCGGACTACGTCGCGGAAAAATCGCAGGGCAGGTTCCCGGCAGATTCCGTGATCGTCCTGGACCTGAACACCATCCGCGCCGGTGCCTCCGCCCAGGACCCGGCCATCTCCGCCAAAGCGATTGCCGACGCCATCGAACCGGCCACCGATTCCACGCCCATCGTCGCGGACATCGTCACCGAGAACGACTTCCGCGCACTGGCCTTGGGCCTGGAAGAAGCCGAGCGCCGCGGCAAGAAGCTGCTGTACCGCGTTGGCCCGCCGTTCGTCCGGGGCCGCATCGGCCAGGACATCCGCGCCGCGCTGACCTCCGAGGAGGCTTACGCGGGCAACACGCCGTCGGAGGCCGGTGGCCTGATCGTGGTGGGCTCGCACGTCGGCGTCACCACGCGCCAGCTCAACGTCCTCACCGCGGAACACAGCTCCGCCCGGATCATCGAGATCGACGTCGAGAAACTCCTTGGTGCCGAGCCGGACGCCAAGGCGCACCTGGACCAGACCGTTGAGGCCGTCGTCGAAGCCCTCCACGCCGGCGACGTCATCGTGCACACCAGCCGGCTGCTCATCAAGACCGATGACCCCGCCGAAAGCCTGCGGATCGCACGGACCGTTTCCGCCGCCGTCGTGGACGTGGTCAACCGCACGCTGAAGACCTTCCCGCCCCGGTTCGTCATCGCCAAGGGCGGCATCACGTCCTCGGACGTCGCAGCCCACGGCCTGGAAATCCGCCACGCCATTGTCCGCGGCCCGATGCTGCCCGGCATCGTCAGCCTCTGGGAACCGGTCGACGGCCCCGCCAAGGGCATCCCGTACATCGTGTTCGCCGGGAACGTGGGCGACGACGACTCCCTGGCCCAGGTCACCCGCAAGCTCAGCAGCACTTTCTAATTCCCACCGGCTCCACGGGCCGGGCCCCCGCCGGCGAGGGCCGGGCAAATTTCAAGGAGAAACACCATGACCAGCAACTACACCGTCACCGTCCTGGGCCTCGGCGCCATGGGCCTGCCCATGGCCACCCGCCTGGCCTCGCAGTTGACCGTCCACGGCTTCGACATCGCCGAACCCCGCCTGGAACTTGCCCGGGAAGCCGGGATTGCCACCTTCAGCACGGCCCGCGAAGCCGCCAAGGGTGCCGACGCCGTCCTCCTGGCCGTCCGCAATGGTGAACAGCTCAACGACGTCCTCTTCGGGGAGAACGGTGTGGCCTCCGTCCTGGAACCGGGCGCCGTCGTCATCCTCGGCAGCACGGTGGGCACCGACGCCATCCCCGCCACGGTCGCCAAGCTGGCCGAATACGGCGTGGACCTGGTGGACGCTCCGCTGTCCGGCGGCCCCAAGCGCGCCGGCGAAGGCGACCTGCTGATCGTCGTCGGCGCATCCCCCGAAGCCCGCGAAAAGGCCGCCCCCGCCCTGGACCTGCTCGCCTCCACCCTCACCGTGGTGGGCGACAACCCCGGCGACGGCCAGGCCCTGAAGACCGTCAACCAGCTCCTGTGCGGCGTCCACATCGCCGCCGCCGCCGAGGCCCTGGCCCTGGCCGACGCCCTGGGGCTGGACCAGGCCAAGACACTTGCCGCCCTGGAAGCAGGCGCGGCCGGTTCCTTCATGCTCTCCAACCGCGGACCCCGCATCCTGGAGGCCTACAACGAGGAAGGTGCCGAAGTGCTGTCCCGCCTGGACATCTTCGTCAAGGACATGGGCATCGTGGGCAAGGCAACCCGCGCCGCCGGCCTGGCAGCCCCCGTTGCTGCCGCCGCCGAACAGCTCTACCTCCTGGGCCAGGCCCAGGGCCTCGCCGCCGCCGATGACTCCGCCGTCATCAAGGTGGTCGCGCCCGCCAAGCGCACCAAGTAAGCCACCCCTCCTGCCCTTGCGGCACAAGACGTACGACGACGGCGGTCCCCCTCCGCCGTCGTCGTGCCTCCCAGCGTTGCTTAAGCGCAGTCCCGCAACGTTTATCCCCACCCACCATTCCCTGATGCCGCCCTGCCCCGGACCGGCACGTCAAAGGAGACATCCCCCCGTGAACCACCTGATGAGCCCGCTGATACAGCGGGCGGCCGATGCCCCGGCCATCAAGCCCGCCGTTGAGCTGGGCACCCCGGTACTGCTCACCATCGCAGCGGTGGGCATCGCCATCCTGCTGGTGATGATCATCCGCTTCAAGATCCAGGCCTTCGTGGCCCTGCTCACCGTCAGCATCCTGGTGGCCGTGGCGGCAACCATCCCGCTGCAGGACATCTTTACCGTGGTCTCCAGCGGCGTGGGCAGCACCATGGGCAAGGTTGCCATCCTGATCGCGCTCGGCGCCGTGCTGGGCCGCATGATCGAGGTGTCCGGCGGCGTCCAGTCCCTCGCGGACCACTTCACCCGCAAGCTCGGGGCCAAGCGCGTTGCCGTGGCGCTGACCGCCGTCGGCTTCCTGGTGGCCATCCCCGTGTTCTTCGAGGTGGGCATCATCGTGCTGGTGCCCATCGTGTACGCCTTCGCCAAGATCGCCAAGGTCCACCCCGTGAAGTTCGGCCTCCCCATGGCCGGCATCATGCTCGCCATCCACGTGGCAGTACCCCCGCACCCCGGAATCGTCGCCGGGGCCGGCGTGCTTGGTGCCGACATCGGACTCATCGCCCTGATCTCACTGCTGATCTGCGTGCCCCTGGGCTTCCTGTCCTACTGGGTTGCGTCCATCATGAACCGCAAGGACTATGAGCTGCTGCCGGTCGTGAAGGCCCAAGTGGAGGAGTTCGGCTCCAAGTCACTGGTCAAGGTGGGCCATGACGGTCCCGGGGCCGCCGCCATCGCACCCCGCGCCCGGGCCTGATCATCTTCCTGATCGCAGCGCCCATTGTGCAGATCCTGCTCGGTACCGTCGGCACCCTGGTGATCCCCAAGTCCGATCCGCTGTATGGCCTCGCTGCCTTCATCGGCAACCCCTTCCTGGCCCTGCTGGTGGCCGTGGCGCTGTCCTTCTTCCTGCTGGCTGTCCGCCGCGGCTGGTCCTTCAAGGAAACCGGCGAGATCTTCGAAGGCTCCCTTCCTCCCATCGCCTCCATCCTGATGGTGGTGGCCGCCGGCGGCGTGTTCGGCAACGTGCTGCAGGTCTCCGGCATCGGGTCGGCGCTGTCCAAGACCCTGGACACCCTCGGCGTTCCGCTGCTGCTGCTCGGCTTCATCATCTCGCTGGCCCTCCGCGCCGCCCAGGGTTCGGCCACCGTGGCCATCGTGACCACCACCGGCCTGCTGTCCGCAGCAGTCAGCGGCGGCGGCTACAGCCCGGCGCAGATCGCAGTAATCGTGATCGCCATCGGCTTCGGCGCCCTGGGCCTGTCCCACGTGACTGACGCCGGCTTCTGGGTAGTGGTCCGCTACTACGGCCTCACCGTCTCCGACGGCCTCAAGACCTGGACCGTCCTGACCACCATCCTGGGCGTGGCCGGCTTCCTGCTGACCTTCGTCGCCTGGATCCTGGTGGGAGGCCTGGGCGCCTGATGCAAACCCGCCTGGACCACCTGGTCACCTCCGCCCTCCAGCAGGGCTCCGCAGTGCCGGCCTTCACCTGCTACGACTTCACCACCGCGCTGGCCGTGGTGGGCGCCGCCGAGGAATCCGGCAGGGGCGTGATCCTGCTGGTGGCACCCAAGACCGCCGCCACCGCGAACGGCCTCCGGCTGATCTCGGCGCTGCGTGGCCTGGCCGACGCCGCCCGCGTCCCCGTCGCGGTGCAGCTCGACCACGCCTCCGACCTCCACGTGATGGCCGACGCCGTCACGGCAGGGGCGGATTCGGTCCTCGCCGACGGTTCCTCCCTTCCCTACGAGGACAACATTGCGCTGGTCCAGGCTGCGCGTGCGCTGCTGGGCTCCGACGTGGTGCTTGAGGCGGAACTCGGTGGCCTGGCCGGGGACGAGGACCGTGCCTTCGGCGTCGACCCGCTGGATGCCGCGGGGCCAGCCAGGCATCGACGTGGCAGGCCTGACCGACTCCGCGCAGGTGGAGGACTTCGTGTTCCGCACCGGGGCCGAACTGCTGGCCGTCGCAGTGGGCAACGTCCACGGCAAGTACAAGGGCGAGCCGCGGCTGCGCTGGGACGTGCTGCAGGACATCGCGGCGCGGATCCACATTCCGCTGGTGCTGCACGGTGCCTCCGGCATCCCCGCGGAAGAGCTGGTCAAGGCCGCGGCCATGAACGTTGGCAAGGTCAACTTCAACACCGAACTGCGGACCGGCGTCCTTGCCACGCTCCAGGACCAGCTTCCCGCGCACCGTGCCGACGGTGAGAACCTGCAGGGGCTGCTGGCTTTGTGGAACACGTCGGCGAAGGGCTTCGCTGCCACCACGCTGGCCACGCTGGCACGGTAACGGGAACGAATCTTCCACGAACGGGAGGCCAGGATCAAGCAGCCGGTCCTGGCCTCCTCCTTTCCGACTTCATCCCGCCTGCCAGGCGGGATGGAGGTTTTCGCCGGGAGGCTAGGATCGAGCAATGATCCTGGCCTCCCTTCTCTTTGCCTTCCTTGCCGCCGCACTGCACGTCTTCATCTTCACCATGGAGTCGCTGACCTGGACCCGGCCCGCGACGTGGAAGCGCTTTGGGGTTGCCTCCCAGGCGGACGCGGAGACCACCAGGCCGCTGGCGTACAACCAGGGCTTCTATAACCTGTTCCTGGCCGTCGGGGCGTTCATTGGCGTGGGGCTCGTGGCGTTTGGCGGGGCGGGATCGATGCAGGACGTGGCAGGCTGGACCCTGATCTTCAGCTGCTGCGGTTCCATGCTGCTGGCGGCCGCCGTCCTGGCGTTCACCGGACGCAAGTACCTCCGCGCCGCGGCAACCCAGGGCACCACGCCGCTGCTCGCCGTCGTGCTCGGACTGCTTGCAGTGCTGCAATAGGGGCAGAAGGGGCGTAAGTCCTTAAACCCGCGCAGGCAACGGGGGCACAATAGTGCCGTGGGCAGCGTCGAGCCGTTGTAGGTCCCATGCACAGCACCGAAGGGCGGGGGACAGGAACCGGGGCGGACACGGTGGACCGTGATCCGGCCATCGACCTTGTCCGGTTCATGTGCCTGGCGCTGGTGGTGGTGGGGCACTCCATGATGGTCAGCCCGGTCCTGCACCCGGACGGAACAGTCACCAGTGAGAACACCCTGGCCCAGCAGGACTGGTTCGAGCCCATCATCTGGATCTTCATGGTCATGCCCCTGTTCTTCGTCACCGGTGGCGTGACCGGACTGCAGTCCTGGCGCCGGCTAAAGGCAAGCGGAGGCACCGCAGCCCAGTTCATCCGCGCCCGGCTCCTGCGCCTTCTCCGCCCGGCCACCCCTTTGCTGGCCACGATGGTGGTGGGTTTGTCCGTGGCGGCCGCGCTCGGCGTGGACCGGCAGGTGGTCCAGCTCATGGCAGCCGGGGCGGCCATGCCCCTGTGGTTCCTGGCCGCCTACCTCGCGGCACAGCTGAACATCCCGGCCCTGGCGGCACTGCATGCGCGGGCGCCCTGGCTTGGCTTCTGCCTGCTCACCGGGCTCGTGTTTGCCGTCGACTGCCTGCGGGGCGTCCTGCCGGACCTCGCCAACGTCAACCTGGTGTTCGTATGGTGCGCGGTCCAGCAACTGGGTTTCCTGGCCGCCGACGGCTACTTTTCCCGTCTTTCCCGTTCCGAACTGCTGGGCATCGCCGTGGCCGGACACCTGCTGCTGGGACTCGTGACCGGGCTGGGGCTGTACCGCGGAAACATGCTGGTGAACCTCAACCCGCCCAACCTGACCCTGGTGATCCTGGCCGTCCCGCAGCTGGCCACGATGGAACTGGCGCGTCCGGTCCTGGCGCCTTTGGCCGGGGTGGGCTGGATCGGCCGGCTGCTGGTGCTGGCCGGCAGCAGATCCCTCACGGTGTACCTGTGGCACCTGCCGCTGCTGGTGGGCATGTCCGGGCTGCTGCTCCTGGCGCCGATCCCCAAGCCCGGCGCCGGCACCGCTGCATGGTGGTGGTCGCGGCCCCTGGTGGTCCTCGCGCTGCTCATCCTGCTCCTGCCGGTGGCCGCCGCGTTTGGCCACCTGGAGGAACGGACGACGACGGCCGTCACCCTGCGCTGCCGGCCCGCCACGGCGGGGGCCGCCGTCGTTGTGGTCTTCATCCCCGTGGCGGACGCCGCGCTCAGCGGACTGTCACCGGGACTGCTGGCCGCCGGCACGGTGTGTTTCTCGGTGGCGATCGTTTTGCTGGGCGGTTTTCCGCTGCGGCGCCGGCAACCATACCGGCGCCGCCATGGCCGAAGGACCATTGCCAGCGGACTGAAGTAGTGCCAGTGTCGAACCATGACCGAGAACACCACGTCCGCTGAGGACAAGTTCACCGCAAATGTCTCGCTGCGGCGCAATGACGCACAGCACCGGTACGAACTCCTGGTGGACGGCAGACTGGCTGTCCAGGCCTTTTTCCACGACCTTCCCGGGCACATCGATTTCACCCACACCGAGACCGGCGAGGATTTCGAGGGACAAGGCCTGGGCAAGGTCCTTGCACACTTTGCCCTGGATGACGTGGTAGCCACCGGCAAGCGGATCATTCCGCACTGCCCGTTCATTTCCAGCTACCTGCGAAAGCACGAAGGCTACGAACAATTCGTCGATTGGCCGGAGCGCTGATCTTTGAGGCGCTACCAGGCGCTAAGCCTGAAGCGCCCGGGGCGCGTGCCCTGGGCTAAGCGGCCAGGCGTCAGCTGGCCAGCGCCTGGCCGGTGACCGCCATGGCGGTTCCCGGATCATCGATGGTGAAGCCGCAGGCACAGCGGTAGGTGACGATGCTGTCCGGGACGGACCCGGGACGCAGTGAAACTACGGTGTTCCCGTCAACGTACACGGGCTGCCGGACCGGAAGCTCATCATGGTCGACACGCTGCATTGGCGTGCGGCAGTGCATGCGCGAATTCAGGGTCATCAACAACCCTGCGTCCACGGGTACGGTTGTGGACAAGAGCTGCCCAGCTGCCTCGGTGCGCTCCCCAAACGCCGTCAGCCGGTGTTCCATTGCGGTGGTCATGATGTTCTTCCTTGGGCTTCTTCACGGAACCGCCGGCATTGGCAGCCCCGCCGCGAACTGCTTGCGGAGGTTCATTTATCACCGTAAGCAAAGCATGCTTACTATTTGTTGCACAAGTCGGAACAGCCCGGAATGCGGTCGTGGGGACCGCGCGAGGATACGTTTTCCTGGTCAGCTGCGCTGCCACTGCCAGGCATGCCAGAACAGCAGGAAAACCAGGGTGGCAAAGCCGGCGAGAACCACCTGCGGAGCGAACGTGAACACGACGTACGCGAGCGGGATTGCGCCGGAGGACGGCCCCATGATCATCGGGCCGCTCAGCAGCGGTGCTGTGCCGCCGGCAATCATCGCAGCAGCCAGCAGCCACAACAACACAATGAAGGGATTGGGTGCGGACCAGGACCGTTCCGTCCCGGCGGCTTCGGGGCCCTCCGTCTCAGGCGGTACCGGGTTCCCGTCCCTGTCCACTTCACGGAATCCGAGCGCTCCGGATGGTTGCTGGTCCATGTTTCCCCCTTCACGGCAGCAGCCCGGTACTGCGGCGTTACCAGCCTAACGGCCCACACAGCCGTCTCTCTGGCTAGGCTTGCAGCATGACGCCTACCAGCACTCGAACCACAGCACTCGTTACTGGCGCCAGCGCCGGCCTGGGCCACGAATTTGCCGAGCAGCTCGCCGCCCAGGGGCATGACCTGGTCCTGGTGGCGCGCAACGCGTCCCGGCTTGCAGAAACAGCGGAAGACTTCCGGCGGCGGCACGGCGTCACGGCTGAGGTGCTTCCTGCTGACCTGACGCAGGACGACGACGTCGCCGCCGTCGTCGAACGCCTCGAGGACGCCACGCGGCCGGTGGGGATCCTGGTGAACAACGCCGGGATCGGCCTGCTGCACAACTTCGAGGACAACCATGCAGCCGAGGAGAGGCGCCACCTGAAGCTGCATGCGGAAACGTCCATGGTGCTTACCCACGCGGCACTCAGGGGAATGCTGGAGCGCGGGGAGGGCAGGATCATCAATGTGGCCAGCGTCGCCGCGTTCCTGCCGCGCGGAACCTACTCGGCGGCGAAGGCGTGGCTGGTGAGCTTCAGCCGGTGGGCAAACCTGGCCTATCGAAAGCGGGGCATTAAGGTCACGGCCGTCTGCCCGGGCTTCACCCACACGGAGTTCCACGACCGTATGGGGATGGACAAGTCGGTGGCTCCGTCCTGGACGTGGCTGCGGGCGGAGCGGGTGGTCAGGGAAGGCCTGGCGGACAACGAACGCGGCAAGGCGGTGTCCGTCCCCTCCAAGAGGTACAAAGTGGTTGCCGCAGTGGCCAGGGTGGCGCCTGCGCGGCTAATGGCCGGGCCGGCGCGGAAGCCGAAGTAGGCCGGAGCGCCTGGCAGGGAGCCCGGGAAGCGCCTTCCGGGGCCGGGCACCGGACCTGCGGACGGCCAGCACCACGAGGATCCCCAGCAGCGCGCCCACCAAGGTCTCTACGGCCCGCTCGAGGATGAGGACCCGCGGTTCGGTGGGGGAGGCCAGCTGGGTTATCAGCAGGATGACCGGGGTGAACCAGACCATGGCCAGGCCATAGTGCCTGGTCATGAACAGCTCCGTGGCGAACTGGAAAAGGATCACCAGCAGCGCCAGCACCACGGCCCGGTGTCCCGGCTCCTGAAGCGCCGGGTAGACCGCCGCCAGGGTCCAGGGTCCCGGAATGATGACGACGGCGGTGACCGCCAGTCCCAGGAACGTCCCGACGATGCGGTGGACGCCCCGCCGGACGCTGCTGGGCAGGTCTGCTCCGGCCAGGGGGACGGCGGCAGCTGCCATGGCCCAGTGCGGGTGGCCGCTGCCGCTGATGACGCCTACGGTCCCGGCGGCACCCACCGCCAGCACGTACCGTGCAGCGTGGACTGACAACTCCCTGCGCCCCGCCGCCGAGCGGCGCGGCACGCTCCGGGTGGCCCCTGGCTCCCAGGACCTCCGGCGCATCCAGCCGCTGAATCCGATCAGGATGGAAAACACTGATGAGGCCACCGCGATGAGCATGGCGGCGTACCAGGGGACTGTGGTGGGAACGGAAGCGCAGGCGCCGAGGGCGAGGATTCCAAAGAAGGGCCCGTTGGGTTTCAGGCGTACCCTGTCCGCATATACCGACCCCACTCCGGCCAGGGTCGCTTCCACTGCCACCAGCCACCAGGAGTGGATGTGGTTGATGGACAGCGTTACTCCCACCACCACGCCGGTGAGCAGCACCAGGGCGCCCTGGCCCTGGTGGCGGAGCCGGAGCTGGTGCGGTTCCGAGCGGCCGTACATGCCGGTGAGCGCGCCGAATACGGCGTAGATGATGAGGTCGGTGCGGCCGGCGGCCAGCAGGAGCAGCGAGGGGACCGCCACGCTGAGGGCCACCCGGAGCGCGGCAAGGTGGTCGCCGTTGGCAGGTTCCAACCGGTGAAGCGCGCGTAGCTGCTCCACAACGCGCTTCATGTCCCGACCTGTCCTGTTTTTGTTGATGTACTGCGGCCCGAAGGCCCTTGCGACCGTATCACCGCGTCCCATGCAGAGCCACATGCCGCAGTCACGGGAGGACATCCGGCCGGCACGCAAAGGCCCGCCCAGCGTGCTTCCCCCAAGGAAGCACGCGGGACGGGCCTGTGAGCGTGGGCTACAAGAGTGCCCGGGAGGCTGGGCCTATGCCCCGGCCGGAACCCCGCGGTGTGCGTGGGGATCGGCGCCGTCCTGGGTGTCGAACGGCAGTTCGTCCAGGTTGATCAGCGGGTTCTCGTCCTGGGTCGCCACCAGTTCCTTCGCCTCTGCCTCGGTGTCGACGCTCGGCATCGATCCCGGGAGCGGCCGGTTGGCGGATTCCTTCAGGAAGTAGATGGCCACGGCGCCCACCAGGGAGGTGGCCATCAGGTAGTACGCGGGCATCATGTCGTTGCCGGTGGCCCCGATCAGCGCGGCCACGATGAACGGGGTGGTCCCGCCGAAGATGGCTACGGCGAAGTTGTAGGCAATGCCCATCGCTCCGTAACGGCTGGAGGTGGGAAACTGGGCCGGCAGTGCCGATGCCAGGTTGGCCACGTAGAAGGTCACGGGGAAAGCGATCAGGGCCAGGCCGGCGAGGGTGGACCAGATCTGCCCAATACCAATCAGCATGAAGGCCGGGATGGCCAGGACGATAGTACTGACGGCGCCGATCCAGAGCACGGGACGGCGGCCAATCCGGTCGGAGAGCTTGCCGGTCAGCGGGATGCAGAGGCTCATGACCACCAGGACGGGAATCGTCAGCAGTGTGCCGTGCACCTCGTCGTAGCCCTTGGAGTCGGTCAGGTACGTGGGCATGTAGGACGTCAGCGCGTAGCCAGCGGTGTTGGCAGCGGCCACAACAACCATGGCCACAATGATGGGGCGCCAGTAGGCCTTGACGATCCCCACGGGTCCCTTGGCCGTTGCGGCGTCCCCGGCGGAGGCGTTCTTGGCGTTTTCTTCCTGGGCGTCAAGGGTGGCCTGGAACTGGGGCGATTCCTCGATCTTGCTCCGGAAGTACACGGCGATCAGGCCCAGCGGGCCGTCAACCAGGAACGGGATGCGCCAGCCCCAGTCCTCCATGGTGCCCTGGCCCAGGGTCAGCTGCAGGACGGACACCAGGGCGGCGCCGATGGCGAAGCCGAGGTAGCTGCCCAGGTCCAGGAAGCTGGCGAAGAAGCCGCGGCGCTTGTCAGCGGCGTACTCGCTGACGAACGTGGTGGCGCCGGCGTACTCGCCGCCGGTGGAGAAGCCCTGGATGACCTTGAGGAGCACCAGGAGCGCTGCAGCCCAGAGGCCGATCTGGGCGTATCCGGGCAGGAGGCCGACGGCGAACGTACTGGCCGCCATGATCATCAGCGTGGTGGCCAGGATCTTCTGGCGGCCCATCTTGTCGCCCAGCCAGCCGAAGATCACCCCGCCCAGGGGACGGGCGATGAAGGTGGCGGCAAAGGTTCCCAGCAGGAACAACGTCTGGGTGGTGGGATCGGATTCAGGGAGGAACACCGGGCCCATGGTGGTGATGAGGTAGCCGAAAACGCCTACGTCGTACCACTCCATGGTGTTGCCAACGATCGTGCCGCCCAGTGCTTTTTTGAGCATGGGCTGGTCCACCACGTTGACATCGGATTCCTTGAGCCGACGGCGTGGCAGCAGCCTGGGCTTCTTGGCAGCCGTGGGGGCTGCAGGGTCGGTTCCGCGGGCGTTCCTGGCGCCTGCTGAAGAGTCGGTCATGCTTCGGTCTGTGGGCATTTGGGCAACTCCTGTGGAGGTCATTTGCTTGCGACTTGTAGCTGCCCCGCTCCGGGCAGGCCTTCAATTTTACGGGATTCCTCTAGCGTCGGAGCAGTTTGATGGCGTAGCATGCTCCCTTTTGTGCCCAATTTGGGGCCGGTTCTGAAAATTTTTCCCCCGGCTTTTCCCGCGTGATCACTGGGAAGCAGGCTGATGAACAGCGGCGTTACCAAAAATTTTCCAAAATGCCCCGTTTCAACCCCGCTCCCGAGGGAAACCGGCCGCAAAAAGTGACCGCTGCCACGGTCCCCGGAGGGGGTTCCCAGCAGCCTCGGACGTGCCTATGGTAGAGCGGTGAACGCACTTCTTTCCGGGCAGTAGTCCGCGCGCCCGGGCGCTTTCGCCGGCATTCGTTTCAAGGAAGAACGAAGAAAAGAAGGGAAGAACCACATGGGTGAAGAATCCAGCCAGTTCCACATCAGGCCTGAGGTGGCGGACCACCTTGCGGCAGCCATGGATGCGCCTGTGGCGCCCGGCCCCGCGGCTACGGGTGCCGTTCCGCTGGCAGGGCAGGGCGGGTGGCCGGACGGCATGGGAAAGCGGCGGCACCCGAAGGACCAGGGCTCCGGCCATGGGCGGATGGGTCACGAGGCCGCAGTGACGGCTGTCCACCGCACCGGCCGGCCCCAGATGCCGCACTCCTCATAGCTGCTGGCCGTCGCCTGGACCCAGCAGGGCGACGCGCGCTGTCCATATCGACACGGAAATTACCTGGCGCCCCCGGAATATGGGGGCCGCCAGGTAATTTGCGCGTCGCGGACCCGCAAGCGCGTCGAAAAGCGTGCGCCCCGCCGGGCTTAGCCTTCGCGGACCACGTCCGACGGGTCCTTGTCCAGGCGCCAGCCCCGCCACCGTGGATGCCTGAGCCTGCCCGGCCCCGTCCACTCGCTGTAGGTCACCTCGCCCACGAGCTCCGGTGACACCCAGTGGGCGTCGGCGGAATCCGGCCGGGGGACGTCGTGGAAAGGTGAGGTTTTCCGGCCCAGGCGTTCCACCGTCTGGCGGAGTTCCGTGAGCTCCCGGCCGCTGAAACCGGAGCCGACGCGCCCCACGTACTGCAGCTTGCCGCCGTCGGGAATGCCCACCAGCAGCGATCCCACGGTGTCCTGCCGCCCGCCCTTTCCCGGCCGCCAACCGCCCACCACCACTTCCTGGGTCTGTTCCGTCTTGAGTTTGATCCAGGTCCTGGTCCGCTGCCCGCTCACGTAGCGGCTGTCCGTCCTCTTGGCCATCACCCCTTCAAGGCCGAGCTCCTGCGCGCTGTCGAGGAGGAGGTCCACGGATTCCTCGAGCACCATGGACAGGTCCACCGGGCAGTCGGAGGGACGGAAGAATTCCTCCAGCCGCTGCCGCCGTTTGCTGAGCGGCAGGCGCCGGAGGTCCTTGCCGTCGTCGAAGAGCAGGTCGAACAGCATCAGCTGGACCGGGATCGAGGTGCGGGCTTTGGCGACGTCGGCCGCCCGGGTAAGTTTCATCCGCCCCTGCAGCAGCCCAAAGTCAGGCCTTCCACCGGGCCCGACGGCGATGATCTCACCATCGGCCACGAACGGCTGCCCCGGCCAGCACGCCCGGTCCGTGAACTCGGGGTAGGTCCTGGTGACGTCGTTGCCGTTGCGGGAGAAGATCCGGACCTTTTCACTGTCCGCCACCAGCAGTGCCCGGACACCGTCCCACTTGAGCTCGTACTGCCACGTGCTGCCGTGCAGGTCCGCAGTGCTGCCGGAGGTCGCCATCATGGGGGCGTACTCCAGCGGGTCGGCAAGGGCGCTCAGCGTTGCTGCGGAAGCCGCGGACGGCTCTTCACCGCCGGCGTCCTGCGAAGGTTCCGGCACTGCGCGGGCCGCCTGCCGTCGTCGTCCGCCTTGCTGCTCCTGGTCCATCAGGTGGATGAGCCATTGGTTTTCGGCGTCCTTCCCCTGCCCGCGTCCGGTGTGGATGAGGGCCACCTTCCTGCTGCCGCCCAGCCCGCCGCCCTCCGATCCCGTCAGGGTGACGATGACTTCCTTGCCGTTGATCCACTTGTGCAGTTCGTAGGTGCCGGTGTCCCAAATGGTCATTTCACCCGCGCCGTACTGTCCCTTGGGGATGGTGCCGTGGAAGGTGAGGTAGTCCATGGGATGGTCCTCGGTCTGCACGGCCAGGTTGTTCTTGCCGCCGGACTCCGGGACGCCCTTGGGCAGGGCCCAGGATGCCAGGACCCCCTCGTGTTCCAGCCGGAGGTCCCAGTGCAGGCGGCTGGCGTGATGTTCCTGGATGACAAAGCTGTTGCCGCCGGCCGGGATCCCCGCGAACGGTTCGGGGGTCGCCTTGGGGTCGCGCATCGAGCGGTACCTGCCCAGCCGGGCGTCGCCGTCGTGGTGTGCGTCCCCCTGTTCCGGGCTGCCGGTTGTCCCACCCGCCGCCGCGCTTGCCGCAGCGTTGACGACGGCGGCGAACGGGTCCTTGCCGTCCCGCACCCGGCGCAGCACCTCCTGGTAGTCCAGGTGCTTCAGCGTGGGAGACTGGATTTCCCGCCAGGTCCGCGGGGCGGCCACCATGGGCGTGGGCCTGCCGCGAAGCGAGTAGGGGACCACCGTGGTTTTTGCGGCGTTGTTCTGGCTCCAGTCCACCAGCACCTTGCCCTTGCGCAGTGACTTCTTCATGTCGCTGACGGCGAGGTCCGGGTGGTCGGCCTCGAGTGCCCGGGCCAGTTCGCGGGCGAAAGCGGAGATCTCTTCCGAGGTCTGGGTCCCGTCCAGTGCTGCATACAGGTGGATGCCCTTGCTGCCACTGGTTACCGGCACCGGGTCCAGGCCCACGTCCTGCAGGATGTCCCGCGCCAGGAGGGCCACTTCGCGGCATTCCGGCAGCCCGGCGCCCTCGCCAGGGTCCAGGTCCAGCACCAGCCGGTCCGGATTGAGCTGGTTGCCGTGCGAATCCACCCGCCACTGCGGCACGTGGATTTCGAGGGAGTTGATCTGGCCGAACCAGGCCAGCGTGGCGGCGTCGTTGACCAGGGGGTAGTGGATGGTCCGGTCCTTGTGCGTGATCGCTGCCCGGGGCAGCCAGCTAGGCGCTGAGTCCTCCAAATCCTTCTGGAAGAACACCTCACCGGGCTTGTCCGCGGTGCCTACTCCGTTGACCCACCGCTTCCGCGTGGCCGGGCGGTTGGCGGCCGCCGGTATCAGGACGTGCGCCACCGCAGCGTAGTAGGCCAGCACGTCCGCCTTGGTGGTGCCGGTCTCCGGGTAAATGATTTTGTCCAGGTTGGTCAGCGTCAGTTCGCGGCCCGCCACCCGGACACGTTCCCGGCTACCTGCCATGGGGCTTCACCTCCGGCCCGCTCTGATGTTGACTGTAGGAATGAGAGCCATCTGGAAAGGTGCCATCGCGTTCGGCCTGGTCAACGTGCCCGTGAAGGTCTACAGCGCCACTGAGGATCATGACATCAGTCTGCACCAGGTTCACAATGCCGACGGCGGCAGGATCCGCTACCAGCGCCGGTGCGAGGTCTGCAGCGAAGTGGTGGACTACTCGGACATCGAGAAGGCGTTCGAGGAGGACGGCCGCACGGTGGTGCTGTCCAAGGATGAGCTCAAGTCCATTCCTGCTGAGAACAGCCACGAGATCGAAGTGGTGCAGTTCGTGCCGTCGGAGCAGCTCGAACCCATGATGTTCGAGAAGAGCTACTACCTGGAGCCGGACTCCAAGTCGCCCAAGGCCTACGTGCTGCTGCGCCGCGCGCTGGAGGACACGGACCGGGTGGCCATCGTCCAGTTCGCGCTGCGGGAAAAGACCCGGCTGGGTGCCCTGCGCATCAAGGACGACGTCCTGGTGCTGCAGTCCCTGCTCTGGCCCGATGAGGTACGCGAGGCCAACTTCCCATCGCTGGACGCCGATATCAGGATCTCCGCCCAAGAACGGGACATGTCCGCGGCGCTGGTGGAATCCATGGCGGCCGACTTCGAGCCCAGCTCCTTTACGGATGAGTACCAGGTGCAGCTCCGGCAGCTGATTGACGCCAAGCTCGAACAGGGCGAATCGCTGGACACGGAGGAAACGTTCGGCGTCGAGGCCGGCGAGGGCGGCAAGGGCGAGGTCATCGACCTCATGGAGGCCCTCAAGCGGAGCCTGGACCGGAAGCGCGGCGGCGGGGAAGCCGCCTCCGCCGGTGGAGAATCCGACGACGAAGCGGACGCAGGGAACGAGGAAACCGAAGCTGCCAAACCTGCGGGCAAGCGGGCCGGCACCAAGGCGGCCGCGTCCAGGACGGCGGCAGCGAAGACCGGCACGGACGATGCCAAACCAGCCGCCAGGTCATCAGCGAAGTCCACATCGGCTTCCGCCAAGACCACGGGAGCAAGATCCACAGCGTCCAAGTCGACGACAGCCAAATCCACGACAGCCACATCCACTGCAGCCAAGTCCACTGCAGCTAAAACAACCGCGTCCAAGTCCTCCGGCACGGGCCCGGCGGACACCAAGACGTCCGGCACAAAGGCTGCGGCAAAACCGGCGGCCAAGACCACCAGGGCGCGCAAGCCGGCCTGACCGGCAATCGGTACGGCATTCCGGAGGGGCCGGTAGCCGGGCCGCGCTTTCGGAAAACGTGCCTTTACAGCGGCCTCCAACGCGCCCACAATGAGTCGCATCGCAGCCTCCGCTGTGCCAACGGCGCGCTGCCACCCATTCCGGACGGACATGTAAAGGGGCGCGGACATGAGCCAGCAGACGGATGCAGTGGAGGATGACCGGGAGCTGAAGAAAAAGCACCGGGCCATGTGGGCATCAGGGGATTACCCCGCCCTCGCGGACGAGATGCTCCTGGAACTGGGCGCCGTCCTGGTGGAGGCCTGCGGCATCAAACCACGCCAACGGGTCCTGGACGTTGCGGCCGGAACCGGCAACGCGGCCATCCCGGCAGCCATGATGGGGGCCAAGGTGGTGGCCAGCGACCTTACTCCTGAACTTTTCGAGGCAGGGCGCAAGGAGGCGGCCAACCGTGGCGTCAGCCTGGAGTGGCAGGAGGGCGACGCCGAAGCCCTGCCCTTTAGTGATGCGGAGTTCGACGCCGTGATGTCCTGCATCGGGGTGATGTTTGCGCCGCACCACCAGGCGGCCGCGGACGAGCTGCTCCGGGTCTGCAAGCCGGGAGGCTCCATCGGGCTGCTCAGCTGGACGCCGGAAGGATTCGTCGGTCAGATGCTGGCCACCCTGAAGCCGTTTGCCCCGCCGCCCCCGCCCGGCGCCCAGCCAGCGCCGCTCTGGGGGAGCGAGGAGCATGTCCGCGAACTGCTGGACGGGAGCGTCACCGACGTTCACACCCGCAAGCAGAACCTGGCCGTCAGGAGCTTTCACCAGCCCGCGGACTTCGTTAGGTATTTCAAGTCCCACTACGGCCCCATCATCTCCGTCTACAAATTCCTGGGCGAGGACCGGGACAAGGTCCAGGCGCTGGATAAGGCCCTCACCGATCTTGCTGATTCCTTTGGTGATGCGCACGGCGACAGCCCGTTCCAGATGGAATGGGAGTACCTGCTCTTCACGGCGAAGAAGGCCTGAGCCATGGCGGGAAACCACGTGGCTACATCCGTTGCCACCATCAACGCCCGGCCGGAGCGCGTGTGGGAAGTGCTGACCGATCCCGCCGCAGTGAAGGAGTTCATGTTCGGGACCACTCTGGAGACGGACTGGACGGTGGGAAGCCCCATCACCTGGCAGGGCGTGTGGGAGGGAAAGACGTACCAGGATAAAGGCCGGATCCTGGCCGTGGAGCCGGGGCGGAAGCTCGTCCACACCCATTTCAGTGCCCTGTCCGGCCAGGAGGACAAACCAGAGAACTACCACACGCTCGAATGGACACTCGAGGACCAGGGCGGCGCCACCCGGCTGACGCTGGCCCAGGACAATAACCCCACGGAGGAAGCCGCCGCGCACTCGAAGGGTATGTGGGACAAGCTCGTGGCGGATGTGAAGGCACTCGCCGAGCGCGGCTGACTGATGCCCGCCCGTGCGGGCGGACGGTTAAAACCAGGCGGCCGCCGTCGGGCGTATCCCTTGGGAGGGAAAGCCCGACGGCGGCCGCCGGCGTTGTGCTGCCTGAGGCAGCGAAGGTGCTACTCGGCGTCGTGGTCCGTTTCGAGGATCTGCACCAGGCGCTCCAGCGCATCGTCTGCGCCGGCACCTTCGGCGCGGAGGACCACCACGTCGCCGTGTGAGGCGCCCAGGCTCATGAGGGACAGGATGCTGGCTGCATCCATGGCCTCGTCTGCCGGCTCGCCTTCACGGGCGATGGTGATGTCCAGGTCGAACTCTCCGGCTGCCTCGGCAAAGATAGCGGCGGGGCGGGCGTGCAGGCCCACGCGGCTGGCAACTGTTGCTGTGCGTTCTGGCATTTTTGCTCCTTTGTCTTTCGGCGTGCTGATCGTTCAGCGCCGGGAAGGTCTGTGGCTGAACCGGCTCAGACGGTTACGGGAACCGGTTCAACCGTATCAACGGTCTTCTTGACTGCCCAGCGCTTCAGGGCGATGACCGAGAGGGCGGTGACCACGACGCCGACGATGATCGAAACAACGAACATCAGGAAGTTGTCGATGGCGAAGAAGACGAACAGGCCGCCGTGGGGTGCCTTGGATCCGACGCCGGCAGCCATCGAGATGGCTCCAGTCACCGCACCGCCCAGCATGCTGGCGGGGATAACGCGCAGCGGGTCGGCCGCGGCGAACGGGATGGCGCCTTCGGAGATGAAGGACGCGCCCAGCAGCCAGGCTGCCTTGCCGTTTTCCTGCTCCGCCAGGCTGAAGAGCTTCTTGTTCAGGACGGTGGACGCCAAGGCCATGGCCAGCGGCGGAACCATGCCGGACGCCATGACGGCTGCCATAATCTGCCACGGGGCCTGGTTGTCGATGGTTGCGGCGCCGAGGCCGGCGACGGCGAAGGAGTAGGCAACCTTGTTGACCGGGCCGCCGAGGTCGAAGCACATCATCAGGCCCAGGATCACGCCCAGGGCGATGGCACCGGCCCCGGTGAGGCCGGACAGCCAGGAGTTCAGGCCGTTGGTGATGGCGACGATGGGGCCGCCCAGGATTACGAACATCAGGCCCGAAGCCACCAGGGAGGCCAGCAGCGGGATGATCACCACGGGCATCAGGCCGCGCAGCCAGCGTGCCACCTGCAGGCGGCCTACCACGTGGGCGATGTAGCCGGCCAGCAGGCCGCCCACGATGCCGCCCAGGAATCCGGCACCCATGAACCCGGCAACTGCACCGGCGACGAAGCCGGGCGCGATGCCCGGACGGTCAGCGATGGCGTAGGCGATGTAGCCTGCCAGCGCCGGAACCAGGAACCCGAGTGACAATGCGCCGATCTTGAACAGGACCGCCCCGAGGTAGGCACCCAGCGGACCCCACGCGTTGTCGGGGAACTCGGTGGGCAGGTTGAACAGGCTGTTCTGGACCACAATCGTGTCCGCGTACTTGGTGATCAGGTAGCCGCCCATGAGGAAGCCAAGGGCGATCAGCAGGCCACCGCCGGCCACGAACGGAATCATGTAGCTGACACCGGTCAGGAGGGCTTTCTTGAGCTTCTGCCCAATGTGCTCGCCCTTTTCCTCGGCCTCGTGCTCGGCCTGTTCCTCGGCACCGAAGTGCGGGACGCGCCGGGCGTGGGGGTTGTCGGCCGCGGCGAGGGCTTCCTGGACCATCTTGTCCGGTTCGTCGATGCCGCGCTTTACCGGGGCGTTGATGACGGGCTTGCCGGCGAAGCGCTCCTTACCGCGCACGTCCACGTCAACAGCGAAGATCACGGCGTCCGCCGCGGCGATGACGGCGGGGTCCAGTGCCTTGGCTCCGGAGGAACCCTGGGTCTCCACCTGCAGGTCAACGCCCACTTCCTTGGCGGCTGCCACGAGGGAGTCGGCTGCCATGTAGGTGTGGGCAATGCCGGTGGGGCACGCGGTGACGGCCACCAGGCGCTTGGGTCCCCGGGCGGCGGAACCTGCGGATGCCCCTGCGGGGGCACCCACAGCGCTGGCACCGGCTGCGCCTACTCCGGCGCCGACCGGAACTGCATCGGCCGGAGCCGCTGCGGCGTGCGCGGCGGGCTTGTCCGCCAGCGCGCCGTCGACGAGTTCCACAATTTCTTCCTGGGAGGACGCGTTGCGGAGGGCCGCGGTGAAGTCCTTTTTGATGAGGGACCGGGCGAGCTTGGAGAGCAGCTTCAGGTGCTCCTGGTCCGCTCCGTCGGGAGCGGCGATGAAGAACACCAGGTCAGCGGGGCCGTCCTTGGCGCCGAAGTCCACCTTCGGGTTCAGGCGGGCCATGGCGAGGGTGGGTACGGTGACGGCGGCAGAGCGGCAGTGCGGAATGGCGATGCCGCCGGGGATGCCCGTGGCGGTCTTCTGCTCGCGGGCGAAGGCGTCCGCGAAGAGTCCTTCAACTTCTGATGCGCGTCCGGTGGCAGCTACCTTGCTTGCCAGATGCCGGATCACCGTCTCGGGGGCGTTGCCCAGGTTCTGGTCGAGCTCGACCAGGTCCGTGGTGATGAGCTGGGTCACTGTCAATCCTTTCGAAGGGCCGTGATGGTTACGGCATCCGGGGTGGTTTGGTTTACTGCCGGAACGGTGGAACCCGGCAGCGAGGCAGCGGCGGCACCATGGGCCACCGCCTGACGAAGGCAGTCGGCAGGGGCGGCGCCCCGGCCATGGGCAAGCAGGTAGCCGGCAAGTGCGGAGTCGCCCGCACCCACCGTGCTGACCGCGGCGACCGGCGGGTGCGTGGCCAGCCACGCGCCGTCGGCCGTGACAAGGACAGCTCCCTTGGAACCGAGAGTTGCCAGCACAGCACCCACACCGGAACGGACGACGGCGGCTGCGGCGGCAGCGGCAGCAGCCGGATCCGCTTCCAGTTCGTCACCGGATGCCGGGGGGAAACCGGCAGCTGCGGCCAGCTCCGCCAGTTCCTCGGCGTTGGGCTTCAGGAGGTCAGGCATGCCCTCCGGGCCGCCGGTAAGGGCGGCCGCGAGTGGCAGGCCGGACGAGTCGACGGCGATGCGCGGGGCGGCGCCGTCGGCGGAAGAACGCAGGCGGCGGGCTGCCGTTGCGTAGAAGTCGGTGGGGAGTCCCGGCGGCAGTGATCCGGCCAGGACCACCCAGGTGGCGCCGCGTGAGCTTTCGACCAACAGCTTGATCAGGGCTTCCTGCTGGTTCTCATCCAGCGCGGGGCCCGGTTCGTTGATCTTGGTGGTCACGCCGCCGGGTTCGGTGAGGGCCACGTTGGTGCGCAGCGGCTCGTCGATGGGAAGCGAAACGAAGGGCACCGCGTGCTCGCGCAGGCCCGCCAGGACGGGATCGCTGTCCGCGCCGGGGAGGACAGCAAGGGACTCCAGCCCCGAGGCCACCAGCGCGCGGGAGACGTTGACGCCCTTGCCGCCGGATTCCTGGCGGACGGAGATGGCGCGCTGTACCTCGCCACGCTCGAGCGGGCCGGGAAGGGCGACGGTCCGGTCAAGGCTGGGGTTGGCGGTGAAGGTGACGATCATGCGACCACCACATCAACGCCGGCCTCTTCCAGGGCGGCTGCGAGTTCAGGTCCGGGTTCACTGTCTGTGATCAAGGTGTCCAGATCTTTCAGGGAGGCGAACTGGACCAGGGTTTCCGTGTCCAGCTTGGAGGAGTCGGCCAGCACCACAATGCGGCGTGCCGACTGGACGAAGGCTGCCTTGACGGCGGCTTCTTCAGGATCGGGAGTGCTGACGCCAAAGGTGGCGTGGATGCCGTTGGTTCCGATGAACGCGATGTCAGGGCGGATCCGGGCGGCGGCGTTCACCGTTGCCTGCCCCACGGCTACCTGGGTGAGGCCGCGAACCCGGCCGCCCAGGATCTGCAGGGCAACGCCGGGGACGTTGGAGAGTTTGCTGGCAATGGGTACTGCGTGCGTGATGACCACCAGTTCGTGCTGGGGGCCCGTTCCGTCGGAAGGTTCGACGGCGGTGCGGCGGGCCAGCATGTCGGCAAGGACTTCGGTGGTGGTGCCCCCGTCCATCAGGACGCTGGCAGGCGAGTTGCGGGGGATCAGGGCAAGGGCGGCTTCGGCGATCCGGATCTTTTGGTCCGGCCGCTGAATGGCCCGTTCAGTGACGCTTTCCTCGGTGGTGCTGAATCGGTCTGCCGCAACAGCGCCGCCGTGGACACGGCGGACCGTGCCGGCGTTTTCGAGGGCGGCGAGGTCCCTGCGCACCGTTTCGGTGGTGATGCGGAAGCGCTCAGCCAGCAGGGTCACGCTGACCCGGCCGCTGCCGGCTACAAGCTCGGCAATCTGTTGCTGGCGCTCTTCGGCGAACACGTACCCTCCGTTGCGTAGGTCCTGCTGTGAGGTTGTCCGCCCTGCCGACTTCCCGGCCTTGCGTGACTGGCATCACATTGATGTTGAGTTACTTGACTTTATCTGTGCTTCTGTTGGTTTGTCAATGGAAACCAACATGAAACAAGATCGAGCTTTCCAGTCCGGGCGCAGGCACGAAAAAGCCGGGCTGGACGCGTGGTGGTCCAACCCGGCTTTTTCGGGTTCCTCGGTCACGCCCCGGGATCCCCGTCCCCGTTCGCGTGTGGCTAGATGCCGCCGTCGCGGCTTTCGTGGCGGGTGATGCGCTCACCGGTGTTGGGATCGATAACGGAACGTGATTCGCTGACGCGGCGGCTGCGGCCCGGGGAAGCGAGGATGAGCGAGGCGACCAGCCCGATCACCCCTACGGCCATGAGGATGTACCCCACCAATTGCTGGTCCACGAACGGGATCAGTCCGGGCGCGACAGCCCAGGCAAGGATGGCGCCGAGGGCGATGAGGAAGATTGACGATCCGATTCTCATGACTTGCTCCTTATGGCCGCGGGCTGCGCGGCGCTGGTAGGGCGATACGGGAGGGTGGTGCGTACACTGCCAAAAGCCAAGCCTGCTGTCTGTCAAGCGTCACGCTACCTCCCGGTGATTCCGGATTCAATGATCCGGGCGGGGCGTCGTGCTTCCGTAGTTAGGCTTGACCAGTGGAAACAGTTGTGTGGTCCAAGCCGGAAGACCAGCGCGCAGGCACCCCCCTCCTGGTGATGATGCACGGGTACGGCACGGACGAGTCCCGGATGGTGCGCCTCTTCGAGTACCTGCCTCCCGAGCTCACGTTTGCCGCCCTGCGGGCACCGATGCCCATCGGCGACCACTGGGGCTGGTTCCTGCTCGACTACTTCCTGGCGAACGACTTCGCGGATGTCATCTCCGCCGCCAACTCGGTACGGGCATGGATCAGCTCCGTCAGGGACCAGCACAGCAGCGTCACCCTGATGGGGTACTCGCAGGGCATGGCCATGGCCAGCACGCTCCTGCGGCTGCACCCCGATGACTACAAGGCCGTTGTGGGACTGTCCGGCTTCGTGCTCAACAACGAACTCCTCTCGGTGACCGACTCCTTTGACGTCAAGCCGCCCTTCTTTTGGGGCCGGGACAAGGCGGACCTGGTGATCAACGAGGACGCCGTTGCCTACACCGCCGAGTGGCTGGAAAAGAACACTCTGTTGACGGCCCGGACATACCCGGGAATGGGGCACGCGATGTCCAAGACCGAGATGGTGGACGTCAGCGCCTTCCTGCGTCACTACGTGCTGCGCTGACTGTGTAGCCGCCCCATCAGTGGGTAAGAAAAAACAGTTGCCAGCGGAATTTGCAAGCGCTTACACTCGTCTACGGCCATGATCGGTCCTGCAGTGGGCGGACAAGGAAGTGATGCTGAGCGCGCGAAGCGCAGCACACCCTCCTTTAGGCTGTCCCGGCAGGGCCGGCTGTCCACCAACCGAAAGGACACCGCACTGCCGATGACACTGGAAACTGCAGCTGAGGCCGCCGCCTGGACCGGCGCCGCAGCAATCCTGTTTGACCTGGACGGCGTCCTGACGCCCACCGCTACCGTGCACGAGCGCGCCTGGCAGGAACTGTTCGACGGTTATCTGGCCTCGCACCCGGAGCTCCCCGGATACCGGGAAAGCGACTACTTCGACCACATCGACGGCAAGCCCCGCTTTGACGGGGTGCGCGACTTCCTGGCCTCGCGGGGACTCGCGCTGCCGGAAGGCCCGCTGGATGACGACCCGGCCCACGAAACCGTCCAGGGCCTGGGCAACCGGAAGAACGCGATCTTCAATGACATCGTGAGCGCCGGCGTCGAACCGTTCCAGGGCTCGGTCCGCTTCCTCGAAGCCGCCCTGGAACGCGGACTCAAGATCGCCGTCGTCTCTTCTTCCCGCAATGCCCCCGCCGTCCTGAAAGCCGCCGGTCTCAGCCACTACTTCGCCGTGGTGGTGGACGGGGTGGTGGCCGCGGAGCAGGGCCTGCCCGGTAAACCAAGCCCGGCTACCTACGAATACGCGGCAAAACTGCTGGACCTCTCCAGTCCGGAGTGCGTGGTGGTGGAAGACGCCGTATCAGGGGTGCAGGCCGGACACGCCGGATCGTTCCACTCCGTGATCGGCGTGGACCGCGGCGCCGGGCGGCAGACGCTCCTGGACGCCGGAGCCACCCTGGTGGTCAACGACCTCCAGGAACTCGTCCCCTAAACCCAGGCCCCAAACGCGTTGCCTGCCCCGGGCAACGCTGCTGCTCCCCGGCAGTACCCATCCGAGTATTGCCCTTCCCCCGAATATTCCGTGCCGGCCAGCCCGGCACCACAGCAAGGTCAAAAGGACCCCGACCATGGCATTGATCTCCGCGGACCGCGAACGGTTCCCCGATACCCCCTGGCAGCTCGTCGAAACGCGCTACGGAACCGATGGCACAGGAACCCTGGAGGCCCTGTTCGCCCTGGGCAACGGCCATCTGGGCATCCGGGGGGCCCATTGGGCGGCCGCCGATGCCGAGTTGCCAGGCAGCTTCATCAACGGCCTGCACGAAATCTGGGACATCAAGCACGCCGAAAACGCCTTTGGCTTCGCCCGGACGGGCCAGCGCATCCTCTACATCCCGGACGCCAACAACTTCACCGTTGTGGTGGACGGCGAAAACCTCAGCCTCGCCGAATCAGAGGTCCTGGACTACCACCGGAGCGTCGACTTCTCCACCGGGATCTACGAGTGCCGCATCACCTGGCAGTGCCGGTCCGGCGCCACCGTGACCACCACGGAACGGCGGGCTGTGGGCTACGAGTCCCGCGGCTGCCTGGGCATTTCCCTGGAGGTGGAAGCGGACCGGCAGATCTCCCTGGACGTCACCTCCGCGGTGATCAACCGCCAGGACCAGCCGGTGGAAGACCACTCCGTGCACGATCCCCGCCGGGCCGGACGGCACGCCGGGCGGGTGCTGCTCCCCGTGCGGCTGGACGGCGGCGACGGCTCGTTGCGGTTGTCCTGGGAGGCGGCCGAATCCAAGCAGCGGGTGGGGATCGCAGTGGACCACTGGACCTCTGCCGGGCACCAGCCGTTCGAAACGGTGGTGGACCAGGACGACAGCACCGTCCGGTACGTCCTTGCGGTCGAAGCCGGCGATCCGTTCCGCTTGGAAAAGAGCGTCAGCTACGCGGCCGGTCGCACCATCCAGGACCCGGACGTCGATGCGGCCGCAGTGGCGGAGGAAGCCCTCCGCCCGGTGGACAGCATCTTTGCCGAAAGCATGGCCCACTACCGCGGTTACTGGGCCACCTCGGACATCGTGGTTGAGGGCGGCCGGGCCGGGCTGCAGCAGGCCATCCGCTGGAACCTTTTCCAGCTGGCCCAGGCTACGGCGCGTGCCGATGTTGCCGGCATCCCCGCCAAGGGCGTGACGGGTTCGGGCTACGAGGGGCACTACTTCTGGGACCAGGAGGTGTACCTGCTGCCGTACCTTACCTACACCAACCCCGACGGCGCCCGGCAGGTCCTCGAGTTCCGCCACGGCATGCTTCCCGAGGCCCGAATCCGGGCGAAGGAACTGAGCGTGGACGGCGCCCTCTTCCCGTGGCGCACCATCAACGGCCTCGAGGCCAGCGCCTATTACGCGGCCGGTACCGCACAGTTCCATATCGCCGCCGCGATTGCCTTCGCCACCAACCGGTACCTCTGGGCAACCGGAGATGCCGGATTCCGGGATGGCATGGGCGCAGAACTGCTGATCGAGACGGCCCGGATGTGGATCTCCCTGGGCTTCTTCGGCAAGGACGGACTCTTCCACATCCACGGCGTCACCGGCCCTGACGAGTACACGGCCGTGGTGAACGACAACCTGTATACGAACGTCATGGCCCGCTTCAACCTGCGTGCCGCCGCCGCGCTTGGGCACGCAGGCATCACCCACGAGGAGCGCCAGCTGTGGGAGGCGGCCGCCAGCCGCATGCAGCTGCCCTTCGATGAACGGATGCAGGTCCACTCCCAGGACAACGACTTCATGACCCTGGAAGCCTGGGACTGGACCACGCCGCGTTCCAAGTATCCGCTGCTGCTGCACTTCCACCCCCTGGTCATCTACCGGCACCAGGTCCTGAAGCAGGCGGATACCGTCCTGGCCATGTTCCTGCAGTGGCAGGACTTCACGGCTGAGGAGAAGCAGCGGGCCTTCGACTTCTACGATCCCATCACCACCGGCGATTCAACGCTGTCCGCCTGTGTCCAGGGGATCATGGCGGCCGAGGTGGGCTATTCGAGGGAGGCCCTGGACCACTTCACCAATGCCGCCTTCATTGACCTTGACAACACGCATGGCAACACGATCGACGGCGTGCACATCGCCTCCACCGGCGGAGTCTGGAGTTCGCTGGTGTGCGGGTTCGCCGGCATGCGCGACCAAGGCCAGGTCCCATACTTTGATCCACGCCTGCCCGCGGAGTGGGAGGGACTGACCTTCCACCTGAAGATCAGGGGCCGCCTGCTGCTGGTCCAGCTCGCAGCCCGCTTTATCACGCTGACGGTCCAGGACGGCGGGCCGCTGGAGGTGGACGTCCGTGGCCAGCGGCTCATGGTGGGCAACGAGCCGGTGCGGGTGCCGCTGGAACCGGTGGGGGAGCCGGAACCCACGGTGTTCCCCAGCGGATTGCCGACGGCGAGCATCCCGGTGGTGCGCGGCAACAGCTGAGCGCGTTGCCGGGCTGGGAGGACGCGTCCGGCGTAGGCCCGGCAGCTTCCCTTGCCGGGCCTCCTCCATCTCCCGCTGCCGTTCCTGCCTGGTGCCCCCCAAAAAGCACCAGGGGCCCGCAGTGGCCTAGCCCGCGAGGAGGGTGGCGGCTTCCTGGCGGGTGGTGCCGGAGTCCTGGATGCCTTCTGCGATGTGGGCGAGTTCGGCGGGGATGTCGCGGCCTTTTTTGCGCATGGCGGTGGCCCAGAGGCGGCCGGCGCGGTAGGAGGAGCGGACCAGGGGTCCGGACATGACGCCGAGGAAGCCGATGTCTTCGGCTTCGTGCTGGAGGTCCACGAATTCCTGGGGTTTGACCCAGCGGTCCACGGGCAGGTGCCGTTCGGACGGGCGCAGGTACTGGGTGATGGTGATCAGGTCGCAGCCGGCCTGGTGCAGGTCGCGGAGGGCTTCGCTGATTTCTTCGCGGGTTTCGCCCATGCCCAGGATGAGGTTGGACTTGGTGACCATGCCGAGGTTCCGGCCCTGGGTGATGACGTCCAGGGAGCGTTCGTAGCGGAAGGCGGGGCGGATCCTTTTGAAGATCCGGGGCACGGTTTCGACGTTGTGCGCGAAGACTTCGGGCGCTGAGTCGCAGATCGCCTTGATGTGGTCGGGGTTGCCGGAGAAGTCGGGGATGAGCAGTTCCACGCCGGTGCCGGGGTTCAGTTCGTGGATTTTGCGGACGGTTTCGGCGTAGAGCCAGACGCCTTCGTCTTCGAGGTCATCGCGGGCCACGCCGGTGACGGTGGCGTAGCGCAGCTGCATGGATTGGACGGAGCGGGCCACCTTGGTGGGTTCGAACATGTCCACGGGGGAGGGTTTGCCGGTGTCGATCTGACAGAAGTCGCAGCGGCGGGTGCATTCGGAGCCGCCGATCAGGAAGGTGGCTTCCTTGTCTTCCCAGCATTCGAAGATGTTGGGGCAGCCGGCCTCTTCGCAGACGGTGTGCAGGCCTTCTTTTTTGACCAGGTTCTTCAGCCCGACGAACTCCGGGCCCATCTGGACCTTGGCCTTGATCCACTCCGGCTTGCGCTCCACCGGGACCGCAGCGTTGCGCTGCTCGATCCGCAGCATCTTCCGGCCTTCAGGTGCCAGGGTCATGATCGTGTTTCCTTTGTCTTCTTGGGGAATCGGAGTGCGCCGGGTGTCAGCGGGGTGTCAGCATTCGACGACGTTGACGGCGAGGCCGCCCATGGCGGTTTCCTTGTATTTGTCGCTCATGTCTTTGCCGGTTTCGCGCATGGTGATGATGACTTCGTCGAGGGAGACGCGGTGGGTGCCGTCGCCCCAGAGCGCCATTTTCGCGGCGTTGATGGCCTTCGCGGCGGCGATCGCGTTCCGTTCGATGCAGGGGACCTGGACCAGCCCGCCGATCGGGTCGCACGTCAAGCCCAGGTTGTGTTCCATCGCGATCTCCGCGGCGTTCTCCACCTGGGCCGGGGTGCCGCCCATGACCTCGGCCAGGCCCGCGGCGGCCATCGAGGACGCGGACCCGACCTCGCCCTGGCAACCCACCTCGGCCCCGGAAATCGAGGCCTGTTCCTTGTAGAGCACCCCCACAGCGCGGCGGCGAGCAGGAACCGCACCACCACACCGTCCCGGTCGGCCTGGGTGGCCTGGTCCATGCCCGGGGCGAAGTGCAGGGCATAGAACAGCACCGCCGGGATGATCCCGGCCGCCCCGTTCGTGGGGGCGGTGACCACCCTCCCGCCGGAGGCGTTCTCCTCGTTCACCGCCAACGCCACCAAGTTAACCCACTCCTGCCAATACCTGGGGTCATAGTGGTCCGGCCCGTCCTGGCCGGTGTCTTCGGGGCGGGCGGTTTCCTTCTTCAACCGCTCATACCAGTCCGGGGCGCGGCGCCGGACCTTCAACCCGCCCGGCAGCACCCCTTCACGCTTGAGCGAGGTCTGCACGCAGTTCTCCATCACCGACCAGATATGCAGCAGCCCGGCCCGGATCTCCTCCTCGGACCGGGAGGCCTTCTCGTTCACGAACATCACGTCCGCGATGCCCAGCCCGGTCACCGCGCAGTGCTCCAGCAGTTCCGCCGCGGTCCGGAACGGCAGCGGCAACTCTTCCTTGGACGCGTCCAGCTCCTGCTGCGCCGCGTCCTCCTCACCCTCCCGGACGATGAACCCGCCACCGACCGAGAAAAACGTCGCCCCATGCACCACATCCCCGGCAGCGTCCGCGACCGTGAACGTCATCCCGTTCGTGTGCCGCGGCAACACCGTCAACGGCCGCAACACCATGTCGCCCACCCCGTACCGCAACGCCACCGCACCGGCCAGGTTCAGGATCCCGGTCTCCGCGATCGAAGCCAGCCGCTCCTCCACCTCTTCGGGCAGGATCAACTCCGGGTGGAACCCCTCCAACCCCAACAGGATTGCGGTCATCGTCCCGTGACCATGCCCCGTCGCCGCCAACGACCCATACAAATCCACCCGCAACGACACCACAGCCCCGAGCTTCCCCGAGGCCTTCAACTCCTCAGCAAACACAGCAGCAGCCCGCATCGGCCCCACAGTATGAGAAGACGAAGGGCCAATACCGATAGAAAAAAGGTCGAATACGCCGACTGCCACGGTGTGTTCCTAACTGGACGGAGAAGAAGAGAAAGCGGGCCCCTGTGGGACCGGTATCCGGAAGCGTGCGTCTACGCGAGCGAGCACGCGGAGGATGCCGGCCCCACCGCGCCCAAGGCGGGCACGGGACTCAGGACAGGGGTGCCACACCCGGGTAGAGCGGGTGGGCTGCGGCGAGTGCCTCAACGCGGTGACGGAGCCCGGAAAGGTCCGCGCCGGCGTCGGCAATCAATGCCTCGGCGATGATGTCCGCAACCTCGCGGAAGGCTTCCTCGCCGAAGCCACGGGTGGCCAGGGCAGGGGTTCCGATGCGCAGGCCCGAGGTGACCATCGGCGGACGCGGGTCGAACGGCACGGCGTTGCGGTTGACGGTGATGTCGATCGCGGCGAGCCGGTCTTCGGCCTGCTGGCCATCGAGTTCGCAGTTGCGCAGGTCCACCAGGACCAGGTGCACGTCGGTGCCGCCGGACACCACGCTGATGCCCTTGGCGGTGACGTCCGGCTGGACCAGGCGCTCGGCCAGGATGCGGGCGCCGGTCAGGACGCGCTCCTGCCGCTCCTTGAATTCCTCGGATGCCGCGATCTTGAACGCCACGGCCTTGCCGGCGATGACGTGCTCCAGCGGCCCGCCCTGCTGGCCCGGGAACACTGCCGAATTGATCTTCTTGGCGATGTCGGGGTCGTTGGAGAGGATGATGCCGCCGCGCGGACCGGCAAGGGTCTTGTGCGTCGTGGAGGTGACCACGTGGGCGTGCGGGACCGGCGAGGGGTGCAGGCCCGCGGCCACCAGCCCGGCGAAGTGCGCCATGTCCACCATGAGGTAGGCGCCCACGGAATCGGCGATGCGGCGGAACTCGGCGAAGTCCAGCTGGCGCGCGTAGGCTGACCAGCTTACCACGATGAGCTGCGGCTTGTGCTCCTGGGCCAGCCGCTCCACCTCTGCCATGTCGATGGTGTGGGTGTCTTCGCGGACCTGGTACGGAACCACGTTGTAGAGCTTGCCGGAGAAGTTGATCCGCATGCCGTGGGTCAGGTGGCCGCCGTGGGCCAGGTTAAGGCCCATGATGGTGTCGCCGGGCTTGATCAGCGCGTGCATGACCGAGGCGTTGGCCTGGGCTCCGGAGTGCGGCTGGACGTTGGCGAACCCGGCACCGAACAGGGCCTTGACCCGGTCGATCGCGAGCTGCTCGATGACGTCCACATGCTCGCAGCCACCGTAGTAGCGCTTGCCCGGGTAGCCTTCGGCGTACTTGTTGGTCAGCACGGAGCCCTGCGCCTGCATGACCGCGGCGGCGGTGTGGTTCTCCGAAGCGATCATTTCCAGGCCGTCGCGCTGGCGGCCCAGTTCGTCGTCGATCTTTGCCGCAATTTCGGGGTCCAGGGCGGAGAGGTCTGCGTTCAGGCTGGGGGAGACCACCTGTTCAAAGGCCACAGTGCCCGCGGCGGATGAAACGCCGCTCACAGTTCGCCGCCGTTTGCTTCGGCGTATTCCTGTGCGGAGAGCAGCGGGCCCTCTTCGGTGACGGTGACTTTGAAGAGCCAGCCGGCGCCGTAGGGGTCGTTGTTGATCACGGC
The DNA here is from genome assembly GCF_024362385.1 of Arthrobacter sp. DNA4. Classification (NCBI taxonomy): domain Bacteria; kingdom Bacillati; phylum Actinomycetota; class Actinomycetes; order Micrococcales; family Micrococcaceae; genus Arthrobacter; species Arthrobacter sp. DNA4. Next base: position 470,145 of record NZ_CP101466.1, read on the forward strand.
GGGGTCGCTGACCACGTCGTCGTTGACTTCCGTGACCTCGCCCGTGACGGGGGAGTACAGGTCCGACACGGACTTGGTGGACTCGATCTCGCCACAGGTCTCGCCTGCGGTCACCGTGGCGCCAACTTCGGGCAGGTCCACGTAGACGATGTCGCCCAGTGCCTCGGCGGCAACAGCGGACACGCCCACCACGGAGGGGCCGGAGCCGTCAGCGGCGATCCATTCGTGCTCGGCGGAGTACTTCAGTTCAGCGGCAACTTTAGCCATGGTGTTTTTCCTTAAGTTTGGAGTGCAAGAAAGCGGGAGCGCGGGGTTATTTCTGGCGCTTGTAAAAGGGCAGTGCGACGACTTCGAAGGGCTCAGCCTTGCCGCGCAGGTCCACGTCCAGTGCGGTGCCCAGCTCGGCGTGCTCGACGTCGACATAGGCCAGGGCGACAGGGTAGCCCAGGGTGGGGCTCGGCTGGCCGGAGGTCACTTCGCCCACCACGTTGCCGTCCTTGAGGACGGGGTAGCCGCCACGGCCGGCGCGCCTGACCTTTCAGGCCGACGAGCTTGCGCTTGGAGCCGGACTCCTTGGCCGCCTCCAGTGCTGCCCGGCCCACGAAGTCCCCTTCCTTGGACTTAAGCGCCACCACGGGGCCAAGGCCGGCGTCGAACGGTGAACGCTCGAGGGAGAGCTCATTCCCGTACAGCGGCATGCCTGCTTCAAGGCGGAGCGAATCGCGGGATGCGAGGCCGCAGGGGACAATGCCGAACTCTTCCCCGGCCTGGGCCACGGACTCCCAGAGGGAAGCGGCGCCTTCATTCGGGAGGAAGAGTTCAAAGCCGTCTTCACCGGTGTAGCCAGTGCGGGCCAGGATGACATCGTGGCCGTCTACGGTGACTTCGTTGAACGCGTAATACTTCAGGTCGGTGACCAGGGCGTGCCGGGACTCATCCGTGAGTTTGAGCAGGATGGCCTCGGCCTTGGGTCCCTGGACTGCGACGAGCGAGGTTGCCGCCGAAGCGTCCTCCACCGTCACATCGAAGTTGGCTGCGCGCTCGGCGAGGGCGGCGGCCACGGTGGGGGCGTTGCCTGCGTTCGGGACCACCAGGTACTTCTCATCGCCGAACCGGTAGGTGATGAGGTCGTCGATGATGCCGCCGTCCTCATTGCAGATCAGCGAGTACTTGGCTTTGCCGTCCGCGATGGCGGACAACTTGCCTACCAGGGCGTAGTCCAGGAAGGCGCCGGCCTGGGGTCCGGTGACCCAGACTTCGCCCATGTGGGAGAGGTCGAACAGGCCGGCGGCTCTGCGCACGGCGTGGTGTTCTGCCAGTTCGGAGCTGTATTTGAGCGGCATCTGCCAGCCACCGAAGTCGGTGAAGGAGGCGCCAAGCTTTTTGTGCTCTTCGTAGAGAGCCGTGTAGTTCTCAGTCACGGGGGATCCTTAGTTTTCGAACTCGGACAGCGGCGGGCAGGAGCAGATCAAGTTCCGGTCTCCACCGGCGCCGTCGATCCGGCCCACCGGCGGGAAGTACTTGTCCTGCTTCAGGTGGTGGACGGGGAAGACGGCCTGCTCGCGGCTGTACTGGCGGGTCCATTCGGAGTTCACGACGGCGGACGCGGTGTGGGGTGCGTTGCGCAGCGGGGAATCCTGGACAGAGAAGTCGCCGTTGGCCACCTGGTCGATTTCCTTGCGGATGGTGATCATGGCCTCGATGAAGCGGTCGATCTCGGCCAGGTCCTCGGACTCGGTGGGCTCCACCATCAGGGTGCCTGCCACCGGGAACGCCAGGGTGGGGGCGTGGAAGCCGAAGTCGATGAGTCGCTTGGCCACGTCCTCGGCCGTGACACCGGTCTTGGCAGTGAGGTCGCGCAGGTCCAGGATGCATTCGTGCGCCACGAGGCCGCCTTCGCCGGTGTAGAGCACCGGGAAGTACTCGTTCAGGCGCACGGCAACATAGTTCGCTGCGAGCAGGGCTGCCTTGGTGGCCTCGGTCAGTCCCTCCCCGCCCATGAGCTTCACGTAGGCCCAGGAGATCGGCAGGACACCGGCGGAACCGAAGTTCGAGGCGCTGATGGCCACGCCGTGGCCTTCCTCATGCGCTGCCTTGTTGGCGTCGCCGGGCATGAACGGTGCCAGGTGTGCCTTGGCCGCGACCGGTCCGACGCCGGGTCCGCCGCCGCCGTGCGGGATGCAGAAGGTCTTGTGCAGGTTCAGGTGGGACACGTCGCCGCCGAACTTGCCGGGCTGGGCCAGGCCCACCAGGGCGTTCAGGTTGGCGCCGTCGACGTAGACCTGGCCGCCGGCCGCGTGGACAGCCTCGCAGATCTCGGTCACGTCCGCGTCGTAGACACCGTGGGTGGACGGGTAGGTGATCATGATCGCCGAGAGGACGTCCTTGTTCGCCTCGATCTTCGCGTACAGGTCCTCGTGGTCGATCGTTCCGTCCGCCGCCGTGGCAACGACGACGACCTTCATTCCGGCCAGGACCGCAGAGGCGGCGTTGGTGCCGTGGGCGGAGGCGGGGATGAGGCAGACGTTGCGCTGGGTATCGCCGTTGGCGCGGTGGTAGCCGCGGATGGCCAGCAGGCCGGCGAGCTCGCCCTGGGAGCCGGCGTTCGGCTGCAGCGACACCTGGTCGTAGCCGGTGATTTCCGCCAGGTCGGCTTCCAGGCCACTGATCAGTTCACGCCAGCCCTTGGTCTGGGACTCGGGGGCGAAGGGGTGGATGGAGGCGAACTCCGGCCAGGAGATGGCTTCCATCTCGGCGGTGGCGTTCAGCTTCATGGTGCACGAGCCCAGCGGGATCATGGTGCGGTCCAGCGCCAGGTCGCGGTCGGAGAGCCTGCGGATGTAGCGCAGGAGCTGGGTTTCGGAGCGGTGGGTGTTGAACACCGGGTGCTGCATGAACTCAGAGGTGCGGAGCACCTCTGACGGCAGGTCGAAGCCCGCAGCGTCCACTACGGGGCCGGCACCGAAGGCGACGGCGATCGCGGACAGGATTTCCGGCGTCGTGGTTTCATCCACGGACACGCCAATGGTGTCGGCATCAATGTGGCGCAGGTTGATGCCGCGTGCTTCAGCAGCGGTGATGACCTTGGCGGCCTTGCCCGGGACGGAAACCGTGACCGTATCGAAGAACGTCTCGGAGGCCAGTTCGCGGCCTGCGCTCTTGAGCGTGGTGGCGAGGGCGCGTGCGTTGTTGTGGACGCGCTCGGCAATGGCCTTCAGCCCGTCGGGGCCGTGGTAGACGGCGTAGAAGGAGGAAACGATGGCCAGCAGCGCCTGCGCGGTGCAGATGTTGGACGTGGCCTTCTCGCGGCGGATGTGCTGCTCGCGGGTCTGCAGCGCCAGGCGGTAAGCCGGGAGGCCGGCGTCGTCCTTGGATACGCCCACCAGGCGGCCCGGCATGGAACGTTCCAGGCCCTTGGCCACTGCCATGTATGCGGCGTGCGGGCCGCCGAAGAACAGCGGGACACCGAAACGCTGGGTGGAGCCGACGGCGATGTCGGCACCCTGCTCGCCTGGAGGGGTGATCAGGGTCAGTGCCAGCAGGTCAGCGGCCACCGTCACCAGCGCGCCGCGCTCCTTTGCTTCGGCGATGACGCCGGCGTGGCTGAAAACGCGGCCGGAGACGCCCGGCTGCTGGAGCACGATGCCGTTGATTGCGCCGTCGGGCAGGCCCTTGGACAGGTCGGCGACCTCAACCTCGAAGCCGAGCGCCTCGGCGCGGCCCTTGACGATGGCGATGGTCTGCGGCAGGACGTCGGCGTCCAGGACGGTCTTGCCGTCTCGGACGTCCTTGTTCTTGTTGGCGCGGCGCATCATGAGGACGGCTTCGGCCACGGCGGTGGCTTCATCGAGCAGGGAGGCGTTGGCGATGGGCAGGCCCACCAGGTCCTGGACCATGGTCTGGAAGTTCAGGAGTGCCTCGAGCCGTCCCTGGGAAATCTCGGGCTGGTACGGGGTGTAGGCGGTGTACCAGGCCGGGGCCTCGAGGACATTCCGGCGGATGACGGCGGGCGTGATGGTGTCGTAGTAGCCCTGGCCGATCATCTGTACGGCGGTCTTGTTCTTGGCGGCGAGCCTGCGCAGTTCCGCAAGCACCTCAACCTCGCTCAGCGCGTCTTTGAGCGCAAGGGGCTTGGACTGGCGGATTGAGTTGGGAACGGCGATGTCCACCAGTCCATCAACGCTGTCGTAGCCAACGGCCTTGAGCATGGTGTCCACGTCAGCCTGGCGGCGTGCACCGATATGCCGGTCTGCAAAGGCAGACGGAAGGGATTGAATCGTCATGAGGAACTCCAGGTTTGGCCGGTCACGGGTGGCACGGCATGGATCGGGTCCCTCCCCGCTCTGTATTGGACCTGAGAGATTCCGCAAACCCATCAGGGCCTGCTTGCACCGTCGGTGAGTACTGCCGGAGCAGCACTGCTTTCCAGAGTCGCCTCGCCGTGACGGTACATGGGCCTGAGAGATTCCTGGGGAGGATTTGCTCCTACGGCGCCTGCCCGGTGATGGCCGGGAGAACTCTCCCGCCACAGCTCGAAAGGCATATTGAAATGTGGGTGATTCGGCTCACAGGTTACCGGCAAAGCGGGCCGGGGAGCAAATCGGTCCGTCATGAATTGGGGCTCCAGAGCGTTACGTGGATGGCGTAACGCCGGGTTTGACTTTTGTCCGTGACGGACGCCACACTGAACCCCGTGATCCGGCCGGACAGCGGAACTGGCCCAAAGATGCTGGGTGCTCTGTTCGCCGTCCGGGATCACCGGAGGCCCCACAATCCATTCTGCGCATTACCGCGCCTGGGATGGATGCCCTCCGACAACTGAACACTGATTTAGCAAGCAAACGCTTTTGACCTGCGGCGGGAGAGCCCTGCCGGTACGTTCAGCAGGCGCCGTAGGAGCAAACCCTCCCCAGGAAACTCTCAGGCCCACGTACCGCCGCGGTGAGGCAACTCTGGAAAGCAGCCGGGCCCTGTCCTGGCTCACCGACGGTGCAAGCACGCCCATGCCGGCATGTGGAAACTCTCAGGTCCCAGACAGAGCGGGGAGGAAATCCAATCTTTGCGACACCCCGGGTGCCGCTCGAACGATGGAGTTCCTCAATGACGACCCATTCCCCGACGTCCCCCGGCGGCGGAGCCCCGCACCTGGAGCGGCAGCTCAGCAACCGCCACATCCAACTGATCGCCATCGGCGGTGCAATCGGCACTGGCCTGTTCATGGGCTCAGGCAAGACCATCTCGGCGGTAAGCCCCTCGGTGATCTTCGTGTACATGATCATCGGCTTCATGCTGTTCTTCGTCATGCGTGCCATGGGTGAACTGCTGCTCAGCAACCTCAACTACAAGTCCTTCAGCGACTTTGCCGCTGACCTGCTGGGTCCATGGGCCGGCTTCTTCACAGGCTGGACCTACTGGTTCTGCTGGGTCATCACCGGCATTGCCGACGTCATCGCCATCGCGGGCTACTCCAAAGAGCTGTGGCCCGGACTGCCCCTCTGGATTCCCGGCCTGGCCACCGTGGCCATCCTGCTCCTGCTGAACCTCACCACCGTGAAGGCGTTCGGCGAAACGGAGTTCTGGTTCGCACTCATCAAGATCATTGCCATTGCTGCCCTGATCATCGTTGGCCTGTTCATGATCTTCACCGGTTTCCAGTCCGACGCCGACCCTGCCACCTTCACCAACCTGTGGAGCCACGGCGGATTCTTCCCGAATGAGTTCATGGGCTTCGTGGCCGTCTTCCAGATCGCCGTTTTCGCGTTCGTGGGCATCGAACTGGTGGGCACCACCGCCGCCGAGGCCAAGAACCCGGAGCGGAACCTTCCCAAGGCCATCAACTCCATCCCCATCCGCGTGCTCCTCTTCTACGTGGGCGCCCTCATCATCCTGATGGCCGTCACCCCCTGGACCGAGTTCAGGGCCGGTCACAGCCCCTTCATCGCCATGTTCTCCCTGGCAGGCCTGGGCGCCGCGGCCACCGTGGTCAATCTCGTGGTGCTGAGCTCCGCGATGTCCTCCGCGAACTCCGGGATCTACTCGACGTCCCGCATGGTCTTCGGCCTTGCCCAGGAAGGCGACGCACCCGACGTCTTTGGCAAACTGTCCCGGCGGAAGGTGCCCCAGAACGCACTGTTCCTCTCCTGCGTGCTGCTGCTGTCCGGCGTCGTCCTCATGTATGCGGGCCAGGACGTGGGCAAGGCCTTCGACATGGTGACCACGGTCTCCGCCGTCTGCTTCGTCTTTGTCTGGTCCATCATCCTGGCCAGCTACGTCGCCTTCCGCCGCCGCCGGCCGCACCTGCATGAAGCATCCAAGTTCAAGATGCCCGGCGGTGTTGCCATGGTCTGGGTGGTCTTCGCCTTCTTCGCCTTCGTGATCTGGACCCTCACCACCCAGCCGGACACCCTGGTTGCCCTGCTGGTCACCCCGGTGTGGTTCATCCTGCTGGGCGCCGCATGGTTCGTCCTCCGCCGCCGGCCCGCACACCAGGCCCGTTTCGCCACGTTCCAGGCTGAACTGCAGGCAGACCAGGACTTCACCGACGCCGCATCAGGCAAGGCTGTCCGTACGGGTGCCGCCGCAGAAGCGGGGGAAGAGCGGGTCAAACGGTGATCGCCGCGGAGGCCCGCGTGTCCGAGCTGAGCGCATCCGAACCTGGGACTTCTGAAGCCGGCCAGCTGCAGGCTGTGGCAGCCCACGAAACGGGCCGGGAATTCGTGCTGACGTTCCATTGCCCGGATGCCCTTGGCATTGTCCAGGCGGTGGCGGCATACCTGCTGGAACAGGAATGCTACATCGTGGACATCAAGCAGTTCGGCGACAGGGCAAGCGGCCGGTTCTTCATGCGAATCCACGTCACCTCGCGGGTTGAGCTGGACCTTGGCCGCCTCCGGGCCGGTTTCGGTCAAGTGGCCCAGGAGTGGCAGATGGACTGGCGGCTGGAACGCCACGGACGCAAGCAGCCCATCCTGGTGATGGTCTCCAAGTACGAGCACTGCCTCAACGACCTCCTGTTCCGCGCCCGCAGTGGTGAGTTGCCCGTGGAGATCGCCGCCGTGGTGTCCAATCACCCGGACCTGGAACCGCTTGCGGCGTGGCACGGCGTTCCGTTCCACCACATCCCTGTGACGCCGGAAACCAAGGCCGATGCCGAGGAGCGGCTGCTGGGCCTGGTGGACCACTACGCTGTGGAGTTGGTGGTGCTGGCCCGCTACATGCAGGTGCTCAGCGACGAGGCCACCACCCGCCTCAGTGGCAAGGCCATCAACATCCACCACTCATTCCTGCCCAGCTTCAAGGGTGCCAAGCCCTACCACCAGGCCTACGAGCGGGGCGTCAAAACGGTGGGCGCCACAGCCCACTACGTCAACTCGGAGCTGGACGAGGGGCCCATCATCTCCCAGCAGGTCATCGAGGTGGACCACACGTACTCCGCTTCGGACCTGGTCACGGTTGGCCGCGACGCCGAATGCAAGGCGCTCACGAATGCCGTCCGCTGGCACGCTGAAGGGCGGATAGTCCTCTCCGGCAACCGGACGGTCATCCTGCGCTAGTTGCCCATCCACGCGGTAGCGCCCGCACTCCCTCCAGCCGGAGGGGCAGGTGCCGGCCGCCGTGGCACCACATCTGAAAACAGCCTTTCGAGCTGTGGCGGGAGAGTTCTCCCGGCCATCACCGGGCAGGCGCCGTAGGAGCAAATCCTCCCCAGGAATCTCTCAGGCCCATGTACCGTCACGGCGAGGCGACTCTGGAAAGCAGTGCTGCTCCGGCAGTACTCACCGACGGTGCAAGCAGGCCCTGATGGGTTTGCGGAATCTCTCAGGTCCAATACAGAGCGGGGAGGGACCCGATCCATGCCGTGCCACCCGTGGTAAGCCAAACCTGGAGTTCCTCATGACGATTCAATCCCTCATGGCAACAGCCGCAGCATCGATTCCCGCGGAAGGACAGGGCGGCAAGTCCGGTGCGGTACTGCCTGTCCGGATGCAGGTCATTCCCTCGGAGGGTATTGCCGCCCGCATCCAGGCCGCCGTACCCGCGGGGACACAGCTGACGGTGACGTGCCTGCCCGGCCGGGGTGTGGGACCCACCATCCGGACGGCCATCGAGCTTGCCTACCTTGGCTTCGAGGTTGTCCCGCACCTGGCCGCACGAAGCATCGAAAGCCGTGAGCAACTGGCCGGCGTGCTCCGGAACTGCCACGACGCCGGCATCAGCGAAGTGTTCGCCGTCGGCGGTCACGCGGGGGAGCCGGCCGGTCCCTATGACAGCAGCCTTCCATTGCTGGAGGATATCGCGGAGGTTTCCGGCGGACGGATCCGGGCCGGGGTGGCGGGCTACCCTGAGGGACACCCGGACCACAGTGAACTGCACATGCTCGATGCCCTGCTGGAAAAGCAGCATCTGGCGTCGTCAGTGGTGACGCAACTGTGCTTTTCGGCCCCCCGGATCCAGTGGTACGCCCAAACCCTGCGCCGGGAAGGGGTGCGCCTGCCTGTCTGGGCTGGGGTGCCCGGCGCTGTTCCGCGGGCCGAGTTGATTTCCCTTGCGACCAGGATCGGGGTGGGCCCATCCCTCAAACTGCTGAGCCGAAGGGGCCCGCTTGGCCGCCGCCTGCTCCGGGGCGGCCACTACTCGCCCGAGTCCATCGTGGCGGAACTGCAGCGCGGCGGGGCAGTGGAAGGTATCCACCTTTACACGTTCAACAACCTGGCCGGTCCCGCCAGCTAGGAGGCCGGGGCCGGGGTGGCATGTGACGCGGATCGGAAAGTTCAGCATGCTTAGTGTTTGTCCACATAGGATGGATAAGCACGGCAGCCTACCCGCTGCAGGTCGATTTGAATGAAGGTGACCATGGCCAGGCGCAGCAATCCCGCAGTACGAATCGCACAGGAAACCGCCCACAACGCAATGTTCGATGCCGACGGCAAACCCAAGCCCGGTGTCCACAACATGCTGCTGAAGGCAGTGCAGATCCAGCGGCCCCTGGTGGTGGCCTACATCCGCCGGCTCCAGAAGAAGCATCCGCGGGCCACCGCCGCCCAGTTGGCCGCCATCGCAGAGCGTGACTACCTGCGCGCAGTGGCCGGTGGGGGCGCCCTGGTGGGAGCCACCGCCGTCGTCCCTGGTGTTGGAACCGTGGCGTCGCTGGGACTTTCCGCAGCCGCAACCGTCGGCTTCCTGGAGGCGACGGCCCTCTACGCGACCTCGCTGGCAGAGCTCCACGGCATCCGCCTCACCAATCCCGAGAAGGCCGGCACCATGGTCATGGCCATCATGCTTGGTGAGGAAGGCACCGCCCTGCTGGGAACGCTCAGCGGCCAGGCGGCCGGCGGCGCCAAGCCCGCCGACGTCTGGGGAAACATGCTGTCCAAGTCCTCGATGCCTGGATTCGGCAGCGTCCGGAAGAGTATCCAGCACGCCTTCCTGAAGAACCTGCTCAAACGGCAGGGCACTGCGCTGTTCGGCCGGGCCCTCCCCTTCGGCATAGGGGCAGTTGTGGGCGGAGCCGGTAACCTCGTGATGGGCCGTGCCGTGGCGCAGAACGCCAGGGAGGCGTTCGGACCCATGCCGGACACCATTCCCGGGGAGCTGACCGCCGCTGCCGGGCCGGACAACCTGACCCTGGAAGGCAACACACTTGGATCTCAACGCTGATGTAGGCCAATCATTCGGCTCCTGGACCGCGGGAGGCGATCCGGCGATGTTTCAGCTGGCCACCAGCGTCAACGTAGCGTGCGGCCTCCACGCAGGCGATCCCGTCACCATGCTGGACAGCTGCCGGGCGGCTTACGAACTTGACGTCACCGTGGGTGCGCACCTTGGCTACCGCGATATGGCCGGTTTTGGCCGTCGCTCGCTGGACATGAGTTTTGATGAGCTATTCGGCGACGTGCTGTACCAGCTGGGCGCGCTCGACGGCGTCGCACATGCCGTGGGTGCCTCGGTGGACTTCGTGAAGCCACACGGTGCGCTGTATGACACGCTGATCCATGATGCCGAGCAGGCCGCCGCCCTGGTTGCGGCCGTGAACGCCTACGATCCCGGACTTCCCATCCTGGGCTTCCCGGGCTCGGAGCTGCTGAAGCAGGCCAAGGAAGCCGGCCACCCCGTATTCACCGAGGCCTTCGCCGACCGCGCCTACTACGCCGACGGCACCCTTGTGCCGCTTTCCAGGGAAGACGCCACGCTGCACGACGTCGACACTATCGTTGAGCGGGCCGTTCGCCTGGCCACGAAAGGCGAAGTGGTGGCCATCGACGGGTCCATCGTCACCGTCCAGCCGGACTCCCTGCGACTGCAGGGCGGCAGCCCCCGCGCCGTGGAGACGGCGGCAAACATTCGGGCAGGTCTTGAAGCCGCAGGCGTGGAGCTGGAGGCCTTCGCATAGGACCCAGCCGTTTTGAAGCTGGATTGGCATACCCGTTGGCGTACCAACGGCGTGGCAGGCCGGCTTCACGGTGACAGGGCGTATGGCTCGGCGTGCAATTCGGCCCAGAGTGGATCGTTGGTAAGCAGGTCGTTGAGGTCCACGTATCTGGCGTCGTCGGGTTCCCACTGCGGGAGGTCTTCGAGGTGCGCGTCGAGGCACCGGCATTCACGGGGCACGGCCCATTGGAGTCGTGGTGGCCAGCTTCCTGGTGGCCAGTGGGTTGGTTCTGTGTCCTGGTGTTCGGCGTTGTAGTGGCGTCCGGTGGGTGAGGTCCAGCCGGGCGCATTGTTTTCGGTTGCGGGGTGGGGTGTCCATTGGCTGTGGTGCTTGAGCCGGTGGTGTTTGGGGCACTGACATTTGAGCCCGCCCCCTGCCCAATCCGCCAGGCCGTCAACGCCACCCGCGGCCAAAGGTGCTTTGACCCTAAAAAGCGCGTGCCGCCGTCGTACGCATTCCCGCTGCGCAGGTCCCTTCCCGCACCCCTAATACCTGTCGCGAAAAGGAATGTGCGCAGCGAAAAAATCTACCCGCAGCGAAAAGCCCCGAGCGACTTACCCAAAAATCAGCTGCGCTACCGTAAAAATCGCCAGCCCGGCGAGGGACCCCACCACAGTTCCGTTGATGCGGATGAACTGCAGGTCCTTGCCTACCTGGAGCTCAATCTTCTGCGAGGTTTCCTCGGCATCCCAGCGCGCCACGGTGTCCGTGATGACTCCGGCGATGTCCGAACGGTAGGTCCGGACCAGGTACCCCGCGGCGTCGCCGATCCAGGCGTTGACCTTGCTTACCAGTTCCGGATCCTGCACCAGGCGCGAGCCAAAATCGCGCACCGCTGCCTTGAACTTGATGGTGAGCTCACTGTCCGGATCGTCCACGGCACCCAGCAGCGCGTTCTTGACCGTGCCCCAGGTCCGGGACGCGAGCTCGCGGACTTCGGGGTCACCCAGCACCTGCGCCTTGATGTCCTCTGCGCGGGCAATCATCGCCGGATCATGCTGCAGGTCCTGCGCAAGGTCGTTCAGGTACTTGTCGATTGACTGCCGCACCTGATGGCGGGGGTCGGCCTGGACCGCGCGCACGAACTTGAGGATTTCGAGGTAGACCTTGTCGCCCACCAGGCCGTCCACGAACTGCGGAACCCAGGTGGGGGAGCGGTCGGACACCAGGCGGGTCACGGTCTCGTGGTTGTCATCCACCCAGTCCGCGGCACGGTCCACCAACAGGTCCACCAGCGTGTGGTGGTGCCCGTCGTGGAAAACCCGCTCCGCCAGCCTGCCCACCGGAGGCCCCCACGGCGGAGCAAGCAGGTGCTTGCGAACCATGCCCTCGATGACGGCCTGGACGTCGTCGTCATTCAAAACCTTGAAAGCGCCGCGGATCACCGCAGCCCCTTCCCTGGCCACACGGTCGGCGCCACCGGGGGTTGCCAGCCATTCGCCGGCGCGGCGGGCGATATTGACGCTGGCCAGCTTGTCCTGGACCACCTGTTCGGAGAGGAAATTGGTCTCCACGAACTCACCGAGGGAGGCGCCAATCTGGTCCTTGCGGCGCGGAATGATCGCTGTGTGCGGGATCTTGATGCCCATGGGGTACTTGAACAGCGCCGTCACGGCGAACCAGTCGGCCAGCGCGCCCACCATGCCACCCTCGGCGGCCGCACGCACGTACTGCAGCCAGGGATAGTCCTTCTGCAGCGCGAACGCGAAGACAAAGATTACGGCCATGGCGATCAGCAGGCTCAGCGCCAGCAGCTTCATTTTCCGCAGCGCTGCCGCCTTTTCGGCGTCGCCGGCACCAAGCTGGCGGCTTACGACGGCGGCACCCACCTTGCTGCCCGGCGGCACCCCCCGCGCTGCCTCCGCGGGCGCTTCCTGCGTGGTTGGCCCAGTAGTTGCCTCAGAGTTCACCTGCATGTGCCAAGCCTAGCCCCGAAGGCGGGGGCCGGTCGGCTACCGTGTGTCCATGACAATTGACGAGTCAGTGCCGCAGCGGCCGCTGGTCTTTGCCCACCGCGGTTCCAGCGGCACGTATGCCGAACACACCCGCGCCGCTTACCTGCAGGCTCTGGCTGACGGGGCGGATGGGGTGGAGTGCGATGTCCACCTGACCCGGGACCAGCACGTGGTCCTGCTCCACGACGCCAACCTGGACCGCACGTCGGACGGAACGGGCCCGGTGGCTGAGCGGACGCTGGAGGAGTTGCGCCAGCTGGACTTCTCGTCCTGGAAAGGCGTCCGCATTCCCGAAACCTACGGGGCGCGCTCCGAGCAGCTCCTTACCCTTCCGGAATTGCTGGACGTCCTGCGCGGGGCGGGCCGTCCGGTGAAACTCGCCATCGAGCTCAAGCATCCCAGCCCCTACCAGCTGAAGCTGGAGGACCGGGTCCTGGAAGTACTCCGCAGCGAGGGCTGGGACCCGCAAAGCTCCACCGTGGACAACATCGCCGTGACGTTCATGAGTTTCAGTCCCGATTCGGTCCGGCACTTGCTCCTGACCATCCCGCCGCAGTACATCTGCCAGCTCGTGGACGACCTCACCATCCACGAGATCCGTGGCGGGCTGGGGGTAGGGCCAATCACCGGCGGCGCCATTGCCAACCTGATGAAGGCCACCCAGCTGGAGGGCGAACGGATCCTGGATGACCGGGAGGTGGGGATGGCCGGGCCGGGCATCGATTACGTCCGTGAGCGCCCCGGCACCGTCCGGCGCTGGCTGGACTCCGGCCGCCGCTTCAGGGTGTGGACCGTGGACTCGCCGGAGGACGTGGCCTTCTGCCAGGAGCTGGGCATCCAGGAGATCACCACCAACGTGCCGGCCCGCGTCCTTGAACAGCTGCACGTGGCCACGCCGCAGGGCAAGTAGAGCTGGCATGGATGCCGTCGGCAGGTATTCAGTGCCCCGGTGGTGGGCCGGGCCCCTCGACGTCGAAGGCCTGGCGCTGCAGTCCGTGGAAGCAGCCGCGGAAGCCCTGAACCTGTACACGCGGACGCCTGGCCGGTACAGCACAACTCCTGTGCTCACGGCGGCTGCCTTCGATTCCTTCGGGCACCTGCGGATTGCGGGGCGCAAGCCGCAGGGTTTCGCGCCCCTGTCCGGATTCCGGAAGACTGCCGACGGCTGGATCCGGTTGCACGCAAACTACCCGCACCACGAGCAGCGGCTCATGCAGGCGTTGGGTGCCACCTCCACGGAAGGCGTGGAAAGGGAGCTGCAGTCGATGGCCGCGCTCGAGGCTGAGGCTGCCATCCAGCGGCACGGCGGAATTGCCGCGGCTGTCCGGACACGCGGTGAATGGCTTTCGACGGCCATGGGCCATGCGGCCGGTTCAGGGCCTTGGGTCGCTGTGGAGCATGCCGACGGCACAACCAGTGGCTTCGGACTGCGGGATGTCGGGGCGGCCACAGACGCCGGCACCAGCCCTGGCACCGTGTCCGGCACCGGCGTCGGAGACGGTGCCGACGGCCTGCCCCTGGCCGGGGTGCGGGTCCTGGACCTGACGCGGGTCATCGCAGGGCCGGTCGCCACCCGGCTGCTGGCCGCGCTCGGAGCAGACGTCCTGCGGATCGACCCGCCCGCCTTTCCCGAGATCGAAGACCAGTTCGTGGACACGGCCTTTGGCAAGCGCAGCGCAGTACTCGACCTGGGGCACGCGGCAAACCGGCAGAACTTCCAGCAGCTCCTGGCCGTCGCAGATGCCGTGGTGACCGGCTACCGGCACGGCGCCCTGGACCGCTTCGGGCTCAACCCGCGGGAACTGCTGGCAGCACACCCGGGACTGGTGGTGGTCACGTTGGACAGCTGGGGCGGCAGTGGGCCGTGGAACGGGCTGCGCGGCTTCGACAGCATTGTCCAGGCCGCCAGTGGAATTGCGCACCTCTACGGCCAAGAGGACGACGACGACGGGTGGCGCCCGGGTGCCCTTCCGGTGCAGGCGCTGGACCATGCCACCGGCTACGGGGTGGCTGCGGCTGCAGTCCGTCTTCTGGCCGCGCGCCGCCGGACAGGGTTGGGCGGTGCGGCCCACCTGTCGCTGGCCCGCACCGCGGAGGAACTGTTTTCCCTGACCGGTACGGAAGGCAAAGCTGGCATCGAAAACCAGGCCGGCATCGAAAATCAGACCACCACAGCAAGCCCTGCGGAACTCCCATCGCCCGAATACCGGTCTGTGGACAGCAGTTTCGGGGAGTTGCGGTACGTTGGGCCGCCGCTGCTCGACGCAGGGCGGCCGCTGGATTATCAGTCCCCGCCACCAGCGTATGGAAGCTCGCCGCCCGCCTGGCCGTGATGCTTGCTGCACCGGGCTGTGAAGCTACGCAGCCCCCGCCGTCCTGCCGGCTGCCGGGTTTCTGGGCGGTGCTTAGGCTGTGATTGAGTGGTTCCATGTCTTCTCCCAGGTCCGGCCCCGCTGCTAAGGGCCTGTCCGCTCTGTCCCCATCCAATCCCGGTGCGGCCCTGCAGCACCTGTCCGCTGCTGCCATGGGGGCGCTTCTGCTGGCCAGCGCCGGCAAGCATTTCCGGGATCCCGGCTTCTACCGTGACGTCGTTCCGGGATACCTCTGCCGGCAGGATCCGGCGCCTGACCCGAACGCAGGCGATACCAGCCAAGGCAGTCCAACCCCTGGCATGCCAACCGAGGCCAGTCCAATCCAAAGCAGCCCGCCCCTAAGCAGCACGGGCGCAGGCGCCGCAGCCCAGCATCCGTGGGCCCTCCTGTCCCGGGAAGAGTGGATCGCGGTGAGTGGCCTGCTGGAGCTCGCAGCCGCCGTCGGAATTCTCCTGCCGCCCACCCGGAAGCTGACAGCCACTGCCATCACGGCGATGTTCACAGCCTTCCTGGCCGGGCACGTCGATGCCCTCGTGAGGGCGTACGGACCACAGGGCACACCCCGCCGCCGGAAGATCCACGCCGTGCGGCTTCCGCTCCAGGCACCCCTGATCCTGTGGGCCTGGAGCCTCCGGACACGTGCACTGCCTGCCCGTAAGCCCGGAGGCCAGGGGTGAAGCTGCTGGCATCGCCGGCAGTCAGGGTGGGTATCTCCATCAGTATTGCCACCGGGCTGTACGGCGTGTCCTTCGGGGCACTCGCGGTGACGTCCGGGCTCAACTTCTGGCAGACCATGGTGTTGAGCCTGCTCCTCTTCAGCGGCGGTTCACAGTTCGCGTTCATCGGGGTGGTGGCAGGCGGCGGCTCCGGCCTCGCGGCCATGAGCGCAGCCACCCTCCTGGGCATGCGCAATGGCATCTATGGCATGCAGCTGAACGCGCTGCTCCGCCCCACGGGCTGGCGCAAGTACGTCGGGGCGCAGCTCACCATCGACGAATCCACTGCCACCAGCACGGGCCAGACAGACCCGGCCGAACAGCAGCGCGGGTTCTGGACCGCCGGAATTGGCGTCTACGTGCTCTGGAACCTCTTCACCGCTGTGGGTGCTCTGGCCGGAAGCGGGCTGGGCGATCCCAAGCAATGGGGGCTGGACGGGGCTGCCGTCGCCGCCTTCCTGGCGCTGCTCTGGCCCCGGCTCAAGGGCCGGGAGCCAATCGCCATCGCGGTGGTGTGTGCGGTGGCGACCGTAGTTGCTGTTCCCTTCGTGCCTCCCGGCGTTCCCATCCTGGTAGCCGCGGTAGTGGCCGCGCTGGTGGGCTGGTTCAGCCATGGCCGCCGCGACGAAGGCCTCGAACCCGACGTCGAGCCCTACGGCACGCACGGCCACGGCCAGCACCAGGACCGCCACGGCGAGCACCAGGACCGCAGAAGCGGCACGGACCCGGAGGCACGCGCATGACTCTGTGGATCTGGCTGCTTATTGCCTGCGTCCTTGCCTACGCATGGAAGCTGGTGGGCTACTTTGTTCCCGCCAAATTCCTTGAGGACCCCCGCACCTCACGCGTCGCAGGAACCATGACTATCGGCCTGCTGGCCTCGCTGACAGTGGTGAACGCGGTGGTGTCGGGCCAGGCGCTCGCCGCAGACGCCCGGCTGGGAGCGCTGGCCGCCGCCGCGATCGCCCTGGTACTCCGGGCACCGTTCCTTGTGGTGGTGATCGCCGGAGCCGGCACGGCGGCACTGTTGAGGATCCTGGGCTGGAACTGATCCCCTAATTGATGGTCAAAGTGGTGATCCAGGTCACTTTATTGGGCGTGTGCCGGTTGTACTATGGGATCGGCTTATGCAGTTGGCCATGGAATTTCCTATTGAACGGCAACCATGGAAAATCAGCTGCACCCTGCGGGCGGCTTAGCGGGCAGGCTTCGCCATAAAAACGCCCGACGGCGGGCAGGCCTTCCTGCCAAACGCTTCTTCAAGCGCTTTTCCGGACTTTCGGACGTCCCGGAAGAGGACCTGGAACTTCTCTCCCAAAGACTTCGGGAGGCACTCGACCTGGATCCGTCGTCGTCCGTGCCTGCCCTTCAAGCCTTGGTGCGCCGGGAGATCTGCAAGCGGGCGGACACAGGCAGCTCGTAGCGGCTCCCCATTCCGGGTGCCATCTGTGATGGACTGGAAGAGAGGCAGCCCACACCCAGGCGGCCACCAAAGGAGGAATCGAGATGGACGACGAGTCACGGCCTGTTGAGCCGCAGGACGGCCACGGCACCGATGAGACCGGCAAGGACGCCAGGGGAGAACACGGCACCGGGGTGCTTACCGGGGAACAGTCCGCAAAGTCGCGGGCAGCCTATCTTGACCCGCGCGGTTCGGAGTCAACCCGCGAGCTGCGCGATACCGCCAGGAGGCGCCGGGACGCGGAAGAAAAACTCCAACAACACCTGATGGAAGCGAAGGACCACGTTCCCAACGAGTTCCATGAACATCCCGGACACGGCTACGTGGGACACGGACACGAAGGACATGAGCACCCGGCCCATGAGCCGTCCGGTCATGAGACGCCAGACCAGGAACAGCCCGGCCAGGAGCAGGACAGCCGCACCGGCGAAAAGGGCGCGGACAAGCCCTGATCAGCAGTGGAGTCCCTGGCCGGCTGGCCCCCTGCCTGCGGCGGCCGCCACAGACTTTCGGCCGCCGGACCCCTGGCTGCCGGTCGGCGTTGACCGGCAGCCAGGAGCTGGAACAAGGCGGTGGTTTAAGCTACGCCGTGGGCAGCGCCGTCAGGTGACACGGACCTGCGGCACGTTTCCTCCACGCCCATCTCGTACCAGACCTGCGCGCCAAACTCGGGTTCAGGGGTATCCAGGTTCTGGTACAGGGCATCAAGCAGTTCGACCAGCTCGCCGGTCGTCAGTGCAGGCAGGACTTCCTCCGGCCCGCGGGGATCGGTCAGGTAGTGGAGAAGCTTTGAGTGGTTCATTGCAGTGCGGCCGTTGCGTGGGGGACAGGCGCGAAGTGCATGGGGTAGCTCCAACGTGGAAGTGCCGAGGCTGACTGCCTAACCCCAATTCAGAGTGTATTGCACGTACTTACTGGTAACAATGGAGTTGGCCCACAACGCATCTGCCATCAGGAAATTGCCGTCATCGAACAGCCGTCAACGAATTACGGCAGCCGGCGGCGGCACGGCTTACTCCGGCAGCGGTCCGGCCTGGCCGGGCACTGTGGTGATGCCCGGGGCCGGCGGCACGGGCACGAACACGGGGAGCGGGCGCGACGGCCGGACCGTGCGGATGGCGTCCTCCACCAGCGCCAGCGGGCGGCGCCATGCATCAGAACCGGGTTCCATGGTGTCCACCACGCCGATCAGCATGGCCAGCAGCCGGAACATGTCCGTCATGGAAATGTCAGTGCGCAGGCTTCCTGGCCTTGGCCGCGCGCCAGCAGGATGCTCATGGATTCCATCAGGGAACCGGTGATTCCGGTGAGGAGTTCCCGCGGCCACCGCACACAGCAGGTTGGCGTCGTCGCTCGCGGCCCCCATCAGGGCTTCAAGGACGCGCAACAGGCCTGCGGCGGCGTCGATATCGGCAAGGGCGCCGTCCATGACGGGGTCAACCGTGAGCCGGAGCTGCCGGTTGAGCGCGGCAAGCACCAGTTCTTCCTTGTCCGCGAAGTTGCGGAAGAGGGTTGCCGGGCCCACGCCGGCGGTGGTTGCGATGGTCTGGAGCGGTACTTCCGGGCCGAACTCCCGGAAGCATTGGCGTGCAGCCGTGATGATCTTGTCCACGTTCCGCGCTGCGTCGGCACGGAGGGGCTTTCGGGCGACTGCGAGGCTCATGCCCAAAAGGGTAGCAACGGAGCCTCCGGCCAACACGGTTACTGCGGGGTAGGCGCTTATGTGACGGCGGTCCGCTGTTGTCACCCCCGCCGGTGTCCGGAGACGCATGGGAGACTGGGGAGCATGTTGCTTGCATTTTCTGTTGCTCCGTCAGGCGTTCCCAGCGAAGGTTCCAGGCCCAACGATGCGTCGGTGCACGACGCCGTTGCAGCCGCAGTGAAGATCGTCCGGGAGTCCGGGCTGCCCAACCAGACGGATTCCATGTTCACCACCATTGAAGGTGAGTGGGACGAAGTGTTCGACGTCGTAAAACGCGCCACCGAGGCCGTGGGGCGGTACGGCAGCCGTGTTTCGCTGGTGATCAAAGCAGACATCAGGCCCGGCTACAGCGGCGAGCTGACGGCGAAGGTTGACCGCCTGGAGAATGCCCTGGTGCAGGAGCCCTAAGCGTCTTACAAGGGGGCCGCATTGTCTGGACCCCCGGCACGCCGCGTGCCAAACTGTGGCAATGTTCGAGCACAAACCCCGGCCGGAATGGATTGCCACAGAGGAGTTCCTGTCGGAAACCGTGGTGCATCCGGACAGTGCCGTCCAACAGGCCATCCACGCCGCGGCGGAGGCCGGGATGCCCGCCATCGAGGTGGCGCCGAACGCGGGGAAGCTCCTGAAGCTCCTGGTCCAGCTGTCCGGTGCCCGGCGAATCCTGGAGATAGGGACGCTCGCTGGCTACAGCACCATCTGGATGGGCCGCGGCCTGCCCCCTAACGGCACCCTGGTCACCTGCGAGTACCTGCCCCAGCATGCGGAAGTGGCGTGGGCCAATATTGATGCGGCCGGCCTGGGGGAACGGGTGGAGATCCGGCTGGGCCCTGCGCTGGAGACCTTGGCGGCCCTCGAGGAAGAGGAACGGGAGCCGTTCGACTTCATCTTCATCGACGCCGACAAGCAGAACAACAGCCGCTACCTGGACTGGGCCGTCAGGCTTGGCAGGCCCGGTGCCGCGGTGGTCCTGGACAACACCATCTGGGAAGGCGCGGTGCTGGACCCGGATATGGACCCCGTCAACGCGCCGGGGATCATCGATGCACTCAAGCTGCTGGGCGACCACCCCCGGCTGGACGCCACCGTAATCCAGACCGTCGGCTCCAAAGGCTGGGACGGGTTCGCCCTGGCGCGCATCCTCCCGCAAAACAGTAAGTAAGCTGTGGAGATGCGTCCGGTGCCCGCCGGACATCTCTCCTGGAGGACGTATTTGCAAGCGCCACTTACTCCTGTGCTCCTCAGTTCCGCCCCCGCTGAGCTCTCTCCGTGGGGTTCCCTTCTTGGGTCGTTCGCTGGAGCTGCGGGCGATGTGCCGGCCCTGCTGGCCTTCGCGGTCGAGGCCGGACGGACGTGGCCGCGGCCCGGTGAAGGACGCACCGCGGTGTTGTGGGAGCTCCTGGCCTCCGTGGCTGCCACCGACGTTGCCGCCGCCCGGGTGCTTGAGCCCCACCTCGACGCCGTCGCTATCCTCGCCCAGGCCGGCCAGGCGTTTCCGGCCTTTCATCCTGCGCCGGATGGTGCCGCGGAAGCTGCGTGGGGCGTGTTCGCCGCAGAGGCACCCAACGCCAGGCTTGAGGCGCGCTCCGGAAGTACCGGCATTGTGCTCACCGGAACCAAGCCTTGGTGTTCACTTGCCGGCCGGCTGGACTGCGCCGTCATCACCGCGCATACGGACGACGGCGGCAGGGCGGCTTTTGCCGTCAGCCTTCGCCACCCGGGCGTGGCATGTGAGGAACCGGAGTGGATTGCGCGCGGGCTCCGGGAGATCCCCAGCGGAAGCGTGCGCTTCGACCACGTGCCGGCGACGCCGGTGGGCGATACCGGCTGGTACCACAGCCGGCCCGGCTTTGCATGGGGCGGGATGGGCGTCGCCGCCTGCTGGCTGGGTGGAGCAGTGGGGGTGGCACGGGATTTCCGTGCCGGCCTGCTGGCGGGTGCGGATAACGGGCGGGAGCCGGACCAGCTGGCGCTAGCGGCATTGGGCGAGGTGGACCGGACCATCGCCGCCGTCCTGCAGTACCTTGCCCGGACGGCAGCCCGCATCGACGACGGCACCCTCGGTGCCGACGGGAACCAAAGCACCTGGAGCGAGGCCCAGCGCGTGCGCGGAACCGTTGCGGCCGCCGTCGAACGTGTCCTTCACCTGGTGGGTTCCCACCGGGGGCCCGAGCCACTCGCCTTTGATGAACCGTATGCCAAAAGGATGGCGGACCTGGCGCTGTATGTCCGGCAGCATCATGGCGCACGTGATGATGCCCAACTGGGCCGGCTGGCGCTCAAGGGGGACTGCCCGTGGTGACCTTTTCGCATACTGACCAGGGGACCGCCGAGGAAGCCTGGGCCCGGAGCGGACTGGCTGCTGTGCCGGAGCTGCCGCTCGACGCGGCCGAACTGGCGGCCATGCGCTTCGTGGTCCTGGCGGCCCATCCTGACGATGAAACTCTTGGCGCCGGGGGCTCATGGCTTCGCTGGCGGCGCTGGGAGCCGAGGTCGAAGTCCTGCTGTGCACCGCGGGGAGGGGTCGCACCCGGATTCGCCCACCACTACTGCCGGGCAGCTGGCCGCCGTCCGGCTGGCCGAGTTTTCCGCGGCCCTGGCCGCCCTGGGCCTGGCGGACCGGTGGACGTTCCTCGGATTGCCGGACCGTGGACTGGGCGGCCATGCGGAAGCGATCGCCACTGCTGTCCGGGACGCTGCACAGCGGCTGGCCCCCGGACCGGCTGGTCCTGGTGGCGCCGTACCGGGCCGACGGTCACGGTGACCATGATGCCCTTGGTGCGGCAGCGGCAGAAGTGGCCCGGCGCGACGGCCACGCCCTCCTGGAGTACCCCATCTGGTTCTGGCACTGGGCCACCCCCCAGGACCAGGACTGGCAGCAATGGGTCCGCTTCCATCTGGACGACGCCGCGCGCAAGGCCAAGAAGCACGCCATGGAGGAGCACGCAACCCAGGTGCAGCCGCTGTCGCCTCTTCCCGGTGATGAAACGTTGCTCAGCGGGGCATTCCTGGAGCACTTCTCGCGTGGCTACGAGGTTTTCGCCTGGACGCCCGCCCCCACTTCGTCCGGACGGCCGCATTCCAGCAGTGACGCCGAACTGGTCTTCGACGGCGTCCATGGCGGTTCGGAGGATCCCTGGAACTACGGCACAAGCTGGTACGAGCGGCGCAAACGCGCGCTCAGCCTTGCAGCCCTGCCGGCTGAATCGTATGAGCGCGGCCTGGAAGTGGGCTGTTCCATCGGGACGCTGACGGCGGAACTGGCAACGCGTTGCCGCACCCTGCTGGCGGTGGACGCCAGCGGGACCGCAGTGCGCAGGGCTTACCAACGGCTGGAAGGCATACCCGGGGTGCAGGTGGAGCAGCGGGTCCTGCCCGGATCCTGGCCCGTAGGAACATTCGACCTGGTAGTGGTTTCCGAAGTGGGTTACTACCTTGCCCCTGAAGAGCTGGCCCAGCTGTGGGACCGCGTGGAGGCCACCCTGGAACCGGGCGGAACCCTTCTCCTGTGCCACTGGCGGCATCCCATCACCGGCTGGGAGCTCGACGGGGACACCGTCCACACGCTGGCCCGGCAAAGACTGGGATGGCGGACGGCCGGGCTTTACCAGGAACGCGACTTCCTGCTGGAAGTCCTGGTCGTTCCGGGCGGGGCGACGGAATGATGCCGGCCGGTCCGGGGGACGATGCTTCAAGGCCGCCATCCGTCCAAAGCGCCAACAGCATCCAGCACGTTGCGGTCGTCATTCCGGCCCACAACGAGGAGCAGCACCTGGAACGGGCGCTCACTGCGGTCAGTTGCGCGGCAGACCGGGTCGAAGCGGAACTGCCGGAGGTTGCCGTGCAGGTGGTGGTTGTCCTGGACGGCTGCACGGACCGGTCCCCAGCGGTGGCCGCGCGGGCAGCTGCCGGGGATCCGCGGTACCTGCTCCTTCCCGTCAGCTTCGGGAGCGTGGGAAAAAGCCGGCGGGCCGGCGTCAGGGCCGCGCTGGAGAACTCAACCACGCGTACGCAGGCTGGCCGGGCAGCGGCGGCCCATTCCCTGCGGGGAATCTGGCTGGCCAACACAGATGCCGATTCCTGCGTGCCGCCACACTGGCTGGTGCGGCAACTGGAACTGGCTGCACTCGGCTTCGATGTTGTCCTTGGCACCGTGCAGCCGGACCCCCATGGCATGCACCACGAGCTGTTGGCCCGCTGGCATGCGCGGCACGCCGGCACCGAGGACCACTCCCATGTGTACGGTGCCAACCTTGGAGTCCGTGCCTCTTCCTACCTCGCTGCAGGTGGTTTCCCCGGCGTCGATTTCGATGAAGACCAGGCGCTGGTCCACAGGCTTCGAGACAGCGGCGCGGGCATCGTTGCCACCGACACCACGAGGGTCCTCACATCAGGACGGACGGCGGGACGGGCGCCGCACGGGTTCGCCGCGTATCTCCTGGCCCTGGCGCAGCCATAGGGCCGGGCGGAGTCACAGCAGCGGCACCTGACCCAAGAGCTGCCGGGGCATGGAAAAGGGCTGCTGCCGTACGGCAACAGCCCTTCGTTCCGGGACTTAATCTCCTGTGACTGCGTTGCTGACCTTCCCGGCCGCAGGCTTCAGCCGGCGCTTCCGCTTCGTGTCAGACCAGGTCCGGAGCGCTGGCAACGATGTAGTCCGCCGCAGCTGGTCCGGTCATGGAGAGGTTGTTGCTGTCCGGGTTGATTCCGGCATCGTGCAGGGCCTCCCAAAGAGCTTCCGGCTGCTGGAGTTCTGCCTTGTGCAGGAGGCACCAGCTTGTGTAAAGGCCGTATAGCTCGTCGCGCCGGAGGCCCAGCCCGGGCTCCCTGTCCGCGACAACTGCTTCGGCAAGAAACTGTTCAAAATGGGTAGCAGGCATGTCCGCTCATTAAGGGTCGACACTGATTCCGCCGTCTGCTTCAGCGGCCTTGCCCGGTTTCCAGGGGATCCCGGCGAGGTAATCAAGAAATTATTGTAGTTCTCTGTGCTTGTCCAGTTGGACCCGGCCAGGTTGCGCCCCGGCTGGTCACACCCTGTACAGTTCCGCGTCGAACAGCGGTGGAATGGTGCCGGGCGGGTTTGAGGGGGCCGACGGCGACTGGGGGGACTGGCCTCGGTCTCAGAAGAGGCCATCTCACCGCCGACCCCGTGTAACCCCGGGTTTCACTTCATCCCGGGAAAACCAAACAGGACCTTCAAGATGAATTTTCCTCCATCTCAAAGGTCCTGCCTAGTCCCCCTGTGCAGCGGCTGCACCTGCCTGCCTAAGCGCTCCCGCCTGGTAAGCCGCCGTCGTCGGGCTCCCCGTTGCCGGCCCGGTGCTGCACCTTCTCGCGGACCCTGTCGCGGTGCCGCTCGCCTGGCCGGAGTTCGTTCTGTTCATTCCCCGCAGGCTGCCCGTCGGGGTTATCGCCGGAATCGTGCTGCCCGTTCTCCGAGGCATACTGCTCCCGCAGTTCACGGCCGTGCTTGATGTCCTCTTCGATCTGCTTCTGCAGCTTCTCGCTTTTCTTGGTGTCCCTCGGCGGCAGCTGGATGGTTTCCTCTGCCTTGATACCGGCCTGGAGTTCGCGGCCGCGCTCCACCTCAGCGTCGAACTCAGCGCCGAAAAGAAGGGACATGTTCAGGATCCACAGCCACAGCAGCATGATGATCACACTGCCCAGTGCACCGTAGGTCTTGTTGTAGTTGCCGAAGTTGCCGACGTAGAAGCCGAAGCCCAGTGAAGCGATCAGGAAGACAAACAGGGCAATGCCGGACCCCATGCTCATCCACCGGAATTTGGGCTGCTTGACGTTGGGGGTGGCGTAGTACAGCACGGCAATGATGGCGATGATCAGCGCGATCATGACCGGCCACTTGGCAATGTTCCAGACCATGAGGAAGGGCCCGCTGAGGCCGATCAGCCCGCCCACTGCCTCCGAAACCGGGCCGCTGAGGACCAGCATGCCGGCCAGCAGCGCCACGATGACCACGGCCAGGAGCGTGACGCCAAGCATGGTGCCGCGGAGTTTTACGAACGCGCGCCCCTCGTCCACTTCGTAAATGCGGTTCATGGCCCGCCCGAAGGCTCCGACATATCCGGACGCCGACCACAGCGCGGTGACAATGCCGATCACCAGGGTGAACCCGGCCGCCGGGGCGCTGGTCAGTTCCGACACCGGACCGCTGATGGTGTTGACCGTCTCCGCCGGGGCGAAGCCGCGCACGATTTCCAGCAAGGCGTTGGTGGTCTTCTGCGGATCCCCAAAGAGGCCAAGGAGCGAAACCAGTGCCAGCAGTGCCGGGAACAGCGAGAGAACGGCGTAATACGTCAGGGCCGCTGCCAGATCGGGGCACTGGTCCTTGGTGAACTCCCGGAGCGTCTTTTTGGTGATGTATTTCCAGGAAGGTTTATCCAGGTCCCTCGGGCTGGCAGGTTTCCTTGAATCGTTTGGATCCGGAGCCTGCCCCGCCTTGGCGGTGCTGGTCTCGGAATCGTCGTGAGTGGCCATGGGGAAGTCCTCTCAATCAGGGGGCCAAGCGGACAGGCCGGCCCGCGGATGGCGGTGCCGGCCTGCCGATCAAACTGTTGCCTTACGGTGCCGCTGTGGGCTGATCAGGTGTTTTGGATGTTGTCTTTGGCGTCTGTGGCGCGGTCTTTGACGTCGGAGGCTGCGTATTGGCCTTCGGTTTTGACGTTTTGGGCGGCGTCGGTGGCGGTGGCCTTGACGTTTTCCATGGCTTCCTGGGCGGGTTCCTTGAGGTCCTGGGCCATGGTCTTGGCGGCTTCGGTGACCTGGGTTGCCAGGGGCTGGGCTGCGGTTTTGAGTTGGTCCGCGGCTTCGCGTTCTTTGTCGCTGGCCGGGATCAGGGAGGAGATCAGCATGCCGGCGCCGAACGCGATGAGCCCGGCGGCCAGGGGGTTGCCGGCGGTTTTGGCTTTGACCTGGTCCGGGGCGTGGGAGACGGCCTGGCCGGCGTCGGAGAGTTTCGCGGAGACGGTGTCCGAGGCCTGGTGCAGGCTGTCGCCGCGGTGTTCATGGCGTTGGTGGTGT
This sequence comes from Arthrobacter sp. DNA4, assembly GCF_024362385.1. NCBI lineage: Bacteria > Bacillati > Actinomycetota > Actinomycetes > Micrococcales > Micrococcaceae > Arthrobacter > Arthrobacter sp. DNA4. Next base: position 495,819 of record NZ_CP101466.1, read on the forward strand.
GCCCGGCGCCGGTGGCGGTGGTGTCGTGGACTTTGGTGGTGGCGGTGTCTGCTGCTCCCATGATTTTCTCCTTCACCCCGGTCACGGCGTCGCGGACCTTGTCTGTTTGGCGGTGGACGATGTTGGACGGGGTGACTTTGTCGGCCACGGCGTCCACGTTGGTGCCCAGGCGTGCCCGGGTGGCTTCTATGTCTGCGCGGATGACGTCAGGGTTGTCGCTCATCGGTTTACCTCACGTGGTTTTAGGGTTGGGGGAATTTCTGAGAGGGTTTCCCCGGTTTGGGGCAGGCCCTTGATCTGCTTGAGTTCCTTGCGGCCGATGGAGGCCAGGACGGCGGCGATGATGGCCCAGATCACGGCGACGATCAGCGCGGACCAGCCCAGGGGCATGATGGCGCCCAGGGCCCACATCAGGGCCAGGGAGAGGAAGAGCAGGACGAAGTGTCCGCCGATCCCGGCGCCGCGAGCATCTTGGCGCCTTTGCCTGCGCGGGAGGTGGATTGTTTGAGTTCGGCTTTGGCCAGTTCCACTTCCTGGCGCATCAGGGTGGACAGGTCACGGGTTACGTCCCCGAGCAGGTCACCGAGTGAGGCGTTGTCCGCTTTCACATGCGCCGCGCTGGGCGGCGGCTCCGGAATCTGACTACTCATCACAGCCCACCCGTCTGGCCGCCCCGGGTGCGGTCCTGGGTGAGGGGGTCGTTTGCCGTGGGATCGTCGGCGAGGGCGCGGTCACGGAGCGGGTCGTCCGAGAGTTGGTTTCCTGACCAGGGCTCTTCCACGAGCTGAGGGCTGTCCAGGCCGCTGGCCGGACCTGCCGCCTCCGGATAGCTGCTGCCCGGTGCGCCGCCGTCGTATCCGGCCGTTGTGGTGGCCGGGGCGGGCAGCTGGACCGGCGGGGGCGGAACCGTCCCGCCCGCAACGGGGTATGACTGGTTGTACTGGTCGCCGTAGGCGGCGCCGGAGTACTGGCCGGACAGGCCCGCTGCACCGGTGCCGGCAGTGGATGTTTCGGGAGGACCTGCGGTGAGGCCGCGGGTGAGGCGTCCGGCGAGGACGCCGGCGCCGGCGGCGAGGAGCAGGAAGGTTCCGGGCCGGTTGCGGGCGAACCGCTGGACCTCGTTCAGGAGGTCACCCGGCTCCCGGTTTTCCAGCCAGGTGGCCATCGAGGAAGTGCGCTCTGCCGCCTGGCGGACCAGGTCGCCGGCCATGCCCTGCTGGTCCGGGGCGCTGGCCATGCTGTGCAGCTGGGTGGAGATGTTGCGGATGCCTTCCGCGGCCTTCTGCTGCTGGGTGCCTGCCTGGCTGGTGAGGCCGGACTTTGCCTGGTGCAGCAGGTCCTGCGCATTGGCCTTCGCCTCATGCGCCACGTTCGCGGCTTCTTCCTTCGCCGTCTGGGCCACATTCTGCGCCGACCCCGCTGCGGTACGGGCAACATCGGCTGCTTCTTCCTTGGCTGCATCCTTGCGGGACGTGCCATAGGTGTCACCAGCCTGGCTGGCGCCGCCAAGGGGAGCGGCGGTTGACGGGAAGGTGGCGGGCTCCCGCTCGCCAGGGATTCCTGTATTGGTAAGCGGAGCCGTGTAGGCGGGATCCTCGGGCCATTGGTTCTCTGTCATCTTCGCTCTCTTTCCAAGAAGGCCGGTTGTTGATCAAGAACCAGCAATACTGGCCGTAAAATGATAAGCATGATTACTAATGAAAGGTAAGTACCCTTGCTAAGCGAGTTATAACCGTTCCAAAAATGTCAGCCGGAATGGCGAGGGCCTGCCCGGTCACAACGAAGTGGAAAGTGGTGGGAAACGTGGATACAGCTCCATGGGTATGGGTGGTAGTTGCCGTTGTTGTGGTGGTACTGATCGTGCTGCTGCTCCTGGCCGGAGGAAGGCGCCGGAAAGCCATGCAGGAGAAGCGGGACCAGGAGCACCGGGAGAAGGCCGCCGAGATCCGGCGTGAAGCCGAGAATATGGAAATTGATGCCCGCGAGCGGGAGGCCAAGGCCATCCGGGCGCGAGCCGACGCCGAGCAGGCACAGGTTGACGCTGCGCGGCTGCGCCAGGAAGCAGAAAAGCGCAGCCAGGAAGCCCAGTCCCTGCGGGGCGACGTTGCCAGCCGCGCGCGGAAGGCGGACGAGCTCGATCCCGACGTGGGAACCGATGGCAGGCGGCAGGAACGCCCCGTAGTGCACGATGCCCGGGACGAGCGCCGCGACGGGTACGACGCCCAGCGCATTCAGGACGGCGAGGTCAGCCGTGATGGAAGGGGCCCGGCCCACGCAGGTCCAGCCCGGGATATGGGCGCGGGCATGGGCAGGGATGCAGGGTATGCCGGCGGTGGACACGCGGACACCGGCCACGGCGGCCACTACGACACTCCTGACGCCGGCAGCGGCCTTGCCGGGCCCCATGACGCTCCTGCCGCCAATTCCGAAACCGGAATCCCTGAGGCAGGGCGGAGGCGCCAGGCCGGCGCCAGCGATACTGCCGCCGGGCATGGCGTGCGGGACGGGCGCGGCGATGACGAGCCGCGAACCGGAATCTGAACGCACGGGCATCTGAAAATGCCGGACGCCGCCCCTTCTGGCGGCGGCGTCCAGCGCTTCCCCTAGGGGCGGCGCGGCTTCAGGACGGGGGAAGGACTGGCTCCTTCCCCCGTTCCCATGCCGGCAAGCACTTCCTTGACGGCATCGATCGATGACACTTTGGGTTCCCAAGCCAAAATGCGTTCCGCGCGGCTGGTGTCCATGATGGGGGCGCCGGTTGCCATCTCTACCCATCCCGAATCGGTGGGCTGCACCCGCGCGCGCCATGTCAGGTCCACGACTGCGTGGAGCAGTCGCATGGGGATGGGGAGGATTCTCCTGGCACCGAGGATGCGTCCCAGTTCCTGCGGCGTGAGGACCGGCTCGGCGGCGATGTTGAAGGCTCCACTGGCACGCTGGTCCACCACCCGCCAATAGGCCTCCGCGACATCGTCCGCATGGACTGCCTGGAAGACCAGGTTGTCCGGGGCCGGCAGTATCGGCAGCCATGGTTGGGGCGGTACCAGCCGGGACAGGACGCGGCCCACGAAGTACCTGCCGATTTCAGCCCCTGCTTGTTTTTGGAAGATGAGCGCCGGCCGCAGACGCGCGACGGCGATGCCCGGGTTTTCGGCCATGAAGCCGTCCAGGAGCTTTTCCTGCTCGGCCTTGTGCCGGCTGTAGTGCGAACCGGCCATTCCTTCTGCTTACCATGACTCGTCCCTGCGCTGGTCCTTGCCGGACTTGCTGTAGGCGCCCACTGAAGAGGCGCAAACAACCTGTTTGACTCCCGCTTGGGCGGCGGCCTCCAGGACGTTCCCTGTTCCCGTGACGTTGGTCCGGTGCAGCAGGTCCAGATCGCGGTTCGGCTGGATCTGCCACGCCAGGTGGACCACTGCGTCAACCCCGGCGAGCGCCTCTTTCAGCAGTGGCTTGTCCCGCTCCAGGCCCACATCCAGGGTGTGCCACTGCATGCCGGCGTAGGGTTCCCGGGACGTATCGGGAAGCCTGCGGCTGATTCCCACCAGCTCCAGGCTTCCGGGCTTTCTCTTGAGCTGGCCCTGCAGATTGCGCAGCAGCGCTGTTCCCGCATTTCCGCTGGCTCCGGTGATGGCAATGCGCATGACGAGACTCCTTGGCGGGTTGGTCCGGTTGCCGTTTACATTCCGAGCTTATAGCGGAGAAGGATTGTTTTATAAGCAAGCTTATGATTTCCTACTTCTAAGTCTTGCCGCAGGCTTTCGGAACCAGACCGAGGGAAACCACACTCATGCCCGAATCCTTTGCCGCACTAGCCGTGGACGCTGCGCCCGTCCACCATCCACAGCCGGTATCCGTATCCCCGCAAACCCCTCCCGCCGCCTCAGGGCGGCTTCGGGAGACGTTCGAAAACGACCTGGTCCTAAGGTACCTGGACCTCGCAGAAGCTCTCGCTGCGCGCTTTGAAGCCCGTGGCAGGGAGAGGGCTGACCTGAACCAGGTGGCCTATTTGGGGCTTGTGAAGGCAGCGCGTGGTTTCGACCAGGCCAAAGGGGAGAGTTTCCCCGCCTACGCCGCGCCCACCATCACCGGCGAACTCAAGAGGTACCTTCGGGACCGGACGTGGGTTGTCCGTCCGCCGCGCCATATCCAGGACCTGAGGACCCGCCTGTTCCGGGCGGAACCGGAGTTGACCCAATCGCTGGGCCGCAACCCCAGCGTTGAGGAACTGGCCGTCGAGCTCGGCAGTGACCCGGCAGAGGTTCAGGAAGCCATCTCGGCGTCCAGCAGCATGCACCCGGATTCCCTCGACGCCGTGAACCCAAACTCGGATGCACCTTCCATTGGCGAGGTGCTGGCGTGCCCGGACACTCCCCTGGAACGGCTTGAAGAACTTGCCTGCCTCCGGGAGGCAATGCAGGACCTGGATGATTCCGACCGCGAGCTTCTGTACCGGCGCTACTTCTGCGAGGAAACCCAGGTGCAGTTGGGAAAGCGGTTGGGAATGTCCCAGATGCAGGTCTCCCGCCGCCTGGCCAAAGTGCTGGTGGAGCTGCAGCGCAGGCTGGAGGAAAGCGCGCAGTTCGGGAGCCCGGAGGGAGAAGCCGACAACGGAACGCCAGGACGCGCTGTGCGGCCAGGCCACGCGGCCGGCCCCGTCGCACCGTTCCACCGGACCGGAAGGGCTGGGCATCCCGGCACTGGCGGCGCTCGGATGGACCGGCGCCACGGCGGTACCGGGACCAGGTAGCAGTCCTGCTGCCCGGCACCGCATCGACCCATATCTTGCCTGTTCAACCGGGTCTTTGTGCGCCGCTGCCGCAAACGGAAAGCCCGCGGCCTTGTTTAGGAGCAACAGCAGGAGGGAACAGGTTGGTTATGGGAAGCTCTGAAATGTCCAAGCTCCGGGCTGTCCTGTTCGACCGGGACGGGACCCTGGTGATCGATGTGCCCTACAACGGGGACCCCGGCAAGGTAAGGCCCGTGGCAGGCGCCAAAGCAGTGCTTGACGGCCTGCGGGCGGATGGAATTGCCACCGGCGTGATCAGCAATCAATCGGGGATTGCCCGCGGCCTGATTACGGCCGACGACGTGGAAAAGGTCAATGCCCGGGTGGAAGAACTCCTCGGCCCTTTTGATGTGTGGGAGGTCTGCCCCCACGCGGAGCAGGACGGCTGCTCCTGCCGCAAGCCCGCTCCCGGCATGGTCCACAGCGCCTGCCGCAAGCTGGGAATTCACGAATCGGAGGCCGCCCTCATCGGAGACATCGGTGCCGACGTCGGGGCAGCAGAGGCTGCCGGCGCCACCGGGGTCCTGGTCCCCACGCCCGTGACCCGTGCCGAGGAGGTGGCCGCGGCGCGGCTGGTCGCCTCCGATTTGGCGTCCGCCGTAAGCCTGCTGCAGGAGACACCCTGATGGGGCGCGTCCTGGTGGCCCGGCTGGACAGCATGGGCGATGTCCTTCTGGTAAGCCCCGCGGTCCGCGCGGTGGCGAACGGCCGTGCCCAGCGCGGCGGCAGCACCAACCATGTGGTGATGCTGTGCGGCCGGCAGGGTGAAGCGGCCGCTGCCATGCTTCCCGGCGTCGCCGAGGTCTACAGCTGGGACAGCCCCTGGATCATGAATCCGGCACCGCGGATGACCGGCCCGCACGCGGACCGGCTGATCGAATACGTCCGTAATTCCCGCATCACCGAAGCCGTTATCCTCACCTCCTTCCACCAATCCCCCCTGCCGCTGGCACTGTTGCTGCGCCTGGCCGGCGTGGAGCGCATCACCGGCGCCTCCACCGATTACGCTGGCTCGCTGCTTGACGTGCGCCTGAAACCGGGGGAGGACTTTCCCGAAGACCAGCCCGAAGCGGAACGGGCGCTGGGCATCGCCGAGGCCGCAGGCTTCCGGCTCCCTCCGGGCGATGACGGAAAGCTGCGCGTCAACTCCGTGGCCGAAGTGGCAGCCCTTGTGGGGACCGAGCCCTACGTCGTGGTCCACCCCGGAGCGGCAGTTCCCGCGAGGGCGTGGCCTCCTCTGCACCATGCGGCCGCCGTCGAACTCCTCCAGGGTGCAGGGTACCGGGTGGTGGTGACCGGCGGTCCCGGCGAGACGTCGCTGACAGCCACGGTGGCGGGCCCCTCCGCCCTCGACCTCGGCGGACGAACCGACCTTGCCACCATGGCAGGCGTCATGGCCGTCGCCGATGCCGTCATCAGTGGCAACACCGGCCCGGCCCACCTGGCAGCCGCGGTGGGAACACCCGTGGCATGCCTGTTTTCACCCGTGGTCCCGGCCATCCGCTGGGCGCCCTACGGCGTGCCCCTGGAACTCCTCGGGGACCAGAACGCACCCTGCCGCATGTCCCGCGCCCGCGTATGCCCGGTTCCCGGCCATCCGTGCCTCGACTCGGTCTCACCCGAGGAAGTCGTAGCGGCCGTGGAACGCCTGATCAGCGGAGTGAGCTCCTTCAGCACGCACGTCAGCACCCGTAGAAAGGCCCGCAACAGATGAGAATCCTGCTCTGGCATGTCCACGGTTCCTGGACGGACGCTTTTGTCCGCGGCCGTCACGAATACCTGCTTCCCGTCCTGCCCGAAGGCGGGGCCTGGGGACTGGGCCGCGCCGGCAGGGACTGGCCGGAATCAGTGCGGGAGGTGGACCTGGCGGCCCTCGACGGCGACGCCGTGGACGCCGTCGTCCTCCAACGGCCCGAAGAAATCGACGAAGTGGCGCGGTCCCTGGGCCGGATCCCCGGCGTCGACCTGCTTACCGTGTTCGTGGAACACAACACGCCCAAAGGCAACTTCCCGAACATCAGCCATCCGCTCTCGGACCAGACCGTGATCCCGGTTGTCCACGTGACCCATTTCAACCGGCTGGCCTGGGACAACGGTTCTGCCCCCACCACGGTCATCGAGCATGGAATCCCGGACCCGGGACAGCTGTACACGGGTGAGCTTCCCGAGCTGGGCGTCGTGGTCAATGAGCCCGTGCGGCGTGGCCGGGTCACAGGGACGGACCTCCTGCCCGCCTTCGCCTCCGTGGCGCCCCTGCAGGTGTTCGGCATGAAGACCGACGGGCTCGCGGCAGCCACGGGAATCGGGGACGCGCGGTTGACGTCCCGCGGCGACCTCAAAACGCGGGACCTGCACCGGGAGCTTGCGCGCTGCCGGGTCTACGTCCACCCGATGCGCTGGACCTCGCTGGGGCTGTCCCTGCTGGAAGCCATGCACCTGGGAATGCCCGTGGTGGTGCTTGCCGCCACCGAAGCCCCCAGGGCCGTGCCGCAGGAAGCCGGCGTGGTCTCGGCAGATATGGATGAGCTGCTCCGTTGCGCGGAGCGCTTGGTTGCCAAGCCGGAGGAAGCCCGACGGCGGGGACTCGCCGCCCGGGAGGCGGCGCTGGAGCGTTATGGCCTGGGCAAGTTCCAGGACCGCTGGGATGAGCTCCTGGCGGACCTGCGCAGCCGGCCCCGGCACTCCGTCAACGAGCGGCCGGACGAGCGGATCCTTGTTCCGGCGCGGGAGAGGAAGACCCCATGAAAATCGCGATGATTTCCGAACACGCCAGTCCCTTGGCGGCACTGGGCGGGGTGGACGCCGGCGGCCAGAACGTTCACGTGGCCGCGCTGTCCGAGGCCCTTGCCAAGCGGGGCCACCACGTCACCGTCTATACCCGCAGGGACGCAACGGAGCTCCCCGAACGGGTCCGGGTGGGACGCGGCCTCGAGGTGGTCCACGTAGACGCCGGGCCCGCCCGCCACGTGCCCAAGGACGACTTGCTGCCCTACATGGGGGAACTCGCGGACGGGGTGGCCAAGGACTGGGGGCAGCGGCCGCCGGACGTGGTTCACGGCCACTTCTGGATGTCCGGCCTGGCGGCACTGGACGCTGCGAGGCGGCCCGAAACCGGGTACCGCGTCCCCATGCTGCAGACCTTCCACGCCTTGGGCACCGTCAAACGGAGGCACCAGGGCGCCGAAGACACCAGCCCGGAGGAACGCCGCTGGCTGGAACCGGGAGTGGGACGTTCCGCGGACCGGATCATCGCCACCTGTTCCGACGAAGTCTTCGAGCTCAAGGCCATGGGCATCGCCACCGGAAAGATCTCGATCGCGCCCTGCGGCGTGGACCTGAACTTCTTTTCGCCGGAGGGGCCGGTGGCCGCAAGGAAGCGCCGCTACCGCATCCTGTCGGTCGGGCGGCTGGTGCCGCGCAAGGGCGTCGACCTGGTGATCCGCTCGCTCCCGTACCTCAAAGCGGCGGGATTCGAGGACGTCGAACTCCTGATCGTGGGCGGTGGCGGTGACTCGAACGTCATGCACAAAGACCCAGAAATCCGCCGCCTGCTGGACCTTGCCGCCGAGCTTGGTGTGTCCGGACACGTGACGCTGCAGGGCCAGGTGTCGCGGGCTGAAATGCCGGGCATCTTCCGCAGCGCCGACGCCGTGGTGTGCGCGCCCTGGTATGAGCCCTTCGGCATCGTGCCGCTGGAGGCCATGGCGTGCGGCGTTCCGGTGGTGGCCGCGGCAGTGGGCGGCCTGCGGGACACCGTGGTGGACCACGCCACCGGCCTGCACGTGCCGCCCCGGGATCCCGAAGCCATTGCATCGGCACTGTCGCTGCTCTTGGAAAACCCAGCCCTCAGGGCAAAGCTCGGCCAGGCCGGAGAGCGGCGTGCCCGCAGCCGTTACTCCTGGGACCGGGTGGCCGCGGAAACGGAAAAGGCCTACCAGCTTGCCGTGGCCGGGGCGCCGGCCAGCGCTTCAGCCGGAATCGTACCGATGGAAGGAGCCGCACTGTGACCGCCGAATCGTCCCTGCGTGAATCAACCCTGCGCGAACCAAACCTGCGTGAAGCAGACCTGAGGGCCCTGACCGCAGCCCCGGCACTGCCGGCGGTGCTCCCCGGTGCCACGTTCGTTGATCCCGCCAGCGCCGACGCGGTCCGCCTGCACCTGGACAACGTGCTTCCGGCCCTGGACTCGCTGCGCAGCCAGTCCGGCCGGCTCGCCGCCTGGGGCGTGGAGCTGGCACAGCGGCTGCTGCGCGGCCAGCGGCTCCTGGCTGCCGGCAACGGCGGATCTGCCGCCGAGGCGCAGCACCTGACCGCGGAACTGGTGGGCCGGTTCGACAGCGAACGCGTCCCCTTCTCCGCCATCTCCCTGCACGCCGAGTCGTCAGCCGTGACGGCCATCGCCAATGACTACGGCTTCGACGACGTCTTTGCCCGGCAGGTGCGTGCGCACGGCCGCTCCGGCGACGTGCTGATACTGCTGTCCACCAGCGGGAAGAGCCCCAACCTGCTGCGGGCCGCGGACGTTGCCGCCCGGCTCAATATGACCACCTGGGCGCTGACCGGCGCCGGTCCCAACCCGTTGGCGGATGCCTGCGATGAGGCAGTCATGATTGACGCCCTGAACGCCAATGCCCAGGAAGGGCACCTGATCGCCCTGCATGCCATCTGCCGCGCCTTCGACCTCGAGGTTGCCCGGCACACGCCGGCCCCTTTCCCCGGGATGGCGAACGGGGGCCGGCCATGAGGATCGTCGTCGTGGGTGACGTCATGCTCGACGTCGACCTCTCCGGTGAAGCCACCAGGCTCAGCCCGGACGCCCCCGTCCCCGTCGTGGACATTTCCGGCGTCCGCCGTCGTGCCGGCGGCGCAGGCCTGGTGGCGCGCATGCTGGCCCAGGACGGCTGGCCCGTCACCCTGGTGACAGTGCTGGGGGATGACGACGCCGGCAGCCAGTTGCGCACGCACCTCGCCGGAGTGCAGCTCGTGGCGGGGACCACCGGCTACCCGTCGCCGGTCAAGACCCGCGTGCGGGCAGGCTCCCATCCGGTGGTCCGCTTTGACCAAGGCTGCGAACGCACTCCAATCCCGGACGTCACCCCGGCCATGCTGCGCGCAGTGGAAAAAGCCGGTGTGGTTATTGTGGCCGACTATGGCAGGGGACTGGCAGCCAACCCGCAGCTGCGCGGGCTGCTGGGCCGCCTGGCCGGTTCGGTGCCCATCGTGTGGGACCCGCACCCCTCAGGCCCCGAGCCGGTGCCGGGGGTTGCCGTGGTGACACCGAACATTTCCGAAGCGACCAAGGCGGTCCAGGCCGCCGGCAACGTCCCCACCTCTGTGGACGATGTTGCGCAGGTCCTGCTGGAGCGTTGGCGCAGCCAGGCCGTCCTGGTGACCAAAGGCGAGGAAGGGGCGGTCCTGCTGCAGCAGGGGGATGCTTCTTCCCGCGCCGTTCCCGCCCCAAGGGTGGAAGCCGGGGACCCCTGCGGAGCCGGTGACCGCCTGGCGGCCGGCCTGGCGGTGCACCTCCTGGCCGGTCGCGGGCTTCCCGAAGCTGCGGCCCTCGCCGTCCACGACGCCGCCGATTTCCTGGCGGCCGGAGGCGTGTCGGCACTGCCTGATACCCAGGGGCAGGATGCGGCCCCGGACCGCCACGGGGGTGTACCGGCGCGGGGCCGGCGCACCACCGAACCGTTGCTGCTGGCCCGTTCCGTGCGCGAAAGCGGCGGGAAGGTAGTGGCGACCGGTGGCTGCTTCGACCTGATCCACGCCGGACACATCAGGTCCCTCGCCGCCGCCAGGGAACTGGGGGACTGCCTCATCGTGTGCCTGAACTCGGATGATTCGGTGCGGCGGCTCAAGGGCCCGCAGCGTCCCATCATCGGCCAGCACGACAGGGCCGAACTGCTCCTCGCGATGGAATGCGTGGACGCGGTGATGGTCTTCGACGAGGACACCCCCGGGGCCGCCCTGGACCGGCTCCGCCCCGATATCTGGGTCAAGGGCGGCGATTACAAGGGAGCCAGCCTTCCCGAGGCCGACCTGGTGGAAAGGTGGGGCGGCCGCTGCCTTACCGTTCCCTTCCACCCGGCCCGCTCCACCACAGGCCTGGCGGACGCGCTCGCCAAGGTCAGCTGAACTTCTTCCCACTTGTCTTGTTTTCCCCATTGAAAGGAACACCATGACCGCAGAATCAACCGCCACTGCCGCCACCACGCCCGGACGCGTCCTTGTCACCGGAGGTGCCTCCGGACTGGGGGCCGCCGTCGTCGACGCCGTCCTTCGCTCCGGCGGGACGCCGGTAGTCCTGGACCGCGACATCAGCACCGTCTCCGGGGTGAAGGCGTTCGAAGTGGACGTCGCGGACCGCGCGGCCGTGGAGCACGCAGTCCGGGAAGCCGCCGAAACCTTGGGCGGCCTGGACGCGGTGGTCACTGCTGCCGGGATCGACCGCTGCGGCAAGCTGGCCGACGTCGAAGCCGCCGAATGGGAAAAGGTCATCGGGGTCAACCTGATGGGCACCGTTTCGGTGGTGCGCGCGGCCCTGCCCTACCTCAAGGAAACCCACGGCCGCGTGATCACCGTGGCGTCCACCCTGGGCAAGCGCGCCGTGGCCGATGCCACCGCGTACTGCGCCTCCAAGTTCGGCGTGGTGGGGTTCAGCCACGCACTGGCCGCGGAAACCGGCGGCGAAATCGGCGTGACCACCATGATCCCCGGCGGCATGAAGACCCGGTTCTTCGATGACCGGACCGAGCAGTACAAGCCGCAGGACGATTCCCGGCTCAACGACCCCGCCAATACGGCGCAGGCCATCCTGTTCGCCTTGAACCAGCCCACCGGCTGCGAGGTCAGGGAAATGCTGATCTGCCATGAGGAAGAGGGCTCCTGGCCCTAAGCCGGGTACCGGCCGCCACACCCTGGCGGTACAGCAGGACCACCAGCACCGACATACCAGCACCGAAAGGCGGGAGGAACACCATGCCCACCACAGCCACTGAAACAACCGCAGGCAACGAAACAGTCGAGGGCGCCGGCATCACCATCCAGGACCCGCGGACCGGTGAAGTGCTCTGGACGGTTCCCCAAGCGGGCCCGGACGCAGTGAATGATGCCGTGGACGTGGCCCGCAGGGCTGCGCCCGGCTGGGCGGCGACGGCTCCGGCCGAGCGCGGTGCGGCACTCCGCGCCGCCGCCAAGGCGCTGGACGCTGCCGCCCAGGAGCTCGCGGGGCTGAATGCCAGCGAAACCGGGCGGCCGGAAGCGGAGGCGCTGGCAGGCATCGCCGCCGCCGTGTCCACCCTGGAACAATATGCCGAACTGGGCCCGGTCCACCGCGGCCACAGCCTCCGCGGCAGCCGGCTCGCCTCTGACTACACGGTCGCCGAGCCGCGCGGCGTGGCCGTCCTGCTGACCCCGTGGAATGATCCGGTGGCAGTAGCCTGCGGCTTGATTGGGGCCGCGTTGGTGACGGGCAACGCGGTCATCCACAAGCCCAGCGAGCGCTGCCCTCGGCTGGGCGAGGCGCTGGGCGAAGTCCTGGCACCGGCTTTCCCTGCCGGCGTCTTCCTGACCATCTCCGGCGGCGCGGACGTGGGGGCAGCCCTGTCACAGGCGGAGGTGGATGTGATCGCCCACGTGGGTTCCAGCGCCTCAGGTGCCCGGATCGCGGAGGCGGGAGCCCGTACCGGCGCACACGTCATCCGGGAAAACGGCGGCAATGATCCCCTGCTGGTGGACCGCGACGTGGACCCGGCGTGGGCTGCGGAGCAGGCAGCGATCGGCGCCTTCAGCAACAGCGGGCAGATCTGCACGGCCGTGGAACGCATCTACGTCCATAAAGACATCGCTGCCGCGTTCTGCAGCGCGCTGGAGGCCGAGGCCGCACTGCGGAACAGCAACGGATCCGTGGCGCCGCTGGTGGACCTCCGGATGCGGGACGCCGTCCACGGGCACGTCGCCGAGGCCCTGGGCCAGGGGGCCCGCGCCGTTGAGGGCGGTACCCTGCCGGACGGGCCCGGCTCGTTCTACCCGGCCACCGTGCTCCTTGGCTGCACCGAAGGGATGCAGGTCATGACTGAGGAAACCTTCGGGCCTGTGGCTCCGGTCCAGGTGGTGGACACGTTCGACGACGGCCTGCGCCTGGCGTGCAGCGGCAAGTATGGCCTGGCAGCCACCGTCCTGAGCAGCAACATTGGGCACATCCAGCAGGCGGTGGCGGCGCTGCCGGTGGGAACGGTCAAGGTCAACGCGGTCTTCGGCGGTGCTCCGGGCGGGGCAGCCCAGCCCCGCGGGGAGAGCGGCGCCGGGTTCGGCTACGGGCCCGAGCTGCTGGACGAGTTCTCGCAGGTCAAGGTGGTCCACATCGCCGCGCCACCGGCGCCGGCGGACCCCGGCACGGGATCCGTCATCGATGAACAGGACCTGCCATGAGCACGTCCCCGGACTCCATTGACCTCTCCACCCAGCGGGCATTGTCCGACTGGCTGCCGGGCAGGCTGGCAGCGGAACAGCCGTCGATCCTGGTGATCGGCGACGTCATGCTCGATGGCTGGTGGAGCGGCAGCATCGAACGGCTGTGCCGCGAAGCCCCCGCACCCGTGGTGGACATCCAAACCCGCGAATCGGTTCCCGGCGGGGCGGCCAACACCGCCATGAACCTTGCGGCCCTGGGGGCGAAGGTGGCGGTGGCCGGCATCATCGGCACGGATGACGCCGGTGAGGACCTGCGCGGGCAGCTTGCCGCGGCGGGCATCGATGTCCAGTACCTGCAGTCCCACCCGGACATGGTCACCACCACCAAGATCCGCATCAGCAGCGGTGGGCAGGTGATGCTGCGCCTCGACGACTCGGCCAAGGCTGTCCCGGCCGACGCCCTGGACGCGCTCGCCGCCTCGGTGCGTGCCGCCGTCGAACACCGGGACGCTGTCCTGGTGTGCGACTACGGGACCGGGGTGGTGGCGGACCCCGTCCGCACGGCCATGGCCGATGTCCTGGGGAGCGGCGCTGCTGGAAAGTACCGGCCGCTGGTGGTGGTCGATGCCCACGACCCCCGGGCCTGGGCTGCGCTGCAGCCTGACCTGGTGACTCCGAACGCGCAGGAAACGGCGCGGCTGCTGGACCGGAAGCTCCCGGAGGGACAGGCGCGGGTGGAAGCCGTGGCCGCCGAGGCGGAGGCGCTGCTCCAGGGCACCGGCTCACGCGCCGTAGTGGTCACTTTGGACCGGGACGGAACCGTCCTGCTGACTCCCGACGGCGTCCGGCACCGGACGTGGGCTCGGCCGGCTGCGGAGAAACAGGCATCCGGGGCGGGCGATACGTTTGTCGCTGCCCTGACGCTGGCCCGCGCGGCCGGCCTGCCACTGACCGCCAGCCTGGACCTGGCCCAGTCGGCTGCCGACGTGGTGGTCCACCAGCCCGGCACATCAGTGTGCAGCACCGCCCAGCTCAGCCGGTACCTGGAAGCCTTCGCCGATACTGCCCTGAGTGCGGACGAACTGGAGCGGCAGATGGAGCTCCACCGCGCCCAGGGCCAGCGGATCGTGCTGACCAACGGGTGCTTCGACGTCCTGCACAGCGGCCATACCCGGTACCTCAACCAGGCCAAGCAGCTGGGCGACATCCTGGTGGTGGCGCTGAACAGCGACGATTCCGTGCGCCGGCTCAAGGGGGACGGTAAGCCCATCAACAACATGGCAGACCGGGCAGCGGTGGTGGCGGCGCTGAGCTGCGTGGACTACGTCACGGTGTTCGATACCCCCACGGCAGCGCCGCTGATCCGCAGGCTCCGGCCCGAGGTGTACGCCAAGGGCGGGGACTACACCCCCGAAATGCTGGCGGAAACCCCCGCGGTGGAGGAGTACGGCGGCCGCGTGGCCATCCTGGACTACGTGGCGGAACGGTCCACCACCGCCGTGGTGAACCGGATCCGGGACGGCCAAGGGGCTGCCAGCCCTGCCACCTAGGGCCCGCCAACCAGGGCCTGTCACATAGGGTTGAAGCATGACTGAAGCGGAGCACGGGTAATGGGCAAACGCGGAAAGTCAGGAGGCAGGGCCGGCCGCCCGGCAGCCGGCGTGGTCGAGGTGCCCAGGGGATCCGTGGTGAACGGACCGGTGGAGGGCGTCTACTACATCGATACCGGCGACTGCGAGCTGATTGCCGACCAGGACAACTCCACCGGCTGGCTCCTGAAGATCAACGGCGTCATGAGCTCGCACATCGACCTCGCGGACCCCCTGTTCCTGGACTTCGAGTACATGCGGTGGATGGCGGCTCTCATTGAGTCCCGCTGGCCGCCGTCGGCCGCGCACAAATTGCGCGGGCTGCACCTGGGCGGCGGCGCCTGCTCCATGGCCCGCTACTTCTCTGCCGCCTACCCGGACGCGCGCCAGGTGGTGGTGGAGCTGGACGGGAAGCTCGCCGAGTACGTGCGCGGCTGGTTCGACCTTCCCAAGGCACCCCTGCTGCGGATCCGTGTGGGGGAGGCCCGAGCCGTCACGGAAACCCTCACCGCCCAGACCCGGGACTTCATCATCCGCGACGTCTTTGCCGGCGCATTGACCCCCCGCCCGCTGACCACCGCCGAATTCACCGCGCATGCCAAGCGGGTCCTGGCCCCCGGCGGGCTTTATGTCGCCAATTCCGGGGACGCACCGGACCTGAAAAACGCCCGGGAGGACGCCGCCACCATCGCGGCGGCCTTCAAACACACCGTGATCATTGCCGATCCCGCCATGCTGAAGGGCCGGAGGTACGGAAACATGGTGATGGCCGTCAGCGACGTGCCCTTGGGCGATGATCCGCAGCTCCGGCGCCGGCTCCTCGGCGGGGCCGTCCCGGCACACCTGTGGGATGACGCGCAGGTGCGGGCATTCGCGGCCGGAGCGCCGGTCCGCCACGATTCACCCCCATCGATTGCTGAGTAATCGTCGTTTTCAGCGGTCAAAACGGCATTTACTCAGCAATCGACGGGCTAACCCTTGCCCAAAAGCGCGCCGCGGTGCTCGGCCATCCGTTCCCGGAGTGCCTGCACGACGGCGGCCACCGCGGGACGGCGCAGTGAGTCGGGGCGCAGGACCATCCAGTAGGGGAGCAGTTCGCCGATCTTGTCAGGAAGCAGGCGGACCAGGTCATCGTGGAGATCGGCCATGAAGCACGGCAGGAACCCGACGCCCGCGCCGGCCCGGGTGGCCTCCACATGGACGAACACGTTGGTGGAGGTCAGCCCGTCCTTCATGGCGGGAACCAGCCGCCGCGGCGCGTCCAGGTCGTCCACCTGGAGCATCGAGTCCACGAAGTAGACCAGCGGGTGCCTATTCAGTTCTGCCACGGAGGCCGGCGTCCCGTGCTCCGCAAGGTAGGCGCGGGAGGCGTACATGCCCAGGCGGTATTCGCCGAGCCGGATGGCCTCCGCGCGGTGCACCTGCGGCTCGCCCACCACCACCTCGATGTCCAACCCGGACCGCTGCTGCAGCGCCCGGCGGGTCATGGTGACTACCTCCACGCTCAGGCCGGGGTGGTTCCGGCGCAGCCGCGCCACCGCCGGAGCGGCAATGTAGGCGCTGAAGCCATCCGTTGCGGTCATGCGCACGACGCCGGCAACCGGGTCGGGTGCCTGGCCGGCCGGTCCCAGCGTGCCCAGCACCGCCTCCACCTGTTCCGCAGCCCGCACGGCCCGCTCGCCCAGCTCCGTCAGCTCCCAGCCACCCGCGGCGCGGGACAGCACCCGGCCGCCCAGCGACTTCTCAAGCGCGGCGATCCTGCGTGAGACCGTGGTGTGGTTCAAGCCCAGGGCCTGGGCCGCCGTCGTGAATCTGGCAGAGCGGGACACTGCCAGAAGGACCAGCAGGTCATCAGGATTCGCATTCATATCTGCAATTGTGCACACATTGACTGCCTCTTTGGCCATTGAAGTGCATCCTTTGTGCAGCAATACTCATCTGAGTCACTTGTGCTGGAGATCACAGCGCGTGTCAATGTGGACACTAGGAGAAACAATGAGCGTAGAGCAGCGCCCGGCCAACAACGCCGGGCATGCACCCGAAGGATCAGGACTGAAGAGGATTGTTGCCGCCTCCATGGTGGGCACCGTTGTGGAATGGTACGAGTTCTTCCTCTACGCCACCGCTGCCACCCTGGTCTTCGGCAAGTACTTCTTTCCGTCAACGGGCAATGACCTGGACGGAATCATCCAGGCCTTCCTCACCTACGCCGTGGGCTTCATCGCCCGTCCCCTGGGCGGCATCGTGTTCGGCCAGATCGGTGACAAACTGGGCCGCAAGCCAACCCTGCAGCTCACCATCGTGATCATCGGCATCTCCACGTTCCTGATGGGCTGCCTGCCCGGCTTCGCCGACATCGGATACCTGGCCCCCGCGCTGCTGGTGGCCCTGCGCTTCATCCAGGGCTTCGCGCTCGGCGGCGAATGGGGCGGCGCCGTGCTCCTCGTGGCCGAACACAGCCCCAACAAGACCCGCGCCTTCTGGTCCAGCTGGCCCCAGGCCGCCGTCCCGGTGGGCAACCTCCTGGCCACCCTGGTGCTGTACATCATGTCCACCACCCTCAGCAGCGAGGCGTTCCTCGGCTGGGGCTGGCGGGTGGCGTTCTGGCTCTCCGCCGTAATCGTCTTCGTGGGCTACTACATCCGCACCAACGTCAGCGAGTCGCCCATCTTCCTCGAAGCCAAGGAACTGGTGGAGAAGGAACAGGCCGTCAGCTACGGCGTCTTCGAGGTCCTGCGCAAGTACCCCAAAGGCATCTTCCAGGCCATGGGCCTGCGTTTCGCGGAAAACATCATGTACTACCTGGTGGTCAGCTTCGCGATTGTGTACCTCAAGAGCGTGCACAAGTACGACACTTCATCGCTCCTGCTGGCGCTGCTGATCGCCCACGTGATCCACTTCGCCATCATTCCGCAGTACGGCCGCCTGGCGGACCGGACCGGCCGCAAGCCCGTCTACCTCGCGGGCGCCATCCTCGGTGCCACCTGGCCGTTCTTCGCCTTCCCGATGTTCGATACCCGGAACGCAGTGGTCATCGTCCTGGCAGTGACCATCGGCCTGTGCCTGCACGGCCTGATGTACGCGGGACAGCCGGTCATCATGGCCGAGATGTTCCCCACCCGCATGCGGTACTCGGGCGCATCCCTCGGCTCGCAGGTCACGTCCATCTTCGCCGGGTCCCTGGCTCCGTTGCTGGCCACCCAGTGGCTGAAGGACACCGGTTCGTGGGTGCCCACCGCCATTTACCTGGTAGTGGCCTGTGCCATCACCACCGTGGCCGTGCTAAGCCTGAAGGAAACCAAGGGCGTCGCCCTGGAGGATGTGGACAAGGAAGACGCAGCCCGCGAAGGCCTGCTGACCGCTGCACGGCGTTGAGCTGGCTGCCACTGGACTGATGGAGCCACTGGACCGTTTGGCCGCACAAGAGCGTTTGGCTGCACAAAAGGAGAACTGCAATGGATAACACGTTGAACGGACGCAAGGCGCTGGTCACCGGCGGCGCGAGCGGAATCGGCGCCGCGACCGTACGGGCACTTGCCGCGCGGGGTGCGAAAGTGGTGGTGGCCGACGTCGATTCCTCCGCCGCGGAGAGCCTTGCCGCAGAGGTGGGCGGCACGGCCTGGGCCGTGGACCTGCTGGACGTCCACGCCCTGGCCGGGCTGAGCCTGGACTGCGACATCCTGGTGAACAATGCAGGAATCCAGCGCATCAGCCCCATCGAGGAGTTCGATCCTGCGGACTTCCGCCGGCTAATCAGCCTGATGCTGGAGGCGCCGTTCCTGCTCATCCGGGCCGCCCTGCCGCACATGTACGCCAACAAGTTCGGCCGCATCATCAACCTGTCCTCCGTGCACGGCCTCCGCGCATCTCCCTTCAAAAGCGCGTATGTCTCCGCCAAGCACGGTCTCGAAGGACTCAGCAAGGTGACCGCACTTGAAGGCGGCCCGCACGGTGTCACGTCGAACTGCGTCAACCCCGGATACGTGCGCACGCCCCTGGTGGAAAAGCAGCTCGCGGACCAGGCCAAGATGCACGGAATCCCGGAGTCCGAGGTCCTGGCCAAGGTGATGCTCACTGAAGCCGCCATCAAGCGCCTGGTGGAACCGGACGAGGTAGCCTCCCTGGTGGCCTGGCTGGCGTCCCCGGATGCCGGCATGGTCACCGGTGCCAGCTACACCATGGACGGCGGCTGGTCCGCCCGCTAGGACATCACTCCAGGGGTTTGACCAGCCGGTGGTCGAAAAAGAAGACGCCGTACGGGGTCTTCACTCCCACTGATCGGCGGTCCTGCCACACGACGACCCCTTCGCGCCTGCCGCTGAAGGGGTCGTCGCCTATGACTGTGTCCCCTACCCGGTAAGGGCAGCGGGGGCTGAAGGCAGTCAGCGTCCGGCCCCACGCCCCTGAAAGGGCAGCCCCGAGGCTGACGGGCCGGCCCATGCCGGCAAGATCCTGTACGTAGTCCTTGGCCATGCGACCAACTCCTCCGGGCGGCAGCCCGCCGCCTGCTAACGGTGCTGGTTGGCGGAATGCTCCCAGCAGAGGATGGTCCTCCCATTCCGGCCGCCACCGTACGCCCACGTTATGCGCTATTCACACCAGCCACACCAGTAACAGGTACTCGAGTTTGGGTGCCGGTACTACTTGGCCTTTCCGGTCCCGTTGATGATCTCGTCGGCGTTGTCGAACGCCCAGGCCACCAGCGGCACCAGCAGCGCGCTCAACTCGTAGCCCCGCTCGGTAAGGCTGTAGTCCACCCGTGGAGGGATGACCGGCTGCGCGTTCCTGCTGACCAAACCGTCGCGTTCCAGCGTCCTCAGCGTCTGTGCCAGCATTTTCTCGCTGATGCCCTCAGCCCGCCGTCGTAAGTCACTCCACCGCTGCTCACCCTCGGACAGTGCCACCAGGATCAGGACGCCCCATTTGCTGGTGACATGGTCCAGCACGGTCCGGCTGGGGCAGCCGGCCGCGAACACGCCGTCGGCAAATGCGGGAGGCAGGGGAGCTGCTTTCATGGCCCCAGCTTACCTTGAGGTCAGTACCTTACTTCAAAGTACGTACTCTCTTTCGGGAAGTTATCTGCCGCCGGGCCGGTTGTGCCCACTGACAGAGTAAAAGTTCCCGAAAGGAATCATTGTGAGCATCGTTGTTACAGGCGCCACCGGACAGCTTGGCCGCCACGTTCTTGAAGCCCTCCTGGAACGCGGCGTGCTTACCGAAGATATCGTCGCGGCCGGCCGGTCCGTTGAAAAGCTCGCTGACTTCGCTGCACGCGGGGTTCATGTACAGCCCATGGACTATGCCGACGCCGCTTCAGTCCAGGCCGCCCTGAAGGGTGCCAAGCGCGTGCTGCTGATCTCCGGCAGCGAAGTGGGACAGCGGGTGGACCAGCACCGCACGGTCATCGAAGCCGCCAAGGCCGAGGGCGTAGAGCTGCTCGCCTACACCAGCATCGCCAACGCTGACACCACCGCCATGTTGCTGGCCGACGAGCACAAGACCACCGAAGCCCTGCTGCGTGAATCGGGTGTCCCCTTCGTGCTGCTGCGCAACGGCTGGTACCTGGAAAACTACACCGAACAGCTTCCCGGGACCCTCGCGCAGGGAGCCGTCGCAGGAAGCGCCGGTGACGGCAAGGTCAGCGGTGCCTCACGGGCCGACTACGCCCACGCAGCCGCCGCGGTCCTGGTGGCCGACGACCAGGCCGGCAAAGTCTACGAACTGGGCGGCGACGACGCGTTCAGCATGGCCGACCTCGCATCGGAGATCAGCGCTGCCACCGGAAAGTCCATCAGCTACAACAACCTGCCCGCGGGGGAGTACGCAGGCCTGCTCGCATCCGTGGGCGTGCCGGAGGCTTTCGCTGAAATCCTTGCGGACTCCGACCTTGGCATTGCGCGCGGCGATCTCCTGGTCAGCACCGGCGACCTCCGCCGGCTGATCGGGCGCCCGACGACGTCCCTTGGCCAGGCGGTCAGGGCCGCCGCTGCTGCCGCTTAGGACGGCGGAACGCCAAAGGTGCCCGGCCCCATGAGGGGCCGGGCACCTTTTTTGTTGTGCTTGCCGGGGCGCGGCGTTATTCGCTGGTTAGGCGCCGCCCGCGGTCAGGACATAGCGTGGCATCACTTCACGAGGTCGTTGGTGTACGTATCGGCCAGCTTGATCTCCTTGTTTCCGACGTCCGGGTTGGCTACCTGCTGGGTCTTCAGGACTGCCTGGACGCCGTCGTCGGTGAATGTGCCGTCCTTGCTCAGGGTCTTCTTGAGGTCCTCGATCACCTTGGCATAGAGGTCCTTGTCTCCGCCGGCGAAGCTTTCCGGCATCTTGGCCGCGATTTCGGCGCCCGAATGCCCGTTGATGTACTCCAGGGTCCGCTTGATGGCCTTGGCCAGCTTGGCGGCGGTGTCCTTGTTCTGGTTCAGCCACTCGGTCTTGGCGTAAAGGCAGGCGGAAGGCCAGGAATCGGTGGCGAATACTTCCTTCAGGCCCTCCGACGTGCGGACGTCCTCCAGCACTACGGGATTGTGGCCGATGCGCTTGGTGAGTACTGACACGTCCGGTTCGAGCATCACGGCTGCATCCACCTGGCCCTGCTCGACAGCGGCGACGGCGGAAGACCCGGCGCCGATGGCGGACACGGCTGCATCAGTCTGTTGCATGTTGTTCTTCGCCAGCAGGAACTTCACGAACATGTCCGTGGAGGAGCCCGGAGCCGTGACGCCGACGTTTTTGCCCTTTAGGTCGGCAATGGATTTGATCTGGCCTTCATTCTTCGGGGCCACCAGCAGCGCAAGGCCCGAGGACTGGCCCATGTCCACGAACGCCTTGATCTGCTGGTTCTTGGCCTGCATCTGGATGGTGTGCTCGTAATACCCGCTGGTTACGTTGGTGCTGCCGCCAATCATGGCGGTCAGGGCCTTGGAGCCGCCTTGGAGGTCCTGAAGCTCAACGTCCACGCCCTCATCCTTGTAGTACCCAAGTTGCTGGGCCAGGGTGGTCGGCAGGTAGGTCAGGAGGGTCTGTCCGCCGACGCCGATGACCACCTTGCCGCCCCCGCCGCCGGCAGCGGCGGATCCGCTTTGTCCGGGAGGGGCGGCCGCGGGGGCGCCACAGGCGGAGAGCGCCAGGGCAACCGACGCAATCAGGGCCAGTGGCCGGAGGAGGACCCGGCCACGGCGCCGGGTTGCTTTCTGTGTCATGAGTGTCCCTTTCAGGCGGGTTGTTGAGTTTCTGCGCCGGTAAAGCAGCTGTTGGCCGGTCGGGGTCAGGAAGACCGGACCGGGCGCCACCTGAGCAGGTGCCGTTCCAGGCGGTTGACGAGGAGGTCGATGATCAGCACGACGATCATGAGGATGAACATCCCCGCGAACACGCCCCTGGTATCGAATACGCCCTGCGCCTGTGCGATGGCGTATCCCACACCGCCCGAAGCGCCCAGGTACTCACCCACCACTGCGCCGGTAATGGCGAAGCCGACGCTGATATGCAGGCTGGAGAAGATCCAGGTCAGTGCACTCGGAATGAAGACGTGGCGCAGGAGCTGCTTTTCGCTGGCCCCCAGCATCCTGGCGTTGTCCACCAGGACCCGGTCCACGCTCTTGACGCCTTCCAGGGTGTTGAAGAAGACGATGAAAAACACCAGGGTGAAGCCGAATGCGACCTTGGACCAGATGCCAAGGCCGAACCACAGCAGGAAGATCGGAGCCAGGACCACGCGGGGGAGCGCGTTGAACATCTGGAGGAAGGGGTCCAGCAACCGTTCAAGGAAGCGGACGCGGGCGAGGATGAAGCCCAGGAGGAGTCCGACGGCGGCCCCGACCAGGAAGGCGAGGATGGCTTCCTGCATGGTCACCCAGAGATGGGGGAACACGAACCCTGAGGAGACCCAGAGCCACACGGTCTGGAAGATGTCCGAGGGAAGGGGGAAGAAGAATTCGTCAATCACCCCGGCCCGGCCCAGGACCTCCCACGCTCCCAGGACGAGAACCGTGAGGAGGAGTTGGATGCTCCGCATGGCCAGGGGCGACATTTCGCCCCGGCGGGCGGGGCGGCTGACCGGGCTGCGGTCATGGGTGCTGCCGGGTGAGCCGTTCCCGCGGGAACCCGGCCTCCGTGAACCGAGGATGGTCATGCTGCCTCACCTTCCTCCGCCATGGCGCTTTCGTAGGTCTTTGAGACTTCGATTTTCAGGCGGCCCCAGATCTCCCGGTGGAGGGCAACGAAGCGCGGGTCATCTCGGATGTCCAGCAGGTCGCGGGGGCGGGGAATGTCGATCTGGTAGCTTCCCACCACGGTGCTCCCGGGGCCTGCGCCCAGGATGAGCACTTCGTCGGACAAGGCAATCGCTTCGTCGAGGTCGTGGGTAATGAAGACCACCGCCTTGCCGGATTCCTGCCAAAGCTGCAGGAGTTCGTTTTCCATGATTTGGCGGGTCTGGACGTCGAGGGCAGAAAACGGCTCGTCCATGAGGAGGATGTCCGGGTTTACGATCCAGGCCTGGGCGATGGCGGTGCGCTTGCGCATCCCGCCGCTGAGCTGGTGCGGATAGCGGTCCGCAAAGTTCTTGAGGCCCACCTTTTCGAGCCAGCGCCGGGATTCCGAGTGGGCCTCGGCCTTGGAGACGCCGGCCATGGTCAGGCCCAGGCTGACGTTGTCGATGACGGTTTTCCACGGCAGCAGGGCGTCCTGCTGGAACATGTAGGACGCCCGGCGGTTCACTCCCGACACCGGTTCGCCGAAGCTCTTGACCTCGCCGAAGCTGGGTGTCAGAAGGCCTGCAGCCATGTTCAGGATGGTGGACTTTCCTGATCCGGTCGGGCCAACGATCGAGACGAAGCGGCCGGGTTCAACCTTTAGGTCGATGTCGCGGACTGCGAAGTAGGTCTCGCCTCCGGAGGTTGGAAATTGTTTGGTGCACCCGGTGAGCTCCACGGCATATCCGGACGTGGCTGGCTGTGCAGCTGGCATCTTTGCCTCTTCCCGGCCAACTCCGGCCGCTTGTTTCCCCCTGCTGGTTCACGCTCTCGGAACGATGATGGTGCATCGGTCCGCGTCCGGAGTCCCGTGTACGGACTCCGTTTGTACTACTCATCAGCAGAACTGGCCTGCCACATCGTGGGTTTTCCATCATGATGTGGACCTGATGCTAACAGTTACTTCGGTCACACTCAACGCCCCCACGGCTCATACACTTTCCCCATGAGCTCCAGCGAAACGTCGGCCACGCCCCTGTTGGTCCTGCGAAAGATCACTGCCATCCTCGATGCCTTTTCCCTCGTCCGGCCCGAGTTGTCGCTGGCTGAGATCCGTTCCAGCACGGGGGTGCCGCACTCCACGGTGCAGCGCCTGGTGGCGAACATGGTGCAGGAAGGGATCCTGGACCGGCACGGGGACCGTTACCGGGTGGGGGTGCGGATGGCCCACTGGGCGGCGCCGGCAACCCAGGGCCTGGATTTCCTGGAACTGCTGACCCCCGTGCTGCGGAGGCTTCGTGACGAACTGGGTGAGACGGCCTGCATCTTCCGCGAATCCCAGGGAAAGCGCGTCTGCATTGCCTTGGCCGAGACCCGCCGCATGCTCCGGCGGGCGGTGAGCGTGGGTGAAATCATGCCGCTGCACGTGGGTGCGGCGGGCCGGGTCCTGCTGGCCTGGAACCCGGAAGTTGCGGATGAGGTGTACCGGTCGGGCCTGGCGTCCCTGACCGACCAGACCATTACCGATGCCGCGAGCCTGGAGGAATCCGTTGCGAAAGTCCGGGCAGATGGTTTCGCCATCACTACCGGTGAGCGCGTGTCCGGCGCCAGCGGAATCTCAGCTCCGATTTTCGGGCCGCAGGGTGAACTCTTCGGGGCCCTGACGGTGATGGGTCCTGCGCTGAGGATGCCCTTCGATGTCTGTGCCTCCTGGGTGGAACAGGTGCTGGCGGCCGCCGAGGAGGGCACCCGGATGATCGGCGGCACCATCCCCCAGTAGAACCGGTTCTCGGATCCCTCTATCCACATTGTGAATTTGGGTCCACAATATGAGTTGTCGTGCCAACGATGCTTCGCGATCCACGGCAGGCCGGGCAACGCGGCCCGGGCACCGGCTGCCGACAGAACAGGAGTCCCAAAGATGGTGGAAACTTCACAGAGCGCGCCCACTGGCGGCGTGCGCCGTGGTCAGCACACAGACTTCGGACCTGGCGCCCGAGAGTGGGCCGGCCCCGGCGCTGCACCTGCCCTCGGTGCCGTGGGAACGGCCGGCGGGCCGCTCGCCGGCGTGCGGGTCCTGGAGCTCGGCTCACTGATCGCGGGCCCGTTTGCAGGACGGCAGCTCGCAGACTTCGGTGCGGAGGTTATCAAGATCGAGTCCCCTGACCGTCCCGACCCCATGCGTGAATGGGGCCGGGCCCGGATCCACGGCCACACCCTGTGGTGGTCGGTGCAGTCCAGGGGGAAGAAATGCGTGACTCTGGACCTCAAGTCGGCCCGCGGACGTGATCTGTTCCTGGAACTCTGCAGGGAAGCCGACGTCATCCTGGAGAACTTCCGCCCTGGAACACTCGAGAAACTCGGGCTCGCCCCCGAGGTGCTGTGGCAAAGCAACCCGGGCCTGGTCATCGCCAGGGTTTCCGGCTACGGCCAGACCGGACCGGATGCGAATAAGCCGGGCTACGCTTCCGTGGCCGAGGCCCGCGGCGGCCTGCGCCACCTCAATGGATATCCGGACCAGGCACCGCCACGGACGGGCATCTCGCTGGGGGACAGCCTGGCGTCGCTCTACGCGCTGCAGGGAATCCTGCTTGCCCTGTACTGGCGGGACGCCAAGGGAGGGACGGGGCAGGTTGTGGACGTGTCCCTCGTAGAGGCCTGCTTCTCCCTTTTGGAAAGTGCCGTTCCCGACTACGCGGCTGCGGGCGTTGTGCCGGGTCCCAGCGGTTCCGGTCTGAAGGGGATAGCGCCGTCGAATATCTTCCGCTCCAGCGACGGAAAGTGGGTGGTGATCGCTGCCAACCAGGACTCGGTGTTCGTGCGGCTGGCTGCCGCAATGGGCAGCCCGGAGCTGGCTTCCGACCCCCTCTACAGCAACCACGCATCCCGGGGTGTCAACCAGGAGGCGTTGGAACAACTGATCGCCGAATGGGCCGCCGGCTTCGACCACTCGGAACTGGTGGCGTGCCTTGATCGGCACGCTGTTCCCAACAGCACTGTGAGTACCATCGAGGACATCTTCGAAGACCCCCAGCTTCGGGCGCGCGGGATGCTGGTGGAAGTTGCCGACGAACAGTTGGGAACGGTGGTCCAGCCAGGCGTCATCCCCAAGCTGTCCCGGACCAGCGGGGGCATTGCATGGAACGGGCCGCTGGCGCCCGGCTCCCACAACAGCGACGTCTACGGGGGTCTGCTCAACATGGATGTCGAAGAACTGCAGCATGCCAAGGACGAGGGTGCCATCTGATGAACGGAATGACGGGAACCGGTACTCCCGGGGGAGCAGTCTCAATCGTGGACGTCAGTCCCCGGGACGGGCTGCAGAATGAAAAAGTTCCGGTCAGCACCCGCGACAAGCTGCGCCTTATCAACGATCTGATTGCCCTGGGCGCCAGGCGGATTGAGGCGGTGAGCTTCGTAAACCCCAAAAAGGTTCCGCAAATGGCCGATGCCGATGCCGTCATGGCGGGGGTGCCGCGGGACGCCGGTGCCAGCTACATCGGTCTGGTGCTGAACACCCGGGGCGCCTACCGGGCGGTGGATGCGGGGGTGGACGAGATCAACTATGTCCTGCCGGTGACCGATGCCTTTGCAGCGGCCAACCAGAACACGACGGTCGCCGCCGCCCTTGATGCCCTGGAGGAAGTATCCGGAATCGCTGCCTCGGCGGCCATCCCGCTCACCGTCACAGCCGCCGTCGCCTTTGGCTGCCCGTACCAGGGCGACGTGCCCGGGGAACAGGCTCTTTCGGTCGTCCGGAGCGCCCTGCAACGAGGCCAGCTGGCCGAGGTTGCCTTGGCGGACACCATCGGCTGCGCCGTCCCCTGGCAGGTCAACGGGGTCTTTGCCGCCCTGGCGTCTGAAACGGATATGCCGCTGCGGGCCCACCTGCACGAGACGCGCCACACTGCGTTGGCGAATACCTATGCCGCCATGGCGGCCGGGGTCAAGGTCTTCGACAGTGCCGTGGGCGGCCTGGGCGGTTGCCCCTTCGCCCCCGGCGCGGCCGGCAATGTTTCCACGGAGGACCTGGCATGGATGCTGGAGCGGGCAGGGTTTTCCACCTCGATTGATCCGCTGGCTGCGACCGAGCTGGGCCGCTGGATCTGCGCCAAGGTGGAGACCGCGCCGCGCTCGGGGCTGGCCGGCGCGGGAGTGTTCCCCAAGGCCGCGTAGGCGCCGGGGAACACTCCGCACCGAACTCCCGAACGGCGGCTATCGGCGTCTTTTCCTAGCCCCGGCTGCTCCGGGCGGCAGCCTCCATCCCGCCGTCCCTGGCGACCACCGGCAGCGGCGAGGTTTCGTCCTCAAGGTGGGCCCGCCGTCGTCCGTCACCCTTGATCCACAGCCGGTACGCCAGGACCAGCAGCCCCAGCCACACGGCGCCCACGCACAGTGCGATCCGGGTGTCCTCGAACGCGCCCAGCACGGCGATCACCAGCGCCATGAAAGCGATGGTGAGGACAGAGGCGGCAGGCCACCACGGGGAGGGGAATTCCGACGCCGGCAGACCCTTCCGCGCGATTTCCCGCTTCATGGCCACGTGGGACGCCAGGATCATCACCCACACCCAGACGGTGGCGAAGGTGGCGATGGAGGCAATAACGAGGAACACGTCTTCCGGGGTGACGGCGTTGAGGACCACGCCCACCAGCAGGATCCCGGCCATCATGACCACGGTCATCCAGGGGACGCCGTGCCGCGAGACCTTCCCGAAGGCTGCGGGCGCGTGGCCCTGGTTGGAGAGTCCGAAGAGGATGCGGCCGGCACCGAAGATGTCGCTGTTGATGGCCGACAGCGCCGCCGTGATGACCACCGCGTTGAGGATGTGCGGTGCGGCCGGGATGCCCAGGCTGCTGAAGATCTGGACGAACGGGCTGCCGCTGGTGCCCACCTGGTCCCACGGGAAGAGACTCATCAGGACGCCCAGGGTGAGGACATAGAACAGCAGCACCCGCACCGGCACCGTGTTGACGGCCTTGGGGATGACCTTCTTGGGATCTGCTGCCTCGCTTACCGTGATCCCCAGCGTCTCGATCCCGCCGAAGGCGAACATCACTACCGCGAAGGATGCCAGCAGGCCTTCGAAGCCGTTGGGGAACAGCCCTCCGTGCCCAACAAGGTTGCCCAGTCCGGGCACCACGGTGGAGTCCGCGGCCTGGAAGCCGAAAACAATGATGGCGGCGCCGCCGGCGATCATGGCGATAATGGCTGCCACCTTGATCAGCGAGAACCAGAACTCCAGCTCGCCGAAGACCTTGACGCTGAGCAGGTTAAGCGCGGCCAGGAAGCAGATGACGGCCAGGATCCAGATCCAGCGGTCCACCTGCGGGAACCAGAAGCCCATATAGATGCTGAATGCGGTGACATCGGCGATGGCTACGATCGCCATCTCGAACACGTACGTCCAGCCGGTCACGAAGCCGGTCAGGGGTCCAAGGTAGCGGCTCGCGTACTGGCTGAAGGACCCGGATACCGGGTGCCGCACCGCCATCTCGCCGAGGGCCCGCATCACCATGAACACTGCGGCGCCGCCGATGATGTATGCCAGCAGGACGGCCGGTCCTGCTTTCTGGATCGCCGAAGCGGAACCGTAGAAGAGGCCCGTACCGATGGCCGAGCCCAGGGCCATGAAGCGGATGTGCCGGACATTGAGGCCCCTGTTAAGGACTTGTCCGACGACGGCTGCCGGTTTTTGCGTTTCCACCGGACTTTGGGTCCGGGTTGGGGTGGGTTGCATAGAGTTACCTTCTCGTCTTTGGGAGGGGAGCCGCTAACCAGCAGACCATTTCCGGCCCGTTCGTGATGAGGCTCACGGAGGCTTGGTGTCTTCGGTTCCAGACTGTGGGCAGTGAGATGCGTTCGACGGCGGCACGCGGATTGACGCGCTGAGGCACCATCCGCTGCAGAGGGCCTGGCGGTAGCAGCCCCGGCGTGAATGTCAGTGGGTCGATGGATGATGTGGTTATGGGAATCAGCGGTGGTCTTGGGGCGGTGTTGGAGGGTGTCCGCGCCTCTGTTGCTGCCCTTGATGCGCTGGAGAAAGAGGACGCTTTCCTGGCTTCCGGGGCTCATGGTGGTGCCGGTGTGGATATTGGTGCGGGTACGGATGTGTTGCAGCGGCGGTATGGGATCCGGTTGGAGCGGCTGGAGCTTATGGCTCGGCTGGAAGCGCAACTGGCTGCGGTGAAAGCGGAGACCGCTGCTGAGGCAGTGGAGTTCCAGCAAGCGATGACGCCGCCGGACGCATCGATCCAGGACCGCACTTACGCGGACATGTCGGTGGTGGAGGAGATCGCCGGGGTGCTGACTATCAGCTCCGCGGCCGCGGGCGCGTTGGTGGAGCAGTCACGGCGCATCTGTTCCCTGCCGCTGGTGTTCGATGCACTGTCCGCCGGGGACATGTCGTGGCAGCACGCCCGCATCATTGCGGACGAGACCGAAGGCCTCACCCCGGAGGGCGCGCTGGCGTTGGTGGCGCATTTCTTCGACCCGGCTGCACCCCAGCCCGCCCGCGGCGCCGCCCCGGGTGAGCTCATTCCGTGCCGGTTTCGGGCCAAGGTCCGTGGGTGGCGGGAGCGCCATCATCCGGAATCGATCGAGAAGCGCCATGTAAAGGGTGTGGCGGACCGGCGGATGGAATACATCCCCGACCGGGACGGCATGGCCTGGGTCTCGCTCTACCTGCCAGGGGATACCGCGTGCGCGATCTGGAACCGGACCACCGCCACGGCCCGCGGACTCCAGGGCCCCGACGAAGAGCGCACCCTCACCCAGCTGCGCCCCGATATCGCCGCCATCCTCCTCCTCGGAGCCGGGCAGATGGCGGGCGAGGGGTCCACCGGCACCGCCCCGGGCACGCAGGGTGTCACCGGGATCGGGAAGCTCCCTGCGCCGCGGGCTGATGTCCTAGTGATGGTGCCGGTATTCGCCCTCCTCGGAGCGACCGACGAACCCGCCGTACTGGATGGCTTCGGCCCGATCCCGGCCTCCATGGCACGGAAACTGGTCGCCGACGGGGCGGAATCGTTCTACCGGGTCCTGGTCGACCCCAGGGACGGGGCACCGCTGGAGATCGGCCGGAAATACTACCGGCTCACGGAGGCCATCAAACGGTGGGTCAGGCTGCGCGATGCCAAGTGCACCTTCCCCGGCTGCACCAACCGCACCCCCGACAACGAAACCGACCACCTACAAGCGTGGCAACACGGCGGCACCACCAACGTCAGCAACCTGGCCCAACTCTGCCCCAAACATCACCGGCTCAAACATCACAGCCAATGGACACCGGACCCGGCCAACAAGAATGAACCACCCGGCTGGACCTCACCAACAGGCAGGCACTACAACCCAGAACACCCCGACCCCGAACCAACCCACTGGCCACAACGGCTCCTGGCGTTGTTCGGCGACGCCTCGGAACGGGAGACTTCAACCGGGGCACTGGAGTGGCCGGACGGGTACGTGCCCGAACACTTTGGCATGCTCCAGGAATTGGATGTGCCTGATGATCCTGGTCCCTCCGAAACTGAACTGGCGGCTGACCCTTTCCCTGAATGGTCTCTGTTCCTGGACTTTGAGGACCTGGAAGCGCCGGTTCTCTCGGGCTGAGCGTGCCGAGTCCCGGGAGCGTTTGTCTGGTATTTCAGACGATAAGGTTCAAAATGAGTCGCTCAAGGCTCCCGGAAGGACGCAAGCTTAAGTACGGGATACCGGACAGAGCTAGCCAGAAAGACACTTCCACTTCATGAGCACTGCACTAAGCGCCGCAACACCAAACGCCGAAGCCCAGGCTCCCCGGGTGTCCGCAAAGGCGTCGTCCAAGGTTCCCGCCGCAGAAAACACCTTGCGCATCCTCAAGTTGCTGGCTTCCAGACGGGGGCCGATGGCGGCGTCGCAGATTGCCTCCAGCCTGGACCTGCCCCGCTCCAGCGTGTACCACCTGCTGGGGGTGATGGAGGCGAATGGCTTCGTCCTTCATCTCCACGAGGAGCAGCGCTACGGCCTTGGCATCAGCGCCTTCGAACTCAGCTCCGCCTACTCCCGGCAGGAACCGCTGTCCAGGCTGGGCCGTCCCCTGCTCGCCAGCCTGGTGGACGCGATCGGCGAGAGCGCCCACCTTGCCGTGCTCCATGGCCGGGACGTGCTGTACATCGTCGAGGAACGGGCCAAGAACCGCCCGTCCCTGGTGACCGACGTCGGCGTCCGCCTTCCCAGTCACCTCACGGCCAGCGGCCGCGCCATCCTTGCCGCCCTGCCCAAGTCCCAGGTTCGTGCGCTCTACCCCAACGCCGCCGCCTTCAGCGCGCGGCACGAGGTGGCGGGTGCCATCATGAAGTACTCGGCGCTTTCCTCGCACCTGGACCAGGTCAGGCAACGCGGGTATGCCACCGAGCACGGCGAAGTGACCCCGGGCTTCGGTTCCATCGCCGCCGCCGTCACCGACCACCTGGGCTGGCCCACTGCCGCTGTCGCGGTCACCTTCCTGGAAGACAGGTTGGCCCCGGAGGAATGGCCGTCGCTGGCAGCCCGGGTCCAGAAGGTGGCTGATGAGCTCTCGGTCCGGATCCACGGACGCCCCACCAAGTAAAAGCTGTCAACCATGAACCCTGGCAGCAGGCCTCGGGCGCGTCTGGCATCCCGGACAGCACCCACGCAAAAGCCCTGTGAAGCCCTTCCCCGAGGGGCTTTAGTGGATACAGAACTTCTTTCCTCCACCAGATAAATCACCCAGAAGGAGCCCACCATGGCACCCGCCGATTTCACCACCGGTGCCCGCCCGGTCAAAGCAGCCCGCGGCACCGAGCTCACCGCCAAGTCCTGGCAGACCGAAGCGCCCCTGCGCATGCTGATGAACAACCTGGACCCTGAAGTGGCAGAACGCCCCGATGACCTGGTGGTCTACGGCGGCACCGGACGCGCCGTCCGCTCCTGGGCCGCCTTCGATGCCATCACCCGCACCCTGCAGACCATGGAAAAGGACGAAACCCTCCTGGTCCAGTCCGGCAAGCCCGTGGGCGTGTTCCGCACCAACGAGTGGGCGCCCCGCGTGCTGCTGGCCAACTCCAACCTCGTCGGCGACTGGGCCACCTGGCCCGAATTCCGCCGGCTCGAGGCCGAAGGCCTCATGATGTACGGCCAGATGACCGCCGGCTCCTGGATCTACATCGGCACCCAGGGCATCCTGCAGGGAACCTTTGAAACCTTCGCCGCGATTGCCCGGAAGCTCACCGGCGACGAAAACGGCACCCTCGCCGGCACCCTGACCCTGACCGGCGGCTGCGGCGGCATGGGCGGCGCCCAGCCGCTGGCCGTCACCCTGAACGAGGGCGCCTGCCTGATCGTCGATGTCGACGAATCCCGCCTGCGCCGCCGCGCCGGCAAGCGCTACCTGGATGAGGTGGAAACCGACCTCGACGCCGCCATCGCCAAGGTGCTCAAGGCCAAGGAGGAGCGCCGCGGCTGGTCCGTGGGCTACGTGGGCAACGCGGCCGAGGTCTTCCCCGAAATCCTGCGCCGCCACAATGCGGGCGAGCTCACCGTGGACATCGTCACGGACCAGACCTCGGCACACGATCCGCTGTCCTACCTGCCCGAGGGCATCACGGTGGACGAGTGGCACCGCGAGGCTGCAGCGGATCCGGAAGGCTTCACCAAGAAGGCCCAGGCCTCCATGGCCCGCCACGTGCAGGCCATGGTGGAATTTCAGGACGCCGGTGCCGAGGTCTTCGACTACGGCAACTCCATCCGCGACGAGGCCCGCAAGGGCGGGTACGAGCGAGCCTTCGCGTTCCCCGGCTTCGTTCCCGCCTACATCCGGCCGCTCTTCTGCGAAGGCCTGGGCCCGTTCCGCTGGGTGGCCCTCTCCGGCGACCCCGAGGACATCCGCGTCACGGACGAGGCCATCAAGGAGCTGTTCCCCGAGAACAAGCACCTGCACCGCTGGATCGACGCAGCCCAGGAACGGGTGGAATTCGAAGGCCTGCCGGCCCGCATCTGCTGGCTTGGCTACGGCGAACGCGCCAAGGCCGGTCTCCTGTTCAACCAACTCGTGAAGGAAGGCAAGGTCAAGGCGCCCATCGTGATCGGCCGCGACCACCTGGACTCCGGCTCCGTGGCCTCCCCGTACCGCGAAACCGAGGCCATGGCCGACGGCTCCGACGCCATTGCCGACTGGCCCATGCTGAACGCCCTCCTGAACACGGCCTCCGGCGCCACCTGGGTCTCCCTGCACCACGGCGGCGGCGTGGGCATCGGCCGCTCCATCCATGCCGGCCAGGTCTCCGTCGCCGACGGCACCGACCTCGCCGCCGAAAAGCTCGAACGCCTCCTGACGAACGACCCCGGCATGGGCGTGATCCGCCACGCCGACGCCGGCTACGAGCGCGCACTCGACGTTGCCAAGGAACGCGGCGTCAGGATCCCCATGCAGGAAACCGGAACCGAAAACAGCTGACCCGGCAAAACCCCGCATCGATTGCTCCGTAACTGCCGTTTTGAGCCTCCAAAAGGACCGTTACGGAGCAGTCGATGAATCAACCCAAGGAACTTAAATTGACCACGATTACCCACGAACCGCTGACTGTCACCCTCGGGTCCGCCGGCGTCACGCCCCAGGACGTTCTCGCCGTCGCGCGCCACGAGGCAAAGGTCACCATCGCACCCGAAGCCCTGGAAACCGTGGCCAAGGTCCGCGCCCACATCGACAGCCTGGCCTCCAGCGACACCCCTGCCTACGGCATCTCCACCGGCTTCGGCGCCCTGGCCAACCGCCACATCCCCAACGAGCTGCGTACCCAGCTGCAGAAGTCGCTGATCCGCAGCCATGCGGCAGGCATGGGCCCGGCAGTGGAGCGGGAAGTGGTGCGCGGCATCATGTTCCTGCGCGCCAAGACCCTGGCGTCCGGCCGCACCGGCGTCCGCCCCGTGGTCCTGCAGACCATGGTGGACGTCCTCAACGCCGGGATCACCCCGATGGTCCGCGAGTTCGGTTCGCTGGGCTGCTCCGGCGACCTCGCGCCGCTGTCGCACTGCGCCCTGGTCCTGATGGGCGAGGGGGAAGCGGAAGGGCCCGACGGCGTCACGTACGGCGGGCGCGGCGAGCGGCCCGTCGCCGAGCTGCTTGCAGAGCACGGCATAGAGCCCGTCACCCTCGCTGAAAAGGAAGGGCTGGCGCTGGTGAACGGCACCGAGGGCATGCTGGGCATGCTCCTCATGGCCATCGCGGACCTGCGCCAGCTGCTGGCGACGGCGGACATCACCGCCGCGCTGAGCGTCGAGGCGCTGCTGGGCACCGACCAGGTGTTCCTGCCCGAGCTGCACGCCGCGCTGCGGCCGCACCCGGGCCAGGCGGCCAGCGCGGACAACATGCTGCGCGTGCTCTCGGATTCGCCCATTGTGGCCTCCCACAAGGTGGGCGACTCCAGGGTCCAGGACGCCTACTCCCTGCGCTGCGCCCCGCAAGTGGCCGGTGCCGTCCGCGACACCGTGGACCACGCCGAACTGGTGGCAACCCGGGAACTGGCGGCAGCCATCGACAACCCCGTGGTACTTCCCGACGGCCGCGTCAGTTCCAACGGCAACTTCCACGGCGCACCCGTGGCGTACGTCCTGGACTACCTCGCCATCGCCGTCGCCGACCTCAGCTCCATCGCCGAACGCCGCACCGACCGGATGCTCGATCCTGCCCGTTCGCACGGCCTCCCGGCGTTCCTCGCTGCCGACCCGGGGGTGGACTCCGGCCTGATGATCGCCCAGTACACCCAGGCCGGCCTGGTCTCCGACAACAAGCGGCTGGCCGTTCCGGCATCCGTGGACTCGATCCCGAGCTCTGCCATGCAGGAGGACCACGTGTCCATGGGCTGGCACGCGGCGCGGAAGCTGCGCAAAGCCGTGGAGAACCTCCGCCGCGTCCTGGCCATCGA
The DNA here is from genome assembly GCF_024362385.1 of Arthrobacter sp. DNA4. Lineage (NCBI taxonomy): Bacteria > Bacillati > Actinomycetota > Actinomycetes > Micrococcales > Micrococcaceae > Arthrobacter > Arthrobacter sp. DNA4. The sequence goes on from NZ_CP101466.1 coordinate 530,725, forward strand.
ACTGGTGACCTCGGCCCGGGCCCTGGACATCCGCACGCAGCTTTCAGGCGGCGTGCTGACGCCGGGGCCTGCAGGCTCCGCTGTTGTGGCTGCCCTGCGGGCAGTGGTGGAGGGGCCGGGGACAGATCGTTTCCTGTCCCCGGAACTGGAGGCGGCTGACCGGCTGGTCGCTTCAGGTGAGGTGCTTCGCGCGGCGGAATCCGCCGTCGGGCCGCTCACCTGACACCGAAGAATCTTCAGCGCCTGCACGGCTTCTGTCCGAAGGGCGGAATTTCCGGCGCCGCGGCCCACCGCGGCGCCGGGAGTGTAGTAGAACTGAAGGTGTAGTGAAAGTCACATCAAAGAGGCTGTGGCGGCAGAACGATACAAAGGGGTAGAAGTTCAAATGAAAGCACGTGGGGCAGTTCTGTCGAGGCGCAACGCCCATTCCGCCGCGGTGTCCAACTGGAAGACCCTCCAGGCCGGGGACCGCGTCGAGATCATCAAGCATGCACATGTGGTGGCAGCCGGGGAGGTGGAAGAGGTGTCGCAGAGCGGCAACGTCCTCTGGCTGGTGCCGGCGGGACCTTCAGGTCCTGCGGAGAAAGAGCTTTTCCTGAAGTCCGACGGCGTTGAGGTCCGCCGCGGCTAGCAGTCCGGCCGTCAGCGACCAGCAACAAAAAATCCCCGCACGCCATGACGGTGTGCGGGGATTTTTGCGGTTATGGTCAGGCGGCGATGGACTCGTAGGTCTCGCCGAAGGGCACTGATTCGTCCAGGGCCACGGTGTAGCGTCCCGGGTGCAGCCTGGTAACCAGGATGCCACAGGCGGCGTCATGTGCTGCTACTTCAATCAGTTCGGCTACCGCCTCTTCCAGTCCGGCGTGGACCTCGCTGGCGCTGGAGAACTCCAGGCTGATGGACCGCGGCGCGGGTCCTTCGGGGGTCTGGGAGGCGGGGATGCGCTCCAAGGTAGCTGTAGTCATGTACTGAACTTTCTGTGTTTCGTGCCAGGATGGCTCCAACATTCTACCTTCTGCTCCCTTTATATGTCAGATGACTGTCCTTTGAAAGCCCCGATCAAGCGGTCACAAAGCGTTTCGTTCCCGACCGCGCGGCGAAATCAAGGACCATGGAGGCGGGGGCCCAGAGGGCCCGAAACCTGTCGATACAGCTTGAGGAGAATTCGGTATGAAGATCATGCGCCTGGGCGAAAGTGGCAGCGAGCAGCCTGCCGTCCTGGTTCCCTCCGCGGACGGCGTCGACCGGTACTTCAGCCTGCTGCCCCTCACCAACGACGTAAACGGCGCGTTCCTTGCCGCCGGCGGCCTGGACAAAACCCGGAAGGCCCTGGAGGCGGGGGAACTGCCGGTCCTGGAAGGTGCCGCTGCACTCCGCGGTGGTTCCCCCGTGGCCCGGCCCGGCTGCGTGGTGGGCATCGGGATGAATTACGCCGCCCACGCCGCGGAATCGGGGGCAGAGCCGCCCACCATTCCCGTGGTCTTCCTCAAACCCAGCAACACGGTCACCGGCCCGTTCGACCCCGCCCCGCTTCCGCCCCGCTCCACGCAGTACGACTGGGAGGTGGAACTGGGCATTGTCATCGGCAGGGAAGCCAGCTACCTCGGTTCCACGGAGGAAGCCGCCGCCTGCATTGCTTACTACGTCACCGCCAATGACTTTTCTGAACGGGAGTACCAGCTCCCGGGAGCTGCTTACCAGTGGACCAAGGGCAAATCGCTTCCCGGGTCAACGCCCCTGGGTCCATGGCTGGTCCCTGCAGAGGAGACCGACGGCGGAAACCTGCGGCTGCGCAGCTGGGTGAACGGTGAGCCCCGGCAGGATTCGACGTCGGCGGAGCTCATTTTCGATGCGCCCACCCTGGTCCACCACTGCAGCCAGTACATGCGCCTGGAACCGGGCGACGTGATCCTCACCGGAACACCGCAGGGGGTGGCCTTAAGCGGCCGTTTCCCCTACCTCCAGCCCGGCGACGTGGTGGAGGTAGAGGTGGACGGCCTGGGCCGCCAGCGCCAGGAGCTGTTCCGGACGCCGGCGGCCACAGCGGTTTAGCCCGCCTTTACCGCTAGGACCGGGCACTCAGCTTCAAGCAGGATCCGCTGTGACGTGCTGCCCATGATCAGCTTGCCCACCGGGGTACGGCGGCGCAGGCCGATCACGATCAGGTCGGCGTTGTGTTCCTCAGCGGCATCCAGCACCTCGGCGGCGGCGTCATGGCCGCGAACGGGCCGCTTGACCAGGTACTGGATACCCTGGCTGGCCAGCCGCTGCTCGATGTCGTGGATGTCGCCTTCCTGGGCGAAGCGGTTGTCCACGGTTGCCTCGCCCTTGGAGGAGTTGATCAGCACCAGGGTGGTGTTGCTCTTCCGGGCTTCGGCGATGGCCTGCGTCAGGGCGGCTTCGCCCTCGGGTGTCGGGACGTATCCCACAACGACGGTCATGGTGTCTCCTTGCTTCTGCTCGATGTGCGTGGATGGCTTTGGTGCGGCTGCTTAGTCACTGTAATCCGCTGCACCCGAGTTGGCCGGGATCAGCGGCCTGCGCTCGGGACGGTTGCGGCGGATCAGCTTGTAGGCAAAGGGCCAGACCAGGATGAGGGCAATGATGACATAGATGCCGACGGCGATCGGCTCACCCAGGAGCCCTGCCGGATCGCCCGCGCTCAGCTGAAGGGTCTTGCGGAGCTGCCCTTCGATCCGCGGACCCAGGATCACGCCGAGGATCAGCGGCAGCACGGGAAGGCCGAAGCGCCGCATCATGAACCCGAGTGCGCCCAGGATCAGCAGGATCACCAGGTCGAACGCCTGCAGGTTCACCGAGTAGGCGCCCAGGGTGGCGAAGAACAGGATGCCTGCGTACAGATACGGGCGGGGCAGCTGCAGCAGCTTGGCCCACAGCGGTGCCAGCGGCAGGTTGATGATCAGGAGCAGCAGGTTGCCGATGAACAGGCTGGCGATCAGGGCCCACACCAGGGGCCCCTGGCTTTCGAAGAGCTGGGGACCCGGCTGGATCCCGTAGCTGGTGAAGGCGGCGAGCATCACGGCTGCGGTGGCGTTCGTGGGCAGGCCCAGCGCCAGCATGGGGGTCAGGGTCCCGGCGGCCGCAGCGTTGTTGGCTGCTTCCGGACCGGCCACGCCTTCGATGGCACCCTTGCCGAACTCTTCCGGGTGCTTGCTGAGGCGTTTTTCCGTCACGTAGGACAGGAACGTGGGGATCTCGGCCCCGCCGGCCGGCAGGGCACCGAACGGGAAACCGAAGGCGGTACCGCGCAGCCACGGCTTCCAGGACCGCTTCCAATCCGATTTGCCCATCCAGGGCTGGCCCACGGGGATGGCATGCAGGGGAGTGCGGCGCAGGTGTGCCGCCACCCAGAGGGCCTCGCCCACGGCGAAGATGGCGACGGCCACCACCACGATGTCCAGGCCGTCCGCCAGGAGCGGCTGGCCGAACGTCAGGCGGCGCTGGCCGGTGACGGAGTCCATGCCCACCAGGCCGATGGCCAGGCCGAGGCCCAGCGAGGCGAAACCGCGCAGCCGGGAAGAACCCAGTACGGCGGTGACGGCCAGCAGTGCCAGGACCATGATGGCGAAGTAGCTGGGTGCGCCCAGGCTGACGGCGAACTTCACCACGATCGGTGCGCAGACGGCCAGCAGCGCCGTGCCAATGGTGCCGGCAACGAACGAGCCGATTGCCGCCGTCGCAAGCGCCTGCGCCGCCCGGCCCGCCTTGGCCATCTTGTTGCCTTCGATTGCGGTGACCACGGAGGACGATTCGCCGGGGGTGTTGAGCAGGATCGAGGTGGTGGAGCCGCCGTACATGCCGCCGTAGTAGATGCCGGCGAACATGATGAAGGCGCTGGTGGGTTCCAGCGCGTAAGTGACGGGAAGCAGCAGGGCGACGGTCATGGCCGTCCCCAGGCCGGGGAGGACGCCGACGGCGGTGCCCAGGATGACGCCGATCACGGCGTACAGGAAATTCATGGGGGTGAGGGCGGTGGCGAAACCGTCCATCAGGGAGGACCAGACGTCCATTTAGAGGATTCCTTCCAGGAGGCCGGCCGGCAGTGCGATGCCCAGGCCGAGGTAGAAGCCGTAGAAGGTCAACAGGGACAGGGCCACGGAGATCAACCCGTCCCGGACAAAGTGTCGGCTGCCCAGGGCCAGGACGCTGCCCCAGAACAGGACCGTTCCGGAGATCACCCAGCCGGCCCAGTCGATGAGCAGGATGTTCAGGATGAAGGCACCCGCCAGCGGCAGGACGGTCTTCCAGTCGGCGGGGTGCGTCAGGTCGACGTCCTCCCCGCCTTCGGCTTCACCCTTGCCGCCGCGCAGGACGTTGATGGCCAGCAGGACGGCGCAGGCCACCAGCATCCCGGCCACGATGAACGGGACGGTTTTGGGCCCGACCGGATCAGACTTCGAATACGGGGTGACCAGGCCGTTGGCGTCAAGGAAGACCAGGACGCCGGCCGCTCCGAGCAGGAGTGCAACTCCCAGCTCGGAGCGGCCTTTAAGGCCTGTGGTCAGGGATGTCACGCCAACCCAAGCTTGGTGAGGACGTCCGCCACCCGCTTGTCCTGCTCGGTGAGGAAGGTCTTGAACTGGTCGCCGGTGATGAAGGCATCGGTCCAGCTGTGGGTCTTCAGCGCTTCCTTCCAGCCCTCAGTGCCGTGCATCTTCTCCAGGGCCGCGATCAGGGCCGCCTTGTCCTTGTCGCTGATTCCCGGAGGGGCCACCACGCCACGCCAGTTGGTGAAAACGAGGTCGATGTTGGATTCCTTCAGCGTGGGTGCGTCCACACCGTCCAGCCGCTTATCACCACTGGTGGCCAAAACGCGGACTTCGCCGGATTCGATCTGCTTCAGGTACTCGCCGGCGCCGGAGGCCGCGAAGCCGAGCTTGTTGCCGAGGATCGCGGGCAGCAGGTCGCCGCCGCCGTCGTAGGCAACGTAGTTGACCTTGGTGGCGTCAATGCCCACGGCACCGGCGAGCTGCATGGGCAGCAGGTGGTCCGGGCCGCCGGGGGAGGAGCCGCCGCCAACGGCAATGGAGCCGGGATCGGCCTTCCAGGCCTTTACCAGGTCATCGATGGTCTTGTAGGGCGAATCCTTGCCGACCATGATGGCGCCGGGTTCCTCGATGAGGCGGGCCAGCGGGGTGGTCTCGGTCAGTTTGGATTCAGACTTGTTGGTGTAGCTGGCGCCCACTACACCCAGTCCCATGAGCATGGCCAGGTCGCCGTTGCCCTTTTCATTGACAATGCGGGCCAGGCCCACAGTGCCGCCCGCGCCTGCAAGGTTAAAGACTTCGGTGTTGGTGGAGATCTTCGCGTCGTCCAGCACCTTCGCAGCGGCGCGCGCGGTGGTGTCATAGCCGCCGCCCGGGGAGTTGGGGACCATGATCTGCAGGCCGGTAATGGGTCCGGCGGCAGCGCCGGAGCTTTCCGAACCGGTGGAGCTCTTGCCGGTGGCACCGCAACCGGTGGCCATCAGGGCGATGCCGGCAGCAACGGCGGCAACGCGCAATGCGCGGATCTGGCGCATGTGTTCCTCTTCTCTCAAAAACAAATCAGACCAGCACCGGCTGACTAGTGGTTCCGGTGCCTTGTGGTTCCGATGCTAGGGGCGGCCGTGACGGCGATCACTCTTGTGTACGCAGAGAAAGTTGTGTTCATTGCGTTCACGTTTCCGAATCCCCACAGCGGCCCTGCTGCGGGCTTTGGGATATAGTTCCCGGTACCACCCCAGGCCCTGCGCCCATATCCTGCGCGCACCGCGGCCTGCCACCCCTGCCGGACAACCCTTGCCCTGCCCGCAACACCAGGAAGACCATTGTGACTCGACGACGAGGAATGTCCCTCGCGGGACAGTACCTTCTGCTGCAGTTGCTCATTGTCCTGGCCGTCCTGGTGGGTGTTGTAGCCATCTCGCTGGCCCAGTCTGCTGCGGCCTTCGAACGCATCGAAGGCCGGCGCGCCCTGTCGGCTGCGGAAGCCCTGGGCGGAAACCCCGTGGTCCGCGAACTCCTCCCCGAGTCCCAGGCCCGCGGCGGCGCCGTGCTGCCGGCAGTGGCAGAGTCCGTGCGGATCGTCTCCGGCTCATCCAGGGTGGCGCTGGCAAAAATCGACCGGACTGTGGTGGCGTCCTCGGATCCCAGCCTGCTCGGTGAACCGCTGGAACTCGGCGCCAGCAGGGTGATGGAAGGCAGGGCCTGGACCGGAGTGGTGGGCGGAACTCCGGCCCCGCTGCTGTCCGCGCACGTCCCGGTCCTGGATGACACCGGGCGCATGATCGGTATCGCCTCCATCAGCCGCAGCTATCCCACAGTGCTGGAACGGCTGGGCGATGCCGTTCCCAACCTCCTTACCTACCTGGGCGTGGCAAGTGTGCTGGGCATTGCCGGGTCCTTCCTGCTGTCGCGCCGCGTCAAGCGGCAGACCCTGGGCATGGAACCCAGCGAGATCACCAGCCTGGTGGAAAACCGCGAGGCCATGCTGCACGGCCTCAAGGAAGGCGTTGTGGCACTGGACCTGCACGACCGGATCACAGTGGCCAACCACAGCGCCCGTGCCCTGCTCGGCCTCCCACCCGACTGTGTTGGCAAGCGCGTGGCGGGACTCGCCGTCGAACCCGCCCTTAAGGACGTCCTCACCCGCGAGCAGCCCGGCCCGGACCAGTTGGTGCTGGTGGGAGACCGGCTGGTGGTGATGAACCGGGTGCCGTTCGAATCCCGCGGCAGGGTCATCGGCTCGGTGACCACCCTGCGCGACCGCACGGAACTCTCTGAGCTGGAGCACGAGCTCGGTACCACCCGCACCGCCACGGACACCCTCCGCGCCCAGGCCCACGAGTTCGCCAACCAGCTCCACGTCATCTCCGGCCTGATCCAGATCGGCGAGTACGATTCCGTGGTCCAGTTCGTCAACGGTGCCACCGTGGACCGTACCCGGCTCAATGACGAAGTGACCGCCCGCATCAAGGACCCCGCACTCGCCGCCCTGCTGATCGCCAAGTCAAGCCTTGCCACCGAACGGGGCGCTGCACTGCAGCTGGACCCGGATTCCGTGCTGGACGCCGTCGATGATGGGTTGTCCCGGGACCTCACCACCGTGGTGGGGAACCTGGTGGACAACGCGTTCGACGCCGTCACAGGGCTCCCGCAGGCAGCCGTCCGGGTCCGGGTGGACGGCAAAGCCGGGGGAGACGTGGTGGTCACCGTTCGGGATAACGGTCCCGGCGTCCCCAGCGGCTCCACCGACCACATCTTCCGCCAGGGCTTCACCACCAAGGAACCCGGCCCGGTAAGCAGCCGCGGTTTCGGCCTGGCGCTGTCCCGGGTGGTGTGCCGCCGGACTGGCGGAAACCTGGTGGTGGCCAACGATAATGGGGCTGTCTTTACCGCTGTGCTGAAACGAGGGAGTACCCAGCCATGATCAAGGTCCTGATCGTCGATGACGACTTCATGGTGGCCAAGGTGCATGCCGGCTTCATCCAGCGCACGCCGGGCTTCACTGTGGTGGGCGCGGCGCATACCGGCGCCCAGGCGGTTGCCGAGACCGAACGCCTCCAGCCGGACCTGGTGCTGCTGGACATCCACCTGCCGGACATCAACGGCCTCGACCTGATGCAACGCCTGCGCGCTGTCGCCCCCGAACTGGACGTGCTGGTCATCAGCGCCGCGCGGGAGGTTGAAACAGTCCGTAAGGCCCTGCGCGGCGGCATTGTCCATTACCTGATCAAGCCCTTTTCCCAGACAGACCTCCAGGAGCGGCTGGAGCACTACCGCCACGCCTACCAAAGCCTGGATGCGTCCAAGGACGTGGCCGAACAGTCGGACGTCAACCGGGTGTTCGGCCTGGACCGCGCCGAACGGCCCCTGCCCAAAGGCTGCAGTATCGAAACGCTGAAGCTGGTGGAGGCGGCACTGAACGCTTCAGCCGGTGACGTCTCGGCAGCCGAGATGGCCGAGGAGCTGGGCACCTCCAGGGTCAGTGCCCGCCGCTACCTTGAATACCTGCACGACGAAGGAACGCTGGACGTGCGGCTCAAGTACGGGGTGGGACGGCCCGAACGGCGGTACGTGCTCAAGGCGTGACGGGACCCGCCGGCCCGCCCGTGTCCCCCTCCCGCGGACCAGCTCTCAGCGCAGCAGCGTGTCAATCAGCCGGGCAGCTGTCCGGGCGGTCCGGCCGTCAATGTCGAACGCCGGATTCAGTTCCGCCACGTCCAGGTGCAACAGCTTCCCGCTTCGGGCCACCTGCCGGCACACCGCCGAAATGACCGGAAGCGGCACGCCGTAGGCTGCCGGCGCGCTGACGCCGGGGGCCACCGCGGCGGGCAGCACGTCCAGGTCGATGGTCAGGTACAGGACGTCGATCTCCGCCAGGAACTCCGCCACGAAGTCCCGGATCCGTTCCGGTTCGCAGTCCTCATCCAGCAGGTAGCGGACCCCCAGTTTGTCCGCGGTGTCGAACAGGACCCGGGTGTTGTTCGGCTCCGAGATCCCGGCGACGGCGTAGCGGAATTCGCGTCCGGCGTCCGCTTCCGCGCGGGCCATCTGCAGGAACGGTGTGCCGGAGCTGGCCACCGGCTCGTCGCGGAGGTCGAAGTGGGCGTCGAGGTTCAAGACGCCCAGGCGCTGCCCGGTTTGAACCGCGGCTGAGGCGCTGACGCCAAGGTAGCTGGCGTAAGCGGTTTCGTGCCCGCCGCCCAGCACTACAGTCTGGTGGCCGGCGTCGAGCAGGGCAGCCAGCACCCGGCCAAGCCGTTCCTGGCCGGCCTCCAGGTCTTCCCCGGACACCACCACGTCACCAGCGTCGGCCACCGTCCGGTCCAGGTGGAAGGCCAGCGGGCCCAGCGCTTTTCGCAGCGCCGCCGGGGCGGCGGCTGCCCCGGTCCGGCCCTGGTTGCGGCGGACCCCCTCGTCGCTGGAAAATCCCAGCACGGCGGCGGGCCTGCGTCCGGGCGCGGCAGGCTGAAACTCATCGGAGGCGGTGACCGCCTGCCACCAGCGGCGGTGGCCGGGACCATCGCCGTCGAACCTGCCGGTCCAGGGCCGGGGCGGGACGTCGACGGCGGGAAGCTTGGGGAACATGCCTCAAGCTCACCGCATGCCGGGCACGAAAACCAGCGCCGGCGCCGTCGTCCTGTCCGGAATCCAAGAACCCGCGCAACGGCCGGGCCGGACATCGGTGCCTGATGCAGGGGTTAAGGTGAGATCAGCCCACCGGTCCAGGGATGACCTGGCCGCTCCGGATCCACGCACCACTCCCAGGCTGGAGAGCCGCTCCATGTTTGAAGCCCCAGATATCCTCTTTGCCGCGGCCGGACTGGCCGTGTTCGTCGCTGCGGTCCTGCCCAAGCTGCTGCGTGACATGCCGCTGTCCATGCCCATGGTCTTCCTGGGCGCAGGGATGGCAGCCTTCGCGTTGATTCCATCGCTGCCCAACCCGAACCCGGTGGAACACAGCGACTTTGTCATGCACCTCGCGGAGGTCTGCGTGATCATTTCCCTGATGGGCGCGGGGCTTGCCCTGGACCGGCCCGTGGGACGCAGGCGCTGGTCCACCACGTGGCGGCTCCTGGGCATCGCCATGCCGCTCTGCATCGTAGGGCTGACCCTGCTGGGCATGTGGTTCCTGGGCCTGGGGCTCGGCGCGGCGCTGCTGGTGGCGGCCAGCCTGGCGCCCACGGACCCCGTCCTGGCCTCGGAAGTGCAGGTGGGCGAGCCGGCCGACCAGGATGAATCCACGGACAAGGAGGACGAGGTCCGTTTCGGCCTTACGTCGGAAGCCGGGCTCAACGACGGGCTGGCGTTCCCGTTCGTCTACCTTGCCATTGCCATCAGCGTTGCCGGAGCGGACCCCTCCGCCTGGTTCGGTGAGTGGTTCGGCCTGGACGTGGTGTGGCGGCTGGCTGTCGGGCTTGTGGTGGGGTTCCTCACCGGAAAGCTGCTCGCCAGGCTGTTCTTCTCGGCCCGTGCCGACAGCCTTCGGCTCTCCAACCACTCGGAGGGCTTTGTTGCCCTGGCGGCGACGTTCCTGGCGTACGGGCTCACGCAGATGGTGGAGGGCTACGGGTTCATAGCGGTGTTCGTCTGTGCCGTGACCATCCGGGCCGCTGAACGGACGCACGGCTACCACCGGGTGCTGCACTCCTACGTGGAACAGCTGGAACGGCTCCTGACGGTGGTGATCCTGGTCCTGCTCGGCGGTGCCATCGCCCGCGGGCTGCTGGCCGGGATCGGGCTTCCTGAACTGCTGGTGGCGCTTGCATTCCTGCTGGTGGTGCGGCCGCTGGCGGGCTGGCTGGGCCTGCTGGGCGGCAAGACCGGTCCCCGGGAACGCGTGGCACTGTCCTTCTTTGGCATCCGCGGCATCGGTTCCCTGTATTACCTGGCCTTTGCGCTAGGCGAAGGCCACTTCACGGACCAGGGGCACTGGCTCTGGTCCTTCATCGGGCTGGTGGTGGCACTGTCCATCGTGATCCACGGCGCCACCACTTCGCCCCTGATGAACCGGCTGGACCGGCTGCGCCAGAAGAAGGCCCTGGCAGTCTCCGGCGACGAGGGACTCGCCCCCAACACCCCGGTCTAGGCCGCCGGTCATGGAAACCCCGCGGTAAGCAAAAAGGGCTGGTACGGCAGACGCCGCACCAGCCCTTTCCGTGTCAGGGGTTACTTCATCCCCAGGGCCGCCTCGATGGGGCCGATGGCGAAGAACAGCGCGAACGCCGCGGCCACAGCCCACATCAGCGGGTGGATGTCCTTGACCCTGCCCTGGACCGTGCGGATCAGGACGTAGGCGATGAAGCCGGCACCCAGGCCGTTGGCGATGGAGTAGGTGAAGGGCATCAGGGTGAAGGTGAGGAACGCGGGGATCGCGATGCCCCAGTCCTGCCAGTCGATCTTGCCCACCTGGGAGACCATCATGAAGCCCACCACCACCAGCGCCGGGGCCACGGCCTCGAAGGGCACCAGGTTGATCAGCGGGGTGAAGAACATGGCCACCAGGAACAGCACCCCGGTGACGATGGAGGCCACGCCCGTGCGGGCGCCTTCGCCGATGCCTGCACCGGCTTCGACGTAGATCTGGTTGGAGGAGACGGAGGCGCCGCCGCCGATAATGGCACCGAGTGCGTCCACCTGGAGCACGCGGTCGACGTCGGGAATGTTGCCGTGTTCATCCACCGTGCCGGCTTCGTTGGCCAGGCCCACCATGGTGCCCATGGCGTCGAAGAAGATGCTGAGCAGGATGACGAAGGCCAGCAGCGTGGCGGCCACGAAGCCGAGGTGCTCGAAGGCACCGAACGGGTTGGCCTTGCCGATCAGGGAGAGGTCCGGGGCCGCCCAGCCGGAAAACGCCGGGGCCACCAGGGACCAGCCCTGCGGGTTGAAGTTCTTGCCGTCGAAGCTGGGGCCGATGTGCAGGGTTGTCTCAAGGATGACGGACAGCACCGTGGAGGTGATGATGCCAATCAGGATGGCGCCCTTGACCTTGCGCACCACCAGGGCGATGGTCAGGATCAGGCCGAACACGAACACGGCGGTGGGCCAGCCAAGGAGCTTGCCTTCGAAGCCCAGGCCAACGGGCACGGTGGTGCCTGCGACGTCCGGGATGCGGCGCACGAACCCGGCGTTGACCAGGCCGATCAGGGCAATGAACAGGCCGATGCCCACCACGATGGCGGTCTTGAGTCCGTCCGGCACGGCCTTGAACACGGCCGTACGGAAACCGGTGAGGACCAGGATCAGCATGGTGACGCCGGAGAGGACCACCAGGCCCATCATGTCCGGCCAGGTGAGCCCGGGATTGGTGGCCACGGTGACGGCCACGAAGGCGTTGACGCCCAGGCCGGTGGCCAGGGCGAAGGGGTGCCGGCCCCACGCCCCCATGAGGATGGTGAGGATGCCTGCCACCAGCGCGGTCACGGCAGCCACCGCGGGGAAGCCCAGCGTGGTGCCGTTGGAGTCGGGCCCGGACAGGATCAGGGGGTTCAGCACCACGATGTAGCTCATGGCGAAGAACGTGGCGAACCCGCCGCGGATCTCGCGGGAAAGGTTGGAACCGCGCTCGGTGACCCTGAAATACCGGTCCAGGGCAGAGCCTTGCTTAAGCATTAGTCCTCCGGGGAAGTGTGTGGGGATACCTGCATCCTAAGGGAGCGGCAGGGAGTGGGCCGGCAAATTCGCCTAGTCTGTAAGGAAGCCAACACGAGGAGCAGCCCAACCATGCGCCAGGTCCGCCGCCAGTTGCTGAGCCTTGTGCTCGGCTTGTTTGTCTTTGCCGCCGCCGCGCTGGGCTTGGCGGGCCCCGCCTCCGCGCATGATGCTGCCGAGTCCACCAGCCCGGCGCAGGGGGCTGCGCTGGCTGCCCCGCCCGCCGAGGTTTCGGTGACCTTCAGCAACAAGCCCCTGGGCATCGGTTCGTCCTTCTCCATCAAGGACGCCGGCGGCACCGAATGGGCTGATGGCTCCGTGCAGATCGTGGACAACGTGGCCACCCAGAAGCTCCGCCCGGGCGGTCCGGCGGGCATGTACACGGTGGCGTGGCGCGTGGTCAGCTCGGACTCACATCCCATTGAGGGGACGTTCACCTTCTCCGCGGCCTCCGGTGCCCCCGGTGCCGTTTCGTCGGGGACACCCACGGCTGGAAGTCCGACGGCGGCGGGTGCGGTCCCTGGCATGGGCACCGCCCAGCCCGGGGTCACGGAAGAGCCGTCGGAGCCGGCCGGCGCGGGCGAGCCGTTCCAGTGGAGCATTGTTATTTTTGCGGTGGTGGCCGTGGGGCTGCTGGTGGCGCTGGGCGTCCTTGCCCGCCGCCGGCTCACCGGCGACGGGGACACCGAAGATGACGGGGAGGTCGGGAACAGGGCCGGGGAGTAGCGCCCGCCGGCAGGCCCGGTTCCTTCCAGCCCTGCAGCGCGTACCGGGGCCGCAGTCAGCAGCCCAGGGCAGCAAAGCTTCCCGTTGCCGGGAAGACGCCGGTGGACGGGAGGGCGCCGTCCGGGTTGACCTTGGCAGAGATTGCCTGGCCCACGGTCTTGGCCTGGCGCAGCACCTCTTTGGGCGATGGCGTGATGAGTTCGCCCACTCCCACCAGGTAGATGCCGATGGCCCGCATGGCTGCCGCCACGTTCCGGCCCACGGCGATGCCGAAGTCGTTGAGCATGCGCCGCAACTGGCTGTGGGCGCAACGGGTGAGGACGATGTGGTCCGCCACCAGGATGCCCGTGGGGGTGTGCACCTGCCACTGCGGGGCGGCCTGGTCAGGTGCTTCGATCATGCTCAGCTGCACCGCCCGGGTGGTGTTCCGCACGTCCACGCTGTGGCTTGCGGCGTAATTGCGCAGGTGGCGCAGGATCTCGTTCCGCTCGCGCAGGGTGCCGCTGTCCGCCGCATCGCAGCGCTGCAGTGACGTAGTGTTCGCGGGCTGGGCCTGGCCCAGGATGTCGAGGCCGTCCACCACGATGGAGTCCACCCCATGGCGGCGCAGCTCAGCAGCCACGGCCAGTCCGGACAGGCCCGTGCCAATGACGATGGTGGTGGTCTGTTCGGTCCCGGCAATCCCAGGCATGCTTGACACTACAGTTTCCCTCCTATGGAGCTTCGGCAGGTGCCGCATCCTCGCTACTCGCGTCCCGTTACCCCCAAGCACGGCCGCAGCGCATGGCCGGGACCGTCCTGACAGGAAGAAGCAGTTGGCGTCCCGGACCAACAATGTCCTGAAGACTACAGAACAAAAGCGGCCGTGGATAGCCCGTGAACGAAATCATTTTCGTGGCGAGAAGGCGCTTTCCGGAACCCGGCAAATTGCCTGTGGATACTTGGCCCATCAGCCCCTGAGCAGGCTTGCTAAGGCTTGGGGGACAGAGAATAGTGGGAATCGGGAGCGGTCCTTTTCCTGCCGGTGCCACCGCTGGGCCGGGTGCGCGGGGAGCGGCCCGTTTTCTGGCAGAATAGCCGCAACATCAGGCGTATCGCGAGGAGGCGGCCCCCATGGGCTCACGAGAGTTGCATCCGGACCCGGCCCGGGACGGTGGGGGTGGCGCGGCCGCTCCCCACGGCATCGTGGTGGGCGTTGACGGTTCGGACCATGGCCAGTGCGCCCTGGTGTGGGCCGCGCGGGAAGCCCAGCGCCGTCGTCGCCCGCTTCACATCGTCACCGCCTACTCCGTGCCGATCTTCGCCGCGTCCGGCCTGGACGGCGGCTACGCCACCGTGGATGATTCCGTCATCCGCGAAGGCGCCGAAGCCATTGCCAGGCAGGCCCTGGAAAAGATTGCCGCCTACGACGTGGACGTCAGCTCCGCCGTGGAGAACGGCGACGCCGCCGGAGTCCTGCTGGACATTTCCGAAACCGCGGAACTCCTGGTGGTCGGCACCCGCGGCCGCGGCGGCTTTGTGGGCCGGCTCCTGGGATCAGTCAGCAGTGCCCTGCCCGCCCACGCAAAATGCCCCACGGTGACGGTCCCATTGTTCTGCTCGGACCGGCTCGGCGAGTCCACGGAGGACCGTCGCGTCAAGGCCGAGCAGGCCAGGTCCGGGCACCGGCCGGTGGAGAACGTGGTGGTGGTTGGCGTGGATGGCTCCGAGCAGGCCCGCGTTGCCGTCCTTGAAGCAGCCGACCAGGCCGAACGCCTTGGCGCATCCCTCCGCGTGGTCTGCGCCGTTCCCCAGTACAGCGGCTCGCTGGCCTGGGTTCCGGCGCCCATGGACCGGAAGGCCCTGTTCGATGACATCCGGGTCACCCTGGAAGCCGGCATGGCCTGGCTCCGCAGCCATTACCCCAACCTCCAGGCCGGCTACGAGCTGAAGGACGGCTCGCCGGTGGACGTGCTCGTCGAGGAAAGCCGGCACGTTGAACTGGTGGTGGTGGGCACCCGCGGCCGCGGCGGCTTCACCGGAATGCTCCTGGGCTCAACATCAGACGGCGTGCTCCACCATGCCAAGGGCCCGGTCATGGTGGTCCCGGACCGGGAGGACCCCCGCCTGGCCGACCGCGGGCGGTTCGGCCCCATCCTGGGCGACGCCGCCTAGACCGCGCCTTTCCCGGGGAGCCGGCGGGGGACCGCGGACATGACGCAGCAGATGACAGCCGGTGAGGTGTCCGAGGGGCTGGTGCTCGGCCTGGGCAGCCTCGACGCAGGGATGCTGGCGCTGGTGGGCGGCAAGGCAGCCAACCTTGGGGAGTTGTTGTCTGCCGGGTTGCCGGTTCCGGACGGCTTTTGCCTGACCACCGCCGCATACCGCCAGGCAATAGGTGCCCCCGAGGCCCTGCTTCCCGCGTTGGCAGGGGTTTACGCCACCATGGTGGAGACGGCAGGGGCCGCCGGGGACCTTCCCGACGCAGCCGGCTTGGCCGCAACGGCGCGTGCAGCAATCCTGGACGCTCCGGTTCCGGCAGCCGTAGCCCATGCCGTGGAGCAGGCCTATACGGCACTGGGGCCGGACGTTGCGGTGGCAGTGAGGTCCTCGGCCACCGCTGAAGACCTGCCCTTCGCCAGCTTCGCCGGTCAGCAGGACACCTTCCTGAACGTCGTGGGGGTGCCCGCGGTGCTGGACGCCGTCCGGAGGTGCTGGGCGTCTTTGTGGACGGACCGGGCAACCGCGTACCGGGCAAGCCTCGGAATCGACCCGGCAGCCGTTTCGCTCGCGGTGGTGGTCCAGCGGATGGTGGACGCCCAGACCGCCGGCGTGATGTTCACGGCGAATCCCCTCACCGGCAGCCGCCGGCAGATAGTCATCGATGCCAGCCCCGGCCTCGGCGAGGCCGTGGTCTCCGGTGCCGTCAATCCGGACCACTTCGTGGTGGACGCACTGACCGGCAGGGTGCTGGAACGGAAACCCGGCGATAAGGGCGTGGAGATACGGCCGGTTGCCGGCGGCGGGACCGAAATCCGCCAGGTGCAGGGCGCCCAGGGCACCGCGTGCCTTCCAGACAGCCAGGTGGTTGGCCTGATGCGGCTGGGGCTGCAGGCCCAAGGGCATTTCGGTTCCCCGCAGGACATCGAGTGGGCCGTCGACGGCGCCGATGGGCTGTGGCTCACGCAGTCCAGGCCCATCACCACCCTCTACCCGGTCCCGAAAAGCAACGGTGCTGCCGGCAGGGTTCCGCAGGCAGCGTCCGCCGTTGGCGGGACCAGGGCCTACCTCTGTTTCAGCCTCGCGCAGGGACTGACACGGCCGCTGACACCCATGGGCCTGGCTGCTGTCCGCCTCATCGCCTCCTCCGTCGCCACCGCCGCCGGCTTCCCTGTTTCCGATCCCCGGGAAGGGCCATCCCCCTACGCCGAGGCGGGGCAGCGGATATACGTCGACTTCACCACTCCCATCCGCAGCACCGTTGGCCGCCGGCTCGTGCCGCGGGTCTTCGACATCATGGAGGCACGGACGGCAACGGTCATGCGGCAGCTGTTCGCGGACCCCGCCTTTTCGGTGACCACCAGGACGCCCCTCGGGCTGCTGCGCCACGTCGGACCCGCGGCAATCCGTGCAGAGGTTCCCGCCACCTTCCTCCGTGCGCTGGTCCGGCCCGGGGCGGCCCTCCGCCGGCTTGACCGCTTCACCCGGACCTTCGAGGCGTCCCTGGCTCCCGGCGGCGCAGCAAGCGCCCTGGCCCGCCTGGACCATGCCGAGTCCCTCGCGGGATCGCGCCTGTTCCCCATTGTTCCGGCCATCCTTCCCCTTCCCGCCTTGGGCTTCACGATGCTGGGCCTTGCCGGAAAGCTCGTGGGCGGCAATGCGTGGGACGGGCTGCAACCGGTGATCCGCGGCCTGCCCAACAACGTCACCACGGAAATGGACCTGGAATTGTGGCACCTGGCGCAGGCAATCCAGGAAGACGCCGAATCACGCACCGCACTGATGGCCCGCGATCCAGCAGCCCTCGCAGCCGCTTTCCAGGCCGGCCAGCTGCCGGCGCGCCTGGACGCCGGCCTCGCCAGGTTCCTGGACAGATACGGCCACCGGGCGGTGGGCGAGATCGACGTCGGACTGCCCCGGTGGTCGGAGGAACCGGAACACATCCTGGGCATCCTCGCCAACTACCTCCGGCTGGACGACCCCGCGCTGGCGCCGGATGCCCAGTTCAGCAAGGCCGCCGAGGACGCAGAAGCGCAGGTTGACCGGCTCGTTGCCCGGGCCGCTGCCCGCAGCAGGATCCGGGGACGGCTGGTGGGTGCCGCACTCCGGCGGGCGCGCATGTTCGCAGGCCTGCGGGAGCTGCCGAAGTACCAGCTGGTGCTTGGCCTTGGGGAAGTCCGGCGGCAGCTGCTCCTGGTGGGTACCGAACTGGAGCAGGCGGGCACGGTGGAACAGCCGGACGACGTGTTCTTCCTCGATTTCGCGGAGGTCCGCCAGGCATTGACCCGAACAACCGCGGGCAGCCCGGCGCCTGCCCCGGACCTGAAGGCACTCGTGGCGGCCCGGCGCCAGGACTACGCCCTGGAGCTCAGGCGCCGGCACATCCCCCGGGTGCTGCTTTCGGACGGCACCGAACCCGAGGCAGTGCGGGCCGACGCCGGAACCGCCGCGAACGGAGGTCCGGCCAACGGAACCCTGGTAAGCAGCCCGGCCTCGGCCGGGACGGTGACCGCTGCGGCGCGGGTCATCCTGGATCCCGTCGGAGCCCGCCTGGAACCGGGAGAGATCCTGGTTGCACCGTCCACGGACCCGGGCTGGACTCCGCTGTTCCTGACGGCAGGAGGACTGGTGATGGAGATGGGTGGACCCAACTCCCACGGCGCCGTGGTGGCCAGGGAATACGGCATCCCGGCCGTCGTTGGTGTGGCGGACGCCACCGGCCTGATCAGCACGGGCCAAAAGATAACGGTCGACGGCGGTGCGGGAACCGTTGTGCCGGAACGCCCCGGTACGCCGCAGAACGGGCAAGTTCCCCGGGGCACGGACCCCCCTGCACGGGCGTAGTCTGTATCTATGGGCTCCGACAGGCTGGATTCCAGCGGACCGTTCCAACACGTACAGGTGCAACGAAACACCACAAGGCGCAGGATGTGGCTGCGGTGGCTGCCCGCCGTCGCGGCTCCGGTGGCCATTGCCTCCGGTGCCCTGGTCGGGTCCCTCCCGGCCGTCGCCAGCAACCCGCTGCTTACCAAGACGCCTGCCGAGGTCCTGGAACTGGCGGCCAGCCACCAGGTGCGCACGTTCTCGGGGACGGTGGAGCAGTCCGCTGAACTGGGACTGCCGGAACTTCCGGTTGCCGGCAAGCCGTCCGGTGCTGCGTCCGGACCTGCGTCCGCCGGCAGCGTGGCGTCGGTGATCGAGCTGTTGTCAGGCAAGCACACCGCGCGCATCTACGTGGACGGCGAGGATAATGCCCGTGTGCAGGTAATGGACCAACTGGCCGAACGGGACGTGGTCCGCCACGGCAGCGACGTCTGGCTCTACTCCTCAAAGGACAACACGGCAGCGCACCTGTCCCTGCCGGCGCACACCCAGGACCCGGCGAACGGCACTGAGCCTGCACATGCCAAAGACCCTGCGCATGCCAACGACCCACGGCTTCCGGGTGAAACGCAGGGCGGCATGCACACTCCGGCTGAGCTGGCCCGGCAGTTCCTGGCCAAGGTGGACCCCAGCACCGCCGTATCCGTGGGCCCGGACGTTTCCGTTGCAGGGCGCGCCGCCTACAACCTGCTGATCGAGCCCCGCACGGACACAACGTTGGTAGGCAAGGTGGCCATCGCCGTCGACGGTGCCAGCGGGATGCCGTTGTCAGTCCAGGTGACCCCGCGCGGCGCGGACAAGCCTGCCTTCGCGTCCGGGTTCACCAGCCTTTCCCTGGACGCCCCGGACCCGTCAGTATTCGCCTTCACCCCGCCGCCCGGCAGTTCCGTCAAGGAACTCCCCGTACCGGACAAGTCCCATGACCCCGCCAAATCCCATGACCCCGCCGATGCCCATAACCCGGCTGCCATGCGCGGCGGCGCCAAGGGAGATATCTCCGTAACCGGTGCCGGCTGGGAGACAGTGGCAGGCACAGCACGTGGATCCGCCGCCGCCGCCGAATCAATACTGCAGGACCCGCTGCTGTCCCAGGCCGCCGTCGCCGTACCCGGTGGCCGGCTGCTGTCCACGGCACTGCTCAACATCCTGATTACCGACGACGGCCGGATCTTCGCGGGAATGGTGCCGCCGGAGAGGCTGCAGGCCGCAGCAGCAGCGGCCCGGTAGGCCTTGGACGGGCGGGGGAGTGGCAGCCGGGCCGGGGCTGGCGCGGTGACTGCCGGCCTGGCGATTGAGACCAGGGGCCTCAGCAAGCACTTTGGCCAGCAGGCCGCCGTCGACAACGTGGACCTGGCCGTCCCGCACGGGACGGTCTTCGGTTTCCTGGGCCCCAACGGCTCCGGCAAGACCACCACCATCCGCATGCTGCTGGGGTTGGCAGCCGCGTCGGCAGGGACAGTGAACCTGCTGGGCCAGGAGATGCCGCACAAGCTTCACGAGGTGTTGCCGCGCGTGGGCGCGTTGGTGGAAGGCCCGGCCTTCTACCCTTTTCTGTCCGGCGCCGCAAACCTCCACCGGCTGGACTCCGCCAGCCCGCATTCAGTGCCCGCCACGCGCAAAGCCCGCGTGCAACAGGCACTGGAGCGCGTGGGCCTGGAGCACGCGGCAGGGAAACGCGTGCACGCCTACTCCCTGGGAATGAAGCAGCGGTTGGGCATAGCCAATGCCCTGCTCTCACCCCGGGACCTGCTGGTACTGGACGAACCCACCAACGGGCTGGATCCACAGGGCACCCGCGAAGTGCGCAACCTGGTGCGGTCCCTGGCACACCAGGGCACCACCGTTTTCGTCTCGAGCCACCTGCTGGCCGAGGTGGACCAGATGTGCACCCACGCCGCCGTCATGAGCGCGGGAAAGCTCGTGGCACAGGGTCCCCTGGCCGAGCTGCGGCAGGCCGGAAGCACCCGCCTGCGGTTGGTAACGCCCGACGGCGGCGCGGCGCGGCAGGTCCTGGCGGGGCTGGGGTTGGCACCCGGGCCGGCAGACCCGGAGGCACAGGCTGAACGTCGCGCCCTACCCGGACCTCCCGCCTTTCCCGTCCTTCCGGGGCCGCAGGAACCCCAGCGCCCACAGCTGGATGGGGAGACCATCGTTGCGGCGATGGGTGCCGCGGCCGGGCAGACTGCGGTGCTCCCGGAGGATGTTGTGGCGCACCTGGTGAAGGCCGGTGTCCGCGTCCGGGGCTTCGCCGTCGAGCGTGAAAGCCTTGAAGACCGCTTCGTTGCCCTGACCGGGGAAGGATTCGACGTTGCCCAGTAGCGTTCCCGCCGAGATACCGGAAACCGCCAAAGCCACCCGGACGGCCGCCGTCCCGCGCAGCCCGGGACTATCCCTTCTGGGGTCGGAGCTCAAGGTGCTGTTCGGGCGCCGGCGGACCTGGGCGCTGCTCCTGGCGCTCGCCGCCATTCCGGTCCTCATTGCCGTGGCCGTGAAGGTTTCCTCTGCGGTCCCACCGGGGCGCGGTCCTGCGTTCCTCGACCGGATCACCCAGAACGGGCTGTTTGTGGCCTTCACGGCCATGCTGGTCTCCGTCCCGTTATTCATGCCGCTGGCCGTGGGGGTGGTGGCGGGGGATACGATCGCCGGGGAGGCCAACCTGGGGACCCTCCGGTACCTCCTGGTGGCGCCGGCAGGGCGGGTGCGGCTCCTCCTGGTCAAGTATGCCGGGGCGCTGGCCTTCTGCATCGTGGCTCCACTCACCGTTGGATTGGCGGGCGCGGCGATTGGTGCGGCGCTGTTCCCGGTAGGCCCGGTGACACTGCTCTCCGGCGGGGTGGTCCAGCCCGCCGACGCTGCCCTGCGGATAGTGCTGATCGCCGCCTACCTGGCAGTGTCGCTGGCCGGGCTGTCGGCGATCGGGCTGTTCCTGTCCACCATGACGGTGGTTCCCGTTGGGGCGATGGCCGCAACCGTGGTGGTCTCGGTGGTTTCCCAGGTCCTGGACCAGCTTCCGCAGCTGGACTGGCTGCACCCATGGCTCTTCAGCCACTACTGGCTTGGTTTCGGCGACATGCTCCGCCAGCCCCTGGTGTGGGATTCCTTCGTGGACAACGCCCTGCTCCAGGCCGGCTATGTGGCAGTGTTCGGCGCGCTCGCCTATGGCCGCTTCGTCACCAAGGACATCCTGAGCTGACGACGGCGGCGGGAGCCTCCAGGTCCTGCCGCGCGCCCAGTCCGCTGGTCAGTAACGGGCGGCGTACGGGTACAGGTCCATGCCCACCATGGAGCTGATGCTGGAAACCGTGATGCCTTCCTGCGGGTTCAGGGCCTGCACCACCTGGCCGTTCCCCAGATAGATGGCCACATGGTAGAAGTTCGGCGCCGAACCCCAGACCAGCAGGTCGCCGCGGCGGGCCTGCGAGATGGGAACGTGGACCGGGGCGGAGGCATACTGCTGGGATGCGGTGCGTGGAAGGTACGTCCCGGCCGCGGCGAAGGCATTCTGCACCAGGCCCGAGCAATCAAAGCCGTAAACGCCCGTGCCGCCCCACTGGTAGTAGTACGGCGCGCCCACCTTCCCCAGGGCAACCGAAATGGCTGCCTCGTACGTGCCCGAGCCGGTGGGAGGCGCGGGGGCCGGGGGCCGGAGCCGGAGCCGGGGCCGGGGCTGGAGCCGGGGCCGGGGCAGGGGCGGGCGCCGGTGCTGGAGCAGGCGCGGCAGGTGCAGGTGCCGGGGCTGCCGGAGCAGGAACAGGTGCCGGCGCCGCCGGAGCCGGAGCCGGGGCCGGAGCCGGAGCGGCAGGCGCTGGCCCGGCCGGGGCGGGTGCCGGCGCTGCAGGGGCCGTGTCCTGGCCGCCGCCGTTCCGTCCGGCGGGCCGGTTTTGGCCGGCGTTGTCCTGCGCTGACTTCTCCTGCGCTGCCTTGTCCTGCTCAGCCTTCTCCCGCGCCGCCTGGTCCGCGGCGGCGGATAAGGCAGCAAGGCGTGCCTCTTCGCGTTGCCGGTCAAGGGCATCCACCCTGGCCGATTCGAGCGCCACAGTCGTGTTGCGGAGTTGGGCCAACTGGTCCACCAGGATGGTCCGCTGTGCCTTGGCGTCGGCAACGGCTTTGACCTGCGCGGCGTTGGCCTGTTCCGCCTGGGTCTTGCGTTGCTCGGCCGTCTTTGCGGCATCATCGGCGGCTTTGGTGGCGTCCTCCGCAGCTGCGGTCAGGGAACGGTAGGCGGTGGCAGCAGCGTCCGCAGCCTCAAAGGCCCGGCTGCGGCTGGCGGAAAGTGCCTCAAGCGTGGCGGCCTGCTGCAGGCTTTCGCTGCCGCTGGCCAGGGTTCCGAGGGTGGGGTTCAGGCCGCCATTGCGGTACAGGTCACCGGCGAGCTGACCCACCTGCTTCCGGGTTTTGTCCTGCTGGTCGCGCGCGGAGGAGGCTCTGGCTGCGGCAGCTGACGCCGCTTCCGTCCGTTGCTGCAGCTCCACGAGAGCCTCGCTGTAGGAGTTGTTGGCCTGCATGGCCACCGCGAACGCTGCCTGTTGGGCTGTGGAGGCGTCCGCCAGGATGCGCTCGATCGCGCTGACCTGGTCCGCCGTCGCGGCTTCACTGGCTTTCGCTGCTGCGATGTCGTCCGGCGAGGGAATTGCGGGCGACGCAGGAACGGTCACGGGGGCCGATGGTGCCGGCACCGCGAGTGCCGGTGTTGCCACGGATGCAAAGAGTACGACGGCGGCGCACAGCGCAGCCGTCCTGCGGCCGGATCCGGGTAAAGCCATCTGCAGAGACCTCGCAACGGTAAGACTGGGAGTGAGGTTCTGGATGCGGCACGACTATGCCCCTCAGCTGCTCGCCAGCAGTCCGAGGCTACGTGACCTTATGCACATTAGCAACAACAGTCACATCAATAACATAAACCACAAGCGTGTCATTTCCCGGTGAAATGCACGGGTGTGTCGGGGTCAGGCGTGTTGATGTTCCTCGTGCTCTGAGTGGCTCGCAGGCTCCAGTTGGAAGGTGCAGTGGTTGGTATCGAAATGGGAACCCAGGCACGTGATCAGCTTGTCCAGCAATTGGTCGGCACCCCGTGCGTTGAGCACGCCGTCCTCCACCACCACATGGGCCGAGAAGACGGGGACGCCGGACGTGATGGTCCAGATGTGGATGTCGTGGACATCGGTAACGCCGGCAACCGAGAGGATGTGCTCGCGGATCATCTGCACCTCCACCCCCTTCGGACTGGCCTCCAGCAGGACATCCACCACGTCGCGCAGCAGGCTCCAGGCCCGCGGCAGGATCATCAGCGCGATAAGGACGGAGGCAATGGTGTCTGCAGCCTGGAAGCCGGTCACCATAATGACCACGGCGGCAATGATGACGGCCAGCGAGCCCAGGAGGTCGCCCAGCACCTCCAGGTACGCGCCACGGACGTTCAGGCTTTCATCCTGTGCCGTGCGAAGGATCAACAGCGACACCAGGTTGGCCACGGCGCCGAGGATGGCGGCAAACAGCATGATGTCTGTCTGCACCTCCGGCGGTGCGCCGAACCGGCGGACCGCCTCGGTGAAGATCACCACGGAGATCACGATCAGGATCAGAGCATTCGCCAGGGCCGCGAGCACCTCGGCGCGCTGGTAGCCGTAGGTCCGCTGGTCGCTCGCCGGGCGGCCCGCGATCCAGGCGGCAAGCAGTGCAATGGTGACGCCGGTCGCGTCGGAGAGCATATGACCGGCGTCCGCGAGCAGGGACAGCGAACCGGACAGCACCGCTCCCACGAGCTGGATGAGGACGACGCCGAGGGTGATCCCCAGGACGGCCACCAGCCGTTTCCGGTGCCGCCCGGTGGCGGTGATCCCGTGGCTGTGGCTGTGGTCGTGTCCCATGCTTACAAGGCTAGCCCCAGCCCAGCTCGTGCAGCCGGTCATCGGAAATGCCGAAGTGGTGCGCGATTTCGTGGACCACCGTGACGGCCACTTCGTGGATCACGTCCTCCCGGGAGGCGCAGATCTCCAGGATGGGCTCGCGGAAGATGGTGATCCGGTCGGGAAGGGAACCGGCGTCCCACCACGAATCGCGTTCGGTCAGCGGGACGCCTTCGTACAGCCCCAGCAGGACGGTGTCCGGATCTTCCCCCGGACCGGGCACGTAGTCGTCGTCGATGAAGACTGCCACGTTGTCCATGGCACGGGCCAGCCGGTCCGGGATACTGGCCAGGGCATCCTCGACGGCCACCTCGAATTCGTCAGCAGACATGGTGAATGGGGACGATTCGTGCGGGCCGTCGGGAACGATGGGCAGTCCCGGCGGGAGGCTGGCTGGCATACCCCGACTCTAGTGCCCGGGCCGCTGCCCGGGTGCCCGCGTCCTGCGCCGGGTCAGCCCTACGCCCACCAGGCACACCAGCCCGCCCACCAGTCCCCAGGCGGTGGGGATCTCACCGAGCAGCAGCCAGGAGATGAGGACCGTGGTCCCGGGCACCAGGTAGGTGGTGGCGGCCAGCTTCCCGGCGTCCACCAGGGACAGTGCGTAGGCCCAGGTGGTAAAGGCAATGGCCGTGGGGAAAACGCCCAGGTACACCAGCGCCCAGGTGGCCTGCGGGGGAGCGGCCTGCACTTCGGACGCCAACTGCCCGGCGAACGGCAGGCAGCACAGTGCTCCCACCATGATGCCGAACCAGGTGGCCTGTGCCGCGGGGAACTTCCGCACCACTGGCTTCTGGATGATGACGCTGACTGCGGCGAGCACTGCCGCAAGGAGGCAAAGCGCCACGCCTGCCAGGTCCGTCGTCGAACTTTCCCCGGGGCTGCGCGCCTGTCCGGAACCTAGGGCGATCAGTGCAACACCGGCGAACGCCACCGTGCTGCCGATGAGCAGCCAGCGGGGAAAGCCCTCTTTGAGGAAAATGCCGGCCATGATGGCCACCAGGATCGGGTTGACGTTGATCAGCAGGGCGCTGGTGCCGGCATCAAGGATGTGTTCGGCGGCGTTCAGGGCAACGTTGTAGCCGCCGAACCACATCACGCCATAGGCGAGGATGGGCAGCCATTCGCGCCGCCTGGGCAGCACCCGGCTCCTGAGCAGCTGCGGCACCACCAGGAAGGCCAGCACGACGGCGGCGACCGCCAGCCTGCCGAGCGTCAGGGAGCCGGGGGAGAAGTGCGGCCCAATGGCGCGGATGCCGACGAACGCGGAGGCCCACAGCACCACCGTGACCACCATGGCCGCCACGCCAAGGGCCTTTACGGGCGTGGGTGCTGCAGCGGGGGAAGGCAGGGGCCGGCGGGCGCGGCTGGTGGAAGGCATGAGTCAAATGTACGGCTGCTGCAGGCACCGAACTGGCGGAAATCGGCCATGTGGGTGGCCGCGGGCTAGGATGCGGACCATGGCCTCTCCTTCGGTTCCCGCCCGTGACACCCCGCGCCTTGTCAGGAAAATCATCTGGATTGCGCTGGCTGCCATCGTCCTGGGCGGCGTTGCCTGGTACGCCATCTTTACCGCAACGAAGCCCCAGCAGGTGGCGTCTCCGGCCGCCGGCGCTGAACAACTCGTTCGTGCCGACAGCCACCGCCTCACTGCGCCTGCCGAGGAGAAGGCCCAGCTGGTGGAATTCCTGGACTTCGAGTGCCCGTCCTGCGCCGCCGTCCATCCTTTCGTGGAGGAGCTCAAGGCGGAGTTCGGGGACAGGATCACCTTCGTCAACAGGTACTTCCCGCTGTCCGCCCACCCCAATTCCGGCCAGGCTGCCCTGGCGGCGGAAGCAGCGGCGCAGCAGGGCCAGTACCAGCAGATGGCCGCCAAGCTGTTCGAAAACCAGTCCCAGTGGGCCGGCAGCCAGCAGTCGCAGGCACCCCTGTTCCGCACCTACGCCGGGCAGTTGGGGCTGGACCTGGCGCAGTTCGATGCCGTCGTGGCCGACCAGAAGACCGAGGACCGCATCCTGGCCGACATCGCGGACGGCAACGCCCTGGGGGTCAACGGCACGCCCACCTTCTTCCTCAACGGCGAGAAGCTCACGCTGTCCACCAAGGCGGACTTCCGCCAGAAGCTGGCAGACGCCCTCAAGTAGCGGCGCTCAGCCCCGCTGACGCGGCCCGGGACAACACCGCCCTACTTGCCGGCCCACGCAAGCAGCTTGTCCACCGGCCAGGTGGTGATGATCCGCTCGGGCGGCACGTTATTTCGGGCTGCCCGCTCGGCGCCGTACTGCAGGAAGTCCAGTTGTCCCGGTGCGTGGGCGTCACTGTCGATCGAGAACAGGCACCCAGCCTCCAGTGCCAGCTGGATCAGGGCATCGGGCGGGTCCTGCCGCTCCGGGCGGGAATTGATCTCCACGGCAACGTTGTGTTCCGCGCACGCTGCGAAGACTTCCTTGGCGTCGAATTCCGACGGCGGCCGCGTCCCGCGCGAACCTTCAACGAGCCGTCCCGTGCAATGGCCAAGGACGTTGGTCTGCGGAGACCGGATGCCCCCGAGCATCCGGGTGGTCATGGTCTTCCGGTCCGCACGGAGCTTCGAGTGGACGCTGGCCACCACGATGTCCAGGCGGTCCAGCAGCGCCGGTTCCTGGTCCAGGCTGCCGGATTCCAGGATGTCCACCTCGATGCCCGTCAGCAGCCGGGTGGCCCCGCCGTTGCTGTTGATGCCTGCCACCACGTCCAGCTGCTCCCGCAGGCGCCCGGCGGACAGCCCGTTGGCGATGGTGAGGTTGGGGGAGTGGTCGGTCAGGGCCAGGTATTCGCGGCCCAGCACCTCAGCGGCCGCCACCATCAGCTCAATGGGGGAGCCGCCGTCGGACCATTCGCTGTGGCTGTGCAGGTCGCCACGGAGCGCCGCTTGGAGCTCCGTCCCGCCTGATGCCAGCGGCTGGGCACCCTTCTCCCTGAGGTCTGCCAGGTAGTCAGGGACCTGTCCGTCCACGGCCTGCCGGATCACGGCGTAGGTCCGGTCGCCGATTCCCTTCATGGATTTGAGCCGTCCGCTCCGGGCGCGTTCGGCTACTTCCGCGGGGCCGAGGGGGCTGATGGCGGCGGCTGCCTTCCGGAAGGCCTGGACCTTGAACGTGGCCGCGCGTCCGCGCTCCAGCCAGAAAGCGATCTCGTTGAGCGCGTCGACGGCATCCATCCGTCCATCTTCACCTGCGCAGCCGCCAAACGGCGGGGTTTTTCGCCAATTTTGGAATATTCCCGGTTAGCCCCTATAGTTTTAGAGTCCAGTTCGGAGAAACACAGAGGACAAAGACGGAAAGCCCCGCTTGACGCCTTTTATTTTGTTCCGAACGGGTTCTGGCCCCCATCGTCTAGCGGCCTAGGACACCGCCCTTTCACGGCGGCGGCACGGGTTCGAATCCCGTTGGGGGTACGCAAGGAACTGGTCAAGCAGGCTAAAAAAGTCTGGTAGGCTGGAAGCCTTGAAAAAAGCGGTAGAGATACTGCAAAAGCAAGAAACGCAAGGCCCTGTAGCGCAGTTGGTTAGCGCGCCGCCCTGTCACGGCGGAGGTCGCGGGTTCAAGTCCCGTCAGGGTCGCTCTGATTGTTGGAAGAAATTCCGGCTGTCATGGTGACTAGTCACCTAGGCTCTGTAGCTCAGTTGGTAGAGCGTTCGACTGAAAATCGAAAGGTCACCGGATCGACGCCGGTCGGAGCCACCACTGGGAAGCATCAGTTCTTCGGAACTGGTGCTTTTCTTCATTTAAAGCCGTGCATTGCGTGCACGTGACGTGGTGCACGCAACAACGCATCCCGCGCTGAAAAAATTCTCGGGGGCCTGACGAAACATTTGACCCCTGCTGACGGGATGTGGCACGCGCGCGCGATGACTTGCGTAAGCGCTTGCACTCTACTGGGCAGTAACCAGTTCCGGCTACCGAAACAGGGTTTGAAGTGCTCCCTCCACCCCGTCTACGGTTGAGCGCGGCCGAAGGACAGCACGCTTTCCATCGGCCAGGCAGGCCCTACCCAGGCCTGGAACCCCCACAACACAACGGCGTCCCGGATGACGCCAGAGGTGTTGCCGGGGCCGCGGTTGGTTTCGGGGTCATGGGCACTCGCCCGCCTTCCACGAATAGTTACAACTCCGCGAGAAGAGCAAGACATGCACAAGCACCCCCAACACCGGCTGCTGCGGTGGCGCACCGGCGCCGCGGCGCTGGCGGCAACCCTGGCTGCCTCGGCCTTCCTGGCCGTCCCCGCGGCACAGGCCAACGAGCCTTCCGACCCGCCTGCCGTCCAGCAGATGCCGGCCCCCGCCCCGGGCTTCCCCCTGCCCACGCAACACACGCAGCAGGCCTTCGACCCGGCGTCGGACTTCACCTCCAAGTGGACCCGCGCAGACGCACGCCAGATCATGGCGCAGAGCGACTCCACGGTCTCCCCGGGCGCCAACTCCATGAGCCCGGACGTCACCATGCCGGAAATCCCGCAGGACTTCCCCGCCATGAACGACGACGTCTGGGTCTGGGACACCTGGTCCCTGACGGACGAAAACGCCAACCAGATCAGCTACAAGGGCTGGGACGTCATCTTCTCCCTGGTCGCTGACCGGCACGCCGGATACGGCTTCGACCAGCGCCACTGGAACGCCCGGATCGGCTACTTCTTCCGGAAGACCAACGCGGACCCGGCCAAGGACAAGTGGAAATACGGTGGACACCTGTTCCTGGACAACACCTCCATCGGCAACACCGAATGGTCCGGTTCCACGCGCCTGATGCAGGGCAACCACGTGAACGTCTTCTACACGGCCACTACCTTCTACGATGTGGCTGAGCGGAACGCCGGCGGCGGTGGAATCGCCCCGGACGCTGTGATTGCCAAGGCGCTGGGAAACATTCATGCCGACCAGAACGGCGTCACGTTTGACGGGTTCCAGCACACCAAGCTGCTGGAACCGGACGGAAAGATGTACCAGACCAAGGCGCAGAACGCCGGATTCGCATTCCGCGACCCCTACACGTTCGTGGACCCGGCCAACCCCGGGAAGACGTACATGGTGTTCGAAGGCAACACAGCAGCAAAGCGCGGCGACTACCAGTGCAAGGCCGAGGACCTGGGCTACCGGCCCGGTGACCCCCATGCGGAGAGCGTTACCGACGTCCAGAACAGCGGTGCCTACTTCCAGACAGCCAACGTGGGGCTGGCAGTGGCGGACAACAAGGACCTGACCAAGTGGTCCTTCCTTCCGCCCATCCTTTCCGGCAACTGCGTGAACGACCAGACCGAGCGTCCGCAGATCTTCATCCAGAATGAAAACGGCAAGAACAAGTACTACCTGTTCACCATCAGCCACCAGTTCACCTACGCTGCGGGCATGCGCGGTCCCGACGGCGTGTACGGCTTCGTGGGCGACGGCATCCGCTCGGACTACCAGCCGATGAACAACAGCGGCCTGGCCTTGGGTTCGCCCACGGACCTGAACCTTCCGTCCGAGTCCCCGGAGGCACCCACCCCGAACCAGAACGGTAAGCAGTTCCAGGCATATTCGCACTATGTGCAGCCCGGCGGCCTGGTGCAGTCCTTCATCGACAACGTCAACGGCGTCCGTGGCGGCTCCCTGTCACCGACGGTGAAGATCAACTTCCGCAACGGTGTGTCCCAGGTGGACAGGAACTTTGGCCGGAACGGCCTGGGCCCGTTCGGCTACCTGCCCACCAATGTGAGGGTTGGCGGCGAAGGCCTCTACAAGTAGGTCCTCACGCACCAGCGGCTGGTCGCCGCACGTGAACCAGGCGGGGAGCCCCCACGGGATTCCCGCCTGGTTCCTTTTAACCCGGCACGGAAATCCCCGGCACGGAACGCCTTCTGCGGTGCGGCCCGCGCGGGGGTTTTCCAGCACATGTGCCGCAGCCTGGTTATAGGGTGGAACCAACAGAAGGGGGAGTGCCTGATGGAATACCAGAACCCGCACCCCGTGGTGCCAAGCCGTCCTGCCGCCAGTCCGGCTCCTGGTCCGGGACGGACCGTAATTTCCGAGACCGCCGTGGCAAAAGTCGCGGGGATCGCCGCGCGGTCGGTCCCCGGCGTCTACTCCCTGGGTTCGGGCCCGTCCCGTGCCCTGGGCGCCATCCGTGACGCAGTCGGAAGTTCCGATCATGCCGCCGGCGTCCACGCGGAAGTGGGCGAAACACAGGTAGCCGTGGATATCACCCTGGTGGCCAGCTACGGAACGCCCCTGCATGCACTGGCCAATGACGTCCGGGCCGCCGTTTACCGCGCGGTCGAAGAACTCGTGGGGCTGCAGGTCATCGAGGTGAACGTCGAAATCACGGACGTCTACGTGCCGCCGCCCGTCAAGACAACCGCGCCGGTTGCTCCCGAACGGGAGGCGCTGCTGTGAACCTCACCGTGGCAGGCACGGCCATGGGCGCCTTCGTGGCATTCATGTCCCTGCAGTTCGGCCTGTGGGGCTTTCTCGTTTCCCTTTTGTTCATGGCCATCGGGGCGCTCCTGGGCCGTGCCGCCGAAGGAAAGCTGGACCTGCGCGGCATATTCGACGCCATCACCGGCCGGCGCTCCTCCTCATGAGCTCGCCCGCGCCCGTTGTGCGTGGGCAGGCGCTCAGCGGCCATAACCGGATCAGCACCCAGGCGCTGACCAGCCTTGCCAAGGCAGCTGCGGCGCAGGCGCTGGGGGTCGACGCCCAGGACGTGCGCGCGGACTGGACGGACGACGACGGCCTGCTGGCCTTGTCCCTCGTCACCCCCATCAGCATCCCGCCTTTGCAGTCCGTGGTGCTGGACCCTGCCAGGGTCGAGATCGCGGGCGGATCCATCTGGGACCGCACGGTGAAGGCCAAGGAAAGCATCCTGGCAAGGGTCTCGGAACTGAGCGGCTCGCAGTTGAGCCGGGTGGACATCCGAGTCAGCGGGGCAAAGATCAGCAGAGGAGGGCGGGTACGGTGAGCAGCAGGGTGGAAAGCCGCCGGGCCAACAGCGGATCCCGGAGAAACAACGGCCCGGACATGGGCAGGGTGGTTTACCGCGAAACCCATTCCTCTAGGGCCGTGGTCTCGGTCGTGGGCGCCGTCCTGGTCCTGGTGCTGGCCGTCTACGGCGTCCTCGAGTCCGGAGTGCATGCCGTGGGGCAGCCGGCCTGGTTGATCGAGCCGCAGGTGGCTGCCCAGCGCATCGTCGACCTGCCTGCCGGAATCCCCCCGCTGCTGCTGGCAGCGATCGGTGCTGTGCTGGCGATGCTGGGACTGGTTTTCCTGCTCAACGGAATCCTTCCCGGGAAACGTGCCCGCCATCTCCTGGTGCGCCCCGGGCGAGGGACTTCCGGCCGTGGTGGTGGATGACGAGGTCGTCGCATCCTCGATCGCCCGGCGCGCGCGGCTGGCGGCCAATGTCACCCCCGACCAGGTCATGGTGGTCGTCTCCCAGCGCCAGGTGCTGGTGAACGTCCGGCCAACCTCCGGTGTGCCCGTGGACCCGGACCGTGTCCTTGAGGCCGTGCGGGACGAGCTGGACCAGATGCTGCTGGAGCCGTCGCCGGTTCCGCGCATCAATGTGACCCCGTCCGGGGTGATCGGAGCATGAACAGCACCCCGGCACTGCTCAACCGCATCCTGCTCACCGTGCTGGGCCTGATCCTGCTGGGCACCGGACTCCTCCTGGTGCTGCTGGCAACCGTGCCCCCGGTGGGCTCCTGGTGGCATTCCTGGTCCGCCGGAGCATGGGACGGTGTCAGCCGGCTGTTCGAGTCCGCCCGGTTCCCGGGCCGGCCGGAGAGCTGGCTGTGGATCGTCGTGGCGCTGGCGCTCCTGGCACTGATGGGGCTCATGGTTGCCTGGATCGCCCAGCAAGGCAAGGGCCGGTCAAACCTGCTGGCCGCGGAATACGATCCCGGAGAGACTCCCGGCGACGTCCGGATCGGCGGCGGGGTGGCCGAGCAGGCCCTCCGGCAGGCCCTTGAAGGACGGCCGGACCTGGCAGGCGCCACCGTCACCACCTACGACGTGAAGGGTTCCCCGGCGTTGAAGGTCCGGCTCCTGCCACGCCAAGGGGTGGCCCCGCACCTCCTCGCAGCCGAGGTCTCCGGGCTCCTGAATGCCCTGGAGTCTGTTGTGGGCAAGGAGATTCCCGTCCTCATCCACATCGGGGCCGGGGCGCGGACACGCTTCAGCCGGGCAGAGCGCGTCCGCTGAACTGCCTCTGCGTGGGCAGCCCGGGCACCCTGCTGCTACCGGCCGCCCAGAAGGTACACGGTGCTGTCCACGGGCACCTCCCGCATCCCGGCCCATTCATCGACCGGCTCGGGACCGCTTGAGAGCACCACGGTGTAGCCCTCCGGCACAGGGGCGGAGGCGAAGCCCAGGTTGGACAGGACCACCACATCCCCGTTCCGGAACGCCAGCAGTCCGCTGTCCGGCGCGTGTTCATCAGTCCATTCCACGCTGCCGCTGCCCAGCTGCTGTGCTGACCTGAAGGCCAGGGCTGCCCGGTACAGCTCAAGGGTTGAGCCCTCCTCGCCATCCTGCTGGTCGGCGGCCAAGGGGCCAAAGCTTTCCGGCTGGGAAAGCCAGGGCCCGGACGCCTTGGCGGAGAGTGCCCCGGAGAATCCGAACCCGGGCTGGTCCTGGGCCCACGGCAGCGGGACACGGCAGCCGTCACGCCCGATTTCAGCCCCATGCGTCCGGAAGAACGTGGGGTCCTGCCTGGCGGAGTCGGGAAGCGCAGTGTGCTCGGGAAGCCCCAGTTCCTCTCCCTGGTAGAGGTAGGCGGAACCAGGCAGTGCCAGCTCAACCAACGTGGCGGCACGGGCGCGGGCAAGGCCCAGTGCTGGGTCGGGCTGTTCGTCGGCGGGGCCGATGCCTTTCGGAAACGTCGTGGGATCCTTGAGTCCAAACCGGGTGGTGTGCCGTACGGTGTCGTGGTTGCTGAGCACCCACGTACACGGGGCCCCCACTGATGCTGCCGCTGCCAGGGATGCGTCGATGGCGTCCGCCATCCGTTCGGCATCCCACCCCGCCAGCAGGAAATCGAAGTTGAAGGCCTGCTGCATTTCGTCCGGCCGGACATAGCGGGCCAGGCGCTCGGCCGTCTCCACCCAGGCCTCGGCCACCATCATGCGGTCCCCGCCGTATCCGGCCAGGACGTGGTTCCAGTCCCGGTAGATGGCGTGGACCCCGTCCTGGTCGAAGAAGGGCGACGGCGGATACATGGGGGACACTGCCCTGTGGGGTTCCTCGGCATCGGTGTGGGCGTGCGGAGCGTCACCGGGCAGGTGGCTTTCCCGGTGGGGAGCGGAGGTTCCCTCCACCATGACTGCAACGCCATCCCAATCCGGAAGCCCTGCCTCCTTCACCAATCCGTGGGCGACGTCCACCCGGAAGCCGTCGGCGCCGCGGTCCAGCCAGAAGCGCAGCACTGAACGCATCTCCTCCTGGACTTCCGGGTTGTCCCAGTTCAGGTCCGGTTGCCGGGTGTCAAAGAGGTGGAGGTACCACTGGCCCGGTGTCCCGTCGGCTTCATTCACGCGGCTCCAGGCCGGCCCGCCAAAGATGGATTTCCAGTTGTTGGGAGCCCGGTTGCCGTCGCCGGATCCTGGCACGTCGTCCTTGCCGTCCCTGAAGATATACCGGTCCCGTGCAGGAGTTCCCGGGGCGGACGCCAGCGCCTCCTGGAACCATGCATGTTCATCCGAGGTGTGGTTGGGAACCAGGTCCACGATGACCTTCAGGCCGAGGCGGTGGGCTTCCTGCAACATGGCGTCAAAGTCAGCCAGCGAGCCGAAGAGGGGGTCCACCTGGCGGTAGTCCGCCACGTCGTAACCGCCGTCTGCCTGGGGCGACTTGTAGAAGGGTGACAGCCAGATTGCGTCCACCCCGAGGGCCTGAAGGTAGGGAAGCCTTCCCGTGACGCCGCCCAGGTCGCCCATCCCGTCGCCGTTGCCATCGGCGAACGAACGGGGGTAGATCTGGTAGACCACGGCGTCGGCCCACCACGCGTGGGAGGCTGGACGCGGCGCGGGAACGGACGGATCTGTCATTTGGTTCCCCTCTGATAACTTTTTGATGTAAACGCTTGCATTGCAGACAGCAACCTTACTAGTGTGATGGTCACCACATCAACCTCACCTAGCAAGCGCACTGTCGACTTACTTGTCACTCAGCGAGGAGCTTCAAGCTAATGAAAACCCCGAGATTCCTGCTTCCGGCTGCCACTGCCGGCATTCTGG
Organism: Arthrobacter sp. DNA4; assembly: GCF_024362385.1. NCBI lineage: Bacteria > Bacillati > Actinomycetota > Actinomycetes > Micrococcales > Micrococcaceae > Arthrobacter > Arthrobacter sp. DNA4. The sequence continues at coordinate 564,842 of NZ_CP101466.1, forward strand.
CCCTTACGTTGTCCGCCTGCGGCGGCGGAGGTGGAGGGGGCACCACGGGCGGTGGGGGCAGCGACGCTGACGCCAACCTCGACGGCCGCGGCCCCATCACGTATGTACAGGGCAAGGACAACAGCAACGTTGTCCGCCCCCTGGTCGATAAGTGGAATGCGGCCCACCCGAACGAAAAGGTCACCTTCAAGGAACAGACCGACCAGGCCGACCAGCAGCACGATGACATCGTCCAGCACTTCCAGGCCAAGCAGTCCGATTACGACGTTGTGGATGTGGACGTTGTCTGGACCGCGGAATTCGCAGCCAAGGGCTGGCTGCAGCCGCTGAAGGACAAGATGGCGATCGACACCAGCGCCATGCTCAAGCCCACCGTGGACAGCGCAACGTACAAGGGCACCCTGTACGCGGCTCCGCAGACCTCTGACGGTGGCATCCTGTACTACCGCAAGGACCTGGTTCCCACCCCGCCCAAGACCTGGGACGAGATGATGAGCATGTGCTCCATCGCCAAGCAGAACAACATCGGCTGCTACGCAGGCCAGTTCAGCAAGTACGAGGGCCTCACGGTGAATGCTTCCGAGGCCATCAACTCGGCCGGCGGCTCGGTCCTCAACAAGGAAGGCAAGCCCGACCTGAACACCTCCGAGGCCAAGGCCGGCCTGGGGAACCTGGCGAAGGCCTACGCTGACGGCAACATTCCCAAGGAAGCCATCACCTACAAGGAAGAGGACAGCCGCCAGGCGTTCCAGAGCGGCAAGCTCATGTTCCTGCGCAACTGGCCCTACGCATTCAACCTGATCACCACTGAAGGCTCGTCGGCTGTGAAGGACAAGACCGGCCTGGCTGCCCTGCCGGGCAAGGACGGCCCCGGTGCCTCCTCCCTTGGCGGCCACAACCTCGCCGTCAGTGTCTACTCCAAGAACAAGGCCACCGCGCTGGACTTCCTGAAGTTCATGACTTCGGCCGAAACCGAGAAGTTCTACGCTACGCAGGGCTCCCTGGCCCCGGTGCTTGGTTCGCTGTATGAGGACCAGGAACTGGTTGCCAAGCTGCCCTACCTGCCGGTCCTGAAGACGTCCATCGAAAACGCTGTGCCGCGTCCGGTGACGCCTTTCTACCCGGCTGTCACCAAGGCAATCCAAGAGAACGCCTACTCCGCAATCAAGGGAGAAAAGTCCGTGGAAACCGCACTCTCTGACATGCAGAAGTCCATCGAATCCGCCGGTGCGGGATCGTAGTTCTGCCATGGCAACCGAACTAGGCCCGACGCCGGTCAAGTCACCGGCGTCGGGCGGTACCCCCGTCCATCACGCGCCCAAGGGCGTGGGGGAGGACAACAGGATTGCAAGCCAGGGGCGCTGGGCCTCCTGGCTCCTCGCCCCCACCATCATCGCCCTCGCCGTGGTGATCGTTTACCCGATCATCAGCGCCATTGTTATGTCCTTCCAAAAGGATGCCGGCCTGGATCCGGCCACGGGCCTCTTCACCGCAGGCGGCCCGGCGGGTATTCAGAACTACGTCAACTGGCTGGCGCAGCAGTGTTCGGCACCGGACGGCGGAACCGTAGCCTGCCCGCCGGGCACCCTGGGTGGGCAGTTCTGGTCCGCTACAGCCACCACGTTCTTCTTCACGGTAGTGACTGTGGCGTTCGAAACTGTCCTGGGTTTCTGGATGGCCATGATCATGGCGCGTACGTTCCGCGGACGCAGCCTGGTCCGCGCCGCCGTGCTGGTGCCCTGGGCCATCCCTACTGCTGTGACGGCCAAGCTCTGGTTCTTCATTTTCGCTTTCGAGGGCATCGCCAACAAGCTGTTCAATACCACCATCCTGTGGACAGGCAGCGAGTGGCCGGTCAAGTGGGCCGTGATCATTGCCGACGTCTGGAAGACCACGCCGTTCATGGCGCTGCTGATCCTTGCCGGCCTGCAGATGATTCCGGCGGAAGTTTATGAGGCAGCCAAGGTGGACGGCGCCACTGCCTGGCAGCGGTTCCGCCTGATCACCCTTCCGCTGGTCAAGCCGGCGCTGATGGTGGCAGTCCTGTTCCGTACGCTGGACGCGCTGCGCATGTTCGACCTGCCGTACATCCTCACCGGCGGTGCGAACAACACCACCACTTTGTCCATCCTGGTGATCAACCAGATCAGGCAAGGCTTCAACTCGGCGGCCGCACTGTCCACCATCACGTTCATCATCATCTTCCTCGTCGCCTTCATCTTTGTCCGCTTCCTCGGGGCAAACGTGGTTGAGCAGAGCGGTGCCACAGGAAAGGGGAAGAAATGACCACGGCAACAGCAGACGCCACCGCCCTGCGGGCACGCCAGGACAAAGGCCGTAAGGCTGCCCAGAACCGGGAAAAGTGGGCCCAGGGCAGGACCTATGTCAGTGCCATCGTCATTTTGATCTGGTGCCTGGCGCCGGCGTACTGGATGGTGGTGACCGCTTTCCGTGAGGTGGGGTTCACCTACGACACGTCCATCCTGCCCACCCACGTCACCTTGGACAACTTCAAGACCGCCTTCGATACGTCCTTTGGCAACAGGTTCGGCCAGGCACTGTTGAACAGTGTGTTCATCGGCGGCGTGGTGACGATCGTTTCCCTGCTCATTGGTGTGTTCGCCGCCTACGCACTTGCCCGGCTGAACTTCAAGGGCAAGTTCCTGGTACTCGGCTTCATCCTGGGCGCCTCCATGTTCCCCGGCGTTGCCCTGATCACCCCGCTCTTCCAGCTGTTCACCAATATCGGCTGGATGGGTACGTACCAGGCACTGATTATCCCGAACATCTCCTTCGTGCTCCCGCTGACGGTCTACACCATGACCTCGTTCTTCCGGGAAATGCCCTGGGAGCTTGAGGAATCGGCACGCGTGGACGGCTGCACCCAGGGACAGGCTTTCCGCAAGGTCATCATGCCCCTGGCTGCACCGGCAATCTTCACCACGGCAATCCTGGCGTTCATTTCCTCGTGGAATGAGTTCCTGATTGCCAGCCAGCTGTCCAGCGACGCAACCCAGCCGGTGACGGTGGCCATCGCCAACTTCGCCGGCGCACAGCCCAACCAGATCCCGTACACGGCCATCATGGCCGCAGGCACCATTGTCACCATTCCGCTGGTGATCCTGGTGCTGGTCTTCCAGCGCAAGATTGTCGCCGGCCTCACGGCAGGTGCAGTCAAGTGACGGACAACGGTTCCCGCCCCCGCACACCGGGGGCGGGAAACCGCAGCCGGTTGGTCCGCTCGGGCGAGGACTTCGACATCATCATTGGCTTCCTCGCATTCTGGGCCCTGGTCCTCCTGGTGGTCACTGTGTGGATGGAAGTTACTGCCCAGCCTGCCCTTGGATGGGCGCTGGGACTGCTGGCAACTTTGCTGGCCCTGTATGGCATGGTCCGGCTCCGCCGGAAACTCCCGGCCCGCAGGTAGGAATGCGGACGGCGCCGGGCCGCCGCCGTGATGGTGGTGCATGCGCGGCCACCGGGCCGGTTAACACTGCCTGCCCGCGGAGTGGAAAAATACAGGGCCGGGGTAAACGCAGGGCCGTCCTACGCCGCAAAGGAGTTAAAGAGGGGACACGGTGGCACGGACAACGGAAAGGTCCCAGCGGGGCGGCCATAACGGCGTCAGCATCGAGGACGTGGCGGCTGCCGCCGGAGTCTCAACCGCCACAGTCTCCCGGGCAGTCCGCGGATTGCCGCGGGTTTCGCTTACCACCAGGAAAAAAATCCTGGAAGTGGCAGGGGACCTGGGCTATGTCGCTTCATCTTCGGCCTCCGGCCTGGCCACCGGACGCACCAAGACCATTGGTGTCCTGGCCCCGTTCGTCAGCCGGTGGTTCTTCTCCAAGGCCATCGAGGGCGCCGACCGGGAACTGCATGCCCGCCACTACAATCTTTCGCTGTTCAACCTTGGCGGCCATGGCAGCAACCGGGAACGGCTTTTCAGCAAGACCATGGTCTACAAGCAGATCGACGCGCTGCTGGTCCTGTGTATGGCGCTCAGCCACGAAGAGATCGAGCACCTGCAGAAGATCGATATTCCGCTGATTGTGGTGGGAGGGCACGTTGAGGAATGCCCGTACATCGGCATTGACGATTATGCTGCCGCGTCCACCGCGGTCCGGCACCTGATCGACCTCGGACACCGGGACATTGCCCTGTTGCATGGCGACGACGAGACCGACTTGAATTTCGACGTCCCCCGGGTGCGCATCCTGGCGTTCAAGGACGTGATGGCGGCCGCCGGCCTGCCGACCCGGCCGGAATGGGATGAGTGGGGGGACTTCACCGTCCGCAGCGGCCAGGAAGCCTTGCGCCGGCTGTGGTCCCGGCCGGGGCAGAAGCCCACCGCCATCTTTTGCGCCTCGGATGAAATGGCCATGGGGGTCATTTTTGAGGCCAACCGCATGGGCGTCAGCGTCCCCGGCGAACTGTCCGTGGTGGGCATCGACAACCACGACTTTGCCGATGCCATAGGCCTGACCACCGTGGGGCAACGCCCGGACGAGCAGGCCGAACTGGCCACCAAGATGCTGCTGGACGAGCTGGATGGCGAGGCCGGTGCGGTCCGTTCCGCCGTCGCCCCCCACGAACTGATCATTCGGCGCACCACTGCGCCTCCCCAAAACCCCTAACAGCAGGAAACCGGGGACCGTTACGACGCGCGGGCCAGCTGCCGGATGGGAATCCAGCGCGAGGCCAGCCGCCGGTAGGCCGCGGCGGCGCCCGTCATGTCACCCTCGGCCAGGCATTCGATGCCCAGCCTGATGTCCATGGGGGATTCGTCCGGGTACACCTTGTCCGCCACGGCACCGTAGTCCAGCTCCACCATGGAATTCACGTGGAACAGCTCAAGCCATTCCGTCAGCTGCGCCAGGTCATCGAGCATATCCAGGTCCGGGGCGGCGAGGGCCAGGTTGGCCACCGCGTAGCGGGCCCGCTCCAGTGCGTCGGTGATGGGCGCCCAGACGCGGACGGTGAGGATGCGCCCCGCGGCTTCCACCACATCCTTGCGGTCGGATTCCATGAACAATGAGAACCAGCTGAACGGAATGCCCCAGGTTGACGCCCGGGTGTGGACGCGGACGGAACCGTCACGGGCCTTCACCAGGTCGATCCGCTCCTGGTGCCGGTCCCGCTGCTCCTCCGGAATCAGCAGTTCGGCCAGCGGGCCGTGGATTCCCTCCATCAGGGCGTTCGCAGCCAGACCGGCGCGCAGGACAAGCTGGCTGGGGCAATACAGGAGGACTGGCTCAGTGCCGGCGTCAGCACCGTCGTCGGCCGTTCCGCTTTCCGGCGCCGTGGTGACGCGCACCAGGTCGGTCCGGCCCGTGGGGAACGGATCGCCGCCCGTGCGGGTGATACGTCCCAGCGACGCCAGCAGTTCCGCATTTTCGACGGCGGCGCGGGACATGGCCTGCGCGCCGGCGGCCTTGATGGCCGGGCGTTGTTCCTCCGGAAAGGCTTCCAGAGGTTCGTAGACGCGCAGGGTGGAGGAAAATGGCAGGCCGGCCTGGCCCCGGTAGAGGTTCCCCGTCATCACGGTCTCCTTGGAAGGGTCCAGGGTGCAGTCATCAGTCCGCCAGTTCCACCAGCACGGGAGCGTGGTCAGAGGCGCCCTTGCCCTTGCGTTCCTCGCGGTCGATCGAGGCGCCGGTGACGCGGGCCGCCAGCGCGGGGGAGGCCAGGACGAAGTCGATCCGCATGCCCTCTTTCTTGGGGAACCGCAGCTGGGTGTAGTCCCAGTAGGTGTAGACGCCCGGGCCGGGGGTGTAGGGGCGCACCACGTCGGTGTAGCCGGTCGCCTCGAACGCGTGGAACGCCTCCCGCTCCGGAGGGCTGACGTGCGTGGACCGGTTGGCGATGAACAGGTCGATGTCCCAGACGTCGTCGTCAAAAGGCGCGATGTTCCAGTCACCCATCAAGGCCACCTGCGCCTGCGGGTTGTCCGTGACCAGGGCCTGGGCGTGCGTCTTGAGGCTTTCCAGCCACTTGAGCTTGTACGGCATGTGTTCGTCGTCCAGGGAGCGGCCGTTGGGGACGTAGAGGCTCCAGACACGGATGCCGCCGCACGTGGCAGCCATGGCCCGGGCTTCCTGGACGGGATCCTTGCCGGCCTTGCCGAACGAGGGCTGGTCCAGGAACGTCCGTTCCACGTCCTCAAGCCCCACCCGGGAGGCGATGGCCACGCCGTTCCACTGGTTCACCCCGAAGTGGGCCACCTCGTAGCCCATCCGTTCAAAGAGTTCCCACGGAAAGTTGTCGTCCTTGCACTTTGTCTCCTGGATGGCCAGGACGTCGCAGTCGCTGCGCTGGAGCCAGGCTTCAACGCGGTCGGCGCGGGCACGGAGCGAGTTCACATTCCAGGTAGCTATCTTCACGGTTCCTAACTTACCTTGGCAGCCGTGCGGCAGGTAAAGCCCTCGAAGGGCCCCGCCCGCGGCGCGGGCACGGTTGGTCCCGGGCAGCAGGCGGCGGGTATATTCGCACCAGAATGACCTGGATCACACGTCCGGCCACCATGCGAAGGAGCACCAGCCGATGACGGCAGCTACGGGCAACATCACGGACAGCACGGCAGGGAACGGAACCGCGGAAGTGCTTTTTGACCGCCGAGGCCAGCTCGGCGTGATCACCCTCAACAGGCCACGGGCGGTCAATGCGCTCACCGCCGGAATGGTGGACCTGCTCCTGCGGCAGCTCACCGCATGGGCAGGGAACGACGGCGTGGCGGCCGTCCTGGTGCAGGGCGCCGGGGAGCGGGGCCTGTGCGCGGGCGGAGACATCGTGGCCATCTACAAGGACATGCTGCACGGCGGAGACCGGACCGCCGGCTTCTGGCAGACCGAGTACCGCGTGAACTCGCTCATTGCCCGGTACCCAAAGCCCTATGTTGCCCTCATGGACGGCCTGGTCCTTGGCGGCGGCGTGGGTGTCTCGGCGCATGGGAATGTCCGCGTGGTCACCGAGCGGACCAGAATGGGGATGCCGGAAACAACCATCGGGTTCGCCCCCGACGTCGGCGGCACCTTCCTGCTGTCCCGCGCGCCGGGCCAAACGGGAACCCACGCGGCCCTGACCGGGGCACACCTTGACGCCGGCGATGCCTTGTTCCTGGGCCTTGCCGACCATTACGTCCCGTCACACGCGCTGCCCCGGCTGGTGGCGGCGCTGGAGGACGAAAGCCCGGAAGCCGCCGTCGCCCGCTGCGCCGAACAGCCTCCGGCCTCAGCCCTGTCCGGGCAGCGGGACTGGATCGATGCCTGCTACGCCAGCGACGATGCCGGGGAAATTGTTGCCCGGCTCCGGGCCTGGACCGGGCCTGGCCGGGAAGATGCCACGGAAGCGGCGGACACCATCGAAGCCAAGTCGCCCACCTCGGTCAAGGTCACCCTGGCGTCCCTGCGCCGGGCCGCCAACCTGACCCTTGATGAGGCCCTGGCCCAGGAATACCGGGTAGGAATCCGCCTCCTGGCCGGACCTGATTTCCGCGAGGGAATCCGCGCCCAGGTAGTGGACAAGGACAGGAACCCGCAGTGGAAACCGGCCACGCTGGCCGAGGTGCTGCCCGCGCAGGTGGACAGGTTCTTCCAGCCGCTGGACGGCGGGGAACTGGACCTGCAGCCCGGGCCGGACCTGGACGTGAAGGAGGCGGACCATGCCTGAAACGGGCGCTGTGGCCTTTCTGGGCCTTGGACACATGGGCGGTCCCATGGCCCTGAACCTGATCCGTGCCGGTTACCGCGTGACCGGGTTCGACGTGGTGCCGGCAGCCGTGGAGGCTGCCCGGGCACAGGGTGTTCCGGTGGCAACCAGCGCGGTGGATGCGCTGGCGGGCGCCGACGTGGTGCTGACCATGTTTCCCAGCGGCCGGCACGTCCTGGACGCCTACCGGGGCGGCGCTGGACATTCTGGACAACCGGAGGAACCAGGGCTGCTGGCTGCCGCGCGGCCCGGGACCATGTTCCTGGACTGCTCAACCATCAATGTGGAAGAGGCGCGGGAAGCCGCGCGCCTGGCCACCGAAGCGGGCCACCGTTCCGTTGACGCCCCCGTTTCCGGCGGCGTGGTGGGAGCGGAGGCAGGCACCCTGACCTTCATGGCCGGCGGTGAAGCGGAGGACTTCGAGGCAGTGCGGCCGCTCCTGGAGGTGATGGGCAAGCGGGCGGTGCACTGTGGTGCCCACGGAGCGGGACAGGCCGCCAAAATCTGCAACAACATGATCCTGGGCGTCTCGATGATCGCGGTCAGCGAGGCCTTCGTGCTGGGGGAAAAGCTGGGCCTGACCCACCAGGCCCTGTTCGACGTCGCCTCCGCCGCGTCAGGGCAGTGCTGGGCGCTGACCACCAACTGCCCTGTGCCCGGGCCGGTCCCCACCAGCCCCGCCAACAGGGACTACCAGCCGGGCTTCGCCTCGGCCCTCATGGCCAAGGACCTCAACCTGGCCGTCAACGCGCTCGGCAGTACCGGGGTGGCAGGGCAGATGGGAGCGCTCGCCGCCCGGATCTACGATAGGTTTGCCGCGGAGGGCGGCGCGGGCCGCGACTTCTCCGCCATCATCACCGAAATCCGCGGCGCCTCGGAGCGGCAGGCCGGGGACGGTCCCGCAGGGGAGCACAGCGGCACGGAGTTGCCGGACCAGCGCAGGGCCACAACAGCACACGACGACGGGAGTCCCGAATGACGGAGTACGCCAACATCCTGGTGGAGCAGCAGGGCAGGGTAGGGCTGGTGACCCTCAACAGGCCCTCGGCACTGAACGCACTGAACAAGGCCACCATGGAAGAGCTGGTGGCCGCCGTCACCGCCATGGATTCCGATCCCGGGGTCGGTGCCGTCGTGATCACCGGCTCCGGCAAGGCCTTCGCTGCGGGCGCCGACATCAAGGAAATGGCGGACCAGGGCTACATGGACATGTACGTGGCGGACTGGTTCCGGGGCTGGGAAGACTTCACCCGCCTGCGGATCCCCACCATCGCCGCGGTATCCGGCTTTGCCCTGGGCGGCGGCTGCGAACTGGCCATGATGTGCGACCTGATCATCGCGGGGGACAACGCCAAGTTCGGGCAGCCGGAAATCAACCTGGGCGTGCTCCCGGGCATGGGCGGCTCGCAGCGCCTCACGCGGGCCGTGGGCAAGGCCAAGGCCATGGACATGATCCTCACCGGCCGGTTCATCGACGCTGAGGAAGCAGAGCGGTGCGGGCTGGTCTCCCGGGTGGTTCCGGCGGCAGACGTGGTGTCCGAGGCACTCAAGGCAGCCGGGGTGATCGCCGCGAAGTCAAAGCCTGCGGCGATGGCAGCGAAGGAAGCCGTGAATGCTGCCTTCGAAACCGGGTTGGCCCAGGGGGTGGTGTTTGAACGGCGGCTCTTCCACTCCCTGTTCGCCACGGAGGACCAGAAGGAAGGCATGGCGGCGTTCACCGGGAAGCGCCAGCCGGAATTCAAGCACCGCTAGTCCGGGCCCTTGCATGCCCTGACGGGCGGGGCCGGCACGGCATGCGTCCGCCGGTCCCCGTAAGGTAGGGAGTACGGGCCAGCACGCGGCCACGGCATGCAGCGGAACGGGGTAAGCGTATGTGGACGATGATGACCGGTGCAGCCAGTCCCACCGAGGGACTTACGGGAATCGTGGGCTTTGCCGCGAGGTCCATCGACGCCCTGGGGGAGTGGGGCGTGGGGGCGTTTACCCTCGCGGAGACTGTGGTGCCGCCTATCCCCAGCGAGGTGATCCTCCCGCTTGCGGGGTATCTTGCCAAGCAGGGCTCCCTGAATCTCTTCCTCGTCTTTGCCACGAGTACCCTTGGTGCGTATTTGGGGGCGTTGTTGCTCTACCTGCTGGGGGCCAAGTTAGGGCTGGACCGGTCCATCCGGGGGTTGTCCAAGCTGCCACTGGTGGACCGGGAAGACTTCGAGCACGCGGCGGGCTGGTTCCGGCGGCACGGCAGGTCGTCCATTTTCTTCGGCCGCCTGCTGCCCGGGGTCCGCAGCCTGATCTCCCTGCCGGCGGGCGCGGCGGCCATGCCGCTGGGAACATTCACCCTCTTCACCCTTGCCGGCAGCGGGCTGTGGAACGGTGCCCTCATTGGGCTGGGCTATCTCCTGGGCACCCAGTACCGGCTCATAGAGGAGTACTCCAGGTTCCTGAACTACGCGGTCTATGGCGCATTGGCCGTTGCGGTGGTGCTGCTCGTCCTCCGGCGGACCAAGCGGGCCAGGGCCCAACGGGTGGACGTAGGCCGCTGAGGCAGCCTCCCGGTGCCCTAGAGGTACTTCTCCGCGAAGCTGTGCAGGGCGGCCCGGACGAAGCGTGCCCCCTCCGGGCCGCCGTAGTTGGCGGCGAAACGGGGGTCTTCCACGTACATGTCCGCCAGCCCGGTGACGTATCTCCTGATATCCCCGCCGCTTTGGGCCGCAGGTGTTCCGGGGATGGACTTCAGCCATGCCACGTGCCGCCCTGCCAGCTCCCGCGCTTCCGGCCCGTCGGCAGCAAGCCTGGCTCCCGCAGCCGCCGTCCAGTCCCGGGCAAGGCCCTCTGCCATGGACTTCCACTCCCGCTTTTCCGCTGCCGCCATTCCGCGCCACCATGAGTCGGATGTGGCGTAGGCGTCCTTGCCCCAGCGCTCCTCGACTTCATCCTTGTATTCGGTGTGGTCGAAGCCCTGGAACATGTTCTCTGCCATCAGCTGGCCTCCTGCCTTTACTGTTTCGATTGTTTGCCGGACTGATTCGGCCTGCAGGGCCAGCCGCTCCTGCTCCCGGCCGAGCCAGTCGAGATGGCGGCTGAGTGCCGCCACGGGATCCGCCCGGCGCTGGAGGAGCTCCCCGATCGCCGGCAGGCCCAGGCCCAGTTCCCGCAGCAAAAGGATGCGCTGGAGCTGGAGGAGGGCGGCGCCGTCGTAATACCGGTAGCCGTTGTGGCCCACCCGGCTGGGCGTCAGGAGGCCAATCTCGTCATAGTGCCGGAGCGTGCGGCTGGTGGTGCCGGCGATCCTGGCCACGTCCTGGATGGACCAGTCCCTGCCGCCGGCGTCGGGGAAATCCTGCATGCTCCGAGCCTAGGCATTGACGCTGCGTCAAGGTCAAGGTCAAGGTCAAGGTCAAGGTCAAGGTCAAGGGCGGCTGACCGTCACCCAACCCGCCGGCCGTGGGGCCTGCGGCGCCTGGCCTGGGCCACCAAGCGCGTGAAGGCGAAAACAAAGATGGCCTCGATGAGCAGCATGAGGCCCAGCAGCAGCCACTGCTGCCGGCTGATGAAGACGACGCATCCGGTCAGGGCCAGGATGGTCCCCAAGGCCAGCGCGTAGACGGCGAAGCCGACGGCGACCCGGGCGCTGCGGACCCCCGTCCGGAAACCGAAGCCGTGCGGCTCCCCGCCGGGCTGTCCGGGGACACGGTCCGGTGCTGCGGGGCCAAGGGAGTCAAACTCCTCCCAGGGATCCCTGTCCTGGTCCTGTCCGGTCATGAATCAATTATCCCAAATACGGAAACCCAGAGACGCTGCGCACAAAAACAGCGGTTCCTCCAACCTGGGTTGGAGGAACCGCTGGATGGGGTCCCGGCGTATACCGGAGGCCGCCGAAGACTTAGAGCGGGCGGATGTTCTCTGCCTGCGGGCCCTTGGGACCCTGGGTCACATCGAATTCGACCTTCTGGTTCTCGTCCAGTGAGCGGTAGCCGCTGCTGGCGATTGCCGAGTAGTGGGCGAATACGTCAGCGGACCCGTCATCGGGGGCAATGAAGCCAAAACCCTTTTCGGCGTTGAACCATTTAACTGTGCCTGTTGCCATGGCTGCATTCCTTCATGTGACTCTGATTCTCTCCCCGGGGAACGTCCCGGAGTGTGCGGGAGTTAGTCCCCCACAGACCCCAACGTACGGGGCTCAGGCTCTGGGTGCAAGGGTAGGCGCCATAAAGTGCCGTCAGCGCATGCCTTCGCGGCGGATCGCGGTGGCGATGGCGGCCGCCCTGGTGTCCACGCCGAGCTTGGCATAGATGTGCGCCAAATGGGTTTTGACCGTGGCCTCGGAGATAAAGAGTCGCCGGCCGAGTTCGCGGTTGCTGAGGCCCTCGGTGAGGAGGCCCAACAGCTCGGCCTCCCGTGGCGTCAGGACTTCGTCGGGATTGCGGAGCTGCTGGAACAACCGGGATGCCACCGGCGGGCTCATCACGCTCCTGCCCACGGCCGCACCCCTGATGGCCGCAAAAATCTCCTCCGGGGCAGCGTCCTTCAACAGGTAGCCCATGGCGCCGGCATCCACGGCGCGGACGATATCGGCATCGGAGTCGTACGTGGTGAACACCAGGATGGCCTGCCGGCCGTTGAGGTCCCTGATCCGCCTGATGGCTTCGAGCCCATCCATGCCCGGCCCCATGGCAAGGTCCATCACCACCACCGAGGGGGAGAGAGCCTGGGCCAGGTGCAGGGCATCCTCGCCGGATGCGGCTTCGGCCACCACCTCGATATCCGGCTCCGTGCTGAGCAGTGCACGCAGTCCGCTCCTGACCACCAGGTGGTCGTCCACCAGCAGGACGGTGATGCCGTTCATCTGCCTGCCTCCACCGGCAGCTGCGCCGCCACGATTGTTCCGTCGCCGGGGGCGCTCTGCACGGAGAATGTTCCGCCCAGCTGCTCCACCCGCTGCCGCATGGCCCGCAGCCCATAGCCTCCCGCGTGCGACGGCGGAGCTGCCGCCGCCGGATCGAAGCCGTCGCCGTCGTCGTAAATGTCCAAAGTCACGGCGTCCGGCAGGAAGCCCAGGGTTACCGTGGCCGCCGACGCGGCCGCGTGGAGCAGGATGTTCGACGCAGCGCTTTGCACTACGCGCAGCAGGGCGTGGCGAACGTCAGCGGAGACCGGCCGCAGCTCACCAGTCACCAGCAGCGTGGTCCCGGGAACGTACTGGCAGGCGGTGGCCAGCAGTGCCTCCGGCAATGGAACCGATTCCAAACCGGGCGAGGCCAGCTCATGGACCAGGCTCCGGGTCTCCGCCAGGTTCGCGCGGAGCAGGCTGGTGGCCTGGAGAAGGCCGTCACGGGCTGCTGCACTGGGCCATCCGCGGCCGGCGGCCTCGAGCAGGAGCAGGCTGCTGGCGAGGCCCTGGGTGACAGTGTCGTGGATTTCCCGCGACACCCGCTCCCGTTCGGCAATGGTGCCCGCCCGGCGCTCACTCGCGGCCAGCTGGCCCTGGGCCAGGGAAATGTCCGCATGCAGGCGGCGCTGCTCCTCGGCGTCGTGCTGTATCCGGTCGTAAATCAGTGTCAGCATGGCGCCCACGGCCAAGGGCCCCAAAAACATGGCCAGGTCGGTGCCGTTGCCCAGCCGGAACAGGCCGGCGGCGGTGGCGAGTGTGATGGCGCCCGCCAGGACGTAGGACGCGGCACCGCGCAGGGCGCTCCTGCAGAGGAAGAAAAGAGCGAAGGAACACCACGCGAAACTCGGCGCAGCCACGACCAGGACCGCCCAGACAGCCACCAGGGCCACCATCCACGGGGTTCCGGGGCGGTCCTGCACCGAGAGGAGGGCCACGACGGCGTAGAGCACGCAGGCGGCAGCGGCGAGTCCCAGGACCAGGAGATTGTCGGCCGGGGTATGCCGCATGACGTACCGCACCACCGAGGCCACCAGGAGGACGGCGAAGCCCAGGTGGACGGCTGCCTCGATGCTGCCCGGCCGGCCTTTGGCGCTGGGAGGCACGGCACGGCGGGAGCACGTGGCGCCCTGACCGGCGACGGCTTGGGCTGGCCCGGTGTGCTGGGGGGTGTCTCTGGCGGGCATGCTGGATCCGGATCTGGTGGCTGGAAGTGCTGCCTTCCATGCTAGGGCTCACCGGTTGTCCGGTGCCTCAGCCTTTTGGCTGATACGGCTGGCCTTTCGTCGGAGCCGGGACCAGGCGAATGCCCGATGGCAGGGCCGCTGTTTCCCGGAAACATGGAAAGCGGCAACACGATCCCCCCTGACCTAAGGAAATACTTTGAAGAAGTCCACCAAAGCCCTCGCCGCTGCCGCAGCCGGAGCCCTCCTGATAACTGCCGGAGCAACGGCTGCCGCCAACGCCGGTACCGCGGGCACTACGGAAGCACCCGTCGTCGTACCCGCCGTTGATGTCCAGCCGGCTCCGGAAACCGTGGTGCAGCAAAACCGCATAGCAGCCGGCGCCTCCGCCCAGGCCGTCGCTGCTGCGCTCGCAAAGTGCCAGGCCGACAAGCTGCCGTTTGTCACGGTGGCCCTCGTTGACCGCTTTGGTACGGTCCAGGCTTTGCTCCGGGGTGACAACGCCGCCGCCCACACCATCGAAGCGGCAAAGCAGAAGGCCTATACGGCAGCCGCGTTCGGTGCCCCCACCAGCGAGTTGGCCAAGCGGGTCAACGGCAACGGTCCCTCAATCGCGGACCTGCCGGGCACCCTGTTCCTCGCAGGCGGTGTCCCACTGAAGGTCAACGGTGTCTCCGTGGTAAGCATCGGCGTCGGCGGGGCCCCCGACGGCGCCCTGGACGAAGCCTGCGCGGCGGCCGGCGCGGAAGCCATCGCCGGCCCCGCGAAATAGGCAGGACGCATGAGGCCTGGCAGCACCGCAGCACTCATGACCGTGGCCGCGCTGGGGTTGCTCCTTGCCGCGTGCCAGGCCAGTCCCGGCCAGCCGCAGGGAGTGGATACCCCACCATCCGCTGCCTCGGTCAGTCCCGGCGCCGGTGCCGGGACCCCGACGCCACCTTCCACTGCGTCCCCACCCGCACTGTCTCCCGCGGACCAGGCACGGCTGGACCAGGACCTCATTGCAGCCGCCAAAGCCAACAACGCCCCGTTGGTGGCCGAACTCATCGGCCGGGGTGGCGATGTCAACGCCAAAGACCCGATCCAGGACTCCGCGTTCCTGTACGCCGGGGCGGAGGGGCTCAACGAGGTACTGCAGCTGACGCTGGCCGCCGGCGCAGACGTCACCAGCATCAACCGCTACGGCGGGACGGCGTTGATCCCGGCCAGCGAGCACGGACACGTGGAAACGGTGAAGGTCCTCATTGCGGCGGGAGTTCCTGTCAACCATGTCAACAACCTTGGCTGGACCGCCATGCAGGAGGCCATCCTGCTTAACAACGGCGGGCAGCGCCAGCAGGAGGTGGTGCGGCTGCTGCTGGCGGCCGGCGCAGACCCCGGAATCCGCGATCCGGAAGGCCGGACGGCGCTGCAGAACGCTGAGCGGCTCGGTTTTTCGGAGATTGCCGCTTCGATCCGGGGCCGGGGTTAGCCCGTCCGCGTGCCGAGCCGCCGAGCCTGCCCACCTTTGCCGGACAACGACGGCGGCGCCCCGCACTTTCGGTGCGACGCGCCGCCGTCGGGCTTGGAAGCCGGGGAAATTCAGCAGCCCCTCAGCTCAGACGGCCTCAAGCACGCTGACATAGTTCGCGATGCCCACGCCGCCCATGTTCTGCACAGCCGCCCGCCGTGGCGCCGGGAGCTGCATGTCGCCGGCAGTACCGGTGAGCTGCATGGCGGCGATGACGTGCTGCGAAACGCCGGTGGCACCCACCGGGTGGCCCTTGGCCTTGAGGCCGCCGGAGACGTTGATGGGAAGCTTGCCGTCCTTGAAGACCCAGCCTTCCTTCACCGCCGTGGCCCCCTGGCCGGGTTCGGCCAGGCCGATGGCCTCGTACATGAGCAGCTCCGCGATGGTGAAGCAGTCATGCACCTCCGCGAAGTCCAGGTCCGCCAGGCCGACGCCGGCCATCGCCATGGCGCGCTGCCAGGAAGCGCGGGTGGCTGCGAAAGCGGTGGGGTCCCGGCGCTCGGCGGGGAAAAAGTCGTTGGCCTGGCCGAAGCCCGCGAGCCGGACCGGGGCGGTGGTGCCGCCGGTGGGGGAGACGGACAGCACGACGGCGGCCGCCCCGTCGGAAACCGGTGAACAGTCAGTGCGCCGCAGCGGGTCCGCCACCATGGGGTTCTTGTCCGAGACAGTCCGGCAGAACTCCTCCCCAAGATCCTTGCGGAGCTGGGCGTAGGGGTTGTCAACGCCGTTGCGGTGGTTCTTCGCCGCGATGCTGCCCAGCACATCGGAAACGGGTCCGTACCGCTTTTCGTAGTGTTTCGCGACCTCGGCGAAAAGACCGGTGAAGCCGGTGGTGGAGGGCTTGCCGGCCATGTCATAGTCAGCGCCGAGCAGGGCGGCACCCACCACGTCTGCACCGGCGTGGGTCATCTTCTCGGCGCCGATCACCAGGACCGTCTTCGCGGTGCTTACCAGCAGTGACTTGGTGCCCTGCTGGAAAGCGGCCGACCCGGAGGCGCAGGCGTTTTCCACCCGTGTGGAAGGGACGTTGGCCAGTGCCGGGGAGACCTGCAGGGCCAGTGAGGACGGGAAAGCCAGCGGCATCATGCCCGAATTGAACTGGCCCACGTAGATCTCGTCGATCTGCCCGGGGTCGATTCCGGCATTGCCGATCGCTTCGGTGGCCACCTGGACGATCAGGGACTTGAGGGTCTCCTCCGTCAGCTTGCCGAACCGGCTGTGTCCCCAGCCGGTGAGCAGGACGTCCTTCCCGAACTGTTCCTTCAGGCTCATGCCACCACTTCCTTGGTCTCAAGCCGGATGTCGAATCCGGCCTCGGTCTTCTCACGGATCTCCTCTTCGGTGACCCCCGGTGCCAGGCGGGTCAGCGTGAGCTGCTTACCGCCGTCGTCCGTTTTGTAAAGGTCAAAGACGGCGAGGTCGCTGATGATCCGGTCCACGCAGCTGAGCCCGGTCAGCGGCAGCGTGCACTCGCGCACAATCTTTGCGGTGCCGTCCTTGGCGTTGTGCTCGGTGAGGACCACCACGCGCGGCGTTCCGGCCACCAGGTCCATGGCGCCGCCCATGCCCTTGACCATCTTGCCCGGGATGGTCCAGTTGGCCAGGTCGCCATTGCCGGAGACCTGCATGGCGCCCAGGATGGCCACCTTGACGTGCCCGCCGCGGATCATGCCGAAGGAGGTGGCGGAGTCGAAGATGCTGCCGCCGGGCAGGACCGTCACGGTCTGTTTGCCGGCGTTGATCAGGTCCGCGTCCTCTTCGCCCTCAAAGGGGAACGGGCCCATGCCCAGCAGGCCGTTTTCGCTCTGCAGGACCACCCGCACGCCCTCGGGCAGGTTGTTGGCCACCAGCGTGGGGATGCCGATCCCCAGGTTCACGTAGTCGCCGTCGTTCAGTTCCTCGGCCGCGATGGCAGACATTTCATCCCTGGTCCATCCCATGGGGTTTCTCCTTGGTCTTCTAGCTGTTCCCGTTGACTTAGTTGGGTATTACCGGCGGCACGAACTCGAACGTCATGCCCAGCAGCCACGCGAGCAGCAGCACCACCGGCAGGTGGAACAGGAACTGCTGGAACGTGAAGCCCACCAGGTCCCGGGCCCGCAGGCCCAGCACCGCCAGCAGCGGGAGCATGAAGAACGGGTTGACGAGGTTGGGCAGGGCCTCGGCCATGTTGTAGATCTGCACGGTCCAGCCAAGGTTCATGTTCACGTCCGTGGCGGACTGCATGACGTAGGGCGCCTCCACCAGCCACTTTCCGCCGCCGGACGGGACGAACATGCCCAGGATGGCCGTGTAGATGGCGATGATGACGGCGAACGCCCCGTTGCCGCCGATGCTGGTGAAAAAGTGTGCCAGGTGCTCGGACACCGACAGGCCACCGGCCCCCGGGGCCTTGGTCAGGATGGCCGCCATCGCCGCATACAGCGGAAACTGCACCAGGATTCCTGCCGTGGCGGGTACGGCCTTGGTGACCGACTGCAGGAATTTGCGCGGGGTGCCGTGCAGCACCAGCCCCAGCATCAGGAAGACCAGAAGGTATCCGTTGAGCGAACTGACCACGCTGAGGATGGGCAGGGTCAGCAGCTGGGACACCAGCCAGCCCAGGGTCAGCACGCCGGCCAGGATGGGCAGGATCCGGCTGTATTCCAGCCATTCGCCGGGCCGGGACTTTTCGGCCGTCGGTTCAGGCTGGTCATCGAGGTCGACGCCGAGATCGGCCGCCGTCTTCACACCGGCTCCCGTCGGGGCCGAGAAGTGCGCGATGACCGTGGTCAGGAGCATCAGGATGGCCAGGGTGAGCAGGGACTGCCAGGTGAAGATGGTGGTCCCGAAATCCAGGACGCCGGTGATCTTCAGCAGCGCCGGCGGTATGGAGGCCTTGGTCGCCTGGAGCTGGGCGGCGGAGGAGGACATGCCCAGGGCCCACACAGCACCCAGCCCCATGAAGGCCGCGGCGCCGAGGGCCCGGTAATCGACGTGGAGGTCCTTGCGCCGGGCCACGGCCCGCGCCAGGAGGCCGCCGAAGATCAGGCTCAGGCCCCAGTTCACGAACGAGACGGACATGGACAGGACGGCCACGAAGCTGACGGCGGAGCGGGCGGAGCCGGGAACCTGAGCCAGCCGGTCAATCAGCCTGGCCACGGGCGGTGAAGTTGCCACGACGTAGCCGGTCAGTACCACCATGGCCATCTGCAGCGTGAAGGCCGTGAGGTCCCAGAACCCGTTGCCGAACGAATCGACCACAGCCTTGGGTGAGGCGCCGATGGCCAGGGCCGCGATGGCTACCAGCAGCACGCCCGCCAGGGCAAAGATATAGGCGTCCGGAAACCACTTCTGCGTCCACCCGGCCAGCGTTTCAGCCATCCGGGCCAAACCCTTCTGGCGGATGTCCTGGTGGGTGAGCTGCGTGCTGGTCATGAGGGTGTTTCTCTCCGTTGAGTACTGTGATTCAGGGGCAGGCGTGGGTTCGGTCAGGCCGGGACAAGGCCGGTGCGCTGCCGGACGGTGCGCTGCTCGATGTCCTTGACCCGGTCCGTGGCCTGCACCAGCCGCTGGACAAAGACGCCGGGGGTGGCGATGTGGTTGGGGTCCAGGTCGCCCGGCTCAACGATGACCTCCGCCTCGGCAACGGTCAGGATCCCGGCCGTGGCCACCACCGGGTTGAAGTTGCGGGCCGTGTAGCGGTAGGCGAGGTTGCCGTCCGTGTCGGCGGTGTGGGCGTGGACCAGTGCGACGTCGGCGCGGATGGCCCGCTCCTGGACGTACGTTTCGCCGTCGAACACTTCGTGCGGCTTGCCTTCGGCAACCAGGGTGCCCACCCCGGTCTTGGTATAGAAGGCCGGGATTCCGGCGCCGCCGGCCCGGAGGCGCTCAGCCAGGGTGCCCTGCGGGGTGAACTCCACCTCCAGCTTGCCGGCGAGGTACTGCTCGGCGAACAGCTTGTTTTCGCCGACGTAGGAGGCGATCACCTTGCGGACCTGGCCCGCCTCGATGAGGATGCCCAGTCCTTTGCCGTCCACGCCCATGTTGTTGGAGACCACGGTGAGGTCCCGTACGCCGGAATCCCGGACGGCTTCGATGAGGTCGGCCGGGATGCCGCTCAAGCCAAACCCGCCGACGGCGAGGGTGATGCCGTCCTGCAGGGACCCTTCCATGGCCGTGGCGGCAGAAGCCTGGAGTTTCTTCATGACGTCTCCTCGTTGAGCGCGGTAGTCCACTTAGTGGACGGTTGGGATCTGAGTTTGGAGACTACGGGGCCCTCGAAGAACGTGTCAAGAATCACTGGCGAGTGCCCTACAGTATGGACAGTAGGGTTAAAAGCATCCATATTGTGGACAAAGGGGAAGTAATGGCATCGACGCCGGTGCAGGGCGCCCAGGTGGTGGCACGGATCGCCGAACTGCTGCGGCTGGTGGGCCGCGGCGCGGAGGGGATGCCCCTCCCGGCCCTGGTCCGGGAGTCGGGCCTCACCCGCCCAACGGCCCACCGGCTCCTGACATCGCTCGCCGCGGAGGGCTTGCTGGACCACGATCCCGTTACGGGCAACTGGGTCCTGGGTCCCGAAATCCTCCTGATGGGATCGGTGGCCTCGGCACGGTTTCCCATGGAGGACATCGCGCGGCCCAGCCTGCGCCGGCTGGCCCAGGCCACGGGGGAGAGTGCCTTCTTCTCCATCCGGCGAGGCAGTGAGACGGTTTGCCTCCTGCGTGAGGAGGGCAGCTTCCCTGTCCGGTCCTTTGTCCTGCACGAGGGCGTCCGCTTCCCGCTGGGCGTCGCGTCAGCCGGGACGGCCATCCTGGCCTTCCTGCCATCGAATGAGCAGGAGGAGTTGCTGGGCCGGTGGCCGGAGCATGCGGGCGCCTTCGCGGCGAACCACACTGTTGACCTGGTCCGGAAGAACCTGTCCCGCACCAGGCTGGCCGGTTACTCGGTGAACCCGGGGCTGGTCCTGGAGGGAAGCTGGGGGATGGGCGCTGCGGTGTTCGACCGTTCAGGGCGGCCCGCCTGGGCGTTGTCGCTGACCGGCATCGAACCGCGGTTCAAGGCCGAACGGCAGGAGGAACTGGGCGGCCTGCTGATGGCGGAGGCCCACCGGATTACGCAGCAGCTGGGCGGCGGCCCCGACGGCGGGCGCCGGACCCGCTGAGCCTCCACTGCTGTCCCCGGATACGACGACGGCGCGCCGCGCTGTCAGGTGCGGCGCGCCGTCGTGCGTTTCCGGAGAGGGGTGATTCGGCGCAGGTGGGTTTCTATAGTCCAGCGCGGGGCTGTTCGGGACCTTCGCCCTTCCACCACGTGTCAAAGATGGTCACCGGCACGGTGCGCTTGTGGCGGGTCCGGAGATACTTCTGTTCAATCGACTCGGCAACGGCGTCCGGAACGTTGCGGCCTTCGAGGTAGTCGTCGATCTGGTCGTAGCTGATACCCAGCTCGTCCTCGTCCGTGCGCCCCGGCCGGTCATCGAGGAGGTCGGCGGTGGGCACCTTCTCCCACACCCGCGCCGGTGCCCCAAGCTCAGCCAGCAAGGCCCGGTTCTGCCGCTTGTTGAGGCCGAACAGGGGAAGGATGTCAGCCCCGCCGTCGCCGTACTTGGTAAAGAAGCCCGTGACGGACTCCGCGCCGTGGTCGGTGCCGAGCACCAGGTAGTTGAACTCGCCGGTCAGTGCATACTGGGCGATCATCCGGGTGCGGGCCTTGGTGTTTCCCTTGTGGAAGTCGGAGATCTCCGAACCTACGGTCTTCTCGAACTCGTCCTCGAAGCCGTCCACCGCTGCCGAGATGTTGAACGTCCATTCCGTCTTGGCCTTGATGAAGTCCAGTGCTGCCTGGGCGTCTTCCTCATCGTGCTGCACGCCGTAGGGCAGGCGGACTGCAACGAAGTTGGCCTCTACGCCCTCGGCCTCAAGCTCATCAACCGCCAGCTGGGCAAGCTTTCCGGCCAGCGAGGAATCAAGTCCGCCGGAGATGCCCAGGACAAAACCTTTGGTGTGGGTGGCCTTCAAGTATTCCTTGAGGAATGTGACGCGTTTGCGCACCTCCCCTGCGGGATCGATCCGGGGCTGAACGCCCATTTCTTCAATGATCTTGGCCTGGAGTTCGCGCATGTTGTCCAGCCTAGCCAGCGCTGTCAACAACCCTCAACTGTTCCGGGCGGGCCCTGCGCGGCGTAGCTTTAGTGCATGGAGCGGACGGGATGCGCCGTGGTGGGCGGGGGCCCGGCAGGGATGATGCTGGGCCTTCTGCTGGCACGGGCCGGAGTGCAGGTGGCGGTCCTGGAGAAGCACCGTGATTTCCTGCGGGATTTCCGTGGCGACACCGTGCATGCGTCCACTATCCGGCTGATTGACGAACTCGGCCTGGGCGCCGGATTCCGGGCCCTGCCGCAAAGCCGGCTGAGCAACGTCGCCGTCCCGGTCCCCGGAACCGGGCTTGTCACGCTGGCGGCTTTTGACTCCCTGAAACCCCCGTACAACTACGTGGCCATGATGCCCCAGTGGGACTTCCTGGATTTCCTCGCCGCGGCCGCCGCCGCGGAACCGACGTTCACCCTGCTCATGGAAACGGAGGCCACCGGCCTGGAGTTCGATGGCGGACGCGTCACCGGAGTGCGCTACCGGTCCACCGCCGGCGGCGCGGAGGGCCAGGAACAGGTGCTGCACGCCGACGTCGTGGTGGCCGCGGACGGCAGGCATTCAGTGCTGCGCCAGGCGGCAGGGATGCGGGCAAAGGAGTATCCGGTGCCCTTTGACACCTGGTGGTTCAAGATCCCGCGCCACGCCTCGGAGCGCGGGGAGGTCGCCGGAGTGGTGCCTTCGCTGGGCGATCGGGATGCCATGATTGCGCTCAACCGCACCGACTATTACCAGATGGGCTACCTCGCCCCCAAGGGCTCAGATGCCAGGATCCGGGAGGGCGGCGTGGAACGGTTCCGCCAACGGGTGGCAGCACTCCGGCCTGACCTCGCCGACCGCGTTGATTCCATCCACAGCCTGGCGGACCTGCACTGGCTGGACGTCAGGCTGAACCGGCTGCGGCGCTGGTACGTGGACGGTTTCCTCTGCATTGGAGACGCCGCGCACGCGATGTCCCCCGCGGGCGGGGTGGGCATCAACCTGGCCATCCAGGACGCAGTGGCAGCCGCGGAACGCCTGGCGCCTGATTTGCGCCAAGGGCGCGTACGGACCAGGACCCTTGCTTCGATCCAGCGCCGCCGCCGCATGCCCACGGTGCTGGTCCAGACCGTGCAGCGGATCATGCACCGGGTGGTGTTCGTTCCACTCTTCGCGGGCACATTGTCCGGCGACGTGCTGGCCCGCGTGGGGGACCGGACACCGTTCTCCATCCAGCGCCTGCTTTTCTTCATCCTGCGCCACAACCCCGTGGTCAAGCGTGTCCTGCCCCGGGTCATTGCGATCGGGCCACGCCCCGAGCACGCGCCCGGCTTCGCCCGCCCGCTCACCGTCCCGCCACCCACTAAACTTGGGGCCATGACTTCGCCCACTGACACTGCGGTAGACACCGCGGCAGCCCGCGCCCGACTGCTCGAACTGATCAAGGAACTTGCCGTGGTCCGCGGCAAGGTGATCCTCTCCAGCGGAGCCGAGGCCGATTACTACATCGACCTGCGCCGCATCACCCTGCACCATGAGGCGTCCAAGCTGGTGGGCCAGGTAATGCTGGCACTGGCGGACGACGCCGGCATCGACTTCGAGTGCGCCGGCGGGCTCACCATGGGTGCCGACCCCGTTGGCACTGCGGTGATGCACGCTGCCGCTGACGCCGGCCGGACGGTTGACGCGTTCGTGGTCCGGAAAGCCCAGAAGTCCTACGGCATGGGCCGCCAGGTGGAAGGCCCGTCCGTTGAGGGCCGCAAGGTGCTGGTCCTGGAAGACACGTCCACCACGGGCGGCTCTGCGCTGACCGCAGTGGAAGGCGTCCGGAAGGCCGGCGGCAACGTCGTGGCAGTAGCGGTGATCGTGGACCGCGATACCGGCGCCAAGGAAAAGATCGAAGCCGAGACCGGTGTTCCCTACCTGTTCGCCTTCGGCAAGGACGAGCTGGGACTGCACTAGTCCCGGACGGGGCCGGCCCCGGCGGCCGGCCCCGGGAAGCATGGGGACCAGTGTTGGCCTGCCGCTGGTGGCTGATTTATTATTTGCGTTAACACCTTTCAGTTGCTTGGAGATCCTGCATTTTGCTCCCCCCACAACAGCCGTTGAGCGCAACGGACCAAGTCCAGAACCTCATCCTGGAAAGCGCCGATTTCGAGGACTTCCTCAACGAGTTGGCGCGCTTCTCCGTGCACCAGATGGCAGGCGACGGCGATGACGCCCTGTGCGGCATCACGTTGCTCCGCGACCGGAAGGCAGCCACCATCGGCTGGAGCAGCGAAACGGCACGGGAAGTGGATGAAATCCAGTATTCCCTCGCCCAGGGACCGTGCCTGTCCGCGGCAAAGGAAGAGCGGGAAGTGTACGTCCCGGACCTTCTGCAGGAGGACCGGTGGGGTCCGGACTATGCGGCTGCCGTTGCCTCCCACGGGTTGCGTTCGGTGCTTTCCCTGCCGTTCAACCTGCAGGGGGAGGCCAAAGCCGCACTGAACCTCTACTCCGACGCCCCAAACAAGTTTGACGGCCGGGCGGCGGACAGGGCGCGGGACTTCACCCGGGAAATTTCCGAAGCACTGCGGCTGGCTGTCCGGTTCTCGCTGCACGCAGACAGCGCAACAAACCTTCGGGCCACGCTTGAGTCGCGGACCATCATCGACATCGCCATCGGCATCGTCATGGCGCAGAACCGGTGCAGCCAGGAAGCCGCCGTCGAAATCCTCACCGAGGCATCCAGTAACAGCAATATCAAACTCCGGGACATCGCCAAGTCGCTGGTGGATTCGGTGGGCGGTACCGGTGCGCGTACCCACTACCAGGAACCGGGCAAGGTCAGCCAGGGTCCCAGGGCCTGATCGGCAGGTTGTGCGCAGGCCGGGTGAGGGTTAGGCTTGCGGAGGTTGAGCCGTCGGCCATAGAACCTCTTTTGGAGTACCTATGGACCGCGCGCTAGACGCACTCGTTAACCTCGATGTCCCCGCGGACATCGTCCGGATTGAAGTCCGGGGAGCCCTTCACCACGACTCCCGTGCTGAACTGGGCCACATCATCCGCCGCGTCCGGAGGATGGGCATCCGTTGCCGTATCTGCGTCGATCTTTCGCAGGCTGAACTTGTCGAATCATCCGCGCTGGCAGGTCTTCGCAGCGACCTCAACGCCATGGACACCACGTCCCTGCTGGGCGTTCCCTCCGCCGGGGTGTCCCTTCAGCTCACGCCCGCTGCGTACGACTGGGCGCAATGGGACGCTTCCAGCCGCCGGCCGCTTCTGATGGATGATGACGTCAGGGAGCTTTTCCCCGGCGGTGAGTTCGCAGGAGAATACCCCCAGTTGCCGGTGATGTGGATCGAAGAGCTGTACGGCCGTCCGCTGACCGAATACACGGAGCAGGAACTGCTGCACGCCAGCGACTCCGCCTTTGCCCTGCTGGACAACCCGGACGCACCCGACGGTGCTGACCTGCTGGGCCGTTATAACGACATTGGCCTGGAGATCCTCCGCCGGCAGCAGGAACCGCAGGCGCCATTCCCGGCCACGGAGGGGCAGGCCGCCAGCTGACGCGCAGCGTCACCGAACGTTAACATCCGCGGTTGCCGTGGTGACTTTCCCGGGGCTTACGGTAGGAGTGTGCCGTATGAGGGGGAAGTTAATCCACAGAGCCGGCGCGGGGTCTCCGATGCCCGGCTGCTGGCGGAAGCGGCTGCCCTCAAACGCTTCTCGCGGCGTGCGTTCCTGGCAGGGGCCGGCGCCTCCGGGCTGCTGGCCGCGGACATGCTGATGACCCGTGAAGTGCAGTCGCAGCGCCGGAGCACCAGGATCCTGACCGTTGCGGATAGCTTCGCCGATGTTTACTACCCGGACGCCAGCTGGTTCCTGTTCCCCGGGTACAAGACCAGCTGGGAAGAGGCGCAGTGGATCCTGAACACGCTCAGGGGCGCACTGAACAAGCGCGCCCGGCTCGCCGCCGTCGGATATTCCAACCTGGGGCTGAACATCACCGAGGTGGTCAACGCGATCACCGACTACATCACTGCTGAGAAGATCACCAAGCTCTTCTTTTACGGGCACAGTTTCGGCGGCATGCTCGCCACCCAGGTGGCAGCCCGGCTCCTGGCCCTGCAGGGCGTCCAGGTGCAGTTCATTCTCCTGGACTCCAGCCCCTACAGCGCCCACGACGTCCTGGACCAAAGCTGGTTCGACGGCGTGGTGTTCCTCTACGAGAGCGGCGTCAGGTTCCCCTCCACCCTGCGCGGCGGGTATGAACTGGGGGAGCGGATCATCCACAAGGACGAACGGAGCTGGCGCCAGATCCTGAACCAGACGCTGGAGCAGCTCTCACCCATTGCCCCGTCCAACGTCCTGGTCCAAACGGAGTCCGCCTACATCTACCACTTCGAGGGAAGCCAGTTCGCTTACCACCTCGGCACGGCCAAGATGGCCTACATCGGCAACCGCAAAGACGGGACTGTTGACTATGAGACCGCGGCCGAAACATGGGCGGTGGTGTTCAAGGACAACATGGTCTCCAGCAACCTGCAGACTACGGGGGCGGCGCCCGCCCACGCCAGCCCCGGCTGGAACCCGCAGATCTACCGGCCCCTGGTCACGGAACTGCTGGACGAGTACTTCCCACTGCCCCGGGGCGGCTCCCGGGTCAGTATCTTCTAGATCTGGTTTTTCAGGTCCGCCACGGAATTCAGCACCTGGTTGGGCCGGAAGGGGTATGCGGCGATGTCGTCCTTGTGCGTGATGCCGCTGAGGACCAGGACCGTGTGCAGGCCTGCCTCCATGCCGGCGATGATGTCCGTGTCCATCCGGTCACCGATCATGGCGGTGGTCTCGGAGTGTGCATCGATCTGGTTCATCGCCGACCGGAACATCATGGGGTTCGGCTTGCCCACAATGTACGGTTCGCGGCCGGTGGCCTTGGTGATCAGGGCCGCGATGGCACCTGTGGCCGGCATGGGGCCATCCTTGGAGGGGCCGGTGGCATCCGGGTTGGTGGCGATGAACCGCGCACCGGCGAGGATCAGGCGGATGGCCGTGGTGATTGCCTCGAAAGAGTACGTGCGCGTCTCGCCGAGCACCACGAAGTCCGGGCTCTGGTCGGTGAGAATGAAGCCTGCCTCGTGCAGCGCCGTCGTCAGCCCTGCCTCGCCGATGGTGTAGGCGCGGTTGCCCGATTCCGATCCTCCCGCGGACACCTGGTCCTTCAAGAACTGGGCGGTGGCCAGCGCGGAAGTCCAGATGTTCTCCTCGGGGATCTCCAGCCCGGAAGCGCGCAGGCGGGCGGCGAGGTCGCGGGGCGTGAAGATGGAGTTGTTGGTCAACACCAGGAAGCGCCTGGACGTATCCACCCAGCGCTGGATGAGCTCCGCCGCCCCGGGGATGGGCTGGTTTTCATGCACCAGGACACCGTCCATGTCCGTCAGCCAGCACTCAATCTCCTGGCCGCTCCGGTATACCGCCGGGTTGCCTGCTACCTGGTCCTCGTCTGCCATGCCCTGCCTCCGCCTGTGATGATTGCCCGAAGAGTCCAGTCTAGTGTTGAAGGGTGAACCAAACGCCCGGCATGACAGACGAACCCGACCACCAGCCCGGGGAGGCCGAACCCGCGAAGGCGGAGGTCGGCGTCGGGCCCTGGGAGGGGGAACTGCCGGAAGGCGACCACTGGGACCCTGACCTGCTGGCGGACGGCGACCGGCGCAACGTCCTGGACAAATACCGCTACTGGAAGCACGAGGCGATCGTGGCGGAGCTGGACTCCCGGCGGCACAATTTCCACGTGGCCATCGAAAACTGGCAGCACGATCTCAACATTGGCACCGTGGTTCGTACTGCCAACGCCTTCCTCGCCAAGGAGGTGCACATCATCGGTCGACGGCGTTGGAACCGGCGCGGGGCCATGGTCACCGACCGCTACCAGCACGTCCGCCACCACCCCACCGTGGAGGACTTCGTCCAGTGGGCGCAGGGGGAGGGGCTGGCGATCATCGGGATCGACATCTTCCCGGACTCGGTGCCCCTGGAGACGTACGAACTGCCGCGCGACTGCGTGCTGGTGTTCGGGCAGGAGGGCCCGGGCCTGACCCCGGAAGTCCACCAGGCCGCCGCCGCCACCCTGTCCATCGAGCAGTTCGGCTCCACCCGGTCCATCAACGCCGCCTCCGCCGCGGCTATTGCCATGCACGCCTGGATCCGCCGGCACGTCTTCAACCAGCACGTGTAGCCCAGACCTGCGGGTGGCGGGCCCACGCACGCGGGGTTCCCTGGCCGAGCTTGCGAGGCTAGGGTGCGGGTGGCGGGCCCACGCACGCGGGGTTCCCTGGCCGAGCTTGCGAGGCTAGGGTGCGGGTGGGGCGTAACCCAGAGCACTCCGGGCCCGGGAATGGCTAGGATGGTGCCAAGCCGTAAGCGGTCTATTTGAGGGTCATCCACCCACAGACGAAACTCAGCAGAGGAGCCAGCATGCCCATTGCAACCCCAGAGATCTACGCCGAGATGATCGACCGCGCAAAGGCGGGCGGATTCGCCTTCCCGGCCGTCAACGTCACGTCCTCGCAGACGCTGAACGCGGCACTGCGCGGCTTCGCGGAGGCAGAGTCCGACGGCATCGTGCAGGTCTCCACCGGCGGTGCCGCCTACTGGTCCGGCGCCTCCACCAAGGACATGGTTGCCGGTTCCCTGGGCTTTGCGGCTTTTGCCCGCGAGGTGGCCAAGAACTACGGCGTGAACATCGCCCTGCACACCGACCACTGCCCCAAGGACAAGCTGGACGGTTTTGTCCTGCCCCTGCTGGCGGCCTCCGAAGCTGAGGTCAAGGCCGGCCGCAACCCGCTGTTCAACTCCCACATGTGGGACGGCTCGGCAGAGACCCTGCAGGAGAACCTGAAGATTGCCCGCGACCTGCTCCAGCGCACCGCCGCTGCCAAGATGATCCTCGAGGTGGAGATCGGCACGGTCGGCGGCGAGGAAGACGGCGTGGAGAACGCCATCAACGACAAGCTCTACACCACGGTGGAGGACGCCCTCGCCACCATCGACGCCCTCGGCTCCGGTGAGAACGGCCGCTACATCACCGCCCTGACCTTCGGCAACGTGCACGGCGTGTACAAGCCCGGCGGCGTTAAGCTCCGCCCGGAGATCCTCAAGGACATCCAGGCGCAGGTGGGTGCCAAGATCGGCAAGGACAACCCGTTCGACCTGGTGTTCCACGGCGGCTCCGGCTCCTCCGACCAGGAAATCGCCGACGCCGTCTCCTACGGCGTGATCAAGATGAACATCGACACCGACACCCAGTACGCCTACACGCGTCCGGTGGCTGACCACATGTTCAAGAACTACGACGGCGTCCTGAAGGTCGACGGCGAAGTGGGCAACAAGAAGACCTACGACCCCCGTGTCTGGGGCGCCTCCGCCGAAGCCGGCCTGGCAGCCCGCGTGGTGGAAGCCACCAAACAGCTCGGTTCGGCCGGAAAGACCTTCTAGATGTCGGACGAGTTCCGCCGGAACCTGATGGGGCCGGAGCCCACGCTCCTGCCTGCCGAAACCGAGGTGTACGGGCAGCTGGATGCCGGTCACGAGGCATTGGACCTGGTGGCCAAGCACCCCACGTCCTCCCTGCTGTGGGCCGTGCTCGCCGAGGAGGCGTGGGCGGAGGGCCGGGTCATCGACTCCTACGCCTACTCCCGGGTGGGCTACCACCGCGGCCTGGACTCGCTGCGCCGCAACGGCTGGCGCGGCGTCGGGCCCATCCCGTGGGAGCACGAGCCCAACCGCGGATTCCTGCGGGCCCTCTACTCCCTGGGCAGGGCTTCGTCTGCCATCGGCGAGGCTGACGAGCCGGAGCGGATCGAAAAGTTCCTCAACGACTCGGACCCCACGGCGAAGGCAGCCATCGAGGGCAAGTAACTCCCTACCGCCTCCCTGGCTTCGCTTCGCTGAGCCAGGGAACCCTCGGCGGCGGAGGCCCCTAGATACGACGACGGCGGGTGGTTACCTTTCCTGGAAAGGTGACCACCCGCCGTCGGTCGTTTAAGGCTTGGCGATTCCGGTGCGTGCCATGGCGTCGGCGTAGGCCGCACGCATGTCCTCGAGGTACTCCTCCTGGCGCGCCGGGGAACCGGCGAAGGCGCGGCCGCTCAGTGACCTGACCTTGTAGGTCTTCAGGCCGCGGCGCCACAGCAGGGGCACTTCGGTCTTCAGCAGCAGGTTGGCCAGGCGGTTGGCCTCGGTGCCGTGCGCCACGATGACCGAGGCACGGGGCACCAGTGCCAGGAACTTCAGCAGCGGCTTCAGGCCTGCCTGGATCTGGTCGGGAGTGAACTTTCCGTTGGCCTCACCGGGGACGTGCCACGGGTGGACGTTCCACGGCATCACGAACTCAGGGCGCAGGCCCAGCTTCCACTGCAGGCCAAGCATGCGGGTCGCGGCATCCTGGTCCCCGGCGGTGATGAACCCGGACGGGTCCGCCTCGCCAATGTTGGAGAACAGGCTGATGATGCGGCATTCCTCCACGTCGTGCATGGGATCCACATAGGGGACCACGGTGCCGGGCTTGGTCTCCCGAAGGGAATCACACAGCTCGTTAACGGCAGCAACGCTGGGGTCGTAGCGGCGGCTCATGAGCTGTTCGTGGAATGTTTCGGGTGCCAGGGCTGTCATGAAGTGCTGGTTCTCCTGCGGGGATTGGCGTTGCTGCCGCCACGGAAATGGGCACGCGGGGGCGCGACACATCAGCGGCGGTTGATTGGGGTGGGCCGATTCCTGGTCGGCCTTACCCAGTTTAGCAAGCCCCGGGAAACGAAACGCCGGTCCCGTGCACCTGATTCAGCCAGGCCACGGAACCGGCGGGTCCCGGCTTCGCCGTCCGCAGCTACCAGAGGCGGGTTGTGGCCCGGCGGGCGCCCTCGCCGAGGGCCTCCAGCTTGGCGAAGGCGATCTGCGGGTGGACCCGGCCGCCCAGGCCGCAGTCGGTGGAGGCGATGACATTCTCGCGGCCCACGACGTCGGCAAAGCGGACAATGCGGTCTGCCACCAGGTCCGGGTGTTCCACCACGTTGGTGGCGTGCGAGACGACGCCCGGGATGATCACCTTGCCCTCGGGGAGCTTGGTGTCCTCCCATACCCGCCATTCGTGTTCGTGCCGGACGTTGGCCGCTTCGAAGGAGTAAGCGCCGGCGTTGACCTGCAGCACCGAGCCGATGATGTCGGCGAACGGGATGTCCGTGGTGTGTGGGCCGTGCCAGGAACCCCAGCAGACGTGCAGCCGGATCTGTTCCTGGGGCAGGTCGCGGAGGGCCCAGTTGGTGGCCTCGACGCGCAGCTGGATGAACTTCAGGTAGTCCTCCAGGGATGGCTCGGGATTGATCTGGTCCCAGCTCTCGGCCAGGGACGGATCATCGAGCTGCACGGTCAGGCCGGCATCGATGATCGCCTTGTATTCCTCCCGCATCGCATCCGCGCACGCGTAGACGAGTTCCTCATCCGAGGTGTAGTACTCGTTGGCCACACGGGCGCAGGAGCCGGGGGAGAGGGACGCTACGAAGCCGTCCGACAACCCGGCGGCGGCGAGGCCGGTCTTCAGGTTCCTGATGTCCGACGCCACCAGGTCCTGGCCGGTGTAGGTCAGGGGTCCGGCGATCTTGGGCTGCGTGACGCTCTTGCGGTGGGACAGGATGCCCGACGAGGGATCGTTGTAGGCCTCGTTGAACGCCTGCCGGTCCCGCCGGTCCGGGAAGGAGGTCAGGACGATGTTGCCGGGGGAAGAACGGTGCACCTGCGCATCGGCCCAGCGGTCCACATTCGTCGGCTCCAGGCCGCCCAGCCGTGCGAAGGAGTAGTTCCACCAGGCACCGTAGTCCACGGAACTGGACATCGTGTGCCCGTATTCGCCGTCGTTGGGAATGTCGATGCCGAGGTCCTTCTGGCGCTGGACCACCTCCACCACGGAGGCCTCCAGGAGTTCCAGGAACTCAGGGGTGACGCCGTCGGTTTCCTTGGCGGCGTTGGCCGCGATGAGTTCCGGGGTGCGGGGCAACGATCCTGCGTGGGTGACGCGAATGTGGTCGGTGTTCAGGGACATGCTGGAATCTTCCTTTCCATCGGTCCTGGCAGTAGCACCTTCGGGCGGCAGGAATCCTGCGGGACCGTGGTTGCTGCGGCGTCATCGAGCCAGGTCTCTCGGCCGCTCCGGATGGTTCACTCTCACATAAATCCAGATGCCTGCCCCGGGGCAAGTCTGCTCCGCTTTATGTCGCGACAGGTCGCGTCTGAAGCTTCCCTGCCGAAAACATGCTTACAGCCTTTGTTCAGGTTATTGACAGGTTTCGTTAAGCTTGGTTGGCTGAGGTCACATGCCGCTGCCCGCGACGGAGCTGGCCGTCGCACCCCGATGCACTCGAAAGAGGTAACGCACTGTGAAGAAATCCCTGGCAAATTTCGGGACCTTCGCCGTCTCCGGCGCCCTGGCGCTGGCCGTCGTCGCAGGTCCCGCCCCGCTGGCACACGCGGTAGGCGAAGGCCCCAACTACGACGGCAACGGCCAGATCACCACGTCCAAGCTCGCCACGTACGAACAGATGGTCTCGTTCCTGAAGGACCAGGACGCGCGCCAGCCGGCAATGGAGCTGGAGGTCATCGGGCAGACGGTCAAGGGGCGCGACATCCACCTGGTCAAGTACATTTCGGACCCGGCCAAGCCCACCATTCTGTACCTGACCCAGCAGCATGGCAACGAGCAGCTCACCACCGAGGGCGCCATGGAGTTCATCAAGCACCTGGGGACCGGCAAATCCGCCGACATCCTCAAAGGTGTGAACATCCTGGTGGTGCCCATGCTCAATGCGGACGGCGCCATGGGGGACGTGAACTTCTCCCTGGACAATTACCTTGCCAAAGGGGACCGCCACCTCACCCGCTACAACGCCGAGGGCGTGGACCTGAACCGCGACCATGTGGCCAAGATCCAGCCGGAGACCCAGGCGCTGCACAACAACGTCATGCGCAAATACCGGATCGACTACATGATCGACCTGCACCACCAGGGCACCCGGGCGGAGCGTGACGGCAAGCTGGTATCCGGCTCCATCCTGTACCCCACCACCCCCAACGCCGACCCCGCCGTCGTCGAAAAATCCAAGCAGCTCGGCGCGGTGGTCTTCAACAACGTCGACTCCACCGGCTGGGGACACCTGGGCAAGTACCAGGGCGGCAGTGCCGAAACCATCAGCCGCAACGGCATCTCCGTGGAGTACGGCATCGCCACCCTGCTCTTCGAGATGCGCGGCATGTCGGACCACTATTTGGACGGCTATGCACTCGGACAGCGCAGCAACGGCTACCTGATCAAGCAGACCGTCACCACGCTGACCTCCACGGCCGCGGCCATCGCGGACGGGTCCATTGCCGACGCCGACACCTCCTTCTGGAACACGCTCGCCGAACAGACGTCCCGGCCCGCCGGGGAGGCTGAGGACGAGTAGGCGGCACCGGCCGCCGCGGCCTTTTGGCAGAAAGGGCCGCGGCGGGCCACAACAGTGGACAAAGTGCCCTATCGGCTAAACTTGGGTGGTAAGAGCCCCGGAACTCTTGCTTCGCTGCGCCGTGCTGCGGCTGTGCGAAGGCCGGTATGTTCGGGGCATTCTCATGAACGGCGCTGCATGGGCCCGCCACCTGGTGGCAGGACCGGGCAGTCCGAACGAATGGGGGAGGATCCCATGCCAGCAATTGTGATCGTAGGAGCCCAGTGGGGCGACGAAGGAAAAGGCAAGGCCACCGACCTGCTGGGCGGCCGTGTTGACTACGTCGTCAAGCCCAACGGCGGCAACAACGCCGGGCACACCGTCGTCGTAGGCGGTGAAAAGTACGAACTCAAGCTGCTGCGGCATTCTCAGCCCCAACGCTGTTCCCATCATCGGCAACGGCTGCGTGGTGAACCTTGAGGCCCTCTTCCAGGAAATCGACGGACTCCAGGCGCGCGGCGCCGACACCTCAAAACTGCGGGTCTCCGCCAACGCCCACCTGGTGGCCCCGTACCACCAGGTGCTGGACAAGGTGACCGAACGCTTCCTCGGCAGCCGCGCCATCGGCACCACCGGCCGCGGCATCGGCCCCGCCTACATGGACAAGGTGGCACGGCTGGGCATCCGCGTCCAGGACGTCTTCGACGAATCCATCCTCCGCCAGAAGGTGGAAGGCTCGCTGCGCCAGAAGAACGAACTCCTGGTCAAGGTCTACAACCGCCGCAGTGTTGTGGTGGACGAGATCGTGGAGTACTTCCTGTCCTTCGCCGAGCGGCTCCGCCCCCTGGTCATCGACAGCACCCTGGTCCTGAACTCCGCGCTGGACGAGGGCAAGGTAGTCCTGATGGAGGGCGGCCAGGCAACGTTCCTGGACGTGGACCACGGCACCTACCCGTTCGTGACCTCCTCCAACCCGACCGCAGGCGGCGCGTCGGTGGGTTCCGGCATCGGGCCCACCCGCATCTCCCGCTCCATCGGCATCATCAAGGCCTACACCACCCGCGTCGGTGCCGGCCCGTTTCCCACGGAGCTTTTCGATGAGATGGGCATGTACCTGCAGAAGACCGGCGGCGAATTCGGCGTCAACACCGGCCGCCCGCGCCGCTGCGGCTGGTACGACGCCGTGCTGGCACGTCATGCTTCCCGCGTCAACGGCTTCACGGACTACTTCGTCACCAAGCTGGACGTCCTGACCGGCATCGAGCAGATCCCGGTGTGCGTGGCCTACGACGTCGACGGCGTGCGCCACGACGAGATGCCCATGACGCAAACCGAGTTCCACCACGCCAAACCGATCTTCGAGTACTTCGATGGCTGGACCGAGGACATCACGGGAGCCCGGACGCTGGCGGACCTTCCCGAGAACGCCCGCAACTATGTGCTGGCCCTGGAGAAGCTCTCCGGAACCCGGTTCTCGGCCATCGGCGTTGGCCCGGACCGCGACCAGACCATCGTGGTGAACGACCTCATCAACGACTGACTTGTGGGCCCCGCCTGCTAGGGAGCGGGTGGGGATTACGACGGCGGCAGGCCACCTTTTGCAGGTGGCCTGCCGCTTGTTTTTGCTGGCGGAAAGCGAATTTACACAGGCTTAACGCGCGCGGTCTTGTGAGACTTCCGGTGCCGCGGCCAGACTCGTCTGTACAACCTGGTGCCCAAGGAAGGATCGTCATGGCCGGAAAATTTGAAGCATTCATCGACGCTGATTCGTTTTTCCGGTTCCGTCTCCTGGCTCCGGACGGGGCCGTTATCGCCGTCTCCGGCCCCTTCGAGGACAAAGCCGCTGTGGCGGCAGGGATCGCCGCGGTGCGTGAATGTGCCGGGACCGGCCTGGTCACCGACCTGTGCCCCGCCGGAACCGTAGCCCGTCCCGCGCCTGCACCCGCTGCGGCTGCTGCCGCTGTTCCGGCCGGGCTGCCCGCCGCCGTCGTGCCCGTGTGCGGAGAGGAACGCGCGCCCTCCACGCGGCACGCCTTTGCACTGGCCAATACGCCGCGCCGGCATGCCACGGCCCCCCGGTGGACCAGGACAGCAACCCGCTGACGGACGGGGAAGAAAGTTTTCAAAAGTTTTTTTGAAAGCGCGTAACCCTTTGGGGTGCCCCAGCGATTACCCCTATGAAGTGCCGGTCTGGAACCTGTCCCCCATCACGTTCCAGGCCGGCTCTTTTGTCTTTCCGCAAGGGTGGCCGCACCGCCTGGCCCGGCACTGGCCCTGTTTCCGGCGCCGTGGCGGTTCCGGCGGGGTGGTTACCGGAGGGTAAAGTAGGGGCAGCGTTCCGGATGTACTGAACGCCCGCCTTGCCAACACCCTTCTTTGACGGAAAGCACCACGTCAGTGACCGATGCACAGACAGACGAGGCTCCGGACCAGCCGCTTTCCGGGACTGCCGCCTTCAACCTTGTCTACAAGACCTACGCATCACAGGTGCTGGGCTACCTCACAGCCCGGGGAGTCGAGGATCCGGAGGCCGCCATGCAGGAAGTGTTCCTTTCCGTGCTGCCCCGCCTCCACACCGTGCACGGCGGCGAACCCGGCCTGAGGACCTTTATCTTCTCCGTCGCCCACGCCCGCATGGTGGATGACCACCGCCGGCAAAGCCGGACCCCGGTCAAGCTGCCTTTCGAGCCCGAGCTCGACCAGCGGGTAGACACCTCAGCGGAAAAGGAAGCCCTGCAGCGCCTGTCGCCCCAGGAGGTCCTTAGGCTGCTGGACGGGCTGCCGCAGGACCAGCGGGACGTGCTGTCGCTGCGCCTGGTAGGAGGCCTCACGGTGGAACAGACAGCGGAGGCCATGGAAAAGAGCGCCGGTTCGGTGAAACAGCTTCAGCGGCGCGCATTGTTGAAACTCCGGGAACTCGCCGCAGTGAAGGAGTACCTCGCGCCATGACACCCGCCCCGGAAAACCGCGCCGCCCTTGTTGATGACATGCTGCTGGACGCCGGCTGCCACCTGGATGCAGACCTTCGCAACGCCCTGCTGTCGCTGGGCACCCTGGCGTCGCTGCCCGCGCCCGCACCCAGCGGTGAGCTTGCCGCACTGCTTACGGCCGGGGGACCTTCACCGTTGGAAGGCCCGGCTCCGGCCGGGGAGCCGGGCGAGGAAGCAGCTGAAGAGGCACCCGAACAGCCCGGTGGACAGCCCGATGCGCAGCCTGGGGACGAACTGGCGCGCCGCCGCCGGCACCGCCCCACCGCGCTGGGCCTGGTGCTGGTGGCCGGGATGGGGCTGGGCGTGGGCGGGGTAGCCGCCAGCTCCAGCACTTCCGGGACCAGTCCCGTGGAGCACCTGCTGGAGGATTGGGCGCCCTGGAAAGGTACAGCCGGGGAACCGTCCGCAGCCGGTTACAGCTACCGGGGCCCCCACGTGGCTTCCGACGGGGACCTTGCCGCTGCCGGTCCACCGGCACCGGGTGCGGCCACCGATGCCGCGAATCTTTCCTCCAGCCTACTTCGGGATCCTGCCGGCTCCTCCCGCCACACGGGACGGGCGCACACTGGGTTCCCGCCGTGCGTCGGTCCGGTCAAACACGAGGCCGGCGCCGGCGCCGAAGCGTGCACGTCCGCGGCGCCCGGGACTTTTTTGCAGGGCAATGGAACCGGCAGGGGCAAAGAGAATCCCGGCGCTGCGACGGGCGGGATGCCGGCGGAGCCGGGGGCTGCCGGGGCCGCGAAGGCCGGACTCCCGGCGGCCAACACCGGGCCGTCAGCCGGGGGTGCAGCCACGGAAGCACAGAAGGCGGCGGGCTCCGCGGCCAACGCAACGCCGGCGCAGGGCCAAACAGGCTCCCAGACGGCAGGACAGGGAACCGGGCCCAAGCCCACGTCTCCGGCGAAATAGCCCAAACACAGCAACAGCGGGCCCGTCGGACGGACCCGCTGTCGCCTTATTCAGTCGCCGGTCAGGCCATGACCTGGCGCTTGGAGGAAATCACGCCGGTATCGAAGCCGGCCAGGTGGAGTCCACCGTGGAAGCGCGCGTGCTCGATCTTCACGCAGCGGTCCATCACCACGTTGAGCCCCGCGGCTTCCGCGCCTGCCGCGACGCCTTCGTGCCAGGAACCCAGCTGCAGCCAGAGTGTTTTGGCGCCGGCGGCCAGGGCCTCGTCCAGGACGCCCGGAAGATCGTCGTGCCTGCGGAACACGTCAACGATGTCCGGGCTCTCCGGCAGGTCCGCCAGGGACGCATACGTGGGCTGGCCCAGGATCTCCTTGACCACCGGGTTCACGAAGTACACCTTGTAGCGGGTGGAGGACAGCAGATAGGTGGCCACGAAGTAGCTGGCCCGCGACGGCTTGTCAGAGGCTCCAACAATGGCGATGGATTTCGCCTGCCGGAGCAGGGCCAGCCGCTCAGGTGCCGACGGGCCGGACCAGGTGCGTTCGGCGGTACTCATGCGTTTGCTCCGATCGTGCAGGCGTCTGCGGGTTCTTCCAGGACGGCGGCGTCCTGGGCCGCTGCGTTGGAGGCCTCGGTGAGTGCCTGGTCCAGGTCCCACAGGATGTCCTCGATATCCTCGAGGCCCACCGAGATGCGGACCAGGTCCTCCGGCACGCCCGCGGATTCCAGCTGGGCTGCGCTGAGCTGCTGGTGCGTGGTGGAGCCGGGGTGGATCACCAGGGTACGGGAGTCACCCACGTTGGCCAGGTGGGAGGCCAGCTGCAGGGACTCGATGAACTTCTGCCCTGCGGCGCGCCCACCCTTGACCCCGAACGAAAAGACCGACCCGGGGCCCAGCGGCAAGTACTTCCGTGCCCTGTCGTAGTGCGGGTGGGAGGGCAACCCGGAGTAGTTGACGTAAGCCACCCTGTCATCGTTTTCCAGCCACTCGGCCACGGCCCGCGCGTTCTTCAGGTGCTCGTCCAGCCGCTGCGGCAGTGTCTCAACGCCCTGGAGCAGCTGGAACGCCGACTGCGCCGAGAGGGCCGGGCCGATGT
This sequence comes from Arthrobacter sp. DNA4, assembly GCF_024362385.1. NCBI lineage: Bacteria > Bacillati > Actinomycetota > Actinomycetes > Micrococcales > Micrococcaceae > Arthrobacter > Arthrobacter sp. DNA4. Next base: position 602,690 of record NZ_CP101466.1, read on the forward strand.
CGCGCAGCTGCTCGCTGCGCAGCTTGGTGAGGAAGCCATACTCACCGAAGTTGCCCCACCAGGAGACGTTGCCGTAGGAAGCCACGGGCTCGGTCATGGTGGGGAACTTGCCGTTGCCCCAGTTGAACCGGCCGCTTTCCACCACCACGCCACCGAGTGTGGTGCCGTGGCCGCCCAGGAACTTCGTGGCGGAGTGGATCACGATGTCCGCCCCGTGCTCGATGGGCCGCACCAGGTACGGCGTGCTCAAGGTGGCGTCGACGACCAAGGGGATGCCGGCGTCGTGCGCCACCTTTGCCAGCCCCGCCAGGTCCTGGACCTCCGACGACGGGTTGGCCACCACCTCCACGAAGATGGCCTTGGTGTTGTCCCGGACCGCCGCGGCGTAGTCGGCAGGGTCGGTTCCGGGCACGAAGGTGGTGTCCACGCCGAACCGGCGCAGGGTCACGTCCAGCTGGGTCACCGTGCCGCCGTACAGCTGGGAGGCTGCCACGATGTGGTCGCCTGCCTGCGTCAGGGCGGCGAAGGTGATGAACTCCGCTGCCATGCCCGACGCCGTCGCGACCGCTCCGATGCCGCCCTCGAGGGACGCGATGCGCTCCTCGAACGCCGCGACAGTGGGGTTGCCGATGCGGGAGTAGATGTTGCCGTACTTCTGCAGTGCGAACAGGTTGGCGGCGTCGTTGGTGTCTTTGAAGACGAAGGACGTGGTCTGGTAGATGGGAACGGCACGGGCGCCGTGTTCGGCGTCAGGGGTGCCGCCGGCGTGCAGGGCGCGGGTGCGGAAACCGAAAGTACGCTCAGCCATCAGACACCCACTGCCTGGGCGGCGGGAGTGGTTGAGAGGTCGAGCTCTGTGCCGTGCTTCCGGGCCAGGTCCGCCTCAAGCTCCCGGACGATCGGCAGGATGTCCCGGCCGAATGCGGCCACCTCCTCCTGGAAGTGCAGGTAGCAGGTGAGGAACAGGTTCACGCCGATCTTCTTGTATTCGACGATCCGTTCGGCGATCTGCTCCGGGGTGCCGATCAGCTGGGTCTTGAAGCCGTCGTTGTACTGGATCAGGTCCTCGAACGTGGAATCCGCCCACATGCCCTTGCCGTCCTTGGTGGCGGCACCGGCCTCCTGCACCGCGTCCCGGAACCCCTGGACGGCGGGCTTGTGCGCCTTTTCCACGATCTCGCGCAGGGTGTCCCGGGCCTCCTTCTCCGAGTCGCGCGCAATGACGAAGCCGTTCAGCCCGAAACGGGGAGCGGCCAACTGGCCGGCAGTGCCGCGGCGGGCCTCGCCGGCAGAGGCGACGACCCCGGCGATGTTGTCCTTGAAACCCTCAAGGTCCTTGCCGTTGGAGAAATACCAGTCCGCCACGCGGCCCGCGGTGGCCTGGGCCGCCGTCGAGTTTCCACCGAAGAAGATCTCGGGGTGGGCGCGGCCGGGGACGTCCACCGGGGCGGGGTTCAGGGTGAAATCGGTGATGTTGTAGTACTTGCCGGACTGGCTGTAGTCCTTTTCGGTCCACAGGCCGCGCAGGACGTTGATGAATTCCTCCGTGCGGACATAGCGCTCGTCGTGCTCCAGCCACTCCAGGCCGAAGTTGGTGAACTCGCTCTTCAGCCAGCCGGAGACGATGTTCACGGCAGCGCGGCCATTGGAGACGTGGTCCGCGGTGATGATGTACTTTGCCAGCACGCCCGGGTGCCACATCCCGGGGTGAACAGCGGCAATCACCTTGAGGCGCTCCGTGGCGGCCAACAGGGCCAGGCTGAACGACGTCGCCTCGTGCTGCTTGTCCGCGCCGTAGGAGGCGGCGTAGCGCGTCTGCGTCAGGGCATATTCGAAGCCGGACTCCTCGGCGATGCGCGCCAGTTTTTTGTTGTAGTCGAAGTCCCAGCCGGTGCGCTGTTCGATGGTGGATACCACCAGGCCGCCGGAGACGTTGGGCACCCAGTAGGCGAACTTGAGCGGTTCGGAGAGTCGTGCGACGTTGCTGATCTCGGTCATGAATTTTCCTTCGGTAGGGCCCGCTGGCGCAGGACGTCCTGGATACCGGCGATGGCCGGTTCGTTCTGGAGGGAGGTTGTGTCGCCCAGCGCAGTTCCCTCGAACAGCTGGGTGAGCAGCCGGCGCATGATCTTGCCGCTGCGGGTCTTGGGGACATCGGGAACCACGACGACGTCGCGTGGCTTGGCGATGGGGCCGATCTCCTTGGCCACGTGATTCCGGAGTTCGTCGATACAGTCGGCCGGGGACCCGGCCTTCAGCACGACGAAGGCAACCACCGCATGGCCGGTCTTCGGGTCCGCCACGGGGCAGACCCCGGCCTCCACTACGTTGGGGTGCGACACCAGCGCGGACTCGATCTCGATGGTGGAGAGCAGGTGGCCGGAGACGTTCAGGGTGTCATCAACGCGGCCCAGGATCCAGATGTCGCCGTCGGCATCGTACTTGGCGCCGTCGCCGGCGAGGAACCAGCCCTGGTCCGCGTACTTGCTCCAGTAGGAGTCGAAGTAGCGGCGCGGGTTGCCCCAGACGGTACGGGCGATGGCGGGCCCGGGGGAGTCAACCACGATGTATCCCTGGACGCCCGGCGCAACTGTTGTGCCGGCGTCGTCCACGATCCTGGTGCTGACTCCCGGCAGGGGACGCGCCGCGCAGCCGGGCTTGAAGCTGCTGTCCGTCGGCGCGGGGGAGAGGATGGTGGCGCCGGTTTCGGACTGCCACCACGTGTCCACCACCGGTGCGGTGCCGGCGCCCACGTTGTCCCGCAGCCAGCGCCAGGCCTCCGGGTTGACCGCTTCTCCCACAGTCCCCAGCAGGCGGATGGAGGACAGGTCATAGGTGTCGGGTACGCCGTCCGGGAACCAGCCCATGAGGGACCGGACCAGGGTGGGCGCCGTGTAGTACTGCGTCACGCCGTAGCGTTCGATGACCTCAAAATGCCGGCCCGGATGCGGAGTGTTGGGCGTGCCCTCGAAAATCACCTGGGTGACCCCGTTGGACAGCGGGCCATAGATCTCGTAGGTGTGCGCCGTGACCCAGGCGAGGTCCGCGGTGCACCAGTGCACGTCCTGGTCGCGCAGGGCCGGATCCGGGTTGCTGAACAGGTGCTCGAAGCTCCAGGACGCCTGCGTCAGGTAGCCGCCGGAGGTATGCACCAGCCCCTTGGGCTTTCCGGTGGTCCCGGACGTGTACATGATGAACAGCGGCGTCTCGGCGTCGAACGCCTCCGGCTCGTGGACGTCAGAGGCGCTTCCGACGACGTCATGCCACCACACGTCGCGGCCTGCGGTCATGGGGACGGCAGCCAGGTTGTTGGCAGGGGTGGTGCGGTTGACCACCAGGACGTGCTCGATGGCATTGTCCCCGGCGACGGCGGCGTCCGCGTTGTCCTTCACGGGAACCGCCACGCCGCGGCGGAACTGGCCGTCGGTCGTGACCAGGAGCTTGGCGCCGGTGTCCTCCACCCGGAACTTCAGCGCTTCCGCGGAGAACCCGCCGAACACCAGGGAATGGATGGCACCGATGCGGGCCACGGCCAGCGTGATAATGACCGTCTCGGGGATGACCGGGAGGTGCATGACTACGCGGTCGCCCTTGGTGATGCCCAGGGCCAGGAGCGCATTGGCCGCCTTGGCCACCTCGCGCTGGAGTTCGGCGTACGTGATGGACCTGCGGTCGCCCGGCTCGCCTTCGAAGTGGAGGGCCACCTTGGCGCCGCGGCCGGCCGCGACGTGGCGGTCCACGCAGTTGGCGGCCACGTTGAGCTTTCCGCCTTCAAACCAGGTGATGCCCGGCCCGCGGCCCGCTTCACGGTCCGCCGGATTCCAGCGGTGCGCCGTGTGCCACGGGGTGTCCCAGTCCAGGCGCAGCGCCTGCTGCTCCCAGAAGGCAACGTTGTCCGGGTGCACCCCCGCGTTCAGGTCCATCGTCTCGGTGGTGCTCACGCCCATCGTTTCACCGCCCATTTTTCAGCCAGGCCCAGCAGGGCATCGGTAATTTTTCCAATAACGGCCAGCATCACGATGGCCAGGAGCAGACGGTCGGTACGGCCGTTGTTCTGCGAATCGATCAACAGGAAGCCCAGGCCCATGGAGGAGGCGATCAGCTCAGCGGCCACCAGGAACAGCCAGGCCTGGGCGAGTGCCAGGCGGAGGCCGGAGAACACAGCGGGGACCACCGCGGGAAGCTGCACGGTGGTCAGCAGCCGCACACCCTTCAGGCCGAAAGCGCGGGCGGCTTCCACCAGGTTCCGGTCCACGTGGCGCAGCGCCAGGGACACGGTGGTGAATACCGGGAAGAACGCGCCGATGATGATGAGGGTGACCTTGGAGTCCTCGCCGATCTTCATCCACAGGATCAGCAGCGGCACCCAGGCGAGCGACGGCACCGCGCGCAGTGCGCCGATGGTGGGTGCCAGCAGGGCGTCGGCCAGTTTGGACAGGCCCACTGTGGCGCCCAGGACCAGACCCAGGACCGCTCCCACCAGGAACCCGATGAGGACCCGCTGGGTGGAGATGGCGATGTGGGTGCCCAGCTCGCCGCGTTCCACGAGCTCGCCGGCAGCAGCCAGCACCATGGCGGGCGGTGGCAGCTGGACCACGGTGAACATACCGTTCGTGGAGGCCACCTGCCATGCTGCCAGCAGCGCAACGGGAATGATGAGGCCAAGGGGCAGACGCGCCCAGTTCCTGGAACGGACTCCGGCGGGAGACCATCCCGGTGCCGGAGCGGATGCCGTAGCGGCGCCCGTCTGGGCGGCGTCTGCCGCGGTTGCGGCGGCGGCTGCAGCACGCCCGTCCGCAACACTGCCGCTGGTGGTCTTCGGCTCTCCTGGGTAGCTCATCAGGAGGCCTTGATGGCTGACGGATCAGCCTTCTTCACCAGCGAGTCGTCGAGAAGGGAGCCCACGGCGTCGTCAATCTGCTTCTGCGTTTTGACGTCACCTGTTTCCACAAAGGTGGGGCCGATCTTCTCCAATACTTTGCGCTGCGCGTCACCAGGCACCGGGTCCACGTCCAGGTTGCTTCGCTCCAGGACCACGGTCTTGGCCACGGCGAGGTCCAGTCCGGCTACGTCGGCCAGGATCTGGGCGGTCTGGTCCGGGTTCTGCGCCGCCCAGGCGCGCGCCTTTTCATAGGCGTTCACCACGGCCTGGGCCAGCTCAGGTTTGTTCTTGAGGAACGATTCGGTGGCGTTCAGGAAGCCGTAGGTGTTGAAGTCCAGGTTGCGGTAGAACAGCTTGGCACCCTTCTGCTCCGCCCCGGCCATGATGGGGTCCAGCCCGGACCAGGCCTGGACCGAGCCGTTTTCCAGGGCGGTGCGGCCGTCCGCGTGCTGCAGGTTCTGGACGGTCACGTCACCGGGCTTGAGGCCGGCCTGCTCGAGTGCCTGGAGCAGGAAGAAATAGGGGTCGGTGCCCTTGGTGGCGGCCACGGACTTGCCCTTGAGGTCGGCCACGGAGGTGATGTCCGAGCCGGCGGGTGCCACCAGGGCCGCCCACTCGGGCTGGGAATAGATGTCGATGGTCTTGATTTCCGAGCCGTTGGCCCGGGCCAGCAGCGCTGCGGATCCGGCGGTGGAACCCACGTCGATGGCGCCGGAGCGGAGGGCTTCGTTGGCTTTGTTGGAGCCCGCGGACTGCACCCAGTTCACGGTGACGCCCTGGTCCTTGAGGCTGGCCTCGAGCCAGCCCTGCTTCTTGATGACCAGGCTCAGCGGGTTGTAGGTGGCGAAGTCGATGTTGAGCGTTCCGCCCTTGCTGCTGCCGGCCGCCGCCGCGCTGCCGGAGGAGCCTTCCCCGGCGACGCAGCCGGTGAGTGCCAGGACCGCGGAGGCAGCAAGGGCTGCTGCGCCAAGGACTGAACGGCGGGTGATGGGCAATGCGTGCGGCATGGGTTTCCTTTGGAAGCGGGTGATGGAACGGTGCGGAGAAGGGGTGGGCGGCCGGGTGCCGGGGAAGGGAGCGTGAAGTACGACGACGGCAGGCGCCAACCGGGGCCGGTGGCGGTCCCGGAGGTGTCAGGGGGCGCTTAGTGCCCGTCGACGCCCAGCGTCGCCAGCAGCGAACTGCGCATGAGCGCGAGTTCGGCGGAGGCACGCTCGCGCGGCCGTCTGCCGGGCACCTCGATGGTCCTGACGATGGTGGCGCCTGGGCCTGCCGCATCAGGGCCAAGGACGATGATGCGGTCGGCGAGCTGAAGGGCTTCGTCAACGTCGTGGGTCACCAGCAGGACGGTGGTGGGCTCTTCCCGGTGGATGTCCAGGAGCAGGTCCTGCATCTTGATGCGGGTGAGGGCGTCCAGCGCGCCGAAGGGTTCGTCGAGCAGCAGGACGCCGGGGTTCCGGGCCAGGGCCCGGGCAAGCGACGTGCGCTGCGCCATGCCGCCGGAGACCTCACGGGGACGGTGTTTGGCGAAGTCCTGGAGCCCCACGAGTTCCAGGAGCCGCGCCACCTTGGCTTTGCCTTCTTTCGCGCTGGTTCCGGCAGGCAGTCCGATGGCGACGTTGGCCTGCAGGGTGTGCCAGGGAAGCAGCCGGGGCTCCTGGAAGGCGAAGGCGCACCGGGGATCGATGCCGTGCACGGGGGTGTCCTCGATGACCACCGACCCCGCGCTTGGATAATCCAGGCCGGCGGTGGCGCGCAGGAGGGTGGACTTTCCGCAACCGGAGGGTCCCAGGATGGCCAGCACCTCGCCCGCTGCCACATCGAAGGTCACGTCCCGCAGGACGGTGTGGGCAGCGGAACCGGTACCGAATGTGCGGCGCAGGCCCCGGAAGGACACCGGAAGGGCTGGGGCGTGGGCGGTGCCCGCCCCGGCAGGCAGGGGCGATAAAACTGCGGTCATAGGATCACTCCATCGGTCCTGGCAGTAGCACCCTACGGAGCCAGCCGTCCGGAGTGGTCAGTTCCGGATACCCGCGGCTGCGGTCCTTGCTATCGCCGGGGCGTTGGGGCGCGTCCGGCGACCAGGGTTGCTGCGGCGTCATCGATCCAGGTCTCTCGGCCGCTCGGGATGGTCAAAGACCACTACACAGCAATGAATCGGCGAGAGCAAACTCTCGCGTGCGCCGCGTAATATTCGTTCACGCGGCCGTCTGCAAGGGCAGATCGTTCTTTTATTCGACGCTCTACGAGTCCGGGCATGGCGCGTAGGCTGATCCCATGGGCCACACGAACGATCCTGCAGTCATTGAACGCCTCATGCGAACCAAGGGCCGCTGGGCCATCGTCGGCCTCACCACCAATGAGTGGCGCGCAGCCTACGATGTTTCGCTCTTTATCCGCGACAAGCTTGGCATGGACATCATTCCCGTCAACCTGCCCGGCGATGCTGTCCACGGCGAAACCGGGTACCCAACCCTGGCCGACATCCCGGCGGAAAAGCAGCCCATCGACGTCGTGGATTGCTTTGTGAATTCGCAGAAGGTGGGCAGCGTGGTTGACCAGGCCATAGCCGTGGGGGCCAAAGCGGTGTGGCTGCAGCTGGGCGTCATCGATGAAGCGGCGGCGGAGCGCGCCGAGGCGGCCGGCCTCGATGTGGTGATGAACGCCTGCCCGGCGCAGCTCGCCTGGAAGTACAAGCTGTAGCGCTTCAGCGGCCCCGGCACTTCATCAGCTGCGGCCCTGCATCAAGTGGGGATAATGCCGCTCTGTAACGTCAGGGTGCGCGCGCATACGGCCTTTGAGCATGTTCAGGCCGAAGGAAGCCAGCAGCGGGTTGGCGGGATCGTCCGTGATGCCGCGGGCCGCCGCCTTCAGCCCGGGAGCCAGCGGAACCGGTTCGATGACTGCATCGAGCCGGGGCGACCAGAAGAACGGTACCGAGTAGCGGTCCACACCCGGCGGCGGGGCCTGGACGCGGTGGATGGTGGCGGCGAGGTATCCCTCCGTGGCTACTTCCAGCATCTCGCCAAGGTTCACCACCAGGGCTCCGGGAAGGGGCTCCACGGGCAACCACTGGCTGGTGCCGGGCGGCAGTACTTCCAGGCCGCCCACGCCGTCCTGGAGCAGGAGGGTCACGAACCCGTAGTCGGCGTGCGAACCGACGCCCTGGTCACCGGCGGCTTCCACCACGCCGCCCACGTAGTGCACCAGCTTGCCCATCCACGCCGGGGTGTCCTGGAACGGTTCATCGAAGTAGTCCTCCGGCAGCTGCAGCGACACCGCGATGGCCCGCAGCAGCTCCATCCCTACCTCCGACATGAGTTCGGCCCATTCCATGGCGGCAGGCCTAAGCCCGGGGAACGCTTCGTCCGGCCAGAGGTTGGGCCCCTGCAGCAGCCAGAAGGGCTGGTCCTCCGGATAGTCCTTCACCGGCTCACGTTCCGGGGAGTAGTCGATCTGCTCCCTCGCGTCCGCCCGGCCCTGGGTCACTTCGGTGCCCATCCGGGTGTAGCCGCGGAAGTGCGGGGACAGCCGGTTGTCCAGCTTCATCCGTTCCTCAAGCGGCAGGCTGAAGAAGCGCCTGAGGAGGTCCAGCAGCTCTTCTGCCTGGCCAGGGCGGCCTCCGTAGCCGGTGATTTGGAAAAAGCCCACATCGTGGGTGGCATGCCGCAGCTGCTCGATGAACTCCGGGCTGAAGGGCCCGTAGGGCTGCCGTGCGGTACTCAGATCCAGAACAGGTATGGCTCCCTGGTCGCGTGACATCCTCGCAGACTAGCACCGTGCAGGCCTGCTTTATAGGCTTCCTTCATGGACCCAAACGCGCTGCGGACGATCTGCCTTTCGTTTCCGGGAGCCTACGAGGATTTTCCGTTCGGACCGGAAACATCGGTCTTCAAGGTCCGGGCCCACATTGCCGGCGGCACCCGCCATGAGGCCAAGCTGTTTGCCCTGTCATCCATGGATGAGGACGACTTCTACGTGAACCTGAAGTGCGAACCGGCGCTCGCGGTGCAGCTGCGGGCGGTGCACCCGGCGATTACCGGTGCGTGGCACATGAACAAGACCCACTGGAATGGTGTCCGCCTTGACGGTTCGCTGCCGGACACGATGATCAGGGACATGGTGGAGGACTCCTACGACCTTGTGGTGTCAGGCTTGAGTCGGAAGCAGCAGGAACAACTGGGGTGGGCCCGCCTCGGGAAGGAAGGCAGCATTGACTGACAAAGCAGCGGCCAGGCTGGACTACCCGGGAGTCGGAGGCACGGAACAAGGCACCGCTCCCGAGGGGTACGGCCGTGTCCTGGAGGAGGCGCGGCTGGGGACCGGACTGGACGTTTACCGTCGCGTGGCGAACGGCATCCTCGCCTGGGAGCTGCAGCGGCGGGCGGGGCTGCACGTCCGCGCAGACTCGCCGAAGGCTGTCCCCGGCGCACGCGTGGTGAGCGGATTCGGCGTCGGGCCCTTCCGCCTGCCGGCCCCCTGCCAGGTGGTGTGGGTCCATGAGCCGACGCCGGACGGTGTTCCGCAATCGGCGGGTTTTGGCTACGGGACGCTGCCCGGACACCCTGCCCGCGGGGAAGAATCCTTTGAAGTGGAGATTAACAACAAGGGGGAGGTGTGGCTGCGGATCCGGGCGTTCAGCAGGCCTGCCAACTGGTTCTACGCGGCCGTCGGCGTGGTCACCCGTGCGGCGCAGCGCTACGTTACTTCCCGGTACATTGAAGGGGCACGCAGTCTCGCCGCGGAAGGAAAATCCCAGTGATCTTTATTGTCGTCAAGTTCAAGGTCAAGCCCGAGTGGTCCGAGCGCTGGCCTGCCCTCGTGGCGGACTTCACCGAAGCCACCCGGAAGGAATCCGGCAACCTCTGGTTCGACTGGTCCCGCAGCCTGGACGACCCCAACGAATACGTCCTGGTGGAGGCCTTCAAGGACGACGCCGCCGGCGACCACGTCAACAGCGACCACTTCAAGAAGGCCATGGCGGACATGCCGCAGGCCCTCGCCGAAACGCCAAGGATCGTCAGCCGACAGCTCGACGGCGATGGCTGGGACCGGATGGGCGAGCTCACCATCGACTAGGGGAGGTCCGGAGCCATGTGGATTGGCTGGATCGAGTTCGACATCCTCCTTGGCGACGTGCACAGCCTGAAGGAGAAACGGTCAGTCGTCAGACCGCTCCTGGCCGAGCTCAAACGCCGCTTTGAGGTGTCGGTCGCCGAGGTGGGGGATCACAGCCAGTACCGGCGCACGCAGCTCGGCGTCGGCCTGGTGGCAGCGGACCGGCCACACCTCATGGAGGTGCTTGCCGCCGTCGAACGCTTTGTGGCGGCCCGAGATCGAGCTGCTCAGCGCCCGCCAGCGCGAGCTCCACAGCGAGGACTGACCCCGCCGATTGCTGAGTAAACGCCCTTTTGGCGCCTCAAAAGGGCGTTTACGGAGCAGTCGATGGAGGATGTGGATAACTTCTGCGGACATGCGGCTCCTTCTGCTCTGATGTAGCAATGAAGACTGCACGTCCGCTTCCTGAAGTACTTGAGGGCAGGCCCTTCACTGCGGCTGAGGCGGCAAGGGCGGGGGTCTCAGCCAAGCGCTTGAGGCATCGTTCCCTCAGCAGGCTTGGTAAGGGCATCAGAGCAGACGGCCCGACGGCGGAGCTTGCGTTGGCCATGCGGGTGCGGCCCTTCATCGAAGTCAACGAGCTGTGTGCTGCCTCGCACGTTACGGCCGCGGAGCTTCATTCGCTGCCGCAGCGGCGCCGGGACGACGCCTTCGACGCTTTCCACCTCATCCGTCCCGAGGGCGCAGCCCACCTGGACCGGCCCCACGTCATCGTGCACCGCATGAAGCTGTACGGGGACGAAGTCGCAACGATGGACGGGATTCCGGTGACAACGCCGGAGCGGACGTGGCTCGACATGGCGGAGCTGCTGTCCATCGATGAAATCGTGGCCATGGGGGATGCCTGCGTTCGCGTTCCGCGCCTCGAATTCGAGGGCCGAAGCATGCCGCTGTGCAGCATGTGGGATCTGCAGCGGACGATTGACAGGCACCGGGGAAAGCGGGGACTCCGGAAGGCCAAGGAGGCCCTGGAACTCATCCGCGTCGGATCGGATTCGGCCCAGGAAACCATGCTCCGGCTCGCGATTGTCCGCGCGGGCCTGCCCGAACCCGAGCTGAACGTCCCGATCATCACTGAGGACGGCGTCAGGCACCATCAGCCGGACCTGTCCTACCGCAAATACAAGATCGGAATCGAGTACGAGGGCGACCACCACGGCGAGGACAGCCAGATCGCCAGGGACATCACACGCTCCGAACGGTACGCCGCGTTGGGGTGGACTGAGGTCAGGATCTCCAAACGCCACATGGTCAACGATGCGAAACCGGCCGCGGCCAAAGTCCTTGTTGCTTTGGCCCAGGCCGGCTGGCGAAGGGGTTCTTAAAAACGATTGCTCCGCAACCGCCGTTTTGAGGGTTCAAAAGGGCGGTTACGGAGCAGTCGACGGGTGGGTGCCGGTGGAGACTAGCCGAAGTACTTGGGCAGGGTTCCCTCGTGGGCTTCGCGGAGGGCGTCAAGGGAGAGGCTCTCCACGCCGTTGATCTCCAGCTTGCCACTGGCAGCGTCCACTACGCCGATGCGCGTGTGCGCGAAGCCGCGGGCGGTGCACATGTCGGTGAAGCGGACTTCCTCGGACCGCGGGACGCCCACAATGGCGCGGCCCTGGGACTCGGAGAAGAGCGCCGTGAACAGGTCCACGCCGTCCCGGTCCATGATGTCCTGCAACGCGATCCGGGCGCCCACGCCGTAGCGCAGCGAGGACTCAACCAGCGCAGCCGCGAGGCCGCCCTCGGAGAGATCGTGCGCGGAGTCGATCATGCCGTCGCGCGAAGCGTTGATCAGGATCTCGCCCAGGGCGCGTTCTGCCTCAAGGTCAACCTTGGGCGGCTGCCCGCCCAGGTGGCCGCGCATGTTGGCCCACTCGGAACCGTCCAGCTCGGCGCCTGTGGTGCCCAGCATGTAGATGGCCTGGCCATCTTCACGCCAGCCCGACGGCGTGCGGCGCGCGACGTCGTCGAGCTTGCCCAGGACTGCCACCACGGGGGAGGGGTGGATGGGCGTGGTGCCCGTCTGGTTGTACAGCGAGACATTGCCGCCGGTGACCGGGATGCCCAGCACCATGCAGGCGTCGGACAGGCCGCGGATGGCCTCTGCCAGCTGCCACATGACGTCCGGATCCTCCGGGGAACCGAAGTTCAGGCAGTCGCTGACGGCCATGGGAATGGCGCCCGCGGTGGCGACGTTGCGGTAGGCCTCGGCCAGTGCCAGCTGCGCGCCGTGGTACGGGTCCAGGTAGGTGTAGCGGCCGTTGGCGTCGGTGGCCAGGGCCACGCCCAGGCCGGATTCCTCGTCAACGCGGACCACGCCGGCGTCGTCGGGGAACGCCATGGAGGTGTTGCCGCCCACGTACCGGTCGTACTGGTTGGTGATCCAGGACTTGGAGCACATGTTCGGCGACGCCACGAGCTCAGTCACGGCCGCAGCCAGCTCAGCCGGAGCGGCCGGGCGGCCGGCATCCTGCACCGAACCGGTGAAGGTGTCAGCCTGGACGGAATCCTGCCACTCGGGACGGGCGAACGGGCGGTCGTAGACCGGGCCGTCGTGCGCCACGGTGCGGGGATCGACGTCGACAATCACGTCGCCTTCCCAGGTGATGATGAGGCGGCCGGTGTCGGTGACCTCGCCCAGCCAGGAGTACTCCACGGCCCACTTGTCCATGACGGCCTCGAACGCTTCCACGTTCTCCGGGGTGACCACGGCCATCATGCGTTCCTGCGACTCGGACATCAGGATTTCGCCCGGGGTCAACGTGGGGTCGCGCAGCAGGACGGAGGTCAGCTCAACCTGCATGCCGCCGTCGCCATTGGAGGCGAGCTCGGACGTGGCGCAGGAGATGCCCGCCGCGCCAAGGTCCTGGATGCCTTCCACCAGGGAGCCCTTGAACAGCTCCAGGCAGCACTCGATGAGGACCTTCTCCGCGAAGGGGTCGCCCACCTGCACCGCGGGGCGCTTGGAGGGCTTGGTGTCGTCAAACGACTCGGAGGCGAGCACGGACGCGCCGCCGATGCCGTCGCCGCCGGTGCGTGCACCGAACAGGACCACCTTGTTGCCCTTGCCGGAGGCGTTGGCCAGGCGGATGTCCTCGTGGCGCATGACGCCCACGGCGAGGGCATTGACCAGCGGGTTGCCCTGGTAGACGGAGTCGAACACCATCTCGCCGCCGATGTTGGGCAGGCCCAGGGAGTTGCCGTAGCCGCCGATGCCGGCCACGGCGCCGTGCATCACGCGCGCGGTGTCCGGGTGGTCGATGGCGCCGAAGCGCAGCGGATCCATCACGGCCACCGGGCGGGCACCCATGGAGATGATGTCGCGGACAATGCCGCCGATGCCGGTCGCGGCACCCTGGTAGGGCTCAACGAACGACGGCGAGTTGTGCGATTCGATCTTGAAGGTCACGGCCCAGCCGTCCCCCAGGTTGGTCACGCCGGCGTTTTCGCCGATGCCCACCAGCATGTCCTTCTTCATTTCCTCGGTGACCTTCTGGCCGAACTGGCGCAGGTGGTTCTTAGAGGACTTGTAGGAGCAGTGCTCGCTCCACATGACGGAGTACATGGCCAGCTCGGCGCCGGTGGGGCGGCGGCCCAGGACCTTGACGATCTCATCGAACTCGTTCTGCTTCAGGCCCAGCTCGGCCCAGGGCAGCTCGGTGTCCGGAGTCTTTGCAGCGTTCTCGACGGTGTCGATGTTGAACTTCTTGGTGGTTTCGGTGGTCACTTGTCGCCTCCCACAATCTTGTTCAGTACGGAGGTGAAGAAACCGAGTCCGTCGGTGTCGGACCCGCCGATGCCGTCCAGCGACTCGGGGCCGAAGCCCGGTTCCACGGCGTGCTCCGGGTGCGGCATGAGTCCTACCACGTTGCCTGCGGCGTTCGAGATACCGGCGATGTCGCGGCGCGAGCCGTTCGGGTTGAAGCCCACGTAGCGGAAGACGACGCGGCCCTCGGCCTCAAGGGCGTCCAGGGTTTTTTCGTCGGCGATGTACTGGCCGTCCTGGTTCTTCAGCGGGATGGTGATCTCCTGGCCCGCCTGGTAGTCCAGGGTCCACGCCGTGTTGGTGTTTTCGACCCGCAGTACCTGGTCGCGGCACAGGAACTTGAGGTGGTCGTTCTTGATCATCGATCCGGGCAGCAGGTGCGACTCGGTGAGGATCTGGAAGCCGTTGCAGATGCCCAGGACGGGCAGCTTGGCGTCGGAGTTCGCGGCGTCGATGATTTTGGACATCAGCGGCGCGAAGCGGGCAATGGCGCCGGCACGGAGGTAGTCACCGTAGGAGAAACCGCCGGGGATGACCACAGCGTCCACGTCGCCGAGCCCGGTGTCGCCGTGCCAGAGTTCGACGGCGGTGGCACCGGCCAGGCGCACGGCGCGGGCGGCGTCCCGGTCGTCAAGGGTGCCGGGGAAGGTAACGACGCCGATCCGGGCGCCGGCAAGGCGCGGCTCCGCCGCGACGGCCACAGCCTCGCCAATCAGGGGAAGTTCAGTCATCTCAGGCCTCGACGACCTCGACGTTGACGACGTCCTCGATCACCGGGTTGGACAGGAGGGTTTCGGCGGCGTCGCGGGCCTGGGCCAGGATTTCCTCCGTCACCTCGCCGTCGACCGTCAGTTCGAAACGCTTGCCCTGGCGGACAGAGCTGAAGCTGGTGAAGCCCAGCCGGGGGAGAGCGCCAACGATTGCCTTCCCCTGCGGGTCCAGAATCTCGGGCTTGGGCATGACGTCAACAACGATCCGGGGCATCCGGCAACTCCTGTGCGTGAGCTTGGGTAAGGGCGCAGCGGAGTGGTGCCGTCTCACGCCGTACCGGGGTGTCGGGGACAAAGGGTCACCTGCGTTGGTTCACCATGAGGTCGGGCGCTCCGCGAGCTTGCTTTACCATTCTACCGGCCCGGGCGCATCCCTTTGAATCGCGGGGTTCCGTGCGGCGGAGCCGCGCAAAACTCCGGGGCCGCAGGGCCGTTCTTTGGCAGGTTCTGGAGTTGCCGGGAGGCCTTCACTAGGATTGCTGGATGGCTGAGAATTCGAAGTCCGTGCTGTTGCCGGTGGTTGCCGCTGCCGTGTTCGCCGGTCTGGGCCGGATGGTGTTCCAGAAGGTGAAAGCGGACCGGCTGGCCCGCGAGACCCGGGTTGCCGGACCCGTGGATGAAAAGACCAGGCAATGGATCAGTGATGTGGTGCGCACTCCCCGGCAGTAGCGCGGGCAGGCTTCCTCCGCTCCTTGCAGGGCGTCCTTCGGGGCGCCCTTTTTTAGTTCCCTAATCCTTCAGGGGTCCCCGTATGACAAGCGAAATTTTCCTGAATGTGCCCTATGTCATATCGCGCTATCAGTCTGTACTCTGTGAACAGTCTGGTCGCGGCAAATTACAAAACTTGTAATTCCCTCTGCAGTGCCAGTCATTGGGGCGCCCACCAAGTATGGGCCGCACATCGTGAAAGGGTTGCACGTGAAATCAACTGGAAAGAGCCCTTCGCGGGCTGGGGGACTCCGGAAGGCGGCCGCGCTGGCCGTCGGGCTGCCCCTGATCCTGAGCTCGCTGGCCGTGGCTCCCGCTTCGGCGGCGCCTGGCGTCCAAGGCCCGGGAAATGTTTCCTCCAGCGCAAAGGACAGTCAGTTCAAGGACGGCCGGTACATCGTGGTACTCGCCGGCCCGGCCGCCGCGGCATACGAAGGGGGAGCTGCAGGGCTTGGTGCGACCAAGCCCCAGCTGGGCAGGAAGCTCGACGCCGGCAGTCCCAACTACAAGGCGTACGACGCCCACCTGCGCAACCAGCAGCGGGACGTTGCAGCGGCCCAGGGCGTCACCCCCGCCAAGCAGTACACCGCAGCCCTTAACGGGTTCACAGCGGAACTGACCGCGGTGCAGGCCGCCGCACTGTCCAAGGACAGCAGGGTCCTGGCCGTGGCACCGGACGTCGAGAACAATCCCGACTACACCACCACCGACTTCCTCAAGCTCACCGGCCCCGACGGCGCCTGGGCCCAGCAGTTCGGCGGCGAAGCCAAAGCCGGCAAAGGCGTCGTGGTGGGCGTCATCGACTCCGGCTACGCACCGGACAACCCCTTCCTCCAGGGCGAACCGCTGAAGCCGCTGCAGGGCGACCCTCAGGTCGGCGTTCCCTACCGCACCGCTGACGGCAGGATTGCCATGCTCAAGGCGGACGGCACCACCTTCGAGGGCGAATGCCAAAAAGGCCAGGGGACCGGGGCATCCTTTGACGGATCCCTCTGCAATTCCAAGGTCATCGGCGCCCGCTATTTCGCGGATTCCTTCCTTCAGTACGTGCCCCCGGCAGAGCGTGCCCCGGAAGAGCAGATCTCCCCGGTGGACGTGGGCAGCCACGGCACGCACACCGCCACCACGGCCGCCGGCAACGCCAACATCGAACAGGTGATCGACGGAGCCAGCTTCGGAAAGAGCTCCGGCATAGCCCCGGCCGCCAAGGTATCGGTCTACAAGGTCTGCTGGGAGGACACCAACCCGGACACCGGCGGCTGCTACTCCTCGGCGTCGGTTGAGGCCGTGGACGCAGCCATCAAGGACGGCGTCGACGTCCTGAACTATTCCATTTCGGGCAACAACAACAGCACTACCGACCCCGTGGCACTGGCATTCCTGAACGCTGCGGCCGCCGGGATCTTTGTCTCGGCCTCCGCGGGAAACTCCGGCCCCACGGCCTCCACGGTGAACCACGCGTCCCCGTGGCTGACCACGGTTGCTGCGTCCACCTTCCCCAGTGACCTGCTGGGAACCGTCAAGGTGTCCGACGTGTCGCTGTACCGCGGCGCGTCGATCATGAAGTCGGAAGTGGCGGACAAGCCCGTTGTCGTGGCTGCTGCTGCCGCGGCCCCCGGAGCGGCCAACCCCAACCTCTGCGGTCCGGGAACCCTTGACGCCGGCAAAGTGGTAAGCAAGGTAGTCGTCTGTGACCGCGGCGTGGTGGACCGGACCGCCAAGAGCCAGGAAGTCCTGGCCAAGGGCGGCGTGGGCATGATCCTGGTCAACCTCACCAGCAGCTCCGAGGACGCCGACAACCACGTCATTCCCACCGTCCACGTCAACGCCCCCAAGAGCCTGGAACTGAAATCCAAGCTGGAAGCCAACCCGGCGCTGACCGTCAGCCTGGTCAAGGGCGACCTGACCGGCCTGCCCCCGGCAGCCGCACCCCAGATCGCCGGCTTCTCATCCCGCGGACCCACCCTGGCATCCGGCGGTGACCTGCTGAAGCCGGACATCTCTGCCCCCGGCGTGAACGTCCTGGCCGGCGTCTCCACCATCGGCAACCACGGCGCCCAGTTCGGATTCATGTCCGGTACCTCCATGGCAGCCCCGCACATCTCCGGTTTCGGCGCCCTGGTGCTGGGCAAGCAGCCCAAATGGACCCCCGCCAGGGTGAAGTCCGCCATGATGACCACCGCCTATCCGCTGGTCAACGCCGACGGCACCCCCAACACGGATCCCTTCCAGGGCGGCGCCGGTCACATCGACTCCACCCGGGTGCTTGATCCCGGACTGGTCTACGACTCCGGCATCCAGGACTGGCTTGGCTTCCTGAACGGACAAGGGGTGCAGACCGGAGCGCCACAGGCAGGCACCATTGCTGCCCGCGACCTCAACCTGCCCTCGATCGCCCTGGGCAGCCTGGTTGGAGAGGTCCAGGTGAAGCGCAAGGTGACCGCCCTGGTGCCTGGCATGTACCGTCCCGAGGTAAACATGCCGGGCTTCAACGTCAACGTCGAACCCAAGGCCCTGAACTTCGCCAAGGCCGGCCAGACCCGTGACGTAACCCTGACCATCCGGAACGTCAGCGCGCCAATGGGCAAATTCAGCACCGGAAGCCTCACCTGGAAGGGTCCCCGGACGGTGACGTCACCAATCGCCATCCGTCCCGTCGACGCCCAGATCGCCCCGTCCTTCTCCTTCAGCTCGGCTACGGGCACCGGCAGCGGCGCCATGGAACTTGTCTCCGGCTCGGACAACCCCATCGCCGTAGGCGTGGAAGGGCTGGCGCCGCTGGGCCAGACCGCCATCACCAAGACCCCGGGCGCGTATGCCCCGACGAATGATGCGCACAACGCCCTGGTCCAGGTAAACGTGCCGGCCGGCACGTCGTTTGCCCGGCTCGGCATCCAGGCGCAGTCGAACGACGTCGACTGGGACATGGTGGTTTACGCGCCGAACGGAGCGGGTGGCCTCACGGCCACCCAGGTGGCAACGGCATCCGCCAGTGAGTTCCTGGACCTGGAATCACCCCGTCCCGGAACCTACTACGTGGTGGCCAACCTGTACGCCACACCTGACAACGGCCCCGCCACTGCCTCCGTCCAGGCCGTGACATTTGCGGGGGACGCGGGCAATCTCACCGTGAACCCGAACCCCATCGTGGCGCCGAACGGAACCGCCACCTCGGCGACGCTGAACTGGACCGGCCTTGCTGAGGGTTCCTACCTCTCACGGTTGAGCCTTGGCAGCAACGGCATCAAGACGTGGGTGAACGTGCAGGTGGGACCGGGCTCCGCGCCCGCCCCGACTGGCGCTCCCCAGCTTGGCCTGGCGCAGGCGGTACCCGCCACCTGACCGGGAAGACATGGGGGGAGGTCCCGGGTGGTCGTCAGGCTACCCGGGACCTTTTTCGTTCCGGCCGCTTTCGTTCCTGCCGCAGGAAGCTACGTGGCCGTCCCGCCCAGCAGGGGGCCCATGGCCTTCCAGCGTGCGATTTCGCAGCCGTCGGTACGGGAGAAGGTCGATTGGACGGCACGCCCACGGTACATACCCGTGACCACGGCAACCTGCGGGCCCCCGTACTGCTGCGTGCACAGTTTGGGCGGCCCCGGCTTGGGGAAAAAGATGTCTTCGCCGAACCGCTCCACGGCGGCAAGGGCCGCCACGGGCTCGGGCAGGGTGGTCCCGGCAGCCGGGTGCCCGTCCTTTGATACCAGCCGGAACACGTGTTCGGGAGCGTCGGGGTGGTCACGGATGCTGATGGTCAGGTCTATCACCGTGGCGCTCCTTCCGCGATGACCCCGAGTTCCGCTGCCAGCCGTTCGCGCAGGGTACCCGCTTCCGCTGCGAAAGAGCGTTGGTGCTCAACATAGGCGGCCTTGCCATGGGGCGTCTCAATGGGGATGGCGGGATACCCCCAGTCGGCCAGGTCGTACGGCGATGCCTGCATGTCCATAGCCCTGATCCGCCAGGACAGTTCGAAGCAGTCCATCACCAGCTCGCTGGGCAACGCCGGCAGCAGTTTGTAGGCCCATTTGTAGAGGTCCATGTTGGCATGGAGGCATCCCGGCTGCTCCATGTGCCGCTGCGATTCCCGGCTGGGTGAATGCTCGTTGAGCGGGATGGCGTCCGGGGTGTAGAACCGGAACGCGTCGAAGTGGGTGCAGCGGATCCTGTTGTCCTCCACCACCTTGTCCGTACCGGCCGCACCCAGCCGCAGCTGCAGGTATTCATGGCGGAGGTCGAACTTGTCCTGGCGGTAGACCATGGCCCACTCGTGCAGGCCGAAGCAGCCAAACTGCGCCGGCCGGGCGGCGGTCCCGCGGAGGATGATGCCGGCGAAGGCCACTGCATCCCTGCGGTCGGCCAAAAAGGCGTGCCGGTCGAAGGTGACCGCGGTGCTTCCTGCAGGCAGCCCCAGGGAGGCAAGCTCGCCGTCGTCGAGCGTCCGGTAATGCTTCCAGCCGAGCCGCCCGGCTGCCTGGGCGCCGGTGAGGACGTCGCCGGCACCCGGGTGCCAGCGCTTCAGCTGGCCGGGTTTCTGGGTGTAGTAGGTGAAGAGGAAGTCCTCCACCGGGTGTTTCTGTCCCGTGGACCGCCGGGCCAGGTATGGATCGGCATAGCGGCTGACGCGCTGCAGGTGGGCCTCTTCCCTTGCCTGCGCACTGTCCGCCGCCAGGAGCTTAAGAGGCTCCACCGGATGCGCCCAATACGTCCTTGGCAGCGTCCCATGTGCTGATCTCGCATCCGTTGGTCCGCGAAAACTTTGAATCCACGGCGATGCCGTCCACCATGCCCGTGACGGCGGCCGTCTGGGGGCCGCCATACTGCTGGGTGCAGGGCTGCGCGGTTCCCGGTGCGGCCGGAGCCGCGATGGCCGGATTGGCTTTCAGGGCCGCGCAAGCGGCAGCTGCGTTGGGATGGCTGCTTTCCGCGGCCGTCTCGCCTGAGGAGCAGACCAGGGTGTAGTTGACTTCGGGCGCGCCCGGGGACGGCACCAGGGTGATGGCGAGTTCAGCGTTCCCCTGCCCCGGGCCATTGCCAGGCCGTGACGTGGCGGGCGCAGGAGCCGGCACTGACGTTTCGGTGTCGGGGGAGGGGGCTGCGGAGCCCGCGGGAGAGCTTCCCGGGGCCGTGGAGGTTGAAGCGGTGGAAGGCGCTGTTGCCGTGGACGTGCCGCTGTCAGGAGTGCCGCTGCAACCGGAGATCAGCCCAGCGCCGACCGCCAGGAATGCCGCGAGCATCCGAAATTTCCGCATCAGGCCACCTCTCCTTCGTCCAGTAATTCTAGTCGCTTGGCGTACGGCGGCAGGTTTCCGTTTGGCCGCAATCATTCACTGGGAGGTGGCGGCGATTAGTCCCATCATTGACGCGTGCAGTTCGGTGACCTGCCCGCGGGTCAACCCCAGACGCTCCATCATGGTCCCCGGCACCTGGAGCGCCTGCTCCCGCAGGGCGGCGCCTTTGGGTGTCAGTTCGACGGCGAGGGCGCGCTCATTGCCGTCCGCACGGCGCCGGGTGATGAGTTCCGCTGCTTCCAGCCGGCGCAGAAGCGGGGAGATGGTGGCCGGTTCCTGGGCCAGGGCTTCACTGATGTTCCGGACAGTGCGGGGGCTGTCTTCCCACAGGCAGAGCATTACCAGGTACTGCGGGTGGGTGAGGTTGAGCTTCTCGAGCACGGGCTTGTAGGCGCCCACCACGCTGCGGGCAGCCACGGTAAGCGCAAAGCAGAGCTGATGCTCGAGCAGCAGGTCTTCCTCGTGGGCTGACTCGGTTTCTTTTGAGTCCGTTGCCGCTGTGGCAGTCATTGGTCCTCCGATTGTTAGTGCACTAATGATTAGTGTACATTGGCGTTAGGTTGGGTAGTGAGTGGAAGGAACCTCTTCATGGGCAGGTCCGCGGACAAGGGCAACGCCTCCCAGCGCTTCATGCGCGCCACCGGGAAGTTGAGGGCCGTATTCGGTCCCGCCAGCCGCACCGCGCTGGCGCATGACATGACGGACGAGAACCGCCGCCTGCTGGCCCAGCGCCAGGCGGAGACCCAACAGTGGGAGACCATCACCAGGCCGGACGGCAGCACCTATGTAGTGCCGCGGAATCCTGAAGACCGCTCCCTGCGGTAGCGATTCCTTCGCTTTACGCCGGAGCCTTTTCCGCGTCCCGGGCATAAAATGGGGGCACTGGCCCCTGCCGGGGCCGGCTGCACTTTCGCCCGATGGTCGGGAAGGGGGTGGAAAACAGTGGCACATGTCCTTACCAGTTTCATGGGCCTGACTGACAGGCTGCGCTTCGTCTTTGGTCCTGCCACCCGACTGGACGCCGACGCGCCCGTGGTGCACAAACACGACGAATTCGAGCAGGCCTCCGAAGAGGACCTTTCGCATTTCGTGGTGGAAACCGACTCAACCGGCCACCACTACGCGGTACGCCGCGAAGATTTGGAACGCGAAACCTGATTCATCCTGGTGCTTCCAGAGACAGAAAAGCCGGGCTGCCTTCTCCTTTTGGGGAAAGGGCAGCCCGGCTTTTCGTTGGCGATCAGCGGCCGGTGCCGCCGTATACCGTCGCTTCGCTTTCGGTGTCGAGCCCGAATGCCTTGTGGATGACCCGCACGGCCTCGTCCAGCAGATCGGCGTGCGTGACCACCGAGATGCGGATTTCCGAGGTGGAGATCATGTTGATGTTGATGCCGGCGTCGGAGAGTGCCTTAAAGAACGTGGCGGAGACACCGGGGTGGGACCGCATGCCGGCGCCGATCAGGGACAGCTTGCCGATCTGCTCGTTGTATTCGATGGCCTCGAAACCGATCTGGTCCTGCGCGGCGTGAAGGGCGGCCAGGGCATCGGCGCCTTCAACGATGGGCAGGGTGAAGGAGATGTCGGTCTTGCCCGTGCCGTGGGTGGACACGTTCTGGACGATCATGTCGATGTTCGAGTGCGCGTCGGCGATGACCTGGAAGATTGCGGCGGCCTTGCCGGGGATGTCGGGGACGCCGACTACGGTGACCTTCGCTTCGGAACGGTCATGCGCAACGCCGGAGATGATTGGCTGCTCCAAGGCAACTCCCTCTTGAGTGGTGATCTTGTCGTCGGCGCTGGGGATGACCCAGGTGCCTTCATGCTGGCTGAATGAGGAGCGGACGTGGAGCGGGACGCCGAAGCGGCGGGCATATTCCACGCAGCGCAGGTGGAGGATCTTGGCGCCGGAGGCCGCGAGTTCCAGCATCTCCTCGCTGGAGATCGTGTCGATTTTCTGGGCTGACGGGACCACGCGCGGATCGGCGGTGAAGATGCCGTCCACGTCGGTGTAGATCTCGCAGACATCCGCTTCGAGGGCTGCCGCGAGTGCCACGGCCGTGGTGTCGGAACCGCCGCGGCCCAGCGTGGTGATTTCGTTGGTGGCCCGGGTCATGCCCTGGAAGCCTGCCACGATGGCGATGTTGCCCTTGTCCAGGGCGGTGCGGATGCGGTGGGGGTCGACGTCGATGATCCGCGCCTTGCCGTGGATGCCGTCGGTAATCATGCCGGCCTGGGACCCGGTGAAGGACTGGGCGGAGGCGCCGAGCTTGTTGATGGCCATGGCCAGCAGCGCCATGGAAATGCGCTCGCCGGCGGACAGGAGCATGTCCATTTCGCGGGCGGGGGCGGAGTCGGTCACCTGTGCGGCGAGGTCCAGGAGCTCGTCGGTAGTGTCGCCCATTGCCGAGACGACCACCACGACCTCGTTGCCGGCCTGCTGGGCATCAACGACGCGCTTTGCAACGCGCTTGATGCCGTCAGCGTCCGCGACGGAGGAGCCGCCGAACTTCTGCACAATGAGTTGTTTGGTCACCGCGCCGGAGGCGGGTGCCGCCAGCGGCTGTGTTGCGTTGTGCACTTCGGTGGTGGGCGTACTCATGCGCGTACCTTCATCGGATCAATTGGAGTTCTGGAGGCCAGGCAGCCTGACGCTGGACGGCGCGGCTTTCCTCCACAGTTTATCGCCGCCCCCGGAGGGACGTTGAATTGTGACCACATTCCGGCCATGGGGTGCCGCGCCAGCCGCGGACAGGGCTGTGGACAGGGCCGCGGCACGTCCGGCCCGGCGAGGAGTACGACGGCGGGAGGCCGCCGGGTGCCTCAGCCCAGGGCGTTCCGGCGTCCTTCGAAGGCGCGGCCCAACGTGACCTCGTCGGCATACTCCAGGTCGCCGCCCACGGGAAGCCCGGAGGCAAGGCGGGTCACTGCGATGCCGATCGTCTTAAGCATCCGGGCCAGGTAGGTGGCCGTTGCCTCACCCTCCAGGTTGGGGTCGGTGGCGATGATGACTTCCTGGATCTCACCGTCGTTAAGCCGGGTGAGCAGTTCGCGGATCCGCAGCTGCTCCGGTCCCACACCCGCGATGGGATTGATGGCCCCGCCCAGCACATGGTACCGGCCACGGAATGAACGGGTGCGCTCCACCGCCAGGACGTCCTTTGACTCCTCCACGACGCAGATCACGGCGGGGTCGCGGCGGGGATCGCGGCAGATGTTGCACAGCTCCTGCTCCGTGACGTTGCCGCAGACGGTGCAGAACTTCACCCGTTCCTTGACGGTGGTGATGGCCTCAACCAGCCGCTTCATGTCCTGGGGGTCGGCTTCAAGAATGTGGAATGCCAGCCGCTGTGCGGACTTGGGCCCCACGCCCGGAAGGCGTCCAAGCTCATCGATCAGCTCCTGGACAGCACCTTCGTACACGTTTCCCTCTTTAGCTTGGTGTGAATAGCGGATGGATCAGTCAGATGGCAATGCCCGGCGGCAGGCCGGGCCGTCAATAGCGTGGCGTAACCGGGCTTCCGTCCAGGGACCGCTCCTCGATCAGTTTCCCGCCCAGGATGCGTTCGACGGCGGCCCGGCCGAAGACACCTGACTCCTCGATGGTTTCATCGTCGGCGCTTGGTATGTCCTGGACGTAGGCACTCGGGGCGGCGGCGGCCCTGGCAGGCGCCTTGGCGCGTCCTGCCTCAGCTTCGGGGCTGTTGGACAGCCGCTGGTACAGGCTTTGCCGCGTTTCCGTTCGTCCGGCCGCCGGTGCAGAAGTCCCTGCAGAAGCCGGCGCGGCATTTCCTGGCTGTGGCCGGGAGGGTACGGCCGGTGCCTGCGTAACGGAGGCATGCGCCACCGCCGCCTGTGCACCCGGTGCCTGGGAAGCGGTTGCCTGTGTAACCGGTGCCTGAGCAACAGTGGCCTGGGCAGCGGAAGCATGTGTGACCGGTGCAGGTGCGGCGGCCGCCATGGCGAATTCGGGTACCGGAGCGTGGTCCGGGGACTGGGCCTGGTACGCACCCGCAGCCGGCTCCGTCCGGCCGGAGCCGAAAACTGCCCCCGCGGCCCAGTCTGGCCCCGCTGCCGCAGCAGCCGTGGCCGTCGAGGCCACGGGAATGGAGGGCGGCACCTGGGCGGTTGCGGGCTCGTAATGGGGGACGGCGGCGGACGCCCCAATGTTGTCATTCGCGGATGCAGGTGTTGGCTTGGCGCCGACGTTGCTCTTGTCTCCCACTACCCATATGCCGGGTGCCTGTTCCACGGCCCGGGTCCAGGGATCATGGGCGGCACCAGCATGCTGGGAAGCCGGTTGGCCAGCGGGTTGGGAAGCGGTGCTAGAGCCTGGCCCGCCGGGCGCAGTCCCCTGGGGGCGCGCGGCAGCTGCAGGGTGGGCGCCGTCTGCCGCCTGGTCGATGCCAGTGGCAGGGGAGGGTGGTGCCGTCCGGTTGCCCGGACGGGCGGAGGGCTCCCAGTCCATGGGGGGTTCCTCATCCAGCGGGGGAGCGTCCTCATCCCGCGGCGGTCCCCAATCGTCATCAGAGTAGGAGTAGTCGCCTCCGGCAGGCGGGTACGCGGGGTGTGCGGAATTCGTGCCGGAGGTGTCGGCAGCGGTTCCTGCAGCCCGGGCGCTGGCACCGGCGGTGGCACTGGGGCCAGACCCCGCAGGATCCATGCCGTGGTTGCCCCGCGCGTTGGCGTCGGCCGCCGGGCGTGCCCCCGGAGAGGTGGCAGCCGGAGAGGTTGCGCCCGGAGAGGTGGCACCTGCAGGGGCGGCCGTGGGTGCGGCCGAAGGGCTTGCGGCGACAGCGGAACTTCCCGAACTGCCGTAAGGGGCGGTGCTTCGCGCGGCGGGGGTGCTGCCGGCAGCGGCCGGGCTTCCGGAACTACCGCTCAGCGGCATTCCGGTGCCCGCCGCTGCTGCGGGTACGTGAACCGCTGGGGATGCCTGGGCTGGGGCTGGGGCTGGGGCTTGGGCCGGAGCAGGAGCCAGGCCCCAGGCAACGTCAGCTGAGGTGGCCGGAACCACCGGGCTGGCGGGAACTTTTGGGTTTGGCTCAGAGCTCGCTTGGCTGGCGCCGCCGGCAACCGCCTGGATCTGGCAGTCGATGCCGACGGTCTTGTGGATGGCCTGGCGCAGGTTGTCCGAATGGTCCGCCCTGCCGAAGGCGCCGGCAAGCCCGGACGTGGTGAAGGACAGGGTCAGGACACTGCCGTCGAACGCCTGGACCTGCGCATTGGGTTCAACGAGGGCCCAGGTGCTGCGCTTGATTTTGGACAGTGCCTGCAGGACATCCGGCCAGGCCCTGCGAAGGACCTCCACGTCGCCCATGGCCGGGGGGTTGGCTGGGGCGGACCCGCCGGGTGCTTGGTGATGCGCTGCGGGAGCCTGATGGACAGGGGCCTGCGGTCCTGGCACCTGCTGGCCTGGCATTTGAGCGCCGGGGGAGTTGCTGCCGGGCCCGTGGGTGGCAGGCACCTGGTCGCTTTGGGCCTGCGGCCGGTCCGGGACGCGGGGCGCAGCGGACTGGCTGGGCGCTGGCCGGTCTTCCTGTCCCCGCGGCGCTGCATTGTCGTGGCCCTGCGGCGCTGAGTTGTCCTGGCCCTGCGGCACTGCCTTGTTTTGCGGCGCTGAAGAGGCCCGCTCGGCGGGGTTGATGGTCCCCGCGCCTGCGGCAGAACCTTGGGAGCCCTGTGGTGTCCGGGGCCGGGACGGTTCCTCGACGGGCCAGTCGCTGGTGCTGACCCGAGGTGGTGTCAGGGGACTGCGGGCGCCGTCAGAGGCGGGAGCACCCTGTCCGTCCCCGGAACCGGGCATAGCGGGAGCCGCCGGTCCGGCCTGGGCCGACGCGGATTGGGCAGGGGCAGCCTGGGCTGCGGAAGAGTGGGCCGCAGCAGTATTGGCAGAAGGCTCCGGGGCGGCCGAGTCGTGCGCGCGCTGGGAATCCAGCGGGGAACCGGCGGGAGTGGCAGCTGGTGCCGTTGGCTGGACTGCCGCCGCTGGTACCTCCGCCGATGCCGGCGTAACCGTGGCGGGAGCGCCGACGTCGTTTCCGGCGTAGTTCAACCGCCGTTCCACCCGGTCGATCCGGGCTGCCATGCCGCGCTCATTCTGTTCAGCGCTGGGCAGCAGGATCCGGGCGCACAGAAGTTCCAGGTGCAGCCGGGGGGACGTGGCCCCGGTCATTTCGGTCAGGGCCGTGTTGGTAACATCAGCGGCCCGGGAAAGCTCCGCCGCGCCAAGGTTATGGGCCTGGTTCTGCAGCCGCGCGATCTGGTCCTCCGGCATCCCGCGCAGGATGGCGTGGGCGCTCTCGGGCATGGCCTGCACGATGATCAGGTCGCGGAAGCGCTCCAACAGGTCCTCTACAAACCGGCGGGGATCGTGGCCGGTCTGGATGACCCGGTCCACCGCGCGGAAAACGGTGGCGGCATCGGAAGCAGCCACGGCTTCCACGACGTCGTCCAGCAGTGAAGCGTGGGTGTAGCCGAGCAGGGCCACGGCGAGCTCATAGTCCAGCCCGTTGGGTCCGGCGCCTGCCATGAGCTGGTCCAGGACGGAGAGCGAATCGCGGACGGAGCCGCCGCCGGCGCGGATGACCAGAGACAGGACGCCAGGGGCGACAGGAACGTTTTCCTGGCGGCACAGGAGCTCCAGGTACGCCATCAGGGGCTCAGGCGGCACCAGCCGGAACGGGTAGTGGTGCGTCCGGGAACGGATGGTTCCAATGACCTTGTCCGGCTCCGTGGTGGCGAAGATGAACTTGATGTGTTCCGGCGGCTCTTCCACGATCTTCAGCAGGGCGTTGAACCCGGCGGAGGTGACCATGTGGGCTTCGTCGATGATGAAGATCTTGTAGCGGTCCCGCACCGGGGCGTAGGTGGCGCGCTCGCGGAGGTCCCTGGCGTCGTCAACACCGCCATGGCTCGCGGCGTCAATCTCGATGACATCAAGGGAACCTGAACCGCCACGGGCCAGTTCAACGCAACTGGGGCAGGTCCCGCAGGGGGTGTCCGTGGGCCCTTGGGCGCAGTTAAGGCAGCGGGCCAGGATGCGGGCGGACGTGGTCTTGCCGCAGCCCCTGGGGCCGGAGAAAAGGTAGGCGTGGTTGACGCGGTTTTTCCGCAAAGCCGTCATCAGCGGCTCGGTGACATGCTCCTGGCCAATAACGTCAGCGAACGAGTCGGGACGGTATCTGCGGTACAGGGCGGTAGTAACTGTCACAGAGAAAACCCTACCAATCCGGGCTGACATCATGCCGCCCTGTGGGGGAATAGTAAAGACCCCCCATGCACCCGCCAGAGCCCGTCTACCCTTGCTACCTTCCGGTCCTGGGGGAGTTCAACAGGATGACGCCACATGAGGGGCCGTCAGATACTTTACCCGAACATTCGGTCCGACTCGAATCGGACCCGGCGCCGCCGGCGGAGGCCCTGGCCCGTTGCCGGTGCCCTGCCCGTGGATGCCCGGGTACGGATGTCCATTGCTTATCCCCGCCCCAGCCGGGATCATGGCTATGTACACCGATTGGGGCAATCTCAAGGTTGTGAGCTGCGTGGCCTGGCTTAACGGGGCTGGACCCGGCAGCTCAACGGTGCAACAGGGAATGGGCGCATTGGGGGCGTCCATTTTCAGGTTAAGGCAACCATCGCCGTACCCCTTTGAGGCGGGATGCGGCCGGCAAAAAACCGATGCCGGATGGGCCAATTGGGCGATGCGGAAAACTTCAGGTA
This sequence comes from Arthrobacter sp. DNA4, assembly GCF_024362385.1. Classification (NCBI taxonomy): domain Bacteria; kingdom Bacillati; phylum Actinomycetota; class Actinomycetes; order Micrococcales; family Micrococcaceae; genus Arthrobacter; species Arthrobacter sp. DNA4. Next base: position 630,926 of record NZ_CP101466.1, read on the forward strand.
ATCTAGTACCTGCTTTTGATTCAGAAGCAGTTGGAGAATTCGCCTAGCGGCCTATGGCGCACGCCTGGAACGCGTGTTGGGTTAACGCCCTCGGGGGTTCAAATCCCCCATTCTCCGCCGGTCAAGAACCCGGCCCCGGTAACCCGGGGCCGGGTTCTTGCTTTTTCCGCCTCCGTTACAGCCTTCTGGTTGGTGGTCAGGCCAGATCTGCCAGCGGTTCACCAAGCCGCCTCAGGCGCTGCCTCGCTGCTGTTTCGCTGGGACCCATCCCCCTCCGGGGACCGCCCAGGGCCAGGTGGACGACGCCGAGCACCACCTTTGTGGTTAACCGCACGGGCAGGGGAAACGGGCCCAGCCGTGGAAGAGAGAGCCCCAGCATCTGGCGGTACCGGGGTTCCAGGCTGTAGACCGCAGCGGCAAACAGGATCCGGTAGCCAGGCTTCAGCAGCGGATGCAGGGGCGCATTGCGGATGAACTCCACCGTCTCCTTGACGCGGCCGTCCGCCCGCAGCTCGCCCTGCGCGTACCAGCGTTCCAGTTGGCTGCGCATCTGCGCTTCCGTCAGCGGCGGGTCTTCCACACCCATCAGCCGCCCGGCCTGGGCCCACTCCCGCACGTAGGCGTCCTGGCCGCCTGGGATGGGGCTGCCCCAAATTCTGTGGGCTGCGAGGAAGCCGTCCGTGAAGGCCAGATGGATCCAGTTGGCCAACCCGGGATCGTTGGCACTGTAGGTGCGCACTTCGCCGTCGTTGTCCTTGTAGTTGCCCTGGACAGGCTCATGCAGGCGGCGGACGCGCCGTGTTGCCTCCTCCGCGGCGTCCGTGGATCCATAGGTCACCGTAAAGATCCAGCGGATGGTGTTGGCCAGCCGGCGCAGGGGATCGTCACGGAAGTTGGAGTGCTCGTGCACCCCCGCCAGCGCGCCGGGATGGAGCGACTGCATGAGCAGCGTGCGGATTCCACCCACGATGGGCGTCATGGAGCCGTGCACCGCCCACACTGCCGAGCCGGGCAGGTGGTAGCCCACGTCGTCGCCCTCGGCCAGCTTGAGCGTCCAGTCCGGCGGGGCGTCGGCCCTGCCCGAGAAGGTCTTCTTGATTTCGTCCTGCCAGGTACGAAGGACATTGCGCATGAGACATTGTTGCCCATTTGCGCCACGCACGGCTGGATCCGGCAGAGACGCGCAGCTCCGCCCCCTAACGACCCACAAAAAACCCGCATTGTCCGGCTACGGGGTTTCCACGCCTGCGGTCCTGTGGTCCCATGGGACATACCGTCGAGACACCGTGCGGCAGGCCACGTCGTGGAGTCAGTCAATTGGGCAAGAATTCCGTGCCCGGCAACAGCAAGCCGGACCAGCGTACCCTTCCCCCCGTTGCCCGGGCCGTTGCTGCTGCCGGCGTGCTGGCGGCGTCCGTCTGCGCCGTCAACCTTTCCGCCGGCTCCGCTGAACCGCCACAGTTGGCGCGATCGGTTGCCGGAACCGGCACCACTCAGGGCAGTGCCGCCCCGTACGGAACGTCCGGAACGGCGAAGCTCCGGGAAGGGCACAGCGAACCAGCCCCCACGGCAACAGACCAGCTTGGCGCCGCTGCCCTTCCGCGGCCATCTTCTCCAATCCACCTGTGGCATTGGCCTTCCCGCACACGTCCATTGGCGGCGTCGACCAGAGCGCCAGGGCGGCCCTCACGCTGGGCCCGGCCGGTGCCGCAGGCCCTTGCCCGGCTTCCTCATGGCGCCCCTGCAGCTACTGGACCCGAGCTCGCCGTTCGGGTTCCGGGTCAGCCCGATCAGCGGGGCAGCGGGAGACTTCCACCTGGGCCAGGATTACGCAGCCCCCTGCGGAACTCCCGTCTACGCCGCTGACTCCGGTGTTGTGCGGGCGGCCGTCTGGCACCCCTGGGGCGGCGGCAACCGGATTGAGATTGACCACGGCGACGGGCTCATCACCACCTACAACCACCTCGAATCCATTGGTGTGCACACCGGCGACCAGGTGCGGGTGGGCCAGGTCATCGCGCGTGTTGGGACCACCGGATGGTCCACGGGCTGCCACCTGCATTTCGAGGCAATCCTGAATGGCCGCTACACCAACCCCTTGAGATGGAACTTCCTCCAGCTCCGTGCAGTGGACCAGGCCCTTCCGGCTGAGATGGTTTCGTACGTGCCCGGCACGGGGTTGTCCGGCGGCAGGATCAGCTGGACCATCCCCCTCCAGGTTGACCCGGGAGACGGACTCCCCGCAGCCGGGCTTCAGGTTTCACCCTTCCCGCCGCTTTTCGTACCAGGCCCGGCACCCTCGCCATCCCAGGCAACGGGCATCGTGCTGCCCGCTCCGAACGTGCAGTTGACGACGACGGGCCCGCTTACCGCTGAACCGTCGGTAAGTGCCGCGCCGCCTTCGCCCGCGGCGGCACCCAGCGATCCGTCGACGATCCCTGCAAGCCCAACGCTGGCTCCGTCACCGACCGAGCCATCGCCGTCGCCCGCTTCGCCAACCCCTACTTCACCAAGTCCCACGCCGACGCCCGCTCCGACGCCGACGCCCGCTTCGCCAACCCCTACGTCACCAAGTCCCACGCCGACGCCCACTTCGCCAACCCCTACGTCACCAAGTCCCGCGCCGTCGCCTTCGCCGTCTCCCACTGACCCTGCCAGCCCAACGCCCACGCCGACGCCCACGACTTCACCGACTCCCGTCCAGCCCACACCCACCGAACCGGCTCCGGCGCCATCGCCGGTTGAGCCTGCGCCCGCTCCGGCCCCGGCCCCTGCGCCCGCCCCGGCCCCCGCTCCCGCCCCCGAACCGGTGCCAGCACCGGTTGAGCCCGCCCCGGCACCCACCACTGCCGCCCCGGCGCCTGCCCCAACCCTCCCGCCCGCGGAGCCTGCCCCAACGCCGACCCCAACCCCCACCCCTACGTCGACTGAACCAGTACCGACGGCGCCCCCGGCCTAGGGAATTTGCACCCGGAACCCGTACGGCGCCCCACCGGCACCGAATCCCTTGCATGAACATCTCTCCTCTGACACGCAGCCAGCGACCCCTCTATCCGATCCCGCTGATCCTGAACGATGGCACCAGGACAAATTTCGGCCAGTTCAAGGGAAAAGTGGTGTTGGTGGTCAACGTGGCGTCCAACTGCGGCTTCACGCGGCAGTACGCCGCCTTGGAGGCCCTCTACGGCAAGTTCCGCGACCGGGGGTTCGAGGTCCTGGGCGTTCCGTGCAACCAGTTCGCAGGGCAGGAGCCCGGGACCGACAGCGACATTGCGGACTTCTGCGAACGGAATTTCGGTGTCACGTTCACGTTGACGGCCAAGGCAGAGGTCCGCGGCAGAAACCAGCACCTGCTCTATTCAGAGCTCACCAAGTTCAAGACCGGGCTGCTGCCGGGGCTGGTGAAGTGGAATTTCGAGAAGTTCCTGGTCAACCGCGAGGGGGACGTGGTGGCGCGGTTCGCCCCCACGGTCGAGCCCGACTCGCCAGAGATCCTCGACGCCATCGAGCAAGCGCTCGGATAAAGGGTGGCCAGCCGAATTTGCCCTGCAAAAGCGCAGTTCTTTTAACTTTTTCCACATCAGCGGCGGAGATTTACCCCATGTTTGCCAAATGTCTGATTGGATAAATATTACTGAAGGGTACAAGGGAAGAACGGCTTCCCACCGACCATAGAGGTAGCAATGGAGCACATCGAGGCCGAACATCCCCGGCCACGCCACTTCCTACTCCACCTGAGTGATCCCCACCTGTTGGGAGGTCCAGAACCCCTCTACGGAACCGTCGACAGCGAAGCCAGGCTCGCCCAGCTCTTCGATGAAGTCAAAGCGTCCGGGGCCAGGCCGGAGGCCGTGATCTTCACGGGCGACCTTGCCGACAAGGGCGATGCCGGGGCGTACGTGAAGCTTCGGGCCATCGTTGAGCCGGCCTGCAAGGAAATGGGCGCCCAGGTCATCTGGGCCATGGGTAACCATGACGACCGGGCCAACTTCCGCAGGGGACTCCTTGACCAGCCGGGCAGTGACGAGCCGGTGGACCACAGCTACTTCATCAACGGGCTGCGGGTCATCACCCTGGACACCACGGTCCCGGGTTTCCATCATGGCGAGCTGAGCCCGGCGCAGCTGGAGTGGCTGGCCCGCCAGCTTGAAACTCCTGCCCCGGACGGCACCATCCTGGCCCTCCACCACCCTCCGGTCCCGTCAGTGCTGGACCTCTCGGTGCTGGTTGAACTGCGCGACCAGGCGTCCCTGGCCGCAGTGGTGCGTAATTCGGATGTCCGCACCATCCTTGCGGGCCACCTGCACTACTCCACGACGGCGAGCTTCGCCGGCGTTCCCGTCTCGGTGGCGTCGGCTTCCTGCTACACCCAGGACCTGAACGTACCTGTGGGCGGGACCCGCGGCCAGGACGGCGGCCAGGCGTTCAACCTGGTGCACGTGTATGAACACACCATCGTGCACTCCGTGGTGCCGATGGGCAGTGCCCCCACCGTTGGCGAGTATGTGTCTCCCGAAGAGACCGCCCGGCGGCTGGAGGCTGCCGGGATCCGGATCCCGGAAACCACCAAGCAACGCGGCAGCACCAAGCTCGGGGTGCCTACCAGGCGGTAGCACCCCTCCACACAGCACTGGGGCCGGCTCCGTCAGGGCGCCGGCCCCAGTGCTTTGGGCTTGCGGGGGTCGACGCGCGGCCGTCCTACTTCTCCCAGGGTGCCTTGATGGGGAAGTACCTTTCCAGGAAGTCCGTCACCACTTCGGCGCGCTCGTCCGCGCTGACCTCAGGAAAGCTGCCGTCGTTCAGGCAGAAGAAATCCATGTTCCGCTTTGCGAGCAGCTTGGGCAGGTACTTCAGGCCCGAGCGCATGGTGGTGTCCACGTAGCGCACCTTCGCGGCAGTCTGCGTTACGGCGCGGCCGGTCAGCAGGGCGTAGTAGTGGTAGAAGGAATTGGTCACGGAGATGTTGTCCGCTGCACGGAACCGGCTGGCCGCCGTCTTGCGGAACTCCTCCGGGAACTCCTCCTCCATCTGGCCCACCACGCTCCGCCGCAGGGGCGCAGCGGTGTGCTCCAGGTGGCGGGTGGTGATCCGGCCGAACCGGTTCCACAGGAGCTTGCGGTTCACCCGGGCGGCGTTCTCGAACCCGCTGCGCTCGGCGTCGTTCTCGCCCAGGCCAATCCTGGTTTCCGCCTCGATGAACTTGGTGATGCCGCCGGGCGTGAAGAACATGTCCGGGCCCACCGGCCGGTCAAAAAACATGTCGTCGTTGGAGTAGAGGAAGTGCTCGGACAGCCCCTCGATGTGCTGCAGCTGGCACTCCACGGCCTGTGAATTGTGCGTGGGCAGCACCGAGGGATCGGAAAAGAACTCCTCGCTCCGGACGATGGTGACGGAAGGGTGCTCCGCCAGCCAGGAAGGTGCGGGGGAGTCCGTGGCGATGAAGATCCGGCGGATCCAGGGCGCGAACATGTACACGGACCGCAGTGCGTACTTGAGTTCATTGATCTGCCGGAACCGGGCTTCATGGTCGTCGCCTTCGCCCAGGACATGTCCCTTTTGCTGGGCGCGGCGGGCCGCGATGTATTCGGGAGAGCTGCCGTCGACCCAGGAGAACACGATGTCGATGTCGAAGCTGATGTCGCTGGCATGGTCGGCAAACATGTTCTCGATGGTGGGCCACGTGTGTCCGTAGCGTTCCACGGTGCCCCGGACCGCATCCTGGCGCAGCAGCGTCCTGCGGGTCAGGGAGTTCTCGATCGGAAGAATGAGCTGTTCTCCCTCGAAGGACCACAGCTCAATCTGGACGCCGGCGGAAGCGCCGAACTCGAAACCGCCCACCGGCTCCACCCGCGGCCGGTACAGACGGAAGATGCGTCCCTGCCGGTTGGGGGACAGCTCGCCGTCCGCCACCAGGACGGACGTCTTTTTCTTCGCGTCCACGGTCATGGAGTAGAAGGGCTCGTCCCGGCACGCCTCCACCAGGGCAGCCCGGAGCTTCTTCCGGTCTTTCCAGTCCAGGGCCAGCACGGGGCGGTCATTGTTGCCGCGGACCAGGAGGTACGCCAGGCCGGCGTTTGCCAGGACGTTCCGCAGGAACAGCAGGTCTTCCACCATGGCCTGGTATGGCGTCCTGGTGTCATTGATCAGGGCATAGCGGCCCTTGTGCCGGACGACGTCGGCCCGGTGGCTCAGCCGCCGTTCTGCCGCCGCCGATGTGATCTCGGCGTGAAATTGTTCTTCCACTGACGCCTGGGCGCCGTAGTAGACCTCGTCCTGGACCGGTGCTTCTGTAATGGTTGTCTCCGTGCTGGTGGAAGTGGGCATTCTTACCTGCATGATAGTCCTGCCTGGGTAACGGAAGGTTTCGCGGCGTTATTGCGGCGGCGCGGGGAATTCCCGGCCCGGCAGGGGCTCAGGCGTCCAGCGCCTCCCGCCAGGCCCGCAGGAAGGCGCCGCCGGCGTCGTCGTGGATCACCGTGGACTCCAGCCCCAGGTCCGCTGCCGTCAGCACGGGGTAGGGCTTGCTGGGCACACCGTCCGCGGGCCGGACGTCCACGTGCTTCACGGGATGGTCGTTGTGGTGCAGCCAGTCCGCCATGGCGTAATCGGTGCGGGAATCGCCCACGGTCCGCCACGCCTGCGGGGTGATGCCCTGCGCCGCGAGGAGCTCCACCGCACGGCTGGCGCCCAGGTCCTTTCCCAGCCGCACGGACTCAATGTCCGTGGAAATAATGGTGGGATCGACGCGGTAGTCCACCTCGTCGTCGGAATTTGGCACGTGATGGTCAAGCCGGACAACGCCCAGCCCGTGGCGTGCCATGAGTTCCATCGCCTCGGCGTCGAACAGCTTCTGCTCCGCCAGGTAGTCAGCGCTGGGCACATCGATGTGCTGCTCCACTGACACCATGGCGCGCTTGGTCTCGTCAAAGAACATGTGGGCGGCATAGTCCTCCGCCACCAGCCGGCGGATGTCATCCCCGTACGCTGCCGGGACGGCGAGTTCCCGGTCCACGTGGATGGGGCCGGGGCCTGCGGAGGTATAGCTGAACCAGACCGCGCCCTTTTCGCAGACGGCGTGGATAACGGTTCCCGCCGGGATGCTTACCGCGATCATGGGTTCCATTACCTGTTCGCGGATAAAGGCGTCGGAACGGCCGGTGTTGAAAATGACAGGAATCCCGGCTGCTGCGAGGGCCACCAAGTCCAGGATGATGCCCGGCTTTACGTCCCGTGTCACCGGGCTGGCCACCGGCCCGTCCACGTCCAGCAGGAGCGCCAGCGGTGGTGCGGACGGCAGGCGGATTCCGGGTGCGGACACGGCAGGGGACTCGGATACTGTCATGGGTCCATTCTGTCAGCAGGACCGCCGCCGTCCCGTGCGTGCACCCGCCGACCCGGGCGTGTGGCGGTATGGTCACTGTTTGGCTACAACCTGGCGCGGGCCAGCCCTGCTACTTTCGCTGGGGCACCACGGTGCCTACTGTGGCATGGTGATATTCAAAGCTGTGGGCGAGGGCCGCCCTTACCCCGACCATGGTTACAGCACTCCCAAGCAGTGGGCATCGCTGCCGCCGCGGCCGGTGCGGCTGGACGAACTGGTGACCACCAAGCGCACCCTGGACCTGGAAGCGTTGCTGGCGGAAGACTCCACATTTTTCGGTGACCTGTTCCCGCACGTGGTGCAGTACCAAGGGACCCTCTACCTGGAGGATGGCCTCCACCGCGCAGTGCGGACCGCCCTGCACCAGCGCACCGCGATCCACGCCCGGGTCCTGGTGCTCGATGGCTAGCAAGCGGCCCAAGGACCCCGGCATCCTGCATGGCCACCACGTCGTTTCCGGACCGGAGCTGCGCGCCGCCATGGAAGCGGCACGGGACGCCGACGAGACCGTCCGGGTCCGCCGCCGCGTGCTGCACGGAGTGGTGCTGGTCCTGCTGATCGGAGTGATCGCCGCAGGCATCATCGTTGCCCTGGCCATCATCAACGGTAAGCTGAAGCTGCCCTCGGCCGAGCCCGCCCCGACCCCGGTGTCATCCTGTCCGGCCTCAATGTTCGATTACACGCCCACCGACAAGATCAACCTCAACGTCTACAACTCCACCAGCCGGCCCGGCCTTGCCCGCTCCGTTGCGGACGAACTGCTGGCACGCAAGTTCGTGGTGGGAAACGTATCGAATGTCAACGCCGGCTACCGGGGCGTGGCCGCGGTGGTGTCAGGCGCCGCAGGCCAGGCGGCGGCGTTCACGGTGCAGCGCCATGTGCCCGGATCCGATTACTTCCAGGACGGCAGGACAGACGCCAGCGTGGACGTCATCCTGGCGCAGGATTACAAAGCGCTGGTCCCACCGGAACTGGTGGACCAGACACCGGGAAAGCTCAGCTGCCCGCGGGAGAACCGGCGCACGGCGGACACGGACAAGCTGCCCGTCATGCCCGCCGCCGCTCCTACGCCCTGACCGCCGGACTCAGCCGGTCACAGCCGGGAGCTGTCCGACGCGCACGGGCTTACCGCCGTCGTCGAACCTGGCGCCAGCGCCCAACTGGATGAAGCGCACGGTCCGTGCCACGCGCGCCTCCAGTTCCGCCGGCTCGTCGCTGCCCCTCGCGGCACTTGAGGACAAGGTGCCCAGGATCAGCTGGGACTGCTGGCCCACGTCCGCCACCGGCAGGTAGCCCTGCTCCATGCCGTCACGCAGGATGCCCTGCAGCAGGACGCTGAGCTCGCCCACATGGTCCGAGAGCTTGGCAAAGGACGACGGCGACAGCACCGCCCCCATGGCAGGCCCCGGCGGGAGGTGGCGGCGGCTGAGGTCAACCACCTGGGCGCGGACGTACAGCGCCAGCCGCTCCACCGGGTTCTCCAAACGGTTCAGCGATTCGCGCAGGTCGGAGAGGAACTTCTCGGTCTCGTCCAGGGCATAGGAGATCAGCAGTTCTTCGATGTCCGCGTAGTAGTTGTACACGGCGGTGCGGCCCACACCTGCGTGCCGGGCCACATCCGTCATGGTCAACCCCGGAAGGCCGTGGGTGAAAAGGAGCTCGCCGAAAGCGGTGAGGATGCGGCGCTGGGTGTCCGCGCGTTGTTCGGCGTTGCTGGCGGCTGAAATCCTGGGCATGCAGACACTTTACCGCGATGTGTCAGTAAAAGATGCTAAACCGCGCAGCCGTCCGGGCCGCACGCGTCAGCTTCCGAGGAATTGACCAGGACCAGCGGGTTGGCGTCCTGCCAGGCCTGGTTAAGGGCAGCGGTGAACGTCTCCGTGGGCTGGGCGCCGGACAATCCGAACTTCCGGTCGATTACGAAGAAGGGAACGCCGCTGATCCCGAGGCCTTGGGCCTCCTGGAAGTCGAACCGGACCTCGTCCGAGTACTTGTCGGTGGTGAAGAGTTCCTCCACCTCGTTGGTAAGCAGGCCCAGGTCCGCGCCCACGGACGTGAGGTAATCCCGGCTGCCAATGTCCTTGCCGTGCTCAAAGTGGTCGCTGAGCAGGCGCTCCTTGGCCGCATCCTGCCTGCCGTGGGCTGCCGCGAGGTGGATCAGGCGGTGGGCGGTGAAACTGTTGGCCACCACAACCTTGTCGAACCGGTAGTCCAGGCCTTCACCCTTGGCCTGCTGGGCCACGTGCTCGAACATCTGCGAGACCTGCGGCGCGGGCATTCCCTTGCGGCTGCTCAGGTACTCCAGTTCGGTCCCGTCGTAGTGCTCCGGCAGTGTTGGGTCCAGCTGGTAGCTGCGCCACACCACGTCGACGGCTTCACGGTGGGGAAACGCTGCCAAGGCAGCTTCGAACCGGCGCTTGCCGATGAAACACCAGGGGCAGGCAACGTCCGACCAGATCTCAATCTTCATGTCCTGCATAACCCGGCCGCCCGGACAGCCATTCCGGCGCTTGCCGTGAGATGGGCCACATTCAACCCTTGTGGCCGGGGCATTCGTGGGCAATAGTTCTGAAGTAGGTGAAGCAGACGCCATGGAAATGTCGAACACCGCGGGGCAGGCATGCCCGGCGGCGGCAGGTGCCTTGCGGCTGGGGAGCTCGGGCCTCGTCATCTGGAGGCCAGATATGCGTATCGGAGTTATTGCAGGACCGTGGATTCCCATTCCACCGGGTACCTATGGCGGCATTGAAAGAGTGGTGGACACCCTGGCGCGCGGGTTCGTCGCCGCGGGCCATGAGGTGTTGCTGGCGGCCCCTTCCGAAAGTACCTGCCCTGTACCGAAGGTACCGGGGATGCGGCCAGCATCCCGGGATGAGCTGGGCTTCACGATGTCCGAGCTCAGCCATGTCATCCGCGCATACAAGGGACTCCAGGATGTGGACATCATCCATGACCACACACTGGCCGGGCCCCTTTACGCGCACAGGCCTCCTAAGGTGCCGGTGGTAACCACCATCCACGGGCCGCTCCACCAAGACGCCGAAGACCTGTACCGGGCCATGGCCCGGGACGTCGCCATCGTGGCGATATCGCGGGACCAGGCGTCCCATGCCCCGGAAGTCCCCGTCACGCAGGTGATCCATCACGGCATGGACGTTTCCGCCGTCCCGATCGGAAGCGGGCGCGGCGGTTACCTGTGCTTCGTGGGCCGAGCATGCGAGGACAAGGGGCTGCTGGAGGCAATAACCATCGCACGGCAGGCAGGTGTGCATCTGAAAATCGCTGTGAAAATGCGGGAGCCCGAGGAGATCCGCTACTTCCGGGAGGTTATTGAGCCGATACTTGGCCCCAACGAGGATTTTGTGGGGGAGGTGGATGACGCCGTCAAGTACCGACTGATGGGTGAGGCGCTGGCCTTCCTGAACCCCATCCAGTGGTCCGAGCCTTTCGGCCTGGTCATGATCGAGGCGATGGCCACCGGAACTCCCGTCATCGGCACGCGCATCGGCTCGGCCCCGGAAATTGTTGAGCACGGCCGCACCGGCTTCTTGGGGGATACCCAGCAGTTGAGCGGCTTTATTGAAGCGGCCGCCGGCTTGAGCAGGGAACGGTGCCGGGCATCAGTGGAGGAGCGGTTCAGTGCCCAGCGGATGGTGGCACAGCATCTCAGGCTCTTTGATGACCTGCTGGCCGGGAGATTGCCGGGAGGGGTTCCGGTTACCACGCCTGTGCACCAAAATCGATAAGGGGGCGGGCGGCCATTCGGCTCCCGGCAGCAATCCGCCTGAGAAGGGAGTCCTTCCATGACCGCCTGGAACGAAGATAATGAGGCCTCGGGCTCCGACGTGGGTGCCGTCACCGTTCTGGAAGGTTCTTCGTTTTGTATTTCGGCGGGGACCGGCGACATCAGTCACGACGGGGGCACGAACGGGGCGTTCTACCAGGACACCCGGATCGTTTCGCGCTGGGTGCTGCGCATCAACGGCTCGCGGCGCGAACCATTGTCAGCCCAAAAGCCGCAGCCTTTCGAGGCGACATTTGTTGGCCGCGCCACCTGGCCGGGAGGCCGGTTCGACAGTCCCCTGGTAGTCCGCCATGTCCGCCACATCGGGCCGGGCCTGCAAGACGACATCACCCTGCAGAACTACGCTGCGGAACCCGTTGAGTGTGCCATCGAACTTCTCGTGGACGCAGACCAGGCCGACCTCTTCGACGTGAAAGGCGGCCGGACAACAGGACCCGATGACACAACCCGCACCGTGGTGGATGGAAAGCTCATCATTGAAGCATCCCGGCACGGCCAGCAGCGGGGTTCCGCCATCGGGGCCCGGGGTGCTGAGGTGGAGACTGACGGGCTACGGTTCAACGTCACCGTTCCGGCCCGCGGCAAATGGAGCACCAGCGTCATCGTGGTGCCGCTGGTCAATGGGGAAGCCCCGGAAAAGCCCTTCACCGAAGGCCAACTCCCGCACCACCGTGAGGGCGTGCGGCGCCACCTGGCGTGGGAGGAGAACGTTCCGCGGATCAGCATCGAGGACACCAGCTTCCAGAACGTGCTCAACCGCAGCCAAAGTGACCTTGGTGCACTCCGCATTTTCGATGGCCGCCATCCCAACCGCGCCGCGGTCGCAGCGGGGGCGCCCTGGTTCATGGCGCTGTTCGGGCGGGACTCGCTGCTCACGTCCTACATGAGCATGATGGTCAACCCCAATCTTGCCCTGGGCACGCTGCAGACCCTGGCCGGTATCCAGGGGAAGAAGGTGGACGTGGACTCCGAGGAGGAACCGGGCCGCATTCCCCATGAGGTGCGCTTGGGCGTCACTGCCGGCCTGTCGCTGGGCGGCACCGCGTACTACGGCACGGCCGACGCCACTCCGCTCTTCGTATCCACCCTGGGCGAGTTAAGCCGGTGGGGGTTGTCACGGGATGCGATCCAGCCGCTGCTGGCGCACGCGGACCGCGCCCTGGAATGGATTGAAAGGTACGGCGACCGCGACGGCGACGGCTTCGTTGAATACCTGCGGCCAAACGACCATGGCCTGGTCAACCAAGGCTGGAAGGACTCCTGGGACGGCATTAATTTCGCGGACGGGACCATCGCGGAGGCCCCGATCGCGCTCTGCGAAGTCCAGGCCTATGTCTACTCCGCCTACCTTGGCAGGTCGCTGCTGGCCCACTGGACCGGAGATTCGGACCTGGAAAAGCACTGGGCCGACAAGGCGGCAGCCTTCAAGGAGGAGTTCAACAAGAAGTTTTGGCTTCCTGACAAGGGCTATTTTGCGGTGGCGCTGGACAAGGACAAACGGCACGTCGATGCGCTGACGTCGAACATCGGCCACTGCCTGTGGACGGGTATCGTGGACGAGGACAAAGCAACGTCCGTCATGGAAAACCTGATGTCCCCGCAGATGTTCACAGGCTGGGGTATCCGCACCCTCGCCTCCGACATGGGCGCCTACAACCCCGTCAGCTACCACAACGGCTCGGTGTGGCCGCACGACACTGCGCTGGTAGCCACGGGGTTGATGCGTTATGGGTTCGTGGACGAGGCCAAGAGGGTGGCCCTGGGCATCCTCGATGCTGCCCAGCATTTTGACGGTAAGCTGCCGGAGCTGTTCTGCGGGTTCGACCGCGGCGAGTTGCCGGGCCCCGTTCCCTATCCCACCGCATGCTCACCGCAGGCCTGGGCCGCGGCCGCACCGGTGCAGCTTGCACGGATCCTGTTGCGTTTCGACCCTGTGTTCACCCGCGGGGTGGTGCACTTGGCGCCGATCCTGCCGGAGTCCGTGGGTTCGTTCAGGGCCGAAAATGTCCTGCTGGACACCAGCCGGGTGACCATCAGCGCCACCGGATCGAGCGGCACCATCGAGGGCCTCCCGCCTGGGCTGAAGCTCCTGGCCGAACCGCGGCCGCCGCTGGCCTACCCGTTGGAGGAACCACTGGCAGGCCCAGGCATCCGGAGGCTGCATCAGCCGGGAACGTGAGCGGTTATGGCAGGGGACGCTCCAGGACGAAGTCGTGCTCCACGGTGCTGCCCAGCCGGAACGATTTGGTACCCACCTTCCGGAATCCGGACTTCCCGTAGAAGCGGATGGCGCGGACATTCTGGCTGTTCACACCCAGCCAGGCCCCGGCGCCGCCGGAAGATGCGGCCGCCTGGAGGCTTGCGTGCATGAGTTCTGCGGCCGCGCCCAGCCCGTGATAGTCCGGGTGGACATAGCATTTGCTGATTTCCACGGACGGCAGCAGCGTCAGCACGGAAGCCACGTCCGGGTCCGCTGCGGGCCTGTCCACCAGGAGGCTGTAGCCGCAGAGCTGCCCGTTGGTGTCGATGACCAGGACGGTGATGTCCGGGTCGGCGAGGTAGCCCTTGAAGTGCTCCTCGCTGAGCGTGTTGGCCAGGTGGGCGGCAATGTCGGCAGGTGACGACGACGCCGGGCAGGCCAGCGGAAAGGTGACGGCTGCCAGCCCGGCGAGGGGGCCGGCGTCGTCCGCTGTTGCCGTGCGGATGATGTGGGTCATTCGGTTGCTCCGGTAGTAAAAAGGGTCAGGCCGTGAGGGTTCGGATGGGGGAGCCGGCAAGCCAGGCGGTGACGTCCTCCAGGGCGCCGCCGTAGAACTGGCGGTAGCTTTCCTGCGTGACATAGCCCAGGTGGGGGGACAGCACGGTGTTCGGGGCGGCCAGGAGCGGGTGGTAAGCCCGCAGGGGTTCCTGGTCGAAGACGTCCAGGGCGGCGCCGCGGATCCATCCTTCGTTCAATGCCCTGATCAGGGCTTCCTGGTCAACGAGTGGCCCCCGGGCGGTGTTGACGAGGATGCCCTCCGGTCCCAGCAGCCGCAGCTCGGCCTCGCCCACGGTGTTTTCCGACCGCGGGGAGAGCCTCAGATGGAGGGTGGCGACGTCGGCCACCGTGAAGAGCTCCTCCTTGGACACCAGCCGGGCCCCGGCCTCTTTGGCCGTCTCCGCCGTGAGGTTCTGGCTCCACGCCACGACGTCCATCCCGAAAGCCTGCCCGTAAGCGGCCACCCGCCGGCCGATTTTGCCCAGTCCCACGATGCCCAGCGTCTTGCTTACCAGCTCAAAGCCCACCGTTGACTGCCAGGTACCCGCCCGGAGGGAGCTTTCCTCGGCAGGAAGGTGCCGGGCGATGGCCAGCAGGAGGGCCCAGGTCAGTTCGGGCGCGGCCGTGGGTGAGCCGGGCGTGCCGCACACCGTCACCCCGTGCTCGGCCGCCGCCGCCACGTCGATGGCGGCATTCGCCATCCCCGTGGTGACCAGCAGCTCAAGCGCCGGCAGTTTCTCGAACACTTCGCGGGGGAACGCCGTCCGCTCCCGCATCGCGATCACCATGGTGGTGTCCGCCAGCGCCGAAACCAGCGCGTCGCCGGAAGCAAAAGGCTCCCGGTAGGACGTCACCGTGACCCCTTCGGCCTCCAACGCCGTGAAGTCGGCGAAGCCGTGGGCCACGTCCTGGTAGTCATCGAGGATGGCAAGGCGGTGCGTCATCGGTGTCCTTCGCAGTGTGTCCTACGTCCTTGGGTCACGTTCATCGTATGGCAGGGCCGTCCGGGAGGGTGCCTGAAACTCCAGCACCGCGGAGCGTGATAGCAATGGGAGTGATGAATCCACGCCCATTCCCGATTTTGACCCTGTGAGCAGCCGCGTCCTGTCCCGCGTCCCGAAGAGCTGGGTCCTGCTGGCCTGCATCGGCCTGCTGGCGCTGAACCTCCGTGGCCCGTTCGTGGCCGTTGCGCCCCTGGTGGACCTCATGCAGGCGGAACTGCACTTTTCGCCGGTCATGCTGGGGCTGCTGACCAGCATCCCTGTGCTCTGCTTCTCGCTCGCGGCTCCGCTGGCGTCCCTGGCCGCCCGGAAGTTCGGTGCCGAGTTCGCCGTGACGCTGACCATCCTGGGGGTCCTGGCCGGCGTGCTGCTCCGCTCCGCGGGAGGACCGGTCCTGGTGGTGGCCGGCACGGTGGTCATCGGGGTGGCCATCACCATAGGCAACATCGCGGTGCCATTGATCATCCGCCGCGATTTCGCTCCCCGACGGCAGGGGACCGCGATGGGAATCTACACCGCAGCCCTGAATATCGGGTCCTTCCTGACCTCGGTGATCATGGCCCCGCTCGCGGCAGTGACCGGGTGGCGGCTGGCCTTGGGTGCCGTCGCCGTCCTGGCCGTCGCCGCGGTGGTGGTGTGGGTGCTGGCAGTGGGGCCTCGGACGGCTTTCCTGGCCGAGGCCGAAGACGGCGGGGACACGCCCCGGGCCCCGGCAAGCCGTTCCGGCTGGACTACCGCCGGGCTCACGGCCGGCTTCGGCGGCCAGGCGTTCTCCTATTACGGCGTCACGGCATGGCTGCCGAGCTACCTGCACGACGAACTGGGAATGAACGCAGCCCAGGCCGGCGCCGCGTCCTCAATCTTCCAGATCCTGGCCATCGTGGGCGGACTCGGCGTGCCTTTCGCGGCCAAATACATGAATACGACGGCGGTGGCGGTCACCCTGGGTACGTTGTGGCTTGCCGTTCCGGTGGGGCTGCTGTTCCTGCCGCAGCTGTGGTGGCTGTGGTCCACCTCCGGCGGGATCGCCCAGGGCGGCGGCATCACCCTGATCTTCATCGCCATCATCAAGCTGGCCCGCGACCAGGCCTCGGCCGGTCGGATGTCCGCCACTGTCCAGGGCCTGGGATACTGCCTCGCCGCCGTCGCGCCGCCGCTGGTGGGCTTCGTCCACGACAGCTCCGCATCGTGGACGCCGGCCCTGCTGGTCATCCTCGTGTCGGTGCTGACCTTCTTCGTCAGCACCACCCTGTCCGTGCGGCAGGTGCCGAAGGGGCGCTAAGGCGAGGCCCGTCGTCGGACGTTCCCTTAGACGCCCGCTCACTGCAGCAAACAAGGCAACGCCCGCCCACTCTCCCTGGGGAAAGTGGGCGGGCGTCATACGGGGTGCTCCGTTGCCGGACCGGCGCCCCGGATTTCGGGGGGCCTGTTGCGAAGGGCGTGCCGGCCCGGCAGACGGAAGTACTGGTGGGGTCAGGCCGCGGTGAGCTCCTCGACGGTGGCCTTTTCACGGGCCTCGGTCAGGTAGCGGGCGTAGGCCGGCAGGGTGAGGAAGGACGGGAACTCACGGCTGAGCGTGACCTCCTCGAAGATGTCGCGGGCGTCCTCGAACCGGTCGCCGTCGAAGCGCTCCAGCCGGGCGAATTCCTCGTCCAGCAGTTCCTCCACCCACTCGTGGCTGATGATCTCGCCGTGGTCCGTGATGGCCCGGGCGTAGATCCACTGCCAGAGCTGGGACCGGGAGATCTCGGCGGTGGCGGCGTCCTCCATGAGGTTGTGGATGGCCACCGCGCCGTTGCCACGGAGCCAGGATTCGATGTAGCGGATGCCTACCTCGATGTTGTTCCGGATGCCCTGTTCGGTGATGGTGCCGGTGGTGGCGGCAACGTCGATCAGGGCGCGGTCGTCCGGGGTGACGTCCTCGCGGAGCCGGTCCAGCTGGTTGGGCTTGCTGCCCAGGACGCCGTCGAACACTTCGCGGCACACGGGCACCAGGTCGGGGTGGGCCACCCAGGAGCCGTCGAATCCGTCGTTGGCCTCGCGGGTCTTGTCTGCGCGGACCTTCTCCAAAGCGTTGGCGTTGGCTTCGGGGTCCTTGCGGTTGGGGACGGCTGCTGCCATGCCGCCGATGGCCATGGCGCCGCGCTTGTGGCAGGCGCGGACCAACTGTTCGGTGTAGGCGCGCATGAAGGGCTGGGTCATGGTGACCTGGCCGCGGTCCGGCAGGACGAAGCGGGGGCCGCGGGTGCGGAAGTTCTTGATCAGGGAGAAGATGTAGTCCCAGCGGCCGGCGTTCAGGCCTGCGGCGTGGTCGCGCAGTTCGTAGAGGATCTCCTCCATTTCGAACGCTGCGGTGATGGTCTCGATCAGCACCGTGGCGCGGATGGTGCCCTGCGGGATCCCGAGCAGGTCCTGGGCCAGGATGAAGATGTCGTTCCACAGCCGGGCTTCGAGGTGGTTCTCGATCTTGGGCAGGTAGAAGTACGGTCCCTTGCCCTGGGCGAGCAGGCGGCGGGCGTTGTGGAAGAAGAACAGGCCGAAGTCCACGATGCCGCCGGCGATGGGCTGGCCGTCGATGAGCATGTGCTTTTCCGGCAGGTGCCAGCCGCGGGGCCGGACCACAATGGTGGGCAGCTCGCCGGCGGGGCGGAGCTTGTATTCCTTGCCCTCTTCGGACGTGAAGTCGATCCGGCGCTCCAGGGCGTCGGTGAGGTTCAACTGGCCCTTGATGACGTTCCGCCACGTGGGGGTGGAGGAGTCCTCCATGTCAGCCAGCCACACCTTGGCACCCGAGTTCAGGGCGTTGATGGTCATCTTCTTGTCCACCGGGCCCGTGATTTCGACGCGGCGGTCCTCCAGGCCGGGGGCCGGGGGCGCGACCCGCCAGGACGGGTCATTGCGGATGTGCTCTGTTTCCCTCAGGAAACGGGGGTCCGCTCCGGCGGCGATGTCAGCCCGCCGTGTGCGCCGTGCCTGGAGCAGCTCCTGCCGCCGCTCGGCGGTGGCCCGGTGCAGCTTCGCAATAAAGGAGAGTGCGTCCGGGGTCAGCACCTCGTCCTGCCGTCAAATCGGCTGCGCGGTCAAGGTAATGCCGTTGATCGTAAAGCTATCGGTGAAGCTGTTCATGGGAATCTCCTGGTAACCCCGGTTGCTCTATCACTTTTGGTTGCCAAGGCGGCCTGTTAGGAGCCAAAAGTGATAGAGCAACGAGCGGGAAAGGCTGGGTTTTAGTGGAACTGTCCCTCTTCGGTCGATCCGACCAATGCGAGGGTGGACGCGTTCGGGTTGAGCGCCGTGGAGATGGTGTCGAAGTAGCCGGTACCGACTTCGCGCTGGTGCTTGGTTGCGGTGTAGCCGCGGGACTCGGAGGCGAATTCCTTTTCCTGGAGTTCGACGTAGGCGCTCATGCCTTCACGGGCGTAGCCGTGGGCGAGATCGAACATCGAGTAGTTCAGGGCATGGAAGCCGGTCAGGGTGATGAACTGGAACGTGAAGCCCATGGCGCCGAGTTCACGCTGGAACTTGGCGATGGTGTCGTCGTCCAGGTGCTTGCGCCAGTTGAACGACGGCGAGCAGTTGTAGGAGAGCATCTGGTCCGGGAACTCGGCCTTGACGGATTCGGCGAACTTGCGGGCCAGCTCCAGGTCCGGCGTGCCGGTTTCCATCCAGATGAGGTCGGAGTACGGGGCGTAGGCCTTGGCGCGGGCGATGCAGGGTTCGATGCCGTTGCGGACCTTGTAGAAGCCCTCCGCGGTGCGCTCGCCGGTGATGAATTCCTGGTCGCGCTCGTCGACGTCGGAGGTGATCAGGGTGGCGGCCTCGGCGTCGGTGCGGGCGATGACGACGGTGGGGGTGCCGGCGACGTCGGCTGCCAGGCGGGCCGCGTTCAGCGTGCGGACGTGCTGCTGGGTGGGAATCAGCACCTTGCCGCCGAGGTGGCCGCACTTCTTCTCCGAGGCGAGCTGGTCCTCCCAGTGAACACCGGATGCGCCGGTCTGGATCATGGACTTCATGAGTTCGTAGGCGTTCAGCGGGCCGCCGAAACCGGCTTCGGCGTCGGCAACGATCGGGACCAGCCAGTCCTCGACCGTCTGGACGCCTTCAGAGAATTCGATCTGGTCTGCCCGGAGCAGGGCATTGTTGATCCGGCGGACCACAGTGGGGACCGAGTTGGCGGGGTAGAGGGACTGGTCCGGGTAGGTGTGGCCGGAGTTGTTGGCGTCCGCGGCGACCTGCCAGCCGGAGAGGTAGATGGCGCGGAGTCCGGCCTTGACCTGCTGCACGGCCTGGTTGCCGGTGAGGGCGCCCAGAGCGTTGGTGTAGCCGCCGGTCTTATGCTCTTCGGTGAGCTGCTTCCACAGCTTCTCCGACCCGCGGCGGGCCAGGGTGTGCTCTTCGGAGACGCGGCCGCGGAGGCGGACGACGTCGGAGGCTGAGTAGTCCCGGGTCACACCTTCCCAGCGGGGGTTGGCGGCCCACTCGAGCTCCAGGGCGGCGGCCTGCTCTTCGGGCGTCTGCTGGGTGGGCTCAAATGCTGCAGTCATCGTTGATCTCCTTGATTGAGCTCCGGACGGGGTAGGTGGGAACCGCGTCGTTGAGGTTCCCACCGGCCTTATCCGGTGCGGTGTTTCTTTCCGTGACAACTACTTTTCAGCACTTTCAACCCCCTTTCTAGATAAAAAGCATGGAAAGAAATGCACTTCTTCACGTATTCTTCAGAAATGGCGCCTTCAAGTTGGAACAGGGACGTTTCCCAGCCACCGTCAGCCGCCGCAGCGGAACTGGACGTCATCGCACTGGGCCGCCGCGTCCGCCATCTCCGCAAACAAGCCGGGCTCACGCTCGATGACCTGAGCGCCGCCGTCGGCACCGCTCCCAGCCAGCTAAGCCTGATTGAAAACGGCAAACGCGAGCCCAAACTGACGCTGCTCCAGCACCTCGCGGGCGCACTGAACGTCAGCATCGACCAGCTGCTTGGGGCAGAGCCGCCCAGCCGCCGCGCCGCCCTCGAAATCGAACTGGAACGCTACCAGCGCGGGCCGCTGTACGAATCGCTGAACCTGCCCAAAATCCGCATCAGTTCGCGGCTTCCAGTTGACGTGCTCGAGGCCCAGGTGGGGCTGCTGCACGAGCTGGAACGGAAGATGAACGAGCAGGTGGCCACCCCGGAGGAAGCCCGGCGCGCCAACGGCGAGCTGCGGGCCATGATGCGGGAGCGCGGCAACTATTTCCCGGAGTACGAGGCAGAGGCGCAGAAGGTCCTCAAGGAGGTGGGTTACACCACCGGCCCACTGAGCCAGCACGTCATCGCGGACATCGCCGAGCACCTCGGTTTCACCCTGCACCACGTCGGGGATTTGCCGCATTCCACCCGCTCCGTGACGGACTTGAAGAACCGCAAAATTTACCTGACGCAGAGCCAGCGGCAGGACCACGACCCCCGCTCGGTGCTGCTGCAGGCCCTGGGCCACTACGTCCTGGGCCATGAAACCCCCAAGAACTACGGTGACTTCCTGGCCCAGCGGGTGGCCACCAACTATTTCGCCGCCGCCCTGCTCCTGCCCGAGCAGGCCACCGTCGAATTTCTGCAGAAAGCCAAAGCGGCCAAGGAAATCGCGGTGGAGGACATCCGGGACGCCTTCGCCGTGTCCTATGAGACAGCGGCGCACCGCTTCACCAACCTGGCCACCAAACACCTGGGCATTACCACGCACTTCCAGAAGACGCACCAGAGCGGCATCATCTACAAGGCGTACGAGAACGACGGCGTGAACTTCCCCCAGGACCACACCGGAGCCATCGAGGGCCAGCCGTCGTGCAAGGCCTGGACCTCCCGGGCCGTGTTCGATGTGCCGGACAAGTTCAGTGCCTACAGCCAGTACACCGATACGCCGTCCGGCACGTACTGGTGCACCGCCCGCACCGAGCGGTCCGCCAGCGGCGAGTTCTCGCTCAGCATTGGCGTGCCGTACCAGCACGTGAAGTGGTTCCGCGGGCGGGAGACCACCGCCCGCGCCAGGTCCAACTGTCCGGATCCCAATTGCTGCAAGCGGCCGCCTGCCGAACTGACCAACCAGTGGGCCGGGAACGCCTGGCCGTCCGCCCGGGCCCACTCGCACCTGCTGGCCGCGATGCCTCCGGGAGCCTTCCCCGGCGTGGATGAGACCGAGGTGTACAGCTTCCTGCAGGCGCACTCCGGCTCCTAGGAACGCCCCATCAGTTCCCGCCGGTTTCCTCCGGACGCCCCATCACTTCCTGCCGGTTTCCTCTGGACGCCCCATCACTTCCGGCCGGTTTCCTCTGGACGCCCCATCACTTTCCTGACGAAAGTGATGGGGCGTTTGGCTTTGTGCCGCCAAAGGTGATGGGGCGTTTGGGTTCAAGCGGCAAATGGTGATGTGGCGTTGGTCAGCCGTGCAGCGTTCGATACGCTGCCGCGGCGGCGGGGTGCAGCGGGATCCCGGCGGTGTTGATGAGGCTCTCCGCGCTGAGGAACTGCACTCCGAGGGTGGACTGGGGGATGAGTTCGCCGGCATTGTGGACCAGCAGCTGGACTGTGCGCTCCACGGTGGCGCTGTCCAGGTCCCTGCGGCAGAGCAGCAGGTTGGGAGCACCCACCGTCCACACCGCCGGTATGCCGGGGTAGCTGCCTTCCGGTATCAGGACCCGGTCGTACATCCCGCCGTACCTCCGCCGCAGTTCCGGCAGCAGCGCGGACAAATCCAGCAGTCCGAGCGCCACGTCCTGCTGCGCGGTGGCGATGGCCGCAGTGGGCACGCCACCGGACCAGAACAGGGCATCCACGGTCCCCGCCTTGAGTGCCGCGATGCCGTCATTCAGGCCAAGATGTTCGACGGCGGCAGTTCCGGCGGAGGGTGCCGAGACATCCGCGGAGGTGCCCAGGCCCGCTGCTTCGAGCAGCCGGGGAGTGGTAAGCGAGGTGCCCGACCCCGGCTGGCCCACGGCAACCCGCCGCCCCGCCAGCCCGGAAATGTCCCGGATCCCGCTGTCCTTCCGTACCACGCAGTGGACGTAGTTTTCGTAGACCTTCCCGATGGCGGCAATCTCAGCTCCGTCCCCGCCCGCCTGGCCGTCGGCATCGGCCAGGGCCACGGCAAAGTCCGCCCGGCCCGCCCGCAGTTCCGCGATGTTGTCCAGGCTTCCGCCGGTGGCCACGGCCCGGGCATGGCCGGCTACGCCGTGCCGTTCAAGCGCCGCGGCCAGCAGCGTCGAGAACTCGAGGTAGAAGCCGCCCGGTTCGCCGCCGGCCACCACCAGGTTCTCCGGCCGGTCGCCTCCGGTGCACGCACTGAGGGCAGGCGGCAGGCAGGCTGCGAGTCCGACGGCGAAGGCCCACTTAAGCACGGACCGTCGCGGCGGCAGGGAGACAGGGCGCCCCGGGGCAAGTGGTTCACGCATTGGCATCACCACTCCTGGTGCCCCGGAAGCACCTGATCAGAAGCTGGAGCGGGAAACTCGAGCCGGGCCGCGAGCCCATGCGGGGCCGCTTCGCCCAGCACCAGGCGCCCACCGTTGGCCGCGGCAAGCTGGCCCACGATCGTCATGCCCAGCCCGGTTCCCGGAACCGACGAATGCTGCGGGGACCGCCAGAATCTGGTGGCAGCCGCGGCCCGCTCCGGGGCAGGAAGCCCTGGACCGTCGTCGGAAATCTCCACCACCATTGTGCGGCCCTCCAGCTGGGCCGCGGCCGTCACGGTGGCACCGGGGGCGTACTTGATGGCGTTGTTGAGGAGCTCGGCCGCCATCTGGGCCAGCTCCGCCGGGTGGCAGGCAACCAGTGCCGGCGGCTGCGGCGCCGGAGCAAGGACCAGCCTGCAGCCTGCCTGTTCTGCCAGCGGTGCTGCCCGCTCGATTTCACCCTGGAGGACCGGGAAAGGGTCCACCGGATCCGGCGCAGGGAGGCTTTGCAGGCTGCCGGCAGCCCGGAGGTACCCCTCGGATGCGCGGTGCTCTGCGGCGGCGAGTTTCAGGACCCCGTCCAGGATCTCCTCAACCCGCTCCAACTCCGCCATGGCCCGTTCGGCGGCGTCGTGTTCACGGGCCGTCTTCAGTTCCAGCTGCAGCAGGTCCAGCCGGAGCCGAAGCGCCCCCACCGGGTTGCGCAGCTGGTGCGACGTGTCCGCAATCAGCTGCCGCTGCGCTGCCATGCTGGCGCTCACGGTCCGGGCCATCACGGTGAAGGACCGGCTCAGTTCCCGCAGCTCGGGCGGCCCGTCCTCCGGAAGGCGTCCCGCACGGCCGGTACTTTCCAGTTCGTGCACCGCCGAGTTCAGCCGTTGGACGGGCCGGAGGACCCATCCGGTGACCCGGGCCGCGCCCAGCAGGAGCACGGCGGCAAGGGCAAGCGCCGCCACCCCCACCGCGAGCCACCGCTCCCGGAGCTTCTGCTGTGCGGTGCCGGCGTCCACGTCCAGCACCACGGCGCCCAGGACCTGGCTGGCGCTGCCGAAGGGCCGGAAGATCACCCGGGAGCCGGAACCGAAAGGTTCCAGTGGTTCCAGGGCGGTGTTGCTGACGTTTAACCGTGCCAGGGACAGCGCTTCCTGCACGTCGGACCGTCCGGCATCAAGATTTCCGGACTGAAGGGTGGCCTGCTGGACACGCACCACGATCCCTTCCCCGTACAGCCCGGAGTACGTGTCCATCTCCCGCTGCAGCCGTGCCGTGTCCCCGTCGGCGGAGGCATCGAACGCAACCTGGGCGAGCCGGTTCAGGGACGCCGCCCGGTTGATCTGCAGCTCCTGGGTCAGCTCGCGGGAAGCTGAGGTGAGGATGGTGCCCGAGATCAGGAAGACCACCACCAGGCAGAGCACGCTGAGAACGCCCAGCACCCGCAGCCTCATCCGGAAGCCGCCTCCACCCGGTACCCCACGCCACGGACGTTGATGATGAAGCCGGGTTTCTGCAGTTTTGCCCGCAGCCCGGTGAGGTGGACGTCCAGGGACCGGGAGGAAGCCAGGAAGGCGTCGCCCCACAGCGCGTCAAGGATTTGTTCCCGGGTGACCACCGAGCCGGCATGGCGTGCCAGCAGCGCGAGGAGTTCGAACTCCGTGGCGGTCAGGGCGAGCGGCGAACCGGCTTTGGAAGCAGTGCGGCGGTTCAGGTCGATCGCCAGGTCATCCAGCACGATGACGTGCTCCTGCGGGGTGCCGCCGCCGCGGCCGGCCCGCCGCGTCACCGCTTCGATCCGGGCCAGCAGCTCCACCAGCTTGACGGGTTTGACCAGGTAGTCGTCCGCGCCGGAACGCAGCCCGAGCACCACGCTGCGTTCGTCGTCCCGGGCGGTCAGGATCAGGATGGGGACATCGGTGACCTGGCGCAGTTTGCGAAGCACCTCCAGCCCGTCCATGTCCGGCAGGCCAAGGTCCAGGAGGATCACCTGGAAGTTCCGGTGGGACAGCAGCGCATCAGCGCCCCGCGCCAGCCGCTGCGGGTGGTGTCCGGCGCTTTCGACGGCGGCGGTGAGGGCACCGGCCATGGCGTCGTCGTCCTCGACGATCAGCACGTCCATTGCCATCTTCCTTGCGTTGTGCGGTCTCCCGGATCATCCCCCGCCTTTGGAGACTACCGCGTGCTGAAGGGTTTTGCCCGACGGCGGCGGGAGCCAGGCGGGGCCGGCGGCGCGGGCAAAACCTAAGGAAGTGTTAGGAAATGCCCCGCCACGTTGGCTGTGCGGTGGATCACCCATACCGTGGATGAGGCCCTCCGGCGTTGGAGGACGCACGTCACCACAAGGAGGAACTCACCGATGAGCACCCAACAAACCGCGCCCCTGACGGAGGCCGCCCAGACCCGGCGGGCCGTGGGCAACATCCTGAAGGGTTCCGCCGGCAACCTGGTGGAGTGGTACGACCTCTACGTCTACACCGTTTTCGCCGCCTACTTCCAGTCGCACTTCTTCAATTCCAAGGACGACCTGCAGGCGGGCCTTGAGGCCATGGCCGTCTTCTCGACGTCGTTCCTCATGCGTCCCATCGGTGCCTGGTTCTTCGGCCGCTACGCCGACCGCAAGGGGCGCAAGGCCGCGTTGACGCTGAGCGTGACCCTGATGTCCGCAGGCTCCTTCGCAATCGCCATCCTGCCCACACAGCAGCAAATTGGGCTGTGGGCCATGATCCTGCTGGTGCTGGTCCGCGTCATCCAGGGCTTCTCCGTTGGTGGCGAGTACGGCACCAGCGCAACCTACATGTCCGAGGCCGCAACCTCCAAGCGCCGCGGCTTCTTCTCCAGCTTCCAGTACGTCACCCTGATCGGCGGCCAGATGCTCGCCCTGTTGGTCCTGGTGATCCTGCAGAACGTCATGCCCAAGGGCGACCTGGGTGAGTGGGGCTGGCGCATCCCGTTCGCCATCGGCGGCGTAGCTGCCCTGGTGGTGCTGTGGCTCCGCCGCTCCATGGAGGAGACCGTTTCCGCCGAGCAGATCGAGGCCGCGAAGACTCCCGCGGTTGCCGGACAGGCCCAGCCGGGCACCATGAAGCTGCTGTTCACGAGCTACTGGAAGCCGCTGCTGGTCTGCATCGGCATCACCCTTGGCGGCACCGTGGCGTTCTACACCTACACCAACTTCATCCTGAAGTTCATGAACGATACCTCCGGCATCGCCAAGACCGACACCTCCGTGATCAACTTCTGGGCCCTGTTCATCTTCATGCTGCTCCAGCCCGTCTACGGCATCATCTCGGACAAGGTTGGCCGCAAGCCGCTGCTGCTCTGGTTCGGCATCACCGGCGTCCTCTTCACCTGGCCGCTGCTCTCCACCCTGGCCGGCACCAAGGACCCATTCACCGCGTTCCTGCTCATGATGGGTGGCCTGGTGATTGTCGGCGGCTACACCTCGATCAATGCCCTGGTGAAGGCCGAACTGTTCCCCGCCTCCATCCGCGCGCTCGGCGTGGGCCTGGGCTATGCAATCGCCAACTCGCTGTTCGGCGGCACCGTGCCCCTGATCGGCGCGGCCTTCCAGAAGGCGGAGCGGGAGGACCTGTTCTTCACCTACGTGACCATCGCCATCGCCATCTCGCTGGTGGTCTACATCTTCGCCCTGAAGAACAAGAAGGCCACGCACCTGGACGACGAACAGGGCCACGCCTGGGAGCAGGCGCCGCAGGGTGGCGGCAAGGACAAGGACGCGCTCGGCGTCTAGCGCCGGGGGACACCAAAGTACCTGATCCGTAAGGAGGCGTACGACGGCGGCTGCCGGGCCGCCGTCGTACGCCTCCTTTTTGCGCTGCGGGGGGAGTCCTAGCGGCGGATGCTCCGCCTGGCGGCCAGGGCGCCGTGAAGGGCGAACAGGCGCGGGAGCACGAGATAGACCGCGGTGGGAACCACCACCATAGTCATCCCATGGCGCGGAAGATGGGGTGCCACGTTTCCATGAGGGGAGCGGCCGCCATCATGCCGATGGCCACAAGCGGAAAAATTGCCAGCCAAGTGATGGCCGCGCGGACATGGATGGACGGCGGGCCGGCGACCGCTACAGGCGCTGCAGCCTGGACGCCGGTGGACGGCGCGGGCTCGGCAGTGGAGGGGGAAGCGGGTGATGAAAGCGTGGCCATGAAAATCTCCAACTAGTTGGTTGCTTTTGCTTGCATCGACAATAAGTGTGCCCGGACGCAATTGCAACTACCTGGTTGGAATTGCGTAGACTTGTGTCATGGCATGGAACACGGAGCGGACCAAGGAGTTGCTGCTGGCGGCTGCAACGGAGGAGTTCAGCGTCAAGGGCCTGGCCGGCGCGCGGGTGGACCGGATCGCAACGGCCGCCGGCGTGAACAAGGAACGCATCTACCAGTACTTCGGCAAGAAGGATGAGCTGTTCGACGCCGTCCTGGCTGCCGAAATGGTCCGGGTAATGACCGAGGTGCCCATCACCGGCAGCGGACCGAAGGCGTTCGGTGACTACGCCGGTCGCCTCTTCGACCGGCACACCACTGATGGGGTCCTGCCCAGGCTCCTGTTTTGGGAAGGCCTGGAGCGGGGCGGGGAAACTGTCAGCCGCGCCACCCGGTCCGACCACTGCGCCGTCAAGGTGGGCCAGGTGCTGGACGTCCTGCCCGGGATCGACCGGACTGACGCCGCGGACCTGCTGATCACCGTCATCACCCTTTGCGACGGCTGGCCCGTCCTGCCCCAGATCGACACGCTCCTGGCGGGCAGCAGTGCGGACCGGACCACCCGTCGTCGGGCGTTCATTGTGCGGACCGCAACCCTGCTCGCTGAAGCCCTCGCCGCCGAGGTGCGGGCGGCACCCGAAGCTGCCCTGGACCACGCGGGCTAGCAGGCCTGCCAGGGAAGCCGGCCGGGTGGGCGGACTATATTGGGCCATGTCAGCACACCACCACCATCGCGGGAGTCTGCACCCATGGCCAAGGAACTTGCCACCCAGCTCATCGAACAACTCCAGGCTGCCGGCGTGCAGCGGATCTACGGGATTGTGGGCGACAGCCTCAACCCGATCGTGGACGCCGTCCGCCAGACCGGCGGCTCCGCGAAGGGCGGCATTGACTGGATCCACGTCCGCCACGAGGAAGCCGCCGCCTTTGCCGCCGCAGCCGAAGCCCAGCTCACCGGCAAGCTTGCCGTGTGCGCGGGTTCCTGCGGCCCCGGAAACCTGCACCTGATCAACGGCCTGTATGACGCCAACCGCTCCGGCGCGCCGGTGCTGGCCATCGCCTCCCACATTCCCAGCAAGCAGATCGGCAGCAGCTTCTTCCAGGAGACCCACCCGGACCGTCTGTTCAACGAATGCTCGGTGTACTCGGAACTGGTCAGCACCGCAGAGCAGGCTCCCCGGGTGATGCACAGCGCCATCCAGCACGCGCTGGGGCTTGGGGGAGTGGCCGTCGTGACCCTGCCGGGCGACATCGCCGGGCTGGAGGCTGCCGGCCCCACCCCGCTGCCTGCCACCTTCCGGCCCGCCAGCCTGGTCCCGGACCCTGCCAGCGTCCAAGCCCTCGCGGACGCTATCAACGACGCCGGCAAGGTGGCCATCTTCGCCGGCGCCGGCGTGGAAGGGGCACACAGCGAGCTGATGGCGCTCGCCGACCTGGCCAAGGCGCCGGTGGGGCACTCGCTGCGCGGCAAGGACTTCGTCCAGTACGACAACCCGTTCGATATCGGTATGACCGGGTTGCTGGGCTACGGGGCCGCGGCCGAAGGCATTGAGGACGCCGACCTGCTGATCCTCCTGGGCACGGACTTCCCGTATGACCAGTTCCTGCCGGACACCCGCACCGCGCAGGTGGACCGGGTGGCCCACCGGCTGGGCCGCCGGACCGACGTCGACATTGCCGTCCACGGCGACGTGCTGCCCACCCTGCGCGCGCTCCTGCCGCTGGTGAAGGCGAAGAAGAGCCGCCGGTTCCTGGACCAGATGCTCAAAAAGCACGACCGGCTGATGAACAAGGCCGTGGGCGCGTACACCCGGAAGGTGGAGAAGAAGCAGCCCATCCACCCCGAGTACGCGGCATCGCTGCTGGACCAGGTGGCCGCAGAGGACGCCATCTTCACCGCGGACACGGGCATGTGTAATGTCTGGACCGCGCGGTACATCAACCCGCTGGGCACCCGCCGGCTGATCGGGTCCTTCCTGCACGGCTCCATGGCCAACGCCCTGCCGCACGCCATCGGCGCCCAGTTGGCGTACCCCGGGCGGCAGGTCATCTCGGTGTCCGGCGACGGCGGGCTGTCCATGCTGCTGGGCGAGCTCATCACCGCCGCCGCCTACCAATTGCCGGTGAACGTGGTGGTGTTCAACAACTCCACCCTGGGCATGGTCAAGCTTGAGATGCTGGTGGACGGACTGCCCGATTTCGGCGTGGATGTCCCCGACGCCAACTATGCGGCCGTGGCACAGGCCCTGGGCTTCCACGCGGTGCGGGTCACGGATCCGGCGCAGATCGAGGCAGCGTACCGGGAAGCGTTCGCGCACCCCGGCCCGTCACTGGTGGAGCTCATCACCGACCCCAAGGCGCTGTCCATTCCGCCGAAGATCTCCGGCTCCCAGGTGATCGGATTCGCCACGGCCATGTCCAAGGTGGTCCTGAACCGCGGGGCGGGCGAGGCCGTGAGCATGGCACGCAGCAACCTGCGCAACATCCCGCGGCGCTGACCGGGTCCAGACCCGCCATCAGATCCTGCCCTTAAACCCGGAACGCGTCTGCAAAAAGTGCAGACGCGTTCCGGATCTTCATGCGAAAAGTGATGGGTCGTTTGGTCAGCGGGCGCCGCCCTGCCACAGGGCATCGAACGGGGCGCCGGAGGCAACGCGGTTGCGGATGCCGGCGGTGACAAAGTCCTTGGCGGTCCGGGCGGCCTCCAGCGGGCTGGCGCCCTTGGCCAGTTCTGCCGTCACGGCCGCG
Organism: Arthrobacter sp. DNA4; assembly: GCF_024362385.1. NCBI lineage: Bacteria > Bacillati > Actinomycetota > Actinomycetes > Micrococcales > Micrococcaceae > Arthrobacter > Arthrobacter sp. DNA4. The sequence goes on from NZ_CP101466.1 coordinate 660,252, forward strand.
GCGAGCGAGCAGCCGGCGCCGGACACGGCCACCTCGCCTACCTTCGGGGCGCTGAGGACTTCGAGGGTCTCGCCGTCAAAGAACACGTCGACGGCGTCCGGGCCTTCCAGCCGCACCCCGCCCTTGGCCAGGACTGCTGCGCCGCTGAGTTCATGGATGCGCACCGCAGCGGCCTTCAGCGACTCCACGTCCGTGATCTCCAGGCCGGACAACGACTCCGCCTCGAAGTGGTTGGGGGTGACGAAGGTGGCGAGCGGCAGGATCTGCGACTTCAGGGCCTGGTCCGTGTCCAGCGCGTGGCCCGGCTCCTGGCCCTTGCAGATCAGCACCGGGTCCAGCACCACATTGGTGAAGCTGTTCTCCTGCAGGGCACCGGCCACCGTGTTGATCGTCGCCGGGCTGCCCAGCATACCGATCTTCACCGTGTCCAAAGCCGAAGGGGCGCCCGACGCCGGACCGTAGGCCGCCGTCGTGGCCTCCAGCTGGTCTGCGATCACCTGCTGGTCCACCGGCACGAAGCGGTGGTTCCAGCTGTCGTTCGGGTCGAAGGACACGATGCAGGTGAGGTTTGCGATGCCGAAGACGCCCAGTTCCTGGAAGGTCTTCAGGTCAGCCTGCGCGCCGGCACCGCCGGTGGCTTCTGACCCGGCGATGGTGAGGACGACGGCGGGACTTGCGGCGGGCAGCGTTGCGTCAGGGGTAGCGGAAGTCATGCACCCATCCTGCCACCCGGCGTCGGACGCCTGCCAAACCGGTGCCTCAAGTCCCCACACGCCGGAGGATACGGGCTTTGAACTCATGCTCCCGGAAAAGATCGGCCCAGGTCACTCGGACAAAGGTCCAACCATTTTCGGTGAGGGCCTTCTCGCGCTGCCGTTCCTGAAACAGCACCTCAGGCGTAGGCCTGTAGTCGAAGTACTTCGTTTTCCCGTCGAATTCGAGGGCCACCTTCTTTTCCTTCCAGGCGAAATCCAGCCGATACCGGCCAGCACGGGTAGCCACCGCGACCTGGGGCTCCGGCAGGGGAAGTTTCAGCCGTATCAGGAGTTCACGTGTGAGAGTCTCACCGGCCGACTCCGAGCGCGGATCTGCGTAGGCGAGCGCCAGGCGAAGAGTCCGGATCCCGCGGCGCCCCTGCAGGCCGTCAGCCATCGTTTCCATGAGGAACTTGTCAGCACCGAGCCGCAGGGCGTGGTCCATCAGCACCAGCGCCTGCCGGTAGCCCAGCATCATGGCGCAATCCACTGCCGTGCGCTCGAGCGAGGTCACCCGGAGGCCGCCGAGCGTCACCACCTCCAGCGCAGTCCACGCTCGGGTATGGCCGCGGACATCCTTGCCGAGCCGTTCGCTGGAAGGGTTTCCCGGCAGCAGGATGTGGATGAGGTCATCAACATCCCATAGATACAACCCGTGCAGCCGGGCCGCCGAGGTGTGGCTGTTAACGTAGCCGCCGGCCGAAGCGGTCAGCGTCCCGTGCGCATGGGCGCGAATCAGCTGCCTGCTGCGGACGGGGCGTGTCTGCTTCTCCCACAGCTCGGCGCGGATGTAGCAGCCGTGGCGGAGGCGGACCAGCTGCCCGTGGAGGATCAAGGCCTTGATAGCCCGGGAATTGAGGCCCTTCTCCTGCAGTTGCCCCGTTCGCCACAGGTTGCCGGTGCCCGGAAGCGCGGGGAGCGGGACTGGCCGTTGCGGTGTCATCCCGACAGCATCCGGCCGGTGCGTCAGCTCCGGAAGGCGCCGCCGTCGTCATGTGGAAAACGTCCCGAGTCCGGGGACCGCCGGAACCCGCCCGGATCGCCGCAACTTTCCGGCGATCCGGCAGGTTTCCGGCGAGTTCGACGGCGGCCGGCCGGGTCAGGCCTTCAGCGTCCCGTCCAGCAGGGCCCGCAGCTCCCGGAAGTGCCGCTCCGTGGCTTCCGGGTGGAACGCCGAGGTGTCCGCCATGGTGTAGCCGTGCGGCGCCCCTTCGTAAATCTCGTTGGATGCCTCAAGTCCTGCGTCCTTGAGCGCTTCGCCGAGGCGGGCGACGGCCTCGGGGGCCATGCTCCGGTCGTGGTCTGCGTGGCCGAAGACGAACCGCGCCCGCGCGTTGCCAAGCCCCAGGTGCGGGCTGTCCTGTTCCTCCGTCGCCAGTCCGCCACCGTGGAAGCCGCCACACGCTGCCACCAGGCCCGGGTGTGAGGTGGCGGTGCGGACCGCGAGCCGGGCACCCATGCAGTAGCCGGTGGTGCCGATGGGGCCCGGCGCCACGCCGTCGAGAGCTGCCAGCGCGGAAACCCAGGCATCAATGTCCGGCAGGGCCTTGTCCGGGGTCAGCCGCCCAACCCGGGGGAAAGCAGCCTTGCCGGCGGCTTCCCGGCCCTCCTCGGTGGACATGTCACCACCCGGGGCCAATTCGGCGGCCGTTCCTTCACGGTAGAAAACGTTGGGTGCCAGCACCACGTAACCCCAGTCGGCGATGCGCTGGGCCATCTCCTGGATGCGCGGGCGCAGGCCGAACGCGTCCATGTACAGGATGACGCCGGGAAACGGGCCGGTCCCGGTGGACGGGCGGGCGACAATGGCTTCGGCAGGGCCTGCTGCGGCCTGGATCTCGATGAGCATTTGGTCAGGATAGCGGAGCCACCCGGGAGCCACGCTCAGGAGTAGTACCGGCCCAGGGTTTCGGCCTTGAAATCGAAGAAGGTGCCGGACTCGATGGCCAGCCGGGCGTCGTCCACCATCTTCACCACGAACCGCTCGTTGTGGATGGAGATGAGGGTGGCGGACAGCATTTCCTTGGCCTTGAACAGGTGGTGGATGTAGGCCCGCGAATAGTTGGCGCAGGCGTAGCAGTCGCAGCCCTCCTGCAGCGGCCCAAAATCACGCTTGTACTTGGCGCCGGAAAGATTGAACCGGCCCTCCGGTGTGTAGAACGCGGAGTTGCGGGCCACCCTGGTGGGGGAGACGCAGTCAAAGGTATCCGCCCCGTTTTCGATGGCCGTGAAGACGTCATCCGGCTCGGAAATACCCAGCAGGTGCCGCGGCTTGTCCTCCGGCAGTTCCTCGTTGCACCAGCGCACGATGGTCCCCAGGTTTTCCTTCTCCAGCGCCCCGCCGATGCCGAACCCGTCGAACGGCATGGCGCCAAGGTCGCGGCAGGCCTTCCGGCGCAGGTCTTCATACTGGGCGCCCTGGATCACGCCGAAAAGCGCCTGGTAGGGCTTGGCGGCCCGTTCCTCCGTCAGGCGGAAGTGTTCCTCGATGCACCGCTCCGCCCACAGCCGGGTGCGTTCCAGTGATTCCTCCTGGTACCGCCGGGAGTTCTGCAGGGTGGTCAGCTCGTCGAACGCGAACATGATGTCCGCGCCGATCTGGTGCTGGACCTGCATGGAGATCTCGGGGGAGAAGCGGTGCCGGTCGCCGTTCAGGTGGGACTTGAACCAGACGCCGTCGTCGTCAATATGGGCGAGGCGTTCCTTGCCCGGGGCCACGGCGTCATCCGGTCCGGAGGCGTCCACGGATTTCATATCGATGACCTTCTTGAACCCCGAGCCGAGGCTCATCACCTGGAATCCGCCGGAGTCGGTGAAGGTGGGGCCGGACCAGTTCATGAAGGCACCCAGGCCGCCGGCCGCGTCCAGGATGTCCGGGCCCGGCTGCAGGTACAGGTGGTAGGCGTTGGCCAGCAGCGCCTGGGCGCCCAGGTCCGCCATGGACTCCGGCAGCACGGCCTTCACGGTGGCTTTGGTCCCGACGGCGATGAAGGCCGGCGTCTGGATGTCACCGTGCGGGGTGGTGATGGTGCCGGTGCGGCCCAGGAATTCCCCGTCGTTTTCTGCTGCCTGAGCCGCCGACGGCGGGCAGGAGTCCGCCAGGCGGGTGCCGACCGTGAAGGAGAACTGTGATCGGGTTTCAGGCAGGGCGAAGGCGGGGTTGGCTGGCACCGTACCAGTGTGCCAGCAAACCGCCCGGCCCCAGTAAACTCAGCTGGCTGGTTCCGAGGCCGGGTAGTTCTCGGACCGCCAGGAATCCCAGGATTGCCGGATGGCGTCGAAGGCGCCGGCGCCAAGGTCGTACGTGGAAGCGATGACCAGCGAGCCGTCCCCCTCCGCGCGGACGTCCTTGATGGCTGGATGGTCCGCCACCACCAGCAGTCCTTCGCCGTGTTCGGCGTAGCTGTGCACCGTGAGCCCCAACTGGTGGCTGGTCCGGTACCAGACCTTGCCGCTGATGTCCTCGCCGGTGCCGAGCGTCAATTGGTATGGCTCGCCCGGCGCCGGAAGGTCGGAGAGCCCCAGCTTCTCAATGGCGGAGGCTTTGCCCTCGGTCAGGTGCAGGAACAGGGTGTGCCGTTTGCCGTGCGGGTGGCGTTCCAGGGCGAAGCGGAGCTGCTGCAGGAAGGTCAGCCAGCCCTGCGTGATGTCCTCGTCCCAGGCAGCCCATTCGGAGTCATGGTCCACGGCGGCGCGGGTGACGCTGACCCGGGTTCCACCGGCTTCCGGGTGGAGCTCGAACGTGTCCCCGCCGTGCACGGTGAGGCTGGTGTGGTCCGGTGCTTCCTGCACGTCGCCGGAGAAGTAGATCTCCTTGATCTCGGACTCGAGGTCCTCGGCCTGCCAGCCATGCCACTGGGCCACCTTGGACGGTTCACGCAGCATGGTCCAGACCTGCGGCGCGTCGGCGTTGATCACTACGCTGAGATTGTTGGTCATAGCCCCGAATGTACGCCCCGGACATAGCCTCGGGTAGGGGCAATTTCCCATTGCCGGAAGACGCCGGGAAGGCGCCGGGAAGACGCCCGGGAGACGTCCGCAGGACGCCCCCGCGGGTCAGGAGCGGACAGCCTCCAGCTCGTTGCTGATGCGCCGTTCCAGTTCGGACGTCCCGATGGTTTCCGAGCCGCCGTGCGCCCGCAGGAACAGCAGGGATTCCAGCCGCAGCAGCCGCCATTCGCGCTCGGCGTCGTGGTTGGAGTTGTCGATGGAGCGGAAGATTTCCTTGTCGTACAGGTTGGGCTCGTTGAGCGAGCGCTGCCGCACCTTGGCTGCCATGCGCGCCTTAAACGGGTCCGTTTCCTGGTTTTCCGGGGTGCGGATCAGCTTTTCGTAGACTTCCGCGCGCTCATTTTGGCCGTCCTGGCGGCAGATGTAGCTGGCCAGTGCCAGCGCCGCCTCCACCGAGGTCCACCGGCCCGGGTTTCCGTCATAGGGCAGCACGGTGATCAGGTCCGCCACCGACAGTGCGCCATCCGCGTCCTTGAGCGTGATGAACAGTTCGTGCGCCAGGTCGCTGAGGTCCTTCAGGCAGCTTCCGGACTTGAAGTTGACGCCCTTGGAGAGCCTGTCGGCCAGGAGCAGGACGCCCTCCGCATCCGGGTGCGCCTCCGCGGCGGCCTCCACCACCGATTCGGGAGTGCGGCGCCGGGATGAGTGCCAGTTCCTCCTCGCTGGGCCCGGTCGCTGCAGGCGGCGCCGGCGGGAGGGGAGGGACGACGACGGCGGGCGCCACATTGAGGGGACCCGTCCCGGCGCCGGGCTGCTCCTGCGCGCCGTGCCGGGGCGTCAGGGTTTCCGCCGGTGGTGCGGCCTCCGGAAGGTCCGCCGGCAGCGGAAGCTGGGTGACGTCGTCGTGCGCTCCGTCCACCACCGTGACCATGGTGCCGATGGCCACCCGCAGTGTTCCGCCGCCGGAAAGGCTGGCCAGTACCAGTGCGGGGGAGCCAAAGTCGTCGTGCTCAAGCTCCACCTGGTCGATTTCGGCAGTGCGCTTACCGTCGGGGAGGAGGATGTGGCTGCCGGTGGTCAGAGATCCAGCCTGCTGTTCACGGTGGTGCCTGGCGGCTGGTGATTCGGTCATGGGAGTCCTTAAGTTCTCTTGCGGTCCGCCCTACAGTCTACAAAGGCGGGCACTCAAAACCGGGGACCCCCACGTCCCGGCGGGGTGGTCAGAAGCCCACGCCTGCAAACGCCAGGGCCTGCCGGATCAGGCCGCCGCGGCCGCCGGCAAACTCCATCTGGACGCCCGGGCTGAGGACTTCCTCCGGCGTCATCCAGGTCAGTTCCAGGGCGTCCTGGCGGGGCTCGCACTCGCCCGTAACCGGGATGACGTACGCCAGGGACACGGCGTGTTGCCGCTCGTCGGTGAATCCTGTCTGGGACGGTGCCGGGAAGTATTCGGCCACCGTGAACGGCACGGGGCTCAGCGGCAGCTGCGGGAACGCCAGGGGGCCCAGGTCCTTTTCCATGTGCCGCAGGAGGGCGGCGCGGATGGTTTCGCGGTAGATGACGCGCCCGGACACCAGGGAACGCACCATGGTTCCGTCCGCGTCCGCCTGCAGCAGCGTGCCCACTTCGTTGACGTAGCCAAGCGGGTCCAGGCGGACCGGTACTGCCTCGACGTACACCATGGGCAGCCGCCCCCGCGCCTCAAAGAGGTCTTCTTCAGAGAGCCAGCCGGGATTCGGGTCAGGTGTGCGCACGTTCATGCTTAAGTTCTACCCCATGGGGCGCCGCTGGGAGATCCACACCGTGGCGGGCGCGTTGGGGTTGCCTGCATCCGGATTGGCTACGTGGAGGGTGCTTCCAAAAGCCTCCTCGGTCAGGCTGGCGGTGAGGCCCGCGGCGGTGAGGCGCTCCTGCAACGGTTCCAGCCCGCCGTCGTACTCGAACCCCAAACCTGACCTGGACGGTCCGGCGGCCGGTCGCACCAGCAGGACGCCACCGTTTTTGGCAGTGAAGTCCGCCGTTTCGTCATTGTCCGGGACAGGGCGGGGGCGGGCACCGGCATGCAGCAGCGTGCGGACGGCCCCCTCCGGGTCCGCGGTGTACCAGACCGCCACGACGGCCAGGGCGGCATCGGCGTCGGCGCACTGGGCGAAGTGGGCGGCCTTGTCTGCCAGAAAGCTGAACCCGTCAGGGGCGCTGATCCTGCAGGCTTCGCCGTGATCGGCGGTGACCAGCTCCACCGGCGGCGGTCCTTCCTCCCGTGCCCCCTCTTCCTGCGCTTTCTCCTCCTCTGCGGACAGGTTGGTGCGGCGCGCGAATTCGGCCACGTCACCCACCTCGACCGCAAGCACCGTCCGGCCGTCCTGGCCTGACCCCGCCTCCGCGGAGTGGAGCGCCACGCGGCCCGACGCCGAATCAAAGACCTGCCACCCGCCGTCGTCCTCTGTCTGCACCATCCCCAGGGCGGTGAGGAGCTGCTTCCAGGACTCGGTGCGGGAGGTGAAATGGACGGGGCGGACTCGGAGCATGGCGTTGTCCTCAGGTGGCGGATGGATCTGTAGGGCCATGATGCCACGCGAAACTGCTCTGCACACGGGGCTTGTGGCACGGGATTCCACGGGCAGAATTAGGCCATGGCCAATGAGCTTGAGGAACTGCTGCTCCCCGATGCCGCTGCCTGGCGCGCCTGGCTTGAGGCGAACCACAGCACCAGCCCGGGCGTGTGGCTGGTCCTTTCCAAGAAAGGCGGGACAGCTACCGGACTGGACTATCCAGGCGCTTTGGACGAGGCCCTGTGTTTTGGCTGGATCGACGGCCAGGGCCGGCGCCGGGATGACCACAGCTCCCTGCAGCGGATGACGCCCCGGCGGCCCAGGAGCGTCTGGTCGGCGCGGAACGTGGGGCACATCGCGCGGCTGGAAGAGGCGGGCAAGATGACCGACGCCGGCAGGGCGGCGGTGGAGGCCGCCAAGGCCGACGGCCGCTGGGACGCGGCCTACGGCGGCCAGGCCGACGTCGAAGTTCCCGCAGACCTGGCAGCCGCCATCGCCGCCAACCCCGCCGCGCAGGCGATGTTCGACGTCCTGACGAAAACCAATCTGTTCTCCCTGGTGTACCGGACGAATTCGGCCAAGCAGGCGGCCACCCGGGAGCGCAGGATCGCGGGCTTCGTGGACATGCTGGCACGCGGCGAGACGCCGTATCCGCAGAAGAAGCGCCCCGCCGGGCAGGGTTAGCACCGGCTGTGTGACGCCCGGGATTCTGCTCCCGCCGGGCTGGCCGGTAAAATTGACGGTTCACTTGCGCTGGTGCCGTTCCCCGAACCCGGGGGACGGCACTTGTGCGTTCAGCGAGGGATAGACACCGCCATGCCCCCCAAAATTCCGGAAACCGTCCTTGCCGCCGTTCGGCGCCGCCCCGTCCTTTGGGCCCTGGCGGCCGTCGCGGTGCTGGTGCTGGCAGGACTGCTGGTTCCCGCCGGACTCGGCGGGACCGGTGACGGGCAGTCCGGCGACGGGCATGCCGGACCTGGGCCGTCCGAAACCGGGCAGGCGGGCGATCCGCCGGCAGCTGCCCCCGCGGACGATGCAGGCTACCGGCCCGCGTACCACCTCACACCTGACCAGCACTGGATGAACGATCCGCAGCGGCCCTTCTTCCTCGATGGCCTGTGGCATTACTACTACCTCTACAACGCCGACCACCCGGCGGGGAACGGCACCGAGTGGTTCCACGCCACCAGCACGGACCTGGTGCACTGGAAGAACGAGGGGGTGGCCATTCCCAAGTTCCGCAACGGCCTGGGCGACATCGAGACCGGGTCCGCCGTGGTGGACACCGAGGGGACAGCCGGGTTCGGCAAGGGAGCCGTGATCGCCGTCCTCACCCAGCAGCACGACGGCGTCCAGCGCCAGTCCCTGTTCTACTCCACTGACAAGGGCTACAGCTTCCAAAGCTATGGGCAGAACCCGGTGATGGAAAACCCCGGCGCCGAGCACTGGCGGGACCCGCGGATCGTCCGCGACGAGGCCTCCAACCAATGGCTCATGCTGCTCGCGGAGGGCCACAAAATCGGCTTCTACACCTCCCGGGACCTCAAACAGTGGACCTACGTGTCCGGCTTCCAGCAGGAGGGGCTGGGAATCCTCGAGTGCCCGGACTTCTTCCAGATGGACGTGGACGGCGACCCGGCCAAACGGACGTGGGTTTTGGCTGCGGGCGCGAACGGTTCGGCGGAGGCCCGCACCACCGGCGTGGCCTACTGGACCGGCAGCTTCGACGGAAAAGCCTTCACCCCGGACGGTGGACACCAGTGGCTCGACGGCGGGCCGGACTTCTACGCGGCCGTCACCTGGGATGACCCCCGGCTGGATGACGCGCAGCGGAAAGAATCCCGGCATGCCATCGGCTGGATGAACAACTGGGCCTACGCCCGGCAGCTTCCCACAGAGGGCTGGTACGGGTCGGCATCGGTGGTGCGCGACATCCGCCTGGCGTCCAACGGCGGGGCCTTGGTGTCCGCGCCCACCGCCGCGCTCCAGTCGCTGGAAGGGGACCCGGTCCAGCTGCCCGGCGGCAGCATCGGGGGCGGGACGGCACTGCCGGTTCCGGACAGCGGCGCCTTCAAGGCCGACGTCGAGGTGGCCAAGCCCGCGGACGGGACCGGGGAGGCGCGGCTGCTGCTGCAAAGCGGAGGCGCAACCTATGCCACGGTGGGCTACGACTTCGCGGCCGTCCGGGTGTTCGTGGACCGCCACGGTGACGCGGCGGCCGATGCCAGCGCCCTCGCCGGAGACGCGGAGGCCCGCGCCGAATACCGGCAGGCGCGTTCGGTGGACGCGCGGCCCACCGGGGACACGGTCCGCCTCACCGTCTACGTGGACAGGTCCTCTGTGGAGGTCTTCGTTGACGGACAGGTCCTGACGTCCCTGGTGTTTCCGCCGGCGGGTCCCAGGGAAGTGCGGCTGGCGGCCGACGGTGCCGTGTCGCTCCGGCACGGCACCGTCACGCCGCTGGCCGGCATCCGCTAGGCGCGGGCGGCGGCCGTGACGGCCGCCGCGGCCTCCAGCGTCATCCACGCCTGGAGCTGGGTGGAAAGTTCGACGGCGGCGCCCGGCGGATACGTAGCAGCCGCCGGTTGGGCGGCGTGCAGTGAAAAGATGCTCTTGCCTTCCCGCCCGGGCCCCGCTTCACCTGGCCCCACGGGGCGCCGGCCGGACCAGAAAGCGTCAGCCGTTTCCGTCACCAGCCGCGCGGCCGTGGCGCGGGTGGCGTCGGGAAGCCGGCGGTCTGCTGCGGCGAGCGCCAGGTAACGGCAGAGGATCCCGGTGAAGAGGCCGCCGTCGCCCGTTCCCTCACAGCGCAGCACGGAACTACCGGAGCCGGTGCCGGGGCCCGGAGTGTCCGTCGGGACGGTGAGCAGCCGCTGTACCGCGTCCACCAGGACCGCGGCCCGCGCCAGGTTCGCCTCGCCCCCGAGCTCGAGGAGCGCGCCCAGCACCGGGCCCTGGTTGTACGTGTACACGGCCCGCTCCAGCACCACCTCTCCGGCGGGATTCAGGCGTGCACCGTCAAGGTAGAGGGCCTGGGCCGGGTCGAAGAGGGTGGCGTCCAGCCAGTCCAGCAGCGCCTGGGCCTTGGCCTGCTGGCCGGTGCGGGCATAGAACAGGGCCACCGGTGCCGTGGCGGGGGTGTTCTTGAAGTCCCGTTTCTTGCTCCAGAACGTCCCGCCGCCCAGGTCATCGGTGCACGCGGCGTCGAACTGCAGCGCCAGCGACGCGCGGACCACCGCGTTGCGGCGGCGGCCTGGACGCCGGGTCTCCTCAGCCAGGCTGTCCAGCCGGAGGGTTGCCAGGGCAAGCCACGCCATGTCGTCGTAGTAGCTGTTCACGAAGGTCAAGGCGTTGCGGAGCCTGATCCCGGTGACCAGCCGCGAGGCCAGGTGCCCCGCGCTGGGCCGGCCCGGGCCGTTGAACCGGGCCGCGGGGGTGGCTCCACCGCCAAGTTCCCGCCGCCCGGTGTCCACCAGGCAGTCAACGTAATGCGCCTGCCACCAGTAATGCCAGGGGAGGACCAGTCCCGCGGCGGGCCGTACCCGGCGGAGCGCGGCAAGCCACCGCGGCGCGGCCCGGCTGCCCGGCTCCTGCTCCGGCACCGACGGGCTGTCCGGCCGTGCCGGATGCCTGCCCTGCCACAGCACGGCGCCCAGGTGGGTTCCGGGCAGGAACAGCAGTTTCCGGCCGAACAGGGCGGTCACAGAACGGGCCGCGTGGTTCGCCCTGTCCTGCCAGGCGGTTGGGGAGGTGCTGCTGGACGTCATGCCGTCCACCCTATCCGGGGCGCCGGAGCCGGGAGGGCAGGGAACCCGGGGTGCGTGCGGCGGCGGCGGATTTCAGTTAACATGCATTAACTGTTGCTCGAGGCCGCGCCGCGGCGTGGGGACACGCATCAAGGAGGATGTATGGACATCAAAGGCAGCGTCGCACTGGTGACAGGCGGGGCGTCCGGGCTGGGAGCAGCCACCGCGCAGAGATTGTTCGACGCCGACGCATCCGTCGTGCTCGTTGACCTGCCGTCCTCAGGCGGCCAGGCAATGGCGGACGAACTCAACGGCCGCGCCGCAGCCGGCCAGTCCGCCGTCTTTGCCCCCGCGGACGTGACCAGCGAGACCGACGTGAGGGCCGCCGTCGGGACCGCCGCAGGGCTGGGGCCGCTGCGGATCGTGGTGAACTGCGCGGGGATCGCCACCCCCGGCAAGGTCCTGGGACGCGACGGCGTGCTGCCGCTGGAAACGTTCAGCAAGGTCATCCAGGTCAACCTGATCGGGACTTTCAACGTCCTGCGCCTGGCGGCCGAAGCCATGGTGGCCACCGAGCCCGCCGCCACCCCGCTGGGTGGCCCGGAACGCGGTGTCATCATCAACACCGCGTCCGTGGCGGCCTTCGACGGGCAGATCGGCCAGCCCGCGTATTCCGCCTCCAAGGGCGCCGTGGCCGCCATGACGCTGCCGATTGCCCGGGAACTGGCGCGCTCGCTGGTCCGCGTGGTCACCATTGCCCCGGGCATTTTCGAGACACCCATGATGGCCGGCCTGCCGCAGGACGCGCAGGACTCGCTGGGGGCGCAGGTTCCGCACCCGTCCCGGCTGGGCAAGCCCGCGGAATACGCCAACCTGGTGGCGCACATCGTGGACAACGCCATGTTGAACGGTGAAACCATCCGCCTGGACGGTGCCATCAGGATGGGACCGAAATGAGCGCGCCGAACGTGTCGCAGCTGCCGGCGGCGGACTTCTTCGCCGTCGAAGCAACACTGGACCAGGCTGAACGGACCAAGCTCGCCGAACTGCGGGACTTCCTGGCAGCCGAGGTGGCACCCTACGCCGGGGACTGGTGGAACAAGGCCGAGTTCCCCGCGCACATCCTGCCCAAGCTGGCGGCCCTGGAACTGAGCACGCCCGTCCACCGCGGCTACAGCCACCTGTTCGCGGGGCTGGTCATTGCGGAGATAACCCGGGTGGACACCTCCCTGGCCACGTTCTTCCTGGTCCACCACGACCTCTTCGTGGAGTCCCTGCACACCTTCGGCACCGAGGACCAGAAGCAGCGGCTGCTGGCCGACGCCTCGGAGCTGCGCACCACCGGCGCGTTCGCGCTCACCGAACCGCTGCACGGCTCGGACGTGGCGGGCGGCCTGGAGACCCGGGCCCGGCGGATCTCGTCCAGTACGGGAGAAGCGGACGACGCCGGCGACACCTGGGTGCTGAACGGGGCCAAGCGCTGGATCGGCAACGGGACGTTCTGCGACTACATGCTGGTGTGGGCGCGGGACGAGGCAGACGGCTCGGTGCGGGGCTTCATCGTGGACGCCACCCTGCCGGGGGTCAGCCGGAGCAGGATCGAGAACAAGATCGCCCTGCGCACCGTCCAGAACGCTGACATCCAGTTCCGCGACGTCAGGATTGCCGAGGCGGACCGGTTCGGCGGGATCAGCAGCTTCGAGGACACCAAGGAACTGCTCCGCAGCTCACGGATCATGGTGGCCTGGCAGGCGGTGGGCCAGCAGTTGGCAGCCTTCGACGTTGCCCGGCAGTACGCCGTGGAACGGCAGCAGTTCGGCCGGCCGCTGGCCCATTTCCAGCTGATCCAGCAGCAGCTGGTGACCATGCTGGGCAACACCGTGGCCAGCATGTCCATGATGGCCGGGATCGCCAGGCTGCAGGAGGAGGGCGCCGCCGGCATGCCGCAGGTGGCGCTCGCCAAGTCCTACCTCAGCGCCCGCATGCGTGAGACGGTGGCGCTGGGCCGGTCCATCCTGGGCGGAAACGGGATTGTCACCGATTACCGGATGGCCAAGATCTTTGCGGACGCCGAGGCCATCTACACCTATGAGGGCTCGTTCGAGGTCAACACCCTTATCGTGGGCCGGTCCATCACCGGGATCTCAGCCATTTCCTAAGCGGGGTAGGGCTCTTTCTCGCCGTCCTCCACCCGGATGTCGAGGCTGTTGTTCTTCACCGGCATGGGGCAGGTGCCGTAGGGGGTGAAAGCGCTGGGGTAGTTGATGGCCCGGTTGAAGTCCAGCACCACGGAGCCGTCCGGCCGGGGCCTGGGGAGGGAGAGCTTCCGCCACTCATCGGTGGTGTCGCCGTTGGTCTCGTCATGGAACGTGACGGTCAGGGCGCCGAGTTTCTCTTCCTCCGCCTGGAGCCGGAACTCGTGGCTGCTGCCGGGGAGGCGGAACACCACCTCGCCAACGCTGCGGTGCACGCCGTCAACCAACGGGTTCGCGGTCCCGATCGGCACATTCACCGGTGCCGGGTACGGTTCAAACCGGCCCGTCACCTCCCAGTCCGGGTTGTACGGAAAGGTGGGCACGCCGTCGAACTTCGTAAAGACCGGCGATGCCGCGTCCCGGGTCCGGACCGCATACCTGCCGCCGCGCATGGCCAGTTCCACCACCACCTGGTCCCCGTCGGGGCCGCCGAACTGCACCCACATCAGCGACTCCTCGTCCGCCAGGACGGCGGACACGGTGCCGTCCACCTTTTCCCCTGTCTCCACCAGCGTGAGCCCGTCGGACGGAACCGCGGTGAGGAACGCCGTCGTACCTTTTCTTGAACCGGCGCCGTCCGTGGACCACAGGCCCGGGGCAAGGTCGACGGCGGCCGGTGCGTCTTCCAGCCACTGGAAGGAGGTGAGGGTGAGCCAGCCGTGCGGCGTTGCCAGGGCCTTGTTGCGGTTGGCGCGGAAGCGCTGCCAGCGCTCCTCCCTGGCGGCTGGAGCGGTGGCTGCTGGGGTGGTGGTCATGGTTCCTTCCGTTTCGTCTGCCCCCGCTACAACCGCCGGACGGGCACGTTCATTCCACCGCTGATTCTTGGGACCGGCACTGTAGGCCGCACGCTGGCAGCAGCATTCAGCGCATTGGGGCACGAGGTAGTCCTGGGAACCCGGGACCCCGGCGCGACGGCCGGTCGCACCAGCCCCGAGCCGATGGGCGGCACGCCCTTCCGGGAATGGCAGGCGGAGCACGGCGGCATCGGCTTGGAGACGTTCGCGGAGGCAGCCGGCCGCAGCGCGCTGGTGGTCAATGCAACGAACGGTGCTGCGTCCCTGGCAGCCCTGGCCGCGGCCGGTGAAGCGCGGCTCGCCACAAAGATTTTGGTGGATGTCTCCAACCCCCTCGACTTCTCGCAGGGCATGCCGCCGGTGCTGAACCCGGTCAACACGGACAGCCTGGCCGAGCGGATCCAGCGGGCATTTCCCGATGCCAGGGTGGTGAAGACGCTGAACACCATGAACGCCGGCATCATGGTGGATCCGGGCAGGCTCGCGGACGGGGACCACTCGGTGTTCGTGTCCGGGGACGACCCCGCAGCCAAGGAAACCGTCACCGGCCTGCTGAGGGCACTGGGCCACCGCGACATCATCGACCTCGGCGACATCACCACGGCCCGCGGCGCCGAGATGGTGCTGCCGCTGTGGCTGCGGCTGTTCGGCGCGCTGGGGACACCGGACTTCAACTTCAAGATCGTCCGCGGAGGGTAGGGCCGCTCTATGACATCTTGTGAGACGGATTCCACTGAGCCACGGGTCCGGGGGTAGCATCTTTAGCTAGTAACGTGGCTCACAGTATCCAGCGCAGTGTACGAGCCAAGTCCAAATCCCTCGAAAGATTGTTTCAATGGCTCACACTGCAACACCTCCCGAGACCGATCTTGCCTCCGAACTGCGCGCTGACGTCCGGCGTGTGTCCACCCTGCTGGGTGAATCGCTGGTCCGCCAGCACGGACCGGAACTCCTGGACCTCGTGGAGCAGGTCCGGCTCCTGACCAAGGAATCCAAGGAAGCGGCGCGCGGGGGTGCCCACGCCACCGGGCCCTGGAGCGCGCACGACGTCGTTGCCCAGGTCCGCGAACTGCTCGGCTCCCTGCCGATTGAGCAGGCAACCGACCTGGTGCGTGCCTTCGCCTTCTACTTCCACCTGGCCAACGCCGCCGAACAGGTGCACCGCGTCCGCGGCCTGCGGACCCGGGCCGAAAAGGACGGCTGGCTGGCCAAGACCGTGGCCGACATTGCCGCGCAGGCCGGCCCGGACGTGCTGCAGGAAGTGGTCAACGGGCTGGACGTGCGTCCCATCTTCACCGCCCACCCCACCGAGGCGTCCCGCCGCTCAGTCCTGGACAAGATCCGCAAGCTCTCCGACGTCCTGTCCCAGTCCACGGCTGAGGGGTCCACGGCACGCCGCCGGCAGGACCGGCAGCTGGCAGAGATCATCGACCAGATGTGGCAGACCGACGAGCTGCGCCAGGTCCGGCCCACCCCCGTGGATGAGGCCCGGAACGCCATCTACTACCTGGGCGGCATCCTCACTGACGCGATGCCGGAAATGCTGTCCGAGCTCTCGGAGCTGCTGGGCGGGCACGGCGTCACCCTGGCTTCCAAGGACGCGCCCATCCGGTTCGGCTCCTGGATCGGCGGTGACCGCGACGGCAACCCGAACGTCACCGCCGCCGTGACCCGCGAAATCCTGCAGATCCAGAACCAAAGCGCCATCCGGATCAGCATTGGCATGATCGATGAACTGATCTCCATCCTGTCCAACTCCACGGCCCTGGCAGGCGCAGACCAGACGCTCCTGGAGTCCATCGACGAGGACCTCCGAAAGCTTCCGGGCCTGGACAAGCGCGTCCTGGAGCTGAACGCCCAGGAGCCGTACCGCCTGAAGCTCACCTGCATCAAGGCCAAGCTCATCAACACGGGCAAGCGGGTGGCCGCCAACTCCAACCACGAGCACGGCCGCGACTACAGCGGAACCGAGGAACTCATGGCGGACCTGAACCTGCTGGAGCTCTCGCTCCGCAACCACTCCGCCGCCCTGGCAGCGGACGGCTCCCTGGCCCGCGTCCGCCGCGCCATCGCCTCCTTCGGCCTTCACCTGGCCACCTTGGACATCCGCGAACACGCTGACCACCACCACGACGCCGTTGGCCAGCTGATGGACCGGATCGGTGGCCCGGGCCTGCGCTACGCCGAGCTGAGCCGTGAGGAACGCTTCGAGGTGCTCGGCTCCGAGCTGGCCTCCCGCCGCCCGCTGTCCGGCCACCCGATCAAGCTCGACGGCGCTGCCGACGGCACCTACGACGTCTTCCGCGAGATCCGCCGCGCCCTGCGCATGTACGGCCCGGACGTCATCGAGACCTACATCATCTCCATGACCCGCGGCGCCGACGACGTCCTGGCCGCCGCCGTCCTGGCGCGCGAAGCCGGCCTGGTGAACCTCTTCGGCGACAAGCCCTACGCCAAGCTCGGCTTTGCGCCGCTGCTGGAGACGGTGGAGGAACTGCGGGCCTCTGCCGAGATCGTCGACCAGCTGCTTTCGGACCCGTCCTACCGTGAGCTGGTGCGCCTGCGCGGCGACATCCAGGAAGTGATGCTGGGCTACTCGGACTCCAACAAGGAATCCGGCGTGATGACCAGCCAGTGGGAAATCCACAAGACCCAGCGCAAGCTGCGGGACGTCGCCGCCAAGCACGGCGTGCGCGTCCGCCTGTTCCACGGCCGTGGCGGCTCCGTGGGCCGCGGCGGCGGACCCACCTACGACGCCATCCTGGCCCAGCCCAACGGTGTCCTGGAAGGCGAAATTAAGTTCACCGAGCAGGGCGAAGTCATCTCGGACAAGTACTCCCTGCCGGAGCTTGCCCGCGAAAACCTGGAGCTGTCCCTGGCCGCCGTGCTGCAGGGATCTGCGCTGCACCGGAACCCGCGGACCTCCGAGGACCAGCGCGAGCGGTATGGCCACGTCATGGAAGCCATCTCGGATGCGGCGTTTGACCGCTACCGGAAGCTGATCGACCACCCGGACCTGCCCGCCTACTTCATGGCCTCCACCCCGGTGGAGCAGTTGGGCTCCCTGAATATCGGTTCCCGCCCGTCCAAGCGTCCGGACTCCGGGGCCGGCCTGGGCGGCCTGCGCGCCATCCCGTGGGTATTCGGCTGGACCCAGTCCCGGCAGATCGTGCCCGGGTGGTTCGGCGTGGGCTCGGGGCTCAAGGCCGCCCGCGAAGCCGGGCACTCGGCCCAGCTGGTGGAGATGATCGACCACTGGAACTTCTTCAAGTCCGTGCTGTCCAACGTCGAGATGACGCTTGCCAAGACGGACATGGATATCGCCGGCTACTACGTGTCCACCCTGGTCCCGGAGGAACTTCACCATCTGTTCCGCACCATTCGGGAAGAGTACGAACTCACGGTGGCCGAGGTGCGCAAGCTCACCGGCGAGAACATCCTCCTGGATGCCCAACCCACCCTGAAACGCTCCCTCGAAATCCGCGACCAGTACCTGGACCCCATCAGCTACCTCCAGGTGGAACTGCTGCGCCGCATCCGCACCGAAGCGGGCATCACCGGGGCCGAGATCGATGAACGCCTCCAGCGGGCCATGCTGATCACCGTCAACGGCGTGGCGGTAAGCCTCCGCAACACCGGTTAATTCTCCAGTTGCTCCATCACTTGTGGTCCCTAACGGGAGCTGTTAGGGACCACAAGTGATGGAGCATCCGGGGGTTTGGATAGGGTTGGAGGCATGCCTTCCTTCCAGACCCGCCTCAAGATCACCGGGCTCCGGCCTGGGAATCCGCCCGAGTCCGTCATGGACGCGGCCGTGGAGGCGCTGGGCACCCGCCACCACGTGGAGGCGCACCAGCTGCAGATCGCCGGCGGCGTGCCGCAGCTGAACCTGCGCTTCCTCGTGGAGGCGAGCGAGTACAGCGGTGAGAACCGCCAGGCGGTGGAATCGGCAGCCATGATGCGCGACGCCGTCGAACGCGTTGCGCTCACGGGCCCGCTCAGCGTGCTGCGGCGCAGCCGCGGCAAGTGGCTGCCCGTCTAGCCTGCGTCCGGGAGGGGCTCCTCCTCCACCGGGGACCGGTCGCCGCGGCGGCGCGTCACGAGGATGCCCACGACGGCGCCGATCACCAGGCCCACCGCCACGCCGATGAGGGAGCTCGCCCAGAACGGCAGCTTGGTGGTTGACCCGGTGAAGTAGCCCAGGCCCACCAGCCAGCATGCCCACAGCACTGCGCCCAGGGCCGCGCACAGGCTGAAGCCGCGGACGGACACGTTGGCCACGCCCGATGCCGCCGAGGTGGCAAGCCGTCCGCCGGGAATGAACCTGGCGCCGATGATGGTGCCGTACGTTGAGGAACGGCCGGCCTTGGCCAGCGCCGCATGGATGCCGCTGTGGACCCGCCGGCCCCACTTCCACCGGTCCAGCACATGGCTCAGCCGCCGCCGGAAGAGATGGAACACCACCATGTCGCCCAGCCAGGACGCCACGGCCGCGAGTACCAGCACCAGGAACACGTTGGCCCGGCCGTCCGCAGACAGGGCACCCCCGGTGATCACCAGCATCTCGGAGGGGATGGGCGGAAAAATGGCATCGCCGATCACAACGGGGATGACCCAGAAGTACAGGGCCGTCCCCCAGCTGTCAACGCTGCCGAAGTCCATTGCCACAAGGTACCGCACTTGGGAAACTGGCGGCATGCGGATCTCGGTTCTGCGGGGCGACATTACGCAGCGGCGGGTGGACGTGGTGGTGAACGCTGCGAATTCCTCGCTGCTGGGCGGCGGGGGAGTGGACGGGGCGCTGCACCGGGCCGCCGGGCCGGAACTGCTCGCGGCATGCAGGGAGCTGCGTGCCACCGGGCTGCCGCACGGCCTCCAGGCCGGAGCCGCCGTGGCAACACCTGCCTTCCGGCTGCCGGCCCGCTGGGTGATCCACACGGTGGGGCCCAACCGGCACGCAGGACAGACCAACCGCGTCCTCCTGGTGTCCTGCTTCAGCGAAAGCCTGCGGCTGGCCGACACATTGGGTGCCCGGGAGCTGGCCTTTCCCGCGGTGGGCGGCGGAGCCTACGGGTGGAGTGCCACGCACGTGGCGCAGGCGGCGCTTGAGGCGGTGACAGGGTTCCGGACCGTCCATCCGGCCAGCGGGCTGGAGCTGGTGGAGTTCGTGCTGCACACCGCGGAGATGGAGGCGGTGTTCAGGGACGTGCTCGGGCCGCTTCGCTGAGCTCCAGGCTGCTGCGGTATTCCACGGGCTCTCCCGAGATCGGGTCAACGAACCGGATGCCCCGTGCCAGCAGCTGGAGCGGCCTGGCGTAGTCGTCCGGGGCCTTATCCAGCAGGTCGGGATAGAAGGCATCGTTCACGATCCCCAGCCCCAGCGATGCCATGTGGACCCGCAGCTGGTGGGTCTTGCCGGTGTGGGGTTCCAGCCGGTACCTGGCCAGGCGCTGCCCGGTACCAATGGCGCCGGTACCGTTGGCCCCTGTACCGCCGGCACCTGCCGATGCGCCGCCGTCGAACGTTTCCAGCCGCTCAATCCTGGTCTCCGCGTTCGGTTCGCCGTCCACGACCTCCGCCAGCAGGTAGCTGCGGGACTTGGTCATCCGGTTGCGGACCACCACGGGAAAGTCGACGGCGGGGTGCCCCGGCGCGGGCTCGGCGGCGGACACACACTCGTACTCCTTCTGCACCTGCCGCTTCTCGAAGAGCACCTGGTACTTGCCCCGGGTCTGCGGGTTGGTGGAAAAGAGCAGCACGCCGGCCGTCATGCGGTCCAGCCGGTGCATGGGGATCAGGTCCGGCAGGTCGAGCTGGTTCCGCAGTCTGACCAGGGCGGATTCCTGGATGTACGTGCCGCCCGGTGTAGTGGGCAGGAAGTGCGGCTTGTCCACTACCAGCAGGTGGTGGTCCTGGTGCAGGATGCTCAGTTCCACGGGAAGCCTCGTTTCCGGCGGCAGGGTGCGGTAGTACCAGATGAAGGTGTGCTCCTGCAGCGGCGTGGCCCGGTCAAGGGGGATGCCGCCTTCGCCCACGATCTCGCCGGCGTCGAACCTGTCCTCGATGCCCTGCGGGTCGATGTGGCCCCAGCGGTGCATCATGTAGTCCATCGCGGTCTCCCACGGGCCCTCCTCCGGAAGGCGCAGGCGCGTGGCGTTGACGCCATCGCGGACGGGGAGGGGGGATTGCATCACCGGTCCATTCTATCGGCGCTGCTTCGGCCGGTCTGGCCCGCTGCCGGCCGCCCGCCCGCCGAGTTCGCCGGAGGCCTGCGAGTTCGACGGAAGTTTCCGGCGACCCGGCAGCGTTCCGTCGAACTCGATGCGAACCATGGACGTCCACACCTGACCGACCATAAATAAGTTCTTGACAATAAAAGTTGTCGGTGAGGACACTGGAGGCATGCAGGACATTGCAGTCATCGAGGACCCGGCAGCCGCCGAAGCATCCCTGGATCCCATCCGTACCCGGATCCTGCGGGAGCTGGTCCAGCCGGCCTCGGCCACGCAGCTGGCGGTGCGGATTGGCCTGCCCCGGCAGAAAGTGAACTACCACCTCAAGGCGCTGGAGCGGCACGGCCTGGTGGAACTCGTGGAGGAACGCCGCAAGGGCAATGTAACCGAGCGGGTCCTGCAGGCCACGGCCGCCTCCTACCTCATCTCGCCGTCAGCGCTCGCCGCCGTCTCCCCGGACCCGGTCCGGTTCGCCGACCGCTTCTCGGCGTTCTGGCTGCTGGCGCTCGCCGGGCGGATGGTGCAGGAGGTGGGAAAGCTCATCGCCGGCGCCGCCGCTGCCCGGCAGAAGCTGGCCACATTCGCGATCGATGGCGAGATCACCTTCCGCACGGCGGCGGAAAGGGCCGCGTTCGCCGAGGAACTCGGCGTCGAGGTCACGCGGCTGGTGGACAAGTACCACGACGCCGGCGGACCACCCCGCGGGCGGCGGCACCGGCTCGTGGTGGCGCTGCACCCCGCCCTGAAAGAGACCAGTGCCGTCACGGCAACCAACGAAACAGCAGGCAAGGAGCAGGACAAATGAGCGACAAACGGGACTTCGAGATCGTCCAGGACACCGAACTGCCCGGCACCCCCGAGCGGGTGTGGGAAGCCGTCACCAACGGAACGCCCGCCTGGATGTTTCCCACGGACCAATGGTAAGCGGTCAGGACGGTAGAGGAATACCCCCACCACTTGGTGTCGCGGATGGAGGGGCCGGACGGCTGGTTCAACCAGCTGGAGCACGTGCTGGAACCGCTGGACGGCGGCCGCGCCCGGCTCCACTATGTCCACAGCGGCATCTTCGCGGACAACTGGGACCAGCAGTATGACGGCGCCAGCCGCCACACCGAGTTCTACCTGCACACGCTGGGCCAGTACCTGCAGTACTTCGACGGCCGCCCCGTAGCGTTCACCGACATCCAGGCCCCGGCGGCGTCCCAAACAGCGGACGGCTTCACCCGCCTCCGTGACGCGCTGGGCGCGGGTTCCGCAGGGCAGGGCGCCAAGGTTGATGTGGAGCTCGACGGCGTGGGGCGGCTTGCGGGCGACGTGGACTTCTCGAATGAGCACTTCCTCGGCATCCGGACCCCGGACGCCCTCTACCGGTTCTTCGGCCGCAACGCGTGGGGTGCCCCCGTGGGCATGACGGTGCACGATTTCAGCGGCACCGGCGACACGGAAGCCACCGCCAAGGCCTGGGGCGGGTTCCTGGAGCGCGTGTACGGGTAGCTCCCGCTTCCCGTTTCGCGCCCAGATCGCCGGAACGGTGCGGGGTCGCCGCCTCTTTCCGGCGGGTACGCACTGTTCGGGCGATTCCGGTATTTCCAGTAGCGGCCGGTCAGGCGATGGCGACGGCGGGAGCCTGGGTCAGTGAGCGCCGAAGCTGGGGTGCGGCGTCCAGACGGTCCTGGGCCGCCCGCAGCGCCAGGACTGACGTCTCTAGCTTGTCCGGCGGGAGGGTGAAGGGCAGCCGCAGGTTGCGTTCAAACGCGCCGCCGATTCCGAACCGGGGCCGCCAGCCTGATGCCATATTCCGGGGCCAGGACGGTCAGGGCCGTGCTGATGGGGCCGGGCAGCCGGCACCACACGGAGAGGCCGCCGGCGGGCCGCGCCACCTGCCACGTGGGTAGTTGCTCCGCCAGGAGGCCGAGCAGTGTGGACCTGTTGCGGCGCAGCGTCTGCAACAGGGCGGGCAGGGGCTCCTCCAGTGCCCGCACCAGATGTGCTGCCGCGAGCTGCTCCATGACGGGGCCGCCCAGGTCCAGGGTGGTCCGGGCCGCGGCAAACCGCTGGATCATGGACTCCGAGGCGCGGATCCAGCCGGTGCGCAGCCCGCCCCAGTGGGACTTGCTCAGTGATCCGATGGACACCACGGTGCTGCCGAAACCCGCCAGGGGAGTGGTGGCAACGCCGTCGAGGTTGAGGTCACGGAGGGTTTCATCCGCCACCAGCACGGTTCCGGCCGCGGCGGCCGCGCGGGCCAGCCGGTGGCGCTGGGCATCGGGCATGATCATGCCGGTCGGGTTGTGGAAATCGGGGACCAGGTAGGCAAGTTTTGGCTGCTGCTGGACCATGGCGGCTTCCATCGCGGGCAGGTCCCAGCCGGAATCGGCGAAGGCCACCGGGACGGGGCGGCACCGGGCGGAACGGATGGCATCCAGCGCGTGGGGGTAGCTGGGGTGCTCCACCAGGATCCGGTCCTGGCGGTCCGCCAGGGTGCGGATGATGATGGTCAGGGCGTGCTGGGCGCCGGAGGTCACCATGATCTGGCCGGGCTGTGTTGGCACGCCGGCAGCTGAGTACCGGTCCGCCACCGCCTGCCGCAGCGGCAGCAGTCCCAGGGCGTCATAGCCGAACCCCGGGAGCAGTGCGGGTAGCTCCGTCAGTGCCGCGGCGAAGGCCCGGTGCACCACCTCACCGCTGGCGGGCAGCGCCGAATAGGCCAGGTCCACCAGCCCTCCGGGTGCCGTGAGTCCGGGCGCGGTGAGTCCGGGTGCTGCCAACAGGCCGGTGGTAGGCGGCTGCGGACCAAAAAGTGCCGGGCCGAAAGGTGTCAGTTCGGGGATGCGGGTCTTGCCGCGGCTGCCCTGGCCGCTGCTCAGGAAGCCTTGCTCCCGGAGGCTGGCGTAAGCCGCAGTGACGGTGGTCCGGCTGACCGCCAAGGTGGAGCACAGCGAACGCTCGCTGGGCAGGGCGGTATCCAGCGGGATGCGGCCATCCAGGATGAGCAGCCGCACGACGTCAGCCAGCTCGCGGTACGCCGGCCCGGTTCCGGTGTTCCACGGGCCAAGAAGGCGGGACAGGGCGAGGGCGGTAAGGGCAGCGGCCATGTAGCCAGTATTTCAGACTGGATATGTAATTCAATGCCAGTTGGCTGCGAGCATGGTTTCATGATGACCCGCAGACTCGTCCAGCTTTTTACCGGCCTCGCCATGTACGGCATCTCCCTGGCCATGTTCATCCGCGCCGGTCTGGGCCTGGACCCGTGGGACGTGTTCCACCAGGGCCTGGCCAACCGGAGCGGACTGAGCATCGGCATTGTGGTGATCGCCGTGAGCTTCCTGGTGCTGCTGCTGTGGATCCCCCTGCGCCAGATGCCCGGCTTCGGAACGCTTTGCAACGCCATTCTGGTGGGCGTCTTCGCGGACATCGGGCTCGCCGTGATCCCGCCGATAACCCACCTGGCCGCCCAGATCGGCCTCCTCGCCGGGGCCGTACTGGTCAACGCCGTAGCCTCGGCCTGCTACATCGGCGCCGGCTTCGGGCCAGGCGCCCGCGACGGCCTGATGACCGGGCTGGCCCGGCGCACCGGATGGACCGTCAGGTTCTCCCGCACGCTGATCGAGGTCACCGTGCTGGCAGCCGGTTGGCTGTTGGGCGGTTCGGTGGGTGTGGGTACCGTGGTCTACGCCCTGGCGATCGGTCCCCTGGTCCATATCCTGCTGCCGCGCTTCATGGTGGCGGCCAGTCAGTCCAGCACCGTCAAGGAACCCAGCGCGTCCACCTGTTAACCTCACCCCTGCAGCACGTCAGCCGGGCGGAGGCTGGCACTTCGGGCAGAAATAGATGTCCCGCTCCTCTTCGCCGTTCGGCTTGCCCAGGAGTCCACGCTGGATCGGCGTGCCGCATTTCAGGCACGGCCGCAGTTCTCCGCCGTATACCCAGTAGCCGGGCCTGCCGGCCATCCTCCCCACCGGCAGCCCGCGGGTGTTGAGGATGGTGACGCGGCGCCCCGGGCCCAGGTTGACCTCCAGGAGCTGCTTGGCGTCCGTGATCATGGTCCGCACGTCCGCGACCTCCGAGACGGGAGTGGCCGGATGTACACCCGACAGGAAGCACGCTTCGCAGCGGTAGATATTTCCGATCCCTGCGAGGTTCCGCTGGTCCAGCAGCGCGACGCCGATCGGAACCTCGGGCCGCGACCTGACGCGGCGTTCGGCCTCGTCCAGGTCCCAGTCCGGGCCCAGCAGGTCCGGGCCAAGGAAGCCAACGATCGAATCCTCGTTGGCGGTGGCCACCACTTCCACAATTCCCAGGGAGAAGCCGACGGCGTCAGCGACGGCCGTGCGCAGAACGCACCGGGCGGTGTAACCCGGCTTGCGCCACCTCCCGCCGGGCGGGTAGACCTGCCAGGCGCCTTCCATCTTCAGGTGCGAGTGGATGGTCAGCCTCTTGTCCTCCGGGCTGACCACCCGCATCAGCAGGTGCTTGCCCCTGGGGATCACCTCATCGAGGGTCCAGCCGGACAGGTTCAGGGTGGCAAACCGGGGCACGCGGAAGTCCGAGGCAATCAGTGTCTGTCCCGCCAGGGCCTCATGCAGCTGGCGGGCGGCCCGCCAGACGGAATCCCCCTCAGGCACGGATCCTCAGCCCCTTCGGCGTGGAGTAGGCGCCGGCGGAGCTGAGGGCGACGGCGACCGGGGTGTCCAGGATTCCGTGCCCGTTCACCTTCTCCATGTTCAGCTTGTCCACTGCTCCCCGGGTCACCACACCCACCAGCGCCGCACCTGCCGCCGCCAGGACGGCGTCGTCTTCGCTGAAGGCCAGCAGGGTCTTGCCGCCGCGCTCCACGTAGAGGACCAGCGCGCCGTCCACCAGGACAACCAGAGCTCCTGCCTTCCGGCCGGGACGGTGGCCCGTGCCCGCGTCCGTCTGCAGGGCTTACCAAGGGAGGGCCGCACCGTACGGGTTGGCGGGATCCGTGGCGGCGAGGGCCAGGGCTACAGGTTCGGCCTCGGCCAGCTGGGTGTCTTCCGAGTAGGAACGTAGCCGGTCCACGGTGGCCGGCACCGCGAACTGGGCGGCGCCGAGGTGCTCGATAAAGTAGCCGCGGCGGCAGCGGCCGGCTTCCTCCAGCCGGGCCAACACCTTGTACATGAGTCCGAAGCCGCCCAGGATTTGCTCAGCCATGACGGAGCCCCTGGTGACCACGCCGTAGCGGTCCAGCAGCAGTTCGGCGGTGGCACGGGCGTGGATGGTGGCATCGAGTTCAGGCTCGGGCAGGGCAGACCAGCGGCCCGCAGCGGTGGGCGGGGTGGAGGCCCCCTGCGATCCGTACCGGCCGCCGGCGAGCCCGGGGGATCCCATCAGGCCGGTGCCATGGGAACGGCCCAGGCGGCTGAGCCGCGGTGCCCTGGCCCGGGGTGCGCGGGCCACCTGGCGGTGGGCTGTGTGGCCTCCGGCAATCAGTGCCCGGACAGGCGCGAACGTGTCCCCGGTGATCCTGCTGCCCAGGCGAGGTCCCAGAGCGCAGCCACTACTTCCTGGTCGCTGAGGACGGCGTCCATGCCTCCGGCCACCTCGGTCAGCTGGCGGAAGAAGTACCCGCCGCCGTTGTTCCGCAGGTGGTCCAGGAGCCGTTGGTGGCGTCCCCCGGTTCAAACTCGGGTGATGGGTTGAGCGTCAGTTCCACCGAATCCGCCAGATGAAGGCTGATCCAGCCGTCATTCCCCGGAAGTGCGCCGGTTCCGGACCACAGAACTTCACCGGCAGCCATCAGTTCATCCAGCATGGCCGGCTGGTAGTTGGAGACCCGCGTGGCCAGCACCAGGGGTTCCCATGCCGAGGCCGGAACGGGCACGCCCGAGAGCTGGTCGATGGCGGTGATAATGCCGTCCAGTCCCCGCAGCGAGGGCTGGCCGCGGCCACCGCCCGGGGTCCTGACGTGCTGCCATGCCGGCAGGAAGCGTCCGTAGGCGGCGGCGTCCACCGGCTCCACTTCCGCGCGCAGGGCGGCCAGCGAACGACGGCGGAGCTTGCGCAGCACCTCGGCGTCGCACCATTCGCTGGCGATGCTGTGCGTGGTGCCGGCGGGGGAGCCGGCCGCAAGGGCAGGCAGTTCATCCGTCGGCTGCGTACCGGCCTCAAGCCCGGATTCCTGCGCGGATTCCCGGGCAGATTCCGGGGCGGTGCCGTCCTTCGGCCCGTCCTGCGCTGGGGAGCCCGGGTGTACGGCGCCTGGTGTGGTGACGTGCGGCCGGAATTCGCCCTCCACCACGCGGCCGTCCGCCGCAAGGCGTTTCAGCGCGGTGCCCACCACGGCTACACCCAGGCCCAGGCGTGCCGCTGCCTCGGCCGCGGTGAAGGGGCCGTGGGTGCGGGCATACCGGGAGACGAGGTCGCCCAGGGGATCGGCAACCGGCTCAATGAAGGCCAGCGGAACACCCATGGGCAGCGGCACGCCGATGGCGTCGCGGAGACGGGCTGCGTCCTCCACGGCCGCGAAACGTTCAACGCCGCCGATGTTGACCTTGATGGCGCGGTTGGCACGCTGGAGGGCGGCCAGGTGGGCGGCCGCTTCAGCCACGGTGGCGGAAGCGGCGGGTGCGGTCTCCACGGGCTCACCCACCGGTTCGGCGGACTCATCGACCAGGGTTTCAGCGGGCTCAACCACCGGGGCTGCGGCAGGTTCCAGCCGCAAAGCGGCCTCTGCCGGATCCAAGGGTCCCAGCAGCCGCAGGAGGTCCGCCACGCCTTCCATTCCGCGTGCACGGCGGTCCGGGGCCAGACGCTGGAGCTCGCGTTCGGTGGCGTCGATGACCTTGGCGTCCAGGAGTTCGCGCAGTTCCACCCGGCCCAGCAGCTCGTTGAGGAGCGTGGAGTCCAGTGCCAGGGCGGCGGCGCGCCGCTCTGCGAGCGGGGAATCGCCCTCGTAGAGGAACTGGGCCACGTAGCCAAAGAGAAGGGACTTGGCGAACGGCGAGGGCTGCTGCGTGGTGGTCTGCACGATCCGCAGTTCGCGCCGCTCCACGGACGCGGCGATGTCCTTCAATGCCGGCAGATCGTAAACGTCCTGCAGGCATTCCCGCACGGTCTCCAGGACGATGGGAAAAGTGGGGTATTTCCTGGCAACGTCCAGCAGCTGCGCCGACCGCTGGCGCTGCTGCCATAGGGGCTGGCGTTTGCCGGGGGTCTGGCGGGGCAGCAGGAGCGCACGTGCGGCGCACTCGCGGAAACGGGAGGCGAACAGGGCACTGCCCCCTACCTCGGCCGTGACGATCTGTTCCAGTTCCTCGGGATCGAAGAGGAACAGCTCGGCGCCCGGCGGCTCGTCCTCCATCATGGGCACCCGCAGCACGATGCCGTCGTCGGCCGCCATGGCCGAGCCGTCCAGGCCGTAGCGTTGGTGGAGCCGCTGCCCCACGGCCAGGGCCCACGGTGCGTGCACCGGCATGCCGAACGGGCTGTGCAGGATGACGCGCCAGTCGCCCAGTTCGTCGTGGAACCGCTCCACCACCAGCGTGGTGTCGCTGGGAACCACCTCGGTGGCCTGTTTCTGCTCGGTGAGGTACTGGATGAGGTTGTTGGCGGCGAAGTCGTCCAGGCCGCTGGCCTTGCAGCGCTCGGTGGCAGGGCCGGCGTCGGACGCGGACAGTTCGCGGACAAACGCGCCCAGTGCGCGGCCCAGGTCCACCGGCCGGCCCAGGGAATCACCCTTCCAGAACGGCAGCTTGCCGGGCTGCCCGAACGCGGGGAGACCAGGACACGGTCGTGCGTGATGTCCTCGATCTTCCAGCTGGTGGCACCCAGGGCAAAGACGTCGCCCACCCGGGATTCGTAAACCATTTCCTCGTCCAGCTCGCCCACGCGGCGGCCGCCCTTGGGTGCGCGCGCCGGTTTGCCGTCCTCGGAGGGGGAAGCGGACCCCTCCTGTTCAGTGCCGATGATGTAGACGCCGAACAGCCCCCGGTCCGGGATGGTGCCGCCCGATGTCACAGCCAGGCGCTGGGCTCCGGGCCGGCCCTCGATGGTGCCGGCGTTGCGGTCCCAGATGATCCTGGGCCGGAGCTCGGCGAATTCGTCGGACGGGTACCGCCCCGCCAGCAGGTCCAGGGTGGCCTCGAAGGCCGACCGGGGGAGGGACGCGAAAGGCGCGGAGCGCCGGACGGTGCTGAACCATTCCTCCACGTCAATGCTGCCCAGGGCGGTGGCGGCCACGGTCTGCTGGGCCAGGATGTCCAGCGGGTTGGCAGGGATGCTGAGCCGCTCGATCTTGCCGTCCAGCATGCGCTCCACCGTGATGGCCGTGTGGACCAGGTCAGCGCGGTGCTTGGGGAAGAGGACGCCCTGGGAGATTTCGCCCACTTGGTGCCCGGCGCGGCCCACCCGCTGCAGGCCGCTGGCCACGGAGGGTGGCGACTCCACCTGGACCACCAGGTCCACGGCGCCCATGTCGATGCCCAGTTCCAGGGATGACGTTGCCACCACGCACCGCAGCCGCCCGGACTTGAGGTCGTCCTCGATGAGCGCGCGCTGGTCCTTCGACACGGAACCGTGGTGGGCGCGGGCCAGTACCGGGTCTGCCCCGGCGGAGCTTCCGGCCTGGGCCATCATGTGTGCCGGTGTGGCGGTGGACGCGGGAATGCCCGACGCCGGTCCCCCCGTAGTGCCGGGCGCAGCCGCCTGCCCTTCCGGACCGGGTCCGTCCCAGCCGCCGCCCACGGCGATCAATTGCCGCTCTGCGTAGATTTCATTGAGCCTGGCCGTGAGGCGTTCGGCGAGGCGCCGAGAGTTGGCGAAGACGATGGTGGACTGGTTGGCCAGCACCAGGTCGACGATTTTTTCCTCCACATGCGGCCAGATGGACGCCTGCGGCTGGAGCCCGGATGCGGGGCCGGAATCGAACGCCCCGGCCGCGCCCTGCAGGTCCGACATGTCCTCCACCGGGACGGAAACCGTCAGGTCCCAGTTCTTCCTGGTAAGCGGAGCAACGATCTCCACGGGAGCCGAACCCGCAAGGAACTGCGCCACGAGTTCCCGGGGTTCCACCGTGGCGGAAAGCCCGATGCGCTGTGCAGGTTTGGGCAGCAGCGCGTCCAGCCGTTCCAGTGATACGGCAAGGTGCGCTCCACGCTTGGTGCCGGCCACGGCGTGGACCTCGTCAATGATGATGGTGTCCACCTCGGCCAGGGTCTCCCGGGCCTTTGACGTGAGCATGAGGAACAGCGATTCGGGGGTGGTGATGAGGATGTCCGGCGGGTTGCTCAGCAGCCCGCGGCGCTCAGCTGCGGGAGTATCCCCGGACCGGACCCCGACAGTTATCAGCGGGGCGGGAAGCCCAAGCCGCTT
Source organism: Arthrobacter sp. DNA4 (assembly GCF_024362385.1). Classification (NCBI taxonomy): domain Bacteria; kingdom Bacillati; phylum Actinomycetota; class Actinomycetes; order Micrococcales; family Micrococcaceae; genus Arthrobacter; species Arthrobacter sp. DNA4. The sequence goes on from NZ_CP101466.1 coordinate 689,871, forward strand.
TGCGGTCTGCGTGATGCCGATCAGCGGGGACCGCAGGTTCCGTTCCACATCCATGCCCAAAGCCTTCAGCGGCGAGATGTAGAGGACACGGGTTTTGCGCTTGGGTGCCCGTTGGCGCTTGCCTTTCGCGGGCGCCTCCGCAGCGGCAGGCTCAGGGGCGTGGGACTCCGAGGCCAGGAGCCGGTCCAGCGCCCAGAGGAAGGCCGCCAGGGTTTTTCCGGAACCGGTGGGGGCCACCACCAGTGCGTGCGAGCCGGAGGAGATGGCATTCCAGGCCCCGGCCTGTGCAGGGGTCGGCTCCGAAAATGCGCCCAAGAACCAGTCCCGGGTGGGCCGGCTGAACTGGCCCATTGGCGCAGCCGTGCCGGAGGCACCACCACCGGCAGGACGCTGTTCCTGGTTCATGCCTCCATCATGCCCCAAGGCACCGACACGCAACTCCGCGATTGGCCCCGGCTCCGCCACCAGCAGAAACCGGACTGATCCAACCCAAGATGCCGCTAACTGATGTCCCGCGTGATGCGGCCCCGCTCACGCCGTCCCAGCCTGCGGCAGGTCCTTGGTGGCAGGGCCCTCAAGCAGCTTGCCCTCGTTCGTGAAGCGCGAGCCGTGCAGGGGGCAGTCCCACGTCTGTTCGTTGTCGTTCCAGTGCAGGATGCCGCCCAAGTGGGTGCAGACCGCGGACAACCTGCAGGTGCTTCCGCCAACGGTGGACACTGCCACCGGCCGGTTGCCGTCGCGGTAGACCTTGCCCTGGCCTTCGGCCGGGGCGGTGGCAGGCGCGGTGCCCGCAGGGACAGGAGCCGTGGTGGAAGTCCCCTCAGGAGCGGGCACGGCAGTCCGGTCCCTGCCCCGCTTCAAGCCATCGAACCTGCGGCCCTCGGCGGCTACCTTCCCCCAGTCAGACGCCAGCCTGGCTGCCACACCTGCGTTCAGCGCGACGGCGGAGAACGCGCCGGCCGGTGACGTGACGCGGTGGTGGATGGTGTCAGCCCACGGGATCTGGCCGCCCAGGATGTCCGCCGATATGCCCAGCGCGGCGGCGACGGCGTTGGTCATTCCCCACTTGTTGTAGCCGGTGCCGAAGTAGATCTGGCCCTTGCCCCGGGGGAGCTTGCCGAAAAACGGCATGAGGTTGGTGGGCATGTAGTCCTGCGCGGACCACGTGTGGGTGGTGGCAGCGCCGGGGTAATGGTTTCCTGCCCAGTCCATCAGGCCGGCGAGGTGGGCCTTCTCGGAGTCCCTCCTGCCCACGTGGTGGCCGTGGCCGCCCACCAGCAGCAGGTTCTTCCCGTCCACCTCGTAGTCGCGGAGCGAATGGGTGGGCTGTTCGACGGAAATGTACATGCCCGGCGGCGGCGCCTGGTCCTCCTGCAGTTCAAGCGCGGCCGCATAGGAACGGGCGGGCTTCAGCTTGGCGAAATACAGGCCGCGGTCCAGGACCGGGATACCGGTGGCGAGCACTACCTTGTCCGCCCTGACACTGCCCCGGTCGGTCCGGACGGCGGAGGGCGCATCACCGGTCACGTCGCGAAGCCGCACGCCACTGACGATGTGCCCGCCCCGGCTGCGGATGTCCGCCACCAGCGCGTCGAGGACATCCATCGGGTTGATCTGGGCCTGGTCGCGCAGGCGGACGGCGCCGTGGACGGGAAACGGCAGTCCGGCGTCGCGCACGTAGTCCACGTCCAGTCCCGCGGTGCCGGCAGCGCTCATCTCTTCCCGCAGCTTCTCGGTGCCCTGGGCGGAGGCAGCGTAGGTGTAGGCGGTGCGGCGCTGGAAGGGCACGTTTTGTTCCGCCAGGTAGCGCAGCAGCCACGCCTGGCCCTCCCGGTTCCCGTCCACGTACGCCTGCACCTGTTTCTGCGAATACTGGCGGGCGAGCTGGGACAGGAACGTGCCCTGCAGCAGGCTTACCTTGGCGGTGGTGTTGCCGGTGGTCACGGCCCCCGGGGAGCGGGCCTCCAGTACCAGCACGCTTTGCCCGGACCGGGCCAGCAGCAGGGCGGTGACCAGCCCGGTGAGTCCCGCACCTGCAACGACGGTGTCATACCTGGAATCCGGTTCGAACGGATCAGAGGCAAAAGGAGCCCTGCGGTCCAGCCAAATCGACGTCATGCCAGTCAAACCTGCCTTCGGTCCACAACCCTCACAAGCCAGTTTTGTGATGGGTCCGTTATGCACCCCTGCTATCCGCGGCGTATTTGATAAGTATACTTACGATGTCGGGGTTTAAGTCTATGGTCAGGCAGTAACGGTCACGCATCGCCCGGCAGCCAGAACCGCACAACGACACAAGCAGGAGACATCATGACAAGCATGAATTCCAGCGGTCGCACCGTAGGCCGGACCAACATACAAAAAGCCACCCTTGCCGTGGGCGCGGTGTTCCTCCTGGTAGGCGTCCTGGGGTTCATCCCCGGAATCACCTCCAACTATGAATCCCTGGGGTTCGCCGGGCACGGATCGGGTGCCATGCTGCTGGGCCTCTTCCAGGTGTCGATCCTGCACAACATCGTCCACCTGCTCTTCGGCATCGCGGGCGTCGCCATGGCGCGCAGCGCGGCTGCCTCGCGTAATTACCTGGTGGTCGGCGGAGCCATTTACCTGGTGCTTTGGCTTTATGGACTGTTCATCGGCCATGACAGTGCCGCCAACTTTGTTCCGGTCAACATCGCGGACAACTGGCTGCACTTCATTCTCGGAGTGGCCATGATCGGCCTGGGCGTGGCTCTGTCCCGCCGCGCCGCGGGCACCGGCCGCACCACCACGGCCACCCGGTAAGCACTCCGGGAGCGGCGTCGAAGCGTAAGCGTCCGACGCCAGCCCAAGGGTACGGAAGGCGGCCCGGCTTGTCAGCCGGGCCGCCTTCGTCATTCCGGGGCCGTCCCACGGGGCCAAGCGGTCAGGCGGGCTGGAATGCCCCGATGCTGAGCAGGGTGATTTCGGCATTGCTGCACGCCGTGGTGGGCTTCGGGATGAACAGCGAGTCGGTGTCCTCCGGCGGGTAAATCCGGTAACCGGCGGCGTCCACGACCACGCAGCCCTGGTAGTTGCGGGCCTGCGTGTAACGGAGGACGGCGGTGCCGGTCTGGCCGGGAGCCAGGAGGACGTCCGCTACGCCGGCCGAATCATCCCGCGTTGCCGGAGCGCCGATGGGGGCTCCGGCGGCGTCCGCCACCAGGGAGACGCCGGCGTATCCCCGGAGGATGCAGGGTTCGGAACCCTTGTTGGTGAGGTTGAGCTTCATGTAGACACTGCCTGCCGCGCCGCCACCGGATGCGTCGGTGGCAGCGGTGAGCCCCGCCGACTTGCACAGGCCGGGTTCCCCCGCCGCCGTAGTGCCGGGGGCGGGTGAGGCCGGGGTTGAGCTGGCTGGCGCCGACGACGCCGGAGGCGGCGTGGACGCCGTTCCCGTGGGGGACTGGCTGGCCTGCCCGGTGGCGGGCGACGTGGTCGTCTGGGACTGCGGCTGGCTTGGACCACATCCGGTGAGCAGCAGTGCTGCCGCTGCTGCCGCCGTCGTCATGGCAAACCCCTGGGAAATTTTCTGAGACCTCATGGCACCACCTTCGCGGTAGCCGTTGCCCACGTCAACGATGCCGCATGCACTGGCGGCAATTTGATGCCCGGATCGTGATGATCCGGGCCTCAAATGCGTCCTTACTGGTTGCCGGTTGCCGCGTTACCGGCCGGTGCGCGGCGTCCACCCCTGGTCCGGAGCAGGGCCGCAAGCTGGCCGCCGCCCAGGAGTGCGCCGATGGCGGGGAAGGAGAGCCGGAGCCGGGTGGCAACAGTGCTGGCCAGTGCGGTCAGTGCCAGTACCGCGAGGAGGATGGCGGGGGCCGGCAGGTGGCCTCTGCCAGCCACGTGGGCGCCGGCGGCCAGTGCCAGGGTGCCTGCCGCCAGGGTTGACGCGCGGAGGAGGTGGAACGGTGACCGCGGAAGCTAACCACGCACGGCTGCTGCTCCTGCTGTCCGCCGGCGCTGCAGGTTGCGGGCCGGTTCCGCTTACTGGTCCGGAACGAAGGGTCCGGCCTTCAAGATTCTACCGGCCCTGCCGCGTGGCCCGGGCCTGTGCCGGCATTGAGGGGCAGCGTTAGACTGCCAGCGTACGTGTTGGCGATCGAAGGAGAAGTTCATGGACTACACCGGAAGCCAGTCGGAGAAGGTCATTCACGCCGGTGAACTGGGCCGCGGCCATATTGGGCAGACAATCAGCTTCCAGCCGAACGAGTTCACCGTCGTCTTCGGGAAGCTCGCAGGGATCGCACGGACGGAAGCCATGGTCTACCTGTCCCTGTCGGGAGTGGGAAACGGCACCCACCTGAAGGATGAATACGACCTGCCCGTGACCCATGAGGTCTACGTGCCGGTGGACGTCATTTCCAACGCGGAGTCCACCATCAAGGACCTGTTCGGGAAGGTCCAGGAGAACCTCCGCGGGGCCGGCCACAAGGGCGGCGAGGACCGGACGGACCGGCTGTAGCTTGATGAAAGCGCGAAAGGGAAGGCCGGCACGCTCGTGCCGGCCTTCGCTTTGTCTTCCAGCTGCATACTTTCCCGGCTAGGCCGCCGGGGCAAACCTGAGGGCCGAGTTCCACTGGAACTGGGGCAGCTGCTCATTGGCTGAGAGCAGGATGTTCAGGAAGCCCGCTTGTTCCAGCTGCCGGGCACGGCGGAGCGGTCCCACCACGATGGGGGTCAGGCCGGCGGCGGACGCGAAAGCGGTCACGGCCGCCACTGCATCCTCGTCGTCGCCGGCAACCAGGACGTCCAGCGGCTGGCCGGTCACCCTCCCCTCGCCCAGGGTGGCGGCGAAGGTGGTGTTGAACGCCTTGACCACTTTCGCTCCGGTGGTCTTCTGCAGTTCCTCGGCGGCGGAGCTGCCGGCGGGGACCGAGAGGCCTTCAAAGGTGGAGAAGTCCACAGGGTTGGTGATGTCGATATACACCTTGCCGTCCAGGCTGTTGCCGTAGCGGGCCACGATGTCCTTGGCGGCGTCGAAGTACACAGCCGGGATGACGATGGAACCGGTGATGGCGTCGCCCAGCACGCCGGGGTCCACCTGGCCTGTGAATTCCGCGGCCAGGGCGTCGGCCTTGGCCTTGTCGTCGTGGGCCAGGAGCTGGACGCTGTTGCCTCCGGCAAGCGCACGGGCTGCCAGCCCGCGGGCCATGTTGCCGGTTCCGATGATGGTGATGTCAGTCATGATGTTCTTCTTTCCAAAGAGGCGGGATAGGAAATTCACTGCAGTCCTTCGTTGAAATGCGCTTACTTGAAGTTTCAACTAAAACAGTTGCTGTTCTATTCCGCTGGTAAGCAATTAAACCTAAGCGGACGACGGCGGGAGGTCCCGCCGTCGTCCGCGTCACCGGATGAAGCTGGCCGCATCAGCGGCACGTTGCCTTAGTACGCCTTGACGCGCTGCTCCACGATGAGGTGGATGAGGGCAAACATCCCGTCATCGTCGATGGCTGCCAGCGCGGCATCCAGGGCGGCCGGCACGTCCCGGTCTTCGGTGACGGTGATGCCGAAACCGCCGAAAGCCTGCGCCATCAGGGCAAAATCAGGGTTCTTCAACTGCGTTCCGGACACGCGCTGCGGGTAGTGCCGTTCCTGGTGCGTGCGGATGGTGCCGTACTCCTGGTTGTCCATGACCACCACCAGGGGCGTGGCACCGTACTGGGCGGCGGTGGCGAGTTCCTGCCCGTTCATGAGGAACTCGCCGTCCCCCGCGATGGTCACCACCCGCCGTCCGGGCGCAGCCAGCGAAGCGGCGATCGCGGACGGTACCGAGTACCCCATGGAGCCATTGCGGGCACTGATCATGGACGCGTAGCGGCGTGTCGGGAAATACCGGTGGGCCCAATTGGTATGTTCCCCGGCCCCGAACGTCACCATCGCGTCCCCGGGAAGACGGGGCACCAGGTTGGCCATCAGGGTGTCCATCCTCGCCTGGCCCGGAGCCGGCGCTGCTGGAGGGAGTGCCGCGAAGCTTTCCTGCTCGGCGCGCATCCTGGCGGTCCAGGCCTTCCACTCCTCCTTGACTGGCAGGTCGATGCCCTCCAGGTCGCGGACGAACGCGTCGGGTTTGGCCAGGATCTGCCGTGACACGGGTCCGGACCGCCCCCGCAGCGACGGGTCCGCCGTCACCAGGAAGTTCTTCTTGCTCCAGTCCTGGCGGCACACGAATCCGTCAGTGATCACATCTCCCGGCACCGTGCCCACGAACACCAGGAGGTCGGTCTCCTCCAGGAGGTCATACGTGGGCCGCGGCCGGTCGTACCCGATGGGCCCCACGTAGGACGGCGAATCAAAGGACACCGTACCCTGCGTGCGCCATTCCGCGGCGGCCGGGATGTGGTGCCGCTCCAGCCAGGCGGTGAGCTGCCCGGCTGCCTCCTGCGTCCAGTCGTTGCCGCCGGTGACGAAGAGCGGCTTGCTGGATTCGGCCAGGGCAGCCTTCAGCGCCGCGGAGTCCGTGCCGCTCAAACCCCCGGCGGCTACGGGTATGGCGGGGTGGAGTGCCGGGCTGACCTGCTGCCGGATCACGTCCTCCGGCAAGCCGACAACCACGGGCCCGGGCCGTCCGCTCATCGCGGCAAACATGGCTTCCGCCACGATCTCGGAGGCCCGCTCCGGATGGTCCAGGACCATGACGCGCTTGGCGCCGGTATCGAACCAGGACTTGATGTCGAATTCCTGGAACGCTTCCCGGTCCCGGTGGGCGAACGGGATCAGGCCCACGAAGAGCAGCATGGGGGTGGAGTCCTGCCAGGCGGTGTGCAGGCCCACATGCGCATTCGCGGCGCCCGGTCCCCGGGTGACCATCGCTACGCCCGGGCGCTGCTGCATCTTGCCGTCCGCTTCCGCCATGTATGCGGCCCCGCCCTCATGCCGGCAGACGATGGTTTCGATGCTGGACTGGTGCAGGCCGTCCAGCACGTCGAGGAAGCTCTCGCCGGGAACCACGTAGGTGCGTTCCACACCGTGGGCCACCAGCGAATCGACGATGACGTGCCCGGCGGATTTGAGGGCGGGCGCCATGGCGTCCTGGTGGTGGACGACGGCGGCGGGCTGGGGACGGGATGTGGTCAGGGTGGGCTGCGGCTCTGGTGTCATGGTCTTTCTTCAGCTCGGAGGATTGGAGGCGTTGTGGTCAGGAAATGGGCGTCCGGTTGGCGATCACGGGTGCTGTCCCGGTGTAGCCTTCGCGGGTTTCGGCGATTTGGCGGATGCGGTGGCGGCAGGCGTACCAGCCGATGACCATGAGCACGGACGCGATGGCGGTGACGAGCATGGTCAGGGGTGAGTCGATGAAGACCATGACCAGGACGCCGACGAGGAAGACCAGCGACAGGTAGCCGGTGTAGGGGGCGCCGAACATCCGGAAGGAGGGGCGCTCCACCCAGCCCTTGTCGGCCCAGCGTTTGAGCTGGATCTGGCAGAGGACGATGGTGGCCCAGGTCATGATGATGCCCACGGAGGCGATGTTCAGCACGATTTCGAAGGCGTCGGCCGGGACGAGGTAGTTCAGCGGGACGCCGAGGAGGGAGACGACGGCGGTGATGGCGATGCCGCCGTAGGGGACGCCTGCCTTGTTCATGCGGGAGGCGAACTTAGGGGCCGAGCCGTTCACGGACATGGAGCGCAGGATCCGGCCGGTGGAGTAGAGCCCGGCGTTCAGCGAGGACAGGGCGGCGGTGAGGACCACGAGGTTCATGATCACGTCCACGCCCTGGACGCCGATGGAGCCGAAGAACGTCACGAAGGGGCTGACGCCCTTCTGGTAGGAGGTGAAGGGCAGCAGCAGGGCCAGCAGGATCACGGAGCCGACGTAGAACACGGCGATGCGGAAGACCACGGAGTTGATGGCCTTGGGCATGATCTTTTCGGGGTTTTCGGTTTCGCCGGCGGCGGTGCCGACCAGTTCGATGGAGGCGTAGGCGAACAGGACGCCCTGCATGAGGATGATCATGGGCAGCAGGCCGTTGGGGAAGATCCCGCCGTTATCGGACAGGAGGCTGATGCCGACCTGCTGGCCGTCCACGGGGGTGCCGAAGATGACGAAGTAGGTGCCGATGATGAGGAACGCGACGAGGGCGGCGACCTTGATCAGGGCGAACCAGAATTCCATTTCGCCGAAGACCTTCACGGAGACCAGGTTCAGGGCCAGGACGACGACGAGGGCGGTCAGTGCCCAGGCCCATTGCGGGACGTCGGCCATCCAGGGGATGTAGTTGCCGAAGAAGTGCATGTAGAGGGCGGCGGCGGTGATGTCCACGATGGTGGTGGTGGCCCAGTTGATCCAGTAGAACCAGCCGGAGACGAACGCGGCCTTTTCGCCGAAGAACTCACGGGCGTAGGAAACGAACGAACCCGAGGAAGGCCGGTGCAGGACCAGTTCGCCCAAGGCGCGCAGGATCAGGAACGCGAAGAACCCGCACACCGCGTACGCGATAACCAGGGACGGGCCCGCGGCGTTGAGCCGGCCGCCGGCGCCGAGGAACAGGCCGGTACCGATCGCACCGCCGATCGCGATCATCTGGATCTGCCGGGGCTTGAGGTTCTTGTGGTAACCCTTGTCCTCCGCGTGCAGGGAGGTCTCAGACGCATGCGCGTGACCACCATCAATAACGTGGTCGAACTCAACCTCTTCATTGGGGTTGTTGGGCATGGGTATTCCTTTCGATCCGGGGAAGATCTTGCTGGATGGGGAAACTTAGAAGACTGACCAGCCGGTGCGGTCGGAGAGGTCGGCCAGGGCGGCGGTGCCGGCAAGGGAGTTGCCTTTGGCGTCCAGGCGGGGGCTCCAGACGCAGATGGCGCACTGGCCCGGGACGATCACCAGGATCCCGCCACCTACTCCGCTCTTGCCGGGCAGGCCCACCCGGTAGGCGAACTCGCCGGCGGCGTCATACATGCCGCAGGTCAGCATGATGGAACCGATCCGCTTGGCCTCGCTGGGGGACAGCACCCTGCCGGTTGTTCCCTGGCCGTCGTTGGCGAGGAACAGGCCGGCCCTGGCCAGCTGGACGCAGGTCATCATGATGGAGCACTGGCGGACGTAGTTCTCCACCACTGCCGCGGCCGGCTGGGTGAGGTTGCCAAAATCCTTGAGGAAGTGCGCCAGGGCCAGGTTGCGGCTGCTGCTGGCCAGCTCGCCGGCAGCAGCGGCTTCATCGATGAACGGTGCGCGGGAGCCTCGCTCCGCCTCATGGCTCCCCGCTTGTTCGGTGAGGAACCGCAGGAGCTGCGTGGCGGCGTCGGGCGTCTCTTCCAGTAGGTGGTCGGTGACCACCAGGGCGCCGGCGTTGATGAACGGATTGCGGGGGATGCCCTTCTCGGCTTCCAGCTGGACCAGCGAGTTGAAGGACGTTCCGGAGGGTTCGCGCAGCACCCGGGACCAAAGAGCGGTGGATCTGCCGCCCTGCAGGGCCATGGCCAGGGTGAATACCTTGGAAATGCTTTGGATGGAAAAGGGAACGCCGGCGTCCCCGGAGCTGAAGACCTCGCCGGAGGTGGTGGCGACAGCGATGCCGAAGCGGTCGAACGGGACCGTGGCAAGGAAAGGGATGTTTCCGGGAACGCTGCCGGCGTTCTGCCTGGGCCGGTGGCGCCGGACGATGTCCTCAAGGAGGACGCCCAGGGGCGGTGCGCTGAGTATGGTGCTCATTTCCTGCCTGAATTGTCGGTGGAGGCGGCCCACTCCTGGAGATGGAGCAGGGCCACCAGTGAGTCGCGGGGGTTGCCGAAGTCCAGGCCGGTGACCCTGGCCGCCTTGGCAACGCGGTAGTAGACGGTGTTTTTGTGCAGGTTCATGTGTTTGGCGCATTCGGAGACGTCGAAGCCGGCGTCGAAGTAGGCCTGCAGGGTTGCTGCGAGTTCGGCATCCTCCTGGAGCAGCGCCGCCATGCTGCGGTGCCGGAAGGGTGAGCTGTAGAAGTTACGTACGGCCTCGCGGTAGAGGATTTCCGCCTCGAAATCGTCAACGGTGGCCACCGTGCCCGGTGTGGCGTTCCGCACGCAGGCCAGCAGCGCTTCAGTGATGCCGGTGACCCCGTGGATGGACAGCAGGTCCGGCGCCAGCGGTCCGACGGCGGCGAAGGGAATGATGCCCAGGTGCTTGCGGGCATCCTTGACCACCGCTTCGGCAAGTGCCCTCAGCCCCGCTTCCGCCGTGCTGGACTGCAGGTCCGGCAGGATGATGGCCGTGTCACCGTTGAACTGGCCCACGACGGCGGATGCCTTGTACGCGGCGGCGTGGATGGAGGCCAGGTTGGCCAGCTCGCCGTGCTTGAGCGCGGCGTCGTCAGCCCGGGAGTCGGCGTCGGACATACCGATGAGGAGAAGCGCCGCGGGACGTTCGGAGGGGATCTTTCCGCTGTGGGCGCTGGCGGCGGCCTCGGCGGGACCTGACAGGATCCGTGCCACCCGGTCCTCCCGCATGTGGACGGACTGCTGGTTGCGGTAGCGGATCAGTTCGGCGGAAACCCTGGCTGCGGATCCGGTGAGGACGTACTCCACGTCCGGGCCGAAGCCCTCTCCGGTCTCCTGGAGCCAGATGTAGCCCATGATCCGCTCCCCGGCGAAGAGCGCGATGGCCACCCGTTCACGCAGCCCGTCCTGGGGCCGGGCAGGCACGCGGACCGGCTGCCGGGTGCGGTGGAGTTCGCGGTATGCACCCAGGTCCTTGAGCAGCAGCTCGTACTTCCGGGGGCCGCGGCGGGACAGGATGGACGCTTTGCGGAGCTCGTCGATGTCGTTGGTGACCGTGGAGTACGCCAGGACCTTGTTGGCAGCGTCCTCGATCAGCACGTGGCTGGAGGTGAGCCTGGCCGTGGTCTGGGCGATGGCGAACAGGTCTTCCTCGAGCAGGGTGAGGACTTCGCTCTCGTAGCTGCGCGGCTGGATCCGGTCCTTTGCGATGGACAGCAGGCGGTCCCAGTCGGCGGCCGGATCAACCAGCAGGAGGCCCGAGCCCGCTGCCTGCAGGAGTTCTTCAGCTTCGGCGAGGTCTTCGCGGTTGCCCTTGACGGCGACTACCGGTGGCGGGTCTTTCAGGAGCCGCCGGAGCGCCGGCAGGGCGGAGCGGCCGCGGACACCGATGAGCAGGACAAACGCGCCGGCAGCCTGGACCGACTCGTCGTCGGCGTCGACAATAAGGAACCGTTCAATGGCCGTCGCCGACGGGGCTGGGCGGAGGATGAGGCTGGCGAAGCCAAGGGGGAGATCCGAGAGGATGTCATCCACCGTAACCGCGGCCATGGGTTTTCCTTTTGCGTCGATCCCGCCGGACGGCTCTGTCCGGTCACCCCATGCTATCCAGCGGCCGCCGTCCCGATTATGGACCCGGTCCCAAACGAGGGGATGGATTTTTGGTTTGCAGCCCGAGGCGAAGGCTTACCGCGTGGGAGGAGTCCGGAGGGCAACGGCAAAGGCGGGCCAGCGTATGCTGGCCCGCCTTTGGTGCGGTGTGGCACATGGCTTGCCCGGGTGCTCGATTTATAGCTAGATCCAGGCCGGCGCCGGGGGCGCGGGGGTGACCGATCCGCCGTCGTGCTGTGCCGTGGTGCCGTTCGTGCCGCGGCCGGTGGCCCACTGCGCAATGGCGGCCAGGGAGCCGGACACCACGGTGGGGGAGGTGGCTGCCGTGTCACCGAAGACCAGCGCAGAGGGCCGCCCGGTGACCTCGACCACCAGGTCCTTGTCCGTCCCGCGGGCGTGCCAGGCGCCGGTGATGTCTGTCAGGAGCCGTTCCAGGACGGGTGCGGGGATGTCCTGGAACGTGGCGCCGTTGTCCAGGTCAACGGCGTGCACCCACACTTCCCTGGTGCGCATCCAGACGGTTTCTTCGGCGGGGACGGTCCTGCCCTGGACGGTCTTGACCTTGTGATGCCAGTTGTCGGCGGGCAGGTCGCGCCACTCGACGTTCAGGTGCACGGCGGAGTGGTCGAACAGGTTCCGCAGCGCGATGGGACTGAGCGTGGCGCCGAAGTCGATCTCGTGGTTGCGGACCTCCACCGAGGGGTACATGGGGGTCTCCACGCCGGTGGCTGCCCATTCGACCAGCCGCGCGACGGCCCGCGCGTTGTAGCCCACGTGGGCTACAACGTGGCGGCGGGTCCAGCCCGGCAGGAGCGAGTCCCCGTCCAGTTCCGCGTCCGTGAGCTCGTTGAGCTTGCGGGCGAAGAACGCGGTGCCGCGCCGGGCCTGCAGGAGCCCGTCGAGCAGGACGGGATCGGTGGTCTGGTCGTGCCGGGCAACCATCAGGCTTCCTTGACCACGCGGTTGGTCAGCTGGCCCAGGCCCTCGATGGTGGTGACCAGGACCTGGCCCTCCTGCAGGTAGCGCTTGGGGTCCTGGGCGTGGCCCACGCCGCCGGGGGTGCCGGTGGCGATCACGTCGCCCGGGTTCAGGGTGATGATGGTGGAGATGTAGGAGACCAGGAACTCCGGGGTGAACACCAGGTCCGAGGTGGGGGTGGACTGCTGGACTTCGCCGTCCACGGCGGAGGTCATCAGCGGGGCGGCCGTGAACTCGTCCTTGGTGACCAGGGCCGGCCCGAACGGGGTGGACTTCTCCCAGGTCTTGCCCTGCAGCCACTGGATGGTGCGGAACTGGTAGTCGCGCATGGAGACGTCGTTCAGCACGGAGTACCCGGCGATGTGCTCAGCGGCTTCGGACTCGGGGATGCGGCGGCCGGCCTTGCCGATGACGACGGCGAGTTCGGCTTCCCAGTCCACGGTGTCCGATTCCTGCGGCAGGGCCAGGTCGTCATTGGGGCCGATCAGGGACTCGGCATACTTGGCGAACAGGGTGGGGTGCTCGGGAACCTCCCGGCCCATTTCCTTGATGTGGTTGCGGTAGTTGTGGCCCACGCAGATGATCTTGCCGGGGGCGGGGACGACGGCGGCAAGGTCGGCGCCGTCGAGCGCATGCGTTGCGCCGTTGCCCGCCTTCGCCGTGGCTTCCCAGTTGGGGTCCTTCAGCAGGGCCCCGACGTCGGGGAAGCCCGGGATCTCGGTGAGGGCGTCGCCGTCCTGGCGGACCGCTTTGGTGCCGTCAGCGGTGCGGAGGGTGAGGAGTTTCATTACTTGGTGCGTCCTTCGATGTAGGTGCGGTTGAAGTTCAGGCGCTCAAAGATGGGTGCGTCGCTGAACCGGAACAGATCAAACTCAGATTCGGCCTGCAGGGACCACGCGGCCCAGGACGGAACCACGAACAGGTCGCCCTTGGCCAGGACCCGGGTTTCGCCGTTAAGGGTCACGGTGCCGGTGCCTTCGAAGACCTGCCAGACGCTGGAGCCCACCTCGCGGACGGTCTCGGTCCAGGCGCCGACCCGCAAGCGGTGGAACTCCGCGCGGATGGTGGGCATGACATCCCCGCCGGTGGTGGGGTTGGTGTATCGGATGGCGGCGTGGCCCTGGGACACGGTGGCGGGATGGCCCTCGTCCTCCAGGAGCAGTTGCTCGCGCAGGGCGGCGTCGGTGTACTTCCACCGGTACGCGGCGATGGGTGAGTTGGTGGTGTTCTCCAGTCCGGAGAGCGGGCGCAGGCCGGGGTGGGCCCACAACCGCTCGGAACGGGAGATGTCCGGGGTGGCCTCGTCCGTGACGCGCTCGGTGCCGAATTCGAAGAACCCGGCATCGGCGTAGTGGACGAACGGGATGTCCAGGCCGTCGATCCAGGCCATGGGCTCATCGGTGTCGTTGTGGTGGCCGTGGAAGTTCCAGCCCGGGGTGAGCAGGAAGTCGCCGCGGGACATGCGGACGGGATCGCCGTTCACCACCGTCCACACGCCTTCACCTTCGACGACGAAGCGGAAGGCGTTCTGGGAGTGGCGGTGCTCCGGAGCGGTTTCGCGGCCGCCCAGGTACTGGATGGCGGCCCAGAGCGTGGGCGTGGCGTACGGGGTCCCGGCCAGGCCCGGGTTGGCCAGCGCGATGGCACGCCGTTCGCCGCCGCGGCCCACAGGCACCAGGTCGCCGGCGCGGGCAGCCAGCGGGTAGAGGTCATCCCACCGCCAGACGTGCGGGACTGCATTGGGCGACGGGACCATGGGCATCAGGTCCGCGATCTCCGTCCACAGCGGAATCAGGTTTTCCTTGTTGAAGTCCTTGTACAGCTGCTCCAGCTGGGCAGCCTCCTCGGGGGTGGGCTCGGGAACATGGTGTTCCTGTGCCACGGATTCGTGCGTTTGGTTTTCAGCGCTGATCGACACTGGCCTTCTCCTTGCGTGCGGACTGACTGCGACGTGGATTCGACCCTAGGGAAGGCAGGCTGTGACCTCCAGCATATTCTGGCTGACAGAATTCTCCCGGCGGCCTTCCGGATAAGCGTCAGGGGTGCTGCGCCCCGTCCACCGGATTGGCCGCGATGTCCATCTCCAGCTGGCGCCGGGTTTCCATCATCACGCCGACCAGCCCGGCGTCGAACAGCGGCCGGAACCTGGCCACCGGAGTGGCCACGCTCAAGGCGCCCACCACCATGCCCCTGCCGTTGTGCAGCGCCATACCAAAGGCACTGATGCCCTCCTCGGTGCCCTCGAAGTTGGCGGCGAATCCGTTGGCCCGCACCGACTCAAGCTCGCGCAGGAACGCCGGGTACTCGGCGTCGGGAATGTAGTCGCCGGTCAGCTCCGCGTTGGGGCTGCGGAACAGCTGTTCCAGCGCGGCCGGTTCCAGCTCGGCCAGGATGGCCTTGCCGCCGGAAGCCTTGTGCGCCGGCAGCAACGTGCCCTGGCGGTCGCCGACGCGCAGGATATTCGAGCTTTCCACCGTGTCCAGGAAGCGGACCTTGGTGCCCACCCGGATCATCAGGTTGACGGTCTCGTTGGTGCGGGCGCACAGGACTTCCATGTGGGGCCGGGAGACGTCCCGCAGCTGCCGGGTCCAGCTGAACCCGGCGGGACCCGCGCCCATTGCCGGGCCCGGCACGTACCGGCGCGTTTCGTCCTGCACGGCGAAGCCCCGGTAGACCAGCATGGCCAGGAGCCGGTGGGCGGTGGACGGAGCCACGCCCAGTTCCGCGGCGGCGTCCTTGAGCCGCAGGCTGCCCACGTCCCGCAGGAGCTGCAGCAACTGCAGGGCGTTGTCCACCGCCTCAATGGAGTAGGTGGGCTTCCGTCGGGCTGGAAGATTCTGCATAACAGAATCTTATGTGCGGAGCTGTATGGCTGCCAGCACAGTGGTGGGATGAATCACACAACTTCCGCTGCAGCGCCGCAGCGCACGGCCGCCCCCGCTCCGGGCGCCGGCCGTTCCGGGTTTCCCCGGCGTTCCGTGCTTGCCGTCCTGGTGTGCTGGCTGCTGGTCGTTTTCGACGGCTATGACCTGATCGTCTATGGGACGGTCCAGGGCTCGCTCATCAGCGATACCGGCTGGGGCCTGACCAAGGCCACCGCCGGCACCATCGGGTCGATGGCCTTCATCGGCATGATGATCGGAGCGGTCTTCGCAGGCCGCATGTCCGATACCTGGGGCCGGCGGCGCACCATCATCGGCTGCGCCGTCGTGTTCTCCCTCTTCACCATCCTTTGCGCCTTTGCCCCCAACGCGCCGGTCTTCGGCGGCCTGCGTCTCCTGGCAGGCATTGGCCTGGGAGGCCTGGTGCCCTCGGCCAACGCCCTGGTGGCAGAACTCGTTCCCGAAAAGTGGCGATCCACCATCGCCACGCTCATGATGTCCGGCGTCCCCATCGGCGGCTCCATCGCAGCCCTCGTCGGCATCCCGCTGATTCCTGCCTTCGGCTGGCCGGTCATGTTCCTGGTCGCCGTCGTCGCCCTGGTGGTGGTCATCCCGCTGGGCATCCGCTACCTGCCGGAGACGCTGGCACCCGGCCCCAAGGGCGCAGCCCAGGGCAGCACCGCCAAGGACGCCGTCGGGTTCGGGTCCCTGCTCCGCGCGCCCTACCTCGGGACCAGCCTGCTGTTCGCCATCGGCACCCTGGTGACTCTCTTCGCCTGGTACGGGTTGGGCACCTGGCTGCCCAACCTCATGCAGCTGGCAGGCTACAACCTCGGGTCCGCCCTGACGTTCGCACTGGCCCTCAACCTGGGCGCCGTGGCGGGCTCGGTGCTCACCGCCTGGGCCGGCACCCGGTTCGGCCCCATCCCCACCGCGATCGCGGCAGCGGCCGTAGCCGCCATCGGATTGCTGGTCCTGGTGACCGGGCCGCCCGTCGCCGTCGTCTACCTCATGCTGGTGCTCGCCGGCGTGGGCACGCACGGCACCCAGTGCCTGATCATCGCCGCCGTGGCAAGCCACTACCCGGCACACCTGCGCGGCACCGCCCTTGGCTGGGCGCTCGGCGTGGGCCGGATCGGGGCCGTAGCCGCCCCGCAGGCCGGCGGGCTCCTGCTCGCAGCGGGCCTGGGCGTCAACTCGAACTTCCTGGCATTTGCCGGAGCAGCCGCAGCAGCAGCAGTCCTGCTCGCAGCCGTCGGTACCAAAATCAAGAAATCAACAGCAGTAGGAGTTTCCAATGTCTAACCTCAAAGGGTCCACCGACGTCCTGGTAGTGGGCGGCGGCATGGCCGGGCTTGCCGGAGCGCTGGCGCTGCGCGAAAACGGCGCCGACGTCACCCTGGTTGAAGTGGCACCCGCCTTCGGCGAAGTCGGCGCCGGCCTGCAGATGGCCCCCAACGCCTCCCGCGTCCTCAAGCGCTGGGGCCTGCTGGAAAAGGCGCTGGAAATCGGCGTCCAGCCCAAGCACCTGGTGTTCCGCGACGCCATCACCGGCGAGGAACTCACCCGCCAGACCCTGGGCGGCGAGTTCGAGGAACGCTATGGCGCCCCCTACGTCGTGATCCACCGCAGCGACCTGCACCGGATTCTGCTCGAAGCCTGCCAGGAAGCCGGCGTCACCCTGGTGAACGACGTCCTGGTGCAGAAGGTGGAGACCGACGGCGACCGCGCCCGCGCCTACACCGCCAAGGGTGAGGTGTTCGAGGCTGACGCCATCCTGGCAGCGGACGGGCTGAAGTCCACCCTCCGCGCCACCGTTGCCAACGACGGCCCCGTCAACTCCGCCTACGTGGCGTACCGCGGCACCGTGCCCATCACCGAGGAAACCCCCGCCGCGGACCTGGAGGACGTCATCGTCTACCTCGGCCCGAACTGCCACCTGGTCCAGTACCCGCTCCGCAAGGGCCAGCTGCTCAACACCGTGGCAGTGTTCAAGTCCCCGTCGTTCGAGCGCGGCGAAGAGCAGTACGGCGGCGTGGACGAACTCCAGGCGGCCTACAAGGACTGCGTCCCCGCCGTGCAGGAAGCCCTGAAGAACGTGGCCACCGGCATCCGCTGGCCCATGTATGACCGCAACCCGATCGAGAACTGGGTTTCCGGCCGCATGGCACTGATAGGCGATGCCGCGCACCCGATGCTGCAGTACCTGGCCCAGGGTGCTTGCCAGGCGCTCGAGGACGCTGCGGTGCTGCAGGACGCCGCGCAGAACAAGGTCTTCACGCCCGAAGGCATCGACGCCGGTGCGTGGGAGGATGCCTTCCGCGAGTTCAACGAAACCCGGGCGGCCCGCACCGCACGAGTCCAGACCACCGCCCGGATCTGGGGCGAGTCCTGGCACGTGGACGGCGTGGCACGCGTCCTGCGGAACATGCTGTTCAAGAGCCGCGGCGACAACAACTTCCAGTACAACGACTGGCTGTACGGCCGCAACGCGCCGGGTGCCCCGGCGGAGGTTCCTGCCGGCGCCAAGCTCGTGGGAGCCTAAGCACCCCGATCCACAGGCGGGCGTACGACGGCGGGCGGCTCCCGGCGTCGTACGCCCGCCTTGCGTCGGGCCGGCGTCCGGCGCCCCGGGTCCACCGTGCGGCGTCCGACGTCAGGGAGGTCACGTGGGGCAGCTCAGGTCCGGATTGTAGGAAGCGAACATGCCGTCCGGGTTGTCCCGCCAGATCCACGCGTGAAGCGCGTAGGAACCGGAGAACGGCCCGTCCTCGAAATCGAGGCCGGCGAGGGTGGGACGGTCGGCCGCCGTCGAGATGAATTCGGCAGCCACCAGCTCGTACTGCCCGTCCTCGTCAGGCATGTACACCAGGACCTCGGGCTTCCGGGCCTGGGTCTTGTCATCGATCAGTTCCTGCTTCGCGTAGTGGAAGCCCATGGCTCCCACGCCCGGTTTGTCGATGCATTCGGTGATCTTCCGGTAGCCGTCCGCCTCCGCGTTCTCCAGCCAGCGGTAGTCGTCGGTGACGTCACGCAGGGCCCTGACCAGCCGGCGCTGATCGTCATTGTGCCGCCAGTCGTCACTCTGGTCCGGGTCCCCGTGCCCGGATCCGCCATGGGCCACAGCAGATCCGGGAGCAAGTCCCAGGGCAAGCACGGCGGCGGACGCCATGGACAGCAGTCCCGTCCTGGTGTGTTTCATCGTTGATCTTTACCCCTTTCGAGACCGGTGTCTTCCGTCCAAGGGCTGCGACGCGGCGGGGATGTTCCCCCGTCCCGCAGCGGGATGCCGGCAGAATCCCCTGGAACTGCCGGTGAGGGTGCGGTGGGACGTCTCTTTCGTCCATCAATGCGAGTGGCGGGTCAAGTATGCTCCGGCGCCGAAACGGCCCGCTACGCTACGGGCAGGTAATAGGGACCCCCTGGTGCATCGCTTCCGGGGCGGAGGCCCCGGGGTGCACGCCCGTACCTATTTGCGGGTCCGGGGCAGGTCCCGGCGTCGATCGGCCGTCGAAGCTCCGGAATACTTCTGTAAAGTTGAACGTTCAACCAATATGGGCTTCGGCATTTTTACCTTTGGTGAACTATCCCGCGACGGAATAACCGGACGCGCCCAGTCGCCGCACCAGCGGCTGGAAGAGATCATTGGGCTGGCCAAGCTTGCTGACCAGGCGGGCCTCAGCTTCCTGGGCCTGGGCGAGCACCACCGCCACGACTTCGCCTTGTCCGCCCCCGAGATGGTGCTGGCCGCGGTTGCCCGCGAGACCACCAACCTAAGGTTGAGCACCGCCGTCACCGTACTGTCCACCCAGGATCCGGTGCGGCTGTTCGAACAGTTCGCCACCCTGGACCTGGTTTCCGGCGGCCGCGCCGAGATCATCGCCGGGCGCGGCGCGTTCATCGAGTCCTACCCACTGTTCGGCTACGACACCGCCGATTACGACGCCCTCTTCGACGAAAAGCTGCGCATGCTGCTGGAGCTTCGGGACAACGCCACCCTGGACTGGCAGGGTACCTTGACCCAAACCATCCCCGGCATGGACATTGCCCCGCGGCCGCTGCAGGAAAAACTTCCCGTCTGGGTGGGGGTCGGCGGCACGCCCGCAAGCTTTGCCCGCGCCGGACGGCTGGGCCTGTCCTTGTTTGTCGCGTTGCTGTCCGGACCCGAAAGGTTCCGCCGCCTGGTGGAGCTGTACCGGCACACCGCGGCCGAGGCCGGGCATGACGCCGCCGCCCTGCCGGTGGGTGCCGGCGGCCACTTCTACGTGGCCCCCACCTCCCAGCAGGCACGCGACACTTTCTACCCCTATTACCGGGCGTATTTCGAGCAGAACATGCCCCGGCCCGTGGACCACTTCCCGCGCTCAACCTTCGATGACTGGTCTGAGCCCGGCGGCGGCCTGCTGGTGGGGAGCCCACAGCAGGTGGTGGAGAAGATCCTCGCCATCCACGAGGCACTGGGCACCAGCCGCTACATGGCCCAGATCGGACTGGGCGGGCTGCCGTTCGCCGAGACGGCGCGTTCCATCGAGCTGCCCGCCACCGAGATCATGCCCGCAGTCAACCGGGAAATCGGGGCCCCGGCTCCTGCCTGACCCAAGCCATTTCCACCACCAACACCAAGGACACGATATGCACGCACCGTTCGCCGAACCCACCGTCGCCTGGCAGAGCCCCGACGATCCCAACCGCCCTCTCGTGGTGCTGCTGCACGGGCGCGGATCGGATGAATCAGGAATCATCGGACTGGCCAGCCACCTTCCCGCAGGCTTCTCCTACGCCGCCGTCCGTGCGCCGATCCCGGCAGGTGGCGGGTTCGCCTGGTTCGCGAACCGGGGGACTGGGCGGCCCGTGGCCGAGTCCCTGGCCCAGACAATGGAATGGTTCCGGACCTGGCTGGACCCGATCGCCCCGGAAGGACGGCCGGTGATCCTGGTCGGCTTCAGTGGCGGTGCGGCGTTCGCGGGCGGGTTGATGCTGGCTGATCCGCAGCGTTTCGAGGGCACTGCCGTCCTCTACGGGACGCTGCCGTTCGAGGCTGGTGTGCCGACGTCGCCGGACCGCCTCTCCGGCGCCCCGGTGTTCCTGGCCCACGGCGAAGCCGACACCGTCATCCCGGCTGACCTGCTGGGCCGCACCTGGGACTACCTCCTGGGGGCCTCCGGGGCGGATACCCACGCCCGCAAGGACCCGGGTGGGCACGCCCTCACCACGGAAACCGCCGCCGAACTTGGTGCGTGGATCACGGAACAGGCCTAGGTCACTCTGCCCTGGCCAGCCTTCGTCGCAGAGCAGGTGCTACCAGCTGTCCGCCAGCACTTCCAGGGCGTGCTCGCGGTTCGGTTCCATCTTGCGGCGGGTCCTGCCGTTCACTATGGACTGATCAGGCCGGGGCAGGGCCTGTCGATTCCCTCACGGTCAGGTGCGTTGGCATGACGGCGAGCTGCCTGCTGGCACTTCCCGACAGCGGGTTGAGCTGCGCCAGCAGCATGGACACGGCCACCCTGCCCGCCTGCTCGATAGGGCTGGAGATCGTGGTCAACGGAGGATTGCAGAAGTCCGCGCCGAAGATGTCGTCCGAGCCAATGATGCTCATGTCGGCAGGAACCCGGATGCCGCGGGCCTGGAGGCGCTGGAGCATGCCGATGGCCAGCAGGTCGTTGAAGACGATGCAGGCTGTTGCCCCCGTCCTGACGGCCGCATCCGCCGCCGCCGCACCGGACGTGGTCTTTGGGGCGTAAGGGCCGATCCGGTGGACCTCCATGCCCCGTTTGGTCGCGTCCTCCTCGAAGACTTTCCACCGCATCTGGTTGGACCAGGAGGTGGGCGGTCCGGCCACATAGCAGACTTTGTGATGGCCCAGGGAGGCCAGGTGCTCAAGGGCCTGGATGATGGCAGAGGGAGTATCGATCATCACCGTCGGGGCGCTGGTGGAGGCGCGGTTGAACGTCACCAGGGGCTGCGACTGCGAGACCTCTGCAAGCTGGGCGTCCGTCAGGCGTGACGCGGCAAGGATGAAGCCGTCCGCGGACTTGCGCATCTTGTGCAGGGCATCGAGTTCCATCTCACTGGACTCCTCGGTGTCCACCAGGAGCTGGGTGACCCCGGCGGCCTTGAGCTGGTGCTGGGTGCCGCGGATGATGTCGAAATAGAACGGGTTGGTGATGTCGGGTACGAGGACGGCCACCGCGTTGGTCCGTCCGGAACTGAGGCCGCGGGCCTGGGAGCTGGGCACGTAATTGAGCTCCGCGGCCGCTTCCTCGATCCGGATGCGGGTCCGCGGGTTGACCCGGTCGGGCCGCGCGAGGGCCCGCGACACGGTGGAGGTGGCCACCCCGGCGAGTTCCGCCACGTCCCGGATGGTGGGTGGGCGGTCCCGCCGGGTGCCCGTGTCAAGGCTTGCCGGGACTGACGACGCCGTCGCTGCTGGGTCTGCCATCGCTGGGCCTTCCTCGCGGACCGGGATAAAACCGGCCATGTGGGGTTTCCAAGGCTACTCGTTCCCGGAATCCTGTTGAACTCAATCTGAGCATTTATGGCAAATTTTGGCAACCGCTTGCCATGCACGTTGCCATCTTCCTAGACTGGCTTTCGAGTCGCCTGCAGTGATCTCCGCCACAGGACGGATGTGGCAATGCGGGTGTCCAAGAGGAGAAAAACAATGAGGTTTAAATCGACTACTGGGCTCGCGGCAATTGTTACGGCTGCAGCACTCGCCCTGACCGGTTGTGGATCCGGAGGCTCGGGTAACAGCGGAGGCTCCGGCAACGCCGGCGGGAAAGTGGACGGAACGGGCAAGACCCTCAATGTCCTGACCGGCGTCCTGGCCCAGTACCCCGAGCAGCAGAAACAGTGGCAGAGCGACATCGCCGCCAAGTTCAAGGCTGAAACCGGAGCCGACGTGAAGTTTGAGACCTTCGCTTCTGCCAATGACGAGCTCACCCGCATCCAGACCTCCGTGGTCTCGGGCCAGGGACCGGACGTTTACGGGCTCGGCACCACCTTCACCCCCACGGCCTACGCCACCAAGGCTTTCGTCACCCTCTCGGATGACGACTGGAAGGCAGTAGGCGGCAAGGACCGCTTCAACCAGGCCGCCCTCGGTATTTCCGGGCCGGACAAGGACCATATGGCCGGCATCCCCTTCGTGAGCCGTCCATTCGTGATGGCCTACAACAAGGACCTCCTGGCAGCAGCAGGCATCGACAAGCCCGCCACCAGTTGGGACGAACTGGCAGCCCAGGCAAAGAAGATGACCAAGGGTGATACCTATGGCATCGCCACCGGCTACAAGGACAACTACGATCCGTGGAAGTTCATCTGGGCCATGTCAGTCCAAGCCGGCAACCCTTTGGTCGATGGCAACAAACTGAAGATGGACGACCCCACCGTCAAGAAGGCCTACGAAACCTACTTCGGCTGGCTGACCGATGACAAGGTTGTTGACCCCGCCTCCGTGGGCTGGAGCAACAGCAACGCCGTGGCGGCCTTTGCCAGCGGCAAGGCGGGCTACCTGATGATGACCACGCCAAGCTCCATGCCCACGCTCGCCAAGTCGGAGGTTGCCAACAAGTATGAGTACACCTTGATGCCCACCATCGCCCCCGGTGAGACGCAGTCCAAGTCCGACGGCGACGCGGCCAGCATCCTCTCCGGCGACAACCTGGTGGTGGCTGATTACTCCAAGCAGAAGGACCTCGCCTTCGCCTACATCAAGCTGATCACGTCCAAGGATGAGCAGCTGAACTACCAGAAGATCTTCGGCGACCTGCCAGCCAACGCCGAGGCCCTCGCCAGCCTGACCGATCTGAAGCTCAAGCCGCTGGCTGACGCCGCTGCCAAGTCCAAGGCGACACCCTTTACCGGTGCCTGGGGCGACATCCAGCTGGGCCTTCTCAACGTCACGGTCCAGTCCGTTCCGGACCTGGCCGCCGGCAAGGTGGACGAGTCCGCCCTCGACCAAAGGATCAAGGACGCCCAGAACAAGGGCCAGGCATCCCTGGACCGCGCCTCCAAAGGATAAGTTCTGATGTCAACCGACGCCTCTCATGAAGTCCGGCTTGCGGCGGATCCCGCCGCAAGCCGGGCACCCCGGAATACCGACGACGCCGGGCAGCAGCCCGGGCACAAGGGCGGCCCGCGCCGCAAGGGCCTGAGCGAACGCAACCGCCCACTGTGGATGCTGATCCCGGGCGGAGCCCTGATGATCATCATCATCGTGGTCCCGCTGCTGCTGGGCATCTACATGTCAGTCCTCAACCTGGACCAGTACACCCTGCGGAAATGGATCAGCGCGCCGCTCATCGGAGCCGAAAACTTCGTTGAAGCAGTCACGGATTCGCCCCTGCTCCACGCGGTCTGGCTCAGTGTCAGCTACTCGCTCCTGGCAATGGTGGTGACGCTGCCGCTCGGCATCGCCGCCGCGGTGGCCACGCAGAACGCCTTCAAGGGCCGGGCGGTGATCCGCTCGATCTTCCTCATCCCGTACGTCCTCCCATCCTTCGTGGTGGCAACGGTCTGGCGGACCATGCTCCAGCCCGGCGGAATCGTGGACGAGGCCCTGGGCGCCGTGGGGATCCACGTGGGTCTGTGGCTCAACGGACCGCAGACCTTCTGGACGCTGGTCCTGGTCCAGATCTGGGCGTCCTGGCCGTTCATCTACCTGCTGGCGCTGTCCGGCCTGCAGTCCGTTGACCATGAGGTGCATGAGGCCTCGGCCCTGGACGGTGCACTGTGGTGGAACAAGCTGCGGTACGTGGTTTTCCCCTACCTGAAGGGCCCGCTGTCGCTGGCCTTCCTGATCGGGATGCTGCACCACATCAACAACTTCACCCTCCCGTTCGTGCTCTTCGGCGTCCCGGCCCCCGCCGACGTCGAAGTCCTCCCCATCCTGACGTACGTCACGAGCTTCCAGAGCTTCCGGTTTGGCCTGAGCGCCGCGATGGCCTTCATCTCCCTGGTGCTCATCGCCATCCCGCTGTTCGTCTACCTGCGTGCCGTCAAGCTTGACGACGCCGAAACACCAGGAGGCAAGAAATGAGCGCCACGACAGCCACCCGGCGGAGTACGCCGACCTTCGAAGTCGACCGTCCCGGCTCGCACCGGCAGCACGAGGTGCTGCGGCTACTCCCGACCCCGCTGCTGATTTTCGTTCTGGTGTTCCTGGGCGTCCTGGTCCTGACTCCTGTGCTGTACATCTTCCTGGCCTCGGTGAACTCGGACATCGGGGTGGCCAACGGCGAGTTCTGGCCATCTACGGTCACGTTCGAAAACTACTCGAAGATCTGGACCAGCGTGGGCCTTGCCACGGGCCTCACCAACAGTGTGCTGGTGGTAAGCGCAACCGCAGTGGTGTCCGCCGCGCTGTCCGTGTCCACCGCGTTCGTCCTGGTCCGCTACACCTTCCGCGGGCGGCTGACCATCCTGCGGGGCTTGCTGGCCCTGCAGTCGGTGCCCGGAACCCTCATGGTGCTGCCGGTCTTCGTTCTGTTTTCCTCGGCTTCCACCTACCTCGGGATCCAGGTGATCGGAACCCAGTGGGGACTGTTCGTCACCTACCTGACGTTCGCCATGCCGTTCTCCACCTGGGTGATGGTCACCTACCTCCGCGGGCTTCCCAAGGAACTGGAAGAGGCAGCCCGCATCGACGGAGCGTCCAACCTCGGAGTGCTTTTCCGGATCATCCTCCCGCTGAGCTGGCCCGGCATCGTCGTCTCCGGCATCTTCGCCTTCCTGCTCGGCTGGAATGACGTCCTGTTCGCCTCGGTGATGACCCGTCCGGAAAGCCAGACCGCCGCCGTCGCACTCCAGATCTTCGGTGCTTCACAGGAAGGCGGCGCCATTCCCTACTACGGCCAGATGATGGCGGCGGCCCTGGTGTGCGCCGCGCCGGTGGTCATTCTCTACCTGATATTCCAGCGTTACCTAGTAGGCGGCCTGACCGCCGGAGGAGTTAAATAACCATGGTTTCGACCAACCAGGTCACGTGGCAGCTGTCAGGCTTTGGCGACGAGATCGACGACGACCCCGCGGTCCAGATCGCAGTGCTGCAGGCGCTCGGCGCCAACCACGTCGAAGTCCGCAGCGCCTGGGGCACCAACATTGTGGACCTCAATGATGAGCAGCTGCAGGCACTGGCGTCACTGCTGAACAGCAAGGGCATGAAGGTCTCAGCCATCGCCTCGCCCATCGGGAAGGTGGATGTCAGCCTTCCCGTGGAGCACGAGGTGGAGCGTCTGCGCCGCGCGGTCAACGCCGCCAAGGTCCTGGATGCCAGGTACATCCGCATCTTCTCCTTCTACTACGGCGAGTCCGTGCAGGTGGAGAGCATCCGCGGCGCGGTCATGGAACGCATGCGGGCGCTCGCGGACGTCGCGGAGGAAGCGGGTGTGATCCTCCTGCATGAAAACGAGAAGGACATCTTCGGGGATGTCCCGGACAGGGTCCTGGACATCATCCAGACCGTGAACTCGCCCGCCCTGAAGGTGGCGTGGGATGCCGCCAACTTTGTCCAGGTAGGGGTCAAGCCGTTCGACGAGGCTTACGCCAAGCTGCGCCCCCACCTGGAGTACCTGCAGGTCAAGGACGCACTCTTCGCCAACGGCCACGTAACGCCGGCAGGCGAAGGGGACGGTGACCTGCTCAGGACGGTCGAAGCACTCAAAGCCGACGGGTACCAGGGCTTCGCGTCGCTGGAGCCGCACCTGGCGGGCGCCCACGGCCTGGGCGGGTTCTCCGGCCCCACCGCCTTCGGCATCGCCGCCCGGGCCTTTGCAAAAGTCACCGCAGAAGCAGGAGTCCAGACCGCATGAGCACCTTGAACGTAGCCATCACCGGGTGCGGCGTCATTGGGCGCACCCACGCCGTAGCCCTTCAGTCCTTCCCGGATGCCCGGATTGTGGCGCTCGTCGATGCCATTCCGGCGGCTTCCGAAGCGCTCGCCGACTTCATCGGGAACCAGGGCGGGCAGCGGCCGCCTCAGTTCAGCACGCTGTCGGACGCCTTCGCGGCGGTGGACATTGATCTCGTTGCACTGGCAACGCCCAGCGGCCTCCACATCCAGCAGGGCCTGGAAGTCCTGGCCGCCGGCAAGCACGTGGTCATTGAAAAGCCCCTCGACGTGGACCTCACGCGGGCCCAGGAAATCGAAGCCGCGGCAAAGGAAGCCGCTGGCAAGGGGATCGTGGCCTCCGTCATCAGCCAGCACCGGTTTGACCAGTCCAGCGTGGCTGTTGCCGATGCCATAGCCAAGGGACGCTTCGGTAAGCTGACCTCTGCCATCGCTTCCGTGGCCTGGTGGCGCAGCCAGGGTTACTACGACTCCGGCGACTGGCGCGGCACGTGGGCCATGGACGGCGGCGGCGCCCTCATGAACCAGGGTGTCCATACCGTGGACCTGCTGCTGTGGTTCATGGGACGTCCGGTGGAGATCCACGCGCACACCGCACGGTTGGCCCATGAACGGATCGAGGTGGAGGACACCGCCGTTGCCACTGTCACCTTTGAAAACGGGGGACTGGCAGTGCTGCACGCCACCACCGCCGCCTACCCCGGCCTGACCGTGCGCGTCCAGCTGATGGGATCCGAAGGATCAGCCGTGGTGGACAACGACCGGCTGGAGTACTTCCACAGCAGGGACGCCGGCGGCGAGTCCGCGGACATGGGCCTCCAGGGCGGGGGCAACCAGGCCGAAGAGGAACTGGCCAAATACCCGGAAGAGGACTACAAAGCAGCCGACCCAACCACGTACCCCGCCGGGCACGTCCGGCAGTACCGGGACATCCTGGCCGCTATCGCCGCTGGAAGACAGCCCGGCGTCACTGTCAGCGACGCCGTCAACGCGCTCGCAGCGGTGCGGGCCGTGTACGTATCGGCGACCCTGGGCCAGCCCGTCCTCTTCGATGACGTTCTGGCGGGCAAGTACAACGATCTCGAAGTCCGCACCGGCAATAACGCGGCAGAAAGCGCCTGAGGCCATGAAGTTTTCAGTATTTACGGCATCAACCCCGGAATGGACGCAGGAAGAGGCTGTCCAGCACCTCGCGGACCAGGGCTGGGACGGCGTCGAATGGCGCGTCACCGACCAAGCTGAGGCGGCGGAGCCCGGCTTCTGGGCCGGCAACAGGGCCACGGTCCCGCTCACCGGGATGGAAGACCACCTGGACCGCATCGCCAGCCTGACCAGCGGGGCGGCCCTGGAGTTCTCCGGGATTGGCGGGTATGCGCGGTGCGACAACCACGCAGACGTGGACCGCATGTTGGCCGCCACGGCCCGGCTGGGCGCGGAGAAGGTCAGGGTGACCACGCTTCCGCTGGGAACTGCGGCCTGGGGCAATGAACCGGCCAGCGGCACGCCCTACCCTGAGCTCTTTGCCGCAGCCCGCCGGGACTTCGAATGGATCGCCGAACGGGCTGCCCACCATGGCGTGAAGGCGCTCGTTGAGCTGCACCACCGGACCATCACCGCTTCCGCGTCGTCAGCGCTCCGGCTGCTGGAAGGGCTGGATCCGCGGCACGTGGGCGTCATCCATGACCTGGGCAACCTGCTCATCGAAGGGCAGGAGGACTACCTCCCCGCGTTCGAGCTCCTGGGCGACTACCTGGCCCATGTCCACGTGAAGAACGCGGTCTGGGTCAACAGCGGCGAAACCGATGAGTCCGGCGCCGCCGTCTTCCGGAACGAGTGGGCTCCACTCCGCTCGGGCCAGGGCAGCGTGCTGCAGTACTTCAGGGCACTCGCGGCCTTTGGCTATGACGGGTGGGTGACCGTGGAGGACTTCTCCACCGACCTTCCGCTGGCGGAGCGGACGGCTGACAACCTGGACTACCTTCGTTCCACCGCGGCCCTGGCGGGGCTCTCCGTCCCGGCAGGAAGGCGTTGAGCATGGGCCAGCCCATAGCGGACCACCCGGACCGGCTGCTGCCTGCCGATCCCGGCGTCCGGGACATCGCACGGTCCCTTTTCAAGAAGGTGGAAGGACTGCCGATCATTTCCCCGCACGGACACGTGGATGCGGCAATCATCGAACAGAACACCCCCTTCCCTGATCCGGCGGCGCTGCTGGTCACGCCGGACCACTACGTCACCCGCCTGATCCATGCGGGTGGGGTGCCCATGGACCAGTTGGGCCTGGGCGGCCAGCCTGC
Source organism: Arthrobacter sp. DNA4 (assembly GCF_024362385.1). Taxonomy (NCBI): domain Bacteria; kingdom Bacillati; phylum Actinomycetota; class Actinomycetes; order Micrococcales; family Micrococcaceae; genus Arthrobacter; species Arthrobacter sp. DNA4. Next base: position 718,208 of record NZ_CP101466.1, read on the forward strand.
CGATTCACGGCAGGTGTGGCGCCGCTTCTGCGAGGCGTGGCCGCACTTCGAGGGAACCGCGTCCGGGTATTGGATCCGGCAGGAGTTTGCCCACGTGTTCGGGTTGCCGGAGGAACCGTCCGCGGACAATGCGGACCGGCTGTATGACGCGCTGCAGGCCAAACTGTCGGAGCCGGGCTTCCGGCCGCGGGAACTTTTCAAGGAATTCAACATCGAGGTGCTCGCCACCACCGATGACCCCCTGGACTCGCTGGACAGCCACGCGGCCCTGCACGCAGACCCTTCATTTGCCGCAAGGGTGCTGCCCACCTTCCGGCCGGACCAGTACCTGAACATGGCGCATCCGGTGTGGCGGGACAACGTGGAACGCCTCGTCGACACAGCAGGGGAGGGCGCTTCCGGCTACGTCGGCTACATCAAGGCACTCGAAGCGCGCCGGCGCCACTTCGTGGAGCGCGGCGCGGTTTCCGCCGACCACGGCGTCTTCACGCCCGCCACGCTGAAACTGGACGACGGCGAGGCGGAGCGGCTTTTCGAGCGGGGACGGGCAGGCCACGCCAGTCCTGCGGACCGGGACGCCTTCGAAGCGCACATGATCTACCAGATGGCCCGGATGTCGGTGGAGGACGGCCTGGTGATGACCATCCACCCGGGCTCGTTCCGCAACCACCATTCGCCCACGTTCGAGGCGTTTGGGGCCGACACCGGCCATGACATTCCGGTGGCGGTCAATTACACGGAGGCGGTGCGCCCGCTGCTGCAGGACTTCGGGACGGCCAAGGACTTCCACCTGGTGCTGTTCACCCTTGATGAGACGGTCTTCTCCCGGGAGCTGGCCCCGTTGGCGGGCTTCTACCCATCGGTATACCTGGGCGCGCCGTGGTGGTTCCTCGATGCCCCGGATGCGATGCTGCGCTTCCGGTCGGCGGTGACGGAGACGGCCGGCTTCTCGCGGTCCTCCGGCTTCATCGATGACACCCGTGCGTTCTGCTCCATCCCGGCCCGGCATGACACCGCCCGGCGGATCGAGGCGTCCTTCCTGGCCAGGCTGGTTGCTGAACACCGGGTCAGCGAGGAACGGGCACATGAACTGATCGTGGACATCGTGGACGCGTCTCCCCGGCGGGTGTTCAAGCTGTGAACGCCGCGCCGCCTGCACTCAACCGCAGCCTGAAGCCGCTGCCCAAACCCCCGGTGCGCATCGTGCACCTTGGGCTGGGGGCGTTCCACCGCTCCCACCAGGCCTGGTACACCCAGCACGCCCCGGACGCGGCGGAGTGGGGGATCGCGGCGTTCACGGGCCGCCGCCCCGACGCCGCGGCAGCGTTGTCCCGCCAGGACTGCCTTTACACGCTGGTGGAGCGGTCGGCCGGCGGCGACAGCTTCGAAGTCATCGGCAGCATCGTGGAGGCGGTGGACGGGGCCAACATTGCACGGCTCTGCGAGCTGGTCGCGGCGAAGGAAACGGCAATCGTCACGCTGACGATCACCGAGGCTGCCTACGGGCTGGCCGCGGATGGAACGTTCGACGCCGGCGCTCCAGGTGCGGCGGATGACCTCCGGGCGCTGTCGGCAGCGGCGTCGGGAGGAACAGAATCAGGGGTGGCCGGAATGCCCGGCACGCCGCTGGGGCGCCTGGTGCTGGCCCTCGCCAGGCGCCGGGACAGCGGCTCAGGACCCATCGCCGTCGTCAGCTGCGACAACCTGTCCGCCAACGGTGAAGTTGCCCGCCGCGCCGTCCTGGGCCTTGCATCCGGTTGGGGTTCCGGGCTGGCCGGGTGGATCGAAGCGAACGTCAGCTTCGTCAGCACGTCCGTGGACAGGATTACGCCGCGGACCACCGAGGCGGACATCGCAGAGGTGGAAGAGCAATGCGGTTACAGCGACAATTCGCCGGTGGTGGCTGAACCTTTCCGGAACTGGGTGCTCAGCGGGGACTTCCCGGCCGGACGTCCGCGCTGGGAGGAAGCCGGCGCCGTCGTGGTCGGTGACATAGAACCCTACGAGAACCGGAAGCTGTGGCTCCTCAACGGCTCGCATTCCATCCTGGCCTACGCGGGACAGCTCCGCGGACATGCCACCGTGGCGGACGCCCTGGCAGACCCCCTCTGCCGGAAAGCCGTGGAGGACTTCTGGGACGAGGCAGCCCGCCACCTGCAGGCGGAAGGGTTGGACATCCCGACGTACCGCCAGGCCCTGCTGGAACGCTTCGGAAACGCGCGCATCGCCCACCGGCTCACCCAGATCGCGGCCGATGCCACCACCAAGCTGCGCATGCGCGCGGTGCCCGTGATGACGGCGGAACGGGCCGACGGCCGCAGTGGCGCAGGCAGCGCTTTGATGCTTGCCGCCTGGATTGACTACGTCACCGCGGGAAACGACTTCCAGGATCCGCTCGCCGCCGAAATAGAGGCTGCCGTGTCGCTTGACGGAACCGAACGGGTGCAGGGGTTGCTTCGCCTGGTCAGCGCTGCCCTCGCGGACGACCCTGACGTCGTCGCCCTTGTTGCCCGGCTGTGCGGATCCTTCGCGACGACCCCGGCCGCCACCCCTGCACGTACCTGAATCCCGCTTTTACCTCCGGAAGGAACAGTTAGTCCCATGAAAATCATTGCCGCCGACGTCTTCGTTACCAGCCCGTCGCGCAACTTTGTGACCCTTCGGATCACGACGGAGGATGGTGTGACCGGTATTGGTGATGCCACGTTGAATGGCCGTGAGCTCGCCGTTGCCGCGTATTTGAAGGAGCATGTGGCGCAGCTGCTGATCGGGAAGGATCCGCACCGGATCGAGGACACGTGGCAGTTCCTGTACCGGTCCTCGTATTGGCGGCGGGGCCCGGTGACGATGGCGGCGATCGCTGCGGTGGACATGGCGCTGTGGGATATCAAGGGCAAGCTCGCGGGGATGCCGGTGTACCAGCTGCTCGGTGGTGCGTCGCGGAACGGGTTGCGGGCGTACGGGCACGCGTCGGGGGCGGATATTGAGTCGCTGTTCGATTCGGTCCGTGAGCACCTGGAGCTGGGGTACAAGTCGATCCGGATCCAGACCGCCGTCCCCGGCATCAAGGCCGTGTACGGTGTCGCGGCGCAGGCGCAGGCGTCGGGGGAGCGGTACGACTATGAGCCGGCCGGGCGGGGTGCGTTCCCGGTGGAGGAGGACTGGGACACCAGGGCGTACCTGCGGCACCTGCCCACCGTCTTCGAAGCCGTGCGGAACGAGTTCGGCCCGGAGATCCCGCTGCTGCACGACGGGCACCACCGGATGACCCCGATCCAGGCCGCGAAGCTGGGCAAGGCGCTGGAACCGTATGACCTGTTTTGGCTCGAGGACTGCACCCCGGCCGAGAACCAGGAGGGCCTGCGCCTGGTCCGGCAGCACACCACCACGCCGCTGGCGATCGGGGAGATCTTCAATACCGTGTGGGACTACCAGACGCTGATCAAGGAACAGCTCATCGACTACGTCCGGGCCGCGTCCACGCACTTCGGCGGAATATCGCCGCTGAAGAAGGTGATGGACTTCGCCGCGCAGTACCAGATCAAGTCCGGCTTCCACGGCCCCACCGACATTTCCCCGGTGGGTTTCGCGGCGCAGCTGCACGTGGGGTTGGCGATCCATAACTACGGGATCCAGGAGTACATGCAGCACTCGGACAAGACCAACGAGGTCTTCGAACAGTCCATGACCTTCGTGGACGGCTACCTGCACCCGGGCGACAAGCCCGGGATCGGGGTCGAATTCAACGAAGAAGCCGCCGCAGCCTACCCGTACCAGCAGGCCTACCTGCCCTACAACCGCCTGGTCGACGGCACGGTGCATGACTGGTGAGCACGGCCACGACTGGTGAGGCACCAACAATGACAAAGCACCGCATCATCGTCATGGGTGTTTCCGGCTGCGGCAAGACCACCATCGGCGACCTTGTGGCCCGCGAACTGGGTGTCCCGTTCCTGGACGGCGACTCCCTCCACCCTGTGGAGAACGTGGCCAAGATGGCAGCCGGCACCCCGCTGACGGACGAGGACCGCTGGCCCTGGCTTGCAACCGTGGGTGCGGAGTTGGCCAAGGCGGGCGAGGGCGGACTGGTCCTGGCCTGCTCGGCCCTGCGCCGCAGCTACCGGGATGCCATCAGGGCACAGGCTCCGGACACGGTCTTCCTGCACCTGAACGGCAGCAAGGAGGTCCTGGCCCAGCGTCTCGAGGGAAGGTCGGGGCACTTCATGCCCACCACGCTGCTGGACTCCCAGCTTGCCACGCTGGAACCGCTGCAGGAGGACGAAGCCGGCGTGGTGGTGGACATCGCCGAGCCCGTCCCGGACGTGGTGGCCCAGGCACTCAAGGGGATTGCCGCCGTCGTACGTCCTGCCAACGGTGCCCATGGCACCGCGCCGCGCCGGTTCGACGTCGACCTGGCAGCTGCCCCGTTCAATCTCGACGGCGACGCCATCGCCTGGGTGGAAGGCACCCTGGGTGCCATGACGCTCGAGGAAAAGATCGGGCAACTGTTCATCAACCACAACAACGACTACTCACCCGGGTATCTGGACGGCGTGCTGGAAAATTACCATGTCGGCGGCATGCGGTACCGCCCGGGTCCGTCCGCTGCTGTGCAGGAACACATCCGCTACGCACAGTCCAAAACCCGGATTCCCTTGCTGATTGCATCCAACCCGGAGATGGGCGGAGCCGGCAGCTGCGACGACGGCACGTTCGTGTCCACGCACCTGCAGGCAGGCTCGCACCCGGACAAGTCCATCGCCCGGCAGATGGGGCAGGTGGCAGGAGTCGAAACGGCGGCCCTGGGATGCAACTGGGCGTTCGCGCCGATCGTGGACATCCACTACAACTGGCGGAACACCGTCATCTCCACGCGCTCATTCGGGAACACTCCGGAAATCGTGGTGGAGCGCGCCAAGGAATACTTCGACGGCATCAGTGAATCGCCCACCGCCTGCGCCATGAAGCACTTCCCGGGCGACGGAATTGACGAGCGCGACCAGCACGTTGTGACGTCCTACAACACCCTCCCTTATGAGGAGTGGAACCGGACGTACGGCCACGTGTACCGGGAGATGATCGCGCACGGCGTGCAGTCCATCATGGTGGGCCACATCGGGGCCCCGGAGGTTTCCCGGCATTTCCGGCCAGGCCTCTCTGACGCTGAGATCCTTCCCGCCACGTTGTCCCCGGAACTGCTGCAGGACCTGCTGCGCGGCGAACTCGGCTTCAACGGATTGGTGCTCACCGATGCGTCACAGATGGTGGGACTCACTCAGGCGCGGAAGCGCAGGGACCTGGTTCCGGCCACGATCGCTGCCGGCTGCGACATGTTCCTGTTCTTCCGCAACCCGGCCGAGGACTTCCAGTACATGCTGGACGGCTACAAGTCCGGGATCATCACGGAGCAGCGGCTCCACGATGCGCTGCGGCGGATCCTTGGGCTGAAGGCGTCGCTGGGACTGCACCTGAAGCCCGCTGACCAACTGGTACCGCCTATGAAGGCGCTTGCGGTTATTGGATCCGCTGGGCACCGTTCCGTGGCTGCCGGGATTGCGGACAAGACCGTGACGCTGGTCAAGGACACTGCCGGCAACCTGCCCATCACCCCGCAGACTCATCCCCGCATCCGTTTGTACGGCATTTCCGGCGGCTCCGACTTCACCCGGGCCGATCCGTTGGCTTACCTGGAGGTGGTGAAGGAGGAACTCGAAGCTGCCGGTTTCGAAGTGCACCTGTTCCGCACCGCTGAGCAGCGTGAGGCGGCGGGGGAGACCGGGGTGAACTTCATGTCCATCATTTCGGAGGAAGCCACGGGGGACTACGCGGAGAAGTACGACGCTGCGTTTGTCTTCGCCAACGTCAAAGGCTTCGCGCAGGAGGCAGCCATCCGGATCAAGTGGTCTTCCCCGATGGCAGCGGAAATCCCGTGGTACGTCACGGAAGTGCCCACGGTGTTCGTCTCCCTGAACCAGCCAAACCACCTGATCGACGTGCCCATGGTCAAGACGGCGATCCACGCCCATGCGGGCACCCGGGAAGCCATCCGGGCAGCCGTGGAAAAGATCCAGGGCAAATCGGAGTTCCAGGGCACGTTCAACGACAACGTGTTCTGCGGGTCCTTCGACACCCGGCTTTAGGAACCAACTGAAAGAGGCGTTACCGCAGCAGCGGTAGCGCCTCTTTCATGCGTCAGGCCCGGGTGCCCCCTAGGCGTCTTCACGCTCCGGGTTCTCCAGCCGGAAGAAGTTGGACTGTCTCCCATCTGACCGCTGTTCCTGGTAGATGAAGTTGAGCCCACGGTCGTCAAACGTCTTGAACCACTCCTCCCAGCTGACTTCGCGAAGGTTCGCGTCCTTCTCCCTGAAGTCGATGCGCAGGACGCCCAGGTGGTCCCCGTGTTCCGTGCCGTCAACTGTCGCCGGAACGCCGCCGCGTTCTTCCGCCCACTGCCTGATGACCTCATGGTGCGTGGTCGCGAGGCTGCGTCCTTCGCGCTCGGGCTCCTCCTCGGTGGACGTAATTTCCTGCGAGTACTTCAACGACTTGGACGAGTCGTCGCCATGACGGATCCTGCCGCCGTCGGGGCCGGCTCCCAGGTCTTCCGCGTCGTCCGCCCCGGAGCGGCTGTTGCGGCCTCGGCCGTTATCCGCGTCCCCCTGCCGGGCCTGGGCCACCTCTTTCACCAGTTTTTCCTTGCGCATGCCCGAAGCGCCGGCGATGTGCTCCTTCTTGGCATCCTGGCGGAGTTCGTCCACCTTCTTGTTGCGCAGTTCGGTCTCACTCACATCAGGCGTATTCGGTGTCTGGTTACCCGGCTTGTCACTCATGGCATGTCCTCCTTTTGCGGAACTGTTGTGCAGGATCGAGAAATAATAAGGCTACTTACTTTCTAGCGCGTGCGGGACGGGACCGTCAAGCACTGGGTGCGGGTCAGCCGTGGACTGTGGGCCGAGGGGCCGGTACGGGGGCTTTGGACTCTGGGTCCCGGGGAAGCCTGCCCATACGCTCCTTGCATCCAAATCCGGAGGAGCGATGCCATGACCAGCCTGACGCCGGGTTTCCTGGCTACCGTAAAAACGTCACAGCGGGGGAACCGGGCAAGTGCTGGTTTCCGCTCGGCTGGCTCGCGCTCTGGTGGTTTGCGCCCTGGTGGTTTGCGCCCTTGGTTGCCGGCGGTTTTCGGCATTGCCGCCGCGGCCGGGTTCATTACGCATGGCCTCATGCCCCGGGCCTTGGGCACCTGGGGAGCGACGGAGCCGGAAAGATCGATGCCCCTTCCCGGCGACGAACTGATTCCCGCTCCGGCTGAAGTGCAGACCATGGCGGTCACCGTCCATGCCCCGCGGGAGGAAGTCTGGCCGTGGCTCCTGCAGATGGGGGTGGACCGTGCGGGCCTGTATTCCTACACCTGGGTGGAGAACGGGCTGCTCCATTTGGGCGTCACCAATGCGGACCGCATCCACCCCGAGTGGCAGGACCTCCAGGTGGGAGACATTATTGCCTTCATGCCGGAAGGTTATCCGGGCGGACGCAGTGGGCCGCGTGTGGTGGATATCGAGAGCTGCCGCCATCTGGTCCTGGACTTGAGCCCTGGTGCGCCGCCGGGGACGGTCACCGGGACCTGGCAGTTTGTCCTGCAGGATGCCGGTGGTGCGGGGACCAGGCTGCTGCTCCGCACCCGGTCCGGCCCCGGACGGCCGTGGGGTCTTCGCCTGATGGATTTCGTCCTTCGGCCGGGCTACCTCGTCATGGATCGTGCCATGCTGCTGGGGATCAAAAAACGCGCCGGGAGGGACGCGCAAAGGAAGCCGCCGTCGGCGCAGCAGTGACAGCCGCGCTCTCAGCGCTCAGTGCGAAGCGCCTTGCCCGGCGTGCCGGCCCGGTTGCCCTGCTCCGAAAGCCAATGCAGGGCATCGGGGCCGTTGGTGAAATATGCCGTGGGAGTCAGGGACCGCCGGGAAAACGCCGCCACGACCTTGCCCATCGGGCCATCCCCAATGAGGGCGACGGCGGAGAACCCGCGGTAGGCATTCATGCCGGCCCTGGCCTCGGGCGTCAATCCCGCAACCCCCGCGAGGTCAACACGAATAGGCAGGACCCGACCGCCGCTGAGGCCTTCCAGGGCCCGCGCCGCCCGTACGGCAATGTCATAGGTTATGAGGACTTCCGGGCTCCACTGCAAACGCAGCACGCCCTTGTCGAAAGAGGCAGTAAAGAATTCGTTCATTCCCGTCCTGGATTCTCATTGAGGACTTGTATTCCAGAGCTTGGACTAATTCAGGCCCATTCTGCCTGATGGCGACGACAATAGGTGCAGCGGCAGCCAGGGACTCATTGCTGGCCAGGGCACATTGTCTCCACGGGCCAAATGGTGGGCCCCGGCTGCGCGCTTTTCCGGCTGTGTAGCCTGAAGCAGTGGACCTCTCATGTGAACTCGCTGACGGCATTATTCTCCGTCCCGTACATGCTGCCGATGCCGGGCCGCTGGCTGAGGCGCTCCAGGCCAACCGTTCCCACCTTGCCCCGTGGGAACCGGCCAGGGCGGAGGAGTTCTGCACCGTCGAAGGCCAGCGCGAGGTGATCAGGAGAAGGCAGGCTGACCTTGAGTCAGGCACAGCGCTTTCCATGGTGCTGACTGGCGGGGACGGCATTCTGGGACTCCTGACGCTCAGTTCGATCGTCCGGGGCGCATTCCAAAACGCCCACGTCGGCTACTGGATCGCCCAGTCTGTCCAGGGCCGGGGGCTGATGACAGCAGCGGTGGCCGCGGCCGTCGGCATCGCGAAAGATGGACTCGGACTCCACCGCCTCGAAGCAGCCACCCTGGTACGCAACGCGGCATCGCAGAGGGTGCTCGAGAAGAATGGTTTTGAGGCCTACGGCACGGCGCGCGCCTACCTTCGGATCGCCGGCCAGTGGCAGGATCACCGCATCTACCAGCGGCTTCTCTAACCGCCGCGCCGTTTGGACGCGCGGTTTGGAACAGGCCCGACGACGGTCCCAGGCATTACGCCGCGGCCCGGGCACCCTCGTGGGAAGGTTTTTCAGCGCATAGCCGCCACGTGGGAAGATGTCGGCCGGAGCCGCTCAAGCATGTGCGCGGCATAACGTCGATATGTGGAGGTCATGTGCGCGCGATTGTCTTGGACCAGATAGCAGGACCGCTCGCCGTCCGGGAGGTTGGAGAACCTGAGGTGCCGGTGGGCGGCGTCGTCATCAGCGTCGTTGCCACGGGGCTCTGCCGCAGCGACTGGCATGCCTGGGCCGGACATGACGACATAGCGCTGCCGCACGTCCCGGGCCACGAGTTCGCCGGAGTCGTTGCCAGTGTCGGTGCGGGAGTGACGAAGTGGACGGCCGGCGACCGGGTTACCGCACCATTCGTCGAGGGCTGCGGCACCTGCCAGTGGTGCCTCGGCGGCAACGCGCAGGTTTGCCCGGAGCAGCAACAGCCTGGCTTCACCCACTGGGGTTCGTTTGCCGGGCAGGTCGTGATCCATGCGGCGGACACCAATCTCGTGGCCATTCCCGAGGGCGTCAGCTTCGAGGCAGCCGCCAGTCTGGGATGCCGGTTCGCCACTGCCTACCGTGCGCTGACCGGCCGGGCGGACCTTAATGCCGATGAATGGGTTACCGTCATCGGGGCAGGCGGCGTGGGGCTCAGCACCGTCATGATCGCCAAGGCACTCGGCGGCAAAGTGATCGCTGTTGACCGGAACCCGGCCGCCCTTGAGGTGGCTGCGCGCCTCGGCGCAGACCACGTCCTGGTTGCAGACGGTTCGGACATTCCGGCGCAGGTGCAGGCGCTCACGGGAGGGAGCCATGTCTCCGTCGACGCCGTCGGCAGCGTGCAGACGTGCGCCGACGCACTCTTGAGCCTGCGCCGCCGGGGCCGGCACGTCCAGATCGGTCTCCTGCCGCCGGTGGAAGGCCACCCCCGTGTGCCCATGGCGCGGGTGATTGCGTGGGAACTGGACGTCTTTGGAAGCCACGGGATGGCCGCGGCGGACTACCCCGGAATGCTCGCCTTGATTGAGTCGGGAGCGCTCGAACCGCAGAAGTTGATCGAACGCGTGATTGGTCTGGAGGAGGCTGCCGAATTGCTGCCCCGGCTTGATACCGCCAATGTTGCGGGCATGACGATGATCGATCCCACCCGCTGAGGCTTTCGTCGCCAACAGGTGGGTAGTCCACATCCTGGCGTCCCTTGGAGGCACCTTTTCCCCGGGATGAAGAAAGGCCCTGCTTCCCTTTTGCAAGGGAAGCAGGGCCTTTCTCGTGGCGGTGACGGTGGGATTTGAACCCACGTTGGCTTTTACACCAAACAACATTTCGAGTGTTGCACCTTCGGCCGCTCGGACACGTCACCAACCTCAATAGGGTACCGGAGCAAGGCCTGCATCCCCAAAACGTGCGTAAGCCAAGCCAGTGCTTCGGCGGCCGGTATTGATTGTCAGACCCCCTTGTCATGATGGGTTTATGGGGAAATCGGCGGTGGTGAGGGCTTTCGGGGATATCCGTGCTGCCCTTGCTGTGTTGAATGCTGAGGTTGGTGCCGTGGTGGAGGGGGCCGGTGCGGTGCCTTTTTCTGCGGCTGACCCTCTTGCTGGTTTGGCGGAGGGTTGCCTGGAGATTTTGGCCGGGTCCCGTGAGGTGGAGGCCCGGATCGCAGGTTTGAAGGCGAAGGCCGCCGTTAGGTATGCGGAGAGCGCCGCTGCCGTTGCGGGCCCGGATGTTCCGGTGCAGGCGCAAGAGATGGCGGTCGCGGCGGAAATCGGATGTGTGCTGGCCCTGGGTCCGCGGGCGGCGGGTTCGTTCCTGGCCACCTCCCACGCCCTGACCACGGGTTTGCCGCGGACGTTGGAGGCTTTGCAGGCCGGGGTGATCTCCTGGCAGCACGCGGTGGTGATGGCCGATGAGACAGCGTGTCTGGATGCTGTTGGGGCTGCGGCGTTGGAAGCCCATTTCCTGGACCCGGACGCACCGGACCCGGCGCGGGGGTGCCCGGTGGGGCAGCTTCCGGCGCACCGGTTCAAAGCCAAGGCCCGCACCTGGCGGGAACGCCACCAGGCCGGGTCCATCGAACAACGCCACGCCAAAGGGGTCGCGGACCGGCGGGTGGAGTTCCGGCCGGACCAGGACGGGATGGCCTGGCTGTCCGCGTACCTGCCCGCGGACCAGGCCCTGGCCGGGTGGAACCGGCTCACGGCGGCCGCACGGGCCCTGCAGGGACCGGATGAAGGCCGCACCATGACCCAACTGCGTGCGGACACCTTCGCCAACGCGATCCTCACCAACGGCACACCGAACCACAGCGACACCCGCGGCAGTGACAGCACCAGCAGCAGCTTCACCGACGGTACGGGTGCGATCCGGGACCGGGTGCAGTCGCCGATCCGGGCGCAGGTGCTGGTCACCGTCCCGGTGTTCTCCCTTATGGGACTGAGCGACGAGGCGGCGATGCTGGACGGGTACGGTCCCATCCCGCCGTCAATGGCTAGGGCACTCGTGGCCGGTGGTGCGGGGTCGTTCTACCGAGTGCTGGTGGACCCGCGGGACGGGGGACCGCTGGAAATCGGCCGGACAAGCTACCGGGTCACCAAAGCCATGCGGGCGTGGTTGCGGATGCGGGACGGGAAGTGCCCGTTCCCGGGGTGCAGCAACAACTCCCTGGACAACGATGCCGACCACATCCTCGCCTGGCACAGGGGCGGTACCACCGGAATCAGCAACCTGGGACAGCCCTGCCCCAAACACCACAAACTCCGCCACACCACCGGATGGAAACCCACACCCGCCACCAAGAACGAACCACCCGGCTGGACCTCACCCACCGGCCGCCACTACCCGAGCGAACACCAGGACTGGGAACCACCACGCTGGCCTTCGGGATTCCTGCAAGGTGAAAGGTACATGCCAGGTGCGCAAATCATGCCGGGCGAAGAGCTGGTGCCTGGAGAGCTGAGCCTTGCCAAACAGCGCAGCATCCTTGAAGAAGCGCTCCTCCAACACCTTGTCTCTTGAAGCAATGAACCCCGCCACGCGCCGTCGGACTTTCCCCGTCCCTGCGCGTCCGGTTAGATTCATCAGCAAGATGACAAATTCACAGACTCCGATCCACGCAACCGCATACTGGACCACTGCCAAGGAGCACGGCGAGCTCAGAACCGAGGACGTGCGGGCCCCGGGGCCCGGTGAAGCGCTGGTCCGTGCCTTTTACTCCGGCATCAGCAAGGGCACCGAAATGGTGGTCCACGCCGGGGCAGTGCCGCTGCGGGTCGCGGAGGAAATGCGGGCCCCGCACCAGGAAGGCCAGTTCCCCGGGCCGGTGAAATTCGGCTACCTGTCTGTCGGCATCGTGGAGGAAGGGCCCGAGGGGTGGAAAGGCCAGCGCGTCTTTTGCCTGAACCCGCACCAGGACCTCTACGTGGTTCCGGTGGAGTCCTTGACCAGGATTCCCGACGACGTGCCCTCCCGGCGTGCGGTCCTCACCGGAACGGTGGAAACAGCAGTCAACGCCCTGTGGGAAGCCGGGCCACGGCTGGGGGACAGGGTTGCCGTCGTGGGTGCAGGCCTGGTGGGCGGCATGGTGGCCACGCTTCTGCGCACTTTCCCGCTGCAACGCCTTCAGCTGGTGGACCTGGATCCCGGCAGGAAGCAGCTCGCGGACACCCTGGGCGTGGACTTCGCACACCCCGACGACGCCCTGGCCGACTGCGACATCGTGTTCCACTGCTCGGCCTCGCAGGAAGGCCTCGAACGCAGCCTGCAGCTGGTCGGCGATGAAGGCGACGTCATCGAAATGTCCTGGTACGCCAACCGGGAAGTCACTGTCCCGCTGGGGGAGGACTTCCACGCACGGCGGCTGTCCATCAGGGCCAGCCAGGTAGGCATGGTGGCGCGTGCGCGGCGCCACCGCCGCACCAATGCGGACCGCCTGGACCTGGCAGTGTCGCTGCTGAAGGATCCCGTCTTCGACGCATTCCTGACCGGCTCTTCCAAGTTCGAGGACCTGCCCGGCGTCGTCCAAAGCCTGGCCGACGGCACCCTTGAAGCCCTGTGCCACGTCGTCGAGTACCCCGCCACCAGTCAAACCCCCACCCCAGCCGCCCACGACTCCGAAAACTTGAGGTAACCCATGTTCAGCCTGACAGTCCGCCGCCACTTCATGATCGCCCACAGTCTTCCCCGTGAAGCGTTCGGCCCGGCCCAGGGACTCCACGGGGCAACCTTCGTCGCCGAGGTGACCTTCCGTCGTCGTGCCCTGAACGATGACGCGATCGTCCTGGACATCGGCGCCGCCGGAACCATCATCGAGGAAGTGCTGGCCGGTCTGAACTACCGCAACCTCGACGAGCACCCGGATTTCGAAGGCAAGCTCACCACCACGGAAGCGCTCGCCCAGTACATCGCCCAGGAAGTCGCCGCCAGGATCAAGGACAGCGACGACGGCCGCGAACTCGCAGGCCTCGACGTCACGCTGCGCGAGAATCCGGACGCGTGGGCCGCCTATTCCATGGACCTCACCGCCTGACCGTGCGCCACATCCGGCTGCTGGTCCCCGGCAACATCCGCCACAGCTCAGGCGGCAACGTCTACAACGCCCGCCTGGTTGAAGGGCTGCGGGAACTTGGCGCCGCGGTAGACGTGATCAGCGTTGAGGGGGACTGGCCGCAAGCCGGCGCCACGGAACAACGCCGGCTGGGCACGTTCCTCGAAACAAGCGAACCTGAGGCGGGTCCCGGGCGGCCAGTGGCGATCGTTGACGGGCTGGTGGCCGTTGGTGCCCCGGCTGAACTGGAAGCCGCGGCCAGGACGGGACAGGAAACATGGGTGCTGGTGCATATGCCGGTGCCGGAAAGTTCAGGCGCATCAGCCCTTGCAGACGAGGCCAGGGCCCTCAGGGCAGCAGCCGGTGTGATCTGCACCAGCACCTGGGCGGCGTCGGTCCTGATCGAAAGAGGGCTTCCGCAGGCACACGTCGCCCTGCCCGGAGTCGACCCCGCAGCCCAAGCCGGCGGTTCCACGCCTCCGCACCTGGCAGTGGTCGCCGCCTTGCTGCCCAACAAGGACCAGATGCTGGCGGTGGAAGCACTCGCCCTGGTCCAGGACCTCCCTTGGACCGCGTCCCTGGTGGGCTCGGACCAGGCAGACCCCAACTACGCGCGGGAAGTCCGGGCTGCCATCACGGAGAACGCCCTGCAGGAACGGGTGCGGTTCACCGGTGAGCTCGCCGGCGAAGCGCTGGAAGCTGAATGGGCGCGGACGGATCTCAGCCTCCTGGTGTCCCGGCAGGAGGCGTTCGGCATGGCCGTCACCGAGTCCCTGGCCCACGGCATCCCGGTCCTGGTCCGTGAAGGGACAGGGGCGGTGGAGGCGCTGGGGCTGGCGGGATTAACAGCGGCCGACGGCGGACCCCGGCTTCCCGGGGCAGCTCTGCCACTTCCGGAAGGTGGTCAGGAGAGCCCAGGCCTGCTGGCCGGCGTCCTGCGCCACTGGCTTCAGGACCCGGACACCAGGGAAAGCTGGCGCGCGGCAGCGCTGGAGGCGCGGACACGCCTTCCGGACTGGAGTACTACGGCAAGGGGAGTGCTGGCCCTGCTGGCGGAACAGGACTAGAGGCTGCTCCGCGGTGCCCGGCGAAAAACCCGCGCAGCAACAAGGCGCACTCATCCTCGCGGACTCCCGGGTACACCTCAACCCAGTGGTTGAGCCGGCGTTCGCGGAGGACGTCGAACACCGAGCCTGCGGCGCCGGCCTTCTCGTCCCAGGCCCCGAACACCACCCGCGGGATCCGGGCCAGGACAATTGCTCCGGCACACATCGCGCAGGGTTCCAGCGTGACCACCAGCGTGCAGTCGGACAACCGCCAGCCGTCGCCGCGGCCGCCGTCGAGCCGTGCCCGTTCCTGCAGCCGCCCCGCCGCTTCGCGGATAGCCACCACCTCGGCATGGGCCGTAGGATCGCCCAGTTCCTCCCGCTGGTTCCGGCCGGAACCCAGCACCCCGCCGTCGGGCCCTATCACCACGGCGCCGATGGGAACATCCTCCGTGGCGAGTGCCCTGCGTGCTTCCGCCAGGGCAAGGCCCATCCAGGCATCATATTTCTTTTCGGGCAACGGCATGGCTCAATGATAGTTTCGGGGATACTCAGGTTACTTACGGATGCCGGGAGGCACCATGGACACTCTTCGGGATCGGCTAGGTCTCTGGTTCAAACCTTACGCGGCGCTCGTCCTCACCATCCTTGTGGGCGGCGTCATCATCGTGTCCCTGGCATTGCTGGGCGCCGAGGTGTACGACAACGTGGTGGATTCTGCCGGCCTGGCCAACCTGGACAAGCCGGCCCTGGCCCTGGCCGAGAGCCTGCGCAGCCCCGGACTTGATGCGTTCGTTACCGGCTTCACCAACATCGGCGGCGGCATCGGCATGCCCATCCTTGCCAGCATCCTCACCGCCTGGCTGACGTTCCTCAGCCGGAACTGGCGACCGCTCGTCCTGATCGGCGGTGCGGCGGGGGTCTCCATCATGGCCACCACCTTTGGCAAGAAACTGGTGGGCCGCACCCGCCCGGACCATGCGGACGCGGTGCCCCCTTACGAGGATTCACCGTCCTTCCCAAGCGGCCACACCCTAAATACCACCGTGGTGATCAGCCTGGTGGCCTACCTCATCTGCCTCCAGTTCAACACCATGCTGGTACGGGTCACCGCCATCACGGCCGGCGCGCTCTTCATCATCGCCATGGGGCTGAGCCGCGTCTTCCTTGGCCACCACTGGCTGACGGACGTCATGGCCGGGTGGCTGCTGGGCCTCACCTGGGTGGGCGTGGTGATCCTGGCGCACAGGCTGTTCCACCTGGTCCGCAGGCGGGAGCACGCCGGTGCGGCTCCGTCGTTCGACCGTCCGATCGTCCGGGATGTGGTGGCCGAGGAAGTGCACCACCACGGCGACGGCGGCAAGGAGCATGCCCGCGGCAGCCACAACAAGGACACCGCCGGATGATAGTTTTGGGGGATGCGTACTCTCGTTGTTGACCACCCCCTGGTCGCCCACAAGCTCACCGTCCTGCGGGACAAGAACACGCCGTCGCCGGTCTTCCGCCAGCTGACGGAAGAGCTGGTGACCTTGCTGGCCTACGAAGCCACGCGGGAGGTCCGCACGGAGCCCGTCACCATCGAGACGCCTGTCAGCACCACCATCGGCACGGCGTTCACCAAGCCCACCCCGCTGGTGGTCCCCATCCTGCGCGCGGGGCTGGGCATGCTGGAGGGCATGACCAAGCTGGTTCCCACCGCCGAGGTGGGCTTCCTGGGCATGGCCCGGGACGAGGAGACGCTGGACATCATCACCTACGCGGAGCGCCTGCCGGAGGACCTGACCGGCCGCCAGGTGTTCGTCCTGGATCCCATGCTGGCCACCGGCGGCACGTTGCGCGAGGCCATAAAGTTCCTGTTCAAGCGGGGCGCGTCGGACGTCACCTGCATCTGCCTGCTGGCCGCTCCCGAAGGCCTGGCCAAGCTGGAGGAGGAACTGGGCGACGCAAACGTGCACATCGTCCTGGCCTCCATCGACGAGAAACTCAACGAGAAGTCCTACATTGTTCCCGGCCTGGGCGATGCAGGCGACCGCCTGTACGGCATCGCAGGGTAGTTTTCACCCTTTTTTGAAGCCGTCCCCGCCGCTAGCCTGTGCGGATGGACTGGAAACTCGAACTTGTCTATGTCCCCGTGTCCGACGTTGACCGGGCCAAGGATTTCTACGTCAACAAGGTGGGCTTCAACGCCGACTACGACGAGCGGCCTTCGGACGACATCCGCTTTGTGCAGTTGACCCCGCCCGGGTCGGCCTGCTCCATCTGCATGGGCGAGGGGCTCCTGGACGCCCCACCCGGCACGGGAACCACGCTACAGATGGTGGTGGACGACATCCAGGCAGCGCACGACCACCTGAGGAACAACGGTGTGGACGTCAGTGACATCGAGGTGCTGCCGTGGGGCCACTTTGTCTACTTCGCCGATCCGGACGGAAACAAGTGGTCCGTCCAATACATCCCGTGGCGGAACGCTGGGACGGACGCAACCCCAAGCACCGCGGCCCCAAACACCGCACCATGAGGCACTTCAGCTGAAGCACCCTGAGGTTAAGGCACTCTGGGTTAGAGCACCACGGCCCGCATCCCTATGGATGCGGGCCGTCGATGACGCTGCAATTCCCTGCTGTGGCCCTGCCCAAGGCGTACGACGGCGGGGAGCCGGCACGCGCCGTCGGCCGCGGTCAATGCAGGGGAGGCTCCGCGGAAGGTGGTCCTTCGGCGCGCAGCCGCAGGGGAGCGGTGGCTAGTACCAGTTGTGCGCCAGGTGGAAGTTGAGCGCACCGCACGGGGAGGCATAGCTGAGCTTGATGTAGTTCAGGCCCCAGTTGATCTGCGTGCGGTAATTGGTGAGGTAGTCGGCGCCGGAGCTGGCCATCTTCTCAGCAGGGAGGGACTGGACGATTCCGTACGCACCGCTGCTGGGATTGGTGGCCGTAGTGGTCCAGTCCGATTCCTTGGTCCACAGCGTTTGGAGGCACTGCATCTGGTCCGGACCCCATCCGTACGTGGCCAACTGGCTGGCGGCGTAGGCCTGGGCGCCGGCGGGGTCGTTGATTGCGACGGCGGGTGCCGGCTCCGGAGCCGGGGCGGGCTCGGGTGCAGGTGCAGGTGCAGGTGCCGGCGCGACCGGCGCGGGAGCGGCGGGTGCCGGGGCCGCGGGAGCGGGCTCCGCCGCCTGTGGTGCCACTGCGATTGCAGCGGGAGCGGGGCTCGCCGCCGGGTTGGAACGGATCTCACTCTTCTCGATGCTCATCTGGGCATCGGACGCTGCCTGGGTTGCCTGGGTTGATGACACCGGGGCCATGCTGCTGGTGGCCTGGCCGGCTGCGCCGACCCCAACCAGCACCGCGCAGGATACTGCGAGGATTCCGGCCCGGCGGCCCAGGGTGGTCTTCTTTGCCTGCTGCGTGGCCTTATGTTTAGCCTTGGCATGCAGGCGTGCTTCTGCCGTGTTTTTGAACATGATTGATCGCCTCTCACACCTGCGGAGTTAGCTGTCGGGTTCGGATGAGGGCATCCGGCCGTACGGAAAAATCACGTACTGGCTTAACCCCAAGGGCATTCATTGCCCGGGACGGTGGGTCCCCCGCCTCTGCCGTTGCTCAATCGGAAATCCGGGGAAGCGGCAGAGCTTGGCGTCAACCCGGGATATGCGGCCCGAACGGGGACCGCACCCAATCGACGGTACAGGAAGATCAAGTGAAAGTCACATTTAGGTAACGGAAGTCACGGGCGGCAGCGCGTCGGGTTGCCCGGCTGCGACGGGGAGTATCCGGGTGGGGACCTGCCCGGGCGGGCATCATGCAGTCCCGCCGGGTGGGTACCTGCCGTGCCGGGCACCATGCAGCCCCGGCACTCGCGTGCCAAGCCATCATGCAGCCCCGGCACTCGCGTGCCAAGCCATCATGCAGCCCGGGACGGGGCGTCCTCGTCAGTGGCCGGTAAGTTCGTAAACCGTAGTGCCGCCAATGCTCTGCGACGTGAAATTGGCTGCCACCCACTCCGCGATCCGGGTGGCAGCGTCGGAACCGCTGTTGGAGCGCATGGCTCCGCCGCCGATGAAGTAATGGATCTCTCCCCGGGCTACCAGGTCCTGGAACTGCGCCAACGTGGGGGAGGGGTCGGTACCGTTGAAGCCGCCCACCGCCATGACCGGCAGCTCCGTTGCCAGTTGGTAACCTGCGGCGTTGTTGGAGCCCACCACGGCCGCGGCCCAGGTGTAACTCGAGGCGCTGCTCTTGAGCGCGGCGACCAGATCAGCCGACGGCGTGGGCGCACCCAGGAGGCCGCCCGCGCCACCCCCGCGGCCGCCGGCGAAGCCCGTGCCGCCCTGGGCATTCGGCTGCCGGAAGCCCTGCCCCGTATTGCCCTGTGCCGTACTGCCCGGGTTTGTGTTGCCCTGCCCCGCAATACCTGTACCGCCAGTGCTGTTCGCGCCGGAGCCGTTCCGGCTGTTCCGGACGCCGGCGGGGGCACCTGGCCCTGCGCCGAATCCGGAAATGGGGCCGGCACTGACAATTGCCCCACTGTGCGCTGTGGACGCGGTGGAGATGGAGAAGGCCAGCGGCCCGGCGAGCGATGCAGCGATGGCCAGCGCCGCCGTCGTCCGCTGCACCGAACGCATGCCCAGGAACTGGCTGAAGCCCGCGCCTGCTGCCCCGGCCAGCCCGCCTGCAAGGACCACCCACCGCAGCCACGGACCGTAGGCCGAGGTGGTGCCCAGCAGGAAGAACGCCGTCAGGGCTGCCGCGGCCACTGCGGCCGCGAGCCCGATTGCGGCGGCCGCCTGCTGCCTGCGTTGCCACAGCAGAACTGCACCCAGGCCGGTCAGCCCGGCGATGCCCGGCGCCAGCGCCACCGCGTAGTAGGGGTGGATGATGCCTGCCATGAAGCTGAACACCAGGCCGGTCACCAGCACCCAGGAGCCCCAGACCAGCACGGACGCCCGCACCGGATCCCTCCGCGGTGCCCGCCGGCCGACCCACAGCAGGCCGGCCGCAAGGATCACGGCGGAGGGCAGCAGCCAGGCGATCTGGCCACCGAACTCGTTGTTGAACATCCGGAACAGGCCGGGAACGCCCCAGCCGTTGCCGCCACCCACGCTGCCCGTTTCGTCGCCAGTCAGCCGGCCCAGTCCGTTGTAGCCAAGGGTCAGCTCCAGGATCGAGTTGTCCTGCGAACCGCCAATGTAGGGCCGCATGTTGGCCGGCGTCAGCTGCACGGCCACGAGCCACCAGCCCGCGGAAACCACCATCGCCGCCCCCGCCGCGGCCAGCCGCAGCACGCGCCGGCCCAGCCTGCCCGGCCCCGCAACCGTGTAGGCCACGGCAAAACCGGGAACCACCAGCAGGACCTGCAGCTGCTTGGCCAGGAACCCAAAGCCCAGGAACACCCCGGCCAGCAGGAGCCAGCGCAGCCGGTCCTCCTGGACCGCGCGGAGTACCGCGTACGCGGCCGCCGTCATGAGCAGCACCAGCAGGGCATCCGGGTTGTTGAACCGGAACATCAGTGTGGCAACCGGGGTGAGGGCCAACACCGCGGCCCCCAGCAAACCCGCCCGGTGGGCGGTGGTGGCATCTCCGGTGGCGTGCGCCGCGGTCCGGCGCACGGACAGGTAGAGCAGCCAGACGGCGGCAACGCCCATCAGCGCTTGCGGAACCAGGATGCTCCACGGGTTCAGCCCAAAGAGCCGGACCGACAACCCCATGACCCACAGGGAGGCCGGCGGCTTGTCCACGGTGATGGAGTTGGCGGCGTCAGAGGAACCGAAGAACCAGGCAGTCCAGTCCTGTGAGCCGGCCTGGGCGGCAGCGGAGTAGAAGGCGTTGGCCCAGCCGGACGCCCCGAGGTTCCAGAGGTACAGAACCGCCGCGCCCGCCAGCAGCGCTGCCAGTTCCAGGTGCCGCCGGCGGGCCAGGGGATCCCGATGCCGGCTGGCGGGCCGGGTCCCTTGGGCCGTGGTGGCCCCGCCCCCTCCCGACACACGGGGCAGGAGGGGGCGCGTGAACCCGGTTGTTGGGCTTGAAGGCATGGAGCTGGGATAGTGGCTGGCCATGGCGGGCTACTTGGTCAGGTCGTAGACAGTGGAATTGCCCACGGTCTGGGCCTGGAAGTTGGCCTGCACCCAGGCGGCCACCTCCGAGTTGCCGCCCCGGCCGCCCATGCCGCCACCCATTCCGCCGCCCTGGATGTAATATCCGATCTCACCCTTGGATACCATGTCCTGGAACTGGGCGAGCGTGGGGTACGGATCCCCGCCGTTCCAGCCGCCGAGCGCGATGACGTTGGTGTTCGTGGCAAGTTCCAGGCTGGCTGCCTGGCTGGCGCCGGAGACCATCGCGGACCACTTCGTGGTAGTGGAGGAGAGCAACGCGGTCACTGCGGCATCGGCCGTTCCCTCGCCGGGCCCGCCCGCTCCGCCGGGACCACCGGCCCCGTCGGCTGCGCCGCCCATTCCGTTTGCGGGGTCAAACCCGTTAGTGGGGTCTAAACTGTCGGTTCCGGTGGCGGTGTCCGTGCCGCCGGTGCGGTCGCCGCGGAAACCAGCTGCCCGGTTCCCAAAGCCGCCTGCCGCCGAACCTGCGGGCCCCGACGTCGGAATGGAACCCGAATGCGCGGACGCCGCGGTGGCGACGGTCCAGGCACCCGCCCCGACTCCTCCGGCCAGGAGGGATACGACGACGACGGCGGCAGCGCCCGCGCGCCGGAACCGTCCGGCCGTGCCAAGGCCGTCAACGCGGAGCAGGAGGCCCGCGGCTGCAAGGACGCCAAGGACGATGACGACGATGCGCAGCCAGGGGAGCCAGGACGCGTCGCGGCCCAGGAGGACCGCCGACCAGATGGAGGTGCCCAGGACGGTTGCGGCCAGGACAATCCTGGCCGGTCAGGAGGCCCGGCCGCGCCAGAGCTCCACCGCGCCGGTTCCCACCAATGCCGCGATCGCCGGTGCCAGCGCCACAGAGTAGTACGGGTGGACAATGCCGCTCATGAAACTGAACACACCCGCGGTGACCAGGAGCCAGCCGCCCCACAGGATCAGCGACGCGCGGCCCATCGAAGTGCGGGCTTCCCGCCGGGTGAACCAGAGGCCGGCAGCCAGCAGGACGAGGGCGGCGGGCAGCAGCCATGACACTTCGCCGCCAAAGCTCGTCCCGAACATGCGCAGCAGGCCAGCAGCCCCGCCGAATCCGCTGTTGCCGCCGCCGAAACCGCCGCCGGGACCGCCGGCCGCACCGCCCGCTCCGCCGCCGGGCATGCCTTCACCCGAGCCGGTGATGCGGGCCAGGCCGTTGTAGCCGAAGGTCAGCTCCAGGAAGCTGTTGGTGGTGGAGCCGGTCATGTACGGCCGGGCCGAAGCCGGTGTCAGCTGGAATAGGGCGATGTAGCTGCTTACCACCACGATGATGCCTCCCAGTGCGCCCATGAGGTGCGCCAGCCGGCGACCGATCGAGGTGGGAGCGGCCCACAGGTAGGCCAGTCCCAGCGCCGGAACGACCAGGAAGCCCTGCAGCATCTTGGTGAGGAAAGCCAGGCCGATCACGGCTCCAGCCGCAACAAGCCACTTCCAGCCCGCCCGTTCGGTGGCCCGGATGGTGAAGTATGCCGCCAGCACCAGGCACAGGGTGAGCATGGCGTCGGGGTTGTTGAACTTGAACATGAGCGCAGCCACGGGCGTCAGCGCGAGCGCGGCGCCCGCCAGCAGGCCTGCGGCCGGTCCTGAGACCCTCTTGACCGCCAGGCAGAGGACGCCGACGGCGGCCACGCCCATGAGTGCCTCGGGCACCAGCATGCTGAGGGACGAGAATCCGAAAATGCGGCCCGCCAGGGCTGGAATCCACAGTGCCGCCGGGGGCTTGTCAACCGTGATGGCGTTTCCGGCGTCGAGCGATCCGAAGAGGAACGCGGTCCAGTCCTTGGTGCCCGCCTGGATGGCCGCGGCGTAGAACGAGTTCCCGTAGCCGGTGGCGGCAAGGTTCCACAGGTACAGGACCGCCGTGGCCACCAGGAGCGCGGCGGCCGAGGGGCGCACCCAGCGCGGCTGGCTGCCGAAGGCGAAGCGCGCCCAGCGCGTGGCGGGTTGTGAAGCTCCCGCGGCAGAGGCCGGGCCGCCGGCGTTTGCGGGCCGCGGTGTGGCAGTTGAGCCGGTGCCTGCCGGTGAGATGGTGGAGGTCATGGTGCACCCGTTTCTGTGGAGGTGGTGGCGTGGGTTGTCTTGTTGGTGCCGGCTCCCCGGAAGACCCAGAGCCGGAACAGCAGGAACCGCACTGCCGTGGCAGCCAGGTTCGCCGCCACCACGGTGAGGACTTCCATCCACCGGTCGGGCGTCGTGGTCCGGTGGACCAGGGCGAGCGCCCCGGAGGTGAGCACCAGGCCGATGCCGAACACGATCAGCCCCTCAAAATGATGCCGGACCGGGTTTCCGCCCTGGATCCCGAACGTGAAGCGCCGGTTGGCCCCGGTATTGGCCACGGCCGTGACCAGCAGGGCAAGGAAGTTGGCCAGCTGCGGATCCATGAAGCCCCGGCAGAACAGGAAGATCAGCAGGTAGGCCAGCGTTGAGGCGGCGCCGATGGCGGCGAACCGGACCAGCTGGCCGAACAGGCTGCTGCCGCGGGTCTGTTCGCCAGCCCGGGACGACGCCGGGAGCGGGCCCCTGGCAAGGGCGGCGCGCAGTTCCGGAACCGGGATGCGCCCGTAGACCAGGTCCCGCGTGAGCCGGGCCATTCCACGGACGTCGGCCAGCGCTGTGCGGACCACGTCCACGCTGGAGTCGGGATCGTCGACCCAGTCCACGGGAACTTCGTGGACGCGCAGGCCGCAGCGCTCAGCCAGGACCAGGAGCTCGGTGTCGAAGAACCAGGAATTGTCAACGGTGTAGGGGAGGATCTGCTGCGCGACGTCGGCACGGATTGCTTTGAATCCGCACTGGGCGTCACTGAACCGGGCAGCCATCAGCGAGTGGAGCATCAGGTTGTAGCTGCGCGAGATGAACTCCCGCTTGGGTCCGCGGACAACCCGGGAGTTGCGGGTCAGCCGGGTGCCGATTGCGAGGTCGGAGTGCCCGGAAATCAGGGGTGCCAGCAACGGGGGCAGGGCTGCCAGGTCGGTGGAAAGGTCCACGTCCATGTAGGCCAGGACCGGCGACGGGGACGCGAGCCATACCTTGCGCAGCGCGTTCCCGCGGCCCTTCTCATCGAGGTGGACCACGGCGACCTCCGGGAACTCGCGGGCCAGCCGTTCGGCGATCTTCAGCGTGCCGTCCGTGCTTGCGTTGTCTGCCACGGTGATCCGGAAGCTGTGCGGGAAGGTGTCGCGCAGGTGTCCGTGGAGCCTACGGAGGCATTCCTCAAGGTCGCGCTCCTCGTTGAAGGCGGGGATGGTGACATCAAGGACGGGGACTGCGGTGCGCGTGTCCACGGGGGCGCGCCGTACGGCACGTCCCGGGGAGGGAAGGCCCGGCGGCGCCACCGCGGCGTCCTGCAGGGTTCCTGAAGTGTGGTCGGTGAGCGTCATGCATCAAGAGTGGCGCCGCCTGATTTGAAGGCTTTAGGCACAACCTGTGACGCGGCTGTGTAAGTCGTGGCGCTTCAGGGCTGGGCGGGTCCGGCCGCCGGAAGGCGGACCGCGAACTCGGTCCTGCCCGGCCGTGATACCAGTTCCACGGTGCCGCCGTGGGCCATGACAATCGATTCGACGATGGATAGCCCGAGGCCCGAAGAACCCTCGGAGCCGGAGCCTTCCGAGCCGGAACGGGCAGCGTCGGCCCGGGTGAAGCGCGAGAAAATGCTGCCCTGGAATTCGGCCGGGATGCCGGGCCCGTCGTCGGTAACCGTAACCACCACGCTGCCGTCGGCCGAGCGCATCACGCCGGTGGTCACGGTTGTGCTTACCGGGGTGTGCTTCCGGGCGTTGGAGAGCAGGTTGGCCAGCACCTGGTGGAGCTGGGTGGTGTCCCCGCGGACCGTGACCGGTTCGTCGGGCAACTGCAGCTGCCACGTGTGGTCCGGGGCCATGACCTTTTCGTCGCTGACGGTTTCCACCACCAGTTGGGTCAGGTCCACGTCGGTGGCTTCGGTTGCCTTGCCCTCGTCCAGCCGTGCCAGCAGCAACAGGTCCTCCACCAGCGCTGTCATGCGCTCCGACTGGCTTTGAACACGGCCCAGCGACTTCTGGCCGTCCTCGGTCAAGGGTTCAGTCATGCGCATCAGCTCGGTGTACCCGCGGATGGCGGTCAGCGGTGTTCGAAGTTCATGGGACGCGTCGGCAACAAACTGGCGCACCTTCGTCTCGCTCCGCTGGCGTGCCTCCAGCGCACTGGAGACGTTGTCCAGCATCAGGTTCAGGGCGTGGCCCACGCTGCCCACCTCGGTGGTGGGATGCGCCGCAGAGGGCGGCACCCGGACAGCGAGCGCAACCTCACCGGCGTCCAGGGGGAGCTTGGACACTTTGGTGGCGACGTCGGACAACTGTTCCAGCGGCCGCATGGTCCGGCGGATCAGGGCAGTGCTTACCAACCCGATCAGGACCAGGCCGCCCAGCGAAACCAGCACCATCGTCAGGACCAGCGAGGCCTCGGTGCTTTGTTTCGTTGCCAGTGGCAGGCCGGTGATCACCACATCGCCGTACGGGGTTTCGGTTGCCATCAGCCGGTAGTCGCCGTTGGACAGCTCGCGGTCCACCGGCATGCCGTCGTGGGGGAGCGCCTGCAGGGTGGCCGCGTCCCGTGCGGTCAGGGCTGTGCGGGTGGCGTCCGAGGAGAGGAAGCCGGCTTCCCGGCTGACCTGTCCGCCCACCACCCTTGCATTCAGCGTTCCCACGCTTTGTCCGCGTGCGTCGAGGGGGTCGGGACGGCCGGAGGGGTTGCCTTCCGGCGGCCGGCCGCGGGATGCCAGCTTCAGCTGGGCGTCCAGCTGGTTGGTGAGGACCACATCCATGGAGGCATAGCTGACCACGCCGATCGCACTGGAAATTGCCACCAGGAGGGCCATGGAGAGCAGGATCAAGCGGGTGCGGAGGTGCCAGGTTGAGGGGTTGAACCAGGAGCGGCCGGCAGGCCGGGGGACACCGGAAAGCGATGACATGCGTTTCCCCGGCTAGTCTGCGGGCTTGATGACGTAGCCCGCGCCGCGCACGGTATGGATCATCGGCGGATGGTTCGCTTCGATCTTCTTGCGCAGGTAGGAGATGTACAGTTCCACGATGTTTGCCTGGCCACCGAAATCGTAATCCCACACGTGGTCAAGGATCTGGGCTTTGCTGACCACGCGTTTTGGGTTTTCCATCAGGTAGCGGAGGAGTTCGAACTGTGTGGCCGTCAGCTGGACGTCGTCCCCGGCACGGGTGACTTCCCGGGTGTCCACGTTGAGCACCAGGTCGCCCACCACCAGCTCGGCGGTGTCCATGGCGGCCACCCCGGAACGCTGGACCAGGCGGTGCAGGCGGAGCAGGACTTCCTCCATGCTGAAGGGTTTGGTGACATAGTCGTCCCCGCCGGCGGCCAGCCCCGCGATGCGGTCCTGGACGTCGTCCTTGGCCGTCAGGAAAAGCGCGGGCACCTCCGGCGCGAAGGCGCGGATCCTGCCCAGCAGCTCCACGCCGTCGAACCCTGGCAGCATGACATCGAGCACCAGGACGTCCGGGTGGAAGTCCTTGGCGAGCTTCACGGCAGTGGGCCCGTCGCCGGCCACGGCTACGGACCAGCCTGCCATGCGCAGGCCCATGCTCATCAGTTCCGACAGGCTGGGCTCGTCATCCACCACCAGGGCGCGGATCGGGGAACCGTCCGGGTGGGTGAGCTGGGGAAGGTTGTTGGTCATGGGGTGCGGGGATGCCATGGGACAACTCTCCGATCTGTCGGTTTGCCGATGCTTTGACGTTGCTGTGTTCCGGCTGTGAGCTCCAGCCTAGCCACCTGTGACCCCCGTGAGGTGGCGGCCTGGCTGTTGCCCTGGCAGGTCACAGGCAGGCTTGGTCCGCCGCACAGCCCCTGCACAGCAAAGCGGCACAGCCTGTTGGGACAACAGCACCACCAACAGCTACGACTTCTTGGAGAAAACCATGGAACAGCACGACAACGCCTACCCCGGGGCATCAGGCCACAACCGTCAGGCGAACCCGTCCGCAGAAGGCCGAAAGCAACAGGGCCAGCCGGCCCCGGTGTGGGAAGGCACGGCAGATGGTGCCGGCCGCGACGGTGCCGCGCAGGGATGGAATGCCCAGGCAGGCCATCCCGGCCCGGGCCAGGAGCCGGCAGGACGGGAGCAGGCGTCGCGGGACCAGCCGCAGCAGGAGCAGCCTGCCCAGGGCTGGGGCGCCCCCGTTCCCGGTTCGCCTTCTGCAGGGTGGGGTACGACGACGGCACAGGGCCAGGTGCCCGGCTCCGGCATGGGATGGGGCGCACCCCAGCAATACGCACCCACTGATTCGACCCGGGCAGGGAAAGGGAACTGGACCGCGAAGAAAGGCCTCCTGGTGGGTGGCATTGCGGTAGTGGTGGCCGCGGGAGCCGGTGCCGGCGCCTATGCTGCCGGAAGCGGGAGCGGAACGGCTTCAGCGAACAATGGCCAGGGCGCGGGTGCCATGGGCCAGTTCGGCCCCGGGAGCCAGAGCGGCGTCACCGGTCCGGACGGCCAAAGCGGCATGGGTGGCGGCATGGCAGGTGGCATGGACGGCGGCATGTCAATGGACGGCGGGCCTGGCGGTCTGGGGAATGGGTCGGCAGGGCTCAAC
Source organism: Arthrobacter sp. DNA4 (assembly GCF_024362385.1). Classification (NCBI taxonomy): domain Bacteria; kingdom Bacillati; phylum Actinomycetota; class Actinomycetes; order Micrococcales; family Micrococcaceae; genus Arthrobacter; species Arthrobacter sp. DNA4. The sequence continues at coordinate 745,535 of NZ_CP101466.1, forward strand.
GCAGCCGTCCACTCCGAATACGTGGTCCTCCAGGGCTCCGGCTACGTCACCATGGCGGGGCAGGCAGGCACCGTCACGGAGATCTCCGGCACGTCCATGACCGTCAAGAGTGAGGACGGGTTTTCCCGGACCTACGCCGTGGGCTCCGACGTCGAGGTGACGCAGGGGATGCGGCAGCGGGGCGGAGGTTCCACCGGCACCACCCTCAGCTTCTCCAATGTGACCTCCGGCGCCAGCGTCCGGGTGACCGCCCTTAAGGACTCGGAAACCTACACTGCCGAGACCATCCAGCTGGCTGCAGCCACCACTGCCAGCACCCCCAACCAGGGAAGCAGCAGTAACTGAAGGCGGCCTGAAACGATGGTTGGACCGTCCTGCCTCCGGCTCAGCGGCGTTCGCGGGCAAAAAAATCTGCTGGGGGCAGGACGCCGGTTGGACACGCCGCAGAGGTCGGGGGCCGATTCCACGTCAAACGGTTGAATTTCGGACACATTCGGTAATCCGGCAAATTGGCGAAGATTATTCTGCAGAGGGCCGAATTTTGGCCTTTTGCCGATTCGAGCGTCCCAAATCATCCCCGCTTCCGAAATAGTGACATGCAGCACAATTCCTGGATTTGTCTCACGATGCGGACGATTCGGTCCATTGTTACTTGCAAGTTGGCATTGTTACGCGGCACACTTCCAATGTGAACAAGAACTCAACAGCACCTGCAGCCGCAGAATATTGGCCCAGCACATCCGCTGCTGCCGACATGCGCTGTTGTCGAATGCACGCCTGACCTTCCCACCCACCGAAGTTCTTAGGCATTCGCCCCCAAGCCCAGCGTCGGGCGTCCCTCCCCGGTCCGCGTGACGGGGAAACCAGCATTCGAGCCGCGGAGCCGTCCATTTCACATTGAGGTAAGCATTCATGTCAGTTGCATCCGGATACGTCCACATCTCTGTCCGTAACGCCGCCAAGGCCGGCCAGGCCACCGGCCTTCGCCCCGGCTTCGGCCCGCGTCCTTCGCTTGCTCCCTCCGCATCCGGAAGCAGCTTCCCTGCCCAGGGCTTCGCCCCGCAGGGTTACAACCCGAATTCCTACGGTCAGCTTCGCGCCGTGCATCCCGCCGAGTCCGCTCCCGTTACTGCCCCTACCCCAGTGGTGCCCGGTGCAAACCAGGTCCGCCCGGTAGCCAACGACAACGTTGCCCGCGGGTTCGTCCTCTACATGGGCATCGATGAGGAGACCGCGGCGGCGGCCGGCACCTCCATCGCCAAACTCGCGCAGGAAATCCGCGCCTACGCCCAGTCGCTCGTCTCCGGTGCCGAAAGCTACGCTGCCGTGGCGGTCGCGCCGGCCGGCACCCCCGGTTCCGCGCTCGACGTCGTCCGCTCCACCTTTGGCGACCCCACGGTCAACTCCCGCCAGCGCACCGAAACCCCGCGCCCTGCCCAGCCGCAGGAACCGCGTCCCTCCGGTGTGCTGATTGACCTTGCCCGCCGCGAAGTCCACCTCGACGGTGAATCCCTGAACCTCACGTTCAAGGAATTTGAGCTCCTCAACTACCTCGTCGAAAACGGCACCCGTACCGTGGGCCGTGACGAGCTCCTCGAGGGGCTGTGGCGCAACGCCGAAGAAGTGCCCAACGAGCGCACCATCGACGTCCACATCCGCCGCCTCCGCTCCAAGCTCGGCCGCCTCGCCAACACGGTCCGCACCGTACGTGGCCAGGGCTACCGGTTCTACGAGCACCCTGAGGTTGTTGTCTGGGCCGCTCCGGAGTACTCGATCTAACTCTCTTTCGCGCGAAGGCGACCTGCTCCTGTCGGGCTGCTTGGTCCGTGCGTCACTGTGGGCACGTTTTAGGGCTCTTGCCTGTGGCTGTCCCCTGAGTTCACGGGCCTTGTCCCCTTGTCGGTTCTTGAAAGCGTGCCCTGCGTGACGCTGCTTCTGAATGTTCCCGCCAGCTAGGCTTGGGCCATGAGTTCGCACCACGTTCGACGCCTTGTGATCATGCGCCATGCCAAGGCTGACTGGCCCGGCGGCGTGGCTGACCACGAGCGGCCGCTGGAGGAACGCGGACACCGGGAAGCGCCGCTGGCCGGGCGCTGGCTGCTCAAGAACAACATCGTCCCGGACTTCATTCTGTGCTCCAGTGCCCTGCGCACCCGGCAAACGTGCACCTGGGTGTGCTCTGAACTCGGCGACAAAGCCCCCACGCCCAAACTCGAAGACGGCCTGTACGCGGCCTCGGCCCTACGGATGCTGACAGTGGTCAACCACTTGCCGGACACCGTGACCACGCTGATGCTGATCGCGCACCTGCCGGGCGTACAGGACCTGGCCATGCACCTCGCCTCGCGGGATTCCGACCACGACGCCTACATGGACGCCGCCACCCGTTTCCCCACCAATGCGCTCACCGTCCTGGAGACGGAGAAGCCGTGGGCGGAACTCGACGGCCAGGACGCCCGGATTACCCGGTTCGCGGTTCCCCGGGCCCACTAGCTGCAGCTCCACTGCCGGCAATCCCGCGCAGCAGCGCCGCCACGTGCCTGATGCCAGGGCTGGCCGTCATGGTCCTGCGATGGACCAGCCCCACCTGCCGGGCCTGGATGGGGTTGACTACGGGAACGGCCACCACGTCCGGAGGCAGTGCCGGCCGCCCCAGGCGGGGCACCAGCGCAACGGCCACCGCCTGCTCCACCAACGCAATGTGCGTCGCAAAATCGGGGTCGTAAACCCTGATGTCCGGGACCCGCCCAAGATCGGCGAAAATCCGCAGGAGCGCTTCGTTGCAGATGGCGCCGTCGGGCGTACTGATCCAGCGTTCGTCCACCAGCTGTGCCGGCTCCACCTCCGCCTGGTGCGCGAGCGGATGACTGTTGTGCACCAGGACGTCCGCCACGTCCTCGCAGAGCCACTCCAGCGTCAGGTGCTCCGGGATCACCAGCGGCACCGAGTTCCAGTTGTGCACCAGGCCCAGGTCCGCCTCGCCGTTGGCAACCCGGGCCACGGCCTCGCGTGGGTCCTCGGCCAGCACGGAAAGATCAAGTGCGGCCCCCGACTGCCCGATCCGCGCCAGCAGTGGGCCCACCAGCCCCCTGACGGCAGTGGAGAAAGAAACCACGCGGAGGCTGCCCGTGGGCTTGGCCGGATCCGCCAGGAGCGTGGACTCAAGCTCCTCGAGCTCGGCCAGGATGCGCCGGCCGTAAGCTGCCAGGGCCAGCCCGCGCTCGGTCAGCAGGACGCCGCGGCCGCGGCGCTCCAGGACCGCGAAGCCGCCCTCCTTCTCCAGCTTCTTCACCTGCTGGGAAACAGCCGACGGGCTGAACCCCATCGCCTCTGCGGCGGCAATGACTGTGCCATGCTGCTCAATGGCCGCGAGGGCGCGCAGCGACCCGATATCAATCATGAAGCAAAGGTACATGATTGGTTGCTGAATTAGACGCTGGTGCTTCATCCGGTGCTCTGCCACAGTAGGAGCGTGAACCTCCGCGATTCCCTTCTTGCCGTCGTCGTGGCCCTGCTGTGGGGCCTGAACTTCGTGGCCATCGACATTGGGCTCCACGCCGGCGGCCAAAACTTCCCCCCGCTGCTGTTCGTGGCCATGCGCTTTGTCCTGGTGGTCGTCCCGTGGATCTTCTTTGTGCGGAAGCCCGCGGTGTCCTGGAAGGCCATCATTGGCGTCGGACTGTTCATGAGTGCCGGCCAGTTCGGCCTCCTTTACCTGGCCATGGCGCTGGGCATGCCGGCCGGCCTCGCATCCCTGGTCCTGCAGGCGCAGGTGCTGCTGACCGTCCTGCTCGCCGCGGCGTTCCTCGGTGAGCGGCCCAGCCGGCGCCAGCTGGCGGGGGTGGCGCTCGGCGTGGCCGGACTCGCCCTCGTGGCGGTGGGACGCAGCGCCGTGGCGCCGCTGCTGCCGCTGGTCATCGTCCTGGCCGCGGCGCTGTCCTGGGCCGCCGGGAACGTCATTGCCCGGAAAGCCAGGGCAGCCTCGGGCCTGGGGCTGGTGGTGTGGTCCGGTGCCGTGGTTCCGCTTCCGCTGGCAGCGCTGTCGGTGCTGGTGGACGGGCCGGAAACCGTCTGGCAGTCACTGTCCTCTCTTCAGGCACCCACCATGCTCAGTGCCCTGTACACCGCCGTTTTCGCCTCACTGGTGGGCTACGGAATCTGGAACCGGCTCCTGGCCACCCACCCGTCGTCGGCCGTTGTTCCGTTCACCCTGCTGGTCCCGGTAGTGGGAATGAGCGCTGCGTGGCTGGTCCTCGCGGAGGTGCCGTCGCCGACGGAGCTGGCGGGCGGAATGCTCCTGTTGGGCGGCGTGGCGACGGCGGTGCTCACCCGGGCACGCGGGCGGCGTCAGCGGCGGGGGAGCGGGCCGTTGCCGGACCTGGGTGCCGGCCTGGGCGAAGGCGGGGCGGACGACGACGGACGCCGGGCTGCGGAGGACGTCCCCCGGGCGGGGGTTCGGGGAGCCGACGTTCGCTGAACGGGGGATGCCTGGCCGCCGGACGTGCGGCCAGCAGCGCGGGATGGGGCCGCCTGCTGGCTGCGTGCCGTAGCCGGGCCAGTCCGCTGTGATGACGCGCGTTGTGCCGCCTGCCGTGGTGCCGGCCTGCGCGCCGCCGTCGTCCGTCTCTTCCCCGGCCACAGGGCACCCAGGAAGAGGACCCCGAACGTGGCCGCCAGGGCGCCCGCAGCGCCGATGAAGTAGTTGTCGGGGTCGTCGGTGGGCAGCGGGGTTCCCAGGAAGGAGGACTGGCCGTCGAACGCCAGCTCCCATGTGCTGAGGAACGCCAGCGAAAAGCCAAGGGCAAGCGCGGTCCCGGCGCCGGTCGCAAACAGGGCAAAGCGCCGCCGCCTCACCAGGACCTCGGCGACAGCGGCCAGGTAGGCCAGCCCCAGGACGCCCAGGAACGCGAGGAACACCGGCTCTGCGAGGGTCATGGCCGTGAGCACCAGCAGTCCTGCAGCAACGACGCCGCAGATCACCGCGAACTTTCCGCTTTTCCCCGTATGGCGCATGTGCTCCATCATCCCTGAGGAGCTGGCCCCTTCAGGACGTAGCCGCGCATGATGGCCATGATTGCTGCAACGCTTTGGTCCCGGGTGCGCTCGGGGTTGTACGTCTGCCGGTCCAGGCCCACCACAAAGCACGCACCGAAGATCGCCGTTTCCAGGCTTCCCCTCGACACGGAATTGTCCACCGGGTAAGCCTCAGCCACCTTCTCCACGGCCTGGCCGATGACTTCCAGGAGCTCCCCGCGCAGGACGGAAAACGTACCCTGCCATTCGCTGGGAATCCGCCAGTTTTCGCTGACCCACAGACGCGCGAAGGACGGGTACTCCGCCATGAAGTCCATGGCCTGGCCGATCATCGCTTCCATGGCGAGCAACGGGTCGCGGCCCGTTGCTCCGCCGTTGGCGGCCTCGAGCAGCCGTGCCTTGAGGATGTCCACGCCGTGCCGCAGGAGCTGCGCGATGAGCTCCGACTTGCTGCCGAAGTTGTAATAGACGGTGCCCTTGGAAACCCCGGCGGCTGCCGCGATCTCATCCACGGTGACACTGGCGGCCCCGCGCTCCCCGATCAGCTCCATGGAGGCGTCGAAGAGCTTCTGGCGGGTGGCGTTGGTCCGTGCGGGCCGCAGCCCCTTGCCCGCGGACGTGGGTTCGGTGGTCATACCGCGATCTCCGGCTTCAGGGTCTTGAGCGTCCAGTACTTGTTCTTCCGCACCGCGAGCGTGGACATGGCCGCGCCCAGCACCGTGTAGCCCAGCAGGCCCACGAAGGTGGGGGCAATCATGGACAGGTCCCCGCCGTAGACCAGGTGCCGCATTCCAGTCACCACGTATCCCATGGGCAGGACCTGGTGCACCACATGCAGCGGCTCGGGGGTGGTTTGCCAAGGGAACGTGCCCCCGGATGACACCAGCTGCAGGACCAGCAGGATGAGCACCACCAGCTTGCCGGGGGACCCCAGCAGCGCCACGATGCCCTGGATGAGAGCGCTGAATGCCATGGCAGCGGCCAGCATCAGCAGCCACATCAGGACCGGGTGGGCGGGATTGAGCCCCAGCGCGAGGTCCGCCACCAGGGTCAGCAGGGACGCCTGCACCACCGAGACCAGGAAGAAGGGCAGCCAGCCGCCCAGGGCGATCTTCCATGACGGCGCGTTGGAGGCCAGTGCCCGTTGCGTAATGGGGCGCATGGCCTGGACCAGCATGAAGATGCCGATCCACATGGCGAGCGTGAGGAAGAACGGTGCCAGCCCTGCGCCGTACGATCCGGCCTTGGCCTGCGAGACGTTGCTGACCGCCACGGGATCCGCCATCACCTGGGACAGGTTGCTCTTCTGCGCGTCGTCAGGGTTGGGGACCTGTCCGGCGCCCTTGCCGATCTCATCGGAGAGGGTGCGTGAACCTGTGGCGGCCTGTCCCGCGCCGTCCGAGAGCTGGGCGGCCCCGGCGTCAACCTTCCGCGCTCCGTCGGCAAGGCCGGCGGCGCCGTCGACGGCGGACTGCTCACCGGCTGCGAGCGCGGCGGCACCCGTGTGCAGCTGGTCAGCCCCTGCCGAGGCCTGTGCGATGGCACCCTTGAGTTCCGGCATCCCGGCTGCGAGCTGGGCTGCGCCGACACTCACGGCCTCGGATCCGTTGGCCAGCTGCTGGACCTGGGCAGCATCCGCCTGGATTTTGCCCTTGGCAGCTGCCATCGGGCTGGCCGCGGCGGTGGCATCGAAATCGGCCAGCACTTTGTCCGCCTGCTCCTGGGTGAGGACGCCTGACGCGACGAGCCTGCTGTTGGACTCCACCACGCGGTTGCGGAGGCCCTGGTCCACCGCCTCCAGTTGGGCCGCCACGTCCTGCACCTTGGTGTTCAGCTGTGCGTTCCCGGCGGCAACCTGGGCAGCGCCGGAAGCAAGGGTCTGGGTATCGGTGGGCAGGGTGGCTGTCTTGTCCTTGAGGACTGCCAGGCCGCTGCTGAGCTGCCCCGCGCCGTCGGTCAGCTCATTGGCGCCGTCGCGCAGCTTCAGCTGGCCGGCGTACAACTGGTCCGCGCCGCTGCTCAGGGCTGAGGTCCCCTCGTGGAGGGTGACCGTTCCGTCCCGGAGCGTGGCTACGCCGTCGGCCAGCTGGGAAGCGCCGTCCGCCGCCTGCACCATCTTGGAGTGGATGGTGCCGAACCCGGTGAGCAGCTGGTTGGCGGTTTCCTCGCCCACTTCCTTGGCCACCGTGGTGTGCACGGCAGTGGTCAGCTTGTCCACGATGGTGCTCAGGAGGTAGTTGTTGGCATCGTTCGTGGTCACGTTCAGCATGGCCTGGCTGGCTGAGTCAAAGCTGCCGGGGGAGACCAGGTTGGCGGAGAAGTCCTTCGGGATCTTCAGCGCGAAGGCGTACTGGCCGCTGCTGACGCCGGCATCGGCTTCCGCCGAGCTTTCCACCGGAACCCAGTGGAACACGTTGCCCTCCACCAGGCTGTCCGCCACCTTTGTCCCGGCCTCAAGGCGCGTACCGTCGGCGTTGGTGGCGCCGGAGTCCTCCACCACCAGGGCAGCATCCAGGTTGTTGAGGTGGCCATAGGGATCCCAGTTGGCGTACAGGTAGACGGCGCCGTAGAGCAACGGGACCATGGTCAGCGCCAGGATGGTCAGCTTGGGCAGGAGCCCACCGGTCATGCGCTTCAGTTCGGAGCGGGCCAGCCGCAGGACAGTCACTTGGCAACCTCAGTTTCGAGTTTGGTTTCCTGGTCTTCCGGTTCCAGCACGGCCTCCGCGGTGTGTTTGGCGGCGGGGGTGGCGGAGGCAGGCTCGGGTGCGGCATTGCCGATCCCGGCCACCGGGCCGTTCCATGAGGCGGGGACGGCACTGACTGCCGCCACGACGGCGAGCGGCCGGCAGGCGTCGTACGCCAACTCCTGGAGGCGCGGCAGCCAGGTGAGTTCATCGGCGCTGTGGCGGTCCGGCGAGTCAACCACCAGCAGGTCCGTGCGGGGGTTGGCCAGCGCCAGCGCGGTCAGCAGTTCAAGCCGCCGCCCGGGTTCCAGCTGCTCCGTCCACAGGCCCGCGATGTCCTCGAAGCGGTTGACCTTGAGCCAGGGGCCGCTGAGCAACGCTCCCCGGTAACGGCGGGGTATCAGGGCAAGGTCCTCGGTCACCAGGTCGCGGACGCTGAGGTGCTCCTCGGGTTCGTTGACACCCGGGGAGTCCACCAGGGCAGCGGCGAGGCGGAGCTGTTTGGTGCGGGAACCGCCGTCCCAGCTGAGCTGTCCGGCGGCTGCCCTCATCCTGCCACTGAGCAGCAGGGACAACGCGGTTCGTTGGTCCTGCCTGTCGCCGGTCACGAGCAGCAGTTCGCCGCGCGCCACCCCCAGGGAGGTGGGGGGAAGCAGCGGGTCCCGGCGTCCTTTGGCCTGGAGCTGATGTGCTGAGAGCAAGGATTGCCTTTCGCAGAAGAAGTCTGCATCAAGGCTAACCGAACTGACTGGTCAGTTCAAATAGAACTCAGAGCCCGTACTTTTCCAAGAGGCGGAGCCACACCTCACTGATGGTGGGGTAGGAAGGGACTGCGTGCCAAAGGCGGTCCAGCGGCACCTCACCCACCACCGCAATGGTGGCGGCGTGCAGCAGCTCGGCCACATCCGGGCCGGCGAACGTTGCGCCGAGCAGAACCTTCCTGTCTTCGTCAACCACCAGTTGTGCCCAGCCGTCGTAGTTCTCGGAGTGGAGGGAGGATCCGGCAACCTGGATGGGCAGCTCCACGGACGAGGCGTTGTATCCGTCCTTCCTGGCCGCCTTCAGGGTGCGTCCCACGCCGGCCAGCTCGGGGTCCGTGAAGACCACACTGGGCACGGCATGCTGGTTGGCCGTCTGGGCGTAGCGGCTCCAGTCGTCCGGGGTTCCCTTCAGCTCACCCCTGGCCCGGGCGGCAATGGCGTCGCCCGTGGCGCGGGCCTCGTATTTGCCCTGGTGGGTGAAGAGGTTCTTGCCGGCGGCGTCACCCACGGCGTAGAGCCAGGGATCGTCGCCCGGTGCTTCGCGGACCAGGCCCGAGGCGTCCGTTGACAGGGACAGGTGGCCTGATTCATCGGGCTCGAAACCCACGCTTTCCAGGCCCAGGCCCTCCAGTGCCGGGTGGCGGCCAGTGGAGACCAGGACCTTGTCCGAGGTGACGGTGGTTCCGTCGCCGAGGCTTACGGTGAGGGTTCCGTCGTCGTTCCCGCTGATCCGCTCCGTGGCGGTGTGCAGCCGGAGTTCGACGCCGTCCGCCCTCAGTCCCGCGGCGACCAGCGCCGCGGCCTCTTCCGGAAAAGTGCCCAGCAGCGCGCTGCGCGCCACCAGGGTAACGCTTGAACCAAGCCGGGCGAAGGCCTGGGCCAGCTCTGCTCCGGCCACACCCCCGCCCAAGACCGTCAGCCGGTCGGGGACCTCGCTGGCCGACGTTGCTTCGCGCGTTCCCCAGACTTGCACATCCTGCAGTCCATCAATGGGCGGCATATTGGGAGTGGAGCCCGTGGCAAGGACCACGGCATGCCGCGCCCGCAGCAGGTGCTGCGTGCCGTCCAGGCCGGCCACCTCGACGGCCTTGGGCCCGGTCAGCCATGCGTGCCCGCGCACCAGTTCGATGCCGGTGTCCTTGACCCACGAAACCTGGCTGTCATCCTGCCAGTTGGAGGTGAAGTAGTTGCGGCGCTCCAGGACGGCGGCGGCATCCAGGGTTCGGGTGACCGCCTCCTTGGCGCCGGGGGTGGTCTGTGCCCCATGGAGCGCAGTACCGGGCCGGAGGAGTGCCTTCGATGGCATGCACGCCCAGTAGGAGCATTCGCCGCCCACCAGTTCCGCTTCCACGAGCACGGCCGTCAGGCCGCCCTGGACCACGCGGTCGGCCACGTTTTCCCCTACGGCGCCTGCGCCGATAACAACAACATCAAATTCGTGCCGAACGGCCTCGGGATTCATGACCAAAGCCTAGCCGGGGACGGCCGGCCTGACAGCACAAAAAAGGTCCGCACCGGCGAACCGGTGCGGACCTTGTTGGTGCGCCCAAAGGGATTCGAACCCCTGACCTTCTGTTCCGTAGACAGACGCTCTATCCAGCTGAGCTATGGGCGCATTCCGTGTCCCGGGAGAAGAACCGCTCTCCCCGAACCTCGAATTACTTTACGCGAGGCGGAGCCTGATGCCAAATCGAAGCGGCTGTAATCTGTACGACTAGACCGGTCTAGGTGACCTTTGTCACTTAATCGGCGTTTCTGCGGCAACAATTCCTTGATTTCCCGCGGAATTCACTTTCGGTGACCGGATATGTCAGTCAAGCTCCCCAAAAACTCCACTGGTCCGGACCATAGCATTTAGGACACACCGATGAACCCGAGGAAGGGAACTGCAATGGGCGATCTGGCGCAGAAGCCGCTGCTTGAGAAAGCACCCACCACACATGCCGGCCTGCTGGCATGGGTCGAAGAGGTTGCTGAGCTTACGCAGCCGGACCGCATCTACTGGGTTGACGGCTCCGAGGAGGAAAACACCCGCCTCACGGACGAGCTTGTTGCTGCCGGCACCCTGACCAGGCTCAACCAGGACCTGTTTCCGAATTCCTTCGCCGCGTTCTCCGACCCTGCCGACGTAGCCCGCGTTGAGGAGCAGACCTTCATCTGCTCCGAAAACGAGCGGGACGCCGGCTTCACCAACAACTGGATGGACCCGCGGGAGATGAAGGACAAGCTGCGCGGCCTGTTCGCCGGTTCCATGCGCGGCCGCACCATGTACGTCATCCCGTTCGTCATGGGGCACCTCGACGCCGAGGACCCCAAGTTCGGCGTCGAAATCACGGACAGCGCCTATGTCGTTGCGTCCATGCGCATCATGGCCAACATCGGCACCGCAGTGCTGGACAAGATCACCGCGACCAACGCCTTCTTCGTTCCGGCCCTGCACTCCCTGGGTGCCCCCCTGGCGCCGGGCCAGGAAGACGTGGCATGGCCCTGCAACCCGGACAAGTGGATTGTCCACTTCCCCGAAGAGCGGTCCATCTGGTCCTTTGGCTCCGGCTACGGCGGCAACGCCCTGCTCGGAAAGAAGTGCTACGCCCTGCGCATCGCCTCGGTCATGGCGCGCGACGAAGGCTGGCTGGCGGAGCACATGCTCATCCTCAAGCTCACCTCGCCGGAGAAGAAGTCGTACTACATGTCCGCAGCCTTCCCCTCGGCCTGCGGCAAGACCAACCTTGCCCTGCTCGACCCCACCATCGAAGGCTGGGAAGTTGAGACCCTGGGCGATGACATCACCTGGATGCGAATCGGCAAGGAAGGCGAACTCCGCGCCACCAACCCGGAAGCAGGCCTCTTCGGCGTGGCCCCCGGCACCGGCTGGGGCACCAACCCCAACGCCATGCGCGCCATTGCCAAGGGCCACAGCATCTTCACCAACGTGGCATTGACCGACGACGGCGGTGTCTGGTGGGAGGGCATGACGGACGAAGTGCCCGCGCACCTGACCGACTGGGAGGGCAACTCCTGGACGCCGGACTCGGACAAGCTTACCGCACACCCGAACTCCCGGTTCTGCACCCCGATCTCGCAGATCGACATGCTGGCTGAGGAGTACTACAGCCCCGAAGGCGTGGAGCTGTCAGCCATCCTCTTCGGCGGACGCCGCAAGACCACCGTTCCGCTGGTCACTCAGGCGCGCAGCTGGACCAACGGCATCTTCATGGGCTCCACCCTTTCCTCCGAGACGACGGCCGCTGCCGCCGGGCAGGTCGGCGTGCTCCGCCGCGACCCGATGGCCATGCTGCCCTTCATCGGCTACGACGCCGGCGACTACCTGAAGCACTGGATCAGCGTCTCCGGAAAGGCCAACCCCGAACGCCTGCCGCACATCTTCCTGGTGAACTGGTTCCGCCGCACCGCCGACGGTGACTTTGCCTGGCCTGGCTTCGGCGACAACGCCCGCGTCCTCAAGTGGGCCATCGAGCGCCTAGAGGGCAAGGCCGACGCCGTGGAGACCCCGATTGGATACGTTCCTGCCGGGCACTCGCTGGACCTCACCGGCCTGGACCTGACCCACGCCCACGTGGAGGACGCCGTCCGCGTTGACCGCGGGGAGTGGGACACGGAGCTTGCCTCCATCGAGGAGTGGTACGCGAAGTTCGGCGACTCGCTGCCTGAGGCCCTGCGCTCCGAGCTTGATTCCCTCAAGGAGCGGATGGCCAAGCACTAGCAGCCGCCCACCTTCCATGCGACGACGGCCCCGCACCTTTTCGAAAAGGTGCGGGGCCGTCGTCGTTCACGAAGTGCGGCGGAAATCAGCTGGCGAGCCAGATGTCCGGGCCGAAGACCTCGTAGTGGATCCGGGTCGCGGGGATCCCGGCGTTGATGGCCTCGTTGCGGATGTTCTTCATGAACGGCAGCGGGCCACAGAGGTACAGGGAGGCGTCGGCCGGGAGGTCCACTTCCCGCAGCGTCATGAATCCCTGCTTGGCGCCGTCCACCGGCTTCTCCAGCCAGAGCTGCAGTTCGGCACCGTCGAGGCGTTCGACGTCGTCCGTCATCTGGCTGCGCAGGGCCCAGCTGTCCAGGGTGCTTTCGGCATGGAGCACCAGGACCTGGCGGTCGGAGCCCGACTCCGCGAGGGAACGGAGGATGGAGGCGGTGGGGGTGCAGCCGATGCCGGCGGAGGCCAGGACCACGGGGCCGTCGCCCTCCTTGAGTGTGATCTCGCCGTAGGGGTTGGAGATCTCGACGACGTCGCCCACCTGGACAGTGTTGTGCAGCACGGGGGAGACCTCGCCGCCGTCGTCCAGCTTGGTGGTGAAGGTGCGGCTGGTGCCCGCATCGCCGGAAAGGGAGTACTGGCGGACCTGGCGCAGGCCGTCCGCAACGGCAACCTTGACGCTGATGTACTGTCCGGGAAGGGCCGGGGTGACGGGGGTGTCATCCGCGGGCTCCAGGGTGAAGGTCATGGACCCGGTTCCTGCGGGGGTCTTGGCCGCCACGCGCCACGGCATCCACATCTTGTCATTGGCCTGGGCTGCGTAAAGGCCCTTCTCGAGCTTGATCAGGGCATCGGCCATCAGCCAGTACACCTCGGTCCAGGCCTCGGCGATCTCGGGCGTGATGACCTCGGCCAGGTCCTCGGCGATGGCGCCGAACAGGTGCTCGTAGACCACCTGGTACTGCGGCTCGGTGATGCCAAGGGAGGCGTGGCGGTGGGCGATGCGGGAAAGGACCGTCTCCGGCAGGGTGCCCGGGTTGTTCACCAGGTGGGTGGCGAAAGCGGCGATGCTCCCGGCCAGGGCCTGCTGCTGGTTGCCGGAGCGCTGGTTGGAGCGGCTGAACAGTCCATCCATCAATTCGGGGTGCGCCGCGAAAAGGCGGGCGTAGAAGTTGGGGGTGATGGATCCGATCCTGGAGCCGACCAGCGGCAGGGTGGCCTCAATGACGGGGCGGGACTTGTCCGAGAGCATCTGTACTCCTGAGGTTATGGCCGGGGCCTTCGTCCGGCCGGATGAAAACTCATATTTCAAATGCGAGTATTTCTGCCTCAGTTCTACACCTTGTAGAAGTTTGAAATCAAACCGGGAGCGGGCAACCGGATACGGGCACTCAGAGGCCCGGGCGGAGGCCGATCATTTGGAAGACCGGCGCCATCTGCCGGGCCTGGGGAAGGTCCCCGATCACCACGGAATCAAGCTCGGCGTAAAAAGCTTCCCGCGCACGGGCCAGGGCGCCACGCAGCCTGCACTCGTTGATCAGGGGGCAGTTGCCGGCGGGAGACACGCAGTCCGCGGGATCTGTGCGGCTATCAAGCTGCCGCAGGATCTGGCCTACCGTGGCGATGCGTCCCGCATGGCTGAGCCGCGAACCGCCGGACCGGCCGCGCACTACCTCGATCAGGCCCATGGTCCGCAGCCTGGCCATGGCCTTGCTCACGTGGTTGTACGGTGTCCCCACCGAGTCCGCGATGCTCTGGGTGGTGAGCAGCGTGCCGTCCGGAACCGCTGCGAGCACCATGAGTGCCCGCAGGCTCACGTCAGCGAAGGCATTGATCTTCATGGCAGCAAATCCGGTCTAGTCCACCCAGATGACGGGCTCGCTGGCGTCTGCACCGAGGTCGCCGAATTCCCAGGACTGGGTGGTTGCGTTGGCCGAGTAGGGGAGCACCGCGGCGAAGAGGGAACCATCCCGGTGTTCAGCAGCCACGTGGATGGCGTCCGAATCCTCCTCCACCAGCAGGATGTCGCACACCACGGCGGCGGCGCGGAAGTCGTCCCGGTTCTGGCGGAGGAGGGCCTGCAGGTCGCTGATCATGGCGTCGGCGTCGAAGTCCGCGCCGCTGCCCTCTCCGGCATCTGCGGGAGAGACGGCAACCAGCCGCACCTCGCCGTCGTTCTGGACGGTCAACGCAAAGGGCAGGAAGCCGCCGTTGCGCTGGAGCTGCTCCTGGGCCGCGCTGACGCCCGTGCCCAGGAGGTTCTCCAGGTCCGTTGCCGTGGCTTCGGAGACGGAATCGCGCCAGCTGTCCTGCCCGCTGTTTCCGTCCGCTGCCTGCCCGGTATGGTCAGCCATTCGGTGCTAGGCCCGCACCAGCGAAAGGACGCGGTCGCGGACGCGTTCCATGGTGGCCCGGTCCGTGGCCTCGGCGTTGAGCCGCAGGAACGGTTCGGTGTTGGACGGGCGCAGGTTGAACCAGTAGCTGCCGTCGTTCGCCGTGAACGTGCTGCCGTCCAGGTTGTCGATGGTGAGGTCCTCGTCCGCGAACGCCTGGCGCACGCGCTCCACCGCTGCCGGCTTGTCCTCCACCTCGGAGTTGATCTCGCCGGAGCTGACGTAGGGCTCGTATTCTCGGGCCAGGTCGGAAAGCGGGCCGTCCTGCTCGCCCAGCGCCGCCAGGACGTGCATGGCGGCCAGCATGCCGGTGTCAGCGTTCCAGAAGTCGCGGAAGTAGAAGTGCGCGGAGTGCTCGCCGCCGAACACGGCGCCTTCCTTGGCCATGACTGCCTTGATGAAGGAGTGGCCCACCCGCGTGCGGACCGCGCGTCCGCCGTCGTGCTCCACCAGTTCCGCGACGGCGCGGGAGGTGAGCAGGTTGTGGATGATGCTGGGCGTTTCCTCGCCCTGGGCCTTGGCGCGGGCGATTTCGCGGCGGGCCACCATGCCGGTAATGGCCGACGGTGAGACGGGCTCGCCCTTCTCGTCAATGA
Source organism: Arthrobacter sp. DNA4 (assembly GCF_024362385.1). Classification (NCBI taxonomy): domain Bacteria; kingdom Bacillati; phylum Actinomycetota; class Actinomycetes; order Micrococcales; family Micrococcaceae; genus Arthrobacter; species Arthrobacter sp. DNA4. The sequence goes on from NZ_CP101466.1 coordinate 760,723, forward strand.
CGAAGCAGCGGTCGGCGTCGCCGTCGAAGGCAAGGCCGATGTCCGCCCCGTGCTCGATCACAGCGGCCTGCAGGTCGCGGAGGTTTTCCGGCTCCAGCGGGTTGGCCGGGTGGTTGGGGAAGGAGCCGTCCAGTTCGAAGTACAGCGGAACGATGTCGAAGGGCAGCTTGGGCAGCAGCGCGTCACCCAGGACCGCCGGGGTAGTCAGGCCGGCCATGCCGTTGCCTGCGTCCACCACGACTTTCAGGGGGCGGGAGGCGGAGAGGTCGACGAGCTTGCGGAGGTACTCGGAGTAGTCCTTGAGCACGTCGCGGACGCTGATCAGGCCGCGGGCGCCGGTCGCGGGGATGGAACCGGAGTTGAGGTACTGCTCCGCGAGGGCCTGGATCTCCTTGAGGCCGGTTTCGGAGGAGATGGGAACGGCGCCTGCCTTGGCCATCTTGATGCCGTTGTATTCGGCAGGGTTGTGGCTGGCGGTGAAGGTGGCTCCGGCGCGGTTAAGGAAGCCGCAGGCGAAGTACAGCTCGTCGGTGGAGATCAGGTCCAGGAGCTCCACGTTGGCACCCCGGGTTGCCGCTCCGTTGGCGAAGGCCTTGGAGAACTCGGGGGAGGAGGGGCGCATGTCGCCGCCCACCACGATGGTCTGGCCTTCGAGCTGCAGGACATCCACGAACGCGGCCCCCACGGCTTCGACGATTTCGGCGGTGATCGACTCGCCCACAATCCCACGGACGTCGTAGGCCTTGAAGGATGCCGAGAGATCAAATGTCGTTGTCTGTTCGCTAGTCACGGGCTTTATCTTACGTGTGCGGCGCATGTGGCCAACGGGTTTGTGGAGAACTTGCGTCACAGCTGGGGCTTTGCAGCGCGTGCCTGGCCGGTTTCCACATAGCGCCGCCATCGCGGTGCGGGGTGTCGGAGGGTGCTGGGATACTGAATCAATGGCCAATAACCAGTACGCTTCCACAGTTTCCGCCACCGCCGTTGCAGATACGGCAGGCCCGGACGGTCCGGGGACCGCCACGCATGCCGAAGCGCTGGAGGTCCTGCGCGGCCTGGTGGGGAACCCGGGCGCCGTCTTCCACGACGGCCAGTTTGAAGCAATCGAAGCATTGGTCGACGGCGGGCGGCGGGCCCTGGTGGTCCAGCGCACCGGCTGGGGCAAGTCGGCCGTGTACTTCGTGGCATCCCTGCTGCTGCGCCGCCGGGGGGCCGGGCCCACACTGATCGTCTCGCCCCTGCTGGCCCTGATGCGTGACCAGGTGGCTGCCGCCGCCCGGGCAGGGGTCCGTGCGGTGGCCATCAACTCAGCCAACCAGCTGGAGTGGGACGCTGTCCGTGAGCAGCTGGCCGCGGACCAGGTGGACGTCCTGCTGGTGTCCCCGGAACGGCTCACAAATCCGGCGTTCCGGGAAACCCAGCTGCCCGAGCTGCTCCGCCGTACCGGCCTGCTGGTCATCGACGAGGCGCACTGTATTTCGGACTGGGGCCACGACTTCCGCCCCGATTACCGCCGGATCGCTGACCTCATCACCCGGCTGCCGGACACGGTGCCGGTCCTGGCCACCACCGCCACGGCCAACTCACGGGTGGTGCACGATATCGAAGAGCAGCTCGGCGCCGGGGTCCTGACCATCCGGGGCTCCCTGGGCCGCGACTCACTGCGGCTGGGAGTCCTGTCGCTGCCCAATTCCAAAGAGCGGCTGGGGTGGCTGCTGACCCACCTGGCAGACCTCCCCGGCAGCGGCATCATCTACACCCTGACCGTCTCCGCCGCGGAGGACACCGCCCGGCTGCTTTCCGAAGCGGGGCACAATGTGCTCGCCTACACCGGGCGGACCGACCCGGCGGACCGGGAACGGGCAGAGCAGCTCCTGAAGGACAACCAGGTCAAGGCGCTGGTGGCCACCTCCGCACTCGGCATGGGCTTTGACAAGCCCGATCTTGGTTTCGTCGTCCACCTGGGCGCACCGTCCTCACCGGTGGCCTATTACCAGCAGGTGGGCCGCGCCGGCCGTGGGGCCGCGAACGCCGACGTCCTGCTGCTGCCCGGCTCCGAGGACCGGGAGATCTGGCAATACTTCGCCACCGCGTCCATGCCGTCCGAGGAGAAGGCAGCGGCCGTGCTGACTGCTCTGGCCGAGGCGGGCACCGCGCTGTCAACGGTGGCGCTTGAAGCCCGGGTGGACCTTCGCCGCACTCCGCTTGAGCTGCTGTTGAAGGTCCTGTCCGTGGACGGAGCGGTGGAGCGGGTCGGCGGCGGCTGGCGCTCCACGGGCCAGCCTTGGGTCTACGACGCCGAGCGCTACAGCCGCATTGCGGAGGCGCGGGTGGACGAGCAGGACTCCATGGTCATCTACCAGGACACGGCCGGTTGCCGGATGGAGTACATCACGTCGGTCCTGGACGACGAGACAGCCCGCCCCTGCGGCCGGTGCGACAACTGCGCCGGTCAGTGGTTCCCTGCGGATGTGGCCGCCGATGCCACGGCGGCGGCCAACCAGACCCTGAGCCGGGCGGGCGGTGTCCTGGAGCCGCGTCTTCAGTGGCCCAGTGGCATGGACCGTCTTGGGGTGCCGGTGAAGGGGAAACTCAAACCGGCTGAGGGCCTCTCGGAGGGGCGCGTCCTGGCCCGCCTGACGGACCTCGGCTGGGGCGGCGCCCTGCGGGAACTGTTTGCCGCGGGCGCGGAGGACCGGCCCGTGGACCAGGGCATGCTCCAGGCCTGCGTCCAGGTACTGCGCGAGTGGGGGACCGGCGATGGCCGGAACCCGGGATGGAGCGGAGTGGGCAGGCTTACCGCCATCGTGGGTGTGCCGTCGCGGGGCAAGCCCCAGCTCGTGGGCTCGCTGGCCCGGGGAATCTCGGAAATCGGGCGCATCCCCTACCTTGGTGACCTGCAGCTGGCCCACAGCGGGCCCACCGGGGGCCGCGGCGGCAACAGCGCATACCGGCTGGCAGGGGTATGGGACCGGCTGGTGGTGGGCCCGGAGCTCGAAGCGGCCCTGCAGTCAATCCAGGGCCAGCCGGTGATGCTCATCGACGACCTCACCGACAGCCGGTGGACCCTCACCGTCGCGGGGCGCGCCCTTCGGCAGGCCGGGGCGGGAGCGGTTCTGCCCCTGGTGCTGGCCCAGGCCGGCTGACTGCTGCCCCCGCGTGCCGGGGGAGCAGGATGCTGTCCACGGTGCTTGCCAGCATCAGGACGGCCATCGCCAGGAAAGCGCCGCGGAAAGGGCCGGCCGGATCCTGAACCGCGGTGGACAGGCCCTCGAAGGTCCGGATCAGCAGGGCAGCGATGGCGATGCCGGAGCCTGTGCCGAGCTGCACCAGCGTGGCGGACACGGTGTTGGCGGAGGTCAGCTGCTCCGGGGGAATGTCCGCGTACTGGACCGAGGCGTAGGCCGAAAAACCGATGGAGCGGAAGGCGCCGCTGCACACCAGCAGTGCGGCCATCAAAGCCACCGGGGTTTCCGGTGTCAGGAAGGCACAGAGGGCGAACGTCACGGCTGATGCCAGCGAGGCGAACACCAGCATCGCCCTGAAACCGAACTTCCGGATCAACGGTGTGGTGGCCGGCTTGATCCCGATGTTTCCAACGAACACTGCTGCCACCAAGGCGCCGGCGTGCAGCGGTGACCAGCCGAACCCCGCCTGGAACATCAGCGGCAGCAGGAAGGGGACGGAGCTGATGGTGACCCGGTACACGAACCCGCCCGTGGCCATGGCCCGGAACGTCCTGGTGCGGAAGACGTGCAGGTTGAAGAGCGGATGCGGAGCCCGGCGCATCCACAGGACCGCCCCGGCCAGTGCCGCGATCCCGGCTGCAGCGCTGACTCCCGCCCATGGCAGTCCTGGGTGGCTGCTGGCGAGCTCCAGACCAGTCACCAGGGCACCGACGCCAACCGTCGTCAGGAGCATGCCGGGCCAGTCCAGCCGCCGGCCGGGATCTCCGGCCACCGCCGGAACCAGCCGCAGGGACGCCACGAAGGCGGCTACCCCAAGCGGAAGGTTGACCAGGAAGATCCAATGCCACGACAGGTACGTGGTGAGCGCCCCGCCCACCAGTGGCGCGAGTACGGGTGCCAGGAGCCCGGGCCACACCAGAAACGCGGTGGCGCGCAGCAGCTCGGACTTCGGGGTGCCGCGCAGCACCACCAGGGTTCCCACCGGCACCATCATGGCGCCACCGGCACCCTGGGCGATGCGGCTCAGGGTCAGGGTGGCCAGGTCCTGGCTGAGCGCACACGCCAGGGATGACAGGGTGAACACCGCGATGGCAGTGCAGAAGATCCGCCTGGCGCCAAACCGTTCCGCCAGCCAGCCGCTGAGGGGAATGCCGATGGCAACCGTCAGCAGGTAGGCGGTCATGGTGATGTTGACGTCGGCGGCGGGGATGGCAAAGTCCGCCGAAATGCTGGGAATGGCGGTGGTGAGGACCGTGCCGTCCAGGAATTCCATGAAGAACGCTGCCGCCACCAGGAGTGCCAGGCGCGGATTCCATGCCGTCTGGGCGCCGTCCGGGTGGTGTGGGTTGCTGGGTGCCGCCATGCGCCAATCCTGCCACCGCGGCATCGGCGGCGCCCGCCGCGTCCGATTATCGGACAGCGTTTTCCGATGGTGGTTACCCAGCCACGCCCCGGAGAGTCATAAGGTTGTTCGCGTTTCCGAAGCTTGAACGCCCGGATCTGCGAAGCAGCCCAGGACTGGCGGGAGCCCAGGCTGCAGGGGCCATAGTGCAGGTACTCTCTGGAAACACAAAAGGCCCCGGAAACGCAAAAGGCCCCGGTCCAAGGGACCGGGGCCAAACGCGGAGACGGGGGGATTTGAACCCCCGGTCGAGTTTAACCCCGACCCTTCATTAGCAGTGAAGTCCATTCGGCCGCTCTGGCACGTCTCCAGTTGCTATTACTAGCCCACCAAGGATACGCAGATCCGGCCATGCAGTGCAAAACGGTGCCCGCCACAGGCGCCGCCCCCGGTAAACGGGGTTCAGGTGCTCCGCGGTCAGCCCTGCGCCGAGCGGACCATCCGGATCTCCGGCAGGTCCTCCCACTCAGGCAGGACGTCCTCTGCGCCGTCCGGTGCAAAGCCGAATCGGCGGTAGAAACCGATGGCCTGGCTGTTGGCGGCTGCCACCCAGAGGCTCGCCGCCCTGGAGCCGATGGCCGCGTCCAGCAAAAGGGCGCCCAAGCCAAGACCCTGGTGCGAGGCCAGCAGGTACAGCCCCCACAGCTCCAGGTCTCCGGAGGCAGGCTGCGGATGCCCTTCCGGGGAACCGGGGGCAGGCAGGCGGCGTGAACCGGCAAACCCCACCACCGTCCCGCCGTCGCACGCCACCCACGCCTCGGCAGGTTCGGCCCGGTCCAGAAGGTGCTGCCAGAGCCGCAGCCGGCCCGCGGGGTCCACGGCGGCGAGGAAGGCATCGGACAGCATGCCCCGGTAGGTCTCCTGCCAGCAGCGCACGTGTACCTGGGCCAGCCGCTCCACATCCGCGGCAACGGCCCGCCGTACCGCCAGACCGGGTGCCATGGCGGTCAGCCTGCCAGCGCTTTCCACAGGAAGTGCTGGCTGCGCGCCTGCAGGGCAGCGGCCTGCCGGTTGTCGGAGGCGCCGGCGTGGCCACCCTCCAGGGCCTCGTGGAACCACACGTTCGGGATGCCCATGGCCAGCATCCGGGCGGCCATCTTCCGTGCCTGCACGGGACCCACCCGGTCGTCCGAGGTCGCAGTCCAGATGAACGTCTCCGGGTACTCCACCGCGTCCTTGAGCAGGTGGTAGGGCGAGAAGGTCCTGATGTACTCCCACTGCTCGGGAACATCCGGGTCCCCGTACTCGGCAATCCACGAGTGCCCCGCGGAGAGCTTGGTGTAGCGGCGCATGTCCAGCAGGGGCACGCCGCAGGAGACGGCCCGGAACAGTTCCGGATACCGGGTGAGCATGTTCCCCACCAGGAGTCCGCCATTGGAACCGCCCACGCAGCCCAGCCGCCGCGGCGAGGTGACCCCGCGGGAGATGAGGTCCCGCGCCACGGCTGCGAAGTCCTCGTAGGCGCGGTGCCGGTTTTCCTTCAGCGCGGCACGGTGCCAGGCCGGCCCATATTCGCCGCCGCCGCGGATGTTCGCCACCACGTACACCCCGCCGCGCGAGTGGGGTGCCTTCCCGTCGCTGCCGTCCGAGAGCGTGGTCCGCCGCTCCAGCCACGCCCGGCCCACGGTGCCGCTGTAGGCGGGCGTCCGTGAAACCTCGAATCCGCCGTAGCCGGACAGCTGGGTGGGGTTCTGCCCGTCCAAAGCCAGGTCCCGCGGAGCTACCTGGAAATACGGGACCCGGGTGCCGTCGTCGGACACGGCAAAGTGCTGCTGCACTTCATAGTCAGCGTCGGCAAAGAACGACGGCGAGCTCTTGACCACTGCATGGCGGCTCACCACGCCGGACGTCCCGGCGCTCCCGCGTTCCAGGGTGCCGCGCATCAGCGTGGTGGGGGTGGTGAATCCCGTGGCGATGAGCCAGAAGTCATCGCCCGCGCCGCCGTCCGCCGGCCCCTCGTCCTCGTCATCCACGGCGTAGGCGTTCACATCGTGCAGCGGCGGGCAGGCGTCCAGGAGAGTGGCCGCCCAGCCACCGTCCGCGCCGTCGGACGGCCGGGACGGGTCCAGGACCCGGATCTCGGAGGAGACGTCCTTGAGCAGGTTGAGCAAAAGGAAGTTCCGGGTCCAGCTCCAGGACTGCAGGGACGTGTGCGCGTCGGGGGTGAACAGGACCGTGAGGTCCCGGCTGCCGGCGAGGTAGTCCTCGAAGTTGGCGGCAAGCAGGGCCCCGGAAGGATACGTGGTGCCGTCCAGGAGCCAGTCCTGCTGCGGACGGAAGAGCAGCCATTCCCGGTGGGCGCTGACGTTGACGTCCGTGGGAACGTCGATCTGTTCCCAGGATCCGTCCCGCAGCACAAAGTTGGTGCGGTTGAAGAAGTCGATGTAGTCCACGGCGAAAGTCCGCTCAAAGCCGGGGGTGGAGTCATGGGCCGCCACGGCCATCATGTGGTCTTCCGCCACCTCAAAGAGGCGCGGAGCCGCTGCCAGGGACTCTCCGCGCTTGAGCGTCACCGCAGTCCGCGCGTAGGAAGACGCTGTCTTGGGCAGCCCGTCCGCGGTGGAAGCAACCAGCAGGGTGTCGGCATCCAGCCAGGACACGTTGCCTTTCGCCGTCGGGAGGTCAAACCCGCCGCGGGCGGGGTCCACGAAGCCGCGCGCCTCGACGTCGAACTCGCGGTAGCGGTTGGCGTCGCCGCCGTCGGGGGAGAGGGCAAGCAGCGCCAGGCGGTAGGGCTTCCCGGCTGCGGGGCGCAGGAACGTGGCGCCGTGGAACACCCACTCTTCGCCTTCGGCGCGGGACAGCTCGTCAACATCGAGCAGGACGTCCCATTCCGGGGAATCGGTGCAGTAGCTTTCCCAGGTGGTCCGCCGCCACAGGCCCTTGGGGTTCTGCCCGTCCTTCCAAAAGTTGTAGTACCAGTCGCCGCGCTTGCCCACCATGGCGATCCGGTCCGTGGAGTCCAGCACTTCCAGGATGCCGGTTTCCAGTTCCGCGTAGCCGCCGTCCTCCAGCAGGTCCTCGGTGCGGGAGTTTTGCTCCTTGACCCAGGCCAGCTGTTCCTCGCCGTAGATGTCCTCCAGCCACACATTCTCGTCGACGGGTTCCGGCGCGGTTTCCCGGGAGTTGCTGCCGGAAGTGTCCCGGCCGGGGCCGGGTACGGACGCTTGATCAGCTGCTGTGGTGGTCATGCGCCCCATCCAAACAACATCCCCCATGGCTGGCAAGTCAAGCGTCCGGCGCACGCTCCGCTTCCAGCCCGTACGCTGTATGGCGTGGAAATATCGCAGAGCAACCGGGCCGTCATCATCGGTGGCGGTCCCCGCGGCACCAGCGTGCTGGAGCGGCTGCTCGCCCACACCGCCGTCGCCGGCAACCCGAAAACGGACCTGCACATCGACGTCGTGGACCCCTATCCGGCAGGCTCCGGACATGTGTGGCAACCGGGCCAGTCCCGGCTGTTCCTCATGAACACCCAGTCCTTCTACCCCACCCTGGTTCCCGAGGATCCGGCCCTTCCCTCACCTGTTGCCGGCAGCACCTTCGACCAGTGGCGGGCCAGGCAGCAGCGGGACCCGCTCCCGGCCCTCACCGCCGGGGACCGGGCGGAGCTGGCGGTACTGGGATCGAACGATTTTCCCAGCCGAGCCCTCTACGGACGCTACCTGCGCTGCACCGTGGAGGAATTGCTGGGGACGGTTCCCGACGGCGTCACGATCGCATTCCACGAAACGACCGCTGTGTGGGTGCGTCCCGCGGGGGACGGAATGTTCGACGTCGGCCTGGCCACCGGGGAGGGCATCCGCGCCCATTCCGTGGTGCTGGCACTGGGGCACATCCCCTCCCGGCTGAATCCTGAACAGCGGGAGCTGCAGGCCGCCGCCGGGCAACTGGGCCTGCAGTACTTTCCCCCCGCCGTCCCGGCGGACGTGGACTGGTCCCGGATCCCCGCCGGCGAGCCGGTCCTGGTCCGCGGCATGGGCCTGAACTTCTTCGACACCATGGGCCAGCTCACCGAAGGCCGCGGCGGCAAGTTCGTGTCCAACGGCACGGGCCTGGAGTACGAACCGTCCGGCCAGGAACCCTTGATCATCGCAGCGTCCCGGCGTGGGACCCCGTACCGTGCCAAGGCGGCACTGGACGGCTACTACGCCTCCTCCATCACGCTCCGCTACCTCACCGAGGCCGCCATCGAGCGGCTGGCGAAGGCCGGGATCCGCCCTTCGTTCGACCACGACCTGTGGCCGCTGCTGCACCGCGACGCCCTGTGGGCCTACTACTCAACGCTGGTGCGCTCGCAGCCCGGCGCGGTGCCCGACGCGCCCGCGTTCCTCACAGCGCTGGAGGAGGCCCTGCAGCCGCACGCACACAGCGCCGCGAACTGGGAGGACAGCGTTGAGAGCGTCCTGGCCGTCCACGTGGGTCCCCGGCACCGCCTGGACCTGCCGGGGCTCGCAGCTCCTCTGGCGGGCCGTTCGTTCGACTCCCGCAGGGGCCACGACGCCGCCGTGGTGGAGTTCCTGCTTGACGATGCGCGCCGGTCTGCCCTGGGCGAGGACGATCCGGTCAAGATGGCCATCGCCGCGCTGCACCACGGCCGCGCCGTCCTGAAGTCGGCAGTGGCCGACGGCGGCATCACCGACGAGTCATGGGTCGCCGGCCTGCGCGGCTGGTTTGAGTCGTTTGTGGAGGGCCTGGCCAGCGGACCGCCGGCGCTGCGTTCCGAACAGCTCGCGGCCCTGGCAAGGGCCGGGGTGGTCAGCTTTGTTGGGCCGGACCCGAAATTCCGGGTGGACCGGAAGGCGGCCATGTTCACCGCTGCTTCGCCGTGGGTTTCCGGGCCGCCCGCCACGGCACGGACCATGGTGGAGGCCCTGGCTCCCGGAAACCGGGTCTCGGCCAACGATTCACCGGTATTGGAGCAGCTGCTGGCCGATGGGCTGGTGCGGCCCAAGCTCATGATGACCGCCGAAGGCGCCCCCATCGAGTCCACCGGCCTGGACGTGGAGGCCCACCCGTACCGCCCGGTTGCGGCCAACGGGTCAGTGACCGAGGGCCTGTTCGTGCTGGGGCTGCAGTTGTCGTCAGCGCAGTGGGGCACCGCCATCGCCGCCGAGGCCGTCCAGCCCGGCGGACCCGCGTACCGCAGCGGCCAGCGCACGCTCCGCGATGCGGACGAGATCGCCGCCGCCATCCTTCGCCGGGCTTAATTCGCCGCACTTAATTTCGCAGGGCTTACTCACAGGGCTTAAATGGCGATGCGCCATCACTTATGGTCGCTAAACCGGCGGAATAGGGACCACAAGTGATGGCGCATCCAGGGTTTTAGCCCCGCAGGCAGGCGCGGTAGGCGGCCATGGCCTGGCCGTAGTTCGCCTGCCCCCTGACGTCAGCGGGACGGGTGGGCTTGACCGGCGGAACGCAGACCGGCTGCGCCGGCGTATCGGCTCCCACCAGTACGGCCACCTTCACCGTGGTCCCGGACTCGACGGCGGTGAGCACCAGGGTTGCCGCGCCCTCCGCCGCCCCGGCCGGGACGGCCAGGTCCACCGAGGCCGCGCCGGCGCCCACCGGTACGGTGCCCAGCGGGGTGACCGTGCCCGTAGCGTCGGTGAACGAAGCTTCCAGGGCCGTGTTCACCGGGCTGCCCAGGGAGGTCAGGTCAAGCTTCGAGACCGCCAGGGTGACGGGCCCACCGGGCTTGAGCCCGTCGGCGGTGGTGTTGGTGACCGCCACCGAACGCCGCGCAAAGTCCGGAGCCACCGGGCTGCTCTTCTGGAGGTACCCGATCCAGGCGTCCCGGTCCACCAGCCCGGAATCCCGGGTATTGGTGCCTTCGGTGAAGATCCGGAAGTTGTCGCCTCCCGTGGCCAGGAAGCTGAACGTGCCCACCCGGTAGGACCTGGCCGGGTCCAGCAGTTCACCGTTCACCCGCACCCCGGTGATCCGGTCACCCGCGGCCCGGGCGGCGTCGTAGGTGTAGTTCACGTTCTTGGACAGGCCCAGCTGCAGGTAGGCGCGGCTGGGGACCGTGCCGTCCGGGTTGGTCTGCCACTGCTGCTCCAGCAGGGTCGTGAACTGCGCACCGGTCAGGGACGTGGTCCACAGGTTGTTCACGAACGGCAGGACCGCGTTGGCCTCGGCGTAGGTGACGGTGCCGTCCGGCGCGTAGTACAGCTCGTTGCGCAGGCCGCCGGGATTGACGACGCCGATTTCCGCGCCGCCGAGCTCGGCCGGCTGCAGGGAGGAAAGCAGCGAGTCGGCCACCAGGTTGCCGAGGGCGGATTCGCTGCTGCGGTCATCGCGCTTGGCGGTGCCGGTGGCATCGGTGGTGAAAGCCGTGGTGATGTCCTTGGTGACCGAACCCACGGGCTGGTTGCCCACCACAGCGGCGTCCGCCAGGGCCTTTTTGACGATTGCGTCGACCGCGGCCACGCGCGGGTACGCAGCCACCAGGCCGGCGGCGGCGTCGGTGGTGCGCTTGACGTTCCCGGCCTTGTAGGTGGTCACCTGCTTGCTGGCAGTGTCCACCGTCAGCTGGATCTGGCCCACGTTCTCGCCGTAGTTGCCGGTCTGCACGATGGGCCGGGTCTTGCCCGCCACGCCGGGAACGGGTGCGTCCCAGGCGTATTCCTTGTGGGTGTGGCCGGTGAAGATGGCATCAACGTCAGCGGACGTTTCCGTGACCAGCCTGGCGAAAGGGCCCCCGGCTGCCACTTCCTGTTCCAGCGTGGCGCCTTCCACCACACCCGAGCCGTCGCCGTCGTGGTCCTCCACGATGATGACGTCGGCAATCTTGTCCGCGGTGATCTTCGCGGCCGCCCGGTTGATGGCGTCCACCGGGTCCCCGAAGTCGAGGTCCGCGATGCCGGCGGGAGTGACCAGGGAGGGGACCTCCTGGGTGACGGTGCCGATCACGGCAACCTTGATGCCGTTCAGGTCCAGCACCGTGTACTCCGGAAGGACCGGCTCGGTGGTGCCCTTTTTGTAGACGTTCGCGCCGAGGTAGGGGAACTTCGCATTGGTGCCGCCGGCGATGACGCGGTCGCGCAGGTCCGCCCAGCCGCCGTCGAACTCGTGGTTTCCCACGGCCGACGCCTTCAGCTCCAAGGCGTTCAAGACGTCGATGGTGCGCTGGTCCTTGGCGACCGCGGAGGCGAACAGGGAGGCGCCGATGTTGTCACCTGCGGACAGGAACGCCGTGGCCCCCGGAGCGGCTGCGGCGCGGAGCTTTTCAATGGTCCCGACCACCTGGACCGTATTGGCGTCGATCCTGCCGTGGAAATCGTTGATGTTCAGGAGGTTCAGGTCAACAGTGGCAGGTGTGGGAGCCAGGTCCAGGCCCACCACCACGGGATCGTGGTCGCTGGCGCGGAACTGGTCCGGTGCGTAGTAGTCGGTGACGTTGTTGTTGTAGCGGCTGTACTCCAGCGCCACGGATTCCACCGAGTTGATGTTCCAGATGTCCGCGCCCGTGACCACACTGTTGGCGGCCGGGGAAGCGAGGATGTGGTCAAGCGAGCCCACCAGCCCGCCGAAAAGGTAGGAGTGCTTGGCGGTGCCGTCGGCGTTGCGCGCCTTGTCGTCCTGGTTGACATATCCCGCGCCGGTGAGGACGTTGATCGGGTCTTCCTTGCCATAGGAGTTGAAGTCACCGATCAGGAACACCTTGTCGGTGCCTTTGGACGCCTGCAGCGAGTTGGCGAAGTCCAGCAGGGACTTGGCCTGGGCCGTGCGGGCGAGGTTGGAATCGCCCTGGCCCTTGTCGGTGTCGTCCGGGGTGGCTGCCGAGCCCTTGGACTTGAAGTGGTTGGCGATGGCGATGAATTCCGTGCCGGCGCCGCCGCCCACGGGCTTGAACACCTGGGCCAGGGGCTTGCGGGCGCTGGCGAATGCAACGGTGTCGTTGTGGATGATGGATTCGCCCACCGGTTCCGCGGCTGCCTTCTTGAAAATGAACGCCATGCGGATCATGTCCTCATCGGCCAGCGGGGGCGCGTTAGCGGGTGAGCGGACGTAGTCCCAGATACCCGGGGTGGGGATGTTGAGCGCCTCCACGAGTTTGGCCAGGGCATCATCGCGGTCCTTGCCGAACTGCGCGGAGTTTTCAACCTCCATCAGGGTCACCACGTCGGCGCCGGACCTGGCGATGGCAGAGACGATCTTGTCCTGCTGGCGCTTGAAGTTCTCCGCGTTGGCTGCACCGCGGGCGTCACAGCCGCCACGGACGGTGATCGGATTCCCGGCGCGGTCCTCGTAGAACTTGCAGCCGGAGAGCATGTCACCGGTGGTGGGGAAGTAGTTCAGGACGTTGAACGAGGCGATCTTGACGTTGCCGCCAACGGCGGCCGGGGCATCCGTCCGGGTGGCTCCGAAGCCGGCCGGCTGGACCGTTGCCATGTTGGCCTCGGTCAGGTGGGTCAGCGGCTGGAGCTTCCAGGAGTTGTTGGCGTAACCCAGCACCACGTTGGTGGTGAAGTCCACCGGCGAACCCACGCGGACGGGGTCCGTGGTGGTCAGGTACGGCAGGACCTCGGCCTTGGTGGCGGCGTCCTTCAGGAAGTTGGTGCTGGACCCGTCGTCGAGCTTGATGCCGCGGGCAGCGTTGTCAGCCACCACGGCCGTGTACTCGGCGGAGCCGAACGGTGCCACAGCTGTGGGCTGGACCAGGGGGGTGGTCCCGCCCGCGAGGCCAATCTCGCCGTACTGGTTCAGGCTGTAGTTGTCGCTCACCGTCATGGGCCCCTGGGGTGCCAGCAGCATGCCTTCCAGCGATTCCCGGAAGGTTTCCGCGGCGGGAAGGGTGAAAATGGTGGGCTTGACCTCGGGAGCAGCCTCGGTGAGCTTGGTGAGGCCCGCCGCCGGGACGTTGAGCTGGGTCATGCCGTAGTACTCGGCCACTGTGCCCGTCACCTGAACGTAGTCACCGGCCTGCACCGAAGCCACGGTGGCGGGGGAGTAGACGAAGATGCCGTCGGATGCGGCGTGGTTGGTGGCCGTCAGGTCACCACCCGTGCCCGGTGTCTGGAGGTAGTAGCCGTTGAGGCCGCCCGTCGGAAAGGCTGCCGTGACTTTGCCCTTGGTGGTGACGGTGGCTCCGGCCAGCGGGCTTTCCGTCCCTGTGCCCTGGATTTCTGCGATGGTTCTGGAAACGGGACCCGGCGAGGGGGTGGGGTCGGGAGCCGGAGCTGTGCCGCCCGCAGGTGTTGGTGTGATGGCGCCAAGGAGCGTGAAGTCAGCGGCGTTGTTGTTGGTGTCCGCCCCGGCGGCCCTGTTGAGGCTCTTCACATCGGTGTTGCCGGCAGGTGCCGCAGCAGCCAGGGTCTCGAAGGTGTTGGAGGCACCGTAGCCCAGGAGGTCGGCCACGCCGGCTGTTTCCACCACGGAACCGGTGGGAAGCGCGACGGCGGTGGGCTGCTTGGCGAGCACGATGGTGCCCGAGGCCCCGGCGAAGTTCAGGGCGCCGGTCACGAGGTCAGGCTTGGGCAGGTCTGCGCCGTTGGTGCCATTGCTTCCGCCCTGGACCAGGTAGTAGCCCTTGGCCGGGATGGACCCTGACAGGGCAGCCACCCCACTTGGCGCCGCAGTGCCGGTTCCGGAGCGGTACTGCACGGACCAGCCCTCAAGGGAGACCGGGGCGTCCGAGGTGTTGTACAGCTCCACGAATTTGTTCTTGTAGGCGGCGCCGCTGCTGCCGCCGCTGAGGTAGGCCTCGTTGATGACAACGGGGGAGGTGCTTACCGCGGCTGAGACCTCCGCGGCCGCCGGGACAGCTGCCAGCGGGGCGGCGATGAGCCCCGCGGACAACGCTGTGCCCAGCGATAACTTCCATGTTTTTTGATGCATCCGCTCTTACTTTCATTGAGGTGTCCCGGGTGGGGACCCGGTGGAGTGCGTCCGGGGTTGTACCGATCGGACGTAGGCCCGGACCCTGCTCCTGGTCAAGTGGTGTCCGGCACATGACAACAGCGCTGAATGAACGCAGGGTGGCTAGAGCGTGCATTCGGCGGGACGTTCCCCAGCGGAGCGGCCCGCCCTGCGGCCCGGAGCTTCCCTAGCCCGGACCGGAGGTGCTGTTGGCGGGAGTGATGCTGCTTAAGCAAACACGCAAATGTGCTTAAGCAGTCACAAACAATACCCGCGGGTAGCTTTGGGGCCCGGGTTCGGCAGGGGGTTAGTCCAAAGAATTTACGTGTGCGCAACAAGGCAGGCCGGGGCTGCTTAAAGCAAAAAACCCCTGGCGGCCTACAGGCTGCCAGGGGTTCCCTTGCGGAAGGTAAGAGATTCGAACTCTTGGTACGGGGTTACCGCACACTGGTTTTCAAGACCAGCTCCTTCGGCCGCTCGGACAACCTTCCTCAGCTAGTAGTGTTTCATAGGCGCTTGCCTGCAACAAAACAGGCACGGGGAAGCGCGCGGTGCACACTGGATGCAGCCAGGATTTTAGTCAGGAACGGGAGAGGTCCATGAAAGCCGTCTACATATCGGAACCGGGCGGCCCGGAAGTGCTGGAAGTGCGGGACGTGGACGCCCCGGTGCCCGGCCAGGGCGAAGTGCTGATTGACGTGGTGGCGGTAAGCCTGAACCGGGCCGATGTCCAGCAGCGCAAGGGCTTCTACCCGCCGCCGCCGGGCGCTTCCGAGGTCCCCGGGCTGGAAGTGTCAGGACGGATCGCCGGCTTCGGACCCGGCGTCAGCAAGCCTTTCTCGCTGGGGGACAAGGTAGTGGCCCTGTTGGCAGGCGGTGGCTACGCCCAGCAGGTGGCGGTCCCGGCCGAGCAGGTGCTGCGCGTCCCTGAAGGGGTTGACCTGGTCACCGCCGCGTCGCTGCCGGAGGTGGCTGCGACGGTGTACTCAAACCTCATCATGACGGCGCAGCTGCAGCCGGGCGAAACGGTCCTCATCCACGGCGCCACCGGCGGGATCGGCACCATGGCCATCCAGCTCGCCAAGGCCTTCGGCGCCAAGGTGGCCACCACGGCCGGGACTGAGGAAAAGGTCAGTACGGCCAAAGCCTTCCTCGGGGCGGATATCGCCATCAATTACAAAGAGGAAGACTTTCCGGAGAGCCTTCGGCGGCAGAACGGCGGCAAGGGGGCCGACGTCATCCTGGACGTGGTGGGCGCCAAGTACCTGCAGCAGAACGTGGACGCCCTGGCCGACTACGGGCGCCTGGTGGTCATCGGCCTGCAGGGCGGAACCAAGGGTGAACTGGACCTGGGGCTGCTGCTGAAGAAGCGGGCGGCCGTGGTGGCTACTGCCCTGCGGCCCAGGCCGGTGGCGGAAAAAGGTGCCATCATGACCGCCGTGCGTGAGGCTGTGTGGCCGCTGGTGGCAGACGGCAGGATCCGTCCCCTGGTTGCCAAGACATTCCCCCTGGACCAAGTGGGTGCGGCCCACCGATACTTCGACAGCGGCGATCACGTGGGCAAGGTCCTCCTGGTGATGTAGGCCCGCCGATACATACCCGGTATTGCGTTCCGGGATGCTTCCGGTTTAGGCTGGCTATACGCGGTATGCACGGGTCTTGGGGGCCTGTGCATGCCGGTAAATGACTAAGCCCGGGGGAGCATCATGTCGATTCGCCACAGCCTCCTCGCCCTGCTGCAGGACCAGCCACGCTATGGCTACCAGCTGCGGGTCGAGTTCGAGAACCGCACCGGAGCCACCTGGCCCCTGAATATCGGGCAGGTGTACACCACCCTGGACCGGCTGGAACGCGATGCCCTGGTGGCCAAAGAAGGCGACGACGGCGAAGGCCATGTGGTGTACAGCATCACCCCGGCCGTCAAAGCGGAGGTGCGGAGCTGGTTTGC
Organism: Arthrobacter sp. DNA4; assembly: GCF_024362385.1. Lineage (NCBI taxonomy): Bacteria > Bacillati > Actinomycetota > Actinomycetes > Micrococcales > Micrococcaceae > Arthrobacter > Arthrobacter sp. DNA4. The sequence continues at coordinate 777,128 of NZ_CP101466.1, forward strand.
CGCCCCGGTGGAGCGGAACAACCCGCCCCGCAATGAGCTCGCCATCAAGCTCGCGCTCGCCGTCACCCTGCCTGGGGTGGATGTCCAGGCCATCATCCAGGCCCAGCGCGTGGCGTCCATCAGGGCCCTGCAGGACTACACCAAGGCCCGGCGTGACACGGCGGCGAACCAGCGCGCCACGGATACCGCCTGGCTGTTGGTGCTCGACTCCCTGATCTTCCAGACCGAAGCGGAAGTCCGCTGGCTTGACCTCTGCGAGGCCAGGATGGTCCAGCAGGCCCAGGCCTCCGCCACGGGTCCGGCCCGGAAGGCGTCCAACGGGGCCACGGAAGATGCCCCGCTCAGCGCGGACAGCCGCCGGTGAGCGTGCAGGGGCCGCAGCAGGTCCTTGAACTCGCCAAGGTTGGCAGGACCTTCGGGGAAGGCGCGACGGCGGTCGCCGCACTCCGCGACGTCGACCTCACCATATCGGCGGGGGAGTTCGTCGCTGTCATGGGACCTTCGGGCTCAGGCAAGTCCTCCCTGCTGGCCGTCGCCGGCGGACTGGACCGGCCGACGTTGGGCGCTGTCTTTGTCGAATCCACGCCCCTGGCCGGGCTGGGCCTGAATGAACTGGCCCGCCTGCGCCGCCGCGCCGTCGGCTACGTTTTCCAGGACTTCAACCTGGTCCCCACGTTGACTGCCGGCGAAAACGTGGCGCTGCCGCTGGAGCTGGATGGAACATCCGCGAGGAAGGCGCACCGGCAGGCCGCGGACGCGCTGCGGCAGGTGGGCATCCCGGAGTTGGCGGACCGGTTCATGGACCAGATGTCCGGCGGACAGCAGCAGCGCGTGGCGATCGCCCGGGCCATCGTGGGCAACCGGCGGCTGATCCTGGCTGACGAACCCACCGGTGCACTGGATTCGACCACCGGCCACGGGGTCATGGAGGTGCTGCGGGCCCGGGCCGACGCCGGGGCGGCGGTCATGCTGGTCACCCACGAGGCCAGGCATGCCGCCTGGGCGGACCGGGTGGTCTTCCTCAGGGATGGGCGCGTTATCGACCAGGCCGCCGCCATGCACGATCCCACCATGCTCCTGACGCAGGCCGGACCCTGATGCCGCTTGACCTCGCTCCGGTGCCGCAGGGGCGCCGGAGCAGCTGCCGCGTTGCCCTGCGGCTGGCGCGCCGCGACATCGCCCGCCATAAAGGCCGCTCCCTCCTGATCATCCTGCTGATCATGCTGCCCGTGGCCGGAATGACCGGCGCCGCCACCCTCTACCAGAGCTCCCAGCGCACGCCTGGGGAGACGGTCCGGTACGAACTGGGCAACACCCAGGCCAGGTTCGGCGTCCTGCCGGTGCCCAGCGCGGATTCCCTGCAGGATCCGCTCGATGACGGCGTCGTCGCCTCCAGCACCGGCCGCTATGACCCGGATTTCCAGCGAACCGACCCTTTGGACGCCATCCCGGCAGGCTATGAAATCCTTCCGCATCGCCTGCTGCAGCTGACCACCGGCCTGGGGAAGGCCCTTGTTTCACTGCAGGGCCGCGAGGTGGACGCACTCAACCCGGCCTTCACCGGCAAGTTCAGCCTCCTGGCCGGAAGGGCACCGCGGGACGGGAGGGAGGTGCTGGTTTCGCCCGGACTGATGACGCGGTTCCACCTCACCTTCGGACAGGACTTTACGACGTCGGCCGGAACCTTTGTCCCGGTGGGAACCATCCGCGACGCGGCCGCCTCGGACGGCAACAGCTTTCTGTACCTGCAGGCAAGCCAGGTTCCCGCCGACCTCCCACAGGGGCCGCTGACCCGCCAGTCCGTGTCCTACTACCTGGTGGGCCCTGAGCAGGTCACCTGGGAGCAGATCAAGGAGGCCAACAGCAAAGGCGTGGGCGTGCTCTCCCGCAGTGTGGTGCTGAATCCGCCGCCCGTCGACCAACGCACCGTTCCAGGTGCGCAGCTGCACGACAATCCGTCGGTGCTGCTGACCGTCTATGCCACCTTCGGGCTGGTTGGGGCGCTCGCACTGCTCGAAGTGGGTTTGCTGGCCGGTGCCGCCTTCGCTGTCGGAGCCAGGCGGCAGGTGCGCGAACTGGCGCTGCTGGCATCCGCGGGAGCGGAAAGTTCCACCATCGGTGCCGTCGTCACCGCGGGTGGACTCTGGCTCGGCAGCTTTGCCGTGGCCCTGGGAGCCGCGGCGGGGCTGGGGGCTGCCGCCGTCGTCGTGCACGTGGTCCGCTCGACTGGTTCTGCCCGGCTGGTAAGCCTGCACCCGGATGTCCCGCTGACCGCGATGGCCATGGCCATGGGGCTGGGAGCATGTGTGCTGGCGGCCATGGTCCCGGCACGACAGGTGTCACGGCAGGCGGTGCTGGGCGCGCTCAAATCCGGGAGGACAACGGCACCGAAGGGGCGGCGAATGACCGTGGCCGGTGCCGGGACGCTGGCACTTGCCGCGGGGCTGCTGGCAGCCGGCTGGCTTATCAGCGGGTCCACCGCGGACCCGGACCGGCGGGCGGACCAACTGCCCTTGGTGGTCACGATGCTGATTGCGGGGGCGGTCGCCGCAGTTGCAGGCCTGGTGATGTTGACCGGCTGGCTGATCGGTTGCCTCACGTCCAGGACGCAACGGCTGTCCCTCTCCCTGCGGATGGCAGCGCGGGATTCGGCACGGAACCGCGGCCGCAGCGTTCCCGCGGTGGCGGCAGTCCTGGCCGCCGCCACACTTGCGGGCGCGGCCCTGGTCCTCTCGGCCAGCCAACAAGCGGGCCTGCGGGACGCGCATTACTGGAGCGGGCTGCAGGACCAGGCGTATCTGCCGTTGACGGTGGACCGGCCCCCGGCGGCGGACGGCAGCCGCCGCCCGCCCCTGCACGTGGAAGCATCCACACTGTCCTCGGCGGTGGCAGGTGCCTTGGGGACCGTTGAATCAACCCAGCTCATCGCGGCTCCTGCCGGCCTGCGGAACTGCCCTGAGGGGCCCGCCGATCCAGGGCTGCCGGCACTGACGGATACCTCCAATTGCCTGCTGTTTTCACTTGCCAGGCCGAAGGGCAATGAGTGCCCGACCACCCCCAAGGGAAGGTTGATGGACCCGGGGGACTGGCGGTGCCGCGGTTCCATGGTCAATGAACAACCCTCCGACCGGGCCATCCTGGTCGGCGGCGAAGAGGAAATCCAGGCGGCGCTGGGACGCAGTGCGCCCGCGGAGGCCCTGGCGGTGCTGGACGCCGGCGGGATGGTGGTGACCAACCCGGTCTTCATCAGAGATGGAGCAATCCTGCTGGAAGGCAAAGACGTGAGGACGCACGGGCCCGCGCCCTCAGGGCCCGGCACGGTCCCCGCAACGGTACGAAGTATCCCGCTGCCCGCAACGGTACTTGAGCCGGTGGTCGCGGTCCCTTACTACGGAGTTGTCTCGCCCGAAACAGCCCAACGGCTTGACCTGCGGCCGGAACCCGCCGGACTGCTGGTGCAGCTGGCCACGTACCCGTCCCAGGCTGAGGCGGATGCAGCCTCCGCCGCGGCTGCTGCCGTCTACGGCCAGGCCGGCATGACCTTCCAGGCCGAACCGGGCATTACCCAGGGGAGCCAGTGGATGACCTGGTCCATCGTGGCCGCCGCCGCCCTCGTCACTTTCAGCGCAGCGGGCATCACCGCCGGCCTGTCCCTGGCCGACGCCCGCACGGACCATGCCACCCTTGCCGGGGTCGGCGCAGCACCAAGGCTGCGCAGGGCGCTGGCAGGCTCCCAGGCCCTGTTTACCTCTGGGGTCGGGGCCGCGCTGGGGGCGCTCGCCGGGTCAGTGCCGGCTCTCCTGCTCGTCCTGTCCACGGACATGCGGAAGGCGGTGGAGGTTCCCTGGCTGCATCTGCTGGCCCTCGTGGTTGCTGTCCCGTGCACGGCCGGGGCGCTGGCGTGGGCCTGTACCCGCTCGGGCCTGCCCCTGTCCCGCCGGGGCCTGGCATAGCAGGCGGGCCGCCGTCCCCTCATTCGTCGCCGCGTCGCTGCCGCTCACCGCACGGCCCGGCGCCGCGCCGCCGTCGGCCGCTAAAGCGCTGACCGGCGTTGGTAGGGTGCCCAGTAGCAAAAGCGGGAAATCTCTCAAGGAGGAGACATGGCCGGAGTGCCTGACCAACGGAAGAACGAATCCCGGGCGGAGGGCGGACTGGCTACGGACCCGGATCTTCCCCCGCCCGCCGTGGACGAGGCGCGGCTCGAAGCCGAGGACCGGAAATGGACCCCGGCAAAGATCGCGCTCTGGGCCGCGATCGCCCTGCTGGGCGGCGTCGCCTGGTTCATGCTGGCGATTGTCCGCGGTGAAACCGTCAACGCCATCTGGTTCGTCTTTGCCTCCGTGTGCACCTACCTGATTGGGTACCGCTTCTACTCCAAGGTGATCGAACGCTACATCACCAGGCCGGATGACCGCCGCGCCACCCCGGCGGAGTACAAGGCCGACGGCAAGGACTACGTCCGCACCGACCGCAACGTGCTCTTCGGCCACCACTTTGCCGCCATCGCCGGCGCCGGCCCCCTGGTGGGCCCGGTCATCGCGGCGCAGATGGGCTACCTGCCGGGCACCATCTGGATCATCATCGGGGTGGTCCTCGCGGGAGCCGTGCAGGACTACCTGGTGCTCTTCTTCTCGATGCGCCGCGGCGGCCGTTCCCTCGGCCAGATGGCGCGCGAGGAACTCGGCATCATCGGCGGCACGGCCGCCCTCATCGCCACCCTGCTCATCATGGTGATCATCGTGGCCATCCTGGCGCTCGTCGTCGTCAACGCTTTGGGCGAAAGCCCGTGGGGCGTGTTCTCCGTGGGCATGACCATCCCCATCGCCCTCTTCATGGGCGTCTACCTCCGCTACCTGCGCCCCGGCAAGGTCATGGAAGTCTCCATCATTGGCTTCGTCCTGCTGATGGCTGCCATCATCGGCGGCGGTGCCGTGGCCGGCACCGAATGGGGCGCGGCGTTCTTCCACCTGGACAAGGTGACCATCGCCTGGGGCCTGATCATTTACGGCTTCATCGCCGCGATCCTGCCGGTTTGGCTGCTCCTGGCCCCCCGCGACTACCTCTCCACCTTCATGAAGATCGGCGTAATCGTCATGCTGGCGCTGGCCATCATCGTGGTCCGCCCCGAAATCACGGTCCCGGCCTTCAGCGAATTCGCCTCCCGCGAGAACGGACCCGTGTTCTCCGGTGCCCTGTTCCCCTTCCTGTTCGTCACCATCGCCTGCGGTGCGCTCTCGGGCTTCCACGCGCTGATCTCCTCGGGCACCACACCCAAGTTGATCGAGAAGGAACGCCAGACCCGCTTCATCGGCTACGGCGGAATGCTGATGGAATCCTTCGTCGCCATCATGGCCCTGGTGGCGGCCATTTCGATTGACCGCGGCATCTACTTTGCGATGAATGCCCCCACCGCCCTGACGGGCGGCACGGTGGAGACAGCCGCGCAGTGGGTCAACAGCCTCGGCCTGGCCGGAGTCAACATCACGCCGGACCTCCTGGCGCAGACCGCCAAGGACGTCGGGGAGCAGAGCATTGTGTCCCGCTCCGGTGGTGCTCCGACCCTGGCGGTCGGCCTGGCGCACATCATGCAGCAGTTCATCGGCGGGACAGCCATGATGGCGTTTTGGTACCACTTCGCCATCATGTTCGAGGCCCTTTTCATCCTCACCGCGGTGGACGCCGGCACCCGCGTTGCCCGCTTCATGCTGCAGGACTCCATCGGCAACTTCGTCCCCAAGTTCAAGGAAGCCTCCTGGCGGCCGGGCGCTTGGTTCTGCACTGCCGTCATGGTGCTTGACTGGGGTGCGGTGCTGCTGATGGGCGTCACCGATCCGCTGGGCGGCATCAACACCCTGTTCCCGCTGTTCGGCATCGCCAACCAGCTGCTGGCCGCCATTGCGCTGGCCGTGTGCCTGGCCATCGTCGCCAAGCGCGGAACCTTCAAGTACCTCTGGATCGTGGCCCTGCCGCTGGCCTTCGCCGCGGTGGTCACCATTACGGCGAGCTACCAGAAGATCTTCTCCTCCACTCCTGCCGTGGGGTACTTCGCCAACAACGCTGCCTTCAGCAAGGCCCTGGCCGACGGCAAGAAGGAGTTCGGCACAGCGAAATCAGTCGCTGCGATGGAAGCCGTGGTCCGAAACACCGCCATCCAGGGTTGGCTGTCCGTGATCTTCGTGGTGCTCAGCATCATCGTGATTGCGACGGCGGTGCTCGCCACGGTCAAGGCGTTCCGTGACCGGTCGGCTGGCGTGGCCACCGCCGACAACGAGGACCCGGCTGTTCCGTCGCGCGTCTTCGCGCCGGCCGGGCTGGTCCCGACAACCGCCGAACGTGAACTGGCTGCCGAGTGGCAGAAAGTGCCCGCCGAGGCCCGCCTTGAACGGTCAGGGCACTGATGAGCACCGGCATCACCCTGGTTGCCAACGGGTTCCGCGGGTTCGCCCGCTACCTGGGCGGCGTCATGGGCGCCGACGCCTACGCCAAGTACCTGGAACACCACCGGGCGGCCGGGCATGCTGAAGCACCTCTGACCGAGCGGGAGTTCTGGCGCGACCGTACGGACCGCCAGGACAGCAACCCCCAGGGCCGGTGCTGCTGATTGAGCCCGCAGCGGACAGGCAGGGCCCACCGGGCTTCCCGGCGGGCCCGGCCTGCATGGGCCGTGAGAGTATGAACGCATGAGCGATCCCAATGACACTCAGGCAGCTGAGGATCTCCCGGTAGAAGGCACTCCCGTTGATGACAGCGAGGCACCTGTCCAGGCCCCGTCTGACGGGGACGGCAGGCAGCGGGGCAGCAGCCTGCAGGACCTGGTGGACGAGCCCGCCAAGGTGATGCGGATCGGCACCATGATCCGGCAGCTCCTCGAAGAGGTGAAGTCCGCACCGCTGGACGACGCCGCAAGGGGCCGGCTCGCCGCCATCCACGAGCGCTCCATCAAGGAACTTGAGGACGGGCTCGCGCCGGAACTGGTGGCGGAGCTGGACAGGATCAGCCTGCCCCTCTCCGACGAGGCCACTCCCTCCGACGCCGAGCTCCGGATCGCCCAGGCCCAGCTGGTGGGGTGGCTGGAGGGCCTCTTCCACGGGATCCAGACGGCCATTGCGGCCCAGAACGCAGCCCGGGAACACGCAGCGGCACAGCTGCAGTTGCGCCAACTGCCGCCTGGCACCATGATTGCGCCCGGCGTCGTGATCGGGGAAAACGGCGAGCCCCAACGTGCGCCGGCCGGCGCCCGGCCGGGGCAGCCGGCACGTCCCAGCCAACGTGAGGACCCGGACCACGGCCCGGGCCAGTACCTGTAGGTTCCGCTTGGGCTTTTTCAGCGCCGCCAGGCAGGGGCGCAAAGACGACGCGGAGCTGGGCCAGGGGTTGTGGCGCCGGGCGCACGACCGCTTCCACCGGGGACTGGACCGCTTCCACCAGGTGCTCGAGGGCGTGGAGGACGACCAGTTGTACGGCGAACTGGTGGGGATCGCCAACCAACTCGCCGCCCTGCTTCCGCGCGTCCGGGCTGTCTGCATGGAGGCGCAGCGGCGTGCCCCCAGCGAGGGCCTGGACATACCGGCGGCCCTGGCGGACGTCCACAGGTCCTTGTCCAAGGCAGGAAATTCGCTGGCAACGACGGCAGAGGCGGCAGCAATGCTGCGGCTCGCCGTGGGTCCGGTGCCGGTGGGCGCAGCATCAGTCCACCGCCGCGCCGAGGCTGTCTTCCAGCAGGTGGACGACGCCGAGAGGCAGCTTCACGCGGAATAGCTGCACGGGTGCCGCGGGATATTCCCGATTTGGAAGCCTACTTTTCAGTTAAGCGTGTGGCTAACAGGGGCCGAATCAGGAGCGCCGGGGCGGACAGCTTTGGCAGGATGAAAGCATGACTCTTTCACCTACCTTGACTTTCAACGACGGAAACACGATCCCCCAGCTCGGCTACGGTGTGTGGCAGGTTGAGGACGACGTGGCTGAAAAGGTCGTGCGCCAGGCGTTCGAGGCCGGCTTCCGGCATATCGACACGGCAAAGATCTACGGCAATGAGGCAGGCGTGGGCCGGGCCATTGCCAGTTCCGGCCTGTCTTCGGAGGAAATCTTCATCACCACCAAGCTGTGGAATGCGGACCAGGGCTACGAGTCCACCCTCGCCGCCTTCGAGGAGTCCATGGACCGGCTCGGCCTGGAAACCCTTGACCTGTACCTGATCCACTGGATGCAGCCCAAGCAGGACAAGTACGTTGACACCTGGAAGGCGCTGATCGAACTCCAGAAGCGCGGACGGGTGAAGTCCATCGGTGTCTCGAACTTCACCGCAGAGGGCCTGCAGCGGCTCATCGACGAAACGGGCGTGGTCCCGGCCATCCACCAGATCGAACTGCACCCCTACTTCAGCCAGCGCGAACTGCGTGAGTTCGGTGCCGCCAAGGGCATCCTGACCCAGGCATGGTCTCCGCTGGGCCAGGGCGGGGAACTGCTGCAGGACCCGGCGGTCGCCTCCATCGCTGCCAAGCACCAGGCCACCCCGGCCCAGGTGGTTATCGCCTGGCACCTGGCGATCGGCAACGTGGTCATCCCCAAGTCCGTGACCGAGTCACGGATCAAGGAGAACTACGCAGCCCTTGAGGTATCCCTCGATCCGGAAGACGTCGAAGCCATCAACAACCTGGACCGGACCGCCGGCGGCGAAGGCCGCATCGGCCCCGATCCCGCGGTCTCCGACTTCGCCTAGGCCGTGACGGCGGCACCGGTCCCAGCGGCCGGTGGAACCCCGCCAAGCCAACCCCAGCCCGTGCTGCCGGCAACCGCCAGGCAGCACGGGCTGAGGCTTTTAATCTGACCTGTACCGGGCCGGGCGGATGTGGGCCGGTCAGGCAGCGATCTGGACGTGCTCCACGGTGACGGGGTCCACCACGGCCCAGCTGTCCTCGCCGTGGCAGTGCCGGCCGGCGAAGCGCTCGGCTTCTTCAAGCGTGTCAAAGACCTCGGACCGTGCCCGGCCGCAGTCGGCGTCGAAGTATGTCACGTGAAATTCCTGTACTGCTTGGTTTTCCATGAATCCAGTCTGCAACCAGGGTCTGACATTCTTTGGAACCGACTCCGCGTGTTGTGGACAGACGCCGGGCACGGGGCCGCAGGACGGGTGTGGCCGGCCGGTCAGCGGGCCCTTGGATCCTGGGTGGTGGCCGCGGCGGCCCGCACCTTCAACGTGAGCGCGGCGAGTGCGAGCATGCCGAGTCCGGTCCATACAAGGGTCCCGGTCCAGACCTCGGGCGAGAAACTGAGGGCGCCGTCGTGGAGTGCCACGCCGGCGAAATATGGGGCCCAAAACACCACCGGGGTGAGGCCTGCCGCGGTCATGAGCCGTGCGGGGCGGCCAGGGGTGGGACGGACCACCGCCCACACCGCGCCCACGAGGATGGAACCGACCAGGGCAACCGGGACCAGCCAGGCGTCGCGCAGCGCCACCATGACCTGCAGGGCGACGGAGGGGACCAGCGCCATGGCCGCCGGAACGGCAGGGTGCAGGCGCCACCGCAGCGACAGCAACAGGACGGGAACAAAGAGCGCGAACGTCGAGACGAGGAACGATGCCAGGGACACCATGATGCTTGAGGACGTCGGTACCGTCACCGCGGGCTGCGTCCCGGCAACGGTTGTGTACGTCTGGATGAGTCCGTGGCGGGCGAAGACCGCGAACTCCTGCAGGATGAACGCGGCAACCATGCCGGCGAGCACGGCGCTGGCTACGACCGGGAGCAGCCGTGGCCACGGCCGGGCCGGGGTGTGCCACGCGGCGGAGAAGGGTGCTCCCAGGATGAGGAAGCCGCCAGTGGCCAGGCCCAGATGGGACGGGCTGAACAGGGCGCTGATGTTCTGCTCGATCCCGAACACCGAATGCCAGGCGAAGTCTCCTGCCCCGGATGCGAGGAAGAGTACGACGCCGGCCGCTGCGGCCCCGTAGCCGGCAGGGACGGCGTCCATCCACCGCGTGCCCGGTGCGTGCCGGCGCCAGGTCAGCGCGGCGATCCAAACGGCACAGGCAGCGAAGCCCGAGTAGAGGACAGCGTGCCACGGAGTGAAGAACGTCTCGAGGTTGCGCAGGTTGTTGTGGGCCCACCCGTCAACATAGGTCCCGGTGAGGAGCCAGACGCCCGCGGCCAGGGTAATGATGTCTTCCCTGGCCGTGGTGGGGCGGTGGACTGATACCGGCGGAATCGCAAAGGCATGAGTTGCTGCGGCGTCCATAGCTCCAGAGTAGGTCCCGTCCGCGCCCGGGGCGACAGGATTTTTCCCGGGCCATTCCCGTATGCGCCCTCCCTTTAGCTGCTGCCCAGGCGGAGTACGCGCTCCTGCGCCAGCATTGCCGTCCGGCTGGCTTTGTCTGCCGCCCGTGCGGCCTGTTTCGCTTCCGCTGCGGTGGTGGCAAGCTGCTTGCGGGAGCGGTCAAGGCGTTCTTCGGCGGCCTTGAGCCGGTTCCTGAGTTCAGCCGTTTCCTGCTGCAGTTCCGCGATGTCCGCACGCGCCTGCTCTTCCTGCTCCCGCAGGCCGCCGGCCAGTTGTGACGCTGCTTCTTCGGCCTCCCGGGCTTCCTCGAGGGCGGCCCTGGCCCGTTCCAGCGCAGGCGGCGAGGCCGGGCGGGGGGTCTGCCGGACTGCCTCAAGCCGGGGCTTCGCCGGCGTTGGCGCGGTGCCGTGCGGCGCCGTCGCCGGCGTCTTCGATGCCGCCACCTTCGCCGCTGGCGTTTTCCCGGCTGGCGGCTTCACCCCTGCCGTCTTCATACCAGCCACCCGAGGTGCAGGCGGGGGAGTATCGGCGGCCCGGTTCGGCGGTGCGGCCGGGAGCAGACCGGGGAGGGCCACCGCGCCGCCAAGGTCCACGTCGTTGACGCCGTCCGAGGAGAGGACTTTCAGCAGCCGCCCACTGGCAACGGCGTTGGCTGCACCCGTGTCCGCCGTCAGGGCCCGGAGTGTTTCCTCGACGTCGGCTGCCATCGCGTCGCTGATGGGCCGGCCCTGCTCAAGAGCCACAGACCGGGCGGTGTCGACGGCGTCTGCGAGCATGGTGCGCCGCTCCCGGCCGAGTTCGCGCATGGCAGGGGCGTCCAGCGAGTCCTGGGCGGCCCGCATCCGTGCCCCAAGGTCGCCCAGCCGGGCCGGCACGTCCGGCCGGTGCCTGGCAAGCATGTTGAGCGCCCACGCGGCGACGGAAGGTTTCGGCAGTCCCCGCACCGCTGCCGCGAGGTCCTTGTCCCGGCCCGCTGCCTCCTTGGCGGCGGCGGCGCGGGCTGCAATGAAGTCCTCCAGCGCCCCTGCATACAGCCGGTCGGCAATGTCCGCCAGGGCTTCGTCTTCCATGCCGCCATCTTAGGTGCCGGGAACGCTGCCTTCCGTAGATTCACCGCCGTGGGAGACCGGGCCACGCCCCCACGGCCGGTGCGGGAAAAGGCACCCTGTTACTCGCAGGCCGGGAGGGGTAAGTTGCACGAATGGACGATTCATATCAGGTCATCGTGGTTGGCGGCGGTTTTGCCGGGAAAGCTGCGGCTGAAGAGTTGGGCCGCAAAGGTGTCCGGGTCCTGCTGCTTGACGCCAACAGTTACCAACAGTTCCAGCCGCTCCTCTACCAGGTGGCTGCGTCCCAGATCGGCGTATCCACGGTGACGCGGCCGCTGCGCGCGGAGTTCCGCGGAATCAACAGCGTCCGGGTCCTGACGGCGGAGGTGACCGCCATCGACGCGGCGAACCGGACCGTGACCACCGCGGACGGTTCCACCTACCGGGCCCAGGCCCTGGTCATCGCCACGGGGGCAGTTCCGAACTTTTTCAACACCCCGGGCGCGGATGAGCATGCCTACCCGCTGTACTCGGTGGCGGATGCAACGCGGCTCAGCGCGGCCATCACCGCCATCCTGGACGAGGCCGACCGCGAGCCCGGGGCCGGCGCTGACGTCATTGTGGTGGGCGGTGGCCCCACCGGCGTCGAGACTGCCGGCGCGCTGGCCGAAAACGTGAAATACCTCGTGCCGAAGTACTTCTCGCCGGAGCTGGCGGGTCGGTGCCATGTCCATCTGGTGGATATGGTTCCGAACGTCCTTGCCGCCTTTTCGGAGAAATCGCAGGCGTACGCCCGGGACCGCCTGACAAAACTCGGCGTGCAGCTGCATATGGGCCAGCCCGTGGCTGACGTCCGCCCGGACGGGGTGACCCTCAAGGACGGGACGGTGATTCCTGCCCGGCTTGTGGTGTGGGCCGGCGGGCTGCAGGCCGGGCGGATCATCACCGAGTCCGGCCTGAAGCAAGGCAGGGGCGGCCGCGTGGACGTCCAGCCTGATCTGAGCGTCCCTGACGTCGAGGGCGTCTATGTGCTGGGCGACTCCGCCAACATCACCGACGCAGCCGGGAACAAGCTGCCACAGCTCGGGTCGGTGGCCCAGCAATCGGGTAAGTGGGCGGCCCGCAACATCTACGCGGATCTTACCGGCGGAGTGCGCGAGCCCTTCCGCTACTGGGACAAGGGGTACATGGCCATGGTGGGACGCGGCGCGGCGGTCGCGGAACTGGGCCGCCGGCGCCTGCAGCTTCAGGGGCCCCTGGCATTCGTGTCGTGGTTGGCGGTCCACCTGGCCCTGCTGCCCGGATTCCAGCAGAAGGTCAGGGCGCTGTTTTCCTGGGCCAACGGCTACGTCACCCACAGCCCCTCCCAGGTGGTGGTGGGCAGGCCGGATTAGGGCCCTTCACCCAGCGGGTCAGGCTGGCCGCCGCAGGTCCACGGCTGCCCGGCGCCAACCCCGGTGGGCTGGACCGCCGTCGTCAGTTCCTTTCGAAACTCGCCAGACGGCCCGCAGCAGCCCACCCGGATGCCTCGTAGGAGGCGGCAGCGTCCGGGTGGACCACCATATGCAGGTACTCGGCGCCATGGAGGAAAGCCTCCTCCGCCATCGCCGCGAACAGGCCCCGTTCGAAGGCCTCCTTCTCCGGCCCCTGCGGGAGTTCGGTGATGGCCACCGCCGCGAAGTCATCCCGCACCTGGATGCGGCCCTTGGCGACAGGGTGGTCGAAAACGGTGATTTCGACGGCGTCATAGGTCTCCATGGGTGCCAGGGCCACCTGGGAGTTTTCGGGCAGCTCCACAGCCACGTCCAGCCCGGCTGTCGGGGCCATGAGCAGGACCTGCTCAGCCACCGGAGCGAGGCCGGCCGGTGCCAGGCCCTCTGCGGCGCCGGCGTCGGCGCAAAGCAGGGTAAGGCGCACACCGGGTTCGCCCGCGGCTTTGCCTGCAAGTTTCTCAGCGTCAGGTCCCGGCCAGCCTGCCACGTATTCCTTGCCTGCGGGATCCTGCCCCTTGCCGGCTTCGACGACGAAGCCCGCGCCGATGGGGTCTGCGCTGCGTTCCTGGAGGTCCGCCCAGGCGGGAACCCAGCCGATTGCGGGAAGGTCGTGTTGTTCCGGCATGGACAGTTCCTTACGTTCGGCAGCGGCGGGACAGGGTCATCCGATGCGGCTGGGCAGGTTCCCTGTCAACGTATCGGATCGGCATGCGGGCCGCCAGCGGAACGGCACGGCGCCGCCACGGCTGATGCTTCGGTGCAGTGGGTCAGGGCAGGTGGGCGAAGGACATGCCGGCTGCCAGCAGTTTGTCCACCGCCTGTTTCAGGCCTTCCGCTGTTCCGCCGTTGGGGTGGTTCCCATGGCAGATGACCACGTCCCCTGCCCGGGCCTTGCCCACCTCCCGGGCAACGACGGCGGCGGGATAGGTTGCACCGCCGTCGCCATTGATGCTGAAGCCCACCGGCTTTACGCCCAAAGCACCCAGGATGTCCGTGGCGACGTCGTCCATGTAGGCGGTGCCTGGGCGGAAGTACCGGGGACGCTTACCCGTAATGCCCGCCAGGGCGTCGTCGTTCGGCATGACCTCGTCATAGACTTCCCCCGCGTTCCTGGTCCCCGGGATGCCGTACGCCGTATTGCCGGTGGTGGACAGCGGCTTATGCGAAGTCCCGTGGTTGGCCACCTCGAAGAGGGGGTCTGCCGCTAGCTGCCGCGTGGCAGCGGGGTTGGCATTGATCCACCGGGAGTTCAGGAAGAGCGTGGCCGGGATGTGGCGTTGGCGCAGCGTGTCGAGCAGCGCCTGGTCGTAGCCGCTGCCGCCGGGGCCGCCGCAAAAGTCAAAAGTAAGGGCGATTCCCTGTGAAGCGGGTGGCAGCCGCGTAAGGACTCCGGGAGCCTCCAGGCCCCAGTACCGGGCCGGGTGCTTCCCGTAGGTGTCAACAATCTGGGCACGTGACGGTATGGGCGCTGCCGGCGTGTTGGGGGCGGGCGCGTCGCCATCGGGCCCGGAGTGCAGGACGGTCGAGCTGGCACCCGCCGCACCGTCGTCGGGCGCCGGCATGTCTGATCCCCGGACTTGGTGCTTGGGGTGCGGCTGCAGGTCGGGCACGGCGGCGGACATCGTCAGCACTGCCGCCAGCAAAACCGCCCTGCGGCCGGGACCCTTCCCGTCCTGGCTCAAGTGCCGGGGGACATGTGGTTCCACCGCTAGTTCCTTTTCCGGGACTGTCCTGCGGCCCGCGCCCGGCCTACCCTGTCCGGGCAGGGAGATGGGGAAGGTGCGGGCAGGCTGCAGACTGCGGGAAATGCAGCGTCTAAGGCAGCAGCGCGCGCAACAGCAGCCTGGAAGCGGGGGGTCATACCCGGAGGATACCTTGGCTGCCTTGCCGTTTCCTGAACCTTGCCCGGCGCCTGGGCGCCGGCCGTAATAAAGCGCCGCGGCAGGGACTTTGGTCCCTGTGCCCTCCGCCCGGTCCGGCGTTTACTTGTGGTTTGGGGTGGGCACAGCCGCCCGCTTCAGAGTCAGTTCTGTCACCTGAGCACGGAGGCTACATCCAGCAATGAACCTCAAAGACCGATGGGGCCGCCTGGACCCGGCAACCCAGAAGTGGCTGATCGACAACCCGGGATGCCAGATACTTCCACGAACGATCACGGCGGTGATCTCCAAAGAGAGCGGGGAGAGCCTTCCCACGGGACAGCACGGCGAGGCAGCCGTTTCCCGCGAGGACCAGGACTTCATCCGATCGAAGCTGAAGGAGTTTCCAAAGGCCTGAGGCCCCGCCGCGATCACGGGCGAACCCGCGAAAAACTGGCGCGCCCGCGGGTAGTAGACTCAGCGCAACATTGGCACTTGGGGGAGTGGGACATGACAGCAGCAATCTCACCGGCGGCGGCCGGGTTCACCAGCCCGGCATTCCTTCGGACAGCCTGCGTTGCCGTCACCTTCCCGCTGTGCATCAAACCGTGAAGCCCATCATCCTGCTCGACATCGATGGCGTCCTGAATCCCGCCGTGCGCCCGGGCAGCGGGATTGACGGGCCGCTGCTTCGGCTCTCCAACGAGAAGCGCGCCCTGGTCCGGCGCTTGGCCCGCAGCGGACGCATTGCGTGGGCGTCCACGTGGCCGGCGGACACCGTCGCCGGTCTGGAAGCCCAGCTGGAGCTTGACGTCGAACCGCTGCGGGTCACCATGGTGTTCCGGCAGTCTGACGCGGGCGTGCCGACGCCAAAACTGACATCGATTGCCCGGTGGCTGGCCAGGATGGACGCCAGCGACAACGCTGACTGGGATTCAGTCGTATGGATCGATGACGTACTTGGACCCGACGCCAGGAAATGGGCCAGCGGTCACGGCCAGCCGGTGCACCTCGAACAGCCTGATCCTGACCGCGGCCTGGCGGAAGTCCACGTGGCACGGATCGAGGCCTTCATCGCCGGCAGGTGAGGTGTTGGTTGCCAAGGAGAACAGCCCGTTGGGGACAAGTTCGGACGCAAGGCGGCGGTGGGCCGGAACCACTGCCTGGATCCTGCTCGTCTTAAGCTCGCTGGTCCTGGTCAGCTACGGGATCGCTCGTGCCGATTGGTTTCTCTGGCTGCCCACGCCGGCTGAAATGGAGCAGTCGTGGACCGGCAACCTGTTTGTCTACGCCGGGTGCGCCGTGTCCATCGCAGCTTCCGTATGGTCACATGCCCGTGGTAACCCGGTGTGGGTGACCGTCTGTGTCGGGCTGCCAGGCGTCCTCGTGGGCTGGGCGGCGCTGGTGGACCCCTACAGCCTGCTGCGTCACCTGGCCGCCGTCGTCGCATTTCCCATGGCCCTCAGCGCGGTGGCCGAGGTCATCTGGGCCCGCGGCTACAGGCAGCGGGGACTGGGTCGATAAGGAGGCCGCCTCCCGTGCCCGCGGTGGAAACCGGAAAAGCCGGTTAACCAGCGAAAAACCCCGGAAACCCCTAAAAGAAGGGGCTGTCCGGGGTTTATCCCGAGCTTCCTATCAGAATCGAACTGATGACCTTTTCATTACGAGTGAAACGCTCTACCGACTGAGCTAAGGAAGCACCGCATGAAATCCCCGGCGGAACCGGGCGCTTCATGCAAGAGTCAACTGTAATAGAGTCCCCGCGCCCCGGTCAAAATGGGGCAGGCCAAGGCTGCCGGGGCCGTCAGCAGACAGTGTTGTCGGCCGGAAGCTTTCCGCTCACCAGGTATTTGTCCACGGAGTCCTCGAGGCAGCTGTTGGCCCGGCCGTACGCGGTGTGCCCCTCACCCTTCCAGGTCAGCAGCGCTGCGTTCCCCAGCTGCTTGCGCAGGGATGCAGCCCAGTCGACGGGGGTTGCGGGATCGCCGGTGGTGCCGATGACAACGATGGGGGAGTCCCCGCTGTATTCCACCGGCGCCGGTGTGCGGACGTTCTTGTACGGCCAGTCCGCGCAGGTGGTCCCGCCGTAGGCAAAGAAGTAGCCAAGGGTGGGGGAG
This sequence comes from Arthrobacter sp. DNA4, assembly GCF_024362385.1. NCBI lineage: Bacteria > Bacillati > Actinomycetota > Actinomycetes > Micrococcales > Micrococcaceae > Arthrobacter > Arthrobacter sp. DNA4. The sequence goes on from NZ_CP101466.1 coordinate 793,921, forward strand.
TCCTGTTCCAGCCGCTTCTCTTCGGCCCGCATGCCCGCGGCGTCCGAAACCATGGGGTAGTCAAGGCAGTTGATGGCGTTGAAGGCGAAGGTCGAATTGGAGGTGTAGGAACCGTCGGACGCGCGGTCTGCGCCGAGGTCGGCGAGCCGGAGCATGAGGCTCACATCTCCGGACATGGCGGCCTCAAGTGCTTGGGTGAGGGCGGGCCAGCTTTGGTCGTTGTAGAGCGGGGTAATCAGGCCGCTGACAAACGTGGTTGCGTTGACCAGCCGGCCATCCTTGGCGGTGCGCGGCGTCTCCCGGATGGAGTTGATCAGGTCCCGGATCTGCTGCACGCCGGAATCGGCGTCGCCGCTGAGCGGGCACTTGCCCTGTTTCTGGCAGCTGGCCACGTAGGTGTGGAGCGCTTTTTCGAAGGCCCGGGCCTGGCCGCTGGTCAGCTCTTCATTGGTGATGGAGGGGTCCAGGGCGCCATCAAGGACCATGCGGCCCACGTTGTCCGGGAACAGCGAGGCGTAGGTGGACCCAAGGAACGTGCCGTAGGAATATCCGAGGTAGTTCAGCTTGGTGTCGTTCACCACGGCCCGGAGCACGTCCAGGTCCCTCGCGGCGCTGACGGTGTCGATGTGGGCCAGGACCGGGCCGGTTTGTGCCGCGCACTGGTCGGCGATGGCCTTGTTGTCCGCCAGTGCCGCCTGCAGCCCGGCGTCGGTGTCGAGGGCGTAGATCTTGGCCCGGGACGCGTCACGTTCCGCGTCTGTCATGCAGGCAACGGGGGCAGAGCGCTTTACGCCCCGCGGATCGAAACCGACAAGGTCATAGGCGTTGCGGACAGCAGCTGAAAAATGGGTGCCGGCAGCATCCTTGACGAAGTCATAGCCGGAGGCACCCGGTCCGCCGGGGTTGACCAGGAGGCTGCCCGTCTTCTTGCCCGTGCTCGGCGCCCGCAGCGCAGCAAGCTGGATGGTGTCGCCGCCCGGATTGGCATAATCCATGGGGACGGTCACTTTGGCACACTGGAATTCCCCCTCGCAGGGCTGCCAGACCACTTCCTGCGAGTAGAACTTTTCCAGCCCGGCAGGAGCGGACGCCACGATCGAAGGATCGGCCTTGGCGGTGGCCGCCTCCGGCTGGTTTTTGCCGCCGCCGTTGAGGAGGCTGCACGAGGCCAGGACCATGGCCAGGACCAAGGCACCCGCGGCGCGGACGGCGACCGTCAGGGACCTGTGGCGTGCGGGCAGAGGGCGGGCAGTCATCGGGTCTCCTTGGAGGGCTGGATCAGGCTGGCCGCCATGGACTCGATGGTCAGCAGCGGGGCAACATTGGTGGTGGTGATGCGGTCACGGGCTTTGTTGATGGCGTCCATCCGGGCCAGCGTGGATTCCGGAGTGCTGCGGGCGGCGAAATCCTCCAGCTCACTCCTCAATTCAACGTTGACCAGTTCCACGGCGTTCCCCAGCTGGATGACCAGTACATCCCGGTAGAAGGACAGCAAATCGGTGAGCGTCCGGTCCAGCGAGTCCGTGATGGATCGCTTGGCACGGCGTTTCTGGTCGTCTTCGAGCTGTTTCAGCTGGCTGCGCATGGCCGGGGGCAGGGTTCCGGATTCCGGCGCCCCCAAAGTGGCAAGGAGGGCGGCCTTCTCCGCGGCGTCCCGCTCCTCGTTGGAGCTGTTGGCCTCTGCCGTGGCAATCTTGACCAGCTTGTCCGCCATCATGACGGCGGCCGTTACGCCCCGCAGTCCCAGCGGAAAACGGACCGTCTCCAGGCGCCGTTCCCTTGCCGCGGGATCCCTGGCCAGCCGGCGGGCAATGCCCACATGGCTCTGCGCTGTGCGGGCTGCCTGCTCCGCCAGGGCGGGGTCCACGCCGTCGCGCCTGACCAGCAGGGCGGCAACGTCCGAGGCGGGCGGCAACCTCAAGGCAACGCTGCGGCAGCGCGAGCGGATAGTGACCAGGACATCTGCAGGCGATGGCGCACAGAGCATCCACACGGTGCGTGGCGTAGGTTCCTCGATGGCCTTGAGCAGCACATTGGTGGTCCGCTCGGCCATGCGGTCAGCGTCCTCCACCACGATGATCCGCCAACGCCCCGACGACGGCCGGTTCCCCGCCGTCGCTACAAGTTCGCGGGCCTCGTCAATGGTGATGGTGACCTTTTCGGTGCGCACGAACGTCACGTCTGAATGGGTTTCGCCCAAAATCGTGTGGCACGCCTGGCATTGTCCGCAGCCGCGCAGGCTTACGTCCTCCTGGTCGCAGTTCAACGCCGCGGCGAACGCCTTGGCCGCATTGGAGCGGCCGGACCCCGGCGGCCCGGTAAAAAGCCAGGCATGTGTCAGGCCTTCACCGCTGGCGGCCTGGCGCAGTTGTTCGACGACGGCGGGCTGGCCCTGCAGGTCATCCCAGACGGTCACGAGCCAGCGCCGTCTCTTGTGGCGCCCGGCACGGCCTGCTGCGGAACAGCATCCTGCGCTGCTGTATCCCGGGCTGCTGCGAAGGGAACATCAAGCAGGGTGTCGACCCGGGCGAGGATCCGTGCGGCCAGGTCATCGACCGGCAAATGGGCCGGCAGGACCAAATATGAGGCGGGGCGGCGCGCCGCCAGCTCAAGGAAAGCGTCGCGGATGCGGGTATGGAACTCGTCAGCTTCGGATTCCAGGCGGTCCTCGGCTGCCTGGCCCGCTGTGCGGCGGGTGCGCCCCAGCTGCGGGTCAACATCCAGGAGGACAGTCAGGTGCGGCTGGAGGCCCGAAGTAGCCCACTCATTGAGGGAACGCACAGCGTCCTGGCCCAGATCGCGGCCGGCCCCCTGGTAGGCCACGGAGGAGTCGATATACCGGTCCGTCAGCACAATGTCGCCACGGCCAAGCGCGGGGCGGATGACCTGGGTGGCGTGGGCAGCGCGGGAAGCCGCAAAGATCAGGGCCTCCGTGTGGGCGTCGATTTCGCCGTTGCCGTGGTCCAGCACCAGGGAGCGAAGTCTTTCGCCGACGGGGGTGCCGCCGGGTTCACGGGTCCGCAGCACGGTGTAGCCACGGGATTCCAGTGCCGCGGCAAGCCGGGCCGCCTGGGTGGACTTGCCGGCGCCATCGCCACCTTCGAATGCGATGAATACGCCGGCCCTCTGTTTGTTCACTTCTCAAGCCTACCGAGGCGCGGCGACATTCCGGGCCTCCGAATATCCCCTGTGCAGGACGGGTGGATGGACTGGCGTCCACAAAGCGACATTGCTTTTCCGCCCGATTGGGCCGAACAGTACGCTTTTGACCATGAGTCTTTCCGAGCACCAGGCCGCGTCCCTTTCACCCGAAACCGTGGTGGTGGCAGCGGGACGTCCGCCACGGGAAAGGGACCAGCCGGTCAATCCTCCCATCACCCTTTCCTCCACCTATTTCGGGACCGGCCCGCTCGGTGACGGGGACAGGGGCTACGGCCGCTACTCCAACCCCACCTGGGATCCCTTCGAGGAAGCGCTCGGCCAGCTTGAGGGGGCCTCGCTTCCGGGCCTGCTCTACGCATCGGGCCTGGCGGCGGTCAGCTCGGCGCTGTCCCTGATCCCCGCCGGCGGCGTGCTGGTCATGCCCAACCACAGCTACTCCGGTTCCCTGGTGATGGCCACGGAACTCGCGCAGAAAGGCTTCATCGAACTGCGGACCGTGGACATTGCCGATACCGCTGCGGTCAAGGACGCCCTCGCCTCCAAGGGCCCCTCGGAGAAAGCCGCCGCCATGTTGTGGCTGGAGAGCCCCACCAACCCCATGCTCGGCATCGCGGACATGACCGCCGTCGCGGAGGCCGCGCATGAGGCGGGCGCAATCGTTGTCACGGACAACACCTTCTCCACGCCCCTGGTGCAGCAGCCCCTGCTGCTGGGGTCCGACGTCGTCCTGCATTCGGTGACGAAGTACCTTGCCGGGCACTCCGACGTCGTCCTCGGTGCATTGGTGACTTCAAACCCGGAAATCCGCTCCGAACTGCTGCACCACCGCATCATCCACGGCGCCATCGCCGGTCCGTTTGAGGCGTGGCTGGCCCTGCGCGGCCTGCGGACCCTCGCGCTGCGCGTGGAGCGGTCCCAGGAATCGGCCATGATCCTGGCGGAACGCCTTGCCGCGCACCCCGCCATCGAATCCATCCGGTTCCCGGGCCTCGATACCGATCCGGGCCATGCCCGCGCCAAAGCGCAAATGAAGGGGTTCGGTTCCATCATCTGCGTGCAGGTGGCGCCCGCAGCAGGCCTCAGCGGTGCCGACGCTGCGGACAGACTGGTGCAGGCACTGGAGCTCTGGCTGCCCGCCACGTCCCTGGGCGGTGTCGAGTCCCTGATTGAACGCCGGCGCCGCCATACGGCCGAACCCGCCAGCGTGCCCGAAAACCTGGTGCGGTTAAGCGTGGGTGTGGAGAGCGTCGAAGACCTTTGGGCTGACCTGAAGCAGGCGCTGGGCACGCTGGACGGCTAGGCTGGGCTTGTGGACGGTCGAATAATTATCAGTTACATCGAGCAGGCAGTGTTCTTTATCCTCGGCCTGGTGGCCCTGGGGCTTGAGCTGTGGGCGTTCGTGGACTGTGCCCGGCACCGGCCCAATGCCTTCGAAGCCACCGGCAAGCGGACCAAGACGTTCTGGCTCGCCCTCACCGGCGGCTCGGCCCTGATTGGCGTGATTTCGCTGTTCGGCGCCGGCGGAGGCCTCTTCAGCACCCTTGGCCTGTTCGGACTGGCCGCGGTTGTCGCCGCCTCCGTCTACCTGGCCGATGTCCGTCCCGCCGTGAAGGACGCAGGCCGCGGCGGCAGCCGCAACATGGGCCCTTACGGTCCCTGGTGATCCACCCCGGCAGGGCCTAAACCTGGGGGGCCACCGCCTCCCAGTCCACCGTCAGCTCTCCAAGGCGCCATCTGGCGGGCCCGTCCTGGACCGGCCACCCGGCCCCGCGCAGGCTGCGGCACATGCCAACCCAGCGCTGCCTGTTGCCGAATGAGGCCAGCGGTGCGCTCTCAAGCCATGCCCTGTCCATCGCCTGCATGAAGGCATGAACCGGTTCACCGGGGATGTTCCGGTGGATGAGGGCTTTGGGAAGCCGTTCGGCCACTTCCGACGGCAGCTCGAAGCTGCCGAAACGGACCGAGATGCTTAGGGACAGCGGCCGGTCCCGGTCCAGCGCCACCCACGTGGCGCGGCGTCCGATTTCGTCGCAGGTGCCGTCCACGAACAAACCTCCGGGGGAGAGCCGGTCCTGCACCAGCCGCCAGATGCCCTGGACGTCGGCTTCCTCATACTGCCGCAGGACGTTGAACGCACGGACCAGGATGGGGCGGCCGGGAACGGGCAGTTCAAAGCCGCCCACCTGGAAGGTCAGCCCGGGACGCTGCAACGGAAGGGCCGCCCGCACGCGCCCGGGGTCAATTTCAATCCCGCAGACCCGCACGTCCGGCCGGACGGCGGCGAGCCTTTCGTAAAGTTCGACGGCGGTGGCCGGCGTCGCGCCATAGCCAAGGTCAACCACCAGCGGGTCCGCCGCGGACCGGAGCCGCCAGGCCTGGGGTCCCGTCAGCCAACGGTCCACCCGGCGCATCCGGTTGGGGTTGGTGGTGCCGCGGGTCACGTTGCCAACCGGCCGGCCCTGCCTGGCGGGGGACGTCTTCCCGGAAAGTTGCGGGGCGTTCACCCGTTCAGCCTTTTGAACCACTGCCCAACCCTATCCCTTGCCTCCGGGCCGGTGTCCTGCCGTGACCACCGGGCCTCCTGCCGGTACCCCCAGGCCCCGGCAGGAGCCGTGTAACGCTGGGCGGGCGGCAACACTGCTCGGCTAGGATGAAAATCATGACTTACAAGCTGATTCTGCTGCGCCACGGCCACAGCGAATGGAACGCCAAAAACCTGTTCACCGGCTGGGTGGACGTTGACCTGAACGACCAGGGCCGCGCGGAAGCAGCGCGTGGCGGCGAGCTGCTGGTGGAAAACAATATCCTCCCGGATGTGCTCTACACGTCCCTGCTGAAGCGGGCCATCAACACCGCAAACATCGCCCTGGACAAGGCGGACCGCGGCTGGATTCCGGTCAAGCGCGACTGGCGCCTGAACGAACGCCACTACGGTGCGCTGCAGGGCAAGGACAAGGCCCAGACCCTGGCCGAATACGGTGAAGAACAGTTCATGGAGTGGCGCCGCTCCTACGACACCCCGCCGCCGCCCCTGGACGACAACAGCGAATTCAGCCAGGCCCACGACCCCCGCTACGCGGGCCTGGGCGACGCCCTCCCGCGCACCGAGTGCCTGAAGGACGTCCTGGTGCGGCTCCTGCCCTACTGGGAATCGGACATCAAGGAAGACCTCAAGGCCGGCAAGACCGTCCTGGTCACCGCGCACGGCAACTCGCTCCGCGCGCTGGTCAAGCACCTGGACGGCATCAGCGATGAGGCTATCGCCGGCCTGAACATCCCCACGGGCATCCCGCTGGTGTACGACCTCGACGTAAACTTCCAGCCGATCAAGCCCGGCGGCACCTACCTCGATCCCGAGGCCGCCGAGCAGGCCATCCTGGCAGTAGCCAACCAGGGCAAGAAATAAGACGTTAAAGCGTACGACGGCGGGCTGGTCACCTCAGGTGACCAGCCCGCCGTCGTATTCCGCTTCTTTTGTTTTAGCTGTGTTCGGTGGCGTTCGGCTGCCACGCGCCGGTCACCAGGTAGGTCACCTTCTGCGCGACGGAAACGCCGTGGTCTGCGAAGCGCTCGAAGTAGCGGCTGGCGAGGGCAACATCCACCGTAGTGGCGGGGGACTCGGACCACTCGGGGGCAGCGATGGCCTTGAAGACGCTCAAGTGCAGATCGTTGATGGCAGTGTTCGCCTTGAGGATGTCCCGGGCCACCTCGAGGTCGCGGCTTTCCAGCAGGACCGTCAGCTTGTCGGCGATCTCCTGGTCCAGCTCGGCCATCCGGTTGAAGGTCTCCGTCATGGATGCCGGAATCACGGTGGAGGGGTACCGGAGGCGGGCCAGCTGTGCGATGTGCCGCGCCAGGTCACCCATCCGCTCCAGGGATGCGCTCATCCGGAGGGAACCTACGATCATGCGCAGGTCGCTGGCGACAGGACCCTGCAGCGCCAGGATGTCGATGGCCCGCTCATCGAGGCTGTTCTGCAGGAAGTCGATGCGCGCATCCGCAGCGATGACGTCCTGGGCGAGGTCCACGTCCGCCACCTGGAATGAGGTGGTGGCTTTGTCCATCGCTTCGCTGACCAGCCGGGAGATCTCCACCAGCTGGTCACCAACCTGGGTGAGTTCTTCCTGAAAAACCTTACGCACTTAGGGCGTCCTTTCCTTGGAACTCCCGCCGGTCGCTCCGGGGCAGCAGGAATCGTGTCGCCGTTGGGCGCTCTGACCTCTAACTTTGTCATCGCCCGGTAAACGATTATGCCCACACAGGTGAACGTTAGTTGAACCGTTCGCCGTAAGTGCCTTGAGCCGGCTGGAGGCGCCAGGCAAGAGCATAAAGTGGAGCTGTGGATCCTATGCTCATTGGTCTGGTTGCCGGCCTCATCGGCCTGGCGCTCGGCACGTTCGGCGTGCTTGCCTACCGGGTCAGCGAGAAGCAGCGCGAACTGCTGGACGTCGACGCCGGGGAGATTGCCCTGCCGTCCGGCGCAGCGGAGGTGCTCGCCGTCGTCGGACGGGCCTTCGTGGTGCTGGACGACGTCGACGGCGTGGTCCGCGCCAGCCCCGCGGCCTACGCGTACGGCCTGGTCCGCGGGCACACCGTGGTCCACAAGGAACTCCTGGACATGACGTCAGGGGTCCGGCGGGACGGCGTCATCCTGGAAAAACAGCTCGAGCTTCCGCGCGGGCCGCTGGGACAAGGCACCCTCATCGTCCAGGTCCGGGCCGCCATGCTGGGGGAGGAATACATCCTTCTCCTGGCCGATGACCGGACCGAGATCACCCGGACGGAAGAGATCCGCAACGACTTCGTGGCCAACGTGTCGCACGAACTGAAGACCCCGGTGGGTGCCATCTCCCTGCTGGCGGAGGCCCTGGAGTCCTCCGCCGACGACGAAGAAGCTGTCCGCCGCTTCGCCAAGCGCATGCACAAGGAATCCGCGCGCCTGGCCGCCCTGGTCCAGGACATCATTGAACTTTCCCGCCTGCAGGGCGCCAGCGTAACGCAGCAGGGCGGCCCCGTGGACATCAACGCCGTCATCGCCGAAGCCGTGGACCGGTCCCAGCTGCCCGCCGAAAGCAAGAACATCAGCATCGTGGTGGGCGGCCGCACCGAAGGCAAGGTGTTCGGGGACCAGGACCTCCTGGTCACCGCGCTGCGGAACCTCATCGACAACGCCATTCGCTACTCGCCCCCGAACACCCGCGTCGGCATCGGCGTCCGGTCCAGGGACGGCCTGGTCTCCATTTCCGTGACCGACCAGGGGGACGGGCTGTCGCCGGAGGACCAGGAACGCGTCTTCGAGCGGTTCTACCGGGTGGATGCCGCCCGCTCCCGCCAGACGGGCGGCACGGGCCTCGGCCTGAGCATCGTCAAGCACGTGGCGTCTAACCATGGCGGCGAGGTGACGCTGTGGTCCCAGCCTGGGCAGGGATCCACCTTCACCCTCCGGCTGCCCGAGATGGAAGGGCAGGACGGCGACGCCGGGCTGTCCGTTTCCTCCGCACCGGCACCGGCGCCGGGGCCGGCGCACGGGGCGCCCGAACAGGCCACTCTGACCCAAGTACCCCGCGCCGCCGGCGCAACAGAACGAGGAGCTAGCGCTTGAGCAGGATCTTGATTGTTGAGGACGAGGAGTCGTTCAGCGATCCCTTGTCCTATTTGCTGGGCAAAGAAGGGTTCGAGGTAGAGGTGGTGGACAACGGGCTGGATGCCATCACCGAATTCGACCGCAACGGCGCCGACCTGGTGCTGCTGGACCTGCAGCTGCCCGGGCTTTCCGGCACGGAGGTGTGCCGCCAGCTCCGGCAGCGTTCCAGCGTCCCCGTGATCATGCTGACCGCCAAGGACTCGGAAATCGACAAAGTGGTGGGTCTGGAACTCGGCGCGGACGACTACGTCACCAAACCCTACTCATCCCGTGAACTGGTGGCCCGTGTCCGGGCTGTCCTGCGGCGCCAGGGCGAACCTGAGGAACTGATCTCCGCCACCGTCCAGGCCGGGCCCGTCCGCATGGACATTGAACGGCACGTGGTGAGCGTGGACGGCGAGCAGGTCCTGCTTCCCCTGAAGGAGTTCGAGCTTCTGGAGATGCTCCTGCGCAACTCGGGCCGGGTGCTCACGCGCGGGCAGCTGATCGACCGCGTGTGGGGCTCTGACTATGTTGGCGACACCAAAACCCTGGACGTGCATGTGAAGCGCCTCCGCGGCAAGATCGAACCGGATCCCTCGGCCCCCCGTTACCTGGTGACTGTCCGTGGCCTGGGCTACAAGTTCGAGCCGTAGGGCAACATCGCAAAATACCGCAAAAAAGGGAGGAGCCGCATGGCTCCTCCCTTTTGGTGTCCGCTGCTTGCAGCGCCCGCTTTAGCGGGTGGTGGCGGTTGCCGTTGCCGTGGCGCTGGAGGTTGCACCGGCGGAGGACGTTGCGCCCGCACCTGCGGAAGAAGAGGACGACGGCGTGGGCGTCGCCGAGGGGCTCGGGGTGGGGACGTAGTCCTTGTACTCCTGCAGGGTGGCGTCCAGGACGGGAACCTTGACCGTGCTGCTGACGTTGGTGCCGTTCTCGCTGATCTTGACGTCCACCAGCGAGCCCGGCTTGCCGCCGGTGGTGCTCAGGATGGCCTCGTCCGACTTTTCGTTCAGCAGGGTGTAGCCGTTGGCCTTCACCGAAACTTCGGTCTGTGAGCCCTTCGCACCGTTGACGGTCAGCTTCACGTCCTTGGAGGAGGAGTTGTAGACGGCACCGATCAGGCGGCCGGGTTCGTTCTCGCCGGTGGAGACAATGAGGATGTTCCGCAGCTGCAGCGGACCGAGGTCTGCGCGGATGCCGTCCGAGGCGGAGTACTGATGGCTGGTCTGCTGGGGCGTGATGTAACCGCAGCCCGCGGTCAGCAGGCTGGCGCCAAGGGCAGCAGCCGTCAGTGCCAGTTTGCCGCGCTGGGCCCGGTTCATCGCAGTGGAACGCACGTCACGTACTCCTCGAGAAATTTGAAGTCTTTTTCAGCCATAGCCTATCCGCAAAGAGGGGCAAACGAGGATTCGGCGGTGTCACATCCCCCATGGGAGCGCTCACCTGATGCACTAATCAGCGCATCCGTCAAGGGGGTGGAGGGGGTTGATTGGGCCGTTTTCCCGCGTATTTTCGCGGTTGGGAGCCCTTTCTCCGGCCGGTCATATGCCTGAATCGTGATAAACTGGTCTGCGGGAAAGGGGAAATGTCCACATGGTATTTGAGGTCGGCGAGACAGTAGTTTACCCTCACCACGGTGCTGCGAAGATTGAAGAAATCAAGATGCGCACCATCAAGGGCGAAGAGAAGATGTATCTCAAGCTCAAGGTGGCTCAGGGTGATCTGACCATTGAAGTTCCAGCAGAGAACGTTGACCTTGTTGGGGTCCGGGACGTAGTGGGCAAGGAAGGCCTGGAGCACGTGTTCGATGTGCTCCGTGCCGAGTTCACCGAGGAGCCCACCAACTGGTCACGCAGGTACAAGGCAAATCTGGAGAAGCTTGCTTCCGGTGACGTCATCAAGGTGGCAGAGGTTGTTCGCGACCTGTGGCGCCGGGATCACGACCGGGGCCTTTCCGCAGGCGAGAAGCGAATGCTGGCCAAGGCCCGCCAGATTCTGATTTCAGAACTGGCGCTGGCTGAGAAGACCGACGAGGAGAAGGCTGCAAGCGTTCTCGACGAGGTCCTGGCTTCCTAAGAATTTAGCCCCGGCTGCACGCAAGTGCCGCCGGGGCTTCTTTTTTTGGGCCCACCGCGGCGGTGCCTTAAGCACCCATCGGAAGTGGCGGCGTCGTAGGCTTGTCCGCATGAGTGAATCACCCACGCGCCTGGTCACAGCGGTCATCGTGGTTGCCGCAGGTTCCGGGCAGCGCCTCGGCTATGGCATGCCCAAGGCTGCCGTTCCGCTGGGCGGAGAACCAATCCTGATGCATGCCCTGCGCGGCATTGTCGCGTCCGGTGTGGCCACCCAGGTGTGCGTCGCGCTGCCCGCCGGCGACCAGGACCTGCGCCGGCTGTGCGACGACTTCCGGGAGGAACTTGCCGACGGTGGGCCCCTCCTGACGGTTGTTGACGGCGGATCCACCAGGGCGGGGTCCGTGCGTGCCGGAATCGCCGCACTCATGGAGGGCATCGAGGCCGTCCTGGTCCATGACGCCGCGCGGGCCCTCACCCCCGAATCCGTTTTCCACCGCGTCAGCGACTCCCTTGTTGCCGGCGCCGCCGCTGTCATTCCCGTGCTCCCGGTGGTGGACACGGTCAAAACCGTGGCTGCCACGGCCGTCGATGACACTGCGCTTGCCCCCGAGGTCGTCACGGGGACCGCCCGCCGCGAGGAACTGCGGGCGGTGCAGACTCCGCAGGGCTTCACGATCGGCACCCTGCTGAAGGCGCACGAGGCGGCGCAGGCTTTGGACGACCAGCAGGCCGCGGCGGTCACCGATGACGCCATGCTCGTGGAGATGCTGGGTACCCCGGTCCATGCAGTCCGCGGGTCCACACAATCCCTGAAGATCACCACCCCCCTGGACCTCATCTTCGCCGAGGGGCTCCTTGAGGGTCCGCTCGGTGCCCGGTGGGTGGAAGGATGAGCCCGGACGTGGTCCTTCCGCGCACGGGCGTGGGAATCGATGTCCATGCCTACGCCCCGGAGGATTCCCCCCGTCCGCTGTGGCTCGGCGGGCTCCTCTGGCCCGGCGAACGCGGCCTCGCCGGACACTCTGACGGAGACGCCGTAGCCCATGCCGCCGCTGACGCCTTGTTTTCGGCTGCCGGCATCGGCGACCTTGGCACCCACTTCGGTACGGACCGTCCGGAATTCGCCGGAGCGTCCGGTGCCACCCTCCTCGCCGAGGCCGCACGGATCGTCAGGGCTGCCGGGTTCGAGATCGGCAACGTGGCCGTGCAGTTCGTGGCCAACCGGCCCAAATTCGGGCCCCGGCGGGAAGAGTCTCAAAGGGTCCTGAGCGAGGCGGCAGGCGCCCACGTCGGCGTCACGGCAACCACCAGTGACGGCCTGGGATTCACCGGGCGCGGGGAGGGCATCTCCGCCGTGGCCACCGCCCTGGTGTATCCGCAGCCCCCACGCCCGTGAGGCAGCCGGGCCCATCAGTTACTCTGGAGCGGTGACCCTGCGCTTCTATGACACTGCCTCCGCCGAAGTCCGGAACTTCGTCCCCCTCCTCGAGGGCAAGGTCAGCCTCTACTACTGCGGAGCCACGGTCCAGGGGATGCCGCACGTGGGCCACATCCGTTCAGCCATCGCGTTCGACCAGCTCACCCGCTGGCTTCAGTACCGGGGCCTGCGTGTCACTGTCGTCCGCAACGTGACGGACATTGACGACAAGATCCTGGCCAAGTCCGAGGCTTCCTTCGCCCCCGATTTCAGCCCGGAACCCGGAGAAGTAGCCCGCGAAGAATGGTGGGCTCTGGCGTACCGCTACGAGCAGGAGTTCCTCAAGGCCTACGACACCTTGGGTGTTTCGCGCCCCACCTACGAACCCAGGGCCACCGGGCACATTCCTGAGATGCACGCCCTGATCCAGCAGCTGATCGACCGCGGCCACGCGTACCCGGCGCTGGACGACTCGGGCGATGTGTACTTCGACGTCCGCTCCTGGAACAAGTACGGCGCGTTGACCCGGCAGAACATCGACGACATGCAGGCAGCGCCCGACGCCGATCCCCGGGGCAAGAAGGACCCCCGCGACTTTGCGCTGTGGAAGGGTTCCAAAGAAGGAGAGCTACCACCGCCAGCTGGTCCTCGCCTTGGGGCGCCGCCCGGCTGGCACCTTGAGTGCTCCGCCATGGTCACCAAGTACCTCGGCACCGCCTTCGATATCCACGGCGGCGGCTTGGACCTGCGGTTCCCGCACCACGAAAACGAGATGGCGCAGTCGCAGGCGGCGGGACACCCCTTCGCCAACTTCTGGATGCACAACGGCATGGTGACCTATCAGGGCGAAAAGATGTCCAAGTCCATCGGCAACACCATCAGCCCGGCGGAAATGCTGGAACTCGCCCCGCCCCGGGTGGTCCGCTACTACCTGGGACAGGCGCACTACCGGTCCATCCTGGACTACCGCCCCACGTCCCTGCAGGAGGCCGCCGCCGCCGTCGAACGCATTGACGGATTCCTGGCCAAGGCTGCGGCACGCTTCGACGGTGACCCGGGCCTCGCGGACGGCCACCACGGTTCATCGTCCGCAGCTGTGGAGGCCTTCTGCGAAGCAATGGACGACGACCTCAACGTCCCGCGCGCCCTGGCCGCCCTGCACGAAACTGTCAGGGCGGGCAACACAGCCCTCGCCGAAGGGGACGACGACGCCGCCCGGAACGCGATGCACGCCGTCATCCTCATGACCGGGGTCCTGGGCCTGAACGCCGTGGCAGGCTCCGCGGCGGTGAGCACGCGTGAAGCCGAGGCGCTGGGAGTTCTGGTGGAGGCGCAGCTGTCCGCCCGGGCGGCTGCCCGCGCCGACAAGGACTGGGCAAGGTCCGACTCCATCCGGGACACCCTCAACCAGGCTGGGGTCGTCGTAGAGGACGGCCCGGACGGCGCCACCTGGAGCCTCAAGCGGGACTGAACAGGCCGCTGCCCCCGATTTTTTTCGGGTCAGTAGACTGGTATGCAGATTCAGTCAGCACAATCAAGGGTGGAACATCATGGCCAACAATGGTCGCCGATCGGTTAAAGCGAAGAAGGGCCCAACCGTCGGAACCGGTGGCCATGGCCGCAAGGCCCTCGAGGGCAAGGGCCCCACGCCCAAAGCCGAGGACCGCGTTTACCACAAGGCGCACAAGGCACGGCAGCTTTCCGAACGGTCCGCTGCAAAGCGCGGGACCGGTGCCCGCAGCGCCGGCGCCGCCAAGTCCGGACCCAAGGGCCGTGCCACCGAGGAAGTCGTCACCGGACGCAACTCCGTGGTCGAGGCGCTCCGCGCCGGCATCCCCGCGAAGGCCCTCCACGTTGCCATCCGCATCGAAATGGACGACCGGGTCAAGGAATCCCTGAAGCTCGCCGCCGAACGCGGCATTCCGCTGCTGGAAACGGGCAAACCTGAACTGGACCGGATGACGGATGACGCCGTCCACCAGGGCCTGGTGCTGCAGATCCCGCCCTACGAGTACCTGGACGCCTACGAGCTGGCCGAGGAAACCGTAGACAAGTGGAAGAAGGGGCACATCGCCAACGCGCCGCTCTTTGTGGCCCTGGACGGTATCACCGACCCCCGGAACCTGGGTGCGATCATCCGCTCCGTCTCCGCTTTCAGCGGCCACGGCGTCATCGTGCCCGAGCGCCGTTCCGTGGGCGTTACCGCCTCGGCCTGGAAAACCAGCGCCGGCGCTGCCGTCCGCGTGCCTGTGGCCCGCGCCTCCAACCTGAACAACGCCCTCAAGCAGTTCAAGAACATGGGTATCTACGTCCTGGGGCTCGACGGCGACGGCGACGTTTCACTGCCCGATCTCACCCTGGCCACCGAACCGGTGTGCATCGTGGTGGGCTCGGAAGGGAAGGGCCTGAGCCGCCTGGTCCGGGAAAACTGCGACCAGATCGTCTCCATCCCCATCGATTCCGCCATGGAATCCCTGAACGCATCGATGGCTGTGGGAATCTCGCTGTACGAGGTCTCCCGCCAGCGCGCGGCCGGATAGTTCCACCGGTCCGTAATCCGCGGATGGGTTCCCGGCGCCGCGGGGGCGTATGGGCAGGTCAAGTGCCGCTGACCGCTACTATTTAGATGATGGTCATGCCGCTTTTCGACACCGCTTCCACCATGGACGCCTCCTCGGCCGTTCCCCTCGGTGTCAGCGTCCCGCGCGCTGATTCCGGTGGTACCCGCCACCACGCCGGCGGACGCGCCAACGTTGCCTGCTTCGCCCCCGGAGTCGCCAAGCTGGACATCGCCTACTGCCCTCCCGGCGGCGAATGGCGGACCCAGACCCTGCCCAACGTCACCAAGGGGGTCCACCACGGCATCGTGGAGGACCTGCCGTACGGATCGCGCTACGGCTTCCGTCCGACGTCGGACAGCCAGCCGTTGCCGCCGGAGCTTCCGGCAGGCAACGGTTCCGCCCGCCAGCCCCTGCTGCTGGACCCGTACGGCAGGGGAGTGGACCAGCAGGAGGGCTTCCTCACCAGCGTCCGCACCGCCGTCGACTTCGACTGGGAAACAGACGAACGGCTGCGCCTGCCCTGGCGCAACACGATCGTCTATGAGGCGCATGTCCGCGGCCAGAGCATGCTCCACCCCGACGTACCGGAAGAACTCAGGGGCACCTACGCCGGCCTGGCCCACCCTGCCGTCGTGGAGCACCTCACGGGCCTGGGCATCACCTCCGTCCAGCTCCTGCCCGTCCACTTCCACACTGATGAGCCACACCTGCAGGACCTGGGACTGAGCAACTACTGGGGCTACAACACCGCCGCGTTCTTTGCCCCGCACCCCGGCTACGCCACCCGCGCGGCCCAGGAAGCGGGCCCCCAGGCGGTCCAGAATGAGTTCAAGGCCATGGTGAAGGCACTGCACGGCGCCGGGCTGGAGGTCATCCTCGACGTCGTGTACAACCACACTGCCGAAGGGACGCCGGACGGCCAGGTCCTGAGCTTCCGCGGCCTGGGGGAGGACACTTACTACCGGGTGGACGGCCACGGCAAGTACATCGACACCACCGGCTGCGGCAACTCCCTCAACTTCGGAAACCAGCACGTGGTCCAGCTGGTGACCGACTCCCTCCGGTACTGGGTGGACGAGTTCCACATCGACGGTTTCCGGTTCGACCTGGCAGTCACGCTGTGCCGCAACGCCGCGAACGAGTTCGACCCCCATCACCCTTTCCTCACCGCCGTCGCCGCCGATCCCGTTCTGTCCGGGGTCAAGTTGATTGCCGAACCCTGGGACATTGGCTACGGAGGCTGGCAGACGGGCCGGTTCCCCCGGGGGTGGGTCGACTGGAACGACCACTTCCGCGACGCTGTCCGGACCTTCTGGCTGGCAGACCGCGCAGCCATCGACTCCGGCGGGCACGGCGGGACCATGGCGAAACTCGCCGACGCCCTGTCCGGCTCCGCAGGCCTCTTCCAGGCGTCCGGCCGCTCGCGCCTGGCCTCGGTCAACTTCGTCACCGCCCATGACGGCTTCACCATGAACGATCTCGTGTCCTTCGACCGCAAGCACAACGAGGCCAACGGCGAAGAGAACAGGGACGGGCACGGAGACAACCGCAGC
The DNA here is from genome assembly GCF_024362385.1 of Arthrobacter sp. DNA4. Classification (NCBI taxonomy): domain Bacteria; kingdom Bacillati; phylum Actinomycetota; class Actinomycetes; order Micrococcales; family Micrococcaceae; genus Arthrobacter; species Arthrobacter sp. DNA4. The sequence continues at coordinate 810,315 of NZ_CP101466.1, forward strand.
TACAACCACGGCGTGGAGGGCCCCACTGAGAACAGCGCCATCCTGGCACAGCGTGCGCAGTCGCGGCGCAACCTGATGGCCTCGCTGATGGTTTCGCTCGGAGTTCCCATGATTACTGCCGGGGACGAGCTGGCCAGGACCCAGCACGGGAACAACAACGCCTACTGCCAGGACAATGCCATCACGTGGCTGGACTGGACGCTGACACCGGAGGCGCACGAGATGCTGCGCAGCACCAAGCGGTACATCCGGTTGCGCAAGGAGTTCCTCGCCGCCCAGCCGCACGATTTCCCGGTCCGGGATGAACAGTCCTACCTGTACTGGTTCGACCAGCACGGCCAGCCCATGTCCAATGAGCGCTGGAACGATCCGCATCACCGCGTCCTGCAGCTCCTGCTCCGCGACGACGGCGGCGACCTTGCCGGGCTGGTGGTGGTCAATGGCAGCGCGCGGGACGTCCAGGTGACCCTGCCCGACGCCGGAAGGCCGGCTACGAGCCTGTTCGAGCTCCGGCTGACCACCTCGCCCCGCCACAAGCAGCGGCAGGGCATCCAGGTGGCCGCCGGGGACATCGACCTGGCCGAGGCCAACTCCATCAGCATTTACCGCACGTAGCTACAGCACCACCAGACGCCAGTCCACCCATCCGGCAGGTAAACCCGAATGCGCAACCGCTCCATCCTCCCGCTGCTCCTCACCACCCTGGTGGTGCTGGCCATGGTGGCGTTCGGCGGTGCCGGGCTGCTGGGCGGGCAGACGGACGGCACGACGCCGGACGCTGGTTCCAGCCGCACGTCCACTCCGGGTGGAACGGCCACGTCCCCGGCAGCGAAGCAGTCAGCGCCCCACCGGGGAGCCAACCCGTCCAGCCTCCCGGTGATCAGGGAATCCGCGCTTCCGGTGGAGGGCCGCCGGGTGCTGGCGCTGATCCGGGCGGGCGGCCCGTTCCAGTACGGGCAGGATGACCAGGTGTTCGGAAACTTCGAGCGGGTCCTCCCAGCCAGGGACCGGGGCTATTACCGCGAGTACACCGTCCCCACTCCCGGTGAACCGGACCGGGGTGCACGGCGCATCGTGGCGGGCAATGGCGGGGAGAAGTACTACACGGGGGACCACTACGCAACGTTCAAGTACATAGCGGAAGGCAGCTAGCACAACCATGAGAATCTTTTCCGGCGATACCTGGACCCTTGAAGAACTGCAGGAGCAGGTGGCCGACGCCGGGCGCCGCAGCGTGGTGGTTCCCCCGGCGGACAGCAAGCGCGCCGTCCTGGAAACCTTCGGCGAGGTTTTGGACTTTCCCGAGCACTACGGCGTGAACCTGGATGCGTTGAACGACTCGCTCCACGACTTTGCGGACAGCATCAGCGAAAACGGCAACCCGCCCGTCACGGTCCTGTGGCAGGTGGCTGCACCGTTCCGCGCCGACAGGTCGTTCGGCATCATGTGTGAGATCCTGCAGGACGCGGAACGGTACGCGGGCAAGGACCTGGCCGTCACCGCAGTGCTGCTCTAAACCCGCATTCACCGGGCAACCAGTCCGCAGCTAGCTCCCCGGGCGTTCCTCGTGCGCCACGTAGGTGTCCAGCAGCGTAGAGGCCCTGCCGCCGTCGTCCTCCGCTGCCAACCCCTCGCGCATGCTTTCAGCCTTTTCGCGCCCGGCCGGGAACGGCGGAAGCAGCGGGATTTCCGGGTCGGTCAGGACCTCGATCACCACCGGGCAGTCGGCCGCGAAGGCCTGGTCCCAGGCCTCGCCCACCAGTTCCGGGTCCTCGGCGCGGATGCCTTTGAGCCCGAGCAGGTCCGCGTAGGCGGCGAAGGGAAAATCGGGCAGTTCCTGGCTTGCAGCAAACCGCGGCTCGGCTTCCGATTCACGCTGCTCCCAGGTGACCTCCGTCAGCTCGCGGTTGTTGAAGACGCACACCACGAACCTTGGGTCCTGCCACTGGCGCCAGCGGTGCGCCACGGTGACCAGCTCCGCGATGCCCGCCATTTGCATGGCGCCGTCACCGGCCAGGGCCACCAGCGGGCGGTCCGGGCGGGCGAGTTTGGCAGCAAGCCCGTAGGGGATGGAGCAGCCCATGCTGGCCAGGGTCCCGGACAGGTGTGCGGGGACTCCGGCGGGCAGCACCAGCTGGCGGGCGTACCAGTAGACACAGCTACCGACGTCGACGCTCACCTGGGCGTTCCCGGGCAGCCGGCCGTTGAGCTCGCGGACCACCCGCTCGGGATTGACGGGGCTTGCGGGCACGGCGGCACGGTCAGCTGCGAGGATACGCCAGCGGCTGACTTCCCCTTCCACATCCGAGCGCCATTGGGTGCGTGGCCGGTGCTCCAGCCTCTGGTTCAAAGCGTCCAGGGCTGACGCTGCGTCGCCGGTCAGGCCCACCTCCACGGGGTAGCGGTTGCCGATCTTCTTTTCGTCGATGTCGATCTGCACCGCACGGGCGGCCCCGGGCGGCGGATAGAACTCCACGCAGGGATCATTGGACCCCACGATGAGGAGGGCGTCGCAGTTGCCCAGCAGGTGCGCACTCGCGGTGGTGCCCAGATGCCCCATGGTGCCCACGGCAAAGGGCAGGTTTTCGTCCACGTACGGCTTGCCGAGCAGACTGGTGGCGATGCCGGCACCCAGCTTTTCCGCCACGGCAACCACTTCCTGTGCGGCGTGCCTGGCGCCCTGTCCCACCAGGAGGGCCACCCGTTCCGCGGAGTTAAGGAGGGCGGCCGCGGCAGCCAGGTCCTCGTCGCGGGGACTCTTGGCCGCCGCGCTCCAGGACGGCGCCGTGACCACGATGCCGTGCTGCTGCTCCAGCCCGGGCGCGGGTGCGGACTGCACATCGTGCGGAATGATGACCACGCAGGGGGAGGCGGTGGCCTTGGCCGTCCGGAAGGCACGGTCCAGCACCATGGGCACCTGCTCTGCCGTGCTGACCAGCTGCACGAACTGGGACGCGACGTCCTTGAACAACGCGGTCAGGTCGATTTCCTGCATGTAGCCGGACCCCAGCACAGTGCGGCTCTGCTGCCCCACGATGGCCACCACCGGTACGCCGTCCAGCTTTGCGTCATACAGCCCGTTGAGCAGGTGGACGGCCCCGGGGCCCTGGGTGGACGTCACCACTCCCACGCCGCCGGTGTACTTGGCGTGGCCGACGGCCATGAACGCGGCCGCTTCCTCATGCCGGGCCTGGACAAACTCAACCTGCCCCTCGGGCCGGTCCCCGGTCCGGCGGAGGGCACCCATGAAGCCGTTGATGCCGTCCCCGCTGTAGCCGAAGACCCGGTTCACGCCCCAGGTGGTGAGGCGCTCCACGATTACATCGGCCACCGTACGTTCGGTCATCGGACCCTCCTGGTTGGGTATTGCTGCCTGCCAGGAGCCGTACCCAGGAGACCGGCGGGCTATGCGTTGACGATCAGTCCGAGCTCCGCTTTGGAGGCCAGGGCATCATGCCGGGGCAGGACGCGGACCGTGTAACCGAACGGGCCGGAGCGGTCGATGACCAGGGAACCGCTGAACAGGTGCCGCCCGCTGCCCAGGTCTTCCTTCACCTGGAGCTCCATCATGGTGATGTCGGCAAGGGCGTCATTCTCTTCGGCCCGGCCGTAGGCCACCTCGACGCAGACGTCCTCCGGGGTGAGGGCGTTCAGCGCCACGTAGGCGTTGACCTGGAGCGTGTCGCCGATCTGCGGGTCCTCGGATACCCCCACCGAATCAACGTGCTCAACGTGGACCTGTGGCCAGGCGCCGCGTACCTTGGCGGACCAGGATGCCAGCGCACGTGCCTGGGCATAGGAGTTGGCGGTGGCGCTGCGTCCCGCTTCCGCGGCGGGGCGGTACAGGATGTTCACGTAGTCCCGGAGCATGCGCTCAGCGGACACGGCCGGGCCGAGGTGCGAGAGGGTGTGCTTGATCATGGACACCCAGTGCGTGGGCACCTTCTCGCTCCGGCTCGTGGACGGCCCGGCGGAGCCGGCTCCCTCGGACACCGTGCTGCCGTAGAATCGCGGCGCCACCTGTGTTTCCAGCAGCTCATACAGCGCTGCGGCCTCGATGTCGTCCCGTTCCTCGGGTGAAGCATCGTTGTTGGCCGTGGGAATCGCCCAGCCGTTCTCGCCGTCGTACATCTCATCCCACCAGCCGTCCAGGACGGAAAGGTTCAGCGAGCCGTTCAGCGCCGCCTTCATGCCGGACGTCCCGCAGGCCTCCAGCGGACGCAGCGGGTTGTTCAGCCAGACGTCGCAGCCCGGGAACAGGGTCCTGGCCATGGCGATGTCATAGTTGGGCAGGAACGCGATGCGGTGCCGGACCTCGGGATCATCCGTGAACCGAACCAGGTCCTGGATCATTTTCTTTCCCGCGTCATCGGCCGGGTGGGACTTGCCGGCGATGACCAGCTGGATGGGGTGCTCCTTGTGAAGGAGCAGCGCCTTCAGCCGCGCCGGCTCGCGCAACATCAGCGTGAGCCGCTTGTAGGTGGGCACGCGGCGGGCAAAACCGATGGTGAGGACGTCCGGGTCCAGGACGTTGTCGGTCCAGCCCAGTTCTGCGTCGGCCGCGCCGCGCTTCTTCCACGCTGCGCGCAGCCGGCGGCGGACATCTTCCACCAAGGCGGCGCGCATCTCGCGGCGCAGCGCCCATACGTCGGCGTCGCTGACGTTGTAGGCGAGGTCCCATTTGCCCAGCGCTTCGGCTTCGCTGCCGAACTGGTCCCGGGCGAGCTTGGAGATGCGGCTGTCCACCCAGGTGGGCACGTGCACGCCGTTGGTTACTGAAGTGATGGGTACCTCGGAGTGGTCAAAGCCGGGCCAGAGGGCGGAGAACATGCCGCGCGACACCTCGCCGTGGAGCTTGGCCACGCCGTTGGCGCGCTGGGCCAGGCGCAGGCCCATGACCGCCATGTTGAAGACGGCCGGGTTGCCGTCCGCGTAGTTTTCCCTGCCCAGTTCCAGGATCCTGTCCACCGGCACCTCGGGAGCCAGGCCGGCCTGGAAGAAGTGGCTGATCTGGTTGATTTCGAACCTGTCGATGCCGGCCGGCACCGGCGTGTGCGTGGTGAATACGGTGGACGCCCGTCCGGCGGCGAGTGCTTCGTCGAATGTCAGGGCCTGTTCGCCGGACATCAGTTCCTGGATGCGCTCGATGCCAAGGAACCCCGCGTGGCCTTCGTTGGTGTGGAAGACCTCCGGTGCGGCGCAGCCCGTCAGCTTCTGGAAGGCGCGCAGGGCCTTGACCCCGCCCATCCCGAGCAGGAGTTCCTGCTGGAGCCGGTGGTCCCCGCCGCCGCCGTACAGGCGGTCGGTGATGCTGCGGGCGGCGTCGTCATTGCCCGGCACGTTGGAGTCCAGGAGGAGCAGGGGAACGCGTCCGACGTCGGCCCGCCAGATGTGTGCCAGCAGCCGGCGCCCGTTGGGCAGGGGGAGCGAGACCTCCAGGGCCTTGCCGTTGCCGTCGTGGGAGGGTTCCCGGAGCAGGGTCAGCGGCAGGCCGTCCGGATCCAGGACGGGGTAGGTCTCCTGCTGCCACGCGTCGCGGGACAGTGACTGCTTGAAATAGCCCGCCTGGTACAGCAGGCCCACGCCGATCAGGGGAACGCCAAGGTCCGAGGCAGCCTTCAGGTGGTCGTAAGCAAGGATTCCCAGGCCGCCCGAATACTGGGGGAGGACCTCGGTGATGCCGAACTCGGGCGAGAAGTATGCAATGGAGGCGGGCGCATCCGGGCCCAGGCCCTGGTACCAGCGTGGCTCCTGGAGGTACCGGTCAAGGTCCTGCTCTGCGGCGCGCACCCGTTCCACCACCGACTGGTCCGCGGCGAGCTGCTGGAATTCCTCCCGGCTGACCATGCCCAGGAAACCGATAGGGTCCTGCCCGCTTTCCTCCCACAGCCGCGGGTTCAACCCGGCGAAAAGCTCCCGGGTTGGGCGGTGCCAGGACCACCGCAAATTGCTGGCCAGCCTGGCCAAAGGCCGGATGGATTCGGGGAGGACTGTACGGACCGTAAACCTGCGGATTGCCTTCACCTGCGTCACACTAACCGACAACATGCGCGGCCGGAACCAGCTTTCGGTTTCTTTTGGGTAAATGACAGGGGCATGAAGAAATTAGGCCGCGGCACGGCGATTTTAGGGAGCAGGCTTAGCAATCCGGGTCATTTCTCGCTAACGTCGAGCCTGTGACGACTAACTCAGGAACCAGTGCCGCATCCACCAAAATGCCCCAGCGCAGTATCACCGAGGACTTGCGGTTTGGGCGTTTTCCCATTACTGCCGTGCAGCCCGTCGTCGAGGGCGGCAGATTCCCGGCCAAGGCCCTGCCCGGCGAAGCCATCGTTGTGGGCGCCACCGCCTTCCGCGAGGGGCATGACCAGCTCGGCGTCAGCGCCGTGCTCCTTGACCCCTCCGGTGCCGAGCGCCAGCGCGTCCGCCTTGCGCCGCCCCGCGGGGAACGTGGCATGGGCACGGACCGCTGGGAAGGGGTGCTCACGCCGTCGGAAACGGGGAACTGGTCCTTTGTGATCGAAGCCTGGCACGACCGCTACGGCACCTGGCACCACAACGCCGAGGTGAAGATCGACGCCGGAGTCGACGTCGAACTCATGCTCGCCGAAGGTGCCAAACTGCTGGGTGAAGCGTCCGCGGAGGACTTCCGGGACGAGGTGGACCGGGCAGCCCTGCGGCGTGCCTCAGAGGTCCTGGGCGACCAGTCCCGCAGCACGGAGGAACGGCTCGGGGCCGGGTTCAGCCAGGAAATCGCGGACATCGTGGCCCGCCAGCCCATCCGGGAATTGGTCACCGTTTCTGAAAAATACCCCCTCCTGGTGGAGCGGGACCGGGCCGGGCGGGGCGCCTGGTACGAGTTCTTCCCCCGGTCCGAAGGCGCCGTCAAGGACCACAACACCGGCGCCTGGACGTCAGGTAACTTCCGTACCGCCGCCAAACGGCTGGACGCCGTGGCAGCCATGGGCTTCGACGTCCTCTACATGCCCCCCATCCACCCGATTGGCGTGCAGTTCCGCAAGGGACCCAACAACACCCTGGTGGTAAGCCCCAATGATCCCGGCTCACCCTGGGCCATCGGAGCCAAGGAAGGGGGCCACGACGCCATCCACCCCGACCTCGGATCCTTCGAGGACTTCGATGCCTTCGTGGCGCGTGCCAACGAACTGGGCCTGGAGGTAGCCCTGGACCTCGCACTCCAGGCCGCCCCGGACCACCCGTGGGTGCAGTCCCATCCCGAATGGTTCACCACCAGGGTGGACGGCAGCATTGCCTACGCCGAAAACCCGCCGAAGAAGTACCAGGACATCTATCCGCTCAATTTCGATAATGATCCGGAAGGACTTTCCCGGGAAATTCTGCGGATCGTGCTGCTGTGGGTCAGCCACGGCGTAAAGATTTTCCGCGTGGATAATCCGCACACCAAACCAGTGTGGTTCTGGGAATGGCTCATTGCGGAAGTGGAAAAAGCCGAACCCGGTGTTGTTTTCCTGGCCGAAGCCTTTACCCGCCCCGCCATGATGCACGCCCTGGGCAGGGCCGGCTTCCAGCAGTCCTACACGTACTTCACGTGGCGCAACACCAAGAAGGAAATCGCGACCTACTTCGAGGAAGTCAGCCACGAATCACCGGCGTTCTTCCGGCCCAACTTCTTCGTCAACACCCCGGACATCCTCACGGAGTACCTGCAGTACGGCGGACCGGCGGCGTTCCGGATCAGGGCCGTCCTGGCCTCCACGGGAAGCCCGCTCTGGGGCGTCTACGCCGGGTATGAACTGTTCGAACACGTTGCCCGGCCCGGCGCGGAGGAGTACATCGACAACGAGAAGTTCGAGTACAAGGCCCGCGACTGGGACGCCGCCGCCGAGTCCGGACGCACGCTGGCCCCCTACATCACCAGGCTCAACCACATCCGGCGGGACCACCCCGCGCTGCTGGACCTGCAGAACCTGACGGTCCACCAGAGCACCGATGACTCCACTGTTGTCTACTCGAAGCACAAGACCCTTCCCGACGGCTCCAAGGACACCATCATCGTGGTGGTCAACGTGGACCCGCACGTTACGAAGGAATGCAGCGTCTCCCTGGACCTGGCGGCCCTTGAGCTCGACCCCCAGGACATCACCCCGGGCGGCGGCTTCTATGTGGATGACCTTATCTCCGGCCAAAGCTGGGAGTGGGGCGAGTTCAACTACGTACGGCTTGATCCGCACGTGGAGCCCGCCCACATCCTGAGCGTGAGGAGAATGCATCAGTGAGTTTCAACCCGCAAAGTTCCGGCCACTTCACTCCCAAGAGCACGTTCGAGCTAAATGCGCCTGGCCTTCAGCATGACCCTTTGTGGTACCGCAAGGCAGTGTTCTACGAAGTACTGGTCCGGGCGTTTGCGGATGCCAACGGCGATGGGTCCGGGGATTTCTCCGGACTCATCGACCGGTTGGACTACTTGCAGTGGCTGGGGGTTGATTGCCTCTGGCTGCCTCCGTTCTTCCAATCACCGCTGCGGGACGGCGGCTACGACATCTCCGACTACAACTCAGTCCTGGATGAATTCGGCACCATCAGCGACTTCAAGCGGCTTGTGGCAGAAGCCCATGCCCGCGGCGTCCGGGTGATCATCGACCTCCCGCTGAACCACACCTCTGACCAGCACCCCTGGTTCCAGGAATCCCGGAAGGATCCGGATGGTCCCTTCGGCGACTTCTATGTCTGGAGCGACACGGATGAGAAGTACCAGGACGCACGCATCATCTTCGTTGACACGGAGGAATCGAACTGGACGTTCGATCCCATCCGCCGGCAGTTCTTTTGGCACCGGTTCTTCAGCCACCAGCCGGACCTGAACTTCGAAAATCCCAAGGTGATCGAGGCCGTCTTCGATGTAGTCCGGTTCTGGCTGGACCAGGGGATTGACGGTTTCCGGGCGGACGCCATTCCCTACCTCTTTGAGGAGGAGGGCACCAACTGCGAAAACCTTCCGGCCACCCACGAGTTCCTCCGCCGGCTGCGGGAAATGGTGGATGAACGCTACCCCGGCCGCGTGATCATCGCCGAAGCGAACCAGCCGCCCAACGAGGTGGTGGAATACTTCGGCACCGTCGATGAACCCGAGTGCCACATGGCCTTCCACTTCCCCATCATGCCCCGGCTGTACTACGCGCTGCGCGACCAAAAGGCAGCGCCCATCATCGAAACCATGCGCGACACCCCGGACATCCCCGAGGGCGCGCAGTGGGGCACGTTCCTCCGCAACCACGACGAGCTGACCCTGGAAATGGTCACCGCCGATGAGCGCGCGGCAATGCTGGGCTGGTATGCCCCGGACCCACGCATGCGCGCCAACATCGGCATCCGCCGCCGGCTGGCACCCCTGCTCGATAACTCGCGGGCCGAAATAGAACTGATCAACGCGCTCCTGCTCTCCCTGCCGGGCAGCCCGTTCCTGTACTACGGAGACGAGATCGGCATGGGGGACAACATCTGGCTCGAGGACCGCGATGCCGTCCGCACCCCCATGCAGTGGAACCCGGACCGGAACGCCGGCTTTTCCCATGCCGACCCCGGCAAGCTGTACCTGCCGCCCATCCAGTCCCTGGTGTACAACTACGCCATGGCCAATGTCGAAGCCGAGGCTGCCCACTCCGGGTCCCTGCTGCGCTGGACCCGGCAGATCCTCAGCGTCCGCAAGAACCATCCCGCGTTCGGACTGGGCGGCTTCAAGCATGTGGAAGCAGACCACGATGCCGTCCTGGCGTACCTGCGCGAGCTGCTTACCAGCAACCCTGACGGTGCCGACGCCGAGACCATCCTGTGCGCCTTCAACCTCTCCCAGCACCCGGTCGCTGCCACGCTCCGGATTCCTGAATATGCCGGCCGGGGGCTCCGCGATGTGTTTGGCGGACAGATCTTCCCCGGCATCGGCGACGACGGCACCCTTACCCTGACCATCGGAAGCCACGATTTCTTCTGGCTTCGGATGCGGTCGGCGGGGTCGAACCCATCGTCGCCCTACACCCAGGCCATGCCCATCCTGTCGATAGAGAACTGAGATGAACCAGCCAATCCTCACTCCCGCCCTCACCGCGCTGCTCAAGGAATGGCTGCCGCAGCAGCGTTGGTTCCCGGTCAAAACCCCCGATTTCGCCATTTCCCAGGCCGGCAGCCTGGGACTGGCGGACCCCAGCGGACACGCGGCACTTGCCGTGTTCCTCCTCAACGTCACCACCCAGGGGCCCGACGGCGGCAAGCGCACCGCCGTCGTCCAGGTTCCCTTGAGCTTCCGGCCGGCACCGGCAGGGGGCATGGAGCGTGCGCTGGTGGGGGAAGCGGCCGGAATGGATCCCACCCGCCCCTGGGTTTACGACGCCGTCCACGACCCCGACTTCGTGGGCGCGTGGCTGGAGCTCATCCGGCAGGAGGGGAGAGCGGACAGCGGCACCGCGACGGGATTCCGCGTCGAGGGACCGTACCGCCTGCCCACTGCGAAGGGTGTCGTAAAGGTGCTCTCCGGCGAGCAGTCCAACAGTTCCGTCATTGTGGACGACGGCGAATCGGCCGCCATGGTGAAATTCTTCCGGGTCCTGTCTGACGGGACCAACCCGGAGATCGAGGTGGGAGCGGCGCTGACGAAGGCAGGAACTTCGGAAGTCCCTGCCACCCTTGGCTGGGTCCGGGGCGAGTGGCTGGGGCACGGCAACCACGCCTCCAGCGGCACCGGCCAGGGTACCCGGTACGTCCAGGGTGAGCTTGCGGTGGCCCACGAATTCCTCGCCGGTGGCCGCGATGCCTGGCGGCTGGCAGTGGACGCAGCCCGCTCCGGCACGGACTTCACGGCAGAAGCAAGGGCCCTGGGCGCCGCCACCGCTACAGTGCACAAACGCTTGGCGGAAGCCCTCGGGACGTCCGCCGGCTCTGCACCCAAGGGAGCAGGACCCGCTGTTGCAATGCGCGTCCGGAACGCCTGGGCGGAAGCGCGGGCCGCCGTCGGGCCTTACGACGATGCCCTGGACGCCCTGCTGGCTGACCTGGCCAAGGTTCCCGACGCGCCCCTGCAGCGCATCCACGGCGACCTCCACCTGGGCCAGATCCTCCAGGTCACCGGCCAGTCCGGCGACGAGTCGCGCTGGGCCATCCTGGACTTCGAGGGCGAGCCCCTGCGACCCATCGCCGAACGGAACGTCCCGGACGTGCCCCTGCGCGACGTCGTCGGCATGCTGCGGTCCTTCGACTACGCCGCCGGAGCAGCCCAGCGCGAGCAGGAGGGAGCCCAGGTTCCGGACAGCTGGGTTGACGACTGCTCTGACGCCTTCCTGGCAGGGTATGCCGGGGTCATTCCCGGAACGGTGGACCGAACCTCACCACTGTTTGTGGCATTGTGGCTGGACAAGGCACTGTACGAAGTTGTTTATGAAATGCGAAACAGGCCCGACTGGGTGGCGATTCCCGTAAACGCCTCCAGGCGGCTCCTGGGCAGCAACGGTGCCGGCGACTCCGCCGGTGCAGCATCGGAAGGTAACGAAATGACAGGCTCAGCACGAACTGACCGCCCGGGGGTGCCCCTGCCCGTGGATGAAGGCACCCTGGGCAGGATCGCGAACGGTGAACACCACGCCCCCCACTCCGTCCTGGGCGCGCACCTGGACGACTACGGGCACGTCACCATCCGGACCGTGAAGCACCTCGCCGAAGCAATCTCCGTAGTCACGCAGGCCGGAGAGGTTCCCATGGAGCACGAGGCCCACGGAGTGTGGGTTGCGGTGCTGGATCCGCTGGAGCAGGGCCATGTTCCCGACTACCGGCTCTCGGTCACCTACCCGGGCAAGGACACGGTGACCGTTGACGAGCCCTACCGCTACCTGCCCACAGTGGGCGAAGTGGACCTGCACCTCATCGGCGAAGGCCGGCACGAGAAACTGTGGCAGGTGCTTGGCGCCCACGTCCAGCACTACAAGTCAACGCTCGGAGACGTCAACGGTGTGTCCTTTGCCGTGTGGGCCCCCAACGCGCAGGCCGTCCGCGTCAAGGGTGACTTCAACGCCTGGGACGGACGGGAACACTCCATGCGCTCGCTGGGTTCCTCCGGCGTTTGGGAGGTGTTCATTCCCGGTGTCACCGCCGGCGCCTGCTACAAATACGAGATCCTGACGCGGGGCGGTTACTGGGTTGAAAAGGCAGACCCACTGGCTTTCGGTACCGAAGTGCCTCCGCTGACTGCCTCCAGGGTGGTGGAACCCTCCTACGCCTTCAAGGATGACGAATGGATGGAAGCGCGGGCCAAGCGCGACCCCCACAACTCCGCCATGAGCGTCTATGAAGTGCACCTCGGGTCGTGGCGCCTGGGCCTTGGCTACCGCGAACTCGCCAAGGAACTGGTGGAGTACGTCAAGTGGCTCGGGTTCACGCACGTGGAATTCATGCCCGTCGCGGAGCACCCGTTCGGCGGTTCCTGGGGTTACCAGGTCACGTCCTATTTCGCGCCCACGTCCAGGTTCGGACATCCGGATGAGTTCCGCTACCTGGTGGATTCCCTCCACCAGGCAGGCATCGGCGTCCTGCTGGACTGGGTACCGGCGCACTTCCCGAAGGACGCCTGGGCGCTGGCCCAGTTCGACGGGGAGCCCCTTTACGAACACGCAGACCCTGCCCTTGGCGAACACCCCGACTGGGGCACCCTGATCTTCGATTTTGGCCGCACCGAGGTCCGTAACTTCCTGGTGGCCAATGCCCTCTACTGGCTGGAGGAATTCCACATCGATGGCCTGCGCGTGGACGCGGTGGCCTCCATGCTCTACCTGGACTACTCACGCCAGGAAGGACAGTGGCGGCCCAACCGCTTCGGCGGCAGGGAAAACCTGGAAGCCATCTCCTTCCTGCAGGAAGTCAACGCCACCGTCTACAAGACGCACCCCGGTGCTGTCATGATCGCGGAAGAATCCACGGCGTTTCCGGGCGTTACCGCCCCCACCAGCCACGGTGGCCTGGGCTTCGGCCTGAAGTGGAACATGGGCTGGATGCACGATTCCCTCAAGTACATCTCCGAGGACCCTTACAACCGCAGGTGGCACCACGGCACGGTGACGTTCTCCCTGGTCTACGCCTTCACGGAGAACTTCCTGCTGCCCATCAGCCACGACGAGGTTGTCCACGGCAAGGGCTCCATGCTCCGCAAGATGCCCGGTGACCGCTGGCAGCAGTTGGCGAACCTCCGCGCCTTCTTTGCCTACCAGTGGGCGCACCCCGGCAAGCAGCTCATCTTCATGGGCACCGAGTTCGGCCAGGAAGCCGAGTGGTCTGAACAGCACGGCCTGGATTGGTGGCTCGCGGATATCCCTGCACACAGGGGACTGCAGCTGCTGACCAAGGACCTCAACGAGCTGTACGCGTCCACCCCTGCGCTGTACACGCAGGACAACGTTCCCGCCGGTTTCCAGTGGATCAACGGTGGCGACGCGGACCGCAACGTCCTGTCCTTCATCAGGTGGGACGCCGACGGCAACCCGGTTGTCTGCGCCATCAACTTCTCCGGTGCCCCGCATGTCGGCTACACCCTGGGTGTCCCCACCGCCGGGGCCTGGACCGAGGTCCTGAACACCGACCACACCACTTACGGCGGATCCGGTGTGCTCAACGACGGCGAGCTGAAGGCAGTGGACGAAGGACAGGACGGACAGCCGGCGACACTGACTGTCACGCTGCCTCCGCTCGGGGCGTCCTACTTCAAACCAGGAGCATCAACGGTAAGCTGACCCGCCAGGGCGGTCATCCACAAAAGGCCCGGAATCCGCGTGATTCCGGGCCTTTCGGCTGCCTACAGGAGGCCACGTGGGGGCGGACTGGCGATCCGGGAGGAGTGGTGGTAGAGTTTATTTCCGCGCTGCTCCACGGAGTCAGACGGAAAACCGACCCCCAAGCATATGCTGAGGATGGTCGCGGACGCCGGTTTGACACGCAGGAAACCAGCGGGTAAGTTTGAAAAGTTGCTCCGGAGCGATCCTGAACGTTGGTTTGGGTGGTGCCGGGTGTGTCTGTTGTTTGAGAACTCAATAGTGTGCCAAGTTTGTTGATACCGATTATGTATGTAATTGGTTGAATTTGCCGAATCGTGCCGCCCCTGTGGTGTGGTTTGGTGTTTTTAGCTGGTTTCAAATTTTGTGCAGCCTTTGTCGCCGTTATTTCCGGTGGTTTTGGTTGTGTCTGTTTGTTTTCAACGGAGAGTTTGATCCTGGCTCAGGATGAACGCTGGCGGCGTGCTTAACACATGCAAGTCGAACGATGATGCCAGCTTGCTGGTGGATTAGTGGCGAACGGGTGAGTAACACGTGAGTAACCTGCCCTTGACTCTGGGATAAGCCTGGGAAACTGGGTCTAATACCGGATATGACTGATCATCGCATGGTGGTTGGTGGAAAGCTTTTGTGGTTTTGGATGGACTCGCGGCCTATCAGCTTGTTGGTGGGGTAATGGCCTACCAAGGCGACGACGGGTAGCAGCCTGAGAGGGTGACCGGCCACACTGGGACTGAGACACGGCCCAGACTCCTACGGGAGGCAGCAGTGGGGAATATTGCACAATGGGCGCAAGCCTGATGCAGCGACGCCGCGTGAGGGATGACGGCCTTCGGGTTGTAAACCTCTTTCAGTAGGGAAGAAGCGAAAGTGACGGTACCTGCAGAAGAAGCGTAGCTAACTACGTGCCAGCAGCCGCGGTAATACGTAGGGCGCAAGCGTTATCCGGAATTATTGGGCGTAAAGAGCTCGTAGGCGGTTTGTCGCGTCTGCCGTGAAAGTCCGGGGCTCAACTCCGGATCTGCGGTGGGTACGGGCAGACTAGAGTGATGTAGGGGAGACTGGAATTCCTGGTGTAGCGGTGAAATGCGCAGATATCAGGAGGAACACCGATGGCGAAGGCAGGTCTCTGGGCATTAACTGACGCTGAGGAGCGAAAGCATGGGGAGCGAACAGGATTAGATACCCTGGTAGTCCATGCCGTAAACGTTGGGCACTAGGTGTGGGGGACATTCCACGTTTTCCGCGCCGTAGCTAACGCATTAAGTGCCCCGCCTGGGGAGTACGGCCGCAAGGCTAAAACTCAAAGGAATTGACGGGGGCCCGCACAAGCGGCGGAGCATGCGGATTAATTCGATGCAACGCGAAGAACCTTACCAAGGCTTGACATGAACCGGAAAGACCTGGAAACAGGTCCCCCACTTGTGGTCGGTTTACAGGTGGTGCATGGTTGTCGTCAGCTCGTGTCGTGAGATGTTGGGTTAAGTCCCGCAACGAGCGCAACCCTCGTTCTATGTTGCCAGCACGTGATGGTGGGGACTCATAGGAGACTGCCGGGGTCAACTCGGAGGAAGGTGGGGACGACGTCAAATCATCATGCCCCTTATGTCTTGGGCTTCACGCATGCTACAATGGCCGGTACAAAGGGTTGCGATACTGTGAGGTGGAGCTAATCCCAAAAAGCCGGTCTCAGTTCGGATTGGGGTCTGCAACTCGACCCCATGAAGTCGGAGTCGCTAGTAATCGCAGATCAGCAACGCTGCGGTGAATACGTTCCCGGGCCTTGTACACACCGCCCGTCAAGTCACGAAAGTTGGTAACACCCGAAGCCGGTGGCCTAACCCCTTGTGGGAGGGAGCTGTCGAAGGTGGGACTGGCGATTGGGACTAAGTCGTAACAAGGTAGCCGTACCGGAAGGTGCGGCTGGATCACCTCCTTTCTAAGGAGCGCCTACAGCTACCGGCCTGGATGTATGTCCGGGTGTGGGGGTTGTCAGGAAGCAAGCCCGTTGCGCAGGCGATTGTCCTGCGGCGGGTGCTCATGGGTGGAATATCAACAAATAGCGGCCGTTGTGTTGTCGTGTCCTTCTCTAGTACGAATCCCACCTGGTGGTGGTTCTGGAACGGTGGGCGTGGTGATGTGGTGGTTTTCGTGTTTGGCACACTGTTGGGTCCTGAGGCAACAGGACCACGGGTTCGCTGTCTTCGCCTTTCGGGGTGTGGGTGGTGTTCTGGTGGGAGTGTTTGTTTCTGGTTTCCCTGCCATGACGGTCCACGCACGTGTGTGTGGGGTGTGTGGTGTGGGGTTGTTGTTTGAGAACTACATAGTGGACGCGAGCATCTTGTATAAGAAGCAATTTCCAAGATAAATGAACCTGGATCTGGTTCGTGTGCCTTTGGGTGCGCGGGACAGTTTTCGTGGTTCTCTCGAGTGAGCTTGTTTTTGATCTTTGTGGTCAAGTTTTTAAGAGCACACGGTGGATGCCTTGGCATTAGGAGCCGAAGAAGGACGTAGGAATCTGCGATAAGCCTGGGGGAGTCGATAACCGGACTGTGATCCCAGGGTGTCCGAATGGGGAAACCCCGCCAAGCGCGCGAGTGACTTGGTGACCCGTACCTGAACACATAGGGTGCGTGGGGGGAACGCGGGGAAGTGAAACATCTCAGTACCCGCAGGAAGAGAAAACAATAGTGATTCCGTTAGTAGTGGCGAGCGAACGCGGATCAGGCTAAACCGTTCCATGTGTGATAGCGGGCGTTGCATGGTCGGGGTTGTGGGACTTTCCATACCAGTTCTGCCGGGCTGGTGGGGTGTGATGTGCGCGCATAGGTGAACGGTTTTGAAAGGCTTACCAGAGAGGGTGTTAGTCCCGTAACCGTAATGTGTTTGTACCGCCTGTGAGAGTATCCCAAGTAGTACGGGGCCCGAGAAATCCCGTGCGAATCTGTCAGGACCACCTGATAAGCCTAAATACTCCCTAATGACCGATAGCGGACCAGTACCGTGAGGGAAAGGTGAAAAGTACCCCGGGAGGGGAGTGAAACAGTACCTGAAACCGTGTGCTTACAATCCGTCGGAGCCAGTCTGATTCTGGTGACGGCGTGCCTTTTGAAGAATGAGCCTGCGAGTTAGTGTTACGTCGCGAGGTTAACCCGTGTGGGGCAGCCGTAGCGAAAGCGAGTCTGAATAGGGCGTGTGAGTGGCGTGATCTAGACCCGAAGCGAAGTGATCTACCCATGGCCAGGTTGAAGCGACGGTAAGACGTCGTGGAGGACCGAACCCACTTCAGTTGAAAATGGAGGGGATGAGCTGTGGGTAGGGGTGAAAGGCCAATCAAACTTCGTGATAGCTGGTTCTCCCCGAAATGCATTTAGGTGCAGCGTTGCGTGTTTCTTGCTGGAGGTAGAGCTACTGGATGGCTAATGGGCCCTACAAGGTTACTGACGTCAGCCAAACTCCGAATGCCGGTAAGTGAGAGCGCAGCAGTGAGACTGTGGGGGATAAGCTTCATAGTCGAGAGGGAAACAGCCCAGACCACCAACTAAGGCCCCTAAGCGTGTGCTAAGTGGGAAAGGATGTGGAGTTGCCCAGACAACCAGGAGGTTGGCTTAGAAGCAGCCACCCTTAAAAGAGTGCGTAATAGCTCACTGGTCAAGTGATTCCGCGCCGACAATGTAGCGGGGCTCAAGTACACCGCCGAAGTTGTGGCATTCAGATATTTAGCTAAGCCCTTGTGGTTCAGGCGTCTGGATGGGTAGGGGAGCGTCGTGTGGGCGGTGAAGTCGCGGTGTAAACCAGCGGTGGAGCCTACACGAGTGAGAATGCAGGCATGAGTAGCGAAAGACGGGTGAGAAACCCGTCCGCCGAATGATCAAGGGTTCCAGGGTCAAGCTAATCTGCCCTGGGTAAGTCGGGACCTAAGGCGAGGCCGACAGGCGTAGTCGATGGACAACGGGTTGATATTCCCGTACCGGCGAAAAACCGTCCATGTTGAACAGGGGATACTAACCGCCCGAGACCTGCCCGACACCCCTTGTGGGTGAAGGGTTTTGGTGGAGCGCGGGACCTGATCCTGGGAGGCAAGCGTATTAACAGGTGTGACGCAGGAAGGTAGCCGAGCCGGGCGATGGTTGTCCCGGTCTAAGGATGTAGGGCGAGTGGTAGGCAAATCCGCCACTCATATGGCCTGAGATCTGATGGGACCCCCGTTTGGGGGGATTTGGTGATCCTATGCTGCCGAGAAAAGCATCGACGCGAGGTTTTAGCCGCCCGTACCCCAAACCGACACAGGTGATCAGGTAGAGAATACTAAGGCGATCGAGAGAATTATGGTTAAGGAACTCGGCAAAATGCCCCCGTAACTTCGGGAGAAGGGGGCCCCAACCTTGATCGGACTTCGCGTCCGGGAGGGGATCGGGGCCGCAGAGACCAGGGGGAAGCGACTGTTTACTAAAAACACAGGTCCGTGCGAAGTCGCAAGACGATGTATACGGACTGACTCCTGCCCGGTGCTGGAAGGTTAAGAGGACCGGTTAGCCTCACGGCGAAGCTGAGAATTTAAGCCCCAGTAAACGGCGGTGGTAACTATAACCATCCTAAGGTAGCGAAATTCCTTGTCGGGTAAGTTCCGACCTGCACGAATGGAGTAACGACTTCCCCGCTGTCTCAACCATAAACTCGGCGAAATTGCAGTACGAGTAAAGATGCTCGTTACGCGCAGCAGGACGGAAAGACCCCGAGACCTTTACTATAGTTTGGTATTGGTGTTCGGAGTGGCTTGTGTAGGATAGGTGGGAGACGTTGAAGCCCGGACGCCAGTTCGGGTGGAGTCATCGTTGAAATACCACTCTGGTCACTTTGGACATCTAACTTCGGCCCGTAATCCGGGTCAGGGACAGTGCCTGATGGGTAGTTTAACTGGGGCGGTTGCCTCCTAAAAAGTAACGGAGGCGCCCAAAGGTTCCCTCAGCCTGGTTGGCAATCAGGTGTCGAGTGTAAGTGCACAAGGGAGCTTGACTGTGAGAGAGACATCTCGAGCAGGGACGAAAGTCGGGACTAGTGATCCGGCGGTACATTGTGGAATGGCCGTCGCTCAACGGATAAAAGGTACCTCGGGGATAACAGGCTGATCTTGCCCAAGAGTCCATATCGACGGCATGGTTTGGCACCTCGATGTCGGCTCGTCGCATCCTGGGGCTGGAGTAGGTCCCAAGGGTTGGGCTGTTCGCCCATTAAAGCGGTACGCGAGCTGGGTTTAGAACGTCGTGAGACAGTTCGGTCCCTATCCGCTGCGCGCGCAGGAAATTTGAGAAGGGCTGTCCTTAGTACGAGAGGACCGGGACGGACGAACCTCTGGTGTGTCAGTTGTACTGCCAAGTGCACCGCTGATTAGCTACGTTCGGATGGGATAACCGCTGAAAGCATCTAAGCGGGAAGCTCGCTTCAAGATGAGATTTCCATACACATTATGTGTGAGAGGCCCCCAGCCAGACCACTGGGTTGATAGGCCGGATGTGGAAGCGAGGACTAACGACTCGTGAAGCTGACCGGTACTAATAGGCCAATAACTTACACCACACAGATACATACAAAATTCTGCTTGCGTCCACTATGTGGTTCCCAACCAACAACCCCCAACACATGCGGGTAGTGGTAGGAACCAACACAACTGAATACAACACCACATGTTGTAACCACAGATTTCCCAACCCCCCCCAGGGGTTCGGGTACAAGGGTTACGGCGGTCATAGCGTGGGGGAAACGCCCGGTCCCATTCCGAACCCGGAAGCTAAGACCCACAGCGCCGATGGTACTGCACCCGGGAGGGTGTGGGAGAGTAGGTCACCGCCGGACATACATTACGAAGGGCCCTGACAAGGAATGTCAGGGCCCTTCGACTTTAACCTCCAGACCGATGCCGCCGGACGGCCGGATGTCCGCGGGTAGGATTGACCCTCATGAGCAGCATCTTCAGCCACGCCCAGGACCCCTCCCAAGACGACGGTAAGCAGGCTTCGGATCCCCTGGAGCCCGTGGTGAACACCGTCCGGGTACCGGGTCCGGTGGCCCGTGCTTTCGCAGGCTTCACCGACCACGCCCACCTGTGGTGGCCCTTGGAGCGGCACGGTGTCTATGGGGCCGGTTCCTATGTGGAGTTCGAGGAGAACCTCATCCTTGAGACGGCTGACGATGGCCGCACCAGCATCTGGGGTACCCTCGATGACTGGCAGCCGCCGCTGTCCTTCCATGCCTCCTGGCACCCCGGAACCACGGCGCTGTGGTCCACTGAGCTCCTGGTGGTGTTCCGCGCCGTTGAGGCGGAAACGGAGGTCCGTGTCTTCCACGAAGGGTGGGAAGGGGCTGAGGACCCCGTTGCCGCGCGCGATGCCTATGTGGAAGCGTGGCCGTTGATCCTGGAACGGTTTGCCCGGTTCATGGGTGCCGGCGACTCAACGGACGCCGCACCTTCCGAAGTCCTGTCCTAGGCCGTCCGCGCGGCCGGGTCCCCAGGCACGGCGGTGCTGTGCCGGATCACGAATTCCGTCGGGTATTCCTGGTCCTGTGCTGCCGTAGCTGCCGGACCGCCGTCGGGATTCCTGCCGGCGCCATCCAGCAGGGCCAAAGCAGTGGCGGCCGCCAGCTTTCCCTGGCCCCGCGGATCCTGGCTCACGGTGGTCAGCCCGAAGGTCTCTGCCAGCTCGTGCCCGTCAATGCCCACCACGGAGAGATCCTCCGGAATCCGAAGACCAAAGTCGCGCGCGGCAAGTATGACGCCCACCGCCATCTCATCGGAGGCGGCAAAAACTGCCGTGGGCCGTTCCGTGGGTGTTCCCAGCAGCCGGCGGCCTGCCGCGTAAGCGCCCTGGATGGTGAAGTCGGCAGTGGCATGCCACTCCGGCCGCAGTCCCAGCCCTGCTGCGGCCATTGCCGCCGAAAAGCCCTTTTGCCGTAGCTGCGGAAGCTTGAAGTCCCGGTTCAGCCCCGCATCCCCGGTGATATGCGCAATCCGGGTATGTCCCAGCCCAATCAGGTGGCTGGTGGCCATCATCGCCAGGCCCTCGTCGTCGATCCTGATGGTCGAGGCCCCGGGCAGGGCACCTCCGATCCCCACGATGGGACGGTGCACGGCCAGCAGCTGCCGGATCTCTTCCTCGCTGAGCACCAGCGCCACGGCGATTACAGCATCCAGGCGTTTCCGCAGCAGGAAGTCGGTCAGGATGCTGTTGCGCCGCTCCGGCTGTTCACCCACGTTGTAAAGCGTCAGGTCATAGCCGGCATCGAGCAGGGTTTCGGAAACGCCTTCCAGTACCGAGGAGAAGTACCAGCGCTGGACGCTGGGCACCACCAGCCCGATGTTGTGGTTCCGCCCTGATGCGAGGCTTGACGCGTGGTAGGACGGAACGAACCCGAGTTCCCGGGCCGCTTCCTGGGCCAGGCGGCGGCTCTTGGAGGAGACGTTGGACTTGCCGCTCAGTGCCCGCGAGACGGTGGCCACCGACAGGCCGGCCCGGCTGGCAACTTCTTTGATGCCTGCCACGGTCAGAGGGCTGCTGCGGCGTCCGGTCCAAGCTGTATCCACGCGGTCTCACCGGAGGCAAGGGCGCGTCCCGCACCTGCGGGCAGGCTGCGGATCAGGACATGTCCCGCAGGCATTTCCAGCGGCTCGTGGTTCAGGTTCATAACCACCAGCGTAGTGCCGTTCAGGTAGCCCAGGGAGTAGCCGGTGCACCAGTCCTCGGCCCAGGACAAGGACCCCCTGCCCAGGTCCAGTTCCCGCCGGCAGGCCAGGGCGTCGCGGTACAGGGACAGGTGCGACGACGGTGATTCCGCCTGCAGGTCCCTCGCCAGCGCCTTGAACGAGGCAGGAATAGGCAGCCAGGGGTGGCTGCCTGAGCCAAACCCCAGATGCGGGTCCTCGCCACGCCAGGGCAGCGGCACACGGCAGCCGTCACGGCCCAGCCGCTGGCCGCCGGTGCGGGCGAACGTGGGGTCCTGGCGGAGGTGGTCAGGAATGTCGGTGCCGTCCGGCAACCCGAGCTCTTCGCCCTGGTACAGGTACGCGGCGCCCGGGAGTCCCAGCATGAACATCGAAGCAGCGGCCGCGCGGCGGCGGCCAAGATCATGGTCCGGCTGGTGATCTGCCGGGCCAATGCCGTCGCCGTCCCGCGGACCGAGCCCGTTGTACCCGAAACGGCTGGCGTGGCGGACCACGTCATGGTTCGAAAGTACCCAGGTGCTGGGGGCACCTACTCCGTCAAGGACTGTCAGGGAATCGGTGATGACGGAGCGGAGGCGGTAGACGTCCAGGCCCGCGTGGAGGTACGGGAAGTTGAACGCCTGGTGCATTTCGTCGGGCCGGACCCAGTGAGCCAGCCGGTGCAGGTCCACGCTGGCCTCGGCGCACAGGATCCGGTCGGGTCCGTATTCGTCCAGGATCAGCCGCCATCTGCGGTATATGTCGTGGACAGCGGGCTGGCCGAACATGGGTGCTTCATGGCCCGGATACCCGTCGCTGCTGCCACCGTCGGCGCGGCCGCCCCATTCGGGCAGCCCCGGGGCCTTGACCAGGGCATGGGCAACGTCCACCCGGAAACCTGACACACCGCGGTCCAGCCAGAAACGGAGCACGCGTTCGAACTCCGCGTGAACGGCGGGGTTGTCCCAGTTGAAGTCCGGCTGCGAGGAATCGAAGAGGTGCAGGTACCACTGACCGGGCCGGCCGTCCGTTCCTGCTACCCGGGTCCAGGCTGGTCCGCCGAAGTGGGACTGCCAGTTGTTGGGCGGTTCCTGCCCGTCGGGGCCGGTCCCGTCCCGGAAGATGAACATGTCTCGCTCCGGGCTTCCGGCCGGCGCCGCAAGGGCTGCCTGGAACGCCGGGTGCTGGTCCGAGCAGTGGTTGGGCACCAGGTCCACGATGACCCGCAGGCCCAGGCGGTGGGATTCGGCCATCATGACGTCGAAGTCGGCCAGCGTACCGAAGACCGGGTCCACGTCGCAGTAGTCGCTGACGTCATAGCCGGCGTCACGCTGGGGGGAACGGTAGAAGGGCGAGAGCCAGACTGCATCGACCCCCAGATCTGCGAGATGCGGCAGTTCCTCCGTGATTCCCGCCAGGTCGCCAATGCCGTCGCCATTCAGGTCACGGAAGGACCGGGGGTAGACCTGGTAGATCACTGCGGACCGCCACCAGCCCGGAGCGGTGTCAGCAGCATGGATGAGCGTCAGGGGACCGGCACAAACGGAAGTGTCCTGGGTCACAGTTTCGACAGACATGGAAGCCAGCATAGCTGCGGCGCACCGATTAACTGAAAACGCTTCCATATTGTTTCGCTGTGGCCAGGAGACAGTGCCCAAGCGTCCGCCGCCATGGAACTGGAAACGATTGCACCGTCGGGGAACCGGGCTTCCGCCGGCAGCGCACCTAAACTGGGAAGGTATGTCCGACGACGGGTGGAGGCTTTGTGGGAAGCATCGTTGACGAGCTGGAAGCCATCCTGGCGCCGGGCCAGGTGGACACGGGCGAGGTCGCGCTCCGCCGGTACGCCGTAGACCAGGCGCCCGTGATCGACTTCCAGCTTCCGCTGGCCGTGGTGTTTCCCGAATCAGTGGCGGACGTGCAGGCAGTGGTGAAGGCCTGCCTGGGCAGCGGGGTGGCGATCGTACCCCGGGGCGCAGGCACGGGTGTATCCGGCGGTGCCCACGCCACCACCAACTGCATCATCCTCTCCCTGGAGCGGATGGACCGGATCCTCGCCCTGAATCCGGACGATGAAACAGCCATGGTGGAGCCCGGAGTGGTCAACGCCGTCCTGAACGAAGCCGCCGCGGAGCATGGCCTCATGTACGCGCCGGACCCTGCCAGCTTCCGGAGCTCCACGATCGGTGGCAACGTTGCCACCAACGCCGGGGGTCTGCGATGTGCCAAGTACGGGGTCACCAGGGACTCAATCCTGGCACTGGACGTCGTCCTGGCCGACGGCTCCCTGATCCACACCGGCCACCAAACCTTCAAGGGCGTGGCGGGCTATGACCTCACCGGCCTCTTCGTGGGATCCGAGGGCACCCTGGGCATCGTCGTCGGAATCACCGTGCGGCTGAAGTACCTGCCCCGGGAAGTGCACACCGTTGCTGCGTTCTACCCGGACTTCAGGCGTGCCGCCGCAGGCGTCCTGGCGGTGGGAAGGGCCCGCGTCCAGCCCGCCATCATGGAACTGCTCGACGGCGGTACGCTGGCCCAGCTCGACGACATTCATGGCTCAGACCTCACCGCACGCGGCAGATCCCTGCTGCTGATCCAGACAGACGGGTTTGGGGCTGCCGCGGAAGCCGACGTGGTGCGGGAGGTCCTGCGCGAAGGCGGGGCCACCGTCACCACCGAGGCCAGCGCAGAAGCCGAGCGGCTGGTGGAGCTGAGGCGGCACAGCAGGGGCACCGAGGTGGACGACGAGTACCGGGTGGGCGAAGACGTTGCCGTTCCGCGGTCCCGCCTGGTGGACTACGTTGCAGCGCTCGAGGCCATGGCCGCCGCCCAGCAGGTGCATCTCAAAGTGGTGGCCCATGCCGGCGACGGCAACCTGCACCCCACATTCTGGATCGACCGGCAGGGGCCGGACGTGGAAGCCGGCGCCATGGAGCGGCTCCAGGTGGCCCTGGACGAGTCCATCACCGCCGCCCTGGCAATGGGCGGCACCATTACTGGCGAGCACGGCGTGGGCCAGTACAAGCTGCGGTGGCTTGGCCAGGAACAGCCGGAGCCCATCCGGGAGCTCCAGCGCAGGATCAAGGAGCTGTTCGATCCTGCCGGCATCCTCAACCCTGGCAAGGCGATCTAGGCCTTAGTCGTCCGAATCCGGATATTCGTCGTCAGATTCATCTGCACCATAGCGGGACTCCTCGTTTTCCACCTCGAGGATCTTCAGCAGTTCGGTGTCCGGGTTGAGCATGATCGCGGCCTCGTCCCGCCGGTGCCGGAGGATCGAGTCGATGTAGGACTGCACGGCTTCTGCCAGCGGAATGTGGCGCTCCTGCTTCTCGGACATGTACCACCGGTGCTCCAGGACCTCGTGCACCACCTCGGCGTGCTCGAGCTTGCCGGAGAGGTCCCGGGGGATGGATCGCACGATCGGCTCGAAAATCTGGCTGACCCAGAGGTGGGCGCTGTATTCCTCGTCCATTTCCGGGTTGTTGTCCGCCCGGAATGAGTCCATGTCATTGAGGAGGCGGCGGGCCTGGTTCTCCTGCGCATCCAGGCCGGTGAGCCGCAGCAGCCGCCGCTGGTGGTGTCCCGCGTCCACCACCTTGGGCTGCAGCTGGATGGTGGAGCCGTTCTGGGTGGTCTTGATGGCATATTCCTCGACGTCGAAGCCGAGTTCGTTCAGGCGCCGGATGCGGGCGCCCACCCGCCAGCGTTCGCCCAGCTCAAAGGATTCCTTCTCGGTCAGCTCAGCCCACAGCCGCCGGTAGCTGTCCATGATCAGCTCGCTGGTGGCCACGGGGTCCACCTTCTCCTCGATGAGGCCGCCGTCCAGCAGGTCCATCAGCTCGCCGGCGATGTTGACCCGGGCAATTTCAAGGTCGTATTCGCGCTGCCCCGTGGAGAGGTCGGGGTAGAGCTCGCCTGTTTCGGCGTCCACCAGGTACGCGGCGAAGGCGCCGGCGTCGCGGCGGAACAGTGTGTTGGACAGTGAGACGTCGCCCCAGTAGAAGCCGATGAGGTGCAGCCGCACCAGCAGCAGGGCCTGCGCGTCGATGAGGCGGGTGAGGGTGTCCTTGCGCAGCATCTGGGAAAAGAGGGCGCGGTAGGGCATGGAGAATTTCAGGTGCCGCGTCACAAGGACAGGGTTGAGCGGGCGTCCGTCGGGGGTGGTGCGCCCGGTGATCACCGCAACCGGCTCCACGCACGGCACATCGAAGCGGGCAAGCTTGCGGAGCATGTGGTATTCATGCCGGGCCACGTGCTCGGAGGTTTCCTTGATGGCGATGACCGAGCCGCCCAGGTGGGCAAAGCGCACAATGTGCCGGGAGATGCCGCGGGGGAGTGCCGCGAGGTATTGCGCGGGCCACTCCTCGAGGGCGATATGCCACGGCAGGTCCAGCAGTTCGGGATCTGCCGCGGCCGCGGTGATATTCAGCGACGAGGCTACCGAGGCTGCCTTGTTGTCATCGGCGCTCGCTGCCACGAACCGCGGCAGTTTGCCGATCTGCGCGTAGTCGGTGGGTTCGTCGTGCCACTGGGCGCTGTATTCCTCGGTCATGAGTCAATTCTTCCGTACTCGGGGCAGGGCGGCTAAATTTCGCGCAGGCATCGGGTTAAAGGCCGACGGCGGCCCGCACCGTTTGCGAAAAGGGTGCGGACCGCCGCCGGTCAAGCGGAGGTTGGGCCAGCCGAACCTCCGGAGCCAAGGAATCAGTCGCCGAGGCGCAGGCCGGTTTTGGTGTCGAACAGGTGAACGTGGCCCGACTGGGGACGGACGTAGATGACCTCGCCCTTCATCGGAGGACGGCGGCCATCGACGCGGGCCACGATGTCGTGGTCCTTGCCGTCAAGGTTGGTGTGGCCGTAGACGTAGGCGTCGGCGCCGAGTTCTTCGACCACGTCCACCTCCACCTTCAGGCCCTCGCCCTGCGGCGCGGTTTCCAGGTCCTCCGGACGGCTGCCCAGCGTGACCGTGGAGCCGTGCGCCTCTTCGAGGACGTCGCGCGGCACGGGGTAAACAGTGCCGCCGAACTGGACGCCGCCGTCGACCACGGGAAGCTCCAGCAGGTTCATGGCGGGGGAGCCGATGAAGCCGGCAACGAAGACGTTCTTGGGGCGGTCGTAGAGGTTGCGCGGGGTGTCGACCTGCTGCAGCAGGCCGTCCTTCAGCACGGCGACGCGGTCGCCCATGGTCATGGCCTCAACCTGGTCGTGCGTCACGTAGACGGTGGTGACGCCGAGGCGGCGGGTCAGGGACGCGATCTGGGTGCGGGTCTGGACGCGAAGCTTGGCGTCCAGGTTGGACAGCGGCTCGTCCATGAGGAAGACCTGAGGGTTACGGACGATGGCGCGGCCCATGGCAACGCGCTGGCGCTGGCCGCCGGAGAGTGCCTTCGGCTTGCGGTCCAGGTACTGCTCAAGGTCAAGGAGCTTTGCGGCTTCACGGACGCGCTCGGCGCGCTCTTCCTTGGAGACGCCGGCGATCTTCAGGGCAAAGCCCATGTTGTCGGCCACAGTCATGTGCGGGTACAGCGCGTAGTTCTGGAAAACCATCGCGATGTCGCGGTCCTTCGGCGGAACATCGGTAACGTCACGGTCACCGATCAGGATGCGGCCGGCGTTGACGTCCTCAAGGCCTGCGAGCATGCGCAGGGAGGTGGACTTGCCGCAACCGGAGGGTCCCACGAGGACCAGGAATTCGCCATCGGCGATGTCGATGTTGAGCTTATCGACGGCGGGCTTATCTGTGCCCGGGTACAGACGCGTAGCGTTATCAAAAGTAACTGTAGCCACAGTTATCAATCCCTTCACCGGCAGGTACGTGCCGGACGATCCGTTGTGAATGGTTCATGTTTATTCAGTTTTGTTCCTGCAAAGTGCTCCGAGCCTGAGCCCGGGGCACAAAATGACGCCGCACGCTGGTTGTGCGCCACATCACACACAGAGTATGCCAGAGGTTGCGGTTCCTTGCGAAAATGTTACGAACGTCACATGTGCCGCTGGCCACGTCCTATCCGGACGCGGCCTGCGGATCCTCCTCGGCAACCGCGATGCTCCGCTCCTGGAGCAGGGCCTCCAGCAGTTCCGCAATGTGGACGGGAGCCTCCACCCGGTATTGGGCCTGGGTGAAATCAAGACCTACCTTGACCCCGACGTCGCCCGGTTCGAGTACCAAAAGCGTCCTCGTCCGTGACGTCGTCGGCGAACAGCACGGCAGTGGCCCCGGTGGCCTGCCGCAGGAAGGTGACACCTTCGCCCTTGGAAGCATTGACAACCGAAGTCTCCAGGACGCGTTTTCCTTCCTTCAGGAAGACTCCCTTGCGGTCCTGGAGCACCGACCGTGCTGCCGCCACTGCATCTTCTGCCACGTCGTCCTCCGCCTGGCGGGTATGCAGGACGACGCCGGCAGGCTTGTCCTCCAGGGAGGTGCCGGGCGCCTCGGCGACGATGCCGGCCAACTCGGCGCGGACCTCTTCAAGGAGCGCCTTCTGGTCCTCTTCAAGGGCCAGTTCGGTGGAGCCCGGCCCCAGCCACGCCTCGGCGCCATGGCTGCCGATCAGCAACGTGTCGACCGGCGGGGAGGCGACCTCCCGCAGGCTGGCGAGGGCACGTCCGGAGATGAGGGCCGTCGTCGTCCGCGGCAGTACGGCGAGGCCCGCGAACGCTGCGGCCGACCGTGGAAGCGGCCGCGCATCCTGTGCCCGGCCCACGATGGGCGCCATGGTGCCATCAAAATCCATGGCCACGAGCAGGTACTCCGTGCCGGCGATCCGGCGCAGGGCCTCCCGCAGTTCAGGGGAGAGCGCCAGCGGCGCCTTGGTGCGGCGGCCTTCAGGAGTCATCGCGGACCACCTTTTCATTCAGCGCGCGCAGGAAGTCCGCGGACCAGTGGTCCACGTCGTGGTCCAGGATCTGCTTGCGCATGGCCCTCATTCGGCGGGATGCTTCCCGCGGGGTCAGCTCGACGGCAGTCATGATGGTGTTCTTCAGGCCGGCAATGTCGTGCGGATTGATCAGCAGCGCCTGCTTCAGCTGGTCGGCCGCCCCGGCGAACTCGCTCAGGACCAGGGCGCCGTCGTTGTTGTTGCGCGCGGTGACATATTCCTTGGCCACGAGATTCATCCCGTCCCGCAGGGCGGTGACCAGCATGACGTCCGCGGCCAGGTACAGCGCCACCATCTCCTCGACGGGGTAGCTGTGGTGCAGATAGCGGACGGCGGTGTTTTCGAGGGTGTCGTAGGTGCCGTTGATGTGTCCAACGGTGCCTTCCACCTCTTCGCGCAGGAGCCGGTACTGTTCCACGCGTTCCCGGCTGGGGGAGGCAACCTGGATGAGGGTCGCGTCGCCCACCGTGAGCCTGCCGTCCGCCAGGAGTTCCTCGAAGGCCTTCAGCCGGTGGCGGATGCCCTTGGTGTAATCCAGCCGGTCCACGCCGAGCAGGATGGTCTTGGGGTTGCCAAGGTCCTGCCGGATCTGCCGGGCGCGTTCAATGATGTCCGGCCTGGCAGCGAGCTCGGTGATCTGCTTGACGTCGATGGAGATGGGGAAGGCCTGCGCCCGCGCGATGTGGGTCAGCTGACCGTTGTGGTCCTTGACGTGCACCTGCTGCTGCTTGACGCTGGCACCCAGGAAACGGCGCGCGGAGCGCATGAAGTTTCCGGCGTCGCTGGGCCGCTGGAAGCCCACCAGGTCGGCGCCCAGCAGGCCGTCGATGATGGCCTGGCGCCAGGGAAGCTGGGCAAAGATTTCAGGCGGCGGGAACGGGATGTGGTTAAAGAAGCCGATCCTGAGGTCCGGCCGTGCTTCACGGAGCAGCCGGGGCACCAGCTGCAGCTGGTAGTCCTGCACCCACACGGTGGCCCCCTGGTCCGCATGGCGCACCACGGCGTCGGCGAACCTGCGGTTGACCCGACGGTAGGCGTCCCACCAGGTGCGGTGGAACTCCGGCGGGGCGATGACGTCGTGGTACAGCGGCCAAAGACTGGCGTTGGAAAACCCTTCGTAGTACAGCTCCACGTCATCGGTGCTGAGCTGTACTGGAACGAGGTCCATGCCGCCGTGGCTGAAGGGCTCGACCGTTTCGTCGGGGGCTCCGTGCCAGCCAACCCAGGCGCCGTCGGTCTTGGTCATCATCGGCGCGAGGGCGGTCACCAGCCCTCCGGGCGACCGGCGCCAGCCGGAGCCGTCATCGCTGTCGTCCCCCGGCGCCACGCGGTCGACGGGCAGCCTGTTGGAGACCACCATGAAGTCGTACTTGGTGTGGCCGGCGTGGCCGGAACCGGAACTGCTTACCGTAGCTGTTCCGGCTGTTTTTTCCTGGACGGGTGTTTGCATTGCGGCCCCCTGGGGTTGCTTGTGCCTCTAAGCCACCCTAGCCGGACGGAATCATCGGGGCTATTCGTCCGTTGGTCAACCCGAAAGAATGGTTGAAACCGCAAGCTCTCAGCTTTCTCCCCTAAAATGTTGGGGTGCCACCAAGTGGTCCCCCTACGTCGACCGACCCAAGGAACTCATGAGCCCCGCAAACGAAGTACGTAAGTCCAAGGCTGAGCGAACCGCCGAGGCGCGGGAAAAGGCGCGCCTGATCCGCGAAGCGCAGGTAAAGAAGGACAAGCGCAACAAGCTGCTGATCGGCTGGGGCATCGTGGCAGCGGTCGTGGCCATCCTGGTGGTGGTGGCCCTGGTGGTCACCAACAGCCTCAAGCAAAACGCGCCGGTTGCGGACCAGGGACCCGTTCCGGCCAATGCCAACGCCCACGGCGGCGTGACCCTGCTGGCCAACACGGGCGTGGCCAAGACTGAAGCGGCAACTGTTGACGCGGCTTCCCTGGGGGATGCCCCGAAGACTCCGCCCGCCGAGGTTGTGGCTCCGGGCGCCGGGGCGGAGGCCGGCAAGCCGGTGAAGGTTGTCCTCTACATCGACTTCATCTGCCCCGTCTGCAAGAACTTCGAGGCCCAGTACAACGACCAGCTCACCTCGCTGCGCAATGACGGCAAGATCACGGTGGAATACCGTGCCCTCGGCTTCCTGGACAGCCGGTCAACCACCAACTACTCGTCCCGCGCCGCCAACGCCGCGGCCTGCGTGGTCAACGCGTCACCGGAGAAGTACTCCGACTTCGTCAACGCGCTGTTTGCCAAGCAGCCGGCGGAGGGCAGCGCAGGCCTCTCGGACAACGACCTGAAGAAGATGGCATCCGACATGGGCGTCAACATCGACTCCTGCGTGGATGACAAGACCTACCGCCCGTTCGTGAAGTTCACCACCAAGGAAGCAGCGGCCATCGGCGTGACCGGTACGCCCACGGTGTTCGTGGACGGCAAGCAGTGGGGCAAGGGGGACAGCGCCCAGACGCCGTTCCCGGACTTCCTGCAGGCAGCCATCACGGCTAAGGGCTAAGGACCAGCAGCCCGGGCAGGGGCCCGCTCCGGATCGTCTCCGGGGCGGGCCCCTGCCGCGTCCAGCGGCGGTTCCGGCGCGTTTTTACGCCCGGCGGGAGTTGGGCTAACCTTATCTAGCGCCTTCCCGGCGCACGCCCCCAGGGGCGCGCCTCCTTAGCTCAGTTGGCCAGAGCACCGCTCTTGTAAAGCGGGGGTCGTCGGTTCGAATCCGACAGGGGGCTCCACACCACCTCCGGGTCTAAGCTGGATCCATCCGAATAATCAGCCTGCTGACTAAGGGAGGATGGGTGCCATGCCCAAGACCGGCAAGAACGACCATGCCCGTGAGGACGAGCTTCCCTCGACCCTGCAGCGTTCTGACCAGAAGGCCCAGGACACGTTCGCGAAGACCTATGATTCCGCCCTCGAGTCCTACGACCAGGACGAAGAGCGCGCCGCCCGCGCAGCCTACGCCTCACTGAAGCACAGCTATGAGAAGGTGGGCGACCACTGGGAGCCCAAGGAAAAGCGCGGCCCCTCTGACAAGCGCGCGGAGCAGGGCATCCGATCGTCCGAACCCACCGCCGGCGGCGTCGATGCCAACGCCTCAAAGGAGCACCTCTACAAGCTCGCCAAGGAATTGGACGTCAAGGGCCGCTCGAAGATGGACAAGGACCAGCTGGTCCACGCTCTCCAGAAGGCCAACGACGCCGCTACCCGCAAAGCCCGCAGCAAATAGCCTGTGCTCTTGCCGTCCCGCCGTCCCAAGGTGTCGAATCAGAGGACACGTCCGGTCCGGTCGGCAATGATGCCAGGAGGTTCCAATGTCGGTGAAGAGCACCAGGGAGTCAGCGCGGGCGGCGGGCGGCAGGAACGGGCCTGATTCGAAGCGGGCCGACCAGGCCGCCGGCATCGCGGCGCAGGACCCGGCCCGGATCCGGAACGTGGCCTTGGTGGGGCACTCCGGTGCCGGGAAGACCATGCTGATCGAGGCCCTGCTCGCAGCCAACGGCATGATCACCCGCAAGGGCTCCATTGCGGACGGGTCCACGGTCAGCGACTCGGATCCGGCCGCGGTCCACCAGCAACGCTCGGTCACGGTCTCCTTGGTGCCGCTGATGGTCGACGACGTCAAAGTGAACCTCCTGGACACCCCCGGCTACCCGGACTTCATCGGCGAGCTGAGGGCCGGGCTTAGGGCCTCGGATGCCGCCCTTTTTGTGGTCTCCGCCGTGGACGGCATCGACGCAACCACCACCGCGCTCTGGGCCGAGTGCGGGCACATGATGCTGCCGCGCGCCGTCGTGATCACCCGGCTGGACCATCCGCGGGCAAATTACGACGGCGCCCTGGCCGCCTGCCGTAAGGCGTTCGGCGACGGCGTCCTGCCGCTGTGCGTCCCGGTGCCGGCAGGGGGTGCGGCCACCGGCCTCCTGGGCCTGTTGTCCCAGGAAGTGACGGACTACTCCTCCGGAGACCCATCACCCGATGTCCGCCCCGCGGCCCCCGGGGAACTTGCAGCCGCCGGCGCCGCGCGGGGTGCCCTGATCGAGGGCATCATCGCCGAAAGCGAAGACGAGACGCTGATGGACCGCTACCTGGAAGGGGAGGATATCGATACCGCAGTGCTGGCGGCCGACCTGGAAACCGCCGTCGCCCGCGGCTCGTTCTTCCCCGTCCTGCCCACGTCCGCCGTCACCGGCCTCGGCACGGCGGAGCTGCTCGATGTGCTGGTGCGCGCCTTCCCGGCACCGCCGGAACGCAGCCTGCCGGACACGACCGACCTTGCAGGGGAACCGGCTGGAAGGCTGGCATGCGACCCCTCGGGGCCGCTCGCCGCCGAGGTGGTGCGCACTTCCAACGATCCCTTCCTGGGACGCATCTGCCTGGTGCGCGTCTTCTCCGGGACGCTGCAGGAGGACACGCCTGTCCACGTGGCCGGTCACGGCCTCGCTGACCGCGGGCACCAGGACCATGACACCGACGAACGCGTCACCCATATCTACTCGCCGCTGGGCGCCAGCCTGCGCCCCGTTCCCTACTGCGTGGCCGGGGACATGTGCGCACTGGCGAAGCTGGGCAGCGCGGAAACCGGGGACACCATTTCCACCCGGGAAAGCCCGCTGCTGCTGGCCACGTGGGAGATGCCCGAACCGTTGCTGCCGGTTGCCGTGGAAGCGGATTCCCGCAGCGACGAGGACGCCCTGGCCCGCAGCCTGGGCCGGATCGCAGCCGGGGATCCCACCCTGCGGGTGGAACGGAACGCCGAAACGCACCAGCTGGTGCTGTGGTGCATGGGTGAGGCGCACGCCGAGGTGGTCCTGGACCGGCTGCGGGAACAGGGCGTCAAGCTGCACACCGTGGACGTGGTGACACCGCTGCGGGAAACCTTCGCTGCCCCCGCCACCGGCCACGGACGCCACGTCAAACAGTCCGGCGGGCACGGCCAGTACGCCGTGTGCGACATCCAGGTTGAACCGCTGGACCGCGGCGGCGGGTTCGAATTCGTGGACAAGACGGTGGGCGGCGTCATCCCGGGAACGTTCATCCCGTCCATCGAAAAAGGAGTCCGGGCCCAAATGGACAGGGGAGTGTCTGCGGGTTTTCCCGTGGTGGATCTGCGGGTGACGCTGACCGGCGGGAAGGCCCACAGCGTGGATTCCTCCGACGCGGCATTCCAGGCGGCGGGGGCCCTTGCCCTGCGCGAGGCGGCGGCCGCGGGAAAGATCCAGCTCCTGGAGCCGGTGTCCTCCGTGTCCATCACCGTTGCCGACGAACATGTGGGCAGCGTGATGAGCGATTTGTCCGGCCGGCGCGGACGCCTCACCGGCACCACCTCCTCCGGCGAAGGGCTGACGGAGATCAGCGCCGAAGTCCCGGACCAGGAACTCCTGCGGTATGCAGTGGAACTGCGGGCCCTGACGGCAGGTACGGGCCGGTTCCGCCGGCAGTACCTGCGGCACGACCCCGTTCCCCCCAACTTCAGCCCGTCCTGATCCGCCCGGCCAGGAACAGCCCGAAGAGAACGGCCGCCGGTGAATGCCGCAGCACGCAAGATCCAGAACGTCTACCTGACGCTGACGTTGGGAAACACCCTTGCGGCCTCGTTCATTTGGGGCATCAACACGCTCTTCCTGCTCGATGCCGGGCTCACCAACCTGGAAGCCTTCGCGGCCAACGCCTTCTTCACCGCAGGGATGGTTCTCTTCGAGGTGCCCACCGGGGTGGTGGCCGACAGCTGGGGACGCCGCACGTCCTTCCTGCTGGGCACCGTGACGCTGGCCGGGTCCACCTACCTTTACTACCTGCTGTGGCAGTTGTCGGCTCCGTTCTGGTGGTGGGCAGCGGTGTCTGCACTGTTGGGCCTTGGCTTCACCTTCTTCTCGGGGGCCGTGGAAGCCTGGCTGGTGGACGCCCTCCACTTTTCCGGCTACGACGGCGGACTCGAAGCCGTCCTGGGCCGGGGCCAGATGGTTTCCGGCATCGCCATGCTGGCCGGATCAGTAGCGGGCGGGGTCATTGCCCAGGCCACCAACCTGGGCGTGCCGTTCCTGCTGCGCGTCGCGGTGCTGGTGGCGATGTTCGCTGTTGCCTTCCTGCTCATGCACGACGTCGGCTTCACCCCCGAGCGGTCGGCGCACCCCCTGCAGGCCACCCGCGCAGTGCTGCAGGCCTCGCTGGACGGCGGACTGAAGAACCCTCCGGTGCGGTTCATGATGCTGGCCGCGCCGTTCACGGAGGGCGTGGGATTCTACGTTTTTTACGCCCTCCAGCCCTACCTGCTGCAGCTCTTCGGTGATCCGAGGGCCTACGCTATCGCAGGCCTGGCAGCAGCCATCGTTGCAGGTGCGGATATCGTGGGCGGCTGGCTTGCCCCGCTGGTCCGGAAGCTGGTCCGCCGGCGCACCACGGTACTGATCGCCTCCACCATCACCAGCTCAGCGGTCCTGGTGGTGCTCCTGGCCACCCACATCTTCTGGCTGGCCCTGGTGCTCCTGGCGCTCTGGGCGGTGGTTGCCTCCGCCGGCACCCCCGTGCGCCAGGCGTACCTCAACGACATGATCCCCTCGAAGCAGCGGGCCACCGTCCTGAGCTTTGCCTCGCTCATGGGGTCCAGCGGGGGAGTGGTGGTGCAGCCGCTGCTCGGCAGGACCGCGGACCTCTACGGCTACCCGGCGTCGCTGGCCCTGGGCGGCGCGGTGCAGTTGCTGGCGGCCCCGTTCATCGTGCTGAGCCGCCGCCGGCGCTCGCCTGCCGATGTTGCCGCAGGCCTGGCTGCCCCCTGAGCAGTTGCCCCTCATCGCCGCGGCCGCACGCAGGAAGACCCCCGTTGCCAGGACTCAGTCCGGGGCAACGGGGGCCAACAGGTGCACGGTTGCGGTTTTTCCTACTTGATGCCTGCCTCCACCGTTTCGCTGGCGGCCGGCGCCGGCTTCTCTGCTGCCGGCGGAGGGCTGGTCTTGAGCTTGAAGCGCTTGCCAATGTCGCCGCCGCCACCGCTGCGGTTCTTGTTGAAGATGTCGAAACCGACCGCGACAAGGAGCACCAGGCCCTTGATGAGCTGCTGGTAGTCGGTGCCCAGGCCCAGGATGGACATGCCGTTGTTCAGCACGCCCATGATGAGGCCACCGATCATGGCTCCCGCCACCGTACCGATGCCGCCGGTGACCGCGGCGCCGCCAATGAAGGCTGCGGCGATGGAATCGAGTTCGAAGCCGGTTCCGCCGGCGGGCTGTGCGGAGTTGAGCCGGGCGGTGAAGACAAGGCCGGCCAGCGCGGAGAGCACGCCCATGTTAACGAAGAGCCGGAATGTGACGGCCTTGGTCTTGATGCCCGACAGCTCAGCCGCATGGAGGTTGCCGCCGATGGCGTACGTGTGCCGGTCGAAGACGCTGTTGTTCATGAGGGCCGTGTACGCGATGACCAGCGCGGCCAGGACCACCAGGACGATCGGCGTGCCGCGGTAGGACGCCAGCAGGAAGGTGATGACGAGCATGAGCAGCGACGTGAAGGTGGTCTTGATGACAAACCAGACCAGGGGCTCGCTTTCGAGGTCGAACTTCCGGCGGATCCTGCGCTCCTTGAAAGCCTGGATCAGCAGGGCCGCCGTTGCGCCGACGCCCAGGATGACGGTAAGCCATTCCAGTACCGAGGTACCACCGGTGAGATCGGGGAGGAAGCCGCCGCCGAGGGCACGGAGTTCGGCGGGGAAGGGGGTGATCTGCTGGTTCTTCAGGGTGATGAGCGTCAGCCCGCGGAAGATCAGCATGCTTACCAGGGTGACGATGAAGGCCGGGATCCCCACATAGGCGATCCAGTAGCCCTGCCAGGCACCCACCAGGGCGCCGACCAGCAGGCAGGCAGGGATGGCGGCCCACCACGGCCAGCCCCAGTGCACGATCATGACGCCGGCCACGGCGCCGATGAACCCGGCCACCGACCCCACGGAAAGGTCGATGTGACCGGCGATGATCACCATCACCATGCCGATGGCCAGGATGAGGATGTAGCTGTTCTGGACCACCAGGTTGGTGACGTTCTGCGGTTCCAGCAGGATCCCGCCCGTCAGGCCCTGGAACAGCAGGACGATCAGGATCAGGGCAACGAAGATGCCAACCTGGCGGAGGCGGCTGGTGAGGAATCCGAGCGATTCTCGTAGGGCGGACATTTCGCTATTCCTTCTCTTTGGTCATGTAGTGCATCAGGGTCTCCTGGGTGGCCTCGGCGATGGGCACCTCACCTGTGATGTGCCCGGCAGCGAGGGTGTAGATGCGGTCGCAGATGCCCAGGAGTTCGGGAAGTTCCGAGGAAATCACGATGACGGCTTTTCCTTCGGCCGCGAGTTTGGCGATGATCGTGTAGATCTCGTATTTGGCCCCGACATCGATTCCGCGGGTGGGTTCATCGAGGATGAGCACGTCCGGGTCGGAGAACATCCATTTGCTCAGCACCACCTTCTGCTGGTTTCCACCGGACAGTTTCCCGGTGATGGCGGCCACCGACGGGGCTTTGATGTTCATGCTCCTGCGGTAGCCGTTGGCCACCACGGTCTCCTGGTTCTTGTCCACGAAGCCGCGCTTGGCGAGCTTGCGCAGTGCTGCCAGGGAAATGTTCCGCTTGATGTCCTCGATGAGGTTCAGCCCGTAGTGCTTCCGGTCCTCGGTGGCGTAGGCGATGCCATGCCTGATGGCGTCGGACACCGTTGCGGTGTTGATTTCCTCGCCGTATTTGTAGACCTTGCCGGAGGTGGCGGTGCCGTAGGTGCGGCCGAAGACGCTCATGGCAAGTTCGGTGCGCCCGGCGCCCATGAGGCCGGCAAGCCCCACCACCTCACCCTTCCTGACGTGCAGGTTGGCGTTGTTGACCACCATGCGGCTGTGGTCCTGGGGGTGGCGCACGGACCAGTCCTCGATCCGCAGGACTTCCTCGCCGATCCGCGGCTCGCGCTCCGGATACAGGCTCTCCAGGTCCCGGCCCACCATGCCGCGGATGATCCGCTCCTGGGTGATCTGGCCTTCGTCGAGCCGCAGGGTCTCGATGGTCTTGCCGTCCCGGATGATGGTGACGGCGTCCGCCACCTTGCGGATCTCATTGAGTTTGTGGCTGATGATGATGCTGGTGACGCCCTGGCCCTTCAGGTGGAGGATCAGGTCCAGCAGGTGGCCGGAATCCTCGTCATTGAGTGCGGCCGTGGGCTCGTCCAGGATCAGCAGCTTCACTTCCTTGGACAACGCCTTGGCGATTTCCACCAGTTGCTGCTTGCCCACGCTGATGTGCTGCACGGGGGTGACCGGGTTCTCGTCCAGGCCGACGCGGGCCAGCAGCCGGGCTGCCTCCAGGTTGGTCTTGCGCCAGTCCACCCACCCGTTGGTGGCCTGTTCGTTGCCCAGGTAGATGTTCTCGGCGATGGACAGGTACGGGCTCAGGGCCAGTTCCTGGTGGATGATGACGATCCCGCGCTTCTCGCTGTCAGAGATGCTGGAAAAGTTGCAGGGTTCGTTCTCGAAGAGGATCTCCCCGTCGAAGCTGTTGTGCGGATAGACGCCGGACAACACTTTCATGAGCGTTGATTTGCTTACTCCGTTTTCACCGCAGATGGCGTGGACCTCTCCACGGTTCACATCCAGGGTGACGTCCTGGAGGGCTTTTACGCCCGGGAACGTCTTGGTGATTCCTCGCATTTGAAGAATGGGTGTGTTCATCGTCAATTCCCACTGACTGGTCGAAGCTGGGCCTTCCTGCTGCTGCAGGCGGCGGCGGGAGGGGGCTGTGGCCGGACTCGCGGCCCGGCCACGGCCCCCGGACGCTGACTACTTGACGTCGGCGTCGGTGTAGTAACCCGAGTCGATCAGTTCCTTCTTGTAGTTGTCCTTGGTGATGATCACGGACTTCAGCAGGAAGGCCGGGACAACCTTGACCTTGTTGTTGTAGGTCTTGGTGTCATTGGTTTCCGGTTCCTGGCCCTTGAGGACAGCATCAACCATCTTGACGGCCTGTGCGCCGAGCTGGCGGGTGTCCTTGAAGATGGTGGAGTACTGCTCGCCGGCGATGATGGACTTGACGGAACCCTTCTCGGCGTCCTGGCCGGTTACCACGGGCAGGGTTCCCTTGGCGTAGCCGCCGGTGCTGGTGAGGGCCGAGATGATGCCGATGGAGAGGCCGTCATACGGGGACAGCACACCGTTCAGCTTGGTGCCGGAGCTGTAGGCGGAGGTGATGATGTCCTCCATGCGCTTCTGGGCCACGGGGGCCTGCCAGCGAAGGATGGCTGCCTGCTCAAACTTGGTCTGGCCGCTGGGGACCTTCAGGGTGCCGGCATCCAGGTACGGCTTGAGCGTGTCCATGGCGCCGGTCCAGAAGAAGTTGGCGTTGTTGTCGTCGGGGCTGCCGGCGAAAAGCTCGATGTTGAAGGGGCCCTTGCCGTCCACTTTCTTGCCGCTGGCGTCGACCAGGCCCAGCCCGGTCAGCAGCGAGGTGGCCTGCTGGACACCCACCGTGTAGTTGTCGAACGTGGTGTAGTAGTCGACGTTGGGCGTGCCGTTGATGAGGCGGTCGTACGCGATGACCTTGACGTTCTGCTCCTTGGCCTTGGCCAGGACGTCAGTCAGGGTGGTGCCGTCAATGGCGGCGATGATCAGGGCCTTGGCGCCCTTGGTCAGCATGTTTTCGATCTGCGACACCTGGGTGGGGATGTCGTCATTGGCGAACTGGAGGTCCGTCTTGTAGCCGAGGTCCTTCAGGGACTTCTCCACGTTGGCGCCGTCAGCGATCCACCGTTCGGACGTCTGCGTGGGCATCGAAATGCCTACCAGTGAATCGCTGGGCTTGGCGGCACCGCTGGATTCGCTGGCCCCGCCGCGGGAGCCGCAACCTGTGGCGCCCACCGTCAGGGCGAGGACAAGGGCCACCGCGCCCATCAGTTTTTTGATTCTCACCATTTTCTCCTTCCGCGGCAGCACTGCCGCGAAGTGTTGGTGGACCAGGCAGCACCAGTGCTCCCGGGTCCTGGCCACATTGTTGATGTGTCGGTTCAATATAGACCGGTTTGTGAACGCTAACAAGAGTGGCTGGCAGGAATTTGGAAACTTTTCGGCTTCATTGACTTCTTCGTTGTTAGCGTTCACACTTGCTGCAGCACGTAGCTACACCCTGACCCCTACAAACCCGGTAATGAGGCCCCTGCCTCCCGGACGGAGGCAACCCCATGCCAGATGCGCTGTTCACTCCCGGTTCCGAGTCCCGCCATGACCATTGCGTCATCGGGGTGGATTACGGAACCCTTTCAGGCCGTGCCGTGGTGGTGCGTGTCCGCGACGGCAAGGAACTGGGCAGCGCCGTCCATGAGTACCCCCACGCGGTGGTCACCGATGTCCTGCCCCGGGACACCGCGGGCGACGACGGCGCCCGGCTTCCCGGGGAATGGGCACTTCAGGTGCCCAACGACTACCGGGACGTCCTGCGGACCGCCGTCCCCGCCGCGGTGGCGGACGCCGGGATCGACCCCGCCGCCGTCGTCGGCATTGCCACGGATTTCACTGCCTGCACCATGGTTCCGGTTAAGGCGGACGGCACGCCCCTCAATGAACTGCCCGGCTTCGCCAACCGCCCGCACGCCTACGTAAAGCTCTGGCGCCACCATGCTGCGCAGGGCCAGGCCGACCGGATCAACCGGCTTGCCGCCGAACGGGGGGAGGACTGGCTTCCCCGTTATGGGGGCCTGATCTCCTCCGAATGGGAATTCGCCAAGGGGCTGCAGCTGCTGGAGGAGGACCCGGAGGCCTACGCCGCGATGGACCACTGGGTGGAGGCTGCGGACTGGATCGTCTGGCAGCTCTGCGGCCGGTATGTCCGCAACGCCTGCACTGCCGGCTACAAGGGCATCTACCAGGATGGCCGGTATCCGTCGGAGGATTTCCTGGCCGCCCTGAACCCGGACTTCAAGGACTTTGTCAGCTCCAAGCTGGAGCACACCATCGGCCAGCTGGGGGATGCTGCCGGCACCCTGACGGCGGAGGCAGCCGCCTGGACCGGGCTTCCGGAGGGCATCGCGGTGGCCGTGGGAAACGTTGACGCCCATGTCACGGCTCCGGCGGCGAAGGCGGTGGACTCCGGGCAGCTGGTGGCGATCATGGGCACCTCCACCTGCCACGTCATGAACGGCAGTGAGCTGCGCGAGGTACCGGGAATGTGCGGTGCCGTGGATGGTGGCATCGTGCCGGGCCTGTGGGGCTACGAGGCCGGACAGTCAGGCGTGGGGGACATCTTCGGCTGGTTCACCAAGTACGGCGTCCCGCCCGAATACCACCAGGCTGCCGAGGGCGCCGGACTGGGGATCCACGAGTACCTCACCGAACTGGCATCCCGGCAGGCCATCGGAGAGCACGGCCTGATCGCGCTCGACTGGCATTCCGGCAACCGTTCGGTCCTGGTGGACCACGAGCTTTCGGGCATTGTGGTGGGCCAGACCCTGGCCACAAGGCCCGAGGACACCTACCGCGCGCTGCTGGAAGCCACCGCCTTTGGAACCCGCACCATCGTGGACGCCTTCCGCGACGCCGGGGTTCCGGTCAAGGAATTCATCGTGGCCGGCGGCCTGCTCAAGAACAAACTCCTGATGCAGATCTACGCAGACGCCACCGGCCTGCAGCTGTCCACCATCGGCTCGGAACAGGGTCCGGCCCTGGGATCGGCCATCCACGCCGCTGTCGCAGCGGGCGAATACGCGGACATCCGTGAGGCCGCCGCAGCCATGGGCGCCGAGCCCGGGGAGGTCTACACCCCAAATCCCGAAAACGCGGCCGCCTACGAAGAACTGTTCCAGGAATACAAGGCCCTCCACGACTACTTCGGCCGGGGCGGCAACGACGTCATGCACCGGCTCAAGGCCATCCAGCGCAGAGTTGCCCGCACGGGTCCGTCAGGCGCAGGCTCCGTGTCCGAATCACCTGTGGAGGTGTCCGCATGAGCGCCGTAACCGGCGCCGGAACAGGCCTCCTGGAAACCATCGCCCGAGTCCGGGCGGAAGTGTGCGCCCTCCATGCCGAGCTGACACGGTACGGCCTGGTGGTGTGGACCGCGGGCAACGTCTCCGCCCGGGTGCCCGGCACCGACCTCATGGTCATCAAGCCCTCCGGTGTCTCCTACCAGGACCTGACCCCGGAGCAGATGATCGTGACCGACCTGTACGGCACCCCGGTCAGGGGCACCAACCTTGGTGGCGGCGGCACGGTGGACTGGGGCAACCCGCCGCTGTCGCCGTCGTCGGACACCGCCGCGCACGCCTATGTCTACCGGCACATGCCGGAGGTGGGCGGGGTGGTGCATACCCACTCCACCTACGCCACCGCCTGGGCAGCCCGGGGGGAGGCCATCCCCTGCGTGCTGACCATGATGGGGGACGAGTTCGGCGGTTCCATCCCGGTGGGCCCGTTCGCATTGATCGGCGACGACTCGATCGGCCACGGGATCGTGGAGACGCTGAAGAATTCCAAGTCCCCGGCGGTCCTGATGCAGAACCACGGCCCGTTCACCATCGGCAAGGACGCCCGGTCCGCCGTGAAGGCCGCCGTCATGTGCGAGGAAGTGGCCCGCACCGTGCACATTTCCCGGCAACTGGGCGAGCCGTTGCCCATCGACCAGGACCACATCGACTCCCTCTACGCCCGCTACCAGAACGTTTACGGCCAATAACCGGCCCGAAACTCTTCCCAGGAGAATTCATGAGCACCGCAGCAAACACCTCCCTCGACGGATACGAAGTCTGGTTCCTCACCGGCAGCCAGCACCTCTACGGGGAGGAAGTCCTCAAGCAGGTGGCCGCCCAGTCGCAGGAGATCGCCAACCAGCTCAATGCCTCCTCCGCCGTTCCGGTCAAGATTGTGTGGAAGCCGGTCCTGACCGATTCGGATGCCATCCGCCGCACCGCGCTTGAGGCAAATTCGGATGACTCGGTCATCGGCGTGACGGCCTGGATGCACACCTTCAGCCCGGCCAAGATGTGGATCCAGGGCCTGGACCTGCTGCGCAAGCCCCTGCTGCACCTGCATACGCAGGCCAACCGCGACCTGCCGTGGGCGGACATCGACTTCGACTTCATGAACCTGAACCAGGCTGCCCACGGCGACCGCGAGTTCGGCTACATCCAGTCCCGCCTGGGCATCGCCCGGAAGACCGTCGTCGGGCATGTTTCCAACCCCGAGGTTGCCCGCCAAGTGGGCTCCTGGCAGCGCGCCGCGGCCGGCTGGGCCGCCGTCCGGACGCTGAAGCTCACCCGCTTTGGCGACAATATGCGCAACGTCGCCGTCACCGAAGGGGACAAGACGGAGGCCGAGCTGCGGTTCGGCGTCGCGGTCAACACCTGGTCCGTCAACGAGCTCGCCGACGCCGTCCACGGTGCTGTAGAGTCCGACGTCGACGCCCTGGTGGCCGAGTATGAGGACCTTTACGACGTGGTGCCGGAGCTCCGCGCAGGCGCGGCCCGGCACGAATCGCTGCGCTACGGCGCCCGGATCGAACTGGGCCTGCGCAGCTTCCTGGAAGGCAACGGCTCCGCAGCGTTCACCACGTCCTTCGAGGACCTGGGTGCCCTCCGCCAGCTTCCGGGCCTCGCCGTGCAGCGGCTCATGGCCCCCGGCTACGGGTTCGGCGCCGAGGGCGACTGGAAGACCGCCATCCTGGTCCGGGCCGCCAAGGTCATGGGCGCCGGCCTGCCCGGCGGCGCCTCCCTCATGGAGGACTACACCTACCACCTGGAACCCGGCTCCGAGAAGATCCTGGGCGCCCACATGCTCGAGGTCTGCCCCTCCCTGACCGCCGCCAAGCCCCGGCTGGAAATCCACCCGCTGGGTATCGGCGGCAAGGAAGACCCCGTCCGGTTGGTGTTCGACGCCGACGCCTCGCCGGGCGTCGTCGTCGCCCTGTCCGACATGCGGGACCGTTTCCGCCTGGTGGCCAACGCCGTCGACGTCGTCCCCCTGGACCAGCCACTGCCCAACCTGCCCGTGGCCCGCGCGCTGTGGGAGCCGAAGCCGGACTTCGTCACCTCGGCCGCCGCCTGGCTGACCGCCGGTGCCGCCCACCACACTGTGCTCTCCACCCAGGTGGGCATGGACGTCTTCGAGGACTTCGCCGAAATCGCCAAAACGGAACTGCTCACCATTGACGAAGGCACCACCATCCGCCAGTTCAAGAAGGACCTGAACTGGAACGCCGCCTACTACAAACTGGCCGGCGGGATCTGACCCAGTGGCACGGTTGAGGTGCCGGCCCCGGCAGCTGCCATGAAGCGGAACCCCGTGACAAACGGCAGGCCACCCCGGCTGCCAACGCTCGAGGACGTGGCGGAATTGGCCGGGGTCTCGCACCAGACCGTGTCACGGGTGGTCAACAGCCACCCCAATGTCAGTTCCGGCACCCGCGGCAGGGTGGAAGCGGCGATTGCCGCACTCGGCTACCGCCGCAACACCGCCGCCCGGAGCCTGGTCACCCGGCGCTCGCAGACCATCGG
Source organism: Arthrobacter sp. DNA4 (assembly GCF_024362385.1). Taxonomy (NCBI): domain Bacteria; kingdom Bacillati; phylum Actinomycetota; class Actinomycetes; order Micrococcales; family Micrococcaceae; genus Arthrobacter; species Arthrobacter sp. DNA4. The sequence goes on from NZ_CP101466.1 coordinate 854,182, forward strand.
CGTCCTGGGCAGCGAGCTTTCGCAGTACGGCCCCGCCAACACCCTGCTGGGAGTGGAACGTGCTGCACGGGACGCAGGATACTTCGTCAGCGTCGCAGCGCTGCGGGAGGTCAACCGGGACGCGATCCTGGACGCCGTCCGGCACTTCCTGGACCAGTCGGTGGACGGAATAGTAGTGATCGTCCCGCACCTGGAGACGCTGGCGGCCTTGGCGGAACTGCCCATTGGAGTGCCTGTGGTTGCCGTCGGTCCCACCGGAAATGACTCCGTGGGCGGAGTCAAGGTGGACCAGCGCCGCGGCGCAGAACTGGCAGTGGAACACCTCATCGGGCAGGGGCACGTCCGGATCGGACACGTCGCGGGACCGCAGGACTGGATCGACGCCGTAGCCCGCGCCGAGGGCTGGCGGGGAGCGCTGGACTCCGCCGGGCTCGAGGCAGACCTGATCATCGAGGGCGACTGGAGCGCGGGCAGCGGATACGAGATCGGCAGGCGGCTGGCAGCGGGCCGCAGCGCCACTGCGCTCTTTGTTGGCAACGACCAGATGGCCCTTGGAGTCCTGCGCGCATTGAACGAGGCGGGCATCAAGGTGCCCGGGGACGTATCCGTGGTGGGCTTCGACGACCAGCCCGAGGCCGGCTATTTCAGTCCTCCGCTGACGGTGGTCCGGCAGGACTTTGAAGAACTGGGCCGGCGGTGCATGGACATGATGCTCACTGCGTTCGATGGCACGGGCGGCCCCCGGACCCTTGTGGTGGAGCCCGAGCTCGTCCTGCGCAGCAGCACGGCCCCGCCGGTGCGGTAACGCCAGGGCCGCGGAGTTAATCCGGGGGAGACGGCGGCGAAACGTGGCCACAACAATAGCTGCGTAGGTTTCAGGCATGACGCCTACCCTGTTCGTCCGGCTCCGCGGCTGGCTGCTGGACACCCTCACTTTCAACTCCGAAACGGACGCCGCCGGCGCCATGGCCGATGCCACCCGGTGGGGCTGGCTGCCGGCCTTGAGCGGGGTGTCCATCGGAGCCTGCCACGCCCGCTCGGAGCACGCAGGAACAACGGCAGAAACCGGCCCAATGTCTGGTTAAGCACACTATTGCGCCGGTAGCGGGATAATGCCCTAAACTGCTTCACTGAGGTGCCTGAAATGGCGCTGCGCAGCAACGAAAGTGAACATGCTATGGCTACCGATTACGATGCTCCACGCAAGCAGGAAGAAGAGTCGCCGGTCGACTCTCTCGAGGCCCTCCAGGCATCACGGAGCGGCAACGCGCAGACCGCGGTTATCGATGTCGACGAGAACGACACCGCCGAAGGTATCGACCTGCCCGGCGCCGACCTGTCCAACGAGGAACTGACCGTCATTGTGGTTCCCGAGCAGTCTGACGAGTTCACCTGCTCGTCGTGCTTCCTGGTCCGCCACCGGTCGCAGGTTGCCCGCGAAAAGGACGGCCTTAAGTACTGCCGCGACTGCGAAGGCTAAATTTCCATCCTGGTTTTCCCGGCTACCACCTCACCCGAGGTGGGCGCTTCTTTGTCCTGTGTTGACCTGGCCTGGGCTGCTTAGTCCGGTGCCGCCGTCGTTATCAAAATGACCCCTCGTTTCCGCCCGCGAACGCTCCTACGCTGGAAGCATCCACTGGCCCTTATTTCGGGTGGCACAACAATGAAAAAGTTCTTCATCTGGCTGGCAGCCATCCTGCTGGCTGCAGGCATGGCTTTAGTGGTTCCGGGCGCCGCCTCGGCGACCCCGTCGTACTGCGGACTCGCGTGGGGTTCGCTGATGAAGTCGGACGGCGCCATGAGCGGCGCGCCCGTAACCAATGTCCGGACCGGGCAGCACTATTGCTTTGACCGGCTGGTGGTTGACCTGGGCGGCACGCCGGCGCCCGGCTACACCGTCCGCTACGTCCCCCAGATCATCCAGGACGGCTCTGGGGCAGTGGTGCCAACGCGGGGCGGCGCCCGGCTGCAGGTCGTCGTCAAAGCGCCGGCCTATGACAACAACGGCCAGGCCACCTACACCCCCGCCGACAAGGCTGAGCTTTCCAACGTTTCGGGTTACCAGACCTTCCGCCAGGTGGTCTGGGCCGGAAGCTTCGAGGGCCAGACCACCATCGGGCTGGGTGTCCGTGCCCGGCTCCCGTTCCGGGTGTTCACCCTTGACGGTCCGGGCTCCGGCTCCCGCCTGGTGGTCGACGTGGCGCACTATTGGTGAGCCACCCGTCGTCGTCAACACAAAAGGTGCCGTGCCCCCTGGCGGGGCACGGCACCTTTTGTGTTGGAGGTTATTCCGGAACGACCAGTGCGGGGGTGTCCTGCTTGAGGGTTTCACCGCGGAAGAAGCCCGGGTGCGTGCGGGACATGACCAGCATGACCGCGGCGCCCAGGGCCAGGATGCCGACGCCCAGGATGAACACCAGGCCCACGCCGAACACCTCGGAGCCGCTGCCAAAATCCGGGGCCAGGCTGTCCACGGCGGTCTGGACAAACACTACGAACAGGCCCACGCCGCCCACCACCGGGCATACCAGCCGCAGCACGAAGTGGCGCACGCTGTTGAACAGGCTGTGGCGGAAGTACCAGGTGCAGGCCAGGGCCGTGAGGCCGTAGTAGAAGCAGATCATCAGGCCCAGGGCCAGGATGGTGTCGTTCAGGACGTTCTCGCTGACCACGTGCATCACTGCGTAGAACCCCGCTGACATCACGCCGGCGGCGATGGTGGCGAAGCCCGGCGTCGCGAACTTCCTGCTCATGCGGCTGAAGGGCTCCGGCAGTGCGCCGTAGTGGGCCATGGCCAGCAGGCTGCGCGACGGCGACATGAAGGTTGACTGCAGGGACGCGGCGGAGCTGGAGAGCACGGCGAGGGACATCAGGATGGCGAACGGGCCCATGATGGGGGAGGCCAGTGCGGTAAAGATGTTTTCGTGGTTTTCGGCGTTGTTCAGGCCGTTGCCGGTATCGCCGACGCCGGCGAACATCATGGTGGCGATGCTGACCAGCAGGTAGATGGCCAGGACGATGACGGCGGTCAGGGTGCCTGCCACGCCGGCGGTCTTCTTGCCGTTGGCCGTTTCCTCGTTCACGGTGAGGCAGACGTCCCAGCCCCAGTACACGAAGATCGACAGGGAGATGCCGGCGGCAATCTGACCGAATGTCTCGATCCTGGTGACGTCGAACCACTCCCAGCTGAACGGGATGGCCGTTTCCGAGGTGGACCAGTTGGCAAAGGCCATCGCGACGAACAGGCCCAGCACCAGCAACTGGAAGCCCACCAGGCTGTACTGCACCAGCTTGGTGGTGTGCAGGCCGCGGTAGCTGACCCAGACGGCCAGCGCCACGAAGACGAAGCAGGTAATGACGTTCAGGGCTTTGTTGTCCGCCAGGTCCGCCAGTTCGGGGGAGCCGGTGAGCTGTGACAGGAAGAGGTAGAAGAAGTCGACGGCGACGCCGGCCAGGTTGGACAGCACGATGATGTTCGCTGCCAGCAGTCCCCAGCCGCCCATCCAGCCCACCCACGGGCCAAAGGCCTTGGTGACCCAGGTGAAGGTGGTGCCGCTGTCCGGGGAATCGGCGTTGAGTTCCCGGTAGGCGAGCGATACCAGGATCATGGGGATGAACCCGATGAGGAAGATAACGGGCAGCTGAAGGCCGGCTTCATTGACGGTGGGCCCCAGTGCGCTGGTGAGGGTGTAGGCGGGGGCAATGGTTGAAATGCCCAGGACGACGACGGCCAGGAGCCCGAGCTGGCCGCCCTTGAGTCCCTTGGCACTGACGCCGTCCGCGGAAGGCGCGTGGGCGTGCGGACCGGGTTTGGCAGTACTGGTGCGGATTGTCTCTGTCATGGCACCACTTTCTGGAAGGCTGTGAGACGGAGGTCACTATATGAATGGCGTTCATTTAGTATGGGGGCGGCGGGCGTGTGATGCAAGACGCAATATGAATCACATTCGTTTATGACTCGTTTTCGAAATTAGTAAGCTCACTGAGAAATTGCCTTTGGCCCTGCCGCCACGCCGTCCACGGCTGGTAGCGTCTGCCGTACTGGACCAATTGAGGAGGATGCATGAAAGCTTCACCGACACTGACCAACAACCTGCAGGCTGTCCTGGCAGACCTGATCGAGCTCCATGTTCAGGGCAAGCAGGCGCACTGGAACATCGTGGGCACCAACTTCCGCGACCTCCACCTCCAGCTCGATGAGATCGTCGACGCCGCCCGCCAGTTCGCCGACGACACTGCCGAGCGCATGCGTGCCCTGCACGCGCTCCCCGACGGCCGCAGCTCCACCGTGGCCGAGACCACCAGCCTGGCCCAGTTCCCCGACGGGCTCATCAGCACCGGGGATGCCATTGAGCGGATCGTCGCCGCCATGGAAGCTGCCGTTGGCACCATGCGTAAGGTCCACGACGAAGTGGATGAGGAAGACCCCACCTCCGCGGACCTCCTGCACGAGTTCATTGCCAGGCTGGAGCAGTTCGCCTGGATGGTGCAGGCAGAAAACATGAAGCCCACCGCCAAGGTCACGGCCGCCGACTCCAAGTAGCGGACATCCAGCAGGGCGTCCTGCGCCGGGGTTGCCCCGGCGCAGGACGCCTTCCTTTTACCCCGGACAGCACTGCCGTTGTACTGCTAGGCCGCTTTGGGCACTTTCCGGAGTACGACGGCGGCGAGCACTGCCGCCGCCGCCATCAGTACCAGCCCGATTGCCGCCGTGATGTGCACGCCGGAATCGAACGCCGCGGCCGCGGCATCCCGAACTGCCCCCGCGACTGATTCCGGCAACAGGGCCGCCTCCACCGCGCCGGCCAACGTCTCCCCGGCGTTGTGCAGTGAGGCTCCGGGCAGCATGGCCTCGAGCCCCGCCGGCAGCCGGAGGTTCTGCTGGTAGGACGCGGTCAGGATGGAGCCCAGCACCGCAGTCCCCAGCAGTGAGCCCACCTCGTAGCCCGTCTCGGAAATCGCCGCCGCGGCGCCTGATTTCACCGGCGGGGCCGAGCCGAGGATGAGGTCGTTCGAGATGGTTTCCGCCGTGCCGACGCCCAGCGCCAGGACCAGCAGCGCTGCCAGCAGCAGGGAGGGGCCGCCGTCATGGTTTCCGAAGGCCACCACGCTGTAGCCGACGGCGCTGAAGGACAGGCCCGCGGCCACTACGTACCCTGGCCGGACTTTCAGGACCAACGGGACTGCCACCAGGCCTGCCGCCACGGTGGCTGCCAGGGCCGGGAGCATGGCAATGCCCGCCGCGGACGGCGTCATCCCCTCCAGGAGTTGGAGGTGCTGGGCAAGGAAAAGGATGAACCCGTTGAAGGAAAACAGGGCCAGGATGTTGGCGCTGATGGCCATGCTGAACACCCTGTTCCGGAACAGCGACATGTCCAGCAGTGGATGCTGCAGGCGGTGCTGGCGGCGTACGAACACGATCCCCATGACCACGCCAAAGGCGATGCTGCCCAGCCCTGCCATGCCCGGGCCTTCGGTGGCTACTGACTTGATGCCGTAGACCACGGGCACCATGACCAGCATGGAGAGCAGGACGCTTGGGATATCCACCCTGCCCGGCGCGGGATCCCTGGATTCCGGGATCAGGACAGGCCCCAGCGCCAGCAGGGGCAGCATGAGTGGCACGGCCACCAGGAAGACGGCGCCCCACCAGAAGTGCTCCACCAGCCATCCACCGAGGATTGGGCCCAGGGCGGCGCCGCCGGAGAATCCGGCCGCCCAGATGGCCACCGCAAGCCGCCGGCGGTTGGGCTCCGGGAATATGTTGCGGATCAGCGACAGGGTGGACGGCATCAGCATGGCGCCGAAGAACCCGAGCGCCGCACGGCCGGCGATCAGCCACTCCGGGGTGGGGGCAAAGGCCGTGGCGGCGGACAGCGCGGCGAAGCCCAGGCTGCCGATGACCAGCAGCCGCCGCCGCCCAATGCGGTCGCCGAGGCTTCCCATTGATACCAGCAGCCCGGCCAGGACCAGGGGGTAGGCGTCCACGATCCACAGCAGCTGCAGGCCGGTTGGTTCCAGGGCACGTGCGATGGCGGGCAGGGCAAAGGTCAGGGCGGTGTTGTCCACTGCCACCAGCAGCACGGGAAACATCAGCAGCCCCAGCGCAAGCCAATCCCGCCACGGGGGCCGCGCGGCGGTGCTGTCCCTTTGGGTGGGGGCCGGACTGAGGGAAGTCGTCATGCAATAACTGTACCGTCTGGACGGTATAGTTTGAAAACGGGCGCATTCCTTCTTCCCTGCCGGTGGAGGGCATGATGGAAGGCATGCCCCGAAAGCCTGTAGCCCGTGATGCGGTCCTTGACGCCTTCGAGTCCCTGCTGATCGAAGTGGGGGAGCGTGCTGCAACCCTCGACGCCGTAGCCCGGAAGGCCGGGGTGTCCAAAGGTGGCCTCCTCTACCACTTTCCCAACAAGGAAGCGCTCATCGCCGTGCTGCTTGACCGCCTGGAGGGGCTGGCCAAGGCGGACGCCGACGCGATGGCTTCGGCCGGTGAAGGTGCCGCCGCGTATTTCATCCGCTCCTCCGTCTGGGCGGATACTCCGCTGGACCGGGTCATCGTGGCTGCCACGCGGCTTGCGGAGGTGGCGCATGAAGAGACGCGCCGCCGGTTCGCCGCCATCCAGCAGCGGTGGCTGGACGAGATCGCAGCAGATGTGGGGCCCGGCCTGGCCAAGGCTGTCCTGTATATGGGTGACGGTTTGTACTTCAATGCCATGCTTTCCGTGGGCCCTGCGCCGGAAGGCGGAGCGGCCGCTGATGTGGAGGAACTCCTGGCCGCCTTGGAACGGCTCCGCAGGTAGTTTTCCATTTGCCGGGAGGGCTCGTGGCGTAGGACAATGGAGAGTTGTGAGGGCTGTCACCGGCCGTCATGATCCAACAAATGAATAGCCTTTGATCTGCGGCGGGAGAGTTCTGCCGGAAGTACAGGCAGGCGCCGTAGGAGCAAATCCTCCCCAGGAATCTCGCAGGCCCCTGTACCGCCGCGGCGAGGCACCTCTGGAAAGCAGCAGGCAGTTGTCCGGCCTCCCTTGGGGGACGCGAAACGGCTGTTGTGCTCACCGACGGTGCAAGCGGGTCCTGCCCAGGCAGGGAACGCGGAAACTCTCAGGTCCAATACAGAGCGGGGAGGGACCCGAATAGCTGTGGCGTACCCTGCGCCGCCTGAATAAATGGAGTTCCTTCGTGTCGGTTACCCCAGCCTCCACCGCCTTCGTCGACCGCCACATTGGCGCACGCCGCCAGGACGACGTCGACACCATGCTCAAAGCCGTGGGTTACGGCACGGTCGATTCACTGGTGGACACCGCCGTACCCAAGGTCATCCGCCAGGAAACCGCCCTCCGCCTGCAGGATGCCCTCAGTGAAGTTGAGGTGCTCGCGGAACTACGCAGGCTCGCCGCCAAGAACAAGACGGCCGTGCAACTGATTGGCCAGGGCTACTACGACACCATCACCCCTGCCGTGATCCGCCGGAACATCCTCGAGGCCCCGGCCTGGTACACCGCCTACACCCCGTACCAGCCCGAGATTTCCCAGGGCCGGTTCGAAGCACTCCTGAACTTCCAGACCATGGTCCAGGACCTGGTGGGCCTGCCCATCGCAAACGCCTCCCTCCTCGATGAAGCCACCGCCGTGGCCGAGGCCGTGCTGCTCATGCGCCGCTCCAACAAGACCAAGCCTGCAGCGGACGGCAAGACTGTCCTGGACATCGACGTGCTGCCGCAGACCATCGCCATCGTCAAGGGCCGCGCCGAGGCGCTCGGGTTCGAAGTTGAGGTCGCCGACCTGTCCAAGGGCCTGCCCGACGGCGACATCAACGGCATCGTGCTCCAGCAGCCCGGCGCCTCCGGCCGGGTCTGGGACCAGTCGGCCACTATTGCGGTGGCGAAGGACCGCGGCGCGCTGGTCACCGTGGCCGCTGACCTGCTGGCACTGACTCTGATCACCCCTCCGGGCGAGCAGGGCGCCGACATCGCCGTCGGCTCCACCCAGCGTTTCGGTGTCCCGCTGTTCTTCGGCGGCCCGCACGCCGCATACATCGCTGTCCGCAAGGGCCTGGAGCGTTCACTGCCCGGCCGCCTGGTGGGCGTGTCCAAGGATGACGCAGGGGTGCCCGCGTACCGCCTGGCGCTGCAGACCCGCGAGCAGCACATCCGCCGCGAGAAGGCCACGTCCAACATCTGCACCGCGCAGGCCCTTCTGGCCATCGTCTCCTCCATGTACGCCGTCTTCCACGGCCCCGACGGGCTGAAGGCGATTGCGGAAACGACTCACGGCCACGCCCGGGTGCTGGCGGCCTCGCTGGCAGCTGCCGGTGTGGAGGTGCTCCACACGAGCTTCTTCGACACCCTTACCGTCCGCGTCCCCGGACGCGCCGCCGCGCTTGTCGCCGATGCCGAAGAGCGCGGAATCAACCTGCGTCCCGTCGACTCCGATACCGTGGGCATCTCGCTCGATGAAACCACGACGGCGGCCATCGTCGCCGACGTCGCGGACGTCTTTGGCGCCTCCGTTGCCGCGGCTGAAGGCTTCGGACTGGAGGCCGCCGTCGGACGTTCCTCCGACTACCTGCAGCACCCGGTGTTCAACACGCACCGGTCCGAAACCCAGCTCCTGCGCTACATCCGGAAGCTGTCGGACCGGGACCTTGCGCTGGACCGCACCATGATCCCGCTGGGCTCGTGCACCATGAAGCTGAATGCCACCGCAGAGATGGAAGCCATTTCCTGGCCGGAATTCGCCTCCATCCACCCCTTCGCCCCGGACTCCCAGACCGAAGGCTGGCGTGAACTGATCGCCGACCTGGAGGCGGACCTGACCGCGATTACCGGGTACGACCAGGTGTCCATCCAGCCCAATGCCGGATCCCAGGGCGAGCTCGCAGGCCTGCTGGCCATCCGCGGCTACCACCACTCCCGCGGCGAAGAGCAGCGCAACGTCTGCCTGATCCCCGCCTCCGCCCACGGCACCAATGCCGCCTCCGCCGTTCTGGCCGGCATGAAGGTCGTCGTTGTGGCCACGGCCGCTGACGGCACCATCAACCACGATGACCTGACGGCCAAGATCGAAGCCAACAAGGACGTCCTGTCCTGCATCATGATCACGTACCCGTCCACCCACGGTGTCTATGACGGGGACGTCCGTGAGGTCTGCGACGCCGTGCACGCGGCCGGCGGCCAGGTCTACATCGACGGCGCCAACCTGAACGCCCTGGTGGGCCTGGCCCAGCCCGGCAAGTTCGGCGGCGACGTCTCCCACCTGAACCTCCACAAGACCTTCTGCATCCCCCACGGCGGCGGCGGACCCGGCGTCGGACCCGTGGCAGCCAAAGCCCACCTGGCACCGTTCATGCCCGGCGACGCCAACAAGGCAACGCATGATGAAGGCCACGGGGTGGCGATCTCAGCTTCCCGCTTCGGTTCGGCCGGCGTCCTGCCGATCTCCTGGGCGTACGTAAAGCTGATGGGCGGGGAAGGGCTCACCGAGGCCACCAAGTCCGCGCTGCTCGCTGCCAATTACGTCGCTGCCCGGCTGAACGAGTACTTCCCGGTGCTCTACACCGGCGAAGGCGGCCTCGTGGCGCACGAATGCATCCTGGACCTGCGCGACCTGACCGCCAAGACAGGCGTCACGGCCGAGGACGTGGCCAAGCGCCTCATCGACTTCGGCTTCCACGCACCCACCCTGGCATTCCCGGTGGCAGGCACCCTGATGGTGGAGCCCACCGAGTCCGAGGACCTGGCCGAAATAGACCGCTTCATCGAGGCCATGATCACCATCCGCAAGGAAATCGACCAGGTGGCCAACGGCGACTTTGCCGTGGCGGACTCACCCCTGCGCCGCGCACCCCACACGGCAGCCGCCGTCGTCAGCTCCGACTGGGACCGTGCCTACCCGCGCGAGCAGGCCGCGTTCCCTGCCCACCACAAGCAGGACAAGTACTTCCCGCCGGTGGGCCGGATCGACGGCGCCGCCGGAGACCGGAACCTCATCTGCTCCTGCCCGCCGCTCGAAGAGTTCGAAAACTAAAGGACCGGCACCGTGACCGAGAAATACACCGCCCTTTACGACGAACACAAAAAGCTTGGCGCCTCCTTCACCGACTTCGGCGGGTGGCAGATGCCATTGAAGTACACCTCCGAACTGGCTGAACACCACGCCGTGCGCAAAGCCGCCGGTCTGTTCGACCTCTCCCACATGGGCGAAGTCTGGGTCACCGGACCGCAGGCTGCCGCTTTCCTGGACTACGCCCTCGTGGGCAAGTTGTCCGCCATGGCCGTGGGCAAGGCCAAGTACTCGCTGATCTGCAATGAGGACGGCGGCATCATCGACGACCTCATCACCTACCGCCGTCCCGCTGCTGAAGACGGCACGGACGTCTTCCTGGTGGTGCCCAATGCGGGCAACGCCGCGGTGGTGGCGGCAGCCCTGCAGGAACGGGCCGCTGGGTTTGACGTGCTGGTGGAGGACGCCTCGGCCCGCACATCACTGGTCGCAGTGCAGGGTCCCAAGGCCCAGGAACTCCTGTTGCGCCTGGTCCCGGCCGCACAGCACTCCCTGGTGACGGAACTGAAATACTACGCCGCCGTGGAGGTTCCGTTCCTGGTGGGCGGCGCCGGCAAGGAACTCCTGCTCGCACGCACCGGGTATACCGGTGAGGACGGGTTCGAGATCTTCGTGGACAACGCGGACGCCCCGGCACTGTGGCAGGCACTGGTCGCCATCGCCGACGACGGTGAGCTGACCCCCGCCGGCCTCGCCTCACGCGACTCCCTCCGCCTGGAAGCGGGAATGCCGCTGTACGGGAACGAGCTCTCCCTGCAGGGTGACCCGTTCGCTGCAGGCCTGGGCCCCGTCGTCGCACTCTCCAAGGAAGGCGACTTCGTTGGCAAGGCTGCGCTGGCAGCAAAGAAGGAAGCCCGCGCCGGCAGCACCTCCGGCCGCCGCCTCGTGGGGCTCAAAGGCCAGGGCCGCCGCGCCGGTCGCGCGCACTACCCGGTCCTCAGGGACGGCGCCACGGTCGGTGAGGTCACCTCCGGCCAGCCATCGCCCACCCTCGGCTATCCCGTCGCCATGGCCTACGTCGACGTCGAGTACTCGGCACCCGGCACAGCCCTGGACATCGATCTCCGCGGCAAGGCAGAACCCTTCGAAGTCGTCGACCTCCCGTTCTACAAGCGCCTCAAGTAGTCCCTCCGTGCTGGCCTTGGCCCGTCGGAGCCGTCGTAGCCCCGGTCACCTTCGGGATCGGCGGACCGGACATTTTCACGCGTGCTGCGCCCCACCGTCCCCCTAGCCTCGCAAGCTCGGCCAGAGAACCCGGACGGCGTGGGCCCAGTTCCTCGCTTTGACGCACGCTTTCGAAAAGTCCGGCTCCGCCGACGCTCGTGCGGAGGCTTCAGTTGTGCGAGGACTTGGCCAGCGGCCCGGGCTGAGAAAGTAGGCGGACGAGGTGCGTGAATTCCCTTGGGCGGCCGAACCAATGCCCGGTGCATCGTTTCCTGCTGCGGCGTCGCTGTGGTGACGTGCGTTGGCGACTGGACGGATTCCGGAGACGTGCGTCTAAGGGAGCGTCACGTCCGCTTGGCGGGCGTCTTCGCGACCGAGCACGCGGAGGAATTCGGTCAGCCGCGCACCCAACCCGGCCACTGCGTCACGTCCGCTTAGCGGGCGTCTTCGCGACCGAGCACGCAGAGGATGTCCTGCCCGCTCCACCCCAGCCACTTAGAGTGACTCGAATCAGATTTTTAGTTAGGAATTGTCATGGCAGTCGGCGTATTCGACCTTTTTTCTATCGGTATTGGCCCTTCGTCTTCTCATACTGTGGGGCCGATGCGGGCTGCTGCTGTGTTTGCTGAGGAGTTGAAGGCCTCGGGGAAGCTCGCGGACGTGGCGTCGCTGCGGGTGGATTTGTATGGGTCGTTGGCGGCGACGGGGCATGGTCACGGGACGATGACCGCAATCCTGCTGGGGTTGGAGGGGTTCCACCCGGAGTTGATCCTGCCCGAGCAGGTGGAGGAGCGGCTGGCCTCGATCGCGGAGACCGGGATCCTGAACCTGGCCGGTGCGGTGGCATTGCCGTACGGGGTGGGCGACATGGTGCTGCGGCCGTTGACGGTGTTGCCGCGGCACACGAACGGGATGACGTTCACCGTCACGGACGCTGACGGGGATGTGGTGCATGCGGCGACGTTCTTCTCGGTCGGTGGCGGGTTCATCGTCCGCGAAGGTGAAGAGGACGCGGCGCAGCAGGAACTGGACGCGTCCAAGGAAGAGTTGCCGCTGCCGTTCCGGACCGCGGCGGAACTGCTGGAGCACTGCGCGGTGACCGGGCTGGGCATCGCGGACGTGATGTTCGTGAACGAGAAGGCCTCCCGGTCCGAGGAGGAGATCCGGGCCGGGCTGCTGCATATCTGGTCGGTGATGGAGAACTGCGTGCAGACCTCGCTCAAGCGTGAAGGGGTGCTGCCGGGCGGGTTGAAGGTCCGCCGCCGCGCCCCGGACTGGTATGAGCGGTTGAAGAAGGAAACCGCCCGCCCCGAAGACACCGACCAAGACGGGCAGGACCACTATGACCCCAGGTATTGGCAGGAGTGGGTTAACTTGGTGGCGTTGGCGGTGAACGAGGAAAACGCCTCCGGCGGGAGGGTGGTCACCGCCCCCACGAACGGGGCGGCCGGGATCATCCCGGCGGTGCTGTTCTATGCCCTGCACTTCGCCCCGGGCATGGACCAGGCCACCCAGGCCGACCGGGACGGTGTGGTGGTGCGGTTCCTGCTCGCCGCCGGCGCCGTGGGGGTGCTCTACAAGGAACAGGCCTCGATTTCCGGGGCCGAGGTGGGCTGCCAGGGCGAGGTCGGGTCCGCGTCCTCGATGGCCGCCGCGGGCCTGGCCGAGGTCATGGGCGGCACCCCGGCCCAGGTGGAGAACGCCGCGGAGATCGCGATGGAACACAACCTGGGCCTGACGTGCGACCCGATCGGCGGGCTGGTCCAGGTCCCCTGTATCGAACGGAACGCGATCGCCGCCGCGAAGGCCATCAACGCCGCGAAAATGGCGCTCTGGGGCGACGGCACCCACCGCGTCTCCCTCGACGAAGTCATCATCACCATGCGCGAAACCGGCAAAGACATGAGCGACAAATACAAGGAAACCGCCATGGGCGGCCTCGCCGTCAACGTCGTCGAATGCTGACACCCCGCTGACACCCGCCCGAACGGCCGGCCGGTCGGTGCCCGTGGGCCTAATTGTGCGTTGCCGCCCACCAATTAAGGCTGGCAGCGAACACCAGCCATGAGATGTAGGGCAGCAGGAGCAGTCCTGCGGTCCGGCTGATCGGACCGAAATGCAGCACCGTTACCGTAACCGCGGCAACCAGGGCCACGATGATGGCCAGTCCCAGCCACAGGGCCGCCGTGCCAAGAGCCGGGTAAAGGGCGAAAAAGACCGGGGTCCAGGTGAGGTTGAGGGCCAGTTGGATGGCGTAAACCACCATGGCCTGCCGTGTCCCATCGGTACGTTTGCGCCATACCAGCCACGCTGCGAGGGCCATTGCCGCATAGAGGGCGGTCCACACCGGACCGAACACTCCGTTGGGCGGCGACCAGGGGGCCTTGTCCGCGGCTGCATACCAGCCCGTGACATTGGCCGCCGATGCCAACCCGCCCAGCGCCGCCACTACCAGGGACGCCAACAGGAAACCGGCAAGCGCGGCCGCCTGCACCCCGGCGCTGTACGGCTTCCCTCCGCTTCCCGCGGAAGCGGTGCTCTGTTCCCCATCCGGCCTCATACCCCAACCCTTGTTGAACATCCTGAGCTCCGTCAAGGTGACGCTCCACACCCGGACGGCCGCCGTCCCGGGCATGCCGGAGAAAAGCCGGGAGCGCCTGAGGCTTTAGACTTGAGGCTGCATGTCCGCACGCATCCAGAAGTACCGAAACCGCGCACAAACCCGATTGGACACGGCCCCCTTGCGAGAATTCACCGCACGTTTTGCCACAGCCGAGGAAATTGAAAACTGGGACAAGCACGTCACGGCCAACCCGAACGGCGGCAACATGCTGCAGTCCGCTGCCTATGCATCGGTCAAGAACGGAAGCGGCTGGAAAGTCCGGTTCCTGGTGCTGGAAGGCCGCGGGAACGCCAGCTACAACCTGGTGCTGGAAAAAAGCTTCCCCGTCCTGGGACGGCTCTGGTACCTCATCAAGGGCCCCGACCTGGCAGGGGCAGCAGACCTGGGAGGTGCCCTCGAAGCGTGCGCGCAGCTGGTCCGCAGCAGCAAGCTGAGGGTCTTCACCATCAAGGTGGAACCTGACATCATCGACTCAGCCGAAGCGCAGCAGGAACTGGCAGCCGCCCACCTGGCCAAAGCCCCCAACATCCAGTCCAACGATTCCACCGCCCTGCTGGATATCTCCGGCACGGAAGAGGAAGTCTTTAAAGCCATCTCTTCCCGGGCCAGGAACGCAATCCGGCGCGCAGAGCGCGAGGGCTGCCAGGTGGTCCGGCAGGAACAAGGACCGGAAACCTACCGGGCCCTGTACGACCTGATGGCCAACACCGTCAACGCAAAGGGTTCCATGCCCCTGCGCAGCTATGACTACTACGAGCGGTTCTGGGACGAGTTCTGCAACCGCGGCCAGGGCAACTTCTTCTTCGCCTACGAGGACGGAAAACCCAGCGTGGGTGCCTTCGTCATCAACTACGGGGGCAAGGCAACGTACAAGGACGGCGGTTCCACCCAGAACCGCAAGCAGTACGGGGACTCGCACCTGGTGCAGTGGGCGGCCATCCGGCGAATGCAGGCACTTGGCTGCACGGAGTACGACTTTTGCGGCACTCCGCCGGCTGCGCGCATCAAGGACAAGACCCACAACCTCTACGGGATGGGCATGTTCAAGACCAGCTTCACCAAGACGGTCACCGACTTTGTGGGCTGCCACGACTACATCCTGTCCCCGCTCCGGCACCGGCTCTGGGTCAACGGTGGAGAGAAAGTGTTCCGCCGGATCGAGACCGCACGAACCGGGCAGCAGTTCTACTGACCTGCTGCCGCGAAGGCGCTCTCTCCTGAGCGCCCCGCGCGGCCCGCACGCACCGGTGCCGGCAGCCCTGAACACCGTCCACCCTGAACACCCTCCACCCAGCGCGAGCCCACGGGCCGCGAAGAGTCCAGAAGAAGGTCACCCCTTGAATCCAGTTTCCGCCGCGACCGGGCTTGAATACGCCAACCTCAGCGACGCCGAATTCGAGGCCTTCGCCCTGAAGCACCCGCAGAACAGCTTCCTGCAGTCCATCGACTTCGCCCGCTTCCAGCGTGCCCGGGGCCAGCAGGTGGAACTCTTCGGGGTCCGGCGCGACGGCGAGCTGGTGGCCGCGGGAAAGCTCAACTACACCACCACCCGGCTGGGCTATACCGTCTGCGAGTGTGCCAAGGGCCCCCTCATGGACTACTCGGACCGGGACCTGGTGCGCGCCGTCGTCGGGCTTCTCCGCAAGCATGCCGCTGAGCGCAAAGCGGCTGAACTGCGGATCTCGCCGAACATCAGGTACATCGCACGTGACGCTGACGGTGCGGAGCACCCGGACATCGAGGACAACAGGCCGCTGGTGGCGGACCTGGAACAGCTCGGATTCCAGCACCAGGGCCTGGACATGAACTTCATCAACGTCAACTGGATGTTCATCAAGAACCTGGTGGGGATCCAGGACGCCGAAGAGCTGATCATGGGCACCAGCTACCGCACGCGCAAAGCCATCCGCAAGGCGGAAAAGAACGGCGTCTTCCTGGAACAGGCCACCCTGGAGACGCTGGACGATTTCTACGGTGCATTGAGCCGGGCAGGCGACGAAAAAGGGTTCGTGTACCGCGAACGCGCCTATTACGAGAACCTGCTCCGCACCACCTCCGCGGAGTTCACCAAGCTGATGATGGCCAAGATCGACATCCCGGCCTACCGCAAATCCATCACCGAACGGCTGGCTGCGGAGTCGGCCACAGCGGCGGACCTCCGCCGCGAGGTGGAGGAGACCGGCAGCAAGAAAAAGGCCAACCGGCTCAAAGTGGTCCAGGACCTGGTGGACAGCTACGAGCGGAGCCTGAAGGACATTGAACGCTTCCCGGACTCGGTGGGAACGGCCACCGTGGCGGCCATCCACTTCGTCTGCTACGGCGATGAGGTGGTGTGCGTGATCGGCGGCACCGTGCAGGACTACATCTATTTCAACGGCGCAACCTCCCTCTACTGGGGAATGATGCTGCACGCCCTGGAGAAGGGCTACCCGCGGTACAACTTCTACGGCACGTTCGGCATCTCCGGGCAGGACGAGGAAGGCCACGGCGGCTACGAATTCAAGAAGGGATTCGGCGGGGAAGTGGTCCAGCTGGTGGGGGACTTCGTAAGCCCGGTGCGCCCGGCCGTCTTCCACGCCAACCGGCTGGCCAGGTCCGCTGCCGCTGCCGCCCGCACCCTGCTGGGTAAACTGCCGCTGAAGCGCGCATCCTGAGAGTCCATCAACCGCGCACAGGGAGGAACCGGGCATGACCAACCGGCCCGAACGGCCAGGGTCCAGGCCGAAGACTGACGGCCTGCCCAAGACTGAACCACTGACCCCTGCGCAGCTTAGGCAGGACGCCGCCGCCAAGAGGATGCTGCGCCGCCTGGTGCAGGGCGAGAATCCTCCCACGGCTCCGCTGAGCATCGTGGACCGGTTGGCGGGCAGCCCGTACGCCAACCCCACCATCCAGGTGGGCGGCGTGGATACGTCCGCGCGCAAAACCCTGGACTTCGCCCTGCACCTGGCTGAGACCATGTTCCGCTACGGCGCGGGTGCCCTGGAAGTCGAAACCAGCATCATCGCGGTCACGGCGGCCCTGGGGCTGAAGAACATCGAAGTGGACATCACCAACCAGTCAGTGGGCATCAACTATGCGCCCAAGGACCAGACCCCCATCGCCCTGCTGCGCGTGGTGCGGTCCTGGACCAACAATTACGCCGGCCTGGCCAAGGTGCACCAACTGGTCACCGACATCGTGGCCGGAGGTGTGGGCCGTGACGAAGCGATCCGCAGGCTCAATGAGGCCATCACCAGCCCCAAGCCCTACCCGCGGTGGATGGTCACCGTGGCGTTCGGCATTTTCGCCGCCGTGTTCGTGGGGGTGCTGGGCGGCGGGCCGGTGTCGTCCGTGATCGCGTTCGTGGCCAACATCGGCATCAGCCTGCTGGCCCGGCAGCTGGGACGATGGCGGGTTCCTGACTTCTTCATCACCGCGAGCTGCTCTTTCGTGGTCACCATGCTGGCGCTGTTGCTCTGGCAGCTGGGGCTCACCACGTCGCCGTCCATTGTGGTGGTGGGTGGCATCCTGCTGCTCCTGCCCACCGGGCGCCTGGTCTCCTCCGTGCAGGACGCCATCAACGGCTTCCCCGTGACTGCGGCGGGGCGGTTCCTGTCCACCCTGCTGACCTTCGGCGCCATCGTGGCGGGCATCGCTGTGGCCTTCGTGGTGGGGGAGTTGACCGGGCTGCAGCGCATCGACGTAACGCAGACCTTCCCGCCCGCCTACGATCTGTGGGTCCTGATCCTCTTCGTGGCCGCCGCCGTGATGGCCATCGGCATCACGGAACAGACCACGTGGAAGCTCCTGCTGCCCACGGCAGCCGTGGGCGTGGCCGGTTACCTGGTGTTGCTCGGCTGTGGCCAGTTGGGCATCGGGGACCGGTTTGCGCCTGCCATGGCCGCCGTCGTCATTGGCCTGCTGGCACGGGTGGTGGCCTTGCGCATGGGCGCACCGCAGCTGGTGGTGGCCGTGCCTGCGGCACTCATCCTGCTGCCGGGCCTCACGATTTTCCGGTCCATGTATGTGCTCACCGTTGAGGAGTCTGAAGTCCTGGCGGGTGCCGGCGGGATGCTCAGTGCCGGCGCCATTGTGCTGGGTACGGCCGGCGGGATTGTGCTGGGCGACGTGCTGGCCCGTCCGCTGACCCGCAGCCTGGCAAGCAACGAGCGGCGCCGGGCCCGCCGCCGCTAAGCCACGGCCGCCTTTCCAGGCTAGATCTGGCCGACGGGAAGCTTCTTCTCAGCCTGGAAGACGTCCTCTACCCGGCCCTGCGCCCAGTACCCGGAGAGGGACACCTGCCGGCGCTCCAGTCCGCGCTGTTTGAACAGGACCTCGCGCAGGGCTTTCATGTAGCCGCGTTCGCCGTGCGCAAAAACATCCACCGTGCCATCGGGCCATTCCGCGCTTACCACTGCGTTCACCAGCAGATCGCTGGAACCCGCCGATGTGCCGTTGCGGGGCAGCCACGTGATGCGTAGTCCTGCCGGGGCGGCAATGGGCTGGATGTCCGCCTCGGAGCCGATCTCCAAAAAGGCCAGCCCGGTTGCGCCTGCCGGCAGTGACTCGATGCAGGCGGCGATGGCGGGCAGGGCCGCCTCGTCACCGGCAAAGAGGTACCAGTCGGCCTCGGGGTTGGGGTTGTACGCGCCGCCGGGGCCGGTAAAGATCAGCGGCTCACCCGGCTGGGCGTTGGCCGCCCACGGACCGGCAAACCCCTCATCGCCATGGACCACGAAGTCGATGGCCAGCTCCCGGGCCTCGGGATCCACCCAGCGCAGCGTATAGGTACGGGTGAAGGGCCACTGCTCCCGCGGCATGGTTTCCCGCACCGTCCAGAGATCCAGCGGGGAGGGGTACTCCACGCCGGGCTGTGGGAAGACGATCTTCACGTAACGGTCAACGAACCCGTTGTTGACGAAATCGCCGAAGCCCTCTCCGCCGGTCACAATCCGGACCATGTGCGGGGAGAGCTGTTCCTTCCGCAGCACGGTGAGGTTGACCTGCGGGCGGCTCTTCTTGGTTGCGCTGGTGGCGGCGGGGACAGTGCTCATAAGGCAAGCCTAGCTAGGGGAGCGGCGGGAGTTCCCAGGTTACGTCCCGCGCACCCTGTTCCCGGAGCAGCTGGTTCACGCGGCTGAACGGCCTGGAACCAAAGAACCCCCGGGACGCGGACAATGGACTGGGGTGCGGGCTGGTGACCGCGGGGGCGCTTACCAGGAGCGGCCTGACGCCCTCAGCCTCCTTGCCCCACAACACCGCCACCAGCGGCATCCCGGACCCGTCCGGGGACTTGCGGGCGGCCAGCGCGGTGACTGCCGCCGTCGTAATTTCCTCCCAGCCTTTGCCCCGGTGGGAGCCAGCCGCGCCGGCCCGGACGGTGAGCACCCGGTTCAGGAGCAGCACCCCCTGCTCCGTCCACGCCGACAAATCTCCATGGACGCGCGGAGGAATTCCCAGGTCCGATTCCAGCTCCCGGTAGATGTTGACCAGGCTGCGGGGGAGGGGCCGGACGTGCGGTTCAACCGAAAACGACAGGCCGACGGCGTGTCCCGGCGTGGGGTAGGGGTCCTGCCCCACGATGAGGACCTTCACGTCCGCGAGGGGCTGGCGGAAGGCGCGCAGGACGTTCGACGGCGGCGGCAGGAGCTGGTGCCCGGCCGCCTCTTCGTCTGCGAGGAACGCCAGGACCTTCCGGAGCTGGGCTTCCACGCCCTGCAGCGCCGCGGCCCAGTCCGGAGCCATCAGCTCTGCCAGTGGCAGCTGCGCCAGATCGGCGAAGCCGGCGGCGTCCGCAGGGTCCTGGTGCAGCTCGAAGAGGGCATCCGGTTCAAACATCGTTCCATTGTTGCAGGGACGGTGCACAGCGGGCCGGGAACATTCAGCCGGCTTGGCTTAAATGACACCCTTGTTATTCGGCGGCTAGCATAGGGGTAAGACATTGACCGTTACCAGCGAAGGAGTGTGCCGTGGCGGAACCGGCCCGGGAACACCTGCCGGAGCAGGACCCAGGGAAGTCCCTCCTGGCGGATTTCATCCTTCGTGAGTCCTCCCTGTCCGAGCGTGAACAACAAATGCTGGCCCTGGAACGGCAGTGGTGGAAGTACGCGGGAGCCAAGGAGCAGGCGATCCGTGACCTGTTTGACCTCTCCGCCACCCATTACTACCAGCTCCTGAACGCGTTGATCGACCGCGAGGATGCGCTGGCCCACGATCCCATGCTGATCAAGAGATTGCGTAGACTACGTACGTCGCGCCACCGTGCACGTACTGCCCGGCGCCTGGGATCCGACGCTTAAGACGCCCCAGGCCGGGACAACAGCCGCAATCAACAAGGATGTCCTTCCACCATGACCAGATACGCCCGCGATGAATTCGACAAAGTCCCGGAGGCTGCGTCGCGACAAGGTGTCCACCGGACGGCCTCGGCCCCGTCCCGCGTGCGGCTGTGGCCCATCCTGGCGATGGGAGTGGCGGCCCTGGCCATAGGGTTGGTGTCCTTCCTGATCCTTCCCAAACTTGGCTTCAACGCCACCGCCAGCCAGGCCTCCGCCAGCGTGGAGTCAGCTCCGCTGGCCGGCACCGGCACAGCCCCTTCGGCCACGCCTTCGGCTTCCGCGCCCGTGACGTCCCCGGCGCCCCCCGCCTCTTCCGAGCCAACCCAGGACGCCGGCCCCTCCCCGGAGTCCACGGCCTCTGCCACCCAGCAGGCTGCTGTCGACAGGACCCAGGCAGTTGCCATCTACAACGCCGCCGGCACGGCGGGGCTGGCCAGCCGGGTAGGCGGAACCGTCCAAGCAGACGGATGGCGGCTGGGCCAGGTTGGCAACTGGTCCGGAGCCCCGCAAAAGTCCTCCGTGATCTTCTACGCCGGCCCCCAGCACCTGGCCAGCGCCCAGGCGCTTGCCGGGCTGCTGAACATCCCCACCGTGGTGGACAGCACCGAATTCCAGTCGCCGCTCGTCGTGGTCCTGGGCCCGGGTTACCGGTAGCCGCACGCCGTCCAGTAACGCAGGTCCGGTCTCCACCTGGCCCCAAACGGAAAGAGTTGTTCATCATGGCACTGGGAACCGTGAAATGGTTCAACGCTGAAAAGGGCTACGGCTTCATCACCGTTGACGGCTCCGGTGATGACATTTTTGTCCACTGGTCCGCAATCCAGGGGGAGGGGTACCGTGCCCTGGCCGAGGGGCAGCGGGTCCAGCTCGATGTGGGCGAGGGGGAAAAGGGTCCGCAGGCGGAAAACGTCCGGCCGGCGCAGTGATGCCTGCTTTGCGACCCGGTGTCCGCGTCCGCGCGGCCCTCGCCCTGTCCGCGGGAGCGGTTCTTTCGATGACGGCATGCGCCGGCACCGGCGGCAACGCCAGGGTGGAAACGGCGGAGGCCTCCGGCGACGGCGTCCTGCGGGTGGGGCTGGTCCTGGACAACGCCGGTGACAATGCCTTCCTTAACGCGCCCCAGCTGGCTGCCGCCAAGCTCGCCGTCCAGGACATCAACGCCGCCGGCGGACACAAAGGCCGGCCGGTGGAGCTCCTCCCGGTGCACCCGGGCCAGGACACGGGAAGGCAGGCAAAGGACCTCGCCGCCAAAGCGGATGTGGTGATCGGACCCACTGACTCCAGCCACGCAGCCGCCGCGGTGGACGTTCTGTCCCACGCGCGCATACCGCTCATCTCGCTTACCAACACTGCTGCAGGCCTGTCGGGGCTTACCAGCGGAGGCTACTATTTCCGCACCGCCACGGCCGACGTCGCCCAGGGCCCCGTGTTGGCAAAACTCGCCAAGGACTCCGGCGCTGCCACCATCGGCGTGCTGTACCAGGAAGGCTCCTACGGCAAGGACCTCTCCGCTGCCGTCACGGACGCTGCGAGAAAGTCCGGACTCACGGTCCTGCCCGGAGCCGGCTTCAAGGACGGTGCCGCCGCCGAAGCCGCGCGCTCCATGGCAAAGGCCAAGCCGGACGCCGTTGTCCTGATTGCCCGCGAGGGCGCGCAGGACGCCCTGGACGGGCTGGACAGCGCCGGCCTCAGCGGTTCACAGATCATCCTCAGCGACGGCGCGTTTGCCCGTTACGGATCCAGGCTCGCCTCCGGGACCCTGGAGGGCGCACGTGCCGTCGTCCCCGGACAGTTGCCCACCGCTGCGTTCCAGGCAAAACTGCTGGCGGTGGACCCTGCCCTCAAGGACCTCTCCTACGCTGCCGAAACCTACGATGCCGTTACGCTGGCGGCCCTCGCCGCAGTACGTGCCCAGGATGACGCCGGACGCTCCATTGCCGCCAACCTGATTGCCGTCTCCGGAGGGGCAGCCGACCCTGGAGCCGGAGTGCCGACCGCCCCATGCTTGAGCTACAAGGAGTGCCTGGACGGCCTTGCTGCCGGCCCGGACATCAACTATGACGGCGAATCGGGCCCGGTGGCCTTCGATGCCAAGGGCGACATCACCACGGCCCTCTTCTCCGTGTACACCTTCGGACCCGACAACAACCCCGCCCTGTCGGGCCGGGAGACAGCCGGACACTCCGGCTGATCGCCCTGGGCGAAGCCGCTGCTTCCCGCAGGGCATCAAGCGTCTTTTCGCTTGCACTCTCACCGGGGGAGTGCTAATTATTGACTTAGCACTCTGACGCACCGACTGCTAAAGCAACGCCTGGTTCCGGTAAGCAGCGCACGGCACCGGTCGAGGAGCGAAAGAAACACCTCACTTCAGTGAGATCCCCGCCCGGAGGCATACAGAGGCCGCCGGCAAAGGATCGTCCGTCGCGGGCACTGCAGCGAAGGTTCATTCTTAACGACTGTCCCGAAAGGACTATTGCCGTTATGGCCAAGATCATTGCATTTGATGAAGAGGCACGCCGCGGCCTTGAGCGTGGCCTGAACACCCTCGCCGACGCCGTTAAGGTCACCCTCGGCCCGCGTGGACGCAACGTCGTCCTCGAAAAGAAGTGGGGCGCCCCCACGATCACCAACGATGGTGTTTCCATCGCCAAGGAGATCGAGCTGGACGATCCCTACGAGAAGATCGGCGCAGAGCTGGTCAAGGAAGTTGCCAAGAAGACTGACGACGTTGCCGGTGACGGCACCACCACGGCAACCGTCCTGGCCCAGGCCCTGGTCAAGGAAGGCCTGCGCAACGTTGCCGCCGGCGCCGACCCGCTGTCCCTCAAGCGCGGCATCGAAAAGGCTGTTGAGGCCGTCACCGCCGAGCTGCTGAACTCCGCCAAGGAAATCGAAACCAAGGAAGAGATCGCGGCTACTGCCTCCATCTCCGCCGGTGACGACGAGATCGGCGCCCTCATCGCCGAAGCCCTGGACAAGGTGGGCAAGGAAGGCGTCATCACGGTCGAGGAGTCCAACACCTTCGGCCTGGAGCTGGAACTCACCGAAGGCATGCGCTTCGACAAGGGTTACATCTCCGCCTACTTCGTCACCGACGCTGAGCGCCAGGAAACGGTCCTCGAGGATCCGTACATCCTGATCGTCAACTCCAAGATCTCCAACGTCAAGGAACTGGTTGCTGTCCTGGAAAAGGTCATGCAGTCCAACAAGCCGCTGCTGATCATTGCCGAGGACATCGAGGGCGAGGCCCTCGCCACCCTGATCGTCAACAAGATCCGTGGCACCTTCAAGTCCGTTGCCGTCAAGGCTCCGGGCTTCGGTGACCGCCGCAAGGCCCAGCTGGCCGACATCGCCGTCCTGACCGGCGGCCAGGTCATCTCCGAGGAAGTTGGACTCAAGCTCGAGACCGCCGGCCTCGAACTGCTGGGCCAGGCCCGCAAGGTTGTTGTCACCAAGGACGAGACCACCATCGTCGAAGGTGCCGGCGACGCCGACCAGATCGCCGGCCGCGTCTCCCAGATCCGCGCCGAGATCGAGAACTCCGACTCCGACTACGACCGCGAGAAGCTGCAGGAGCGCCTGGCCAAGCTGGCCGGCGGTGTTGCAGTCATCAAGGCCGGTGCCGCAACCGAGGTCGAGCTCAAGGAACGCAAGCACCGCATCGAGGACGCCGTCCGCAACGCCAAGGCTGCAGTTGAAGAAGGCATCGTCGCCGGTGGCGGCGTGGCCCTGATCCAGGCCGGTGCCAAGGCATTTGCCAACCTGCAGCTGTCCGGCGACGAAGCAACGGGCGCCAACATCGTCCGCGTTGCCATCGACGCTCCGCTGAAGCAGATTGCCTTCAATGCCGGCCTTGAGCCCGGCGTGGTTGTCGACAAGGTCCGCGGCCTGCCCGCAGGCCACGGCCTGAACGCAGCCACCGGCGAGTACGTCGACCTGCTGGCAGCCGGCGTGAACGATCCGGTCAAGGTAACCCGCTCTGCCCTGCAGAACGCGGCCTCCATCGCCGGCCTGTTCCTCACCACCGAAGCTGTTGTGGCTGACAAGCCGGAGAAGGCTTCTGCCCCCGCCGGTGGAGACGACATGGGCGGCATGGGCGGCATGGGCGGCTTCTAAGCCTCCCGGCCGGGACCTGCCCCGACCAGTTACGAAAGTGCGGCCCCCTCTTCGGAGGGGGCCGCACTTTTTTGTCCCGGTGCCAGGATCCTGCCAGGGATTTACTTCCTGGCCGAGTCCAGCATCCCCTGGACTTCCTTCCTAAAGGCGTCCGCCGCGGCCTGGGGGGTCAGCCGGTCATACAGCACTTCATCCGTGTAGCGTTTGATGACGTTCTGGACGCTTCCGGCACCCACGGGAGGGACCGGGGGCGCATCCTTGATGTCCGGCGCAATGTCGTTCAGGAACCCGACCACCGTGGTGTCCGCCGGCTTCAGCGTGGGCGTGATGTCCGCGACGATGTCGCTGTTGGTGGGTACACCCCTGTCCGTCATCAGGATGGCCCCGGCCTCCGGGCTGTTGGTGAGGTAGTTGATGAACTCCGCGGCTTCCTTGGGATGCTTCGAACGGGACGAGGCGGACCAGAACATCGTCGGCTTGTAATACATGCCGTTACTGGCCGCCGCGCCGTCGACGCTCGGAGCGCGCAGCATTTTGATGTTGCTGCCGGTGGTGGCCTCAAGCGATCCAAGTTGGTTGGTCCACCACCAGGCCATACCCACCCGGTTGGTGCCGAAGAGGCTTTGCTCAAGGCTGGCCCCGCCGTCCTCCGTCGCCACGTTCGCCGGCGGGCTGGCCTTGGAATCGCGCTGCTCCTTGAGCCGATCCCAGAAGGAGGCGGCCGTGGCGTTCCCGAAGGCGAGCTTGCCGTCCCCGGAGTACAGGTTTTCCCCGTGCTGGCGCAGCCAGATGATCAGGTCGGCTTCGTTGCTGCCGTAGGCGGCTCCATAGGTCTTTCCGTCCCCTGCAGCACTGATCTTTGCAGCGGTGTCCGTGAAGTCCTTCCACGTCCATGTCTTGTCGTCCGGAACGGGCACCCCGGCCGCTTCGAATACCTTGGTGTTTGCCATGATGACATAGGCATTCCGGCCAGTGCTCAGCCCGTACTGGGCGCCGTTGTACTGGCCGGAGGCCAGTGCTTCCTTGTCCAGTTTTGCGGTGTCGATGCCGCTTTGCTTTGAGAGATCCATCAGCGCGCCGCGGCCGCCGTATTCGGCAATGTACTTCTGGTCCATCTGGATGACGTCGGGTGCATCATTGGCGGCGGTCTTCGTGGCCAGCTTGTCCCAGTAGCTGGACCATTCGCCGGGCTCGGCCTTGATCTTGATGTTTGGGTGGGACGCCTCAAACGCGGCGATGACCTTGTCCGTCTGTCCGTTGAGGTATTCGTTGCCCCACCATGCGAACCGCAGGGTTACCTGGCCGTTGTCGCCCGATCCGCCCGGGGCTCCGCAGCCTGTGGCCAGGATGGACAGGGCCAGGGCGGCGGCGCCAAGCTGGAAACTGCGGCGGCTTACGACTGGAATCGTCATTGATGTTCCTTCCGGGTTGGCTTCTCCGGGGGCGGCGGCAGCACGGTCGACCGACGTAGCCCAAGATGTGTGAGAAACCGCTTTCTCATGTGATGCTGTGATTGTTTCGCGCATCCCGCACCCCGTCAAGAACTTTCGGTAAACGGTTTCCCACATCTTGGCCGGGCCGCTGTCGGCCGCTTCTGGCAGGATGGACCGGTGACGATTACTGCAGCGGCTGATGGTTCGGCCTTGGGAAACCCCGGCCCGGCCGGCTGGGCCTGGTATGTGAATGACGATTGCTGGCGCGCCGGCGGCTGGCCCCACGGGACCAACAACCAGGGGGAGCTGATGGCTGTCCTTGACCTCCTGCGCGCCACCGCGCACCTGCCCGGGGAAGACCTGCGCATCCTTTGCGACAGCCAGTATGTGATCAACTCCATTACCAAATGGATGCCTGGATGGAAGCGCAAGGGCTGGCGCAAGGCCGATGGGAAGCCTGTCCTGAACGTGGAACTGCTGAAGGAACTTGACCGCGAACTGGTAAGCAGGACCTACACCTTCGAATGGGTCAAGGGGCACGCCGGCCACGACCTGAATGAGGCAGCCGACGAGCGTGCCAGGGCTGCGGCCACCGCCTACCAGCAGGGAGTGGCGGCAAGGTCGGGCCCGGGCTTCCCCGGCGGCCACCACCCGGGCACCTCCGGGCGTGCCGCGGCCCCGCAGCCTGCCTCCGGCGCGGGCCTGCCGCCCGCCACGCTGGACATTCCGCCCGCCGCGCCGGTCCGTCCTGCGGCCGCGCCTTCCGGCGCGGTGCCTGCAGCCACCGGCGACGTTCCGACAGCCCGCGGCGCTGATGCTGCTTGGAGGCCGCGGGCCACGCGGGCGCCCGTCCCGGCCTTCGAGGAACTTGACCTGTTCAGTGAACTGGACAACGAAGCCTTCGAAGAGGCCGAGGCAACCCAGCACGCTGGCTCCGTTCCGCCCGAGGCGCTGGTGGAAGAGCTCGAACGTGAGCTGCTGGGTCCCTTGGTGCGGGGGGATATCGGGCGGACCGCCGTCCTCCTCCACCCGGACTTCGTGGAAATCGGGAGCTCCGGAAGGGTCTGGACCCGGGACGCCATGATGATGGCCCTCGAGGAGGACCCGGGGGAACGGACCGATATTGAAATCCTGGGTGCAGAGCGCATCGGCACCAGCGCGGTCCTGCTGACGTACCGAAGCTTTGCGCGATCCGGCACTACGCTCCGCAGTTCGCTGTGGGTCCTCGATGGGGGCCGCTGGCGGTTGCGGTTCCACCAGGGTACTCCGGAGGCCTGACCCGGGGGTGTCAGCTGAACCGCTGCGCGTTCCCCTGCTCCGCCTGGGCGTAAGTGGCGGCGGCAGAGGCCAATGCGGTGTTGATGGATGCCAGTGAAGCCTCCACCCGGCCCTGGGTGATGGTCCATTCGGTGACGAGTGCCTGGAAGTTGGTGGCTGCGGAGCCACGCCATGATCCCTGGAGTTCATCCAGTCCGCGCTTCATTGTTTGCACGTCGGCGCTGATCCGGTCCACGGTGGCCTGCACGTTGGCGGACTTCAGCTGCAGTAATTCTGTGTCGACGGAAATGATGCTCATGGCTGTGCCTCTCAGGTAGGGCGGGGAGTGCCCCCGCGCCCGGGGGTCCGGGCTGCTGGGACGAGCCTATGGAGCGGCGGCGGGCCGGAGCCATGGCCGGCCGGCTATATGTGGATAACCGATCCGTCGCTGCCCCTGGCACCGGCGGTACTTCCGGCTGCTTCCTGGCCGTCTCCGCCGCCATCCCGGGATGGCTCTTCACGCCGCGGCAGGCTGACCATCAGGGTGGCGCCGCCGCCGTCGGTCTTCTCCACCCGCACCGAGCCGCCGTGGGATCCCACGATGGCCGCCACGATGGCGAGCCCCAGGCCGCTGCCGCCTGTCTCCCTGGTGCGGGAGGTGTCCGCACGGTAGAAGCGTTCAAAGACCTTGGCCGCGTCCTCTTCGGAGATGCCCGGTCCGTGGTCCCGCACTTCGATGACAGACCGCTCCCCGCCGTCGGCCCTGCGGACTCCCACGGCGAGTTCGATGGGACTGCCCTCCGGGGTGTAGCGCAACGCGTTGCCCACGAGGTTTCCCACCACCTGGCGCAATTTGGCCTCATCCCCGAGCACCGGGGCAGGTGCCGCCGGTCCGCCGTCGAGCCCGGTCAGTGAAATCACCCTGGAACGGTCGCTCGCCTGCGTGTCCACCACGGCATCGTGGGCGATCAGCTGCAGGTCCACCGGCTTCTGCTGCAGGGGCCGCTGCTCGTCGAGGCGGGCCAGCAGGAGCAGGTCCTCAACCATCGACCCCATGCGCTTGGCTTCGCTTTCGATCCGGCCCATGGCTGTGGCCACGTCCTCGTCCGTGGCCAGGGCGCCGTGGCGGTACAGCTCGGAGAACCCGCGGATGGTCACCAGCGGGGTACGCAGCTCGTGGGAGGCATCGGCCGCAAAGCGGCGCATCCTGGCTTCGGAGGCGGTCCGCGCTGCGAAGGCGGTTTCAATATGCGCCAGCATGGCATTCAGGGAACTGCTGAGCCGGCCCAGCTCGGTAGTGGGGTTCTCCACTTCCACGCGGCGGGAGAGGTCGCCGGCGGCAATGGCTGCCGCCGTTTTCTCCACCCTGGCCAGAGGCCGGAAGGAACGGGACACTGTCCAGCTCGCAATGAGCGAGGCCAGCAGCAGCGTCAGCAGGCCTACCCCGGTGACCACCAGGGTGGCATGCTTGAGGACGTCGTCCACGCTCTCCAGCGGCAGCCCAATCACCACCACGGCAGTGGTTTGGCCGTTCTGGACCGTCACCGCCACCACGCGCCAGTTCTCCCCGTCCGTCCCGCGGACCTGGAAGGGGGCCAGCCCGCGGGCCTGCGCCTGCTCGACGGTCATGGAGCTGATGTCCGGGTGGTCGTCGGGGTCGCCGCCGAACGTGTACGGCTGCTCGCCCGGAGCGAAGAGCATCAGCGAGTAGTCGGTGGGTATGGAGCTGGGAGCCTGCAGCTGGGTGAAGGAGCGTTGTTTCCGGGCGGAGTCGACGGCGGCGTTCAGTTTGTCATCCACCTGGCCCTGAAGGTAGCTGTGCAGCAGTGTCAGGGTCACCGCGCCGGTCACCGTCAGGGCCACAATCAGCAGGGCCATGATCATGGCCACCAGCTGCGACCTGAGTGAGGCCGACTTCCACCGCTTCAGCAAGGTCAGCGCTTTTCGGCCGTCCGCAGGACGTAGCCCACGCCGCGCTTGGTCTGGATCAGGGCCGGTGCCTCGGGGTCGATGTCCACTTTCCGCCGAAGGTAGGAGATGTAGGACTCCACGATGGACGCGTCGCCGTTGAAGTTGTACTCCCAGACATGGTCAAGGATCTGCGACTTGGACAGGACCCGGTTGGGGTTGAGCATGAGATAGCGCAGGAGCTTGAACTCGGTGGGGGAGAGCTCAATGACGGTGCCGCCACGCCGCACCTCGTGGGCATCGTCGTCGAGTTCGAGGTCGTCCACGCGGATGACCGCGTCGTCGTCCAGCAGGGGCTGTGTGCGGCGGAGCACGGCCCGGATCCTGGCCACCACTTCGTCGAGGCTGAAGGGTTTGGTGACGTAGTCGTCGCCGCCCACGGTCAGGCCCGTAACCTTGTCCTCCGTGTCGTCCTTGGCGGTCAGGAAGAGAACGGGGAAGTGCTTGCCGGAGGCACGAAGCCTGCGGGTCACGGTGAAGCCGTCCATGTCAGGGAGCATGACGTCCAGCACGGCCAGGTCGGGGGCGTGGGTATCGGCCGCGGCGAGGGCGTCGCGGCCGTTCGCGGCGGAGACCACTTCAAAGCCGGCGAACCGGAGCGACGTGGAGAGGAGCTCGCGGATGTTGGGTTCATCATCGACGACGAGCAGCCGGGCTTCTGGACCGTTCTTGTTCATGCTCCCATCATGCTCCCAGTCTCTGGGAGTTGTCTGGATATTCGTTGTGAGCATGATGATGGTGGGCTTGCGGTCACCAGTCCATGGTCCCCGGCTCGCCTTTGAACGGGCCCACCACCCGGCTGGTGATCCAGCCGCCGTAGAACCGACCGGGCTGGGCGGTGACCCGTTCGCCATCCACTTCGCAGTAATCCATCCGGGCCGGGTAGACCGCCACCCGGTCAGCGAGTGCCTCGAAGCCGGAGGCGGGCTCAGGATAGGACCAGGCGGCGCTGTCCGCTTCCTTGCCGCCGCCGCGCACGGTCAGGTACTTCGCGGAACCCTTGAACTCGCAGAAGCTGCTGCCCGAGGCAGGCTCCAGGGAACCGGCGGCGAATGCTGACTTGAGGATGTAGTACACCGGTGGGTGGCTGGTCTCAAGGACCCGCAGCGAATCGGTCGTATCCAGGATCAGCTCACCGCCCAGGACGATACGTATCCGTTCGCTGCTGGGTTCGATCCGCGGCGGGCGGGGATAGTCCCATACCGACTCCTGCCCGGGGCCGGGCATGGCCGGAACGATTCTTGTTGTCATGCTTCCAGTGTGCGTCCGCGCAGGGCGTTCCGCACCCGGGAACCCAATTCGCGGCAAGAACGTTCCGCGTCCCGCGTCTTCCCCCGCCCCTGGTGCGGGAATACAGTGATGCTTGCCGGGCGTTCAAGCCCGGCACCAGCGTTCAAACGGAGCACCGGCAGCTGTTTTTCCGCACCCCCCGTGGCTCCACCCCACCAACGGTAGTTATCCGCTAGCTCCTGGCCCATCGAAGGGGATTGACCATCATGACTGACCTGAGTGCGACTGAAAAACCAGCTGCCAGTGAACGCAGCATCCGGGACTGGGCGGACCTCGCCGAGGAGATGTGGTCCTATCTCACCGGCAAAGGTGCCGCGATCAACTACCAGTTCATCGACATGACAGTTGAGGTCCCGCGTGACATCGGCCCCGACGCGCCGCGTGCCACCTGGAAGCTCAACGGAAGCCTGCGCGTCACCACCAGCGACCGGGACGCCGCCGGAGCGGATTCGAACCGCGGTTGACGGACATGACGGAGAACCGTCTGGACATCGATCTGGACTTTTCGTACACGGACGGGTCGGGCGCGGTCACCCATGGCCGTGCCAGGGCCGCCGGTACGGAGGTAACCGTGTCACTGGAAGGCCTCGCCCCGCTGACTGGCGGCGGCCTGCCATCGCTTGAAGAGATTAAACCGCTGGCGGAACTGCTGGCCCGTAAGGGGGTCAGCGTCACCGTGGCCGGACCTGACGGAACCATCGTCAGCCTGGGCAACGTGGACAGCCCGGCGTCACAGCGGCTGGTGACGCGCTCGCCATACATCAAACTTGGCAAGCTCGGCTCCCTGCTGCCGCTGGTCAGGCAGGGCAGGCGGAGGCGCAGGGGCATGCCACTGCTGCCCCCGTCCACGCCCTTGCCGTTGGTCCCCACAGTCCAGCGGAACATCATCCGGCGCATCACCACCACCCACTACGCCAGGGGTGGCGGGCGGCCGCGGCTGATCTTTGTCCAGGATGCCGCCACCTGGACCGGCCAGATCCCGCGGGAGGTGGCCCTCTCCGGGGAGGTCACGACCATAGGCGGCAGTCCCGGGTCGGATGTCCAACTGGAGGGACTGGAAGCACTCCACGCCGAAATAAGGCACGACGAGCAGGATGAGTACGTCCTGGTGCCGCACGGGCCGGTCAGCGGAAGTGTCTCCAGGACAGGGCCTTCCGTGCTGCGGACCGGGGCAAGGATCCAAATGGGGCAGTGGTGCCTTGCCTTCTTCCGGGAGGAATTCGCCGACCACGGCCGCCCCTATGGCGGCCGGAGCGGCGGGGAACTGGCCTACGAACGCCCCCAGCTGGACCCGCGGACGGGAACCATGGAGCGGGACAGCTCTGAGGGCATCAGCTGAGGCCGCGCAGGCCGCGGCCTATTCCGCGGCCTGCACGTCCTTGGCGTCCATGATCCGGTAGGCGTAGCCCTGCTCGGCAAGGAACCTTTGGCGCTTGGCGGCGAAATCCTGGTCCAGGGTGTCCCGTGCCACCAGGGAGTAGAAGCGGGCGGCGCGGCCGTCCTTCTTGGGCCGCAGCAGCCGGCCCAGCCGTTGCGCTTCCTCCTGCCGTGACCCGAAGGAACCGGACACCTGGATGGCCACCGAGGCCTCGGGCAGGTCGATGGAGAAATTGGCCACCTTGGACACCACCAGGGTCTGCAGTTCCCCGGCGCGGAACGCGTCAAAGAGTTTCTGCCGCACCTTGACGGAGGTGTCGCCCTTGATCACGGGTGCCTCCAGACGCGCCCCAAGGTCATCCAGCTGGTCGATGTACTGACCGATCACCAGCAGCTGCTCCCCGGCGTGCCGCGTCACCAGCTGCTCCACCACCTGGGTTTTGGACTCCGAGGTGGCGCAGAGCCGGTACTTGTCCGCATCATCGGCCATGGCATAGGCAACGCGTTCATCACCTGGCAGGTCCACGCGGACCTCCACGCAGTCCGCGGGGGCAATGTAGCCCTGGGACTCGATGTCCTTCCACGGGGCGTCATAGCGTTTGGGTCCGATCAGGCTGAAGACCTCGCCCTCGCGCCCGTCCTCCCGGACCAGGGTGGCGGTGAGCCCAAGCCGGCGGCGGGCCTGCAGGTCGGCGGTCATCCTGAAGATCGGTGCCGGGAGGAGGTGGACCTCGTCATAAATGATCAGGCCCCAGTCATGGCCGTCCACCAGTTCCAGGTGGGGGTAGATGCCGCCGCGCCTGGTGGTGAGCACCTGGTAGGTGGCGATGGTCACCGGCCTGACCTCCTTGAGGGCGCCGGAGTATTCACCCACCTCATCCTCCGTGAGGGAGGTGCGCCTGATCAGTTCGTCCTTCCACTGCCTGGCCGCCACCGTGTTGGTGACCAGGATCAGCGTGGTGGTGGACCCAGTGGCCATGGCTGCCGCTCCCACCAGGGTCTTGCCGGCACCGCAGGGCAGTACCACCACGCCGCTGCCGCCCGCCCAGAAGTTTTCACTGGCCAGGCGCTGGTACGGCCGCAGTTCCCAGCCGTCCTCGTTGAGGGAAATAAGGTGCGGGGTGCCGTCCACGTAGCTTACCAGGTCTTCCGCTGGCCAGCCGATCTTCAGCAGCAGCTGCTTGAGCTGGCCGCGCTGGGAGGCATGCACCACCACCGTCTCGCCGTCGATCCTGGGCCCCAGCAGCGGCGCGATCTTCTTGGCCCGGATCACTTCCTCCAGGACGGGGTAGTCGTCCGTCCGCATGACCAGCCCGTGGCGGGGGTCTTTTTCGAGCCGCAGCCGGCCGTACCGGGACATGGTTTCCGCGACGTCGATCAGCAGGGCATGCGGCACGGGGAAGCGGGAGTACTTCAGCAGGGCGTCCAGCACCTTTTCGGCGTCCAGCCCGGCGGCCCTTGCGTTCCACAGGCCCAGCGGGGTCAGCCGGTAGCTGTGCATGTGCTCGGGTGCCCGCTCCAGCTCGGCGAAAGGCGCGATGGCGTGCCGGGCTTCGGTGGCCAGCTCGTGGTCCACCTCAAGGAGGATGGTTTTGTCGCTTTGGACGATCAGGGGTCCGTCGGTCACGCGGGGAAATCCTTCACTGGCGCAGTTCCTCTGCGGCCTCGATATCGATGATGCGGTGCACGGACAGGACCCGCTCTGTGTCCCTGGCGGGATCGAAGACACGGACCCTGCCCCCGCTCACAGATAGCGGAACAACGACTTCCAGGCTGGCATTCCCCAGGCTGTCCACCACGTTCATGTGGATCCGCTGCTTCAGGCGAATGGCCCTTTGCAGGGCCTCAAGCCCCAGCTGGGTGGCTGCCTCACTGCCGGCAACGGCGCCCGGGTGGTGTCCGACGCCGGCGCCCGCCTGCCGCAGGACGTGCAGCTGGGCTTCAACCTCCTCCGCCGGGGGCGCCATCCGCGGGGCGGTGTAGACGGGGCGGGAGCTTTCCTGCGGCGTGGAAGGCCGGCGCAGGTGGGCCGCGGGCTCGGCCCCGTCCACAGACGGGGACAGTCCCAGGCTCCGGAGTGCGGCGGCCAGTTCGCGGGGCGGCGCCGATGAGGTCACAACCGTGGGTGACAGGCTGGCCAGGCCCAGCTGGGCGGCTTTCGGTCCTGCCAGCAGCTCGCGCAGGGCTGCTTCGTCGTCGCTTTGGATGAAGCTGGCAGCCTGGCCCACGCGGAGCCGGCCGTGCCGGGAAGCGGTGTCCTCCACGAGGTATTCCAGCGGCTGCGGCACGGCGGTGGCTGAGTGTTCGCGAAGAAACGCCAGCAGGGCCGCAGCGTCGTAGCCGTGGTCCAGTGCCCGTTTGATGGACTCTGCGGAGAAGCGGTAGATGGTGGCCGGGCCCTGCCCCTCGGCGTCGGCCATGGCCAGGAGCTTTTCGGTCAGCGACGGTGCCAGGTAGCCGGGGGCCACAGCGGTCAGGTCCGCCTGCAGCAGCACATGGTTCAGGGCCGCAGGCAGGTGCTCGCCCAGGATGGCAAGGGCGGCATCAGGATCGTCCTCGGCGACGGCGCTGCCCAGTTGGCTCAGGGCACCCGAACCGACCAGGCCCAGCATCTCCGCTTCGGCCAGGACGCCGCGGATCAGTGAGCTGAACCGCCGGGCCATACGAGGCTGCGACCACTCTGCACGCTGCAGGACGGCGGCGGCGTCAAGGACGGGAGCGGCGCCGTCGGACGCGGCCGCCTGCTGGGTGAGCTCGTGCAGGATCTCGAGGATCCGCTTGCGGACCACGGGAGCATCGGGCCGCTGCGCCCCGGCGGACAGCGCGGCGATGGTGGTTCCCGACGCCGACCGGCCGGCCGCTGCGCCCGGCGCCGAATTCACCGGTTGGCCCACCATGGACGGCACGCGCTCGCTGGCCAGCCACGCGTTCACCAGCCACAGCCACTGTTCCTGCCGGGGAAGGACCAGCCATTCCAGTTGCGGGGGCTGCACCCACGATGAGGAGTCGACGTCGAGCCGGATAAGGCCAGCCAGGCCGCACAGTTCCAGCAGCAGGCCCACCGCACCCTGGTCAATCCGCAGGTGCTCTGCCAGGCGGCGTATCTCACGGACACCCACACCTCCACTGCGCAGCGTGGCCAGCGGGTGCTCCCGGACGGCATGCAGCAGTTCCGAGACCAGCCGCAGGGTTTCCGAGATGGAGCTCAGGGCCGCATTCCTGCGCAGCGCCGCCGTTGTCCGGCCAAGCTCGGGGACCGGTGGCGCAAGAGTGAAATCGTTGATGATCGAGCCGCCGCGGAGGGCCAGTCCCACGCTGTGGGGCAGCTCCACGTGGGCGGCGTCCAGCGGAACCAGCAGCCCGCGGGCAAGGAGCCAGTCAACGGGCCCGACGTCGGCGCCCTCCGTGGTGACCGACGCTTTCCGCTGCGCCTGGGGGACGGCACCCATGGCCCAGTTCCGGAACCGGGCGAGCAGCGCCGTCGTC
Source organism: Arthrobacter sp. DNA4 (assembly GCF_024362385.1). NCBI lineage: Bacteria > Bacillati > Actinomycetota > Actinomycetes > Micrococcales > Micrococcaceae > Arthrobacter > Arthrobacter sp. DNA4. Next base: position 889,284 of record NZ_CP101466.1, read on the forward strand.
CGCTCCGGGGCGCCGGCGAGGATGTCCCGCAGCGCCTCCGGGGAGGAGGTCCAGTGCTGAAGGGCCAGGGCAGCCTCCATGGGCGTGGTGGCTTCGTGGATTGCGAACCCGCTGTGGTGCAGCTCGGAGACCAGCTGCACGGCCCGCTGGGCGAAGGCCGGCTGCAGGCGGACCAGCTCGGTATAGCTGCGGCCCAGGCCGGCCGGATAGATCCCCACCACGTCCTTGAGCGAGCCCGCCGGGAGGTAGAACGGCTGGTCGGCAGCAGGGGAAGGGGTGCCGTGCGGGGGAGGGGCGGGGTGCACCAGGGCCAGCTCCTGCAGGGTGCCCAGGATCTGGGTGACGGTAGCCAAGGCGGAGCCGTGGATCAGTCTGTGCACGCCTTCAGCGGACGCACTGTGTCCGGTGTCGGTGTTGGTGCACAGATGGAGGGTTTCCAGGACCTGCATGTGCGGCCGGTCGAGCCGCTCCAGGGCGCGCTGGACGCTGACGCGGGAACTGGCGCGTGCCGCCAGTGCGGCAAAGTCCGGGACGGAAGGGGAAATAAGGTCCGGCCGCGCGGCGAACAGCGCACGCAACGAATCGTCGCTGCGTGCCTCCAGGTCCTTGCCAAGCGCGCGAATAAGGGACATCAGTCCAACGTTACCGCTGCTGTGCCCTTCCCGCCCGCCGCCGGGCGGCAACACCGTCCAGGACCAGCAGGAGCATCAGGATGAAGGCCACCGGCAGGCCGTAAAGCGCGGTGTACGTGATCCAGGCAGGAGCTACCGAGCCGTCGAAGGCAAGCGCCATGACAGCTGCCACGGCTATCAGGGACAGCACGGCCACAACTGCGGCGAGGACCATCAACGGCCGCCGGTAACGCGAGGGAGTCATGGACGCAACGCTACCGCGCCCGGAGCGGTGCGGGTAAAAGCCGGGGCCTTGCGCCTGCGGCGGAACAGTGCTCCCCAAAGCATCAATAGGCCATGCGGCAGGATAACCTTGAAGCATACAGACCAACACGGTTTCCGTTTGCCATACCCTGAACCCGCACAACAATGCGGATGCGGTGGCAGCCGCCGTGTCTCATGACAGCAGAACGAAGAAGGTTGATTACGTGCCTACCGGCAAGGTCAAGTGGTATGACAAGGACAAGGGCTTTGGGTTCCTCGCGGGAGAAGACGGCCAGGAGGTCTTCCTGCCCAAGTCGTCGCTGCCCGAGGGCGTCACGGAGCTGAAGGCCGGCACCCGGGTGGAGTTCGGCGTAGCGGACGGGCGCAAGGGTGCCCAGGCACTGGGCCTGCGGGTGCTGGACAAGACGCCTTCCATTGCCAAGGCCAAGCGCCCCAGCGCAAAGGATCTTGCCCCGCTGGTGCAGGACCTGGTGACCGTCCTGGACAACCTGTCGGGGACCCTGTCCAAGGGCAAGTACCCGGAGGGCAACAAGGGCAAGGCCATTGCTGCCGCCCTGCGCAAGGTCGCCGACGAGCTGGACGTTTAGGCGCCCATGACTCCCGATTCTGAACAGCTGGGCACGCCAGTGCAGGAGCAGGCTGCCAAGACTCCGCCCAAGCGCAAGGCCGGCGTGCCCGTGTGGCGTACGGGCAAGCCGGACGCTTTCCTGGCCGCGGCGGTGGACACTGCCCGGACCGCAGTGGAGGGCATCACGCCGGCGGCTACCATCGGCCCGCACCTGGCCGCCAAGAGCGAGGGCGACCGGCTGGTCACGCACCTGTTCGAGTCGAGGCTGCCCGGCTACGCAGGGTGGCAGTGGTACGCGGTGCTGACCCGCAACTCGCGCTCCAAGGTGGTTACGGTCAATGAGCTGGGCCTGCTGCCGTCCGAGGATTCCATCCTCGCCCCCGAGTGGGTGCCCTGGGCCGAACGCGTCCGCCCCGAGGACCAGCAGCAGGAATCCGAAGCGGACTCCCCTGAAGCGGACTCCTCTGAAGCGGAAAGCCCTGAAACGGACGGCTCTGAAACGGAGGGTCCTGCGGCGGACGGCCAGGAACCAGCGGAAGAGGCCCGGTATGTGACGGACGACGCCGGCACCCAGGCAGGAGCCTGACCGCACCTCCGCCGGGAAACCGGCCACCCCTTTGCCGGGGACAACGAAAAACGGCGCCGTCCGGGAAGAACCCTGGCGGCGCCGTCGTACGTTATCCGTACCTGTATTCCGTGCCTACTTCCGCAGCTCGCCCACCACGTAGTCGATGCTGGACAGCAGGGCCGAGACATCGCTCGGCTCGATGGCCACGAAGGTGGCGATGCGCAGCTGGTTGCGGCCCAGCTTCCGGTAGGGCTCAGTGTCCACGATGCCGTTGGCGCGCAGGATCTTCGCCACAACTGCCGCATCAACCGTTTCGTCGAAGTCGATGGTGGCGATGACGTTGGAGCGTTCCTCCGGGTTGGCCACGAACGGGGTGGCGAAGTCGGAAGCCTCGGCCCAGCTGTAGATGCGCCCTGCGGAGTCAGCGGTGCGCGCGGCGGCAAAGTCCAGGCCGCCGTTGGAGTTCAGCCACTGGACCTGGGCGTCCAGGGTGACCAGTGTGGACAGCGAGGGCGTGTTGTACGTCTGGTTCAGGCGGGAGTTGTCGATGGCGGTCTGGAGGTCCAGGAAATCCGGGATCCAGCGGCCGCTGGCCTTGACCTGCGCGGCACGCTCGATGGCGGCGGGGGAGAACAGGCCAAGCCAGAGGCCTCCGTCGGAGGCGAAGTTCTTTTGCGGGGCGAAGTAGTAGACGTCGCTCTGCGCAATGTCCACGTCCAGGCCGCCGGCCGCCGAGGTGGCGTCCACCAGCACGAGCGATCCCTCGTCAGCTCCGGAGACGCGCGCGACCGGGGCCGCCACACCGGTGGAGGTCTCGTTCTGCGGCCAGGCATAGACGTCCACGCCGGCCTCGGCCTGCGCTGCCGGACGGGTGCCGGGCTCGGACTTGATGATCGAGGAGGCCTCCAGGAAGGGCGCCTTGTTGGTGGCTGCGGCGAACTTTGACCCGAACTCACCGAAGGAGAGGTGCTGGGCCTTCTTCTCCACCAGGCCAAAGCTTGCGATGTCCCAGAAGGCCGTGGAGCCGCCAACGCCGAGGACCACCTCATACCCCTCCGGGGCACGGAAGAACCGGCTCAGCCCGTCGCGGACCGATCCGACCAGGTTCTTGACCGGCGCCTGGCGGTGCGAGGTGCCGAGGATGGTCTTGGACGCTGCTGCCAGGGCATCGATCTGTTCCTGGCGGACCTTTGACGGGCCGGCGCCGAACCGCCCGTCCTTGGGCAGGAGGTCGGCGGGGATCGTGATGCTGGTGTCGCTCACAGGTGCTCCAATTCGGCGGGGACGAAAACTTTGGTCCGGACGGGCGGGTAAGGGGTGGCCGCAGCGCGCGATGGCTGCGCGGAAGGCCTGTTCCATTCTGCCTGAAGGGCAGTGGGTGCGGGAGCCGGAGGGGGCAAAGTCCAGACAATGAGACGGTCCCGTTCGTGGGTGGCTGCCCGGGGCCAGCTATTCGGACAAAGTCAAAATAGGCTAAGCTAGCCCCGGACTACCTCGCGGGAACAGGCGGTACGGTGGGACAACGCAAGGTACTGCGCTCGAGGAGCTGAGCTGGATGACGGATCTGATCGACACTACGGAGATGTACCTCAGGACCATCCTGGAGCTTGAGGAAGAAAACATCGTTGCCCTTCGGGCCCGTATCGCCGAGCGTCTGCGCCACTCCGGCCCCACGGTGTCCCAGACCATCGGCAGGATGGAACGCGACGGACTCGTCGTCGTCTCCGGCGACAGGCACCTTGAACTCACGGACACGGGCCGCAAGCGGGCCACCGAAGTCATGCGCAAGCACCGGCTGGCCGAACGCCTGCTGGCTGACGTTATCGGTCTGGACTGGGCCTACGTGCACGACGAAGCCTGCCGCTGGGAACACGTCATGAGCGAGCGCGTTGAGCGGCGCATCTACGAGATGCTGGACCACCCCACCGAATCGCCCTACGGCAACCCGATCCCCGGCCTCGCTGCCCTGGGCGGACAACCGGCCACCGGCTTCCCCGACGGAGCCATCAGCCTGGTGGAGGCCATGAAGGGATACGGTCCCGCCTCTGCAGTGACCATCAGCCGGCTGGCTGAGCCAATCCAGGTGGAGCCGGAACTGCTGGCGCAACTGGACGAAGGCGGGATCCGGCCCGGCGCTGCCGTTGGGCTGGAACGCGTGGGAGATTACATCTCCGTGCGGGTGTCCGGAATCGAAGGTGCGCTGGAGTTGCCGCCTGAGGTAGCCGCGCATGTTTTTGTCGCTGTTAAGCAGCCCTGAGCCGCGTCCCAATACCCCAGCGCAGAGCTTCCACGCAAAGATAACGGAATTGTTACCTAGGGTCTTAAGGCCCTATAGTGGAAGCAATCGTTGATACTTAAGCGTTACCCGATCCGGAGCCGAGCTCTGCCAGCGGATCGGGTGCACGAGTCGTTACTGGCAGAGGCGGGGGAACCACAATTGGCAGCGGGGGACTGCCTTGGGGTGAAGTCCGTCAGCAGCAAGCCTCTCCAGCGAAGGATTCTTCCGGGAATACCCCTGTGCAGAAGCTTGCCCATGACGGGCCGGGTCTTTGATCTCTCTGACCCGAATCCGACAGCTAACTCCGCAGGCTTTTCCAGAGAGGAACCCTTCTTGACCACGCAGACCTCCCGGGGCCGCCGCCGCGCCGCAGGCCCCCCTTCGGCACCCCGGGTTGTCGAAGATGTCGCAGCGGAGCGTCCCCGCGATCTGCATCGCGATGCGCGCCGCCGCCGGGGTCCGTTCCGGCAGGTGACGGAGTTCGCCGCCGCCAGTGGCATTGGCCAGAAAGCTGGAATCGCCCTGGCCGCCACCGGCCTGGTTCTGACGGTCACAGTGCCCGCCACCAGCCCCGTCATGGCCACGGATGCCGCCGGCAACGCGCCATTGGCAGCCTCCGCCGTCAGCCCGCAGCCCCAGATTTCCGCTGATGTTGGCGCCCAAATCGACTTCAGCCGTTCGGCAGTGGTGACCCAGGCCGACCCCGACGGGAAGCTGAAGCAGCTCCTGAGCGCCCAGTCCGCCGGCTCCGTCACGCGGGCCGCCTCGGCCGGCACCCTGGCCGCACCGCTGGCATCCCTCACCACCGCCTCGCCCTTTGGTTACCGCGTGAGCCCCATCACCGGCGGCTCCGGAGACTTCCACCGCGGCCAGGACTTCGTGGCACAGTGCGGAACGTCCGTCCTGGCGGCCGCGACCGGCACCGTGACCTTCGCGGGCTGGCACCAGTATGGCGGTGGAAACCGGGTGGTCATCGACCACGGCAACGGGCTGGAGACCACCTACAACCACCTGTCGTCGTTCAACGTCAAGGTGGGCCAGACCGTCTCCCGTGGCGAGGTTGTGGCACTCAGCGGCACCACGGGCGCATCCACCGGCTGCCACCTGCACTTTGAGGTCCAGGTCAACGGCGAAGTGGTCGATCCCATGGGCTGGCTGTAGCCGAATGATTGTCCACTCTCAGATCGCAGGGACCTGCCGTGACCTGAATGTGACATTGAAACAAAACTGCTGTACCGTCTAACTCGCGTCAACTTTTCCGAAGTTGACGCTCTTGAGTGGATTGCCTAACTCTGCCACCGCTCAAGGTCCGTTCGCATTTCATCGTCTGGCAGGGGCGGGGGAACCAATTTTGGCCTTCATTTCCTGAAGGCCTTGGGGTTAAGTCATGAGCTTCCCAGGAAGCAGAGTGGCCGGGTGACTCCCATCCGAATCCGACAGCTCACCTCGCAGGCATTGGGAGAGGCTACCTTCGTGTCTTCACGCCATAATTCTGCGCGCCACCGTGCGCAAACGGTTCGCATTAACCCCCTGGACGCCGTGTCCAAGGCCGTCAGTGCAAATGCCGGGACCGTAGGCCGCCAGGCTGCCGTTGTGGCAGCCGCGTCGGGCCTCATCCTGAGCATGGGCCTGCCCGCCACCGCAGCTGACACCACCGCTGGTGTCTCCGCATCCACCGAGTCCGGTTCGGCCCAGACGGCCCTCGCCGTCACTGCCGCCCCCACGGCTACGGTTTCCTTCGAACGTCCCGTCGTCAAGACCACCGCCGCTCCAAAGGTGGAAGCGGTGCGTCCGCAGTCCACCGCGCCGGCCGAGCGCGACGCCGCTGCCACCGCAGGCCAGGACGCTGCCCCTGCCGCCAAGGCTGCCGAGACTGTCTCCGCCGCAACCTCCGGCATTGCAGCAATCGCCTACACCGGCATCGGCCACTCCTACGTGTGGGGCGGCACCAGCCCCGTCACCGGCTGGGACTGCTCCGGGTTCGTCCAGTGGGTCTACGCCCAGGCCGGGATCAGCATCCCCCGCACCAACGCGTGGAACATCATGACCCCCACCTCCACCCCGCAGCCGGGCGACGTTGTTGTCCAGAACGGCGGCGCGCACGTGGGCATCTACGTCGGCAACGGCATGATGGTCAGCGCACTCAACCCTTCCCAGGGCACGCTGCTCCACTCGCCTGCAGCCACCGGTACCTCGTCGTACTACCACCTCAACAAGTAGTTCTTGGGCTTCATGCTCCAAGGGCTATTTCTTTGCCCAAAGCTTTTTCGCTAGAAACCACATCCCCGTTCGGAATGCGCCGGCTTGCCCCCAAGATGCCGGCGCGTCCAGTTCCCTTTGCCTGCCTACCCGCGGTTCGAAGGAAAAACGAAAGAGAGAACTGATGACGACTCGTGCTACCGCACGGCACCGCGCCGAGGTCACCAAAACCAACTCGATCGCTGTCATTGCCAAAGCTGTCAGCGACAATGCCGGTGGCATGGGCCGCCAGGCTGCTGTCATCGCTGCTGCTTCCGGTCTGGTCCTGACCAGTGGCATCGCGGCCAACGCTGCCGACACCAACGTCAAGCGCGATTCCGCTCCTGCATCCCAGCTGGAAGTTGAATCCGTCGTCGACGCCCCGATTTCCGCGGCTTCCACTATTTCCATCAGCTACGAGAAGCCTGCGGTTACCACCACGCCGGCACCCGTCGTTGAGCCTGAGCCCGAGGTTCAGGTACAGGAAGCTGCTCCTGCCGCCCAGCCGGCTGCTGCTCCTGCCGCCCAGCCGGCTGCTGCTCCCAAGGTCACCGCCAAGGTTGCAACCGCTGCCGCTCCGGCCGCACCGGCAGGCCAGGCTTCGGCCAGCGGCAAGGGTGCTGCCATCCTTTCCGCCGCTTACGCCCAGCTCGGCGTGCACCAAGACTGCACCATGCTGGTGACCAACGCACTGGCCGCCGTCGGCATCCACTTCCACGACTGGCCGGTTGGCTACCTGTCGCTGGGTGACACTGTGCCCATGTCCCAGGCCCAGGCCGGTGACCTGCTGTACTACGCTGACGGTGGCGGAGGTATGGCTCACATTGCCGTTTACGCCGGAAACGGGATGGCCGTCCACGGCGGCTTCAACGGCAACGACACCGTGGTCTTCAGCGCCAATGTTGGCTCTGGCGCGGTTGCCATCCGCGTACGTTAGGCAGTCCTGGGGCGGCCTGATCCAACGCCGCCCGCGAATTGCTGTAAGGGACCCCCGCCGCCAGGCGGGGGTCCCTTGCGCTTTAACGGGTTCCCCCAGTGGCGCCCCTTGCCTTTCCCGTCTTCGTGCCCCGGTTGGGCTCCGGGGGCGGCGATTACCTGATTTTGCACTTCTTTGTTTACTCTTGTGATGTCGATCCATAGCCCGGACATGCCGAGGGCAGCCGGCCCTCGTGCCCCTGCCGGGTGCGGCCGTGAAGAGGTAAGTGCATGCGCACTCTCGTTTTGAATGCTGGATATGAACCGCTGGCGGTTATCACTTTCCGCCGGGCGCTGGTGCTTGTGCTCACGGGCAAGGCAAGCGTGGTGGCCGAAGGGGATGACCCGGTGGTAGGGCCCACCGACGTCCTGGGCCGCCCGTCCGTGATCCTCCTCAACCGCTACATACGGCCCCGGTACAACCACTCGACGGCAGTCAGCCGCAGGGGTGTGCTCCGGCGCGACGGACATAAATGTGCCTACTGCGGCAAGGCGGCGCACACAATCGATCACGTTCACCCGAAGTCGCGGGGCGGTGCCGATTCATGGGAAAACCTTGTGGCCGCTTGCCTGCGGTGCAACAACGTCAAGGGCGACCACACTCCCGCGGAGATGGGCTGGACCCTTCGGTTCGTGCCCGGGCCGCCGCACGGAACGATCTGGCAGATCAAGGAACTGGAGAAGCCGACGCCGGCGTGGGATCCGTTCCTTCTTCCGGAGCGCGCCGCCTGACGCATCGCGCTGCCCCCAGCCTTGCTGATCGCTAGTCTGGGGGAGTGCAAAAGAGCATGGTGGTTTTCGACGCCCTGATCCTGGCCGGGGGGCGGTCATCCCGGCTGGGCGGGGTACCCAAGCAGTCGCTGGTCTACCAGGGCCAGACCCTCCTTGAGCGCGCCGTGGCCGCGGCAGACGGCGCCCGCCGCACCGTGGTGGTGGGTGATGCGGGGTCCCTGCCGGTGGAGTCCGGGGGTCTGCCGGCCCCGTCAACCCGGCCCTCCGCCGTGCTGATGTGCCGCGAGGAGCCGCAATTCGCCGGGCCTGCTGCCGCAATAGCCGCAGGCCTGGCCGCGCTGGCCAGGAGCGGTGAAGGTGCGCCCTGGTGCCTGGTGCTGGCGTGCGACATGCCGCTGGCCTCCCAGGCGGTGGCTGTGCTGAAGGATGTCCTGACGGGCACCGATGCTGCGGCCGGTGGGGGTGGTGTGATGGCTTGTTCCGGCGATGGAAGGGCCCAGCCCCTGGCGGGTTTTTACAGCACGGCTGAGTTAACAAAAGCCTGCTGCGACCTGGCTGCCCGCAACGCCCTGGTCAACGGATCTGTGAGGGCGCTCCTTGCTAGTCTGGACGTGCAGCTTGTCACAGTCCCCGCCGGGTCCACATCCGATGTGGATACCTGGGACGATGCTGCCGCGCTGGGGATTGCCGCCGGGAACCAGCGCGCGGGCCAGGACCCGTTCATGGGCGGAGCTAACGTGGGAGGCAAGTCGTGAAAAGCCAGGACGAGACGCTGGAAGAGTGGTGCAGGGCGCTTCTCCAGGCCTACAAGCTTGAAGATGTCCAGGTGGATGTCAACGCCGTGCTGGCGCTGGCCGGCGTCGCTGCCCATGCGGTTGTCAGGCTTACCGCGCCGCTGACCACCTTCATCGCAGGCTTCGCCGCAGGGCTGGCGGCTGCTCCCGGCAGGGAAATGGACGCAGCATCGATGGACGCGGCGCTGGCCGTTGCCCGTTCCCTCGCGGAAGACTACGACGCTGAAGCCGCCGGGACTCCCGGCGAATGACGGCAGAACCCCACAGCGATCCGGAGGCGCCACCGGGCAGTGAAGCAGAGGCGCACAAAACTGAACAGCCGCATGACGCCCACCATCATGCGGCCCACACCTGGCAAGAGGCCCGGCAAGCTGCGTTCGATGCAGCAACCCCCATACCCCCCGGGCCGGTGGCGCTGAGGATAGCCCTGGGCCGCAGACTGGACCGGGACATCGTGGCCCTTCAGGACATGCCCCACTACGCGTCCTCAGCCATGGACGGCTGGGCTGTCAACGGCAGCGGCCCGTGGATCCCGGTGGAGCCCGGAACGCGGCTGGCACCGCACCAGGCGAGTCCCATTGCCACGGGAGGCCTCATCCCGCCCGGCGCCAAGGCAGTCCTTCGCACCGAGAATGCTGTCCTTGGCACGGACGATGAGGGGCTCCCCATCCTGATGCCCGGCGGCAAGGCGCGCCCCGGCGAGCCCCGCGCGGGAGAACACATCCGCAAGGCCGGCGAGGAAGCACTGGAAGGGGACACCCTGGTCAAGGCAGGGGTGGAGCTCAATCCGGCACACCTGGCGCTGGCCGCCCTGGCTTACTACGACGAAGTCCAGGTCCAGGGGAAGCCGGTGGTCCGCCTGGTGCTCACGGGGTCAGAGGTGGTGGAACAGGGCACTCCGGCCCCGGGCCAGGTGCGCGACACGTTCGGCCCGCAGTTGCCCGACGTCGTGGCCATGCTGGGCGGCATCGCCGGCGGACAGCAGCGGATCGGCGACTCCTACGCCGAATGGCTGGCGGCGCTTGAGGACGTGCTGCCGGAGGTGCCCGGCGCGCCGGACCTGCCCGCCGACGTCGTTATCACCACCGGGGGTACCGGGCGCTCCGGAACGGACCACCTGCGGCGGGCTGTGGCGGAGCTCGGCGGACGGCTCATCATCGACGGCGTGGCAATGCGCCCGGGACACCCAGCGGTTCTCGCCGAGCTTCCGGACGGCCGCTTCGTCCTGGGGCTTCCGGGCAACCCGCTGGCGGCCATGATGGCCCTCTCCACCGTGGGTGCTCCGCTGCTGGCCGCACTGGGGCACCGGTCCATGCCGCCCGTGGAGGAAGTGCCCTGCGGGACGATGGTCGAGCCGGACCCCGGACGCACCAGGCTGATGCCGTTCCGCCTGCTGTACGGCATGGCGTCTCCGGCGCAGCATACGGGACCGGGCATGATGCGCGGGCTGGCCGCTGCCGACGGGGTCCTGGTGGTGCCGCCGCACGGAGTGCAGCTGGGCGAACTGGTGCCGGCCTTCGCCCTGCCATGGGGGCCGCCCATTCCGCGCCCTGGTGACAGGGAGGCAAAAGCCAAACCGCGGAGCAATGCCCGGACGGGCCAGCCCAAGGCCAAACCGGCACCGAGCGGACCCGTGGACTGGAGCGCCCTCCTGGGCTGAGCCAGTTTTGGGCTGAGCCGTTCAGGGCCGGTCGGATGGGCCGTGGCAGGCTCTGTTGGTGCCATGATGGAGTAATGAACAGGCAGGGTGGAACATGGGACGAGTAACCCAGCGCCGCAAGGTGCACAAGTATCTCCTGGATGGTTCTCCGGGCGCCCTGGAGTACCCGGTCCGCCACCGCGAAGACGTCCTCGCCGTGGAGGAACCGCTGGAAATCCGGCTGGGCGGACTGTCCTACTCGGTCACCATGCGCACGCCCGGCGACGACTTTGACCTGGTGGCCGGATTCCTGGTGTCCGAAGGGGTCATCTGGGCCCCTGAACAGCTGGTGTCGCTGCGGTTCTGCGCCGGCGAGGACGAAAACGGCGTCCAGACATTCAATGTGGTGGAGGCCCAGCTGCGGCCGGACGTTCCGCTCCCCGACACCGGCCGCAGGGTCTATACGTCCAGCTCCTGCGGCATCTGCGGGACGGACTCCATCGAAGCCGTGCAGAAGTCCTCGCACCACAGCCCGCAGGCGGACCCGCTGACGGTGGACGCGAAGGTCCTGGCCTCCCTGCCGGACCTGCTGCGGGAGTCCCAGCGCGTCTTTGATGACACCGGCGGCGTTCACGCGGCGGGCCTGTTCAGGATCGACGACGACGGCGCGCCACGGCTCCTGTGCCTGCGCGAAGACGTGGGACGGCACAATGCGGTGGACAAAGTGGTGGGCTGGGCGCTGCGCGAAGGGCTCCTGCCGTTGAGCGGGACGGTCCTCCAAGTGTCCGGCCGGGCATCCTTCGAGCTGGTGCAGAAAGCTTCGCTCGCCGGAATTCCCGTCCTGGCTGCCGTCAGTGCCCCGTCCAGCCTCGCCGTGGAACTGGCAGAGGCGAACGGTTTGACCGTGGCGGGATTCAGCCGCGGCACCAGTTTCAACATCTATGCCGGGGACTCCCGGATCCTGAGGCCCGAACCCGCCGTCCCAAGGACGTAGCGGCGCCAACACCTGGGCCGGTCCCGCTGCATGGACCCGGGGGGTTGGTTGCGGTGCTGTCAGCGGGTAGATTTGTCCATCGAATGGACTCGATGATCCAGTCTCCAGCTTAAAGAGGACCTATATTGCATGACGACCGCAGGATCACGGAAGTCCGCCTGGCCAGGTTTGTGCGGGAGCGCATTGTCCCTGCCGTTTACAGCAGGACAGTCCCGCTTACTCTGAGCAGCTGGGAAGTGCCCGGTGAGCCGGTCCCCGCGCTCGAGGCGATGCGGCAGGAGTTCCAGCCGCAGGAGCACGGTGCCCCCTGGGGGCGGCCGTGGGGTACCACGTGGCTGCGGCTGCAGGGGGAAGTGCCTGAATCCTGGGGCGGCGGCCCGGACACCACGGTGGAGGTGGTGGTGGACCTGGGGTTCACCACCGAGGCCCCCGGGTTCCAGTGCGAGGGCATCGCCTGGCGCTCCGATGGCAGCATCATCAAGGCAATATCACCCCGCAATCAGTACATTCCGCTCAAGCTGCTGGGCAGCGGCATGGCTGTGGACTTCTACGTTGAGGCGGCCGCGAACCCGGACATGGCCCAGGGCTGGACGTTTGCCGCCACCCCATTGGGGGACAAGGTGACCGCAGGGGAAGCCCCGCAGTACCGGCTCGGAAGCATCGCCATCGCCGAACTGAACCAGACCGTGTGGGAACTGCAGCAGGACATCTGGACCCTTGCCGGCCTCATGGAGCAGCTTCCGCTGGAGCTTCCGCGCCGCCACGAGATCCTCCGGGCGCTGGAACACATGATGGACGTGATGGACCCGGACGATGTTGCCGGGACCGCGGGGGCAGGGCGGCGGGCGCTCGCCGATGTCCTGACCAGGCCTGCCTATGCCTCCGCGCACCAACTGGTTGCCACCGGGCATGCGCACATCGACTCCGCCTGGCTCTGGCCGGTCCGGGAAACCATCCGCAAATGTGCGCGGACGTTCTCCAACGTGGTGGCCCTGATGGACGAGGACCCCGGCTTTGTCTTCTCCTGCTCCTCCGCGCAGCAGCTGGCCTGGATCAAGGAGCTGTACCCGGACCTGTTCGGCCGGATCAGGGAAAAAGTCCGCGCCGGGCAGTTCGTCCCGGTCGGCGGCATGTGGGTCGAGTCGGACACCAACATGCCCGGAGGTGAAGCCATGGCCCGGCAGTTCGTGGAGGGCAAGGGCTTCTTCCTGGACGAATTTAGCATTGAATGCAGGGAGGCCTGGCTCCCGGACTCATTCGGCTACAGTGCGGCCCTGCCCCAGATCGTGAAGGCCGCGGGCAGCCGCTGGTTCCTCACGCAGAAGATCTCCTGGAACCAGACCAACAGGATGCCCCACCACACGTTCAACTGGGAGGGGATCGACGGCACCCGGCTCTTCACCCACTTCCCGCCGGTGGACACCTACAACTCCGACCTCAGCGGCAGGGACCTGGCCCACGCCGAACGGAACTACCGGGACCACGGCCGCGGCACCGTGTCGCTGGTGCCGTTCGGGTATGGCGACGGTGGCGGCGGCCCCACCCGCGAAATGCTTGCCGCCGCTGCACGCACGGCCGACCTGGAAGGATCGCCGAAGGTCAGGGTCGGCTCCGCGGAAAGCTTCTTCCGGCAGGCCGAGGAAGACTATCGAGCTTTGCCGGTCTGGGTGGGCGAGATGTATCTGGAGCTGCACCGCGGCACGTACACCAGCCAGGCGCGCACCAAGAAGGGCAACCGGCGCAGCGAGCACCTGCTGCGTGAAGCCGAATTGTGGTGCGCCACGGCTGCTGTCCGCGCCGCCGGTGCCTACGAGTATCCCGGCGCCGAGCTCAAGCGCCTTTGGCAGCTGGTGCTGCTGCAGCAGTTCCATGACATTCTTCCCGGCAGTTCGATTTCCTGGGTGCATCAGGATGCCGAGCGGAACTACCACGCCATCGAGACCGCCCTCGAGTCGCTGATCGGCCGCGCTGCCGCCGCCATGCTGGGCTCCGGTGACCGCCGGTTCCTGCTGAACGCTGCACCGCATGCCCGGGATGGAGTTCCCGCGCTGGCGGCGGCTGAAGCAGCGGTGGCCCCGGATCCGGTGCAGGCCACACCGCATGAAGGTGGCTACATCCTGGACAACGGAATCATCCGCGTCGTGGTGGATGCCGACGGACTGCTCTCCTCCCTGTGTGACCACGCCAGCGGCCGTGAAGCCATCGCTCCCGCCCAGCACGGCAACCTGCTGGAGCTGCACCGGGACACCCCCAATGAGTGGGATGCCTGGGACATCGACGAGTTCTACCGGCGCAACGTCACACAGCTGGTCCACGCGGAATCGGTCCGGCTTGCCACCGAAGGCGGCAGCGCCGTCGTGGTGGTGGAACGGCTGGCAGGCGCCTCCCCGCTGACCCAGCGCATCACGCTTGCCCCCGGCAGTCCGTCACTGGAGATCACCACGTCAGTGGACTGGCAGGAGCGCGAAAAGCTGCTGAAGCTTGGCTTTGCCCTCGACGTCCGGGCTGACAGGTCGGCTGCCGAAACGCAGTTCGGCCACGTTTTCCGGCCCACCCATACCAACACCTCGTGGGAGGCCGCGAAGTTCGAAATCTGTGCCCACCGGTGGATTCACGTGGGTGAACCCGGCTATGGCGTGGCCGTGTCCAACTCATCCACCTACGGCCATGACGTGGGCAGGAACATCAGGGAATCCGACGGCGGAACCACCACCACGGTGCGCCTGTCCCTGCTGCGGGCGCCCAAGTTCCCCGACCCGGACGCAGACCGGGGGCGGCACGAGTTGACCGTCACCATCCGCCCGGGTGCTGACATTGCCGATGCCGTCCAGGAAGGGTACCGGACCAACCTGGCGCCCCGGCTGGTCAGCGGAGGCGCCGGCGTGGAGCCGCTGTTCTCCGTCAGCAATCCTGCCCTGGTCATCGAAGCGGTGAAACTGGCGCAGGACGGTTCCGGGGACGTGGTGGTCCGGCTGTATGAGTCGCTGGGGAAGCGTTCGGCGGGGAACATTACGGCGAACTTCCCGGTGCAGGACGTGGTGCCAACGGACCTCCTGGAACGCACCACCGAAGCTGCTGGAGTCCAGCCCACCGGCACGGGTGCCGTGCTCAGGCTCCGGCCGTTCCAGCTGGTGACACTGAGGTTTGCCCGGGCGTAGGTGCCCGGGGGCAGGCCGGGGGCTGCTGAAAGGGCCTTAAACAGGCTGAGTGGGGGCGGTCCCCAACGGTCCGCCACCACTCATCCCCCCAATGTGTGCGAAGGCCCCCGGGGCGCCCGCGTTTTGGAATTTATCCCCGTTCGAAAACGCTGGGCAGTCCCGCCTTCACACATTCATGATTGTGTCACACACTAATGATTTTGTGAAAGCCCGTGAAGGTTACGTTTCGGTAGATGTCCTGCGGCTGCGAACGGTACGCGCGTTGACCACCTTGGCCGCCCAGATCAGGGCCAGTCCAACGACGTAGCAGAGTACTGCCGTGTAGTTGATGATGAACTCCAGGGCGTCCATGGACGGCGGCACCACCGGGAAGAGCAGGGTGAGGGCCACGGCGACTCCGCCCAGGGCAAGCAGGGCCGAGGCTGCCCGCACCAGGGGCGGCAGCCGGTCCTTCACCGCACGCACCATTGCCGGCACCAAGGCCAGCCCCACATATGCCGGGTAGGCCCTGCCCGCCGCACCGTAGAACTCAACAAGCGCGAAGTTCCGGCCGTCCTTGTCTGAGATGGCCTTGAGCCCCGCAGAGGAGCCGGCGGTGTCCATCATGAAGAAGACAGCAACCAGGACCACGGAGACAGCCAGCAGGACCAGCATCCCGGCCCGTCCCGTGATGAGGCGGTGTGCGCTCTCTGCGCCGAACCCTCTGGAGATGCGGATGCCCATGAAGTAGATGGCACCGAAGATCACGAACCGGAGCAGCAGGTTGGCCAGGTTGATTCCCCCCAGTGCCTGGTCGATCACCAGGTAGGGCCCCTGGATGCTCAACAGGATGGCCAGGGTCATCATGGCAAAGATGCCGAACAGGGACCGGTTTTCACCGCGGAGGGTGCTGGGAATGCGTGCCGCCGCAACGAATGCGCAGACGGCCAGTGTGGTCCATTGAAGGGTCTCGATCATCCCAGGTTCTCCCAAATCTTCTCTGTCTGCGCCTGGTCCTGCTCCTGCCGGCGCAATACTTTGCCCAGTGCCTGGAGCCTGTCCCCTGCAAGCGCGGTAAGTTCTCCGTCCGAGAGGCTGTCCAGAGCAGCCTGCCGGGCTCCCGGAGGCCAGCCGGCCTCTTCCTCCGTGATGACCCCGGTGGCCACCAGCCCGCCGGCCGGTCCCACCCCGGCCGCCAGGGCCGTGGCCATGGCAAGCTCGGGGGAGAGCCTGTTCGCGGTCAGCTGGGCCGAATAATTCTGCGGGGCCACGCCGGTGGAGGCCGAAACGCGGTGCCGCACCTCGCCGTCGTCAATGGCGTCAACCCAGTTCTTCACGGAGGTGCCGTGCGGGGCAGGGGTGAGGGCTGGGGCGGCCGCCCCCCGGGCGGCGTCCATGGCCGGACGGGCCAGGAGGGCCTGGAGGAGGTCTGCGCTGGAAATCTGGCTCACCAGCTCGTTCCTGGTGGGCGGGCGGGGCGGACCCGCGAGGGCGCTGTAGGCATCGAACCCGGCCAGAGCTGCCACCGGGTTGATTTTGTAGGCGCGGCTGATGCTGACCACCGTACTCACCGAGACCTTGCCCCGGACCAGTTGCTGGGCCAGCGTGGTCCGTTTGATCCCCGAGACCCGGCAGACGTCGGCAGTGCTGGCATCCGGCGCGATGCTTTGCAGCCAGCGCTGGAACGCCTTGGCGGAAAGGGTCATGGGGTGCTCTCTGCAGAACGGGTGGTGACGACGATTTTACCGTGCCCGCCTGCCGCTCCGGCCCGTGCGCGCCGTACCGCGGATTTTGCCCATGGCCCACTTTCCTCTATAGTTGTTGGTCGAGCCCGCTGGTCCGTACACCCCCCAAGTCCGGACCAGCGGGTTCTTCTATGTCCTGCAGCCCCAGCGGCGCCGCGGCCCGCAATTTCGCCGCCTCTGCTTACCGTCGACGGCTGTCCGGGCAGCGGCGAAAGGACGAATCAATGACTGCAACCCTTGTTGCCAAGGACGTCTCCGGTGGCCATGGGCACCGCACGCTCTTTTCCGGGCTCTCGCTGACAGTGGCGCCCGGCGACGTGGTGGGCGTCGTGGGTGCCAACGGGGCAGGGAAATCCACGCTGCTGCGCCTCCTTGCCGGCGTCGACCAGCCCCATGCGGGCTCCGTCAGCCTTGCCCCGGCCGATGCCTTCGTCGGCTGGCTGCCCCAGGAACACGAGCGTGTCCCAGGAGAAACGGTGGCAGGCTACATCGCCCGCCGGACCGGCTGCGCGGAAACCACCCTTGAAATGGAATCCACCGCGGAGGGCCTCGGTTCAGGTGCTCCCGGCGCAGATGATGCCTACGCGCGGGCCTTTGACCGCTGGATGGCCTCCGGCGCCGCCGACCTGGATGACCGCATCCCTGCCGTGCTGGCGGAGCTGGGCCTGGACGCCGGCCCGAACGCGCTGATGACCGGCCTTTCCGGCGGCCAGGCGGCCCGGGTGGCGCTGGCTGCCCTGCTGCTGAGCCGCTTCGATGTGGTGCTGCTGGACGAGCCCACCAACGACCTCGACCTCGCCGGCCTGGCCACCCTTGAAAGCTTCGTGACAGGGTTGCGCGGCGGGGTGGTGCTGGTCAGCCATGACCGTGAATTCCTTGCCCGCTGCGTGACCAGGGTGGTGGAGCTGGACCTGGCACAGAACAGCGTGGCCGTGTACGACGGCGGCTACGACGCCTTCCTTGAGGAACGCGCCGTGGCCCGCCGGCACGCCCGCGAAAAGTACGAGGAGTTCTCCGCCACCAAGGCAGATCTGGTGTCCCGGGCACGGACCCAGCGTGAGTGGAGCTCCCAGGGCGTCCGGAACGCCATGAAGAAGAACCCCGACAACGACAAGATCCGGCGCGCCGCCAGCACCGAGTCCTCCGAGAAGCAGGCCCAGAAGGTCCGGCAGATGGAATCCCGCATCGCCCGGCTGGACGTGGTGGAGGAGCCCCGGAAGGAATGGCAACTGCAGTTCAGCATCGGCCAGGCACCGCGCTCCAGCGCCGTCGTCGCCACGTTGCGCGACGCCGTGGCACGCCAGGGGGACTTCACGCTGGGACCGGTGAACCTCCAGCTCAACGGCGGGGAGCGGGTGGGCATCACCGGGCCAAACGGCGCAGGCAAGTCCACCCTCCTGCGCCTGCTGCTGGGAACCCAGGCACCGGACGACGGCGACGCCTCCATGGGTGCCACGGTCGCCGTCGGCGAAATAGACCAGGCCCGGGGACTGCTGGACGGTGCCCAGCCACTGGGCGACGCCGTCGAAGCCGTGCTGGCCGACTGGAACAGCGCGGACGTCCGCACCCTTTTGGCGAAGTTCGGCCTCAAGGCGGACCACACGTCGCGGACCGTGGATTCCCTGTCGCCGGGGGAGCGGACACGGGCAGCCCTGGCGCTGCTCCAGGCTCGCGGCGTTAACCTGCTGGTGCTGGACGAACCCACCAACCACCTCGACCTGCTTACCATTGAGCAGCTCGAAGAGGCCCTGGAAAGCTACGACGGAGCGCTGCTGCTGGTCACCCACGACCGCCGGCTGCTCGAAAATGTCCGACTCGACTACCGGTGGCACCTGGAAAACGGCACGGTCCAGGAGCTCCACCACACTGCAAGCCAGGAGAAATAACCATGAGCATGGACCGCGTGGCGTGGAGCTCGCTCTACAACATCAGCACCGCCAAGAGCGGCTCCAAGCCGTTCTCCAAGGAAACCCTGAAGCGGGTCCTGGCCTTCGCCGCTCCGCACAAGGGCAAGCTCATCGCTTTTGTGCTCTCTTCCATCGCAGCGGCCTTCCTGGCCGTCGCCACCCCGGTGCTTGCCGGCCAGGTGGTTGACGCCATCATCGCCAAGACGGATGCCGCTACCGTGATCTGGCTGGCGGTGCTGATCGCCATCGTGGCGGTGGGCGAAGCGGGGGTGGGGCTGTTGACCCGCTGGCTGTCCTCGACCATCGGCGAAGGCGTCATCGTGGACCTGCGCACCCGGGTGTTCGACCACGTGCAGCGCATGCCCATTGCCTTCTTCACCCGCACCCGGACGGGAGCCTTGGTCAGCCGACTCAACAACGACGTCATCGGAGCGCAGTCCGCCTTTGCCGGCACGCTCTCCGGCGTGGTGAGCAACTCCGTGGCGCTGGCCCTGACCCTGATCGTGATGCTCAACAAGTCCTGGCTGGTCACCGTGCTGGCCATGGTCCTTCTGCCGATCTTCCTGATCCCTGCCCGGCGCATGGGCTCCAAGCTGGCAGACCTGCGCCGCGAAGCTGCCGCGCACAACGCCGCCATGGGCACCCAGATGACCGAGCGGTTCTCCGCGCCCGGCGCGACGCTGGTCAAGCTGTTCGGCCGCCCGGATGAGGAATCCCGCGAATTCGCTGCCCGCGCGGGCCGCGTCCGCGACATCGGCGTCCGCATGGCGATGCTGCAGTTCACATTTGTCACGGCACTGACCCTGGTCTCCGCGCTCGCACTGGCGCTGGTCTACGGCCTCGGTGGCTGGCTCGCCCTGGGCGGCCAGCTCGCGCCCGGCGACGTGGTGGTCCTGGCGCTGCTCCTGACCCGGCTCTACGCCCCGCTCACGGCGCTGTCCAACGCCCGCGTGGAAGTCATGAGCGCACTGGTCAGTTTTGAGCGGGTGTTTGAAATCCTGGACCTGAAGCCGCTGATCCAGCAGAAGCCGGATGCTGTGCCCGTTCCTGCCGGGCCCGTGTCCGTGGAGTTCGATAACGTCCGCTTCGCCTATCCCTCCGCGGACAAGGTCTCTTTGGCCTCGTTGGAGGAGGTCTCCACCCTGGACACGCGGGGCGGCGAGGAAGTGCTGCACGGCGTCAGCTTCCGGGTTGAGCCAGGCCAGACGGTGGCGCTGGTGGGTTCCTCCGGGGCCGGCAAGTCCACCATTGCCCAGCTGCTGTCGAGGCTTTACGACGTCGACTCGGGCGCCGTGCGTCTTGGGGGCACCGCGCCGGGGACGGGGCTGGACGTCAGGGACACCACCTTCGATTCGCTGCGGGACACCCTGGGCATGGTCACCCAGGACGGCCACCTGTTCCACGAGACCATCGCCTCCAACCTCCGGCTGGCCCGGCCCGACGCCACGGACGAAGACATGTGGGACGTCCTGCGCCAGGCCCGGCTGGAGACGATGATCAGGTCCCTGCCGGACGGCCTGGAGACGGTGGTGGGGGAGCGCGGCTACCGGCTTTCCGGCGGCGAACGCCAACGGCTCACCATCGCCCGGCTCCTCATTGCCCAGCCGCGGGTTGTCATCCTCGATGAGGCCACTGCCGCGCTCGACTCCACGAACGAAGCCGCCGTGCAGGCAGCCCTGGGCGCCGCACTCGAGGGGCGTACCGCCGTCGTGATTGCGCACCGGCTCTCCACTATCCGCGCGGCGGACGCCATCCTGGTGGTGGAGGGCGGCCAAATCGTGGAACGTGGAACCCACACCGAACTGCTGGCGGCGGACGGCCGCTACGCCGAGCTGTACCGGACGCAGTTTGCCGAGGCCACAGCTGTGGCGCAGGAGTCCGTCCCCGAGTTCTAAGGGCTGGAAGCCGCTGCCTAGAGGGCCCGCGAGGCCAGCAGGGGCAGGATGTGGTCCGTCAGCAGCGGCGCGAGGTCCCGGGGGAGGGCTGCGTCCGCCGGCCTGCTGATGTCCAGCCACCGGATCTCGGCGATTTCAGCCGCGGGAGTGGCCTGCCACGTGCCCGGAGCCACGAACACGGTGGCTTCGATGTCGGTGGCGGCCTCGTTCGCGGCGTCCGCGATCCAGACACCCATCAGTTCAAGCTCCTGCGGCCGCACCACGATCCCCACCTCCTCGGCGAGTTCCCTTGCGGCTGCCTGCACAGCGGTTTCTCCCGGCTCCGGCTTGCCGCCGGGGTGCATGAACATGCCGGTCCCGCGCTTCCGTACGGTCAAGAGGCGCCCGGCGTCGTCAAACACGCAGACGGCGGAGACCACGATCCGGTCCTTCATGCGGTGATCCTTGCCAGGCGCGAGACCAGCAGGAGGTCCTTGCGGGGACCGGTGACGTCCCAGCTGTAACTGAACGCGTCCGGGCCCTGGCGGGTGTAGGACACGCGGTAAGTGTCGGGGTCGCACCAGTGGGTGTCCTGGCTGGTGTCAGGGGTGAAGCTCATGCGGTGGAACGGCCTGCCGTCGGGAAAGAACACGTCCAGCGCATCGGGTTGCGGCAGGGGTTTCAGGACGTACTCCCGAGAGGCGGGACCGGTAAAAGAAGGCCAGCGCATGGTGCCTTCCTCTCGAAGGCCCAGGCCGCCGTCGTCCGTTGGCGTGTAAACCACGACGCCGGAAAAGGTTCCGTGGGTGCCGTCCGACCTGTCCAGCAGGTCCCGCTCAAGCTGCCAGCGCCCAGCCTGGCTTGCTTCGCTGACGCCAAGGAGGTAGGCGCGGAGGCTTGGCTCCGGGGAAGGAGAATTCAAGTGCCCTCGATTGGAATCGAACCAACGACACCGGCTTTAGGAGAGCCGTGCTCTATCCACTGAGCTACGAGGGCGGGTGTCCGGTGGGGTTCGGCGGGGCCGGTCCGTCCGGACACGGTTACAAGCATACAAGGTGCCGGGCCGTACTACGCTCAAGGCATGAGTCCAGCCCCCACTGCCGCTCCCGCCGCCGCCTTCATCCCGAACGTTGCGTCCACCCGGCAGTACATCGGGGCCTGGGCGGTGCTGAGTGTGCTGCAGTATTTCGCCGCCGAGGCAGCCGTGGCCATGGCGTGGGCGGGACCGCGTCCGTACGACCTGCGGACCGGGTACATCAGTGACCTGGGGGCGCTCCACTGCGGAATCTACTCAGGACGCGACGTGTGCTCACCATTGAACTGGCTGATGAACGCCTCGTTCGTGGTCCAGGGCCTCGGGCTGCTGCTGGGGGCGATACTGCTGACCTCGGGACTGCTGCGCGTGGCCGCCCGGCCCGGCACCTGGGTTAGTTGGGCCCGCAGGGAGCCTTGGCTCGCGGCCTCCGCCGTCCGGCTGCTCACCGGAGCCGCCGGCGTTGGAACCGTGGTGGTGGGCCTGGTCCCCGAAGACGTTGGCTCCCCCTGGCACTATGCGGGCGCCGTTATGTACTTCATCACCGGCGGCGCGGCACTGCTGGTGCTCGGCCTGCTGTGGCTGCGGAAGACGGGGATGGCGTGGTTCATCCTGGCGTGCGGCACCGTGTCCTTGGCGGCGGTCGCCACCGGGGGATTGACTCGCATGGAGGTACCGGAGCCGGGGACGCTGGAGCGGCTGATGGGCTACCCGGTGACGCTGGGGATGGCGACGGCGGGCCTGGTCATTGCGCAGCGGGTGCACCGGCACCGGAAGCAACGCCGCGCTGCGGAAGCTGCCGCAAGGGCAACTGCCGTTTAGCGCTCTTTCCGCTTCCGGCTGTTGAGGAAGACCGCGGCCGCCCCGGCAAGGAGGCTCAGCACCAAAAGTACCCAGCCTGCAACGGTGAGGCCGGACGCCAAGGCCACCTGGCCGGCGTCGGGACCGGGCGTGCCCATCATGGAATCAATGGCCACGTTGCCCCACAGCCGGACCACCACGAACAGCATGGGCAACGCCCAGAGCGCCCAGCGCAAGACCTTCCGCGCCACGTTGGTCCCAATGAGCAGCAACCACGTGAATCCGAAGATCAGCGGGAAGAGCGTTCCGGCGGTTTTGTGGACGTAACTCAGCTGGCCCAGCGCATCGCCGTTCATGACGCCCTGGAGCCGTCCGACGTAGCCGGCATCGAAGCCGCCCACCAGGGAATCCGGCATGGCCATGCCCTGGGACAGCTGCGTGAGCTGGTCCAGGGTCAGCAGGTGCAGGTACCAGAACAGGAACAGGCTGGCCACCACACCGGCAATGACGATCAGATTGCTGTTTCCCTGTGCCTTCTCCGGCGTGCGCGACGTGGTGGGGTTGACCACCGGCGGCAGGTGGTGCTGCGGCACAGCCGCGTTGGCGCCGTGCTTCTTGATCCGCTGGGCAGGGGTTTTGGCCATGGCACCATTATCCCGCCCCATAAACTGAACCCATGACCACTGGCCGACACAGCGCAGCTGTTCTTGACCCCTCATTGGATGACTACGACCTGGCGGCCGCCCTGGTCCGGGAAGCCGGCCAGCTGGCGCTCCTCATGCGCATGGCCGGGCTTGAGTCGGAACAAAAGACTTCTGTGTCCGACGTCGTCACCGCGGCCGACCACGCCGCGGAAGCCTATGTCCTGGAACAACTGCGGCGCTGCTTACCGGACGATGGGATCGTGGGCGAGGAAGGTGCCTCCGTCCAGGGGACCAGCGGCCGGACCTGGGTGATCGACCCCGTGGACGGTACCTACAACTTCCTGCACGGTTCCACGTACTGGTGCTCAGCCATCGCGCTCAAGGACCGCCGCGCTGTGCTGCTGGGCGCCGTCTTCCAGCCGGAGGAGGACAAGCTGTGGCTGGGCGGGCATGACCGGCAGGCCACCTTGAACGGTGAAGCGCTGACCTCGTTTACCGGCGACGAAGGCAGGCGCAACACCACCAGCGTCGCCGAACTCGGCGCTGCCACCTACATCCATCCCACTTGGTTGATGGACCCGATGTGTGCCATGCCGTGGCACGCTGCGGCCACCTCCGCCGCATCCCTCCGCATGCTGGGATCCGGTTCCTGCGACCTCGGCCGGGTAGCCGACGGGCAGCTGGGGTGCTGGTTCCAGCACAGCTGCCCGGAATGGGACTGGCTGCCGGGCAAAGCGATTGTCCTTGCGGTAAGCGGGGCCGTGGATACCGTCCGGGTCAACGGGCTGGAGTGGTTCATCGCAGGAGGAACGAGGGCGGTCCGCGAGCTGCGTGCGGCCCTCGAGTCAGGCTCTGTGGCCTGAAGCAATCGCCCGCGCAGCGGGAGTAATCCACAGCCTGGAAGGCGTTGTCGGTCCCACCGCCTAGACTTGTAGGCACCATGGATATGTTGTTTGACCCGTACTCTGACGGACCGTTCAAGGCCGCTCCCGCCTCCACCGCCCGCACAAGGACGGAGCCTGAGGGCGTTGCCACCACGGCAGGGCCGGGCGGAATGCCGGACCTGAACGCCGGCGGGCACAACACCTCCGGGGGCTGGCAACAGTCCAGCCACGACGCCGAGCGGCACCATGACGTACCACCATGGCAGTCGCCGCCCCGACGCTTCCCAGCTGCTGGAGGGACTGAACCCGCAGCAGGAGGAAGCGGTCAAGCACGGCGGATCGGCGCTGCTGATCGTCGCCGGCGCCGGATCCGGCAAGACCCGCGTGCTCAGTAACCGGATCGCGTACCTGATCGCCACCGGCCGTGCCCACCACGGCGAAATCCTGGCCATTACGTTCACCAACAAGGCGGCCGCGGAAATGCGGGAGCGCATTGAGGCGCTGGTGGGTGGACGCGCCAAAATCATGTGGATTTCCACGTTCCACTCGTCCTGCGTCCGGATCCTGCGGCAGGAAGCGGCCAATGTCGGCCTGAAATCCAACTTCTCCATCTACGACTCCGCCGACTCCCTCCGCCTGGTCACGCAGGTTTCAAAAACCCTTGACCTTGACCCCAAGAAGTTTGCGCCGAAAGCCATCCAGCACAAGATTTCGGCGTTGAAGAACGAACTGATCGACGCCGAATCCTTTGCCTCGGAAGCCAACTACAACGACCCCTTCGAACATGCGGTGGCGGACGTCTACAAGGGCTACACGCAGCGGCTCCGCCAAGCCAACGCCATGGACTTCGATGACCTCATCGCCGAGACCGTCTACATGTTCCGCGCCTTCCCGGCGCTGGCGGAGTCCTACCGCCGCCGGTTCCGCCACGTCCTGGTGGACGAATACCAGGACACCAACCACGCCCAGTACGCCCTGGTCCGGGAGATCGTGGGGGAGGGCCCGGGTGCCTCGGAGCTGACCGTTGTTGGCGACTCTGACCAGTCCATCTACGCCTTCCGCGGCGCGGACATCCGGAACATTGTGGAGTTCGAAAAGGACTACCCGGAGGCCCGCACCATCAAGCTGGAGCAGAACTACCGTTCCACCCAGAACATCCTGAGTGCCGCCAACTCGGTCATCTCCCGCAACCCCAACCGGCCGGAAAAGCGGCTGTGGACCGCCGAGGGCGAAGGCCACAAGATCATTGGCTATGTCGGCGAAAACGAACACGACGAAGCGCAGTTCATCGCCAAGGAGATCGACCGACTCCAGGACGAGGAGAACCTCCGCCCGGGCGACGTCGCCATCTTCTACCGCACCAATGCCCAGTCCCGCTCCATCGAGGACGTGCTGGTGCGCGTGGGCCTGCCGTACAAGGTAGTGGGCGGCACCCGCTTCTACGAGCGCAAGGAAATTAAGGACGCCCTGGCCTACCTGCGCGTCCTGGTGAACCCGGACGACGACGTCAACCTCCGCCGGGTGCTCAACGAACCCAAGCGCGGCATCGGCGACCGTGCCGAAGGCGCCGTGGCGGCCCTCGCCAGCCGCGAACGCACCTCGTTCATGGCGGCCGCCCGCCGCGCGGACCAGGCACCTGGTATGGCCACCCGTTCGGTCAACGCCGTCCTCGGCTTCGTGAAAATGCTGGACGACCTCGCCGAGGTGGCTGCCGGGTCCGGGGCTGCCGCAGCACTCGAAGCAGTGCTGGAGCAAACCGGCTACCTTGCCGCGCTGCGGTCCAGCACCGATCCGCAGGACGAGTCCCGCGTGGAAAACCTGGCCGAGCTCGTGGCCGTGGTGCGCGAGTACGAGCAGGAGAATCCCGAGGGCAGCCTCGGCGCATTCCTCGAACAGGTATCCCTCGTGGCAGATGCCGACCAGATTCCGGATGCTCCCGGCGCGGACATTGACGCCGCCGTCGCCGAGGCCAAACGACTGGGCGTGGTGACGCTGATGACCCTGCACACGGCCAAGGGCCTGGAGTTCCCGGTGGTGTTCCTCACCGGCATGGAGCACGGACTCTTCCCGCACCAACGCTCCGCCACCGACCCCAAGGAACTTGCCGAGGAACGCCGGCTGGCCTACGTGGGACTCACCCGTGCCCGGAAGCGGCTGTACGTGACCCGGTCCGAGGTCCGCAGCATGTGGGGCCAAAGCCAGTACAACCCGGCCAGCCAATTCCTCGAGGAAATCCCCGCGGAGCTCCTGGAATGGAAACGGGAAGGCACCAGCCGCCAGTCATGGGCGGGCGGCGGTTCAATCGGCTCGGGCCGGTACAGCGGATCGTTCTGGGGCGCCGGTACCGCCCGCGGAGCCGCGGCAGATTCTTCCGCCGGCTTCAATGCCGACGTCCCGGCGTTCATCGCCAAGAACCGGGTGCAGCCGCAGAAGGAAATTATCGCCGTCAGCGTGGGGGACAAGGTCAACCACACCAGTTTTGGCAACGGAACGGTCCTGGCCCTCGAAGGTGCAGGAGACAAGACCGTGGCAAAGGTGAAGTTCGACGTCGGCGAAAAGCGCCTGCTGCTGCGCTACGCCCCGCTCACCAAACTCGACGCCTAGGCACGCCCGCGGACGTGCATAATGGAGCCCATGCGACGGACTGTATTGGGGATGCTCGCCGCCCTTTTCCTTATCACCTCCACCGGCTGCACGGTGACTACCAAGGACCCGGCCTACGTTCCGCCGGCTCCGTTGCACCCCATGGAGCAGCTGGAAAAGGCGCCACTGGCCGATGCGAAAACGTTCTCCAGCGGCGCAGATGTCCTCTCTTTCATCACCGCCGACCGGACCATCGCGTGCTCGCTCACGTCCGCCCGCGGGGAACACCTGAACCTGCCCTACGAGCAGAACCGCTACAGCGACGCCGCCAACAACAAGCTGCCCATCGTCCCGGTAGCCCACTGCGAGCTCGCCTCCTATCCGGCGCCCGAGCCAGGCGATATCAAGGACGACTGCGCCGGAACCCACCTTGGCTACCTGGGCGGTGTGGCCCTCCTGTCGCCGGACACCGCCCGATACGGTGAATGCCGCTCCGGCGTCACATCCATGGAAGGAACCTACGGGCCCAAGGGGAGCAAGGAGGGAACGCTGACCCAGTTGCCCGTGCTTGCGGACGGGCAGAACCTGGAACGCAACGGACTGCGCTGCTCCGCGTACAACGGCGGCGTGGCATGCGGAAACGTCTCCGCCGGCGTCGGATTCTTCGTTTCGCCCAAACGTTACGAGCTGATTCAGGGTGCGGCAAAAAGCGGCCAGCCGCCGCAGCAGGAGGGCCCAAAAACCCCGTAATTCCGCGGTTTTTCTACGCTCCATAGAATAGTGTGCTTACTCACATAAGGGGTAGTCTGGGACGGCCCGGTCCCTCCAAAGGACTAGAGTTCCCCATGGAGCATTACGCCGCGTGGCTCGTTTCCAGACAGGCCGCCGGTGCGTGCAATCCGCAGCCCGGTCATCGTCGTACAGATGGTGTCCGACTGTACAGAAACTACTTCGACGTAGAAGGACACTAAACCGTGGACCTGTTTGAATACCAGGCGCGCGATATGTTCGAGGCGCACGGTGTACCCGTGCTTGCCGACATCGTGGCGTACACCCCAGAAGAAGCAAAGGCAGCTGCTGAGAAGATCGGCGGCGTGACCGTTGTCAAGGCACAGGTCAAGGCAGGCGGCCGTGGCAAGGCCGGCGGCGTCAAGGTCGCAAAGTCCGCTGATGAGGCGTTTGAGCACGCCACCAACATCCTGGGCATGGACATCAAGGGCCACACCGTCAAAAAGGTGATGATTGCCCAGGGTGCGGACATCGCCGAGGAGTTCTACTTCTCCGTCCTGCTGGACCGCGCCAACCGCAACTACCTGGCCATGTGCTCGGTTGAAGGCGGCATGGAGATCGAGCAGCTCGCCGTCGAACGTCCCGAAGCGCTGGCCAAGATCGCCATCGATCCCGCCGTGGGCATCGACCAGGCCAAGGCCGACGAAATCGTCGCAGCCGCAGGCTTCGCCGAGGAACTGCGCGGCAAGGTCGCCGCCGTGATCCTCAAGCTCTGGGATGTCTTCAAGAAGGAAGACGCAACCCTGGTGGAGGTCAACCCGCTGGTCAAGACCGGCGCCGGCGAGATCGTGGCACTGGACGGCAAGGTCTCCCTGGACGAGAACGCCGACTTCCGCCACGCCAAGCACGCGCAGCTCGAGGACAAGGACGCTGCAGACCCGCTTGAGGCCAAGGCAAAGGCGCAGGACCTCAACTACGTCAAGCTTGACGGCGAAGTGGGCATCATCGGCAACGGTGCAGGCCTGGTCATGTCCACCCTGGACGTCGTTGCCTACGCCGGTGAAAACCACGGCAACGTCAAGCCCGCCAACTTCCTGGACATCGGCGGCGGAGCCTCGGCCGAGGTCATGGCCGCCGGCTTGGACGTCATCCTGGGCGACGAGCAGGTCAAGTCCGTATTCGTCAACGTCTTCGGCGGCATCACCGCTTGCGACGCTGTCGCCAAGGGCATCGTCGGCGCACTGGCCGAACTGGGCCACGCCGCCAACAAGCCGCTGGTAGTCCGCCTCGACGGCAACAACGTCGAGGAAGGCCGCCGCATCCTCAACGAGGCCAACCACCCGCTGGTTACCCTGGCCGCCACCATGGACGAGGGCGCCGACAAGGCCGCCGAGCTCGCCAACGCAGCGAAGTAAAGGGACGCACCATGTCTATCTATCTGAACAAAGACTCCAAGGTCATCGTCCAGGGCATCACCGGCGGCGAAGGCACCAAGCACACCGCCCTGATGCTCAAGGCCGGCACCAACATCGTGGGCGGCGTCAACGCCCGCAAGGCCGGCACCACGGTCCTGCACGGCGACAACGAAATCAGCGTCTACGGCACCGTCAAGGAAGCCATGGCTGAAACCGGCGCCGACGTCTCCATCGTCTTCGTGCCGCCGGCATTCACCAAGAACGCCGTTGTCGAAGCCATCGAGGCCGGCATCGGCCTGGTCGTGGTCATCACCGAGGGCGTTCCCGTCCAGGACTCCGCCGAATTCTGGGCCCTGGCCCAGTCCAAGGTGGACGCCGACGGCAACCAGGTCACCCGCATCATCGGCCCGAACTGCCCCGGCATCATCACCCCCGGCGAAGCACTGGTTGGCATCACCCCCGCCAACATCACCGGCAAGGGCCCCATCGGCCTGGTTTCCAAGTCCGGCACGCTGACCTACCAGATGATGTACGAACTGCGCGACCTGGGCTTCTCCACCGCCATCGGCATCGGCGGCGACCCCATCATCGGCACCACGCACATCGACGCCCTGGCCGCGTTCGAGGCTGACCCCGAGACCAAGGCCATCGTCATGATCGGCGAGATCGGCGGCGACGCCGAAGAGCGCGCAGCCGACTTCATCAAGGCCAACGTCACCAAGCCGGTCGTCGGCTACGTTGCCGGCTTCACCGCCCCCGAAGGCAAGACCATGGGCCACGCAGGCGCCATCGTCTCCGGTTCCGCCGGTACCGCGCAGGCCAAGAAGGAAGCCCTCGAGGCTGCCGGCGTAAAGGTCGGCAAGACGCCGTCCGAGACCGCCAAGCTGCTCCGCGAGGTCTACGCCGCCCTCTAGGCAGCACTTCACTACGCGGGGCCACCCCCGGTCCGTTTCCAGTGATGGGACGGACCCCGGGTGGCCCCGCGTTCGTTGTTTAACGAATGACGACGACGGCGGGCGGCGCCTGCCCAACCCGGTCGAGTAATGTTGGGACAGGAAAAACGGGCGCCCCGGGCGCGCAGGCAGGGGATT
Organism: Arthrobacter sp. DNA4; assembly: GCF_024362385.1. NCBI lineage: Bacteria > Bacillati > Actinomycetota > Actinomycetes > Micrococcales > Micrococcaceae > Arthrobacter > Arthrobacter sp. DNA4. The sequence goes on from NZ_CP101466.1 coordinate 918,809, forward strand.
AACGATGGCAGAAAAGCGACCCACCCTGGTCGACGCCGTCGTGGACAAGGTCCTCGAGCACATCATCAGCGGGGAAATAAAGGCCGACGACGCCCTGCCGCCGGAGGCTGACATCGCCAAGGAATCGGGCGTCAGCAGGCTGACGGCCCGGGAAGCCATGAAGGTGCTCAAAGCGCAGGACGTTGTCTACGTAAAGCGCGGCCGGGGCACTTTCGTCAACCCGCCCGAGCGCTGGACCGGGCTGGACGCCATCATGCGTGCAGCCTCCAGGGGAGTGGCCTCGGACCAGGTGGCACTCCGCCTGCTGGAGGTACGCCGCATGGTGGAGACCGGGGCAGCCGAACTTGCTGCCTCCCGGCACCGCCCGGTTGACCTCACTGCGTTGCAGGACAGCGTGGAGCAGATGGAAGCGGCGCACCTGGCCGGAGATGTCGATGCACTGACCGTGGCCGATATCGCCTTCCATGACACCGTGCTGCGTGCATCCGGCAATCCGTTCGTACCCGCCCTGCTGGGACAGCTCTCCACGCTGCTGTACGCCATGCGCCGGGAAACTTCAGCCTTCCCGGACGTGCAGCGCCACGCCATCCACCACCACAAGATGGTCCTGGCGGCCATCGCTGCGGGCGATCCAGCCACGGCGCGGTCCACCATGGATGCCCACATCACCCAGACCTTTGAGGACTACGAGCAGTTCCTTGCCATGTCCAGCCGCAGCGGAACCACCGGCCGCTAGGGGCTGGCCCGCCTGGAACCCGCCCGGCGGGCCAGGGAGCGGTGGCCTGCCTCCCTGTCCGCGTCCGCAGCCATTATGTTGACGCCCACAAGTACCTGTGACTAGAATCTCAGTCAGACATCAGACATCTGATATCACCCCCCAAAATGCCGCCAGCCAAAGGAGTCGTCATGCGCGCGCATTCCCCTTTTGAGGGTCCCCACACCACCCCCGGAGGCCTGCGATGACCTCCCGCACCACTGCCCCCGCACTCAGCCAGCTCGGCGAGACCACCCTCCGCAAGGTACGCCGGCGGCTGATGCCCCTGATCGTCCTTCTCTACTTCATTGCCTACCTGGACCGGAACAATGTGGGCTTCGCCAAGCTCGGCATGCAGGGCGACATCGGCCTGACCGAGGCTGCCTACGGCCTGGGCGCCGGCATCTTCTTCCTTGGTTACGCCTTGCTTGAGATCCCCAGCAACGGCGGCATGTACCGGTATGGTGCCCGCAAATGGATCGCCAGAATCCTCATCACCTGGGGAATCTTCGCAACTGCCATGTTCCTGGTGAACGGTGAAACCACGTTCTATGTCATCCGTTTCCTCCTCGGCGCGGCAGAGGCCGGCTTCTTCCCGGCGATCCTCTTCTACCTGACGCTGTGGTTCCCGGCGGCCCAGCGAGTGACGGTGTTGGGCATTTTCATCCTCGCCCAGCCCATCTCCAACGCCCTGGGCGCACCAGTGTCCGGCATGCTCCTGAACCTGGAAGGCGTGGCCGTCCTGCACGGCTGGCAGTGGCTCTACATCCTCGAGGGCATTCCGGCCATCATCCTGGGCATCATCACGCCGTTCGTCATGACCGACCGCCCCGAGCACGCCAAGTGGCTCAAGCCGGAAGAGCGTGAATGGCTGTCGACCACCATGGCCGCTGAGCTGGCCCACAAGCAGAAGTCCGGAAACCACAACTTCCTGGCCGGCCTCAAGGACCCCCGCACCATCGCCTACTCCGCGCTGTACTTCGGCCTGGTCTGCGGCATCTACGGCCTGGGGCTCTGGCTGCCCACCATCGTCAAGGCACTGGGCAAGTTTGACTCAACGCAGGTGGGGTTCATCGTCTTCATCCCGTACGCCATCGCCGCGGTGTTCGTGTACTTCTGGAGCAAGCGGTCAGACCGTACGGGCAACCGCGTATGGCATGCCAGCGTCAGCATGGTGCTTGCCGCCGTCGGCCTCCTGGGAGCCGGCTTCCTGCTCCCGGTCAACGCGGTGCTTGCCATGGTCTTCCTGACCCTGGCAGCCATGGGCATCTACTCCGCGATCGCACCCTTCCTGGCCATGCCGTCCGCCGCCCTCACCGGCGCCGCGGCAGCCGCCGGACTGGCCATGGTCAACTCGCTCGGCAACCTGGGCGGCTTCGTGGCCCCCTACATCGTGGGCATCCTCAAGGACGCCACCGGAAACAGCCAGACGGGCCTGGTGTTCCTGGCCGCCTGCCTTGCCGTGACCGCCGTCGCCACTTACCTCTATGCACGCAACCGGCCTGAAGGTGTCTCCGCCCCCGCAGCCACCATTCCTGCCGCCGAAAAACATTAGGAAACAGCAATGACTACAGAGCACGCATTCCCCACAGAACGTACCGCAGTCCTGACCGGGGCGGCATCCGCCCGGGGCATTGGCCGCGCAACCGCAGACCGGCTGGCCAGCCAGGGCTGGTCCATCGCCATTTTGGACATCAACGCCGAAGACGCCAAGGCGGCCGCAGCGGAAATTGGTTCCAGCCGTGCCGTCAAGGCCATCGGCGTGGGCGCCGACGTCTCGGACGAGGCGTCGGTGGATCGTGCCATCACCGAAATCGAGCAGTCCCTTCCGCCCATCGTGGGACTGGTCAACCTGGCCGGAATCAGTTCCCCCACTCCCTTCATGGAAACCACCGTGGCGGAATGGGACAAGGTCTTCGCGATCAACATGCGTGGCACCTTCGTGGTGTCCCAGCGCGTCCTCAAGGGCATGATTGAGCGGGAGCTGGGACGGATCGTCAGCATCTCCTCCATCTCCGCCCAGCGCGGCGGTGGAACCTACTCCAAGGTTGCCTACAGTGCCTCCAAAGCCGGAATCCTCGGGTTCACCCGTGCCCTGGCGCGTGAAGTCGGTGAGCACAACATCACAGTGAACGCCATCGCACCGGGCCCGATCGACACGGACATCATGGGCGGAACGCTGAGCGATGAGCGCAAGGCGCAGATGTCCGAGGGGATCATGATGGGCCGGGTGGGAACCCGGGAGGAAGTGGCGGCCCTGATCGGGTTCCTCCTTAGCGAGGATGCCGGCTACATCACGGCCGCGACCTATGACATCAACGGCGGCCTGCAGGTTTCCTGACGCCCCTGCTTTCCTGGCACCCCTGGCGCACGGTGCCGTACGGCCCAGCGGCCGCACGGCACCGTGGCCGGGGCGCGTCATCCGCAACGTCCCGCCCCTGCAGCGGCTATAGGATTTCTACATGGCAACCAAGAACCAGGCCACCGGCGGGGTGAGCAGGCAGGTCCTCGCGGACCACGTCTATGAGGCGCTTTTGGTTGCCCTCATGGACGGCCGGCTGGAAGCGGGCACCCCCGTCAGTATCGACGGGATGGCCAGGGAACTGGACGTCTCACCAACGCCCGTGCGGGAGGCGCTTGCCCGGCTGGAAGCCACCGGCATGGTTCGAAGGATGGCCCTGCGCGGCTACCGGGTAGCCCCGCTGTTCTCTCCGGAAGAGCTGGCAGACCTGATGGACGCCCGGCTGGTGATCGAACCGGCCAACGCCTTCATGGCCTGCAAGCACGCAGACCAGGAACTGACCGGGCAGCTCCAGCAGGCCATCGAGGACCTGAAAGCCGCACCTCGCGGCCCGTCGTTCGCCGAGTTCCGCGCGTACTGGGAAGCGGATGAGCGGTTCCACCGGCTCATTGCCGAATCGGCGGACAATCAGTTCCTGTTGTCCGCCTACAACGCGCTGGGTGGCCAAGTGCAGCGTTTCCGCTTCTTTGGCGGCCTGGGCGTAACGGACGCCGACTACGCCATCGCGGAACATACCGAGATCCTCAAGGCCTTTGAAGCCGGCGACGCCGAACTCGCCCGGCAGAAAATGATCGACCACATCGAGGGCGTCAAGCAGCGCTCGCAGCACGACAGCGAAGTGCGCAGCTAGCAGCACGCCCAGGAGCCGGCGAGCCCCTCATCCCTCGACTCCATCCCTGGGAGTCCACAAACGAACCCTTGACAGGATCCATAACCAACGTAGATCCTATAGGAAATGCGATTCATGATTTGGAGTGACAATGCCGTACACCGCTGAAAACTGGCCCATCGCCGCCGCCCTGCTGCAGTTCCCCGGAACCAGGCCGGACGGAACCGCCGTCCAGGACGCCCCTGCCAGCGACTGGCAGCAGGTCTTCGAAGAAGTGGCCGACGCCGGTTTCACCAATGCCGACCTCACCGACAGCTGGGTCCGTCCCGGCGATCTTTCCAGTGCCCGGCTGGACGACCTGAAAGCCGCCGCCACGGCCGCCGGCCTTGGACTTCCCTCCATCTCCGCCATCCGCCGCAGCGTGATCGAGGAAGGCAACTGGGAAGACAACCTGGCCTACACCCACCGAACCCTCGAGGCCGCAGCACACCTTGGCTGCGAGGTTGTCTCGATCGGGCTCCACCAGGCCATTACCCCCGAGCAGCGGAAGCAGCTGTGGTTCTGGACCGTGGAGGGCCACAAGGACCCGGTGGGGGACAAGGAAAGCTGGAACAACGCCGTCACCCGCATCCGCGAAGTGGGCAAGCACGCCGCCGAACTTGGCCTCCTGGTGTCCCTGGAGATGTACGAGGACACCTACCTGGGCACCGGAGATTCCTCCGTGCAGCTGGTCCAGGACATCGACCTGCCCAACGTGGGGCTGAACCCGGACCTGGGCAACCTGATCCGGCTGCACCGCCCCATCGAGGACTGGCGCGAACTGGTGCACAAGACCCTGCCGTACTCCAACTACTGGCACGTCAAGAACTACATCCGCGATGAAAACCAGGCCCGGAACCAGTACGTCGCCATGCCGGCCCCCATGGAATCAGGCCTTATCAGCTACCGCGAGGCCTTCCAGTTCGCCATCTCCGTCGGCTTCCAGGGCGTCATCTGCACGGAGCACTACGGTGGCGACGGCCTGAGCGTCACCGCCGCCAACCAGGACTACCTGCGCCGCCAGGTCCTCCCCAAGCGCGACGGCTACGCCCTGGGCACCAGCCTGGTGGCCCAGGGCCGGCAAACTCCGGCGGCAGTCCCCGCACGTTAGCCGTCAGGCATCCCAACCGAGACAACCGGTTCAACGAGGAATCATGACAAAGATATTTGACGATCCAGCGCAGTTCGCAGACGACGCCCTCGACGGCTTCGTGGCCGCCAACCGCCAGTATGTTGCGCGCGTTGACGGCGGCGTTGTCCGCTCCACCGAGTCACCCGCCGGCCAGGTGGCACTGGTCATCGGCGGGGGCTCCGGCCACTACCCGGCCTTCGCCGGCCTGGTGGGTGCCGGGCTGGCGGCAGGAAGCGCCTGCGGCAACATGTTTGCTTCCCCCTCAGCGGGACAGGTGTACCGCGTGGCCAAGGCATCCCAGACCGGCGGGGGAGTCCTGCTCAGCTACGGAAACTACGCCGGCGACGTCCTCCACTTCGGCCAGGCCCAGGACAAACTGAACGCCGAAGGCATCGAAACCCGGACCGTCCTGGTCACCGACGACATCGCCAGCGCTCCGCTGGAGGAAATCGCCAAGCGCCGCGGCATCGCCGGGGACCTGACAGTCTTCAAGGTGGCCGTCGCGGCAGCGGAAGCCGGCTTGGACCTGGACGAGGTGGAGCGCCTCGCCATCAAAGCCAACCACCACACCCGCTCGCTCGGCGTTGCCTTTGCCGGCTGCACCCTTCCCGGAGCAGCCGAACCTCTGTTCACCGTGCCCGACGGCATGATGTCCGTGGGGCTCGGCATCCACGGTGAACCGGGCATCTCCGAGCAGCCCCTGCCCACCGCCGGCGAGCTCGCCCGGCTCCTGGTGGACGGCTTGCTCAAGGACAAGCCGGACGCCGCGGGCACCAGGGTGGTGCCGATCCTGAACGGCCTGGGAACGGTCAAGTACGACGAACTCTTCCTGCTGTTCGGCAAGATCGAAGCGCTGCTGACCGGGGCCGGACTGGAGATCGTGGAGCCGGAGTGCGGTGAACTGGTGACCAGCCTGGACATGTCCGGACTGTCCCTGACGCTGTTCTGGCTGGACGGGGAACTGGAAAAGTTGTGGGCAGCGCCGGCCGACACGCCCGCCTTCCGCAAAGGCAACCTGGCCCCGCGCCGTGCCCGGTCCGTGGAGTCCCTCGCCGAGGCGGGAACGGCGCCGGCGCTGGCCGCCACCCCGGCGTCGACTGCCCTGGCCGCCACGGCGGTGGGCGCGCTGAAGGAAGCCCGGTCCGTCGTCGTCGAACATGAGGACGCGCTTGGGAAACTGGACGCCATCGCCGGGGACGGCGACCACGGCATTGGCATGCGCCGCGGCGTTGATGCCGCTGTTGCCGCCGCCGAGAAGTCCCACGCGTCCGGCGCGGGGCTTGAGGAACTCCTCACGGCGGCGGGGGAGCAGTGGGCCGAACGTGCCGGCGGCACCTCCGGGGCCCTGTGGGGCGCTGCCGTCACTGCTGTCGGCAGGACCCTTGGCAGCAAGGACTCCTACACCGCGGCCGACGCAGCCGCCGCCGTCAACGCCCTCCGCGACGCCATCATTACCCTGGGCAAGGCGGAAGCGGGGGACAAGACCATGGTGGACGCTCTGCTTCCGTTCGCCGAGACCTTCAACCGCGCGATAGACGACGGCGGCAGCCTGGCCGGGAGCCTCCGTGCGGCAGCGGAGGCGGCAGCAAAAGCCGCTGACGAGACCGCCGGGCTCAGCCCGAAGAAGGGCCGCGCCCGTCCCCTGGCCGAAAAGAGCCTTGGCCACCCCGACCCCGGTGCTGTGTCCTTCGGCCTCATCGCCCGCAGGCTGGCCGACTACGCCGCCACCATCGAAAGCCACTAAAGGAGAACCCTTATGACTGAGCAATCCCAGCCGGGCTGGCGCATCGTCGTCGGCAATGACGAAGCCGGCGTCGAATACAAGAACGCCCTGCGCGAACTGCTGGAGGCGGACCCCCGCGTCGCCTCGGTGGAGGACGTGGGAGTCGGCGCCGACGACACCACCGCCTACCCCCACCTGGCCGTCGCCGCCGCCCGCAAAGTGGCCGCCGGTGAAGCGGACCGCGCCCTCCTGATCTGCGGAACCGGCCTGGGCGTCGCCATCTCCGCCAACAAGGTACCGGGCATCCGGGCCGTCACCGCGCACGACAGCTACTCCGTGGAACGCTCCGTGCTGTCCAACAACGCCCAGGTCCTGACCATGGGCCAGCGCGTCATCGGCCTGGAACTGGCCAAGAAGCTGGTGGGCGAGTGGCTCAACTACCGCTTCGATGAAAACTCCGCATCCGCGGCCAAAGTAGACGCCATCTGCTCCTATGAGGGCGCGTCGGAAGGACTTGAAACCACATGAGCACCCGTAACATCGCCGTCGTCGGCTCAGGCTACATGGGCGGCGGAATCGCCCAGGTCCTGGCACTTGCCGGAGCCCGCGTGGCCTTGGCGGACGTCTCCGCCGAAATCGCCCAAAGCAACTACGAACGGCTCCTGAAGGAATCCGACGAGTTTGTGGCAGCAGGCCTCTTCCCGGCCAACGCCACGGACCTGCTCAAGGAAAACCTGTGGGCAGCCAAGGACATCGAAGAAGCGGTAGCGGACGCCGAATACATCGAGGAGGCCGTGCCGGAAGTCCTCGAGATCAAGCACGCCACCCTCGGCCGGATCAGTGCCGCCGCCCGGCCCGATGCCATCATCGGCTCCAACACCTCCACCATCTCCATCGCCAAGCTCGCCGAAGTGGTGGACAACCCGGAGCGCTTCCTGGGCGTCCACTTCTCCAACCCGGCACCCTTCATTCCCGGCGTGGAAGTCATCCCGCACGAGGGGACCTCCGAGGCAACCGTCCAGGCCGCCCGCACCATCGTGGGGGAGACCGGCAAGGAAACCGCCACCGTCAAGGACGTCACCGGCTTCGTGCTGAACCGGCTCCAGTACGCCCTCTTCCACGAAGCCGCCCAGGTGGTGGAGGAAGGCATCGCCACCGCCGAGGACGTGGACACCCTGGTCCGCACCACCTTCGGCTTCCGCCTGCCGTTCTTCGGCCCCTTCGCCATCGCCGACATGGCAGGCCTGGACGTCTACGCCTTCTGCTACAAGTCGCTGCAGACCGGCTTCCCGGAGCGGTTCGCCACCCCGCAGATCCTGCAGGAAAAGGTCGACGCCGGCCAGCTGGGCACCAAGACCGGCTCCGGCTTCCTTGATGTCCCGGCAGAGCGCACGGCAGCCCTGGTTGCCTACCGGAACAAGGCCTACGTCGCCATGCAGAAGCTCATCGAGGACTTGGGCCCGGCCCCGCTGTCCTAGCCCTGCTTTCCCTCAACCGGAAGGAACATTCCATGACAGTTTTCCCCGCAGAGCGCACGGTGATCGTCACCGGTGCAGTCTCTGAGCGCGGCATCGGCCGCGCCACAGCGGAGTACCTTGCCGAGCGCGGCTGGAACATCGGCGTGATCGACCTTGACGATGCCGCCAGCAAGGACCTGGCCAAGGAACTGGCCGAAAAGCATGGCGTCAAAGCCCACGGCGCCGGTGCCAACATCGGCGACGAAGCCTCGGTGCGTGCCGCCATCGACGAGATCGAAGCCGAGCTTCCCCAACTGGTGGCACTGGCAAACATCGCGGGCGTCAGCTCCCCGGTTCCTTACCTGGAGCTCGACAGCGCCGAGTGGGACCGCGTGGTGAACATCAACATGAACGGCGTCCACTACGCCACCCGCCGGGCGGCCGAATCGATGGCCAGGAACCGGGTGGGTCGGATCGTCAACATCTCCTCCGTCTCCGCGCAGCGCGGCGGCGGAACCTTCAGCAAGACCCCGTACTCCGTGGCGAAGGCCGGCGTCATCGGCCTGACCCGCGCCACCGCCCGCGAACTGGGCGAGTACGACATCACGGTCAATGCCATCTCACCCGGTCCGATCGACACCGACATCATGGGCGGCACCCTCAGCGAGGAACGCAAGGATGAACTCGTGAAGGACCTGGTGGTGAACCGGGTGGGCACCACCCGCGACATCGCGGCGGCCATTTCCTTCCTCATCGGCGAGGACGCCGGCTACATTTCCGGCCAGACGCTGAACGTCGACGGCGGCCTGTACATGCACTGACGGCATCCGCACCGGATGCCACAAGCCCCGCAGGCCGCCGGCCTGCGGGGAACCACCAACGTCACCACTCGAAGGAGAGTGTTGTGTCAGAAACCACCGCAACATCCAAGGAACTCCTGGCCCGTCCGGTCCTGAAGTCCGCGATTTCCAAGGCGGCCCGCTACCATGCCGATGCTGGTCATCCTCTACGTCGTTTCGTTCCTGGACCGCACCAACGTCGGCTTTGCCGAGGCGGCCCTGGGGGCGGACAAGGGGGTGTCCGCGGCGGCCTTCGCCCTCGGCGCCGGCATCTTCTTCATTGGCTACGCCATCTTCGAGATCCCCAGCAACCTGCTGCTCAAGAAGGTGGGTGCCAAGATCTGGCTGGCCCGCATTGCCATCACCTGGGGCATCGTTTCCGCGTGCTTCGCGTTCGTGCAGGGCGAGACCTCGTTCGTGATCCTGCGTTTCCTCCTCGGCGTCACCGAGGCCGGCCTGTTCCCCGGCGTCATCATGTACCTTGCCGAATGGTTCCCCAACAAGGTGCGGGTCCAGATGTTCGCCATCTTCTACCTGGCCCAGCCGTTCTCCCAGATGATCGGCAACCCGCTGTCCGGCTGGCTGATCAACATTGGCGACCAGGTGCCGGGCCTGCGCGGCTGGCAGGTCATGTTCTTCGTCGAAGGCCTGCTCGCCGTCCTGGCAGGCATCGCGGCCTTCTTCTTCCTGATCAACGGCCCGGAGAAGGCCAAATTCCTCAGCGGGGAGGAGAAGTACGCGCTGAAGGAGGTCATGGCACTTGAAGACAACATCAAGGACGAGACGGGGCCCCGCGGTATCCTCGCCGCCATGCGCAACGGCCGCGTCTGGTACTTCACCGTCATCTACTTCTGCCTGCAGATCGCTGTCTACGGTGTGACGTTCTTCCTGCCGCAGCAGGTGTCCTCCCTGACCGGGCAGAAAGTGGGGCTCGCCGTCGGCCTGCTCATCGCGGTGCCGTGGTTCTTCGGTATCTTCTCCTGCTACTTCATCGGCAAGGCTGCAAACACCGTGGCCAAGCGCCGCAAGTTCGGCACCATCCTGTTCATCTCCACCGGCCTGTGCATCTTCGGCTCGGCATGGGCGGGAACCAACCACCAGCCGGTCCTGGGCATGATCTTCATAACCCTGGCAGTCTGCAGCTTCCTGGCAGTGGGCCCCGTGGTGTGGTCATATCCCACCGCGTTCCTCGCCGGTTCCGCTGCCGCGGCAGGCATTGGACTGATCAACTCGCTGGGCAACCTGGGCGGCTTCGTGGCGCCCATCCTGCGAACCGCAGTCAACGAAGCCACGCAGTCGCCCACGGGGTCCATGGGCGTCTATGCCCTGGGCGTCCTGCCGTTCGTGGCGGCAGCGATGATGTTCGCCACCAGGCGGTTCAAGAACAAGGCCGACGACCTGCTCGACTGAGCACACCACCACCATCCACGCAAGGAAACCATGAGCACCTCCGGCAGCAGCACAGGCAAGGGCCCCCTCTACATCGGTGTCAGCACCAAGATGTACCTGGGCTACCAGGCAAGCCTGCGCTGGCTGTCGGAGGTGCGTTCCATCGTCGATGACAGGCCCGGACTGGGCAAGGCTTCCGCCACGGAGTCCCCGGTCCGGGTCTTCGTCATCCCGTCCTTCCCTGTCCTGGAGCCCGCCGCGCGGATCCTGGCAGGTTCGCCCGTACTCCTCGGCGCACAGAACTGCGCCTGGGACGACGGGCCGCTGACCGGCGAAGTCAGCCCCGGCATGCTGGCCGAACTCGGCGTCTCACTCGTCGAGATCGGCCATGCCGAGCGCCGCCGGCTGTTTGGCGAGGACGACGCCGTGGTGGCTCGCAAGGTGCGTGCCGCCGTCGGCCATTTCCTCACCCCGCTGCTCTGCATCGGCGAGCCGGACAGGCTCGACGCCGGAGCTGCCGCCGCCTTTTGCGTGGAGCAGGTCCGCGCCGCCACGGACGGTGACCCGGCCCTGCTGAACCGCCTGGTCCTGGCCTACGAGCCTGTCTGGGCCATCGGTGCGCAGGAGCCCGCCCCACCGCACCACGTCAACGCCGTCCTGGCGCAGATCCGCGCAACGCTTGGCCCTGCCTGCCCGCTGATCTACGGCGGCAGCGCCGGGCCCGGACTGCTTCCCCGCCTGCCCGCCGCGGACGGACTCTTCCTGGGCCGCTTCGCCCACGATGCCGCCAACCTTGGCCGCGTGCTGGACGAAGCCCTCCTCCTGCGTCAGACCGACGCGCCCGCCAACAGCTCGTCCAGCCGCTCATAGCCTTCGGACATGCCGCCCTCCATGCCTGAGTGCAGCGTGCCGTCCCGGGCCTCCATGCTTTGGTACATGGCGTGGCCCCGCAGCCTGCACCGGCCGCCGTCCAGCGCCTCGAACGTCATGGACTCCAGGCTGACCGAGTCCGGATAACCGCCGAACTCGAACGTCTGCAGGGCGAACTCGTCCTCGCGCACCGTGTGGAAGATGCCACGGAACTCGTACGGCACCCCCTCCGGACCCGTATGGATGTACCGGTAGCTCCCGCCGGTACGGAAGTCGTAGTGGTCCATTTCCATCTTCATGCCCCGCGGACCGAGCCATTGGGCCACCAGTTCCGGGTCCTTGTGGGCCCGGAACACGTCCGCCACCGGAAAGTCGAACTCCCGCTCAAAGTCGATGTAGGGGAGTCCCTCGGGGGCGGTGATCTTCAGTTGGTTGGTCATTTCCTGTCCTTTGCCTTTGGCGCCGTTTGCCCGGCGCTGGATTCAAGCACCGCATCGAGGCTGCGGAACTGCCCTTCGCGGACCAGCCTGTACTGGTCGATCCAAGCCGTGAGCGCCTCCAGCCGTGCGGGGTTCAGGTGAACGGGCCTGCGCTGGGCGTCCCTGCTGCGGGTGACCAATTTCGCCTGCTCGAGTACCTGGATGTGCTTCGAGACTGCCTGCTTGGAAATCTCGAAGGGCTCGGCCAGCTCGTTAACGGTGGCCGGACCACGGCTTAACCGGGCAATGATGCGTCGACGAACGGGGTCGGCCAGGGCAAGGAAAGCCACGTCCAAAGCCGAGTCGTCATACGCCACCATTCCCCCTCCTCTTAATCAAGATAAACGTTTATCAACCTTTCGGTTGATCAATGCTAAGCCCGCTCTGGTTTCCACCGCAAGAGGGGCCTTGCTTGGCCAAAAATATGTTTGTTAGTATGTCAATACAAACTATTAGAGGGAGAAGCTTCATGCCATTGGTTCGCATTGACGTCAACGAAGGCCGCACTGCCGATGAGCTGCAGCAGCTGAGCCGCGGCATCCACGATGCCATCCTTGCGGAATACGGCATTCCGGAGCGGGACTACTTCCACATCCTCACCGAACACGCGCAGGGCCAGATCTTCGCCCAGGACGCCGGGCTGGGCTTCGAGCGCACCGGGGGAGTGGTGATGATCCAGATCTTCACCCAGGGCGGCCGATCCCAGGAGGCGAAGCAGCGGCTCTTTGCTGCGGTGGCTGAAAAGCTTGCGGCAGTGGGGGTTGCTTACGAGGACGTCTTCATTGGCTATGTCGAAAACACTGCCGGCGACTGGTCCTTCGGGTTTGGCCGCGCCCAGTACGTGACCGGCGAGTTGGCCGTTCCCCGGAAGTAGTGCGGATGTGCCGATTTGTAGCGGGATGGGCACGTTTCAACGCTTGTTGTAAGTATGTCAGTACAAACTTTTGACAGGACATTCAATCTAGGGCAAAGTAGTCCCTGTGGCCCACGCCACGGCCTGCCAGTCCCGGAACTCCTGCTCCTCAAAGGATCCGAGTTCCACACCAGAAAGGTCCACGATTCCCGTGACCCACGAGCTTCTTACGATCGGGCGCATCAGCGTTGATATCTACCCGAACGACATCGGGGTTGGCCTGGAGGACGTCAACTCCTTCGGCAAATACCTTGGCGGTTCACCGTCCAACGTCGCCGTTGCCGCTGCCCGGCACGGCCGCCGGACCGGCGTCATCACCCGCACCGGGGACGATGCGTTCGGCACCTACCTCCACCGGGAACTGCACAAGTTCAACGTCGACGACACCTTTGTCACGCCGGTTGCCGGCCTGCAGACACCGGTGACATTCTGCGCAATCAAGCCCGCCACGGACGAGTTCCCGCTGTACTTCTACGGCCGTTTCCCCACCGCTCCGGACCTGCAGATCATGGCTGAAGAGCTGGACCTGCGTGCCATCCGCGAGGCCGGTATTTTCTGGTCCACGGTGACCGGCCTGTGCCAGGAGCCTTCCCGGTCCGCGCACATCGCCGCGCACCAGGCCCGTCCCCGGACCGGCCTGGCCGGGGGACAGTTCACCGTCCTGGACCTGGACTACCGTCCCATGTTCTGGGCGTCCGAAGAGGAAGCCCGCGCAGAGGTGGCCAGGATCCTCCCGCACGTTACTGTCGCCATCGGCAATGACAAGGAATGCGCCGTGGCCGTGGGGGAGGGAACCCCTGATGAGCAGGCGGACCGGCTGCTGGCCGCCGGCGTGGAAATCGCCGTCGTAAAGCTCGGTGCTGAAGGCGTGATGGCCAAGACGCGCACCGAGCGCGTGGTCTCGGCCCCCGTCCCGGTGGAAACCCTCAACGGCCTGGGTGCGGGCGATTCCTTCGGCGGCGCCTTCTGCCACGGGCTGCTGTCCGGTTGGCCGCTGGAACAGGTCCTGGACTACGCCAACGCCGCCGGTGCCATTGTGGCCTCCCGCCTGTCCTGCGCCGATGCGATGCCGACGCCGGACGAGGTCACCTTGCTGCTGGCTGAACGCGGACGTACCGTGCCGGGTGCGGTTTCCGGCGCTTCCATTCCCGAAGGAGCAGCACTGTGACCCTCACCTCCCTTGCCTCGAACCACGCCGTGGATGATGATCCCCGCCGTTACGAGCACCTGAGCACCATCCGCCTGGAAGATCCGGACGCCGTGGCCCGTGCCGCGAAGGCACGCCGCCGCCACCCCGGCGTGAAGGCCGGCCGGCAGAACTTCATCGTCGCCGCCGACCACCCCGCCCGCGGCGCCCTGGCTGTCGGCAGCGATCCGGTGGCCATGGCGGACCGCCGGCAGCTGCTGGACCGGCTCCAGATTGCCCTGGCCAACCCGGCCGTTGACGGTGTCCTGGCCTCCCCGGACATCATGGACGACCTTCTGCTGTTGGGCGCCCTGGACGGCAAGCTGGTGTTCGGATCGATGAACCGCGGGGGGCTGTCCGGCCTGGTGAACGAGTTCGATGACCGCTTCACCGGCCACACCGCCGCCGCTTTGGCGGCCCTTGGTGCGGACGGCGGCAAGATGCTGACCCGTATCTGCCTGGGCGACCCGGACACCGTGGTGACCCTGGAAGCGACAGCGAAGGCCATCGACTCGCTGGCAGAGCGGAAACTCATCGCCATGGTGGAGCCCTTCCTGTCGGTCCGCGAGAACGGCCGGGTCCATAACGACCTGTCTCCCAACGCGGTCATCAAGTCCATCGCCATCGCCGAGGGCCTGGGCTCCACCAGCGCGTACACCTGGATGAAGGTGCCCGTGGTGGCCGAAATGGAACGCGTCATGGCCGCCACCACCATGCCCACCGTCCTGTTGGGCGGTGACCCGGACGGGTCCCAGGACGAGGTCTTCGCCACCTGGGGTGCCGCGCTGGCTCTGCCCGGGGTCCAGGGCCTCACCGTCGGCCGGACCCTGCTCTATCCCGCGGACGGGGACGTCGCCGGCGCTGTTGCCGCGGCAGCCTCGCTCCTGCACCACACCACTGAACTCGCGGAGAACTAGCCATGGGCACAACAACAGGAACGCGCAGAATGACGGTGGCGCAGGCCGTCGTCGAATACCTTTCCCGGCAGTACACCGTGGACACGGTGGGCGGCGTTGACTACCGTGAGCGGCTCATTCCGGGCACGTTCGGGATCTTTGGGCACGGCAACGTGGCCGGCGTGGGACAGGCGCTGAAGCAGTACCAGCAGCTGGACCCGGCCCTGATGCCGTACTACCAGGGCCGGAACGAACAGGCCCAGGTCCACCAGGCAGTTGGCTACGCCCGGCACACCCGCCGCCGCCAGACCTACGCCATCAGCACCTCCATCGGCCCGGGTTCCTCCAACCTGCTCACCGGTGCCGCGCTCGCCACCACCAACCGGCTCCCTGTCCTGCTGCTGCCGTCCGACACGTTCGCGACCCGCGCCGCTGACCCGGTGTTGCAGCAGCTGGAGCAGCCGTACGCATACGACATCACCGTTAATGACGCGTTCCGGCCGCTGTCCAAGTTCTTCGACCGGGTGAACCGTCCGGAGCAGCTGTTCTCGGCGTTCCACCACGGCCTGCGCGTCCTCACGGACCCGGCCGAGACTGGCGCTGTCACGATTTCGCTGCCGCAGGACGTCCAGGCCGAGGCCTTCGACGTCCCCGCCGAGTTCCTGGCCGAGCGGGAATGGCGGATCCGCCGCCCCGACGCCGACGACGAGGACATCGCCCGGGCCGCCGCAGCCATCCGCGCCGCCAAGCGTCCGCTGATCATCGCCGGCGGCGGCGTTCTCTACGCCTACGCCAACGAGGAACTGGCCAAGTTTGCCGAGCTGACGGGGATCCCGGTGGGCAACACCCAGGCAGGCGTCGGCGTCCTGCCCTGGGACCACCAGTTCTCCCTCGGTGCCATTGGCTCCACCGGCACGACGGCGGCCAACGCCATCGCTGCCGAGGCGGACCTGATCATCGGCATCGGCACCCGCTATGAGGACTTCACCACCGCGTCACGGACCGCGTTCCAGAACCCGGATGTGCGCTTCGTGAACATCAACGTCGCCCCGATCGACGCCTACAAGCACGGCACCACGCTGCCGATCGTCGCCGACGCCCGCAAGGCCCTGGTGAAGCTCAACGCCGCCCTGGGCGGCTACCGGGTCGGGGCGGACCTGGAACAGAAGATCGCCGCGGAGAAGAAGCGCTGGAACGCCACGGTGGACGAAGCCTTCGACACCCGCTCCACGCCGCTGCCGGCGCAGAACGAGATCATCGGCGCCACCAATCGGGCCATGGATCCCCGCGACGTTGTCGTCTGCGCGGCCGGGTCCCTGCCCGGGGACCTGCACAAGATGTGGCGCGTACGGGACCCGTTCGGCTACCACGTCGAATACGCCTACTCCTGCATGGGCTACGAGATCCCCGGCGGCCTGGGCGTCAAGCGTGCAGCGATCGCCGAAGCGGCCGGCACGACGGCGGCAGGCGCCCTTGGCGGGGAAGCCGCCCAGGTGCGGGACGTCGTCGTAATGGTGGGGGACGGCTCCTACCTGATGATGCACACCGAACTGGTCACCGCCGTCGCCGAACGCATCAAACTGATCGTGGTCCTGATCCAGAACCACGGCTACGCCTCCATCGGCTCCCTGTCCGAATCCCTCGGGTCCCAGCGGTTCGGCACCCAGTACCGGGCCCTGAACGAGGAACAGCACAGCTTCGACGAAGGTGAGACCCTGCCCGTGGACCTGGCCCTGAACGCCGAGTCCCTGGGCGTGAAGGTCATCCGGATCGAACCGGGGGAGAAGGTCATCGCTGAACTCGAACAGGCCATCCGCGACGCGAAGGCCGCCCCGGAGAACAGTGGCCCGATCCTGATCCACGTCGAATCCGACCCCCTCCTGGACGCGCCGTCCTCCGAGTCCTGGTGGGACGTCCCCGTCTCCCAGGTCGCCGAACTGGAATCCACTAAACAGGCCTTCCAGACCTACGTCGACCACAAGAACCGCCAGCGCAAACTGCTCGGCTGACCCCTCATCTTCATCCCCTTCGAATGCTCAAGGAAGAGTCCCATGACTGCCACCACCACCGAAACCGTCATTAACCACTTCATCAACGGTGCCGAAACCGCCGGCGAGGGTGCCCGCACCACCAACGTGTACAACCCGGCCACCGGTGACGTCTCCGCCACCCTGCGCCTGGCTAACCGCGCCGACCTGGACACCGCCGTCGCTGCCGCCCGCAAGGCCGCCGACACCTGGGGCGACATCTCCCTGGCCAAGCGCACCGCGGTGCTGTTCAAGTTCCGGGAACTGGTCGCCGCCCACGTCGAAGAGTTGGCCCAATTGGTCACGGCTGAGCACGGAAAGGTGATCTCCGACGCCAAGGGTGAAATCGGCCGTGGCCTGGAAGTTATCGAGTACGCCTGCGGCATCCCCACCCTCCTCAAGGGTGACTACTCGGACCAGGTCTCCACGGGCATCGACGTCTTCAACTTCCGCGAGCCCCTCGGTGTCGTGGCGGGTATCACCCCGTTCAACTTCCCGGTCATGGTGCCGCTCTGGATGGCCCCGATGGCGATCGCCACCGGCAACGCCTTCATCCTCAAGCCCTCGGAGCGCGATCCCTCCGCCTCGCTGCTGCTGGCCAAGCTCTGGAAGGAAGCCGGCCTGCCGGACGGCGTGTTCCAGGTCCTGCACGGCGACAAGGAAACCGTTGACGGGCTGCTGACCCACCCGGACGTGGACGGCATCTCCTTCGTCGGTTCCACTCCGATCGCCCAGTACGTCCACGAGACCGCCACCAAGCACGGCAAGCGCGTCCAGGCCCTGGGCGGGGCGAAGAACCACGCCATCATCCTGCCCGACGCCGACGTGGACAACGCCGCCGACCACCTCGCCGCCGCCGCGTTCGGCTCCGCCGGGGAACGCTGCATGGCCATCTCCGTGGCCGTCGCCGTCGGTGAGGCCGCGGACCTGCTGGTCAAGAAGGTCGAAGAGCGGGCCCTGGCCGTCAAGGTCAACAACGGCACCGCGCCGGACGCCGAAATGGGCCCCGTCATCACGCCCGCCTCCAAGGACCGCATCGTCAGGATCGTCACCGAAGCCGAGGCCGCAGGTGCCGCCATGGTGGTGGATGGCCGCGACCTGGTGGTCCCCGGGCACGAGAACGGCTTCTGGGTCGGCCCCACTGTGCTCGACCACGTCAAGACCGAAATGACTGCCTACCAAGAGGAAATCTTCGGACCCGTCCTGGTGGTGGTCCGTGTCGACACCCTCGAAGACGGCATCAAGCTGATCAACGCCAACCCCTACGGCAACGGCACCGCCATCTTCACTTCCTCCGGCGCCGCCGCCCGCAAGTTCCAGCGCAGCGTCACCGTGGGCATGATCGGCATTAACGTGCCCCTGCCCGTCCCGGTGGCCTACCACTCCTTCGGCGGCTGGAAGGCTTCCCTCTTCGGCGACAAGCACATCTACGGCCCCGAAGGCGTCAGCTTCTACACCCGCGGCAAGGTTGTCACCTCCCGCTGGCCCGAAACCCACCACGCCTCCGGCGCCTCCTACAACTTCCCCTCCAACTAGGACACCCCCGTCGATTGCTCCGTAACCGCCGTTATGAGCGTCCAAAAGGGCGGTTACGGAGCAATCGATGCAAAGAAAAGGACAACGCTGTCATGACTGAAAACAAGTTGATCATCGGCACGGCGCCGGACTCCTGGGGTGTCTGGTTCGCGGACGATCCGAAGCAGACCCCATGGGAACGCTTCCTCGACGAGGTGGCCGAATCCGGCTACAAGTGGATCGAACTCGGACCGTACGGCTACCTGCCCACCGACCCCACCCGCCTGGCGGAGGAGCTGAAGCAGCGCGACCTGCAGATCTCCGCCGGCACGGTGTTTACCGCCTTCCACCGCGGCCTGGACCAGTGGGAAACCGCCTGGGAACCGGCCCGCAAGGTCGCCGAGCTCACCGCGGCCATGGGCGGCGAGCATATCGTGGTCATCCCCGCCATGTGGCGCGATGACGTCACCGGTGAAGCCGTGGAAAGCGGCACGCTGAGTGAAAAGGCCTGGAACGACCTGTTCGCCGGCCACAACCGCCTGGGCAAGACCCTGATCGAGGACTTCGGCCTGAAGCAGCAGTTCCACTCCCACGCCGACTCCCACGTTGGCGCGCAGGCGGACATCGAAACGCTGCTCGGAGCCACCGATCCCCAGTACCTGAACCTCTGCCTGGACACCGGACACGCCGAGTACTGTGGCGCCTCCAGCTTGGAACTGATCAAGAACTACCCGGACCGAATCGGCTACCTGCACCTGAAGCAGATCAACCCGGACGTCCTCAGGAAGGTGAACGAGGAAGACATGACGTGGGCCGCCGCCAACCTGGCCGGCGTCATGACCGAACCGCCCAACGGCCTGCCCGACCTGCGCGCGGTCATCGAAGCGGTGGAGGCGCTCAACCGGCCCATCTTCGGCATCGTGGAACAGGACATGTATCCGGTGGCCTTCGATGTACCGATGCCCATTGCCAAGCGCACCCGCAACTACCTGCTGTCCTGCGGCTCCCGCACCGCCGTCAGCTAGCCCCGTCCCAGACACCAAAAGGAACAAAACAATGACTGAAACCCTCCGCGTCGCCGTCATCGGCGCAGGCCGCATGGGCGCCGACCACATCCAGCGCCTCAACAAGCGCATTCATGGAGCTGAAGTTGCCGCCGTCGTCGACGTCGACCTTGCCCGCGCCCAGGCCGCCATCGAAGGCATCCCCGGCGCAGTGGCCCTCGCCGATGCCGAAGAGGCCCTCAACAACGGCGACGTCAACGCCGTCCTGATCGCCACCCCCGGCTTCCTGCACGAGGACATCCTGCTCAAGGCCCTCGCCAGGGACATTCCGATCCTCTGCGAAAAGCCCCTCACCCCCGACGCCGCATCCTCCTGGAAAATCGTCGAAGCCGAGGTGGCACTGGGCCATCAGCGGATCCAGGTGGGCTTCATGCGCCGCTTCGACGCCGAATACGCCACGCTGGGTTCGATCATCCGCAACCACGAACTCGGCGAACTGCTAATGCTGCACCACCAGCACCGCAACCCGGGCACCCCCGAGGGCTTCACCAACGAGATGCTGATCAACGACTCCGTGGTCCACGAATTCGACGCCATCCGGTTCTTCACCGGCGAGGAAATCACCAGCGTCCAGGTCCGCCTGGGCAAGGCCACCAAGAACGCCCCGAACGGCCAGCACGATCCGCAGCACGTCCTGCTGGAGACCGAGTCCGGCGTCCTGGCCGACGTCGAAATCTATGTCAACGCCAAGTTCGGCTACGAGGTGGCTACGCAGGCCTCCTTCGAAGAGGGCATCGTCAGCATTGGCGGCGACAAGGGACCCTACACCCGCAGCGCCGGCCATTGGGGCGGCAACGTCACCCCCGGGTTCGAGGAGCGGTTCGGGGCAGCGTACGACGTCGAAATCCAGTCCTGGGTTGACGCGGCACTTAAGGGCGACATCGGCGGCCCCTCCGCCTGGGACGGGTACGCCACCGCAGCGTGCTGCGAAGCAGGCGTCGAAGCGCAGAAGAACGGCGAAAAGGTCGCCGTGAAGCTGGCCGCAAAGCCCGACCTCTACAAGTAGGACAGGAGAAGGGGGACGGAGCCATTTCCGTCCCCTTTTCCGTTCCCCTGACTTATCCACAATGGAGTGTTTTTCGTGAAAATCGCACTTGACCCCACCCCGTTCCACCACTCGCACAGCCTGCTGGGATTCCCCAGGGTGGTGGCGGACCTTGGCTACAAGTACATGCAGATGACCCCGCACGCGGACTTCATCCCCTTCTTCAACCACCCCAAGGCGGACGACGACCTGGTGGGCCAGCTGAAAAAAGCCTGCCGCGACGCCGGAATCGAGATTGCCTCGGTCCTGCCGGTGCTCCGCTGGTCCGGCCCGGACGAGGATGCCCGCGAAGCAGCCGTCCGCTACTGGAAACGTGCCATCCAGATCACCGTTGACCTGGGCGTCAGCACCATGAACAGCGAGTTCAGCGGTAAGCCCGAGAAGGCCGAGGAGTCCGAGCGGGCGTTTTACCGCTCCATGGAGGAACTGCTGCCCATCATCGAGCGTGAGGGCATCGACCTGCTGATCGACCCCCACCCTGACGACTTCGTGGAGGAAGGCCTTGCCGCCATCCGCGTGATCCGCGGCGTGAACTCAAAGAACGTGGGCATGGTCTACGTGGCGTCCCACAGCTTCCACATGAAGAACTCGCCGCTGGATATCATGCGGGCCGCCGGGGACAAGCTTCGCCTGGTCCACGTGGCCGACACCATGGACCACCACGCCTCACACGGCCTGCGCTACATCACCAACCCGCCAGGCAACCCGGTCCGGGTGCACCAGCACCTGAAGATCGGCGACGGCGACGTGAACTGGGACGAGTTCTTCGGCGGCCTGAAGGAAATCGGCTTCCTGGACCGCGAGAATACTGTGATGGTCTCCAGCGTCTTTGCCGAGAATGAAAATGCCGAGGAGGTCTCCCGCTACCAGCTGGAGACCATGAAGCAGTACGTCCAAAAGGTCAGCGTATGAGTTCGACTGTTTCCGGTAAGGCAACTGTAAAGCAGCCGGGCAGCCACCAGCGGGCGCTGCGGACGGCCACCATCATCTCCACGTTCGGCGGGCTGCTGTTCGGCTACGACACCGGCGTCATCAACGGCGCCCTGCCGTACATGCAGGAGGATCTGGGCCTCACCCCGCTGACCGAGGGCCTGGTGACCTCGTCGCTGCTGTTCGGTGCCGCCTTCGGTGCCCTGTTCGGCGGCCGACTGGCAGACCGCAACGGCCGGCGCAGGATGATCATGGTCCTTGCGGTCATCTTCCTCCTGGGCACGCTGGGCTGCACGTTCTCGCCAAACACCGAAGTGATGATCGCCGCCCGGTTCATCCTAGGGCTGGCGGTGGGCGGCGCATCCGTCACTGTTCCCGTCTACCTGGCCGAGGTATCGCCCAGCAACCGGCGCGGCCGGATTGTCACCCAGAACGAACTCATGATCGTCACCGGGCAGCTGCTCGCCTTCATCTTCAACGCATACCTGGGCAACACCTTTGGTGAAGCCGGCGGCATCTGGCGCTGGATGTTGGTCATCGCCACCCTGCCGGCCATCGCCCTCTGGATCGGGATGAACTTCATGCCGGAGAGCCCCCGCTGGCTGGCCTCCATTGGCAGCTTCGGGGAGACCCTCAGCGTGCTGCAGCGGATCCGTTCGCAGGAGGAGGCACGCAGGGAGTTCGAAGAAGTCAAAGCCATGGCGGTGGAGGACTACAAGTCCAAGATGGGCTCCTGGAAGGACCTGGGCATCCCGTGGCTGCGCCGGATCTTCTTCGTGGGCCTCGGCCTTGCGGTGATCCAGCAGATCACCGGCGTGAACTCGATCATGTATTACGGAACGCAGATCCTGTCGCAGTCCGGTTTTGGCCGGGAGGCGGCGCTGACGGCCAACATCGCCAACGGCGCCATCTCGGTCCTGGCCACGTTCGTCGGGATCTGGCTGCTGGGCAGGGTGGGCCGGCGCAGGATGCTGATCACCGGCCAGGTGGGAACCACGGCGGCGCTGCTGCTCATCGGCCTCTTCTCCCTGATATTGCCTGAAGGCTCAGCCCGCGGGTTCGTCATCCTGTCCCTCACCGTGACGTTCCTGGCCTTCCAGCAAGGCGCCATCTCCCCGGTGACGTGGCTGATGCTTTCGGAAATCTTCCCGCTGAAGATCCGTGGCCTGGGCATGGGCGCCTCCGCGTTCCTGCTGTGGATCGTGAACTTCCTGATTGGATTCGGCTTCCCACAGCTGCTGGCCGCCATTGGGATCTCCAACACGTTCTTCGTCTTCGCCGTGCTGGGGGTGGGCGCCATCGCCTTTGCCGCCAGGTACGTGCCCGAAACCAAGGACAAGAGCCTGGAGGACCTGGAGCACTACTTCAAAAATGTGGCAGGAAGGGAACCTGACACCGCCGGGAGCCGGCGCGCCTTCTAGCGAACCATCGTCTCGAGCACTTTTTGGATGCCCTGTTGAGCTTGTCTCAACGGGGCATCCTGCGTTTTGGCTGGCCGCAGTACCTGCAGCAGCGACTTGGACGCCCCAAAGTAACCCTTCATTACGTCAGAACATGCTAATGACAGGACAAAGTATTGACTTTTGTGAGTCGCATCACCATGATCGTGGGGAAGGCAATTCAACCCACGTAAGGAAGCGTGGGTTCAGCCAGAAAATCAAAGGAGATTAATCGTGAAGAAGTTTTCGTGGCGCAAGGCGGTCCTGGTGGCGGCCGTTGTTCCGATGATGGCTCTCAGTGCTTGTTCCACCCAGGGCGGTAAGCCTGCCGACAGCGGCAAGGCCGCCGGCGCCGGACAGGCGGCCACCACTGACAGGATTAAGGTTGCGCTGATTACCCACGCGGCTCCCGGCGATACCTTCTGGGACATCGTGCGCAAGGGGGCCGAAGAAGCTGCAGCCAAGGACAACGTGGAGCTCCTCTATACCTCGGACCCCGAAGGTGGCCGCCAGGCACAGCTGATCGAGCAGGCCGTGGATCAGAAAGTCGACGGCATCGCAGTCACGCTCGCCAAGCCCGACGCGCTGAAGAGTGCCTTGAAGAAGGCAACGGATGCCGGCATCCCGGTGGTCAGCCTCAACGCCGGTGAGTCGGTCTCCGCGCAACTGGGCGCCTTTACGCACTTCGGTTCAAACGAGAAACTCGCCGGTGCCGCTGTTGGCCAGAAACTCGCGAGCGAAGCCGTGTCCCATCCCATCTGCGTGATCCAGGAACAGGGCCACGTTGGCCTGGAGGCCAGGTGCGCTGGAGTCAAGGAAAAGATTCCGGGAACAGAAGTCCTCTACGTTACGGGCACGGACATGACCCAGGTATCCTCCACCGTCACTGCAAAGCTGCAGGCAACGGCGGACGCTGACGCCATCATTGGATTGGGTGCCCCATACACGTTGACCATCCTGAAGGCTGTCAGCTCCGCCGGCAGCAAGGTCAAGGTGGCCTCATTCGACATGAACGCCGAGCTTGCCCAGAAGATCGCCACCGGCGAGATCCTCTTCACCGTGGACCAGCAGCCGTGGCTGCAGGGTTATGGCGCCATCGATTCAATCTGGCAAAACAAGCGTGGCGGCTTCACCATCGGTGGCGGCCAGCCGGTACTCACCGGTCCGGCCATCGTGGACAAAGCCGCAGCAGCCAAAGTGCTCCAGTTTGCCCAGCAAGGCGTCCGCTAACCACCCCGTGTCTCTGGACGAGGAACGGCCAGGCACAAAGGAGAACATCATGACCGCGACACATACACTCAAGAGGCCAGCGGCAGCAACCACGGATGAGCGGGTGGGTAAACGCAATCCACTGCAGAAGCTATTGGGCAGGCCTGAAGTCGGCGCCCTGGTAGGCGCGATTGTCCTCTTTATATTCTTTGCTTCAGTTTCACAGACGTTCATTCAACCCAATGCTTTTGCCACCGTGCTTTACGGCAGTTCGACAATCGGGATCATGGCCGTGGGCGTTTCCTTGCTGATGATCGGAGGGGAGTTCGACCTTTCCACTGGTGTAGCAGTCATCAGTTCCGCCCTTACAGCGTCGATGTTCAGCTGGTACTTCAGCGTGAACGTATGGGTTGGCGTGGTCCTTGCTTTGGTTGTTTCACTCGGCATCGGCTACATCAACGGCTGGATCCTGATGAAGACCAAGCTCCCGAGCTTTATTGTCACCCTCGCGACTTTCCTGATGCTGACGGGTTTGAACCTGGGCCTGACACGCCTGATCGGAGGCGGCGTCTCGTCGCCGTCCATTTCCAACATGGATGGATTTGCCTCCGCGAAAGCAGTCTTTTCCTCATCCGTGAACATCGCCGGGGTAGAGGTAAAAAACACTGTATTCATCTGGATCGCACTGGTCCTGGTCGCCTCCTGGGTGCTTCTAAGGACCAAGGTGGGCAACTGGATTTTCGCCGTCGGCGGCGACGAGAACGCAGCCCGCGCAGTGGGCGTGCCGGTCAAGGCCACCAAGATCGGGCTTTTCATGGCCGTCGGCTTCTGCGGCTGGGTTTTGGGCATGCACAACCTCTTCGCGTTCGACGCGGTGCAGTCGGGTGAAGGAGTCGGCAACGAATTCCTTTACATCATCGCCGCGGTGATCGGCGGCTGCCTCCTCACGGGCGGCTACGGTTCCGCCGTGGGCGGCGCGATCGGTGCGTTCATCTTCGGAATGGCCAATAAGGGCATCGTCTACGCACAGTGGAACCCGGACTGGTTCAAGTTCTTCCTGGGCCTGATGCTGCTGTTGGCCACCATCGTGAACCTCATCGTCAAACGCCGTGCTGAACTGAAGTAAGGGGCCGAACATGAATGCCAAACAAATCGATCAGCAGACGTTGCTCCGGAACGAGGCGGACCCGCTGACGCACACTCCGGTGCACCTGCTCTCCTTGGACGGGGTCGGCAAGCACTACGGAAACATCGTGGCGCTGCGGGACGTGACCATGGCCGTGGACAACGGCAGGGTCACATGTGTCCTTGGTGACAACGGAGCCGGAAAATCCACCCTGATCAAGATCATTGCCGGCCTGCACCAGCATGACGAAGGCGTGCTGCAGATCATGGGCGAGGAGCGGAAGTTCAGCTCTCCCAGGGAGGCCCTGGATGCCGGCATTGCCACCGTGTACCAGGACCTTGCGGTAGTGCCGCTGATGCCGATCTGGCGCAACTTCTTCCTGGGGTCCGAGCTGACCACCGGAAAAGGGCCCTTCCAGCGGATGGATGTCCAGGCAATGAAGGACATCACCAAGAAAGAGCTCGCGGACATGGGCATCGACCTGCGCGACGTGGAACAGCCCATCGGCCAGCTGTCAGGCGGCGAGCGGCAGTGCGTGGCCATTGCACGCGCCGTGTACTTCGGTGCCAAGGTCCTCATCCTGGACGAGCCGACGGCGGCCCTCGGCGTCAAACAGTCGGGTGTGGTCTTGCGCTACATCCTGCAGGCCCGTGACCGCGGGCTGGGGGTCATCTTCATCACCCACAACCCGCACCACGCCTTCCCCGTCGGGGACAGGTTCCTGCTGCTCAAGCGCGGCAAGTCAATCGGCTACTACGACAAGAAGGACATCACCCTGGACGAGCTCACGGCCCAGATGGCCGTCGGCGCAGAACTTGCAGAGCTTGCTCACGAGCTCGAACAGCTCGGCGGACATGGGGACGTGGTCAAGGAAGTCCAGGCCGAGGTTGCCGACGTGAGCCACACGTCCGAGCCGTCAAGGGACAGCAGCCCGCGGCACGTGTAGCAGGACCGGACGGGCCCGCCGGGTATGGACTGGACGGGCCCGCCGCTACCTGCCAATCGTGCAAGGAAAGAACATCAGACGGGAAGACAGCATGCCGATCCGGGTTGGCGTTATTGGCGCCGGTGTCATGGGCGCAGACCACATCAAGAACCTGAGCACCGCCATCAGCGGGGCCGACGTCACCTTCGTAGCAGACCTCGACGCCGGGCGGCCCGCGGAAGCGGCGCCTCCATCGGCACGCATCACCAACGATCCTTCCGAACTGATCAACTCCAGCGAGGTGGACGCCGTCGTTGTTGCCTCGCACGACTCAACGCTGCTGTCGCTGGGCTTCATGCGGCGCTTTGATCCCGGGTACGTGGCCCTGCGCAGGTCCGTGCAGGAACGGGCCCAGGGTGAGCCGCTGCTGGTCCGCTGCACCAGCCGCAACGCCGCTGCGGGCCCCGGCACCACGGCGGAATCCGCCATTACCAACTCGGCCATCCACGAGCTGGACATCATCCCCTGGCTGCTGGGTTCGCCCATCACTGAAGTCTCATGGCAGGCGGGGCGGAGCAGCGTGGAAGAAGCCGGAACCCGCCGGGCTGCCGTGCCTGCGGACTGGCGGCCCCGCTTTCCCGAAGTCCTTGGCCGGTCAGAAAGGCTGCATGTCACATCGGCCAGCCGCAGCCGTCCGGGGTCAACACCCAGCTCCCTGCAGTGATGCAGTTCGCCGACGGCCGTGAGGTCCAAAGCGCGCAGCGCCCCCTCGCTGCTTCCATTCGGACCCTGGAAGTAGCCGACGAAATCTGCCGCCAGCTTCCATCGAGTTTCCAGGCCAAGGCAACAGCTGCCTGGGTTTCTATTGATCCATTACTGAAAGGACGAGCCAATGGCTTACATACCGCACAAGCAAACACCAGGTCCCGCACCCGTCCGGATCGGGCTCATCGGTTCCGGCTGGATGGGGGCTTTCCATGCCGAGAGCATCGCCCGCCGAGTCCCCGGTGCTGAGCTGGCCGCCATCGCGGACCCCAACGTCGAATCCGCCCAGGCCCTTGCCACGGAACTGGGCACCGCCAAGGTCACAGCCAGCGCCGAAGATATCTTCGCGGACCCGGAGATCGACGCCGTCATCATCGCCAGCCCGGCACGGTTTCACTCGGCACTTATCGCGCAGGCCGCAGCCGAAGGGAAACACGTTTTCTGCGAGAAACCCGCCGGCCAGTCCCTGGAGGAACTCGATGCCGCGCTGGAAGCTGTGGAGGAAGCCGGTGTGCACTTCCAGATCGGCTTCAACCGCCGGTACGCCGACGACTTCCAAGCTGCCAAGAAGGACCTGGCAGCCGGCATCGCCGGAATGCCGCAGCTCCTGCGCTCGCTGACCCGCGATCCCGGAAACGGAAGCATCCCCAACGCGGCACGGGTCCCGGCCTGGACCATTTTCCTGGAGACCCTCATCCACGACTTCGATACCCTCAACTGGTTCAACGAGGGCGCAGAGCCGGTGGAGGTGTACGCGGTGGCGGATGCACTGGTGGAGCCTTCCCTGCGCAGCCAGGGTTTCCTGGACACCGCGGTGGTGACCATCAGGTACAGCAACGGCGCGGTGGCGGTGGCGGAAGCGAACTTCAGCGCGCTCTACGGGTACGACATCCGCGGGGAAGTCTTTGGGTCCAAGGGCATGGTCCAGGCCGGGCGCGCCACGGAAACTGCAGCCCGCCGGTACACGGCCGAGGGGCTCTCGGCCGACACCCCGCGCCTCAACGTCGAGCTCTTCCACCAGGCCTACACCGACGAACTTGCTGATTTTGCGGGGGCCGTACGTGCCCGGCTGGACGGCAAGCCGTCGCCGTCGTCCGACGTCACCCTGACTCCCGGCGCTGCCGACGCCCGCCGCGCCCTTGCCATGGCACTGGCCTGCATTGAGTCCGTCAAGAGCGGGGCCCCCGTTGCCGTTGCCGAGAAAGCCGCACTCTGATGCGCCTGGCAGTCTGCGCGGAGATGGTCTACACCGACCTTCCGTTTGTGGAGCGGGTGCGCCGCATCCACGAGGCCGGCTTCGACGTTGAACTGTGGGATTCGCGCAGCAAGGACATTCAGGCGCTGAAGGCCACCGGTGCCGTTTTCTCGTCCATGACGGGCTACACCTCAGGCAGCCTGGTGGACCCGGACACCTGCGATGACGTGGTCCGGACAGCCGAATCCTTGATCCCCACCGCGCTGGAACTCGGCGTGAGCCGCATGGTGGTGCACCCGGCCGAACTGGTGGACGGTCACGCCGCCCGCCCGGCCTACCGTTCCACCGGGCGCATGTGGGCAACAGGCGCGCGGACCCTCGAGAGGCTCGGGAACCTGGGCGAACCGCACGGCGTGACATTCTGCCTGGAAAACCTCAACACCATCCTTGACCATCCCGGCATCCCACTCGCACGGGCCAAGGACACACTGGCCTTGGTGGAAGCTGCGGCGCATCCCTACGCAAAGCTGATGCTGGACCTTTACCACGCCCAGATGGGGGAGGGGAACCTGATCGAGCTGGTGCGTTCCGCGCTGCCGTACATCGGCGAAATTCAGGTGGCGGACGTGCCCGGCCGTTGCGAGCCGGGCACCGGGGAAATCAATTATGCAGCCGTGGCGCGGGCCCTTGCCGGGCTTGGATACCAAGGCACCGTGGGAATGGAGGCGTGGGCGAAGGACGACAGCGACGCCGCCCTCGAAGCCTTCAGAACGGCGTTCACCGTCTATGCGGAGGAAAAACTGTGAAAACTGTGACTCTTGGCCTGGTGGGTGTGGGCCGGATCGGCAGCATGCACGCGGATAACATCGCCAGGCTCAACGATGCCATGAAACCGGAAGGCATTGAGGTCAGGCTGCGGCTTACTGACGTCGCCGAAGATCATGCCAGGACCGTCGCCCACAGCTTGGGCGCGGAGTTCCTTCCGTCCGTGGAAGCGCTGCTCGCCTCCGGCCTGGACGGACTGGTGGTTGCCACCGGCACGGGCACGCATCCTGGCCTCATCAAGGCCGGGATGGATGCCGGCATTCCGGTCTTCTGCGAAAAGCCGGTGGCCCTGAATGTTGCCGATGCCCTGCCTGTGCTGGACTACATCCGGGACAAGAACGGCGTGGTCCAGATCGGCCACCAGCGCCGTTTCGATGCCGGCTACCTGGAAGCACGGAGGGCTTATCAGGCAGGCGAGTTGGGGTGGATCCACTCCCTGCGCGCGGTCACCTGCGACATGGCCCCGCCGCCCGTGGAATTCCTGGCCACCTCCGGCGGGCTCTTCCGCGACTGCTCGGTGCACGACTTTGACATCCTTCGCTGGCTGACCGGCCGTGAAATCGTAGAGGTCTATGCCAAGGGATCCAACAACGGGGACCCGGAGATCGGCGCTGTAGGGGATGTGGACACAGCGCTGGCGCTGGTGACCTTCGACGACGGCACAGTGGGCACGGTCTCGGCGACCCGGTACAACGGGGCGGGCCACGACGTGCGGCTGGAAATCCAGGGGTCCAGCCGGTCGCTCATGGTGGGCCTCGACGACAGGACCGCTTTGGCATCAGCCGAGCCCGGCGTGTTATTTCCCTCGGGCGAGCCGCACACGACGTTTGCCGGGCGCTTCGACCAGGCCTACCGTTCCGAGATGGCCGCGTTCGTTGAGCTTGTCCTGGGCCGTCGGGACAACCCGTGCACGCCCGAGGACGCCGTGGCCGCCTCCCGGGTGGCCGATGCCGCGCAGGCGTCCCTGGCCACCGGCCTTCCGGTTCGGGTGGCAGGAGCGGTACCCAGCCGGGTGGCCTGAGCCGCACCCCGGTCAGGACAGCGCGTGCAGCTTGGGGAGCGCGTCAACCAAGGGGGCCAGTTCCGGAATGTCCCGCGCTGCGCCCAGGGCACGTTCGAGGGTGGCATCGTGCACCGGCCTCGCTTCCTCCAGGAGGCTGAGTCCGGTGGGTGTCAGTTCCGTGTAGATACCGCGGCGGTCGTCGTCGCACAGGATCCTGGTCAGGAGGCCGCGGTCCTCCAGCCGGTTCACCAGCCTTGTGGTGGCGCTGGGGCTCAGGGCAGTGGCGCGCGCCAGCTGCTGCATGCGCATGTGCCACCCGTCCTGACGGCTGAGGGCGTCCAGCACCGTGTACTCCACTACGGAGAGCTTCGACTTCGCCTGGAGGGCCCGTTCCAGTTCGTTTTCGATCAGCCCGTGCAGGGCCGCCAGGGTGCGCCAGCCCTGGGCGCGGACTTCGACGGCGTCGTCCTTGATGCCCATGGTTTGCTCCTTACAGGAGGGCCCGGCAGGAGGGCCAGTGGTAGCTGCGGTCAGAGATAGTTGCTTGCGCGGAATAATTGCATATGCAACAATAAATACCGCGTCTGCAACTATCTTAGGCGCCTTCCCCGTGAGGGAACAACCGCACGTACAGCTCAAAGGAGCATTCGCATGCCTGTTGGCCTGATCGCACTCGCCCTTGGCGGGTTTGGCATAGGACTCACTGAATTCGTCATCGCGGGCCTCCTGCCGCAGGTGGCAGCCGATTTTGGCGTCACCGAAGCGGAGGCCGGCTGGTTCATCTCCGGCTACGCACTCTCCGTGGTGGTCGGGGCACTGGGCCTGACGGCCGCCGTGACACGGTTCCCGCGCAAACCCGTGCTGGCCGCCCTGCTGGTCCTGTTCATCGCCGGGAACCTGCTCTCCGCCACGGCGGACGGCTATTGGGCCATGATGCTGGGCCGCGTTGTTGCCGCCCTTTCGCACGGCGCCTTCTTCGGGATCGGGGCCGTAGTGGCGGCCGGGATGGTCCCGCCGAGCAAGAAGGCAGGAGCCATCGCGCTCATGTTCACGGGACTAACCGCAGCAAACGTCCTGGGTGTGCCGTTCGGGACGCTGCTGGGCCAGGCCGCCGGCTGGCGTGCCACCTTTTGGGCCATCACGGTCATCGGTGTGGCCGCGCTCGCAGGCATCCTTGCGCTCGTTCCCAAGTCGGCCGGGGATGCCGAAGAAGCTGGCAGCCTCCGCTCGGAGCTCCGCGCCTTCCGCTCGGGGCAGGTGTGGCTTTCCATTGTGGTGACCATCCTGGGCTTCGGCGGCATGTTCGGCGCGTTCACCTACATCGCCTACACCCTCACCGAAGTCTCAGGGTTCGGAGCCTCCACCGTGCCGTGGCTGCTCATTGTCTTCGGCGTGGGCCTCTTCGCCGGCAACACCCTGGGCGGTAAGGCCGCCGACCGCAACGTGGACAGGACGCTCCTCGTGGTGCTCGCCGCGCTGACCGTGGTCCTGGTGGCGTACGCCCTGACAGCCGCCAATCCTGCCCTGACGGTCATCTCGCTGGTCCTGATGGGAGGCTTCGGCTTTGCCACCGTGCCGGGCCTGCAGATGCGCGTGATGAAGTACGCCTCGGGGGCGCCCACACTCGCCTCCGGCGCCAACATCGGAGCCTTCAACGTGGGCAACGCCCTGGGCGCATGGCTGGG
This sequence comes from Arthrobacter sp. DNA4, assembly GCF_024362385.1. Taxonomy (NCBI): domain Bacteria; kingdom Bacillati; phylum Actinomycetota; class Actinomycetes; order Micrococcales; family Micrococcaceae; genus Arthrobacter; species Arthrobacter sp. DNA4. The sequence goes on from NZ_CP101466.1 coordinate 950,370, forward strand.
CGGCGTCACCATCACAGCAGGGCTCGGCTACACCTCGCCCATTTGGGCCGGCGCGGCCATCACGCTTGCGGGCCTGGGGGTCATGGCACTCGCCGCGGCTGGCGCCAAGCGGAGCGAAAAGCACGCGGAGGGCCAGGTCCAGGCGGCGGAGGAGCTGGTCAGCCGCTAAGCGGCGGGACCCGAGGAGCTGCGCACCCTCAGTGCGCGTCAGGCGCCGAATGGCAGCCGCGGGTCGATGTCCTGGCTCTCCCAGGTCTGCCGCACCCAGCCGTGGTGCGGGTCGTCGCTGATCAGCCACTCCCGCACGGGACCGGGGCCCGCCATGACATTCAGGTAGTACATGTCGTAACCGGGCGCGGCCATGGCAGGACCGTGCCACCCGTAAGGAACCAGGACAACGTCGCCCGTGCGGACTTCGGCCGAGACATCAATGGGGCGTTCGTCGGAGGCGTAGACGCGCTGGTAGCCGATGGCGTCGGCGTCGGAGGGAGCGCCTGACCCTGCCGCCACCTGTGTCTCGAAGTAGTAGATCTCCTCCAGGGAGGTCTCGCCGTCCTTCTCCTCATCATGCTTGTGCGGAGGATACGAGGACCAGTTCCCGGCCGGGGTGAGGACCTCGCAGACGATGAAGCGGTCGGCCTCGAGTGCTGCCGGCGTGCCGAAGTTGTGGACCTGGCGTGAGCAGTTGCCGGCGCCGCGCAGTTCCACCGGCGTTTCGGCCGCGGATACCAGCCGGGTGGGGTACGACGCGTTCGCCGGTGCGGTGGCCACGGCAACGCGGCCCCCTTCGGCAGAGCTGATGCTCACGGCGCAGCCGGTGCCGGAGTAGAGCACGTCCGTCGGCCCGGAGAAGACAGAGGGCCGGCCGTTCAAGGGATGGTCGGTGCCGTCAACGGTGACGATGAAGGACCCGTTGAGGGGCACAACGATCCGTTCCTCGTCCCCGGCGGGAAGTTCGACGGCGGCGCCGGCAGGCACGGTGGCCACCTTCAGTCCGGTGTGTGCCCAGCCGTCTACGGTGAGAGAGGAGTCGGATGTTCCGATCGAGACATCCCATTTGCCGTCGGCGGCAGTGCCCAGGGGGTAGACCCAGTTGGTCATGGAGTTGGCTCCTTGGATTATCGCTGTACGAGTGTCATTTCAAAGCTGTAGGAATCGGCGCGGTACACATGCTGTCCTGTTTCCACCCGGCGTCCGGTATCGTCCACGGCGGTGCGTTCCATGGTGACCAGCGCGGATCCTTCGCTGGTTTCCAGCATGGAGGCCTGGTACTCATTAGCGGTCATGGCGCCGATCCGCTGGGTGGCCAGCCGGAAGTTCACCCCGCCGCGGCGGAGGATCGAGTACAGGCCCTCGGCACCGAGCATTGCCTCGTCCATCTCGGCGATGTCGTCGCGCACCCAGTTCTCCATGAGGGCCAGGGGTTTGCCGCCGACTTTCCGCAGCCTGGTGAAGTGGTACACCTTCGAGCCTGCGGGGAGCTGGAGCGTGGCCAGGAGGGCGTCGTCGGCCTCGATGTGGGAGAAGCTCAGGACTTCCGTGGTGGGTTTCTTGCCGTTGTTGGTGAGGTCGTCATAGAGGCTGGACAGCTCCAAAGGGCGTCGCACCTGGCTGGAGACCACCTGCGTTCCCACGCCGCGCTTGCGCACCAGCAGGCCGGACCGGACCAATTCGTCCATGGCCTTGCGCATGGTTGGCCGGGACAGGTTGAGCTGGGCTGCCAGGTCGATCTCGTTGTCCAACCGGCTGCCGGGCTCCAGCACGCCACTGTAAATGGCTGCCTCGATGCCCTGGACCACCTGGTGGTACAAGGGCACGGGGGAGGAGCGGTCGATGCTGAGTCCCAGGTTGTTCGCCACAGTGCATTTCCTCATACGTCGGTGTCAGCACCTTGATCTGGTCTCGACGCCGGCGCTGGCGGGCCTCTTCGGCATATGTCCGCTTGATAGGACATAGTTTCTTCCTTGAATCGTAGCAGGCGCCTGCCGCCGGTCAAGGGATTGCGTCCGCACCCCGCCCGACGCGGCGTCTCCGCGCCGTGCTGTACATGAACGACTCCCTCAACATGACCGCCTCGAGGAAGCCAGTGTGGTGAGCGCACTGCTGTTCCCGGGTGCCGCCGTCGGCGCCCTCACCGGAGGCGGCATGGCCGACCACTGCGGGGCCTGTCCGGCGCCTTTCCGTGATTGACGAAAAGGGAAAGGTCCGGTCCCGCGTTTGCGTCCGGTGGCCTAGGCTGGCTCCATGATGTGGACTGTGGGGCAGCAGCCGTGAATTACGCCGGAAGCCTTGGCCCCCGTCCCCGCACCCTCGAGGTACAGGACCTGGCGAGCTTCGACCGTCTGGTGGCTGGCGGTGCGGTCAATCTGCACGGCTGGCATGCACAGTCCCTGGACCTGCGGGGCCGGTCGGCCGCACTGAAAAGCGTCAGCGTCGAAGGCGCCATGTTCCTCGGCTGCCTCTTTGACGACGGCATGGAAGCCAACCTGCGCGGCCGCGGTGCCCTGATCTTTCCGCGGCTTGATGGCGTCCCCTTCGACCCCTACCGGGCTTCGCTGTATTCACCGGCCGAGCTGTATGCCGGTCTTGCCAGGTCCCCGTACGAGGAACTGCCGGATGCCCGCATCTACCACTGGAGCATTCAGCCGGGGCAGCGGCACCGCGTGGACGCAACCCTGGCCTCTGCCCTGCACGACCATGCGATCGGGGATGCGCTGGAGGAACTGACGCGATCGGAGGCGTGGACCCGCCGGTCCATTGTCGGCGTCATGGGCGGCCATGCGGCGCCCCGGGGGAGCCGGGAGTTTGCGGATGCGGCGCGGCTTGGGAAGCTGCTGGCCGGTGAGGGCTATTCGGTGGCCACCGGCGGCGGCCCCGGTGCCATGGAGGCGGCTAACCTGGGCGCCTACCTGTGCCAGGCGTCCGACGGCGACTTGGAGGCGGCGCTTGCCACGCTCGCGGTGGTCCCGGGGTTCCGGCCGTCCGTGTCGGCGTGGGCGCGGGCGGCGGCTGCCGTCGTCGAACGCCATCCGGACGGGACTCCGTCGCTCGGGATCCCCACCTGGTTTTACGGGCATGAGCCGCCCAACTACTTTGCCACGCACATCGCCAAATACTTCGCCAATGCCATCCGCGAGGCCATCCTGCTGGAACTCTGCCACGGCGGCATCGTCTTCCTGCCGGGTGCAGCGGGTACCGTCCAGGAGATCTTCCAGGACGCGTGCGAGAACTACTATGGCGCCCGCGAAAAGGTGGCCCCCATGGTCCTGGTGGGTCGGCGCCACTGGGAGCAGGAGTATCCGGCCTGGCCCATGCTGCGCAGCCTGGCCGCCGGCAGGGCCATGGCGGACTACATCCACCTGGTGGACACGGTGGATGAAGCAGTGGAGGTCCTCCGGCAGCGCTGAACGCTGCCGGAGGACCTCCACGAAGTGTCCTTTGCCTGGTGCTAGCCGACGGCCGTGCCGAAGAGCAGGCCCAGCAGGTACGTGATGGCTGCCGCGCCCAGGCCGATGGCAAGCTGCCGCAGGCCGCGGGTCAGCGGAGAGGTGCCGGACAGCAGGCCGACGGCGGCACCGGTCGCCAGGAGCGCGATGCCCACCAGGGCGCCTGCGACCACGAGGGCAGCGACGCCGGTGAGGCCGAACAGGAACGGCAGGATGGGGACGATGGCGCCGGAGGCGAAGAAGCAGAAGCTGGACAGCGCCGCACCCCAGGCCGTGCCCACGGCCTCATGCTGGTCCTCTTCCTCCGGCAGGTCCGGCTGCAGGGACAGGCTGGGATCGCAGTCGCAGGGCAGCAACCCCATGCGCTCGGCCACCCGGTGTTCGGCCGCTTCCCGGGACATGCCGCGGGCCAGGTACACCAGGAGGAGTTCGTTGTGTTCCAGGTCCAGTTGGGGTGCGGCCGCCAGCGTGACCTGCGTGGGCCGGGTGGCCGCCAGCAGTTCGCGCTGGGAGCGGACCGAAATGAATTCGCCCGCGCCCATGGACATGGCACCGGCCAGGAGCCCGGCGATGCCGCTGAGGAGCACCACGCTGCTGGCCACGCCGGACGCGGCCATGCCCATCACCAGGGAGAGGTTGCTGACCAGGCCGTCGTTCGCGCCAAAGACCGCGGCGCGGAAGGTACCGGCCAGGCGGTTGCGCCCACGGGTGGCCAGGCCCCGCACCACTTCCTCATGGATCTGCTCATCAGCGGCCATGGCGGCTGTGGCGTTGGGGTCCTTGGCGTAGGGGGAGCGGCCCTCGGCGCGCTGGGCCAGGGCAAGGACAAACACGGAGCCAAAGTGGCGGGCCAGGAATCCGAGGAAACGGCTCCGGGCAGAGGCCCTTTTCGGCTTGCCTGCGTGGTCGCCCAGCAGCGCCAGCCAATGGGCCTCATGGCGGCCTTCGGCCTCGGCCAGGGCAAGGAGGATGGACCGTTCCTCGCCCTCGCGGTTCTGGGCCAGGTCCCGGTAGACGGCGGCTTCCGCGCGCTCGTCGGCCAGGTATTGGCGCCACCGCTTGATGTTCGACGGCGAGGGCTGGGTTGGGTTGGCGGCCCCGGCGGGCGTGGCGTGGGATTCGGACTGGGCGTGCTGCGACACTGTAACTCCTGGGCTGGAAAGGGCATGTACTCGCGCCTTTGCCCTGCCAGCCTACTGCGGATTTCCGTGGTTTTTTGGCTGGCAAACCTCGCTGGGAAGTTTCGGTAGACCTTAAAACGGAGGGTGTCCGGGCCAGGGTTCTGCGCTCATTTCCGGGACCGCGGCGGCTATTGACCCGTCCGCCCGGCCGGTGCTCTGATGAAGGTGTGGCGCAGCCTGCGCCCTACCTGAAAGAGCACGTCAGGCGAACATACGGAGGTTGAATCATGAGCACCACCGGACAGCACCCGGACATGCCGCACCTGGACGCCGTCGAAGCGGACCCCGCCTACGATTACGCCGAGGATGCACCGGTAGACGACGCGGACTGGGACGCGGAAGACGAGTTCATCGACGAGGAAGAGCCGGTGGTCCAGCCGGCCCCGGTAGTCATCGACGCCGAGGACCGTGAGGTCCCGCTGGATGACGACGAGCGCGACACGGGGGAGTAGGACTTACGACGGCGGCACCTCCTTTCGCTGCAGGGCGAAAGGAGGTGCCGCCGTCGTGCGTTTAATCCCTGCGGGTCAGCGGCCGGCGAGGACTTCCTCCGGAGTGCCTTCCTGCTCCTGCCCGGCAACCCGGAGTTGCCAGGCGCGCATGACCGCGGGATCGGTGGGGCGCGTGAGCAGCGAGGCGGCAACGTACACAATGGCCGAGCTGAGCAGGCCGTAGTAGATGGGTTCGTTGGCGTAGATTCCGTCCAACGGGACCTCGGCGTTGATCTCGAGGATGATCATGGTGCCGAGGGTGATGACCGAGCCGACGGCCATCGAAGCAGCGGCGGCGATGCCGGTGCCGCGCTTCCACACCAGGCCGCCAAGGATGGCCACCAGGAGGCCGCCCACCAGGATGTCGTACGCAATGGTCAGGGCCGCGACAACGTCCTTGGTGACGATGGCGATGACAATGGCCACGATGCCCAGCGCCAGGACCCAGATCCGGTTGGCCTTGACGTCGTGCTCAGGGTTTTCGGTGTCTCCGGTGTTGACCGTCCTGCCGAACCAGCCGGCCACGAAGGGCAGGACGTCGGCACGGGCAACGGTGGCGGCAGCGATCAGAGCGCCGGAGGCGGTGGACATCCTGGCCGCCACGGCAGCGGCCAGGACCAGGCCGCCGATGCCGATGGGCAGGATGTTCTGGGCCACCTCGGCGTAGACGTCGTCCTTCGCGGCGATCTTGACGTTGGACAGTGCAACGTTGGCGGCCATACCGATCAGGGAGCCGGCAACACCGTAGAGGATGCAGTAGATGCCTGCCGTGGCGCCGCCCCAGCGGGCCACCATGGGGGTCTTGGCGGTGAACACGCGCTGCCAGATGTCCTGCCCGATCAGCAGGCCCAGGGTGTAGACCACGAAGTAGGTGATGATCGTCTGGATGCCGATGCCGTCGATCTGGAAGAAGCTGGCATCCACCCGGCTGCGGATCCCGTCCAGGCCGCCGGCTGCGTTCAGCGTGAAGGGCAGCATCAGGAAGAAAATGCCCACGGTCTTGATGACGAACTGGACCTGGTCCGCCAGCGTGATGGACCACATGCCGCCGATGGTGGAGTACACCAGCACGATGGCGCCGCCGATGGCGATGGCCAGTGCCCGGTCAAGGCCGAAAAGAACGACGAAGATGGTGGCATAGGCGCCGGTGGAGGTGGCGCAGAGCATCAGGGTGTAGGCGAGCATGACGATGCCGGACGCCTCGGTGGCCCTGCTTCCGTAGCGGAGCGTGAGCATCTGGGACACCGTATAGATCTTCAGCTTCTGGATGGTCCCGGCAAAGAGCAGGCTCAGGAGCAGGACGCCGGCACCGATGGCCACCACGAGCCACATCCCGGAGATGCCGAACTTGTAGCCAAGCCCAACTCCGCCCACCGTGGACGCTCCGCCCAGGACGACCGCGGCCATGGTTCCGGTGTAGAGGAACGGGCCAAGGCGGCGTCCGGCCACCAGGAAGTCACTGTTGTTCCTGGTGCGGGACTTGCCCCACCAGCCGAAGGCCAGCATTGCGAGAAGATACACCACCACAATGGCGATGTTGATGGCACGTGCATCCATAAATGGCTCCTTGGAGCTGTTGGGGCCGGGTGTGGGACCTGGGGCAGGGACGCCCGGAACCGCCGCGGACGAATACGGAGAGGACCTGCAATTGCCTCATAGGCAACAGGAGTTTCCAAAGACTAGGGTGTGACGCGGGCGACAGTCAAGGAGGTCGCGCCCGAAGCCGCGTGGGTGTGGCATGCGCGCGTCACAAAAGCGGCGCCGATTAGTATGGCTCGAGAGTGGAGCCGGGCTGCTTACCGTGAAAGGTTCGTAGATGAAGGCACTGCCAGTTGAGCCGAGCAATGTCCCTGTTGCCATCGGCTCCAGGATCCGGGCCGCCAGGCAGTCCCAGCGGCTCACCATCGAGCAGGTCGCGGATGCCACCGGGCTGACCAAAGGCTTCCTCAGCCGGGTGGAGCGGGACCTGACATCACCGTCCGTCGCCTCCCTGGTGACGCTGTGCCAGGTGCTCTCCATCTCCATCGGCGACCTTTTCGTGGCACCCGAAACCCACCTGACCAAACGCAACGACGGTCCCCGGATCTCGCTCGGCGGCCAGGGCATCGTGGAGCGGCTCCTGACGGCCCGCTCGGAGCGCCGGGTCCAGATCATCCAGGCAGTGATCGAGCCGCACGGCCGCGGTGAGTCCGAGCTTTACGCCGTGGACTGCGATGTGGACGTGCTGCACGTCATCAAGGGGTCCATCAAGCTGATCCTCACCAACGAGGAATACGACCTCGAGACAGGCGACACCGTGACGTTTCCGGGCCGGGAACCCCACACCTGGGTCAATCCCACGGACAAGCCAGTAGAAGTGCTCTGGGTCCTGGTGCCCGCCGCGAGCCGCTGACCCGTCCCGGCCGTGCATTCCTGCCCAGTTACCTTCGGTAGTCCCCACCTCAGCCGCCGCATTCTGCGGAAAACGCTGAAGAGGAGCGCCCTTCGCCGGGGGTAACTGGGCTGGATTTCACACCTACCGGCGCAGGCTCCGCCGGTAGCCTGCCAGTATGGTCCGGATGTCCCGGATAACCGAGGCGGGGTCAAACCAGATGTGCTCCGGCATGAAGCGAAGGACGGCGTAACCGCTGACGGCTGCGGCGTTGTTGCGCCTCCGGTCCCGGAGCATATCGGTGCGTTTGGAGTGGAAGGCGAAGCCATCGATCTCCACAATCAGGAAGCCATTCAGCAGGAAATCCACGCGGCCAATTCCCGGTAGGAAGACTTGGGTGTCGTAGGCGATTCCATGGGCACGGAACAGGTGTTGCGCATCAATCTCCACGATTGATTCTGCACGCACGTCAAGTTGGCGCAGGACGCGGAGTGCGGAGCCGGAGCGGCCGGCCTGCAGCTGTGACGCCAGCAGTCCGCGTGGCACGCCATGCAGTCTGATCGTCGAGGTTGCCAAAGCGGCGGATGCCGGAGACGGCAGGCAACCCAGGGCATGGAGTGCCACATCCTCCACGGCAGCCAGCGGCAGGGATGCGTGTCCCGGGAATCGTACGGTGCGGTGCCGGATAAAGCGGCTGCCGTGGCCATGGGCGCAGGCCAGATGGGGCTGTGGGGGCGCGGCGCGAAGCCAGAGGCCGTAGTGGCGGGCGGCGCTGGCGCAGGTCAGCCGACTGTTGTTCAGGACTGCAGTGAGGAGCGCCTTGTCGCATTCCGGCGGGACGAAGATGCCGCGCCGGGGCTGGGCAGCGCCCAGTCCGGTGAGCCGTAAGAGGTCCCGGCGCCGGAATCCTGCATCCAGGAGTTGGCCGGACCGGGCTACGCCGCCGCACTTTTGCAGGTATTCGAGGATGTCCATGTGGCCATTGGAAGGTTTTGGTTGAGTGTGTGGAACCTGGGTCCAGGCGCATGTGGGTAAGCGGTGCCTCGGGGCGGGCGTTCCTGCCCGGTTGCCCATGGTCCACGTGGGGCGCGATGCCGGATTGCAAGGATCCAGGGTGTACATCCTGTCCACGGTGTGGGAGTAAGTGGGCTGGAGTCCACCGGAGGAGGTGAGAGGTAAACAGCTGGTGCTCATTAGAAAACAGCGGTGTATGATGGCAGTCACACAGTCCCCTCAACTCCTCGAAGGAGAGGCCTCCATTGGAAGAGCTGCGCATTGAAGCCAACGGCAACCTTGGCCCCATCGATTCATCCCGGATCCCCCGCTATGCGGGAGCTGCCACGTATGCCCGCCTCCCGCGGCTGGACCAGGTGGCCAAGGCCGATGTGACAGTGGTGGGCGTGCCTTTCGATTCGGGCGTTTCCTACCGCCCGGGCGCCCGCTTCGGCGCGAACCACGTCCGCGAGGCCAGCCGCCTGCTCCGCCCATACAACCCGGCGTGGGACGTCAGCCCCTTCGAGAACATCCAGGTGGCCGATGCCGGGGACATGGCGGTCAACCCGTTCAACATCAACGAAGCCATCGAGACCATCCAGCAGAACGCGCTGGACCTTACGGCTGCCGGCAGCAGGCTGCTGACCCTGGGTGGCGACCACACCATCGCCCTCCCGTTGCTGCGCGCCGCCGCCGAACGTGCCGGCGGACCCATCGCCATGCTCCACTTCGACGCCCACCTGGACACCTGGGACACCTACTTCGGCGCCGAATACACCCACGGCACGCCCTTCCGCCGCGCAGTGGAAGAGGGCATCCTGGACACCGAAGCCATCAGCCACATCGGCACCCGCGGTCCCCTGTACGGCAAGAAGGATCTCGACGACGACCACCGCTTTGGGTTCGGCATCGTCACCTCCGCGGACGTCTACTACCAGGGCGTCCTGGAGACCGTGGCCAAGGTCCGGGACCGGATCGGCAACCGTCCGCTCTACATCTCGGTGGACATCGACGTCCTGGACCCGGCTCACGCGCCCGGCACCGGAACCCCTGAGGCCGGCGGCATCACCAGCCGCGAACTCCTGGAAATCATCCGGGGCTTCCGTGGCATGAACCTGGTCGGCGCAGACGTCGTCGAGGTATCACCGGCCTATGACCACGCCGAGATCACCGGCGTAGCCGCCAGCCACGTCGCCTACGAACTGGTGACCCTCATGGCAGACAACGCAGTGCCCGGCAGCCGGTTCGGAGCAGGGACCGGGTACCAGGCACAGGCGCTCGGCCAGGATGCCCGCCGCCCCGCCGGCTTCGCTGCCGCCGGCAAGGAGTAGGGCCGTGACGGAATCCGGCGCCCCATCTGTCCCGGCGCAGGGGAGTGGTTCCCGCAACGGCGGGGACCTCGTCGTCGAAACCCTGGAAGCGCTGGGAGCCAAGACTGTGTTCGGCATCCCAGGCCAGCACGCCTTGGGACTCTTCGATGCCATGGGCCGCGGGAACCTGCACTTTGTCTCGTCCCGGGTGGAGAACAACAGCGCCTTCGCCGCGGACGGGTACTCCCGTGCCACCGGCGAAGTGGGCGTGCTGTTCCTGTCCACCGGTCCCGGCGCGCTGACCTCGCTGGCCGGACTGCAGGAGGCCTACGCCACGGGTGTGCCCATGGTGGTGGTGGCCAGCCAGATTCCGCTGGAGGGACTCGGGGCCCGGCGCAAGGGCATGCTGCACCAGCTCGATGACCAGAAGGCCTCTGCCGCCAACGTCACCAAAAGCCAGCGGCTGATCCAGCACGCTTCCGGAATTCCGTCTGCCATCCAGGACGCCTGGACCGAGGCCATCTCCTCGCCGCAGGGCCCGGTATGGCTCGAGATCCCGCAGAATGTGCTGCTGGACCCGATCATGGTCCCGCCGGTCGAGGACGCGCTCGCCGAGGCGGCTGACAACCCGCCCCGGATTGAGCTGGTGCGTGAGGCCGTGAAGTGGCTGGAAACAGCACAGCGCCCGGCAATCATCGCCGGCGGCGGCACGCGCCGAGGGAAGGCGGAGAAGTCGCTGCTGTCCCTCGCCGAGAAACTGCGGGCGCCGGTGATCTGCACCCCGGGCGGCAACGGCGCGTTCCCCTGGAACCACGAGCTGTCCCTGCAGTCCTGGATCGAGGACCGGTACATGACCGACCTCCTCGAGGACGCGGACGTCCTGGTGGTCATCGGGTCATCACTGGGCGAGGTCACCTCCAACTACTTCACCTTTGAACCGCGCGGCAGGATCATCCAGATCGACGCCGAGCCCCGGGTCCTGGAGTCCAACCGGCCAGGCCTGGGCATCCGCGCCGACGCCGGCCAGGCGCTCGCGGCGCTGGACGAGGCCCTTAACGCGGCCCTCGAGCCGGGCAGGACGACCACGCCCGACTGGCACGGCAGCACCCCGGAAGAGCTGGTCAAAGAGTCACTTGCCAAGGTCCGCGCCCGGCTGGAATCGCAGGACCTCGCCAAGGAACTCAAATTCATGGCGGATATCCGCGAGGCCGTGCCGGCGGACATGCAGACGTTCTGGGACATGACCATCGCCGCCTACTGGGGCTGGTCCTGCTGGGACGCCCGTGAAGGACAGTTCCACTCCGCCCAGGGCGCCGGCGGCCTGGGCTACGCGTTTCCCGGGGCCATCGGGGCTGCCGTGGGGCTGGAGACGCTGGGCAAGCCGGCTGGTTCTGCCCGCGTCCTCGCTGTCTCCGGCGATGGCTCGTCCATGTACTCCATTGCCGAACTGGCCACCGCGAAGCAGCACAACGTGCCGGTCACCTGGCTGATTGTGGACGACGGCGGCTACGGCATCCTGCGCGAATACATGGTGGGTGCGTTCGGCAAGGCCACCGCCACCGAACTGGCCCGGCCCGACTTCGTGAAGCTCGCCGAATCCTTTGGTGTGCCTGCAACGCGGGTCGCCCCGGAGGATGTGGGGGACGCGCTCAGGGCCGGATTCGCTGCGGACGGCCCCAACGTCGTCGTGGTCGAAACGCTCCTGAAGATGTTCGGCCCCACCCATCTGGCACCCTGACTCAACGCCCCCTGCAAGCTCCCCCGCTTACCGGATCACCTCCGGCTGAAGTGGGGGAGCTTGGCGTTTAAGCCGGCAAGGCCACTAACTTCGTTTCCCTAAGCAACCTTTTCCTGATACAGTTGCTTGCAGCAACTAATTCTTTAGGGAGCATTATGTCTGTCGCACCGGCCACCGCAGCCGACCTCGTCAGCCACATCTATGACCTCCAGCGTGCACTGCGCTGCGTGACCATGATCAACGTCAAAGGCCAGGACACCGGCATCGCCCTCCAGGGCGTACTCAAGTTCATCGGCGAAGGGGAGACCCGCGCAGCGCACCTGGCCGAGCGCCTGGGGGTCAGCGCGCCGGTGCTCAGCCGGCACGTGGCCGAGCTGGCTGACGCAGGCCTGGTGCTTCGCACGCCGGATCCGGACGATGGCCGGGCCCAGCTGCTGGCACTTTCCCCGCGGGGCAAGGAGAAGCTGGCGGAGCTGGTGCGGCACCGGGCGGAAACGCTCCAGGCGTACCTGTCCGACTGGAATGAGGACGACGCCGTTGCAACAGCCGCGATGCTGAACAAGCTCACGGCATCCCTGAAGAATTCCATCCGGGCAAGGGCGGCCGGAACCACCACCGAACAGAAAAACGCAGGAGTCCATTAATGGCTAACGTCACCGCCGCCGCCGCGGACCAGGAGCAGGAGCGCCAGCGCGAACGCACCGCCAGACAGGAATCGCGGCAATCCAAGCGTCACGAACCGGGCGCGCCCATGAACCACCGGCAGATCATGGAGGCCCTGACCGGCCTCCTCGCTGCCTTCTTCACCGCCATCCTCAGCAGCACCATCGTTGCCAATGCGCTGCCCACCATCATGTCCGAGCTCAAGGGCACGCAAACGGACTTCGCGTGGGTCATCACGGCGGCACTGCTGGCCAACGCGGCAACCACCCCCATCTGGGGCAAGCTGGCAGACCTCTTCGACAAGAAGGTCCTGGTCCAGCTCAGCATCGTGATCTTCGTGGTAAGCTCGGTCATGGCAGGCTTCTCGGAAAACATCCCGTTCCTGCTCACTGCCCGCGTGATCCAGGGCATCGCCATGGGCGGCCTCACCGCTCTGGCCCAGGCGATCATCGGCTCCATCATCCCGCCGCGCGAACGCGGCAAATACTCCGGCTACATGGGCGCCGTCATGGCCGTCGGCACCGCCGGCGGTCCGCTGCTGGGCGGTTTCATCGTGGACAGCTCACTCGGCTGGCGCTGGACCTTCTTCGTCTGCGTGCCGCTCGCCGTCGTCGCCCTGATCCTGCTCCAGGTCACCCTGAAGATCCCGCACGTCCGCCGACCTGCCAAGATCGACTGGTTCGGCGCCATCCTGCTGACCTCCGGCGTCAGCCTGCTCCTGATCTGGGTTTCCTTCGCCGGGAAGGCCGACTACTACGACTGGTGGTCCTGGCAGTCGGCCGTCATGGTGGGCGGCGGCGTCCTGCTGCTCGCACTGCTGGTCCTGGTTGAGTCCAAGGTGTCCGCACCGATCATCCCGCTGAAGATCATCTCCGAGCGCACCACGGCGCTGGCCATCGTGGCTTCCGTGGCCGTCGGCGTTGCCATGTTCGGTTCCTCCACCTTCCTGGGCCAGTACTACCAGGTGGCCCGCGGTGCAACGCCCACCGAGGCCGGCCTGCTCACCCTGCCCATGATCGCCGGCAACCTCGTCGGCTCGGTGGTCTCCGGCCAGCTCATCAGCCGCTACGGCAAGTGGAAGCGCTTCCTGATCGGCGGCACCATCCTGCTGATCGGCGGCCTGGCCCTCGCCGGCACCATGGACCACACCACCGAACTCTGGCTGACCGGCCTTTACACCGGCATCTTCGGCATCGGCCTGGGCATGCTCATGCAGAACCTGGTCCTCGCGGTCCAGAACACCGTCCAGGCCAAGGACATCGGCTCCGCCAGCGCCTCCGTGGCCTTCTTCCGTTCCGTGGGCGGTGCCATCGGCGTGTCCGTCCTGGGCGCCGTCATGGCCAACCACGTCAAGGACCTGGCCACCGACGGGCTCGCCAAGCTGGGCATCCAGCCCGGCGGCAACAGCGGTGCCACGCTGGACCTCAAGGACCTGCCTGCACCGATCGCGGAGGTCATGCGCGCCGCCTACGGTGATGCCACGGCCGGCATCTTCATGATTTCCGCCGTGGTGAGCGCCGTTGCCCTCATCGCCGTGATTTTCATCAACGAAGTGCCGCTGCGCAAGACGGTCGACATCACCTCCGAGGCCACGCTGCAGGCCAACGCGGCCGGTGAAGCGGGCATGACGGCCATGACCGGCCAGCTGCCCATGGTCTCCGCTGCCGCGCCGGACAGGGGCGCCCCCGCCGGGGAGATCGCCCCCCGGAGCGCCGTGCGGACTGCCGCGGCTCCCGCAAAAATGTACGACGCCGGTGCTGCCGCTGCGGCAGCAGCGTCCGGCAGGGTTGCCACGGAAGACTTCGAGGACGTCTTTGCACGCAGCTTCCGCTCGGAAGAGCTGGACCTGCGGTCCGCGGACAACGTGGACAAGGCCGCCAACGCGATTGCCAGCGCCGCTGACACCCTGCAGAAGCTGCAGGACACCCAGCACCTGCTGGCCCGCCAGCAGGCCGAACTGGGAACCATGGTGCTGGACATCCAGGAACAGCTGCGCTCCCAGCAGGAGGTGGCTGCCAGGCAGGCCGCCACGGCGGCAGAGCTCAGCCGGCTGCAGCGCAAGCTGCTGAAGGAACGCAAGATCCAGGCAGCAGCCGCGCTGTACCTGGCCGGTCACGGCCGGCACAGTGCCGCAGCCCCGACTGCCACTCCGTCCGCCGATGGTTCTTCGGAGCCGGACCAGGGACTGTAGCCGGCCCGCAGGCCGGCAATAAGCCGTCCCTGCCGGGGCTTACCAAGCCCCCGGCGGAAAGCAACAAAGCCGCAGCCCGCACCTGGAAACCCTCCGGGTGCGGGCTGCGGCTTTCATGCATCATGCCGGCCTGTGGCGGTTGTGCCGGGCCCCCGCCGTCACCAGCGGGCGGGCGCGGGAAAAGATGCTCCGCCGGAGCCCAATTGTCGGTGGGCGTTACTAGAGTTGAGTCCATGCTCCTCACCCTCATACGGCGCTACTCCAAACCGTATTTGCCGTATATCGCCGCCGTGGTCATTTTCCAGCTTGCCGCCACCATCGCCGCGCTCTACCTGCCCAGCCTGAACGCCCAGATCATCGACCAGGGCGTGGCGCGCGGAGACACCGATTTCATCTGGCGAACCGGTGCGCTGATGCTCCTTGTGGCTTTCGCCCAGGTGGCTGCGGCCATCGCCGGCGTCTATTTCGGCTCCAGGACAGCCATGGCCGTTGGCCGGGACCTGCGCCGCGCCGTGTTCGGCAAGGTCACCAGCTTCTCCGCCAAGGACGTCAACGCGTTTGGCGCGCCCACGCTGATCACCCGGGGCACCAATGATGTCCAGCAGGTGCAGATGCTCCTCCTGATGGGACTGAACTTCATGGTGGCCACGCCCATCATGTGCATTGGCGGCGTCATCATGGCGCTGCGCGAGGACCTGAACCTGTCCTGGCTGGTCTGGGTGTCCGTCCCGCTGCTGGCCGTGGTGGTGGGATACCTCGTGGTCCGGCTCATGCCGCTTTTCCGCTCCATGCAACGGAAAATCGACCGGATCAACGCCGTGCTGCGCGAACAGATCATCGGCATCCGGGTGGTCCGGGCCTTCGTGCGGGAACCTTATGAGACGGACCGCTTTGGCGGCGCCAACAAGGAACTCACGGACGTCTCGCTCCGCATCGGTGCCCTGTTCGTCCTCATGTTCCCGGCCATCAGCATGATCCTGCACCTGTCCACCGCCGCCGTGCTCTGGTTTGGCGGCCAGCGCGTGGACGCCGGTGCCATGCAAGTGGGGTCCCTGACCGCGTTCCTGCAATACCTGCTGCAGATCCTGATGGCCGTCATGATGGGAACCTTCATGGCCATGATGATCCCGCGCGCCTCCGTCTGCGCCGACCGCATCGGCGAGGTGCTCGACGTCGAGCCCTCCATTCACGACCCCCTAAACCCCGAGGCCCCGGCCGCCCTTGCCGGGGTGGTGGAGTACCGCAACGTGACCTTCGCCTACCCCGGAGCCGAGTCGCCCGTACTGAGCAACATCAGCTTCACCGCCCGGCCCGGCCAGACCATCGCCATCATCGGCTCCACAGGCGCCGGCAAGACCTCGCTCCTGTCCCTCCTGCCGCGGCTGTATGACCCCGCGGAAGGCCAGGTGCTGCTGGACGGGGTCCCCGTGGACAGGCTGGACCGTGCAGAGATCACTCGGCGCGTGGCCCTGGTACCGCAGCGCCCCTACCTGTTCTCCGGCACCATCGGGCACAATCTCCGGTTCGGCAAGACCGAGGCCACAGACCAGGAACTGTGGGACGCCCTCCTGGTCGCACAGGGCGAGTCGTTCGTCCGCGAGAAGAAGAACGGCCTGGACTCCCGGATCTCCCAGGGCGGCACCAACGTCTCCGGCGGACAGCGCCAGCGCCTCTGCATCGCACGCGCCCTGGTGACCAAGCCGCGGGTCTACCTGTTCGACGACTCCTTCTCCGCCCTTGACGTCGCCACTGACGCCCGGCTCCGCGCAGCCCTCAAGCGCACCACGTCGGACGCCACCGTGATCATCGTGGCCCAACGGATCTCCACCATCACCGAGGCCGACCAGATCCTGGTGCTGGACAACGGGCGGATCGTGGACCGCGGCACGCACGAGGAACTCCTGGAAACCTCGCCCACCTACCAGGAAATTGTTGAATCCCAGCTGAGCGTGGAGGAAGTGGCATGAGTCCCCGCAGGAAGGATGCCGATTCCGTGGAACAGGCCACACAGCCCGCCCCGCCGCAGGACGACGACTACTTCGAGGAGGAATTCACGCCCTCCGAGGCGGACGGGGACATGTTCGGTGGCATGCCCGCCAAAAAGGCCCAGCACTTCTGGCCTTCCGCGAAACGCCTCATGGGCCTCCTGAAGCCCGAGGCCATGGGCATCTACGCGGTGGTGGGCCTGGTGGTCATCTCCGTGGTCCTGAACGTCATAGCTCCCAAGATCCTGGGCCAGGCCATGGACGTCATCTTCGCCGGGGTAGTCGGCAGGCAGCTGCCGGCCGGCGCCAGCAAGGAGCAGTTTGTGGCAGGCCTGCGCCAGCAGGGCCAGGACAACTTCGCGGACATGGTTTCCAGGATGGAACTGGTACCGGGCACCGGCATCAATTTCAGCAGGCTCAGCATGCTCATCGCCATCGTCCTGCTCATGTACTTCGTGGCCAACATCTTCATGTGGCTGCAGGGGTACGTGCTGAACCGCATCGTCATGAAAGTGATCCGGCGGCTCCGCGACGATACCGAAAGCAAGCTGAACCGCCTGCCGCTGAACTACTTCGACACCCGGCAGCGCGGCGACGTGCTGTCCCGCGTGACCAATGACGTCGACAACATCCAACAGGCGCTCCAGCAGGCGTTCGCGCAGCTGGTGAACTCCGTGCTGACCGTGGTGGGCATTGTGATCATGATGTTCATCGTCTCCTGGCAACTGGCGCTGATCGCCCTGGTGGCGCTCCCGCTGTCCGGGGTGGCGGCCGGGTTGATCGGGGCGCGGAGCCAGAAGCTGTTCGCAGCCCAGTGGAAAAACACCGGGTCGCTGAATGGCCAGATCGAGGAATCCTTTTCCGGCCACGACCTGGTCCGCGTTTTCGGCCGGGACGCTGACATGCTGGCCCGGTTCGAGGAACGCAACGAGGCCCTGTACAAGGCAAGCTTCGGGGCGCAGTTCGTCTCCGGGATCATCTTCCCCGTCATGCAGTTCGTGTCCTACCTGAGCTACGTGGGCATCGCCGTGGTGGGCGGACTCCGGGTGGCCTCCGGCGCCATGTCCCTGGGCGATGCCACCGCGTTTATCCAGTACTCCCGCGAGTTCACCCAGCCGTTGGGCCAGATGGCCGGAATGGCCAACATGCTCCAGTCCGGCGTAGCGTCCTCGGAACGCGTTTTCGAATTCCTGGACGCCGACGAACAGGATGCCGAAACCGCCACCGAACACCTGCCGGCCAAAACCGACGGGCACGTGGACTTCAGGGGCGTCACCTTCAGCTACACCCCGGACAAGCCGCTCATCGAGAACCTGTCCTTCACGGCGGAGCCTGGCAACACCGTGGCCATCGTCGGGCCCACGGGAGCCGGCAAGACCACCCTGGTGAATCTGGTGATGCGCTTTTATGAGCTCAACTCGGGCTCCATCATGCTGGATGGTGTGGACGTCACCCACCTCAGCCGCTCCGAACTGCGCTCCAAGGTGGGCATGGTGCTGCAGGACGCCTGGCTGTTCGGCGGATCCATCTACGACAACATCCGCTACGGCAACCTCGACGCCTCAGAGGAGCAGGTCATGGCGGCCGCCAAGGCCACCTTTGTGGACCGGTTCGTCCGGGCGCTCCCCGAGGGCTACAACACCGTGATCGACGAAGAGGGCAACAACGTCAGTGCCGGCGAGAAACAGCTGATCACCATTGCCCGCGCATTTGTGGCCAACCCGTCGCTGCTGATCCTGGACGAGGCCACCAGTTCCGTGGACACCCGCACCGAGCTCCTGGTGCAGAAGGCCATGGCGGCGCTGCGCTCAGACCGGACCAGCTTCGTCATCGCGCACCGTCTCTCCACCATCCGTGATGCGGATACGATCCTGGTTATGGAGAACGGACGAATCGTGGAACAGGGCAACCATCAGGTGCTGCTCGCTGCCGGCGGGGCCTACCACCGCCTCTACATGTCGCAGTTTGCCGGGGCGGACGCCGGGGACTTCCCGGTTGACGATTCGACGGCGGTGCGCAGCTGAGCGCGCACGGCGGCCAGCGGATCGAGGTGCTGGTGCCGATGCGCTGGGGCGACATGGACGCCTATGGCCACATCAACAACGTCCAGATCGTGCGGATGCTGGAGGAGGCCCGGATCGCAGCCTTCGGACCGCCCCGGGGTGCGGGCCTTCCGGGCCTTGAGCCCCCGGTGTCGCTGTTCAACGACGTCCCGGCCGGGACTCTTGCCCTGGTGGTGGACCACAAGATCCGTTACGTCCGGACACTGGAGTACCGCAACGTTCCTGCGGTGGTCCAGGTATGGATCGGTGCCGTCAAGGGCGCCAGCTTCGACATCCACTACCTGCTCCAGGACCCCGTTACCCGGGAGGACTGCGTGAAGGCGAGCAGCCATCTGGCGTTCGTGGATGAAGCCACGGGCCGGGTACAAAGGCTCAGCCAGGAACAGAAAGACCGGATGGCCCCCTACAGGCACTAAGACTCTGGACAGCCTGCACCGGACCTACTGGACTGGAACCACGTTGTACACCGAAAGGAAGCGCTCATGGTAAGCAACAAGAACCGCACCGCCCGGAAAAAGAAGACCTGGAAGGAAATGTCACCGGGTGCCAAGATGGGCACCATTGTGACGGGCCTGGTCCAGGTGTCCCTGCTGGTTGCCGCCCAGCGTGACATCTCCCGGCGGTAAGCAGAACTCATCAATGGGCCCAAGGCCGCGTGGCGGGCGGCGTCCTTCGTCAATTTCATTGGCCCGATGGGCTACTTCATCTTCGGCCGGAAGCACTCCGCCACCGGCAAGTAGTCCCCGCTGGCAGGAGGGCGGCCGGGCACCCGTGGAGCGGCCGCCCAGCTTGACCCTGTAAATTTGAGGGCATGACCCCCACTGCCACTGTTGCCATGACCCGCGCCCTCGGCATCTCCAGGGAGATTGAGGACGCGGCCTGGTTCGTGTTGGGTCCCGGCCTTCAAGGCAAGGCCTCGCCCCTGGACGGCCGCACGAGGACATGGTCCGTTCCGGCGGCCGCGGAGCTGCTCGACCGGCTGGACCGGGGCATCGCCGACCCCAAAGCCCCGATGATGACGAACCTCCGCGAAAACCTGGAGGGTGCCACGCGCGGAGCAAAACAGCTGGCCGTGGAGCTGCTCTTCCTCCAGTCCCTTCCGCTGGCCCACGAAGTGAAGTCCCTCAAGGTCAAGCGCGCCCGCGTGGCCGAAGCCGCCGGCTGGCTGGAACCGCCGCTGGATCTGCCAGAAGAGCTGTACGCCGGGATGACCGACCACGGCGTGATCCGGGACCGGACCGCCGAATTCAACTGGACCATCTGGGACCACCTGAAGTGGCTGTGCCGCTTCGTGCGGAACGTTGCCCAGCGGCCGGCTGCCGTGGTGCAGGCGGCCATCAAGGACCCCCTGCAGTTCCACCGCCTCGCCGCATCCACCCCCGACGACCTGCCCGCGATCCGCCGGAGCATCGAATTCCTGGCGTGGCCCAGCTACTTCGAGCCCGTCGTGGCGGACGTGGAGCGGCAGGAGATCCGCGACGCCTTCGCCTCCCTGGTGGGCGGCGCGAAAGGCGACGGGGAAGAGGACATCACCGCGGACATCCACCGCATCCGGCTGCACCTGGACGAGCAGGCCGGCCAGCGGATCGACTGGTACTCCCGCCAGCTGGTCAGCCAATGGCGCAAAGTGGGCGACCCCGGCCGTCGCGCCTGGCTGCTCCGGACACACAGCGACCAGGCCGAGCTGCTTACCGCCTGGCACTGCGAAGAGAAGGTGACCCTCGACGTCGAGCATCTCCGCACGCTGGACCCTGGCGTCACCGCCGGCCTGGTGCAGCACGCCGTGGACGAGGACTACAAGCACCTCGGCTACGTGGAACGCGAGGACACCAAAACCGCGGTCTTTGCCTTCCTGACCGTCATGAAGCCCGGGGACCTGGTGCTGTACCAGTACGCCGGAACCGTACGGCTGGGCGGCGTGCTGGGGGAGCCCGAGTACAACGACGACAACCGGCGCCTGCGCCGCAAGGTGCGCTGGTTCGACGACGGCCATACCGCCACCAGCCTTCCCCGGCACGTCCAGCGCCAGCTCGCCACCCCCGGCATCGTGGTGGACGTGACCCGCGTGGTCCAGGCGCTGCAGGCGCTGCTGCCGGCGGAGGCGGAAACCGAGCCCGACGGCGATACTGACGGCGCCGCCGTCGTCCCCCCTGTCCAGGAGGGCTTCCGCCCTCTGACGCAGGAATTCGCAGCCTCGCTGCACATGGAACTGGAGCCCCTCCAGGAGATCGCCGACCTGCTGGACGAAAACCGCCAGCTGGTCCTCTACGGCCCTCCCGGCACGGGCAAGACCTACCTGGCCAAGCACCTCGCCGCGGAACTGGCGGACAACACCACGGACGAACGCGTCAAGCTGGTCCAGTTCCACCCGTCCTACGCCTACGAGGACTTCTTCGAGGGCTACCGGCCGGACAAGACGGATGAAGGCCAGGTGTCCTTCAAGCTGGTGGCCGGTCCGCTGCGCCGCCTCGCCGAGGAAGCCGCCAAGCCCGGCAACGAGAAAAAGCCGTACTTCCTGATCATCGATGAGATGAACCGCGCCAACCTGGCCAAGGTGTTCGGCGAGCTGTACTTCCTGCTGGAGTACCGCGATGACCGGATCTACCTGCAGTACAGCCCCAACGAGCCGTTCACGCTGCCGGACAACCTCTACATCATCGGCACCATGAACACCGCCGACCGGTCGATCGCCATGATGGACGCGGCCATCCGCCGGCGCTTCTCCTTCATCGAGCTGCACCCGCAGACGGAGCCGGTCAAGGGTTCCCTGCTCCGGTTCCTGGAGGCCCGCCAACTGGACACCACCCCGGCGCTCCTGCTGGACGCGCTCAACGGGGCCATTGACGAGTGGGACCGGGACCTGATGATCGGCCCGTCCTACTTCATGAAGCCGGCAGCCCAAACCCCTGCCGGTCTGCGCCGGATCTGGAAATACGAGCTCATGCCGCTGCTGGAGGAGCACTACCACGGCCAGCTGACGCGGGCGCAGCTGGAGGAGCGGTTCGGACTGGACCAGCTGCTGGGACGCGTTGCAGCGCGCTGACCCCCGGGCGTCCGTGCGGCACCTTGTCCTGGACGAGCTGTCCCGCGGGCTGGTGGAACGGCTGGACGCGCCAAGCGCTTCCTTCCTGAATTCCAGCGGGCTGGCCAAGGCCTCGCCCATGGGCATGGGGCTGTACCGGATCGAGCCGGTAGGCAAGGTGGGCTCGGTGCGCACCCCCACGCTCCAGCTGGACGTCCGGCCCAAGGACCGGCTGGGGCTCAGCCGGCTCCTGTTTTTGCTCAGCTACGCGGGGGAGCAGGGGTTCCGCCCGGAGCTGGTGGCGGCGGACGAGGACCGGGAGCTGTGGAGCGCGCTCGCGGAGTCCCTGGCGCAGCTGGCCGAACGCGCCCTGGGCCGCGGGGTCCTGCAGGGCTACCTCACCGTGGACGAATCCCTGCGCACGGTCAAGGGCCGGATCCGGATTTCGGACCAGATCTCCCGCCGCCCCGGCATGCTGGTCCCGCTGGAGGTCTCCTACGACGAATTTACCGAGGACATCGCCGAGAACCGGATCCTGCGCGCCGCCCTGGAACGGATGGGGCAGGTGCCCGGAGTCCGGCCCGAGGTGCTGGGGCGGCTCCGCCAGCTGAAGGGAAAGCTCGACGCCGTCACCCGCCTTCCAGCGGGCGCCCCAGTGCCGCCGTGGACGCCCACCAGGATGAACCTGCGCTACCACGCAGTGCTGCGGCTGGCGGAGCTGATCCTGCGCAACGCGTCCGCCGAAGCGGGGGAGGGCAGGCAGCAAACAGCGTCGTTCGTGGTGGACATGGCGCAGGTTTTCGAAGACTTCGTGGGAACGGCACTGCGCAGTGCGATGGCGTCATATCCGGGGGAACTGCGGCTGCGGTACAACGCCCTCCTCAGCGAGGCGGTGCGCGATTCCGACCGCCTGTCCGTGCGCCCGGATGCCGTCCACATGCTCGGCGGACGCCCGGTGGTGGCCTACAACGTCAAGTACCGGGCGGCGTCGGACGCCGGCGCGTCGCTGACGGCCGACCACTACCAGATGCTGGCCCACTGCACGGCACTGGCTGTGCCCACCGCGTGGCTGGTCTACGCGGGCAAAGGCGAGATGAAGCTCCGCCGCATCCTGAACACCGACATCGACATCGTGGAGTTCCCGCTGGACCTCAGCCAGCCGCCGTCGGCCATCCTGGCATTCATCCGGGACCTCGCCTCCCAATCCTGGGGCGAGGTGCTCAGGACCGCTGCACCGGAACCCGGAACGTAAACGTCGTTCCCTCGCCCAGCGTGCTCTCGACGTCGATGGTCCCGCCGTGGGCTTCCACGATCGCCTTGCTGATGGGCAGGCCCAGGCCAACGCCCGGGATGGCGGTGCGCCGGACGTTGCTGGTCCGGAAGAACTTGGCGAACACCTCGGAGGCGTCCTCCGGGCTCATGCCCATCCCCGTGTCCTTGACCCGGCAGGCCAAATGGCCGTTTTCCCGCGCCAGCGACACCACTACCTCGCCGCCGTCAGGGGAGTATTTGATGGCGTTGGACACCAGGTTGTCCAGGACCTGGGAGATCCTGGCGCTGTCCACGTGGGCCTCCAGCCGTTCCGGGGTTTCCGCCCGGAGTTCCACCCCGGCGGCGGCTGCACGTGGCAACGCCGAGGACACGCTGCCGCGCACCAGGTCGGCAACATCCACGGCGTCCGGTGAGACGATCAGCTGGCCGTTCCGGCTGGCCAGCAGGTCTGACACCAGGGTCAGGAGGCGCTCGGAATTCCGGCGGATGATCTCCAGCATCTCCCGCTCGGGCTCGTCCGGATCATCGGCCAGCAGGATCTCAACGTAGCCCAGGATCGACGTCAGCGGGGTCCGGAATTCGTGGGAGACGCTGGAGACGAAGTCGTCCTTGGCGGTGAGTGCGTTCACCAGGTCGGTGACGTCGCTGAAGACGATCACCGAGCCGGTGAAGTTGCCGTCGGAGTCCTTCATGGCCCGTGCCGTGGTCACGAGTGCCCGCTGGTCCTTCCCGTCGCCCAGCCAGACCAGGTAATCAGTGAAGGTTTCCCCCAGGACGGCGCGGCGCACCGGACGCTCCTGGACGGGGATCAGGGTTTTCCGGTCCGGGCCGTAGACCAGCAGCTGCGATTCGTTGGGGTCCGCAATGTTCTTTGGCCGGGCCAGTTCATGGTTGGCCCGCTGCTTCCGGTTCATCAGGATGTCATGGCCGTCGGCATCAACCGCCAGGACGCCCAGATGCACGGTATCCAGCACAGTGTTCAGCAGCGATTCCTGGCGCTTGCTGGTCCGCAGGTTGGCGCGCAGCTGCTCGTCCTTTTCTTCCAGCTGTTCCTGCTGGCGCATCATGCTCAAGGTCAGGACGCTCACGGACACGCCGATGCCCAGCATCATGACGGGCAGCAGCAGCGAACGGGCGAAGTCCTGCGGCGTGGAAGTTTCCTTCAGGAGCAGCGGCACCCAAATGATGGCCAGCGGGCCAAGGAAAGAGAACCACAGCGCGGCCCTCGGGTAGTACCCGGACGCGCAGAGCCAAATGACGGGGAACACGGCCAGCAGGCTGATTCCCGTCAGGCTTTCCTGGCCGCCTTCCCTGCCCGCCGCGATGGAGATGAAGTCCAGCAGCGGGATCGCCAGGAAACTGGTGTAGGGCAGCCGCCCCCAGGGAATGACGTAGCAGAGTGCCATGATGGCCAGCTGCGAAACGAGGAACGCGACGAACAATGGGTTGTTCATTGTGGCCGGGAAGAATGCCCACACCAGCACGGCCGTCAAAATGGTGGTCACGAACAGCGGCATCTGGCTCATCGCCACCCGGTCCGTCAGCCGGTATTCATGGAAGGGTCGCTTGAAAAACCGCAGCCCGCCCGAGGACCAGGCAGTGTGGTCGCTCATGGCGCGGGGGACGCGGATGTGGGGGTGTGCGGGACCATACCAGCAGGATATCCGCAGCCAGCTATACTTCAGACGTTGGCACTGAGGGGGCTCTATGAGTGAGGCACGTGTGGGTCTGGTCATCGAAGATGACCACGACATTCGGGAACTGGTTCGCACTGTGCTGACCCAGGCTGGATTTGAGGTAACCGTCGCCAGCGGCGGCGCCGAGGGCGTCCTGATGGCCAAGAGCCTTAATCCCGATGTCATTACCCTGGACCTGGGGTTGCCGGACATCGACGGCTTTGAAGTCTCCCGGCAGATCCGCGAGTTCTCGGATGCGTACATCGTGATGCTGACGGCGCGCACCGAGGAACTGGACACCCTGATCGGGCTCGAATCGGGGGCCGATGACTACCTCACCAAGCCGTTCCGCCCGCGGGAGCTCCGCGCGCGGGTTGCGGCCATGATGCGCTTACCACGGTCCGTTCCTGACCCGCACGAAGTTTCGGTGGATGCCTCCGCGGACAGCGCGGCCCATCCGGAACGCGGAAACTTCACCCACAACGGCCTGGAGCTCAGCTACGCGTCCCGCACCGTCATCGTTGACGGCAAGGAGATGAACCTGACCCGTACGGAGTTCGAACTCCTTTACGCGCTCCTGGAAGCAGGACGGACGGTCAGGACCAAGTCCGACCTGGTGCGGCGGCTCCGCGACGAGGATTACGACGTCGGCAGCTACATCAGCGAAGCAGACGAACGTTCCGTGGAGGTCCACATGGGGAACCTGCGCAAAAAGCTGGGCGACTCACCGCAGCAGCCACGGTGGCTGCAAACCGTTCGCGGGGTGGGTTACCGTTTGGCCCCGGGGCAGCACTGAGCCTGCAGCCGGTGCATGGTCTGCCTGCTGCACTGGGTGATGGGCCGCAGGTAGGTGGCGGCCAGCCTGGGCAGCGCCACCGCCATGTCAGCGTGGCGCGCCTCGGCCCGGATCTCGTTCTCCAGCTCCAAAGCCAGTCCGGCCAGGCGCTCTGCTCCCACCATCTGGCTTGACGTCTTCAGGCTCAGGACCGCGTCCATGGAGCCCTCCAGGTCCCCCGTGGTCAGGGCCAGCCGCAACCGGCCCAGCCGCTGGGGCAGGTACTCGATAAAGTTCCCCACGAAGACGCGGCTGTAGCCTTCCTCCTCCTCGAGTTCGTCCCGCAGCCGGTCCAGGACGGACTGGTCTACCAGCGGCCTGGGGGCATCATCTGATGTGCTCATGACACTCCTTTCTGCTGGTTTTGTAGACTCGGGAATCTGGGCGGTGAGGCCGGAACGCTTGCTCTTTTTCAGGTTAGGACTGTTCCCAGGACCTCGCAGAAGACTCGGCAAGAATTGTGGTTTTCTTGATGGGAGTGCGGATTTTTGCCCATAAAATCAAGGCCAGTGCTTTCTGCATTGACGCCACCGGCGGCCGCTGCCGCCTCTCAATCTGGGGATAGATTGCCGTGTTCCGAATGCTTAGGTCCTTATTTGTCGCGCTCATAATCGGGGTTGGATTGGCGGTTTCCGTCATCCAGCCGGTCAGCGCAGCAGCCACGTCACCACAAGTTTCGCTCAATCCCACCTCCGGACCGGCCGGTTCCGCCGTGACGGTCGCCGGAACCGGGTTCAGGGCCTCCACCACAGGCACCGTGATCGTCGGGTCCACCACGTTCGCGTTCCAAACAACCTCGACGGGTGCGTTCAGCACAGGCATCACCATTCCGGCGGCGGCTACCGGGAACCTCACCATCACCGCCAAGACGTCGTCCATCAAGGCATCCGCCACATTCGTGGTCCAGGCGGCTCCGGCTCCGGCGCCCGCACCGGCGCCGGCCATCAGTTCCGCCGCCCTGCGCTTTGGAGCGGCAACGCCGGGGGGACCCCTGGCCAGTTCGGAACTGGACGAGGTTGCCACCGTGTCCGGGGAAATCCCTTCCATCGTGATGAGTTACAAGGATTTCCTGCAGTCCCCGCCCATCACTGAGCTGGACGCTGTCCGCTCCCGCGGAGCCACGCCCCTGGTTACCTGGGAGCCGTGGGCATGGGGAGGCGGCGTCAACCAGCCGGCGTATTCGCTGGCCCGGATTACTGCCGGGGACTTCGACGGGTACATCAGCCAGTGGGGCCAGTCCCTCGCGGCCTGGGGCAAACCGGTCATGCTGCGCTTTGCCCACGAGATGAACGGCAACTGGTATCCCTGGGCCGAAGGCGTCAACGGCAACCAGGCCGGAGATTACGTCGCTGCCTGGCGGCACGTGCACGACGTCGTTGCCGTCACGGGCGCCGCGAACGTCCAGTGGGTCTGGTCGCCCAACGTGCCGTACTGGGGCTCCACTGACCTGGCAGGCCTGTACCCGGGCCCGGGCTACGCGGACATCGTGGCCCTGGACGGCTACAACTGGGGCACCTCGCAAACCTGGAGCAGCTGGGTTTCCCCCGTGGACCTCCTCGGCCCCGGCATCTCCCAGCTCCGCACCCTGGCCCCCGGGAAACCCGTGCTGGTCGCGGAAACGGCGTCCAGCGAACTGGGAGGTTCCAAAGCGACCTGGAATACGGACCTGGTGTCCTACCTTGCCGCCCAGCCGGACGTGATGGGCTTTGTCTGGTTCCATATGCAAAAGGAAACAGACTGGCGCATCAACAGCAGTGACTCGTCGGCGTCGGCGTTCAAGTCCGCCCTGTTGGCTCGAAGAAGCTAGGGGATAGGGGATAGCTGCTCCGAAACTGTCAGTGGCGGCTGCCTGATCGCCGTCAACCCGTTTATCCTGCCGCGCCAGGATCAAGGACAGTGGCCGGAGCAGCGAAAGATTTCCTCAAGATTGGCTGTTTACAGGCCTTCAGGCGCCGGCTTCGAGGAAGTGCACCAACTGGGCTTCGAGTGCTGATCGATCCTTCAGTTCGCACTCCCAGACCGTCAGCACTTCCCAGCCGGCGTCTTCCAGCTTCCGGCGCTGGCCGGCGTCGCGTTCGCGGGTCCGGCTCCGTTTCGCCGCCCAGAACTCGGCGTTGGCCTTCGGGGCGTGCAGGCCCACCCTGCAGTCGTGGAAATGCCAGAAGCAGCCGTTGACGAAGATCACCTTGTGCCGGGCGGCGAAGACAAGGTCAGGATTGCCTGGCAGCCTGGTGCTGCCGGACCTGCCGTGCAGCCGGTACCGGTAGCCCCTGGCGTGCAGGAGCTGCCGCACCAGCAGCTCGGGTTTGGTGTTCTTCCCACGGATCCGGGACATGTTCCAGCTGCGCTGCGCAGGAGTGAGTTTGTCTGCAGTGGGCTTGGCAGCGCTGGAGTCGTCCGGCATCCTTCCAGTCTAGGAGGGCCTAGATCTCCCGTTCCGGCTGTTCGCCGAACACGAAGTGCTTACCGCTGACGGAGGTTGGGTCGATCTCCACGTAGAAGTCCTTGAGCGTGGGGACCCAGGTCTTCAGGCCCAGTTCTTCGATGGCAGCGAGCTCGTCCGAGTTGCTGAGGACCCTTGCCGTCCCCCGGAGGACAACGGACCAGGCCTCCTTCGACAGGATGCCGTCGGTTTCGAACAGCACCTTGGCGTTGATTGTGAGTTGCGCCAGTTTGTTTCCAGGTGCTGTGCGCAGGTAGAGCTTCCGGTTGGAGGTCACGTAATTCACCGGGAAGATGTCCGGTTCCCCTGCGACGGAGACCACCAGCCGTCCGTGCTGCGTCGCCGCCAGAAGCCGCCACGACTGCTCATCTTCGAGTTCCAGGACAGGATTGCCGTCCGCGTGTTCAAACATCATGCGGCCATTCTTCTACGTGGAGTAGAAATGCGCCAGAGGCTTTGTGCCCCATTTCCTCCGCTTTATGACAGCACAGTCAAGGCTTAACAGTTCGGAAACAGGTCTGTGACCGGGCTGTATTTCCCGCTGGATAGCGTCGCACGCAGGGCCATGACGGCTGAAGGCAAACGAAAGCGACGCACCCAATGGGCAACGACACAGACACAACGCAACTGCTGGAACCGGCGGCACCCGCTGGTGCCGCCGCCGTCGGACGTTCTCCGGCAATCCCTACGGCGGGCAACACTGCCGCCCTCAACGCCACCAAGGAAAGCCTGGAGGACTACACGCTGCGGTTTGCGCCGCGGTCCTACCGCAAGTGGAGTGCGGGCGTGGTGGCCACGAGTGCGCTGGGCGGCATCGCCTACCTGGCGGACTTCTCGATCGGGGCGAACATCGGCATCTCCTACGGGACGGTCAACGCCATCCTGGGAATCCTGGTGGCGGCCGTGGTCATCTTCGCCACCGGCTTTCCCTTGGCGTACTACGCCGCGCGCTACAACATCGACCTGGACCTGATCACCCGAGGCTCGGGCTTTGGCTACTACGGGTCGGTGGTCACCAACGTCATCTTTGCCACGTTCACTTTCATCTTTTTTGCGCTGGAGGGCTCCATCATGGCGCAGGGGCTGGAGCTTGGGCTCGGCATTCCGCAGTGGATGGGATACGCCGCGTCCACGGTGATCATCATCCCGCTGGTCATCTACGGCATGAACACGCTGGCCAAGCTCCAGGTGTGGACCACCCCGCTCTGGCTGCTCCTCATGGTGGTGCCTGTGGGATACCTGCTGGTCTCGCACCCGGAGAGCATCGACAGCTTCTTCGCCTACACCGGAGCAACGGGCGACGGCGGTCCCAACCTTGCGTCCGTGATGCTCGCCGCCGGCGTGTGCCTGTCCTTGATGGCGCAGATTGCCGAGCAGATCGACTACCTCCGGTTCATGCCGCCGCGCACCGAGGCCAACCGGAGCGCCTGGTGGCGCGCAGTGATCCTGGTAAGCCCGGGCTGGGTGATCTTCGGGGCCATCAAGCAGATCGTGGGCCTGTTCATCGCCATCTACCTGATCGCCACGCTGGATCCTGCCGCCTCCGCCACGGCCAATGAGCCCGTGCACCAGTTCCTGGGCGTGTACCAGGAGATGATGCCCGCGTGGCTGGCCATGACGCTGGCCGTGGTGCTGGTGGTCATCTCGCAGATCAAGATCAACGTCACCAACGCCTACTCCGGCTCGCTGGCCTGGACCAACTCTTTCACGCGCATCACCAAGACCTACCCGGGCCGGATGGTGTTCGTGGTGGTGAACCTGCTGATCGCGCTGGTCCTGATGGAAGCGAACATGTTCGATTTCCTCAACACCATCCTCGGGTTCTACGCCAACTGCGCCATGGCGTGGGTTGTCACCGTGGCGTCCGACATTGCCATCAACAAGTACCTGCTCAAGATTTCACCCAAGGTGCCTGAGTTCCGCCGCGGCATGCTGTACGCCGTGAACCCTGTTGGCTTCGTGTCCATGCTGGTCTCCGCAGGGGTTTCGATTGCCGTGTTCTTCGGGGCATTTGGGACTGCGATCCAGCCGTACTCGCCCATCTTCGCGGTGGGGCTGGCGCTGGTCCTGCCACCGGCGCTCGCGGTCCTGACCCGCGGCCGCTACTACCTCCGCCGGACCGACGACGGGATCGACCTGCCCATGTTCGACGCCGACGGGAACCCCAGCGACGCCAAGCTCCTGTGCCACGTGACGGGGTTGGAGTTCGAACGGCCGGACATGGTGCGGTCCGCACAGGACGCGTCCGACGGCGGGCCGCAGTATGTTTCGTCGCTCGCCTTGTCCACGGACAAGACGGGGGAGTTGGTCCTGCCCGCACAGAAGTAGGGTTTTGTTTTCTTGATTCTTTATTGACAGGGAGCCGGTGCACTTTATGCACCGGCTCCCTTTACGACTTTTTGCTTACCGGACCGGGTGGTAGAACGGTGGGCGGTACCTGTGGATAAGTTTGATCGCCGCATTGTGACGTAGGCTACCCTTAAGGCACTGTTCGGAGCAAGCCGTCTTGAAACTACTGGGGGAATAGCGGCCCATGTCATCACAGAACTCCATTACGTCCCGCGCTATGCCGTCGGGAGCAGCAGCCCTTGTTGTTGGTTTGGCGCTCGCTTTGTCCGGCTGCAACTCCGGAGGGTCGCCGGGGCCGGGCGGCACTTCGTCCCAGGTGGCGGCGGAGACACCAACTGCCAGCGCCGCCGCCACTCCCACCCCAACACCGAGTGCCGCCTACAAGCCCGCCGACGCCTCCGGACCCGCCCAGAACGTCCCCGTGCCTGTGCTGCCCGAGGTAGCCAAGACGGAGACGAAGGAAGGTGCAGAAGCGTTCGTTCGCTTCTGGTATGAAAATTTGAGCTTCGGTTACGAAACAGGCCATACAGAAACACTCGAAAAGATAAGCGGTCCTGGGTGCGTCTTCTGCACAGGACTGAGGGACGGAATCGCCGAAGCTTGGAGTGAGGGGCGTTGGATAACTGGAGGCCAGATTGAAACACCCGTTATAACAGCTACGGTTGAACCGGGAGCAGAGCCCTACGTTGTAGTTCAGGTCATCCAGTCAACTATTGAAATTAGGAACCCGGACGGAACTCTCCTTCAAAAACCGACGCCCGCTACTAACACTGGTAGCCGAGCTGGCGTTACATTCGGCTCATCAGGTTGGACGCTGACAGACCTGGGCCTAATCCGGTAGTCGAGATGAAGGCCTTCGGACTTAAAATTCTGTCTGCTGCTTTTCTCTGTCTGATGATTACGCCTTCGGTTGCCTACGCCGACGTCGCGGTCGGCTATGAGGACAGAGGGCTGACGGTCGGCGCTGATCAGTGGATGAAGGACTCGGTAACTGGGAACCTTGTACGCGCCGAGCCCGGTACCGTGAGTACCGACCCCAACGAGTACAAGTACGAACTTCAGTGCCATCTCGGCGGAGGCGACTTCGATACGCCCTGCCTCGCCCGCCAGCTCGACTGCAAAGACCGGGAAGACGGCGCCAAGGGCATCCCGGTCATGTGGCTGTCGCGGCCCCGGGGTGTGCCGGGGGCTGTTTGGGCGCATCACTCTGGCCCCACTTGCCTTTACGACCCGAAGCCCGAGGACCTCCTGCCCAGGATCGCCGCGGATATCCAGCGACAGTTCCAGAACCTCCCGGTCAGCGCCGGAGCAGTCGTGGCCCAGCCAAGCCCCAACACCCTCCGCGGCGCCGAGACAAATTTCTACGCGGAAGCGGCTGAACAACAGTTCGACATCACCATGTTCGGCCAGAAGGTCCACGTGGTAGCAACGCCCGTGCAGTACACGTGGAACTACGGAGACGGAACAGTCTTCGGCCCGCAGCCTTCCATGGGTGGCCCGTTGCCGCAGGACCGGTGGGGCGAGAAGACCCGCACCAGCCACGCGTATGCCTCCACGGGCGATTTCCAGGTTGTCCTGACCACCTCGTTCCAGGGCACGTACTCGGTGAACTCCGGGCCGCCGCTGCCGATCCCCGGCCAAGGCCAGTTCAACGCGCCACCGCAAACCATCAGTGTGTGGCGTTCGCTAACGCGCAACTACGCCGACGACTGCAATGCCAATCCGCAGGGACAGGGCTGCCCGGGCGTTGGGGGATAGCGCGGGGACCGAAAAAACCTGTGATCCCCGTCGCACCGGCGCAAGTCCGGAATAGTTGCACGCGCCCCACAGTTGGCAAAGACAGTACGTCTTAAGCCTTCGAAAGGAACTGCGCATGCTGTTTTCCCCACTCACCCTCGGCGAACTTGAACTTCCCAACCGCCTGGTGATGGCACCCCTGACCCGCCTCCGTGCGGGTGAGAAAGGCATCCCCGGGCCGCTCCTGGCCGAGCACTACCGCCAGCGCGCCTCCCTGGGCCTGATCGTCAGTGAGGGCACGTACCCCACCCCGGCCGTCCAGGCCTACCCGGGCCAGCCCGGTATCGTCACCGAAGAACAGGTTGCAGGTTGGAAGACGGTTACCGACGCCGTCCACGCCGAAGGCGGGCGCATGTTCGCCCAGATCATGCATGGCGGCCGCGTTTCCCACTCCGACATCACCGGTGGGCTGCCCATCGTGGCTCCCAGCGCCGTAGCCATTGACGGCGACGTCCGGACTCCTGCCGGCAAGAAGCCGTACCCGGTGCCGCACGCCCTCACCACCGACGAACTCCCCATGGTCATCCAGGAATTCGTCAACGCCTCGCTGAACGCCATCGAGGCAGGGTTCGACGGCGTGGAACTGCACGCGGCCAACGGCTACCTCCTGCACGAGTTCCTGGCGCCAAACTCCAACGTCCGGACGGACAGCTACGGCGGATCACCGGAAGACCGCGCCCGATTCGTCATCGAAACCATCAACGCCGTCGTGGCAGCCCTTGGCGCGAACCGCGTGGGTGTGCGCATTTCCCCTGAGCACAACGTGCAGGGCATCGCCGAGACGGACGCAGCGGACGTTCGTGCCACCTACGAGGTCCTCGTGGACAGCATCGCGCCGCTCAACCTGGCATACCTGAGCATCCTGCACCACGAGCCCACCGGCGAACTTGTCCAGGACCTTCGTGCACGCTTCGGCGGCACCTTCCTGGTCAACACCGGCTTCGGCGTGATCACCACGCGCGAAGAAGCCGTGAACCTGGTGGCGGAAGGCCACGCAGACGCCGTTGTGGTCGGTCGTCCGGCCATCGCCAACCCGGACCTTGCACGGCGCTGGAAGGAAAGCCTTCCGCTCAACGAGCCCGACGCCTCCACGTTCTACGCGGAGGGCGCCACCGGTTACACGGATTACCCGCTGTACCAGGGGTAAGCGGCGGCCCACCCGCCAACCCGGATTAAACAACGACGGCGGCACCCATCATGGGTGCCGCCGTCGTTGGCTGTCAGGGGTGCTGGTCCCGGACAGCGGCGCCGGAGGCCATCCGACGACCCCCGGCTGAAGACTTGTGTGGCCCGCCGGACTCCACTGGAAGCCGGCGGTGATCAGATGCTACTCCAACGAATGGACTCTTACCAGAGCCAGTTTTCCCACCTGGGACGTTAGCTACAGAACGGCCTCGCGGCCTGTGCCTTCCTTCATCAGCAGGCGCCCATCCTCGATCGAAACCAGCACGCTCTTGGGTTTCCCACTGACCTTGGTAATGGCTTTCAACCCCCGATTCGTGACCTCAACTCCCACCTGTGCGCCCTTTGCCGGCAACTCCACGGACACCTCGGATGCGATGCCGAGCAGCGGATTGGTCGAGATTCCCAGGTCCCGGCGCACCTCCTTGCCGTTGACGGTCACGGTGACGTTAGCCTCGTCGAACCCCTCCTGAAACACCACAAGCAGTTCCCGCATAATGGCCTCTTCCTCGAGCATGGGCGCCAGTAACGGCATGTCCACTACAGCACTTTGCCGGGCCCAGCGGAATACCCTCCCGGGCCCTGCTGAATCCCCATCCGCACGGCGCCTGGTGGAGCCCGGCAGCGCGGTAAGGCAAGATGTTCTGGTGACTCAACTGCCTGCACCTTCCGCCGTCTCCGCCCCCTCCCGCGCATCGGAGGAAGAGGCGATCTTCGCCCAGATCGCTGACGAACTGGGGGTCAAGGCCTGGCAGGTAAAGGCCGCGGTTGGATTGCTCGACGGCGGGGCAACGGTTCCGTTCGTCGCCCGGTACCGCAAGGAAGCCACCGGCACGCTGGACGACACCCAGCTCCGTGACCTCGACGAACGCCTGCGCTACCTCCGCGAACTGGCAGACCGCCGCGGTGCAGTCCTCGAAGCAATTGAGGCGCAGGGCCAGCTGACGCCCGAACTGCGCAAGGCGATCCTGGCCGCGGACACCAAGTCGCGGCTCGAAGACATCTACCTCCCGTTCAAGTCCAAGCGCCGGACCAAGGCCCAGATCGCCCGGGAGGCCGGGCTGGAGCCGCTCGCCGATGCGCTGCTGAAGCGGCCGGACCTGGACCCCGAACACGAAGCCCGGAAGTACCTCAACAGTGACCACGCCATCGGTGACCCCGCCGCCGCGCTCGCCGGGGCCCGGGCCATCCTTGTGGAGCGCGTGGCGCAGGACCCTGACCTCGCCGCAAACCTGCGGGACAGGATGTGGACGCAGGGCCGGATGGTCTCCCGCGTCAAAAAGGGCAAGGAAGCCGAAGGCCAGAAGTTCGCCGATTACTTCGAGTTCGCGCAGGCGCCGGACCGGATGCCGTCCCACCGTGTGCTCGCGTTGTTCCGCGGGGAGAAGGACGGCGTCCTTGAGCTGGACCTCGCCGAAGCCGACCCATCGGACGACGCCGCCCTCACCGCCGCCCGCGCCCGCTACGAGTCCGCAGTTGCCAGGTTCCTCGGGGTCGCCGACCGTGGCCGTTCCGCCGACGCATGGCTGATGCAGACAGCCCAGGTGGCCTGGCGTTCACGCGTGCTGGCCCGCCTCACGTCCGACCTCCGGGCCCGGTTGTTCGCCGCAGCGGAGGACGAAGCGGTCCGGGTGTTCGCCGCCAACCTCAGGGACGTCCTGCTGGCCGCCCCTGCCGGAAACCGTGCCACGCTGGGCCTCGACCCGGGACTGCGGACCGGGGTGAAAGTTGCCGTTGTTGACGGCACCGGGAAGGTGGTGGCCACCGATACGGTCTACCCGCACGCCCCGGCCCGGAAATGGGACGAAGCCCTGGCCACCTTGGTGCGTTTGGCGCGGCAGCACGCCGTCGAACTTGTGGCCATCGGCAACGGGACCGCCTCACGCGAAACGGACAAACTGGCTGCCGAACTGATCAAGCTGCTTCCGGAGGTGGACCGGAAACCCCAGAAAATCGTGGTGTCCGAGGCCGGCGCGTCCGTCTACTCCGCCTCCGCGCTCGCCGCCGCTGAACTGCCGGGAATGGATGTTTCGCTTCGCGGGGCCGTGTCCATTGCCCGCCGCCTGCAGGATCCGCTCGCCGAACTCGTGAAGATCGATCCCAAGTCCATTGGTGTAGGCCAGTACCAGCATGATGTGACCGCGTCGAAACTGGACCGGAGCCTGGACGCCGTGGTGGAGGACTGCGTGAACGCCGTGGGTGTTGACGTCAACACTGCCTCGCCTGCGCTGCTGAGCCGGGTTGCCGGCGTCGGGCCCCTGTTGAGCGAAAACATCGTGGCCTACCGGAACGAGCACGGACCCTTCAGCAAGCGGACCGACCTCAAGAAAGTGCCGCGGTTGGGCGCCAAGGCGTTCGAACAGTGCGCGGGATTCCTGAGGATCACCGGCGGAGCCGAGCCGCTGGACGCCTCAAGCGTGCACCCGGAGTCCTACGCCGTGGCGAGGAAGATCCTCGTTGCCGCCGGTTCCGCCCCAGCCTCGTCCCTGGACCCGCAGAAGTTCGTCGACGGCACGTTCGGCCTGCCCACCGTCAAGGACATCCTCGCTGAACTGGACAAGCCTGGCCGCGACCCCCGGCCCGCCTTTGCCGCCGCCACGTTCTCCGAAGGCGTTGAGAAGATCTCGGACCTGGTGCCGGGCATGATTCTCGAAGGAACGGTAACCAACGTTGCGGCATTTGGGGCGTTCGTGGACGTTGGAGTCCACCAGGACGGACTGGTCCACGTTTCCGCCCTGTCCAACCGCTTTGTGTCCGATCCGCGCGAGGTGGTGAAGTCCGGCCAGGTGGTCCGGGTGAAGGTACTTGAGGCGGATCCGGAGCGGAAGCGGATTTCGCTCACGTTGAGGCTCGACGACGAACCCGCCGGCGGCGGCGCAAGTTCAGGCCGGCGCGATTCAGGTTCCGGTCGGCGCGATTCTGGGAGCCGAACGACCGAGCGTGCCGGGCGTCCGGACCGCCAACAGCAGGGGAAGCAGGGATCCGGCACGTCCGGTGGGAGTGTCAGGTCGAGCCCCGCATCCCAACCCGTCAACACGGCCATGGCCGAGGCACTTCGAAAGGCCGGCCTGGGCAAGTAGTCCACCAGGTCTTTTGGCGGTGACGGCTTTTCTGCAAGGGTGGGGTATGACCTATTTCCTGGAGTACACCGTTCCCGTTGCCCCCGGCGATGCCGAGTTCGAGTTCCCCAACGATGAGATCAACCCCGGCACCACGGTTCCGCTGACCCAGACGGACGCCGACGTGGTGCACACACCGGTTCTCCCGGCCCGCACCGGAATCGTCGGCGCAACCGTGCCCGAGGCGAAGCTCGAGGCCGAACAGCTGATTACCCACAGCCGCGCCTCGGAAGCATCCCTCTACTTCGATCCCTCTGACTCCCTCCAGGCAGGCGTGGGTACCTTGGTGAGCACGTTCAGCGAAGGCCAGGGCTGGCAGGACGTCCAGGACGCGGGTCTTTAGCCGGCGCTCTCCAGCGTGCGCGGCCTGCCGAACCTTGTCCGGACCCCCGGGGAGTAAAGGGCGGACTCTGGCGGACCGCTGACACTGATCCCGGCGGCTCCTACCAACCCATCGCTGAGCTGGTGGACCTCAGCGCCGAAGAGCGGCCACTCGTGGTGCGTGTTCGGAACATAGATGGTTCTGCCGTGGAAGCGGCCATGCATGCCGTATCTGGCGGTGAGGAAGATGGATAAAGGGTCGGCTGCCGCGGTGTGCAGCTTGGGGATGACCCCAAAGTTGCTGCGGGCGGCAGTGGCGCCCAGCCGGCGCACCGAGTAACCAACGGCGGATCCATTCCGGCCGCCGGGTGTTCCAGCCGCGCCGGTGGCGTGCTGCCGTTCCCCGCCGTTCCCCGGAAAGGGCGGCCATTGCCGG
The DNA here is from genome assembly GCF_024362385.1 of Arthrobacter sp. DNA4. Lineage (NCBI taxonomy): Bacteria > Bacillati > Actinomycetota > Actinomycetes > Micrococcales > Micrococcaceae > Arthrobacter > Arthrobacter sp. DNA4. Next base: position 987,254 of record NZ_CP101466.1, read on the forward strand.
ATGCGCGACCACACGTAAGGAATCCCGGCAGCCCGGGTCGCCAGGACAACGGGCAGCCGGTCTGCATCCAGGCTCAGGAACACCACTCCGCGGGTGCCGTCCGGCTCGCGGGAGTAAAGCCGGACGTTCACCTCGTTGAAGCTTCCCAGATACGGGATGCCGGGGCCTCGCCCAAGCGCTGCCTGCTCCATGCGAAAGCCGATCAGGCCAACCCAGGAACTACCGTCGAACACATCGGGTTGGACTCCCTCCGGCATGAACGCGGCGGCGGCAGCCTCCGGAATGCGCCAGTGAAGGAAGACGGCATCAAGCCACCGCTGGTCGGAAAATACCGGCCTGGGAAGTGCCGGCGGCCGCGGCCACACTCCCGCGGTATTCAGGTTTCCGGTCAAGCTCCCACTCCTTCGCTCGGTCCAGGTGGCGAAGCTCCTGGTTTCCGCTATGCAGTTCTCAGTTCAGCGGGCGTGTGTCTTCGGGAAGCTGGCCACCGGCGAGAAGTTTGGCAGCTGTGTCAGCCAGGGCTGTCAGCGCCACCCGCTGGGTCCAGGGACCGTATGAAATGCGGGCCACGCCCAGTTCCTGCAGCTTCGCCGGGGGCAGGGACCCGGGCACGTTAATGACCGAGACCTTGTTCCAGCCGATGCCTTCCACCAGGGCCGTGACCGTGGGCTCGTCCAAAAGGCCCGGGACGAAGACCGTGGTGGCACCGACGTCCAGGAAGGCCTTGCCGCGTGCGATGGCATCCGCAAGAACGTCTTCAGGGTCCCGGTCCTTGCCCTTGAGGAAGGCGTCGGTCCGCGCGTTCAGGACGAAGTCAATTCCCTCTGCAGCGCCGGCATGCACAACGGCTGCCATCTGGTTCACCGCGTCCTCGAGCGGGCGCATCTGGTCCTCGATATTGGCGCCAACAATTCCGACTCCGATGGCCTTGCGGGTTGTCTCCCCAGGGTTCCCGTAGCCGGACTCAAGGTCAGCGCTGACCGGCAGGTGGGTGGCGGCCGCGATGCGGCCCACAAAGCTGATCATCTCGTCGACGGGAATGTTCTCGCCGTCCTCGTAGCCCAGCGTGGCGGCGATCGAGTGGCTTGCCGTTGCCAGGGCCGTGGTTCCCGGGATGTCCGTGATGACTTTGGCTGTGATGGCATCCCACACGTTGACCACTTGGAGGATCTCAGGGGCCTGGTGGAGGCGGAGAAGTTCGGAGGCTTTTGCGCTGCTGTTTTCGGTCATGGGTGAAGCCTAACGGACAGTCTTTGGACACTCTGCGGTGTGGTGGTTGGGGTGGCGGGGGTGGTTTGAAGTAGTGGTTTTGTTGGGGTGTTTGGGTGGGGTCGATGTGGGGTGGGGGGATGAAGGCGGGTGTGCCGGGGGTGGTGGTGATGGTCCATTGTTCTTTGTGGATGACGTGGTGGTGGTGGCTGCAGAGCAGGACGCCGTTGTTGGTGGTGGTGGGTCCGCCGTGGGACCAGTAGGTGATGTGGTGAGCTTCGCACCAGGGTGCGGGGATGGTGCAGTTGGGGAAGGCGCAGCCTTGGTCGCGGGTGGTAAGGGCGGTGCGTTGGGCGGGGGTGAAGAGGCGGGTTTTGTGGCCGAGGTCGAGGATTTCGCCCGTGGTGCCCAGGAGGGCGGGGATGATGTCGGCGTCGCAGGCGATTTTGCGCAGGGTGGAGGCGGGGACGGGTCCGGTGAAGGCGAAGGTCCCGGTCCCTGTTTCCACGCTGTGGTCTTTTCCTGCCGAGGTGGCGGGCGTGACGGGGTTGGTGGGGAAGAGGTCTTGGTAGTTGATGGTGGCAATGATTTGGGGTCGATTGCCGCCGGTTATGGGCAGGGTGTTGGTGGCGAGGGCGGTTTTGGCGGCGGTGATGAGGCCGTCGAGTTGTTTCTGGGCGCGGGTGCGCCGGTCCAGGTCGGGAAGCGGGGTGTGCTCGGATGCGCCCTGTTCTGGGGTGTGGTTCGCCGCCGGGGTCTCGGAACTGCCTGGACGGCCTGGATTGCCTGAACTGCCTCGGCTGTCTGGACTCGTTGCTGTGCCGGTGGTGGTGCGTGGGTTGGTGGCGGTGTTCATGACGGTGAGGAGGTGTTCGTATTGGTCGGTGGTGGCGAAGATTTCGAGGTGGTGAAGGCCGTGGCGGGGTTTGCGGATGAAGGCGCCTTGGGTGTGACGGAGGGCTTCTTCGGTGGGTTCGGTGCCGTCGGCGTCGATGGTGTCGGTCCAGCGTTGGGCCAGGCGGGTGAGGAAGTCAGGGTCGGTGGTGGTGGCGGCTGTGGTGAGGTGGTGTTCGATCGTGTCCAGGGTCTCTGCTGTGGTGTGGTGCTGGAGCCGGTCCAGGGTGGCGGCGATGATGGTCGCGGCGTGCGAGGACAGGGCCGGGCCCTGAGCCGACCCGGGCCAGGTGCCGGCCTCGGTGATGGATTCGGAGTTGGCGGGGGTATCAGTGCCGGCGGGTGTGAGGGCGGCGGCGAGGTGGGGCCGGGTTGGTGGGAGTGGTTCGCCGGTGAGGCTGGTGGCTGGGAGGACCTGGTGGGCGAGGGTGAGGCGGCGGCGGGCTTCGCGGATGGGGATCCGCAGGCGCAGGCGGAGGAACTCTGCGGTGTTCCGGCACCCGTCATCGGCCGGTGACACCACCGGGCGGCCCGGACGCGTGGGCGGGTTGGGCCAGGTCGCGTCGGTCTCAACCATGGCGGCGGACCGGTCAGCACCATTCGTGGGGGAGGTGTTCAGGGTTTCGACACCGTTGGTGTCCCACCGGCTGGTCCACTCCCCGGACCGGTTGGCGCGGGCCGTGGCTGCGGCGTCGGTGATGGCCTGGGCGCGGGTCCGGTCCACCGCCGCGGCGCCCAGGAGTTGCAGGTACTCCACGCTCCGGGCGAGGTCCTCGGCGCGGGCGGCGAACTCGGCGGCTTCGAGGTAGGAGGCAGACGCCAGCACGTCCGGGGCGGCCAGGGCAGCGACTGCCAACTGTGAGGCCAGCTCATTCAATGCATCCGGCTGACCGGGTCCGGCGGCTGATGGCTGTGGAGGCTCCTCCGCCCCGGGGACCGCGTGAAGGTGGGCCGGGTGCGGCAGCCCACTGCCGGCGTCGTACGCTTTCCCGCCGTACACCGCACCAAGATGCTCCCCAATGGCCTCCATAACCTCACTCTGCCAGCCACCACTGACATTGAAGACCCCCAAAACCCCTATGTGGAAAACGCGGGCGGCGGACCTCAGCCGGCGGCGGCGGTGGACCCGGCACGGGCCGCTGAGGGTTCCTTCTGCCACGGCCAGCGCCCGGTGATTTCCAGCTCCAGGGAAAAGCTGAGGAACGTCCTGATCAGCACGATGATGGCCAGCACCCCGACGCTGGCAAACGTGGGCGTGACGGCAACGGTGCGGATGATGTCGGCAGCTACGAGCAGTTCCAGGCCCAGCAGAATGGATCTGCCCAGCAGCTGCCGGTAGGAGCGGTAAAAACTCAGCTTTTCAGCACTTGGCGGAAGCTGCCGGGGCTGATGACCACGGATCGCCAGCGGGAGGGAGACCACCGCGCCGACCACCATCACGGCAACTCCGGCGAAGTCGACCAGCTGCCCAACCGTCTCAATGATCTGCCGAAATTCCATGCCCTGCCTCAACTAAGGCCAAGGCCCGCCCAGCGGGCCCTGGCAGTGGTCAGGGGACGGCGGACTCACTCACGGATGGCGGACGCCGTTCCCCGCTATAACGTCCCTGTACCCTTCCCGGAATGTCGGAAACGTGAAGGAAAATCCCGAGCTGCGGAGGAGATCGTTACGGCAGCGCTTGTTGCCCCCGCGGGCAGGTCCTGCGTCACCCACCTTGGGTTCAGGGAAGCCAAGTTCAGCTGCCAGGAATCGCAACACCGCGCCGAGGTCGGCCGGCTCGTTGTCCACGCCGATGTATACGGGGCCCGGTACAGCTCCCATCCCGGCAAGATGCACGATGGCAGCCGCGGCGTCGTCGCGGTGGATCCGGTTGGTGTAGCGCACGTCTTCAGGGATCACGGCAGAGCCCGTCTTCACCTGGTCAATCAGGCGCGTCCGTCCCGGCCCGTAGATGCCTCCCAGCCTGAGCGAGACGCCGGCTGTCCGGGTCCCCGAGAGCCTGGCCTGCAGGAGCCCCTCGGCTTCCAACAACACCCGGCCGGAAAACCCGCCCGGCTCCGCTGCGGTGGACTCATCCACCCAGCCGCCACCCGCGTCCCCGTAAACGGCAGTGGAGGACACAAAGATGATCCGCTCGGGCGACACCTGGTCACGCTCCAGGGCATCAAGGACGTTTTCCACGCCGCGTACATACGCAGCGCGGTATGCCTCCTCGGCAGGGGAGTCAGCAGCAACAGCGATGACGACGGCGGTGGTGTCCGCGGGGACGGGCGGCAGGTCTTTCAATCCCAGGTCAGCCGCGGCACCTTCGATCGCCGCCGGCAGTTTCGCGGGGGAGCGGCGCCAGCCCACAACCCGGTGGCCCAGGGCAGCAAACCGCAGCCCAGCCTCGGTGCCCAGGTCCCCGCACCCCGCCAACAGAACCGTCATGGCCTACGGTGCCTCCACCGGGAAGAACACGCGGGGATCCTGCAGCAGGGCAGGGTACGCGAATGCCGAACGGTCAATGATCTCCATGACTTCGAAGTTCCTGCCGAAACGGCCGTCATCGAGGGTAAGGGGGCGCCCAACCACCTGTCCTACGGCGAACTTGGCCCCATTCTCGAACGGAACAGCAACCGGCGTTTTTCCCGGAAGGGTCCGGAAGGCCTCCTCCTGCGCCAGGCGCTTACGGGTGGGCTTCTTCATCTGCGGCCTGGGCGGCGCCTTCTTGGGGGCCCTGGAAGGCCGGCGGGACCCGTCCTCCACGTACACGGGAGAGTAGCCGTCGCCCCCGGCCGCCGCGGCGGCTGCAGCATTCCGGTTCACGGGTGGAAGCGCCACGGTGGTCAGGGACTGGGGGTCGACGTCGTCGTGCGGCTCCCGCAGGATCCACAGAATGTCCCCTTCCGGCTCCTGCGGCAGGAACTCGTGCCGCGGCTCCGGCCAGACGTAGTCCATATCCGGGATCGCATCCGGGAAAACGCGGGAGTAAAACTTGGGTTCCTTGTGCACCAGCTTGGAACGGTGGCTCAAATGGAAGTCAGGGTCCCCGAGCCACGGCGGCATCACAATTTTGGCGGCGTAGTCAGGGTGGGCTGCCTGCGGCGCGAACTCCGCGATGTTCGCGCGGGTGTTGTCCGGGTGGCCGCGCTCGATCCATTCGTCCGCCATGGCCAGGCCATACATGGTGAGGGCGGGTACGTGGCCCATCCACATCCGGATTGCCGGATGGGTCTGCCAGCCGTACTCCGGAATCACCAGGGCACGAAGGGTTTGCAGCGCTTCAACCCGCTGCTTGCCCAGCCGTGCGGTGTCCAGGGCTTTGGCGCTTTCGCGGAAGTCAGGGTACGGGAGGAAGGTTTGCATCTATTCAGTCTGACGGCATGCGCCGGATGTTCCAATTACAGTGCGCAGGACCACGTGAGGCAATGCAACGTGTCCAAATAATGGACACCTACATACGGCTTTCAGCTGAAACCACTAAGATCACCGCAACCACCCCCGCGTTTTGGAAGCTCTCTCATGACATCTACACCTGACAAAGCCGTCGACCACGCCCGCACCGCGCTGCCCCGCTACGGGCAGATGCTGGGCCCGGAAGCCCAGGGAATCCTGGTTCTGGACGAGTTCACAATCGATCCCGCCGCCGCGCGCAAGGATCAGCACCGGTTCCGCGATGGCATGGCTGCCGTCGCCCGGACGGTCCGTCGCATCGCCGCCCTCCGGGTGGTCATCGCGCTCGTGGCCATTGGAAACCTGCCACTGTTCCTGCTCTCCAGCGGCTGGTGGATCTATGGCGTCTCGCTGACCCTCGTGGTTGCAGTGCACGCCGCCGTGACACTGCTCAACCGGCACGAGCCGCGGCTCAAGCAACGCTCCGCGCTGGAACTGCACATGCACCGGGAACGCAGCGCCAACTACCGGCAGCTGCGCGACGCCGTGAAGTACATGATCGACACCCCCAGCCGGATGAACGAGCACCTCTACCTGGAGCTGCTGGCCGTCAAACGGGTTGCCCTGAATCTTGCACATGGCACCGTCGCCCTGCTGGACACCAGCGACGAGTCCGCGTGGAAGGTGCGGATCGTCCGCGAGCTCCCCGCCAGCTGACAGTCCGGTCCCTGCCGCCCAGGGCGGCAGGGACTGACTGATTAAAGTACGACGCCGGCACATCCCTTATGGGGGTGTGCCGGCGTCGTTCATTGGTCAACGGAATTTGTCTATCGCCGACCTGTCTGTGGCGCCTGTGAAAGGCGCGGCGGCCGCAGCCGCTGGTGGAACGTCCCCAGGTGTTAGGCGGGGAGCTGGATGACCTGTCCCTCGAACACGAGATTCGGATCCGAAATGGTGTCCAGGTTTGCGTCAGCAAGGTGCTGCCAGCCGCCCTGGATGCCGAGCTTCTGGGCCACGATGCTCAAGGTGTCCCCGGCCTGCAGGGTGTAGGTCTCGCCGCTAAGGGGAACCGAGGTTGCATGCCGCGGCGCAGGTGCCTGCTTGACCGGAACGCTCTGGACCGGCGCGCTCTGAAGCTGGGTGCTCTGCACGGGGGCACTCTGTACGGGGGCACTCTGGACCGGCGCTCCGCCGCCGCCGCTCAGTCCGAGCTGCGAAGAGCAGGACGGCCAGGCGCCCCAGCCCTGGGATGCCTGGACCCGCTCGGCTACAGCGATCTGCTGTTCACGGCTGGCGTTCTCCGGGGAGCCGGTTCCGCCATAGGCGGACCAGGTGCTGGAGGTGAACTGCAGGCCGCCGGAGAAGCCGTTGCCCGTGTTGGTGGACCAGTTCCCGCCGCTCTCGCACTGCGCGAGTGCATCCCAGGTGGACGTGGGGGTCGCTGCGTTGGCCGCCGTGGCTGAGAGGGCCAAACCTGCCGCGGAGACGGCGGCCAGGGTGACTCCGCGGCGTGCGGCAGTACGGAATTTGGTGTTTTTCATGATGGTGATGCTCCTGAAGGCCACCAGCGCTGGTTCCGTCCCCGGAGATCGTCGCGCCACTGCCCGCCCCTGACGAATAGAGGTCACTATCGGTGGCTGCCGCTGGGCAGTTCTGGTGTAGGCAGCACCGGGCAATCAAGAAGCCCGCCGAACGGGCATGCATTTCACGCTAAGACATCGTTTGGGTGTTATCAAATCGAGATTCCAGCGGGCGTGTTGAGTGTGGGCCACGGCACGCGCCACGTGTGGGACCCATCCGCTTCCAGAGGCCCGGGCAGGCGCGAAACGGGGCGGGGCACTATCCTGACCGGATGGACAACTTTCCCGGCGGCAGCACCATGCCCGAAACCGAAACGGACTTCGCGGAACCTGCGGTCCCTGCCAAGCCCCTCCCGGTGGCCGAACTGCACCTGCACATTGAGGGCACGCTGCAGCCCGAGCTCATCTTCGCCCTGGCCGAACGCAACGGCATTGCGCTGCCGTATTCGGGCCTGGACGAACTGCGCGAAAAGTACGAGTTCACGGACCTGCAGTCCTTCCTGGACCTGTACTACGCCAACATGGCCGTGCTGCGCACCGAGCAGGACTTCGCGGACATGACCCGGGCATACCTGGAGCGGGCTGCTGCCGCCGGCGTCCGGCAAGCGGAAATCATGATGGACCCGCAGGCGCACGTATCCCGCGGGATTCCCCTGGATGCGTGCGTCCAAGGTGTGGCCTCGGTGCTTGCCACGTCGGAGGAGGACTACGGCATCTCCACCATGCTGATCGCTGCGTTCCTGCGTGACCTCCCGGAGGACTCCGCCCTCGAAGTCCTGGACCAGCTGCTGGCCATGAACGCTCCGATCGGCGCCATCGGCCTGGACTCCGCCGAGGTGGGCAACCCGCCTTCCAAGTTCGAGCGGCTGTACGGGAAGGCGCGTGAAGCGGGCCTGCGGCTGACCGCCCACGCAGGGGAGGAGGGCCCGGCGTCGTACATTATCGAAGCCCTGGACGTCCTGGGCGTGGAACGGATTGACCACGGCATCCGCTGCATGGACGATCCCGACCTGGTGGAGCGCCTCGTGGACGCACGCATTCCCCTGACGGTCTGCCCCCTGTCCAACGTCCGGCTCCGCGCCGTGGACACCCTCGCCGACCATCCCTTGCCCGCCATGCTGGCGGCCGGCCTGAACGTCTCGGTCAATTCCGACGACCCTGCGTACTTCGGCGGGTACGTGGATGACAACTTTGCGCAGCTCACCGCGGTGTTCGACCTCTCTGATTTCGACAAGGCGCGCCTGGCGGCGAACTCCATCCACTCGTCCTTCGCGTCGGAGGAGCGGAAGGCGGAACTGCTGGCGGAATTGAACGGCAGGGAAGTGTCTGACTGACCCCTGCTGTGTCGGGCGCAACAGCGGTGCTTTTTGCCCGGTAAACTAGGTGCCGCAGGCGTGTCCGGGGAGTGCAGGGCGGCACCCATGCCAGCGCTTCCAGGGTTATGCAGACAGCCCTTACCCGAGACCTCCGCCTCACTTGCGGCACCATCCGCTTCACAGTCGGTCACGACACGCAGAGTTAACCAATTAAAGTCGCGCGATTTAATGGGCAGTTGGCAAGATGCCTAAGACCGATCGCTTTTATATAAGGGGAATCATGGCCAAGTCCACCGCAGAAAACACCTACCTTCGACTCAAGACCGTCCTGGATGTCCTGACCGAAGGCGTGTGGTCCGGCGATGCACTGAATGCGGGCCAGGTCCTGGCGGAGGCAACCGCCCGGGTGCCGTTCAACGACCATGAGGCCGAACTCCTCAGCGGCGGCATCCCGCGCGGCCACAAGACCCTCACCTCGGCCACCGCCAAGCTGGTGAAGGCCGGCTGGCTGATCAAGGGCCGCACCGGCTGGACCATCACCGAGGACGGCATGCGCGCCACGGTCGCCTTCCCGGACGCTGACTCCTTCGCGGCCGCGCTCGACGCCGGTACTCCCGTCCCTGCCGACACCCCGGTCCCCACGGCTCCCGAAGGCTTTGTCCGTCCCGTCTCCGCCGCCGCCGCCACACTTGAGGTTCCGGCCAAGACGGAAGCTCCGAAGAAGACCGCCAAAAAGGCCCCGGCCAAGAAGGCAGCCTCCGTTGTGGGCAAGGCAGCCAAGGCGATCGAAGACGCCGTCGAGCCCGTGGTGGCAGCCGTCCGCAAGGGCAAGACTCCCGCGAAGGACAAGGCCGCTGCTGCACCTGCTGCCGATGTTGCTTCCGAACCGTTGGAGGGTCCGGACGTCGAAACCCTGCCGCAGCCTGAAGCCGTGGCCCTGGCCGGTGACTTCAACACCATCCTGGGTGCACCCGAGAACTGGGCGCCGCAGTATGACGAAGCACAGATGGAGTTCGACTTCCTGGACCAGCTGTGGAAGAAGAGCGCCGAGCTTCCCGCCGGCTTCTACACGTTCAAGATCGCCCTTAACCGCTCGTGGACTGAGAACTACGGCGCTTTCGGCACCTTCGACGGACCCAACCACGAGCTGCACCACGCCGGCGGCACGGTGACCATCCGTTACAACCACGCCACCCGCGACATCACCATCAACTAGCCCTTACGCAGCCTCCCATCGGGTCGCAGTACGGTCTCCCGGGTTGAGGGACGCGGGTACTGCGACCCGATCGGGGCGGGCAGCTAGGTTTGGAGAAGGAGCACCATGGGCAGGCACGCAGGCTCAGCGCACGATTCAGCGCGGGGCGGTTCGGCCCAGGACGCTGTCCGGCTGGACGCCCGGGTGTTCGGGATGGTCCAGGGTGTGGGCTTCCGATACTGGACCATGGGCACCGCGGAGGATCTTGGATTGTCCGGCGAGGTGAGCAACCTCGACGACGGGTCGGTGTCGGTGATTGCCGAAGGCGCCGAACCGCAGGTCCGGAAACTGCTGGACTGGCTCAAGTCGGACCGGACCCCTGGGCGGGTGGAGCGGGTTGAGTCCGGCTTTTCAGCTGCCCAGGGGACCTTTGGGGGATTCCGGGCGCGCTGACGGCACCCGTTTCTGTGCGGTTACTCCCGGGGGCTTAGGCCGATGAAGGCGCCAAGTTCCTCCAGCGCCGCGGGCTTGTGGGGCATGTAGCTGGTGAGCTCGGGGGAGCGGATGATCACGGCACGCCATTGTCCGCGGGACACGGCCACGTTGATCCGGTTCCGGTTGAGCAGGAATTCCGCGCCGCGCGGGGCCTCGGACACCGCCGAGCACGCCATGGAGACCAGCACCACCGGAGCTTCCTGGCCCTGGAATTTGTCTACGGTTCCTACCCGCACCTCGGGCAGACTGGCCTCTGCCAAATGCTTACGGATTAGATGGACCTGGGCGTTATAGGCAGCAACCACCAGCAGGTCCTGCTGCCCGAGGGGGCGGGATTCGTTCTCCGGGCCGCAGGTCCACTTCAGGCCGAGATGGCGGCGGGCCTGGCGAACCACTTCCACTGCCTCCTCCCTTGACGCTGTGGTGTTGCCCGCGTGGTTGACCAGGACCGTCTCCACGCCCGGGGCCAGCTGCTCCAGTTCGCGGAGGGACGCGGCAGGAGCGGAACGCAGCTTTCCTTCATAGCTGAGGTTGGACACCGCCCGGCACAGCTCCGGATGCATCCGCCATGTGTCTGCCAGGAAGTACCCAAGGCTGTCGGGCAGGGTAGCGTGGTAAGCAGCAAGCCAGCCGAGAGCGGATTCATCCACAGGTTCGGGGTGCGTGCCCTGTGTAACCTGCGGGAGCTGCTGCGGGTCGCCCAGCAGGAGCAGCCGGTTGGCTGCCACAGAGACCGCCAGGGTGTTGGCCAGCGAGAACTGGCCTGCCTCGTCAATGACCAGAAGATCCAGTGACCCTGCCGGGACTTCCTTTCCCGTCACGGTCCATGCCGTGCCTCCGATCAGGCATCCGCCCGGCGACGCGAGCAGCCGGGCCACATCGCCTTCTGACGTTTGGCTCCAGGGAACCTGGTGGGGAGCGGTCAATTTCTTGGCCACCAGCTGCGGATCCACTCCACCGGTTTCTATGGCCCGGCACAGCAGGTTTTCCACCACGTTGTGGGACTGGCCCACCACCCCGATCTTCCACCCTTGGGCTACCAGCCTGCCGATCACATGGGCACCAACGAAAGTCTTGCCTGTCCCCGGCGGCCCCTGGACGGCCAGGTAGGAATGGTCCAGGTCCTGCAGCGACCCGGTGATCGCCCGTGCATAGTCAGCGGCGCCGTCTTTACCAGGCAGCACTTGGACTGGTCCTTGCCGGGAGCGGAACCGCGGCGGCAGCTTCCGCAGGATGTCCAGGCCCGGCTGCGCGGGGAGGGACGGCACGGAGGAGCCAACAGCCTGGGCTATCGCCGCGATGGCGGCTTCAATACTGGCGGTGGCGAGGGGCTGGTCCTCGGTGAGGGCCACCGGCAGGTCTGGGTAGGCGCGGACCTTTCCGGTCTCCCGCTCCGCAACGGTGATCAGGTGCTCCGGGCTGTCCGGCGCCGCTTCCAGCTCACTGATCCTGGTCCCGAACGTGAACGCCCGGGCACCGGTTGCGGCCGGAGGATCGGTCATGCCATCGGGTCCAGGCGCGTCATACAGCCGGCACCAGCTGGAGTCGGGACGGAAATCTGAGCCCTCGGTCATGGTTCCGCGCAGCTTCAGGACCCGCGTGCGCATCCGTTCCCGGGGCTTTGCCAGGGCCCAGTCAGACACAACTTCCGCCGAGGACACCACGAACACGTTCCGTTGGTCGGACCAGTTGTCCAGCGGTGCCTCGACCCGGTCGAAGTGCTGCCACCAGAACTGCTTGCGCTCGCGGCGGTGGTATCCGGTGGCGGCAGCAACCATAGCGATGGCGCGCTCGTCGTCGGTCCAGGGGCGGTTGTCCGGCAGGCCTGCAAGGTACTCCCGCAGCCTGGTTTCCTCAGGCGACTCCTCGGCGCGGGCTGCACCGTCGCCGGCAGTTCCTTCGTCGGGCGGTGACAGGACGTGCCCGGGCAGAGGGGCCTGTCCGCCTGCAGCATCGACCCCTTCCACTGCGTCATGGCCCGGCTGTCCGGGGGCACCGGTTTGATGGCCCAGCTGAAGCAACCAGTCCCGGAGCCGGAGGGTGGAGAGGCAGTCGTACTGGTTGTAGTCCGAGATCGAGGCCAGGATGGCGTCGGCATCCTCCTGCCGCCCGTCATCGCGGGCGGCGCAGTAGGCGGCGTAGGCAACCACGGAGGCCCCGGCGTCCTTGACTTCCCCGGACCTGAGGTTGTCCCCCATGTAGAGCGGTTCCAGCTTCTTGATGGAATAGGACGCTTCCGAGACCCGGATGGAGTGCCGGACCGTGGCGTACAAGTCCACCAGCAGCCCCTGCCGGAGCCAGTCGTCCACCGTGTCCTCACCGGCCTGATGCGCCAGGGACAGGTTCCGCAGCGCCGTTTTTTCGTACGCCGCGTAGTGGTAGACGTGCATGTCCGGGTACGCGGCGCGGCGTTTCTCGACGTAATCCAGGAAGTCGAGGAAGGCGCGGCGCTCACCGGAGCGGGAATGGGCCCAGAACGGCCGGAACACCGGGTCCCCGGGGGCGCCCGGCACCGGGGCCTCTATGACACCAAACAGGTATTCGATGCCCCAGGCGCCGGTGGCGGGATCCTGCCAGAGCGGATCGCCTTCGAAGTCAAAGAAGATGTCGCCGGCGCTGGGGGCAGGTAGCGAGCCGATCGCATGGTCCGGAAGGACGCTGAACGACACTGTATGCGGCTGTCCATCCTTGATGAACGTCCGGGACCCTGCAGGCCGGTCCAGGCCAAGTTGCATGCGTGCCTGGGCGCGGAGCCGGACCACCGAGTTCCTGGCCTCGCCGGCAGGCATGGCTGCCAGTTCGTCGATGGTGGTGATGCGGCCGCGTGCAGCTTCCGCCGCTGGACCACGGACATGCCCGCCACCATCAGGAGGTCCCTGTGAAGCTGCACCTGCTCGGCGCAGTAGTCGCAGCGGCCGCAGTGGGCGACGCCGGGCTGTTGCCACTGCACTGCGCCGGCACCGGCGCGGTGGCTGGCTGTGAGGTGGCGGAAGCGCCGGCGTCGGTCGCGGAAGACGGGCAGGAGGTCCGGCAGGGAATGGCTGCTCCTGAGCCAGTCATCGCCTACCCGCGTTCCAAGTACCAGCGTGACAACCGGTGAGGGCTCCAGGCCCATTCCCAGGAGCTGGTCGCCGTAGGCGGCAAGCTGCAGCAGGGCCCCGACTTTGGCATGGCGGGCAAGTTTGGTGTCCCACACCTCGTAGCGGCCGGGTTTGCCGGTCCCGGCGGCCTCGTTGACCAGGAAGTCGGCGTAGCCCAGGAACTCGCCGTCGAAGAACGTCGCCTGAAAGACCACATCTGCCCCGGAGCGGAGGGCGAGTTCGGTTTCCGCGTGCTTTGCCTGCAGCTCGCCGCGCAGGTTCCGGCCACGGTCAAGGGAATAGACCCCTGCGCCGCGGCTGGCGTCCCATTCGCCGTACTTGGCCACCAGGCTGGCAAGCACGGTCCGCTCATGCTGGTCGCCCAACTCGCCGGCGCGTTTTTGCATCTCGTCAGCGGGAAACTCTGCCTTGGCGGTGCGGCCCAGCTTTTCGTCCAGGATGCGGAGCGTGCGGTACTCACATTCGCTGGCTGCCACCAGGTCGCTGGCCGAGAAGACCAGGTCCGGCGGCGTGCCGGGTCCGGCGTCATTGCCGGCAGCGTCGAGCAGAAACACGGGGCCTCCCCAACTGTTCGCGGGCCGGAGGACGGTTCCCCTGGCCTTGAATCAAACGTAGCAAGAGGGGCTGACAAACACTCCGGCAGGCCCTCATGATGGCCCCGGGCAGGACTTTTTTCAGGCCCCGTACCCAGCTGCCGGCGTCAGCCCTCGTTGGCGGCAGCCCGCACCTGGGCTTTGTCGTGCTGGTCATGGGCGGTCCGGATCAGGTCCAGGAACTCGGTCTCATTGCGGATCAGCCGCTTGTACTTCTCGGGGAGCTTGCGGATCTGGTCCTCCTCACGGACCATCCTGGCAAAGATCTTGTCCCGCTCCGCCATGTCCGTCTCGTAGTTGAGGTCCACGTACTCGGTGGCATGCCGCCTTGCCCCCGAGACCGCGTTCTTGGCCTTGCCCTTGGGGCTGAAGACAGACGCCAGGATGGTCACCACGAGCACCCCGAGGATCACGCTGAGTGACAGGCCGGTGCTGACCTCCACCACGTTGACGTGCTCGCCGTCGTTGATGAACGGCAGGGTGTTCTCGTGCAGGGCATGCAGGATGAGCTTCACGCCGATGAAGCCAAGGATGACCGCCAGGCCGTAGGAGAGGAAGATCAGCCGGTCCAGGAGGCCGTCGATCAGGAAGAACAGCTGCCGCAGGCCCATCAGCGAGAACGCGGTGGCTGTGAAAACGACGAAGACGTTCTGGGTCAGGCCGAAGATGGCCGGGATCGAGTCCAGGGCGAACAGGATGTCCGTGCCGCCAATGGCCACCATGACCAGCAGCATTGGGGTCAGGACCCGCTTGCCGTTCTCCACTGTGAAGAGTTTGTCGCCGTCGTAATGTTGGGAGGCAGGCAGCAGTTTCTTGGCAAGCCGGACCACCAGGCCGTCGGAGTCGTCATCGTGGTCGTCCGGCTTGAGCAGGTTTCCGGCCGTGACCAGCAGGATGAGCCCAAAAATGTAGAACACCCAGGCAAAGCTGTTGATCAGTGCCGCGCCCAGGAAGATGAACGCCGTACGCGCGATCAGGGAGAACACGATGCCGAACAACAGCACCTTCTGCTGGTCCGCTCGGGGCACCTTGAAGCTGGCCATGATGATCAGGAAGACGAAGAGGTTGTCCACCGACAACGCCTTTTCCGTGACGTAGTAAGCAAAGTATTCGGTGCCCATGTCGGCGCCCCCGAACAGCAGCACAACCAGGCCGAACACCACCGCGATGGTCACATAGATGGCGGACCACGTGGCCGATTCCTTGAGGGAGGGGGTGTGGGCCTTGCGGACGTGGAAGAAGAAATCGAAGGCCAGCAGCCCGATGATTCCGGCAATGGTCAGGGTCCAGACATACGCAGGTACTTCCACGCGCGGGGCCTTTCGTCGGAGGGTCCTCCCAGCCTACCTAAGCGGGCTTCAGGAGTTGATGCTCCACCACGGCCGCCCGCGACAGCGTCTTGTACCCCTCCTGCTCAAAGAGCACCGTGATGACATCGTCCTCGTGCCGCATCACCAGGCCGGGGCCCCATTCCTTGTGGACCACCGTGGACTGCAGCGGGAATGGCTCGTCGGCCGCGGGAGCCTGGACCCCGCCGTCGGACGCCTTCTTGCCGTGGTCCTTCTTCCCCGACTGCTTCCGGCCCTCCCGCGCGCCGTCCTGCCGCGCCCCGTCTTCCTGCGCTCCCGGAGCGGCCGCGCACCCGTCGCAGTTTCCGCAGGGCTCCGGAAGGTCCTCGCCAAAGTAGCCCAGCAGGAATTGCCGGCGGCAGCCGTCAGTTTCCGCGTAGGCGCGCATCATGGTGAGCCGGGATTGGTCCACGCGCTGGCGGGCGCCGGCCAGTTCGACGGCGTCGGCCACCAGCGCGGGCAGCTTTGCCTTGGATGTCAGCCGGACTCCCCGTTTGCCGGCACTGACCGCGCCGGTCTCCTCCAGCTGGTTCAGAAGCCCCGTAATGCGCCGGGCCTTGAAACCCGTCAATTCAGCGAGGGAGGACTTTGGGGTGGGGGCATGGGCCGCCTTGAGGACCTTTAGTACCTCACGGAGCGAATCGGGATCAGGGGAGTGGGTGCCGAAGAATTTCCGCAGGCCCAGGTCCTCCGAGCGGTAGTGCAGGATGGCGGATGCCGGTTCGCCGTCCCTGCCTGCCCGTCCGATTTCCTGGTAGTAGGAGTCCAGCGATTCGGGGATGTCGGCGTGGACCACAAAACGGACGTTGGGCTTGTCGATGCCCATGCCGAACGCGGTGGTGGCCACCACCACGTCCAGTTTGTCGTCCATGAACAGCTCCTGGATGTATTCCCTGTCCCTGGCGGAACGGCCTGCGTGGTATGCCTCCGCTCGCAGCCCCTCCTTGGCCAGCTTGGCCGCGTATTTTTCCGTGTCCTTGCGGGTGGCAGCGTAAAGGAGTCCCTGCCCGCTTCGTGCCAGTTCCGCTACCTGCTCAAGCACGGCCTTGCGCTTGCCCGTATCTTCGTGGTGCCGGACCACGTCAAGGGTGATGTTGGGCCGGTCGAAACCATGCACCAGCACCAGGGGCTTCTCCATGCCGAGCCGCTCCACGATTTCGTCCCGGACCGGCGGGGAGGCCGTGGCCGTCAGGGCAGCCACGGGTGGGTTGCCCAATTGAGCGCGGACATTTCCCAGCGCGAGGTAGTCCGGTCGGAAGTCGTGCCCCCACGAGGAGACGCAGTGTGCCTCGTCCACCACGAACAGCGTGATGTTTAGGGCTTTGATCCGGTCCACGGTTGACTGCTTGGCCAGCTGTTCCGGGGCGAGGAACAGGAACACTGCCGTGCCCTCCTCGGCGGCCTGCCAGGAGGCCTCCACGTCGGCGTCGCTGTGCGAGGAGTTGATGGCCACCGCGGCGCCCGGTCCGAGGACCTGGGACAGGCCGTCCAGCTGGTCCTCCTGCAGGGCAATCAGCGGAGAAACTACGACGGCGGGACGTCCTGTTGCCTTGTGCAGGTGCAGGGCTGCCACCTGGTAGATGGCGGATTTGCCGTAACCAGTGGGCATGACGGCCAGGACGTCGCGGCCCCCGGCAAGGGCGGCCATGCCGGCCAGTTGGCCGTCCCGCAGGTCCGGAAGGTTGAAGGGTGATGCAGCAAGCGCCCGAAGGGCAGATTCGTCGGACATGAAAAGGGGCTCCGCACAGAAGAAACCTGCGGCCGCTTGCTTCAGCCGTGAAAACCACCCTACGCCAGCCCCGCCCCGTCGTCGTAAACTCCGGGGCCTATGTGGAAAAGCGCCGGGCTGGAGCGCCGCGTGCCAGACGCCGGTGCTCCAGCCCGTGCGGGTGCCGCGTTACGTGTCGATGGTGGACATGTTGGGGTACCGGGCGCCGGCAGTGGACCCCGCCGGTGCCAGCTGGTCCAGCAACTGAAGCTCGTCCCGGGACAGCTCCACGTCCACGGCGCCCAGGTTCTCCCGCAGCCGTTCCCGCTTCTTGGTCCCCGGGATCGGGACAATATGCTCACCCTGCGCCAGCAGCCAGGCCAGGGCCAACTGGCCGGGAGTGCATTGTTTCCGGTCCGCCAACTCCTTGACCCGGTCTACGAGTTCAAGGTTCCGCGCGAAGTTCTCCCCCTGGAAGCGGGGGGAGTGCTTGCGGAAGTCGTCCTCCGCGAAGTCATCCGCGCTGCGGATCTGCCCGGTGAGGAAGCCGCGGCCCAGGGGGCTGTACGGCACAAAACCGATGCCCAGCTCCGCGAGCACGGGAAACACCTTGGTCTCGGGCTCCCGCTCCCACAGCGAGTACTCCGTCTGCAGCGCAGTGATGGGATGGACGGCGTGGGCCCGCCGGATGGTCTCCGCGGATGCTTCGGACAGGCCTAGGTGCCGGACCTTCCCGGCCTGGACCAGTTCCGCCATGGCCCCCACGGTGTCCTCGATGGGCACAGTCTTATCCACCCGGTGCTGGTAGTAGAGGTCGATGTGGTCCACTCCCAGCCGCTGGAGGCTGGCGTCGCATGCGGACCGGACGTATTCGGGCTTACCGTTGATGCCCACCCAGGAACCGTCCTCGCGGCGTTCGTTGCCGAACTTGGTGGCGAGCACAACGTCCCCGCGGCGGCCGGAGATGGCCCGTCCCACGAGTTTTTCGTTCGTAAAGGGCCCATACATGTCTGCCGTGTCCAGCAGCGATCCGCCGGAGTCCAGGAATTCGTGGATGGTGGCAACCGACTCCTGCTCGTCGCCGCCGCCGTAGAACTCGCTCATGCCCATGCAGCCAAGGCCAAGGGCGGAAACTGTCAGTTGTCCAATGGTGCGGGTTTTCATGCCGTTCTCCTCAACGGTAGAACTTGCCTGGGAACCGGCCATCCTGCGTCCGTGTCCGGACTGCGGGGCCGGTCGGTACAGCGTACGCCGTGGTTGGCACTTCCCCACGGGAAGCCTCCGGTAAACAAGGGGCTTCCACCCCTAGACCCTTCTCATGGCCGTGCCTAGACTGATCGAATCCCCACCCGGGAACCGGTACCTGACCATGCCAAACATCAGGATGCACACAAACCGGCCAGGGCTGTTACCCGCACGGGATGTCCCACCTAACCAGATCATGGCCGTCCCACCGGACGCCTGACTATAGGAGCGCTAGATGACAGGGAACAAAGCCGTTGCCTACAAAGAAGCGGGCAAGGTCGAAGTAATTGACATTGATTACCCAACGTTTGAGCTCAAGGACGGGCCAGGGGTCAACCCCGCGAACGTCGGGCGGCCGGTCAACCACGGGGTCATTCTGAAGACGGTGGCCACCAACATTTGCGGATCCGACCAGCACATGGTCCGCGGCCGCACCACAGCTCCGCCCAACCTGGTGCTGGGGCACGAAATCACCGGCGAAGTGGTGGAAGTGGGCCGGGACGTGGAGTTCATCAAGGTGGGCGACCTCTGTTCGGTGCCGTTCAACATTGCCTGCGGCCGCTGCCGGAACTGCAAGGAGCGCAAGACCGGTATCTGCCTCAACGTCAATCCCGCCCGGCCAGGCGCTGCCTACGGATACGTGGATATGGGCGGCTGGGTGGGCGGCCAGGCCAACTATGTCCTGGTGCCCTACGCCGACTGGAACCTGCTGAAGTTCCCGGACAAGGACCGGGCCATGGAGAAGATTATGGACCTGGCCATGCTCTCGGACATCTTCCCCACCGGGTTTCATGGCGCCACCACAGCCGGCGTCGGCGTCGGCTCGACCGTGTACATTGCAGGGGCCGGTCCGGTGGGCCTCGCAGCGGCGACCAGCGCACATCTGCTGGGTGCCGCCGTCGTCATTGTTGGCGACATGAACGAAGACCGGCTGGAGCGGGCGCGCAGCTTCGGCTGTGAAACCGTGAACCTGACCCAGGGTGAGCCGAAGGACCAGATCGAGCAGATCCTGGGCATTCCGGAGGTTGACTGCGCCGTTGACGCGGTCGGCTTCGAAGCCCGCGGCCACGGCAAGGGAGCACAGGAAGCGCCCGCAACCGTGCTGAACACCTTGATGGACATCACCGCCGCGGGCGGTGCCCTGGGTATCCCCGGTCTGTACGTGACGGGCGATCCGGGCGGCATTGACGAGGCAGCCAAGAAGGGGTCCCTGAGCCTTAGCCTTGGCACCGGTTGGGCAAAGTCGTTGAGCTTCACCACCGGCCAGTGCCCCGTTATGAAGTACAACCGTCAGCTGATGATGGCCATCCTGAATGACAAGGTCAACATCGCCAAGAACGTCAACGCCAAGGCAATCCCGTTGGAGGAGGCACCCAAGGGCTACGCGGAGTTCGACGCCGGCGCAGCCACCAAGTACGTCCTGAACCCGAACGGCTACCTGAGCTGACACGGCGGCGGGCGGGGATGTTGCCAAGGAACCCTCACTTGCGGAAATAAGAGCGGACCGGGCCGGGCTAGGCTTTGCACGGTCAGCACACACCCGCAACTGAAGGAGTTCCCTTGAGCGACATCACCGTCCGCCACACCCCTGGGCGCGAACGCTTCGAGATTCTTGATGCCGGCAATGTCATCGGCAAGGCGGCGTACAAGGAGTACGACGGCGGGGAGTCGCCGCAGCGGATCTTCTACCACACGGTCATCAACGAGGAATACGGCGGGCAGGGCCTGGCCGGCCGTCTGGCCACGGCCGCCCTGGACAGCACGGTGGGGGACGGCATCGGCATCGTCCCGGTGTGCCCGTTCATCAAGAAGTTCCTGGCCAAGCACCCCGAATACCTGGGCAGCGTGGTGGCCGTTGCCCCGCCGCACCTGGAATTCCTGGAGACCGCGATCGCGGCCCGTACCCGCGGCTGACTTTTCGACAGGCAAACTGATTCCCCAGCGCGGTCTGATTTCCCGTTCGAACCTCGGTTTCGACGCGCAAAACCGTCTTCGAACCGGATATTCCCTGGCGTGGCCGGTATTCGGGCCGCGCGGGGTAATTCGCGCGCCGGCAGCAGTTTTGCGCGTCGTGGGGACCGCTCGGCGGAACACCCGGCAAGCCTTCAGGAAGCTCCCAACCTCCGGTGATTTAATCAGCACTTGTCAGCGCGGCTCAACGCCGCGCTGACGTTGTTTTGTGATTGCCGAGGCGGGACAGGAGCCCTTGTATGTCCATGCACCCCGTGGTGCCCAAACCAGGCCGCGACGCTCCGCCGCCGGCACCGGGCAAGCCGTCTTCAGGCAAGGCACGGGGCAACAGAAGGCTGGTGATCCTGGCCCTTGCCGTGGTGCTGGTCATCGTCGGCACCATCACCCTGGCCGTGGTCCGGTCCGAGCCGCCGACGGGGGCAGCGGTTCCCACCGAGCCCGCGGTGCCGGCGGCACCGGTGGCGGCAGCCCCGCCGTCGTTGCAGGACAGCGTGGACAGCATCCTCAGCGAAGCCGACGAATACCGGATTGGGCTGGCGCTCGCCGACGTGTCCGGGGGCGCCGAGCGGACGTTCGGCGATGAAAGCACCTTTACCGCGGCCAGCACGGCGAAGATCCTGACCGCCGCCGCCTACTACCACCTCGTGGAGAACGGGCAGGCAAGCCTTGACGAACCCATGGGCGACTACGACGCAGCGTTCCAGCTCAAAGCCATGGTCAACAACAGCAACAACGATTCCTGGCTGTTGCTCATGGACGCGGTAGGCCACCCGCAGCTGACCGCCTACGCGGCCTCCATCGGCGTCGCGTACGACCCCGATCAGAACCTGCTGACCGCCGCGGACATGGCCCTGATCCTGAAGAAGCTGTACGCGGGGGAGCTCCTGGACAAGGACAACACGGAGCAGCTGCTGAGCTACATGCAGGACACCAACAACGAGGACCTCATTCCTGCCGGGTCGCGATCCGGCGTGGACGTGCACCACAAGTACGGGGAAGTGTCCGGGGAACTGCACGACGCTGCGCTCCTGAGTTACCGCGGGTCGACGTTCGCGCTGGTGATCTTTACGGAGAACCCGGAGGGCGTGCCGGATGACGGACAGGCAGAGGTGATCCGGGACCTTACCCGGGCAGTCGAGGACGCGCTGTTCCCGGTGGGACTGACGGGCAAGTAGCGAACTTCACACCACGCCGGGATCCCCCAAGTCGTCCCCGGCGGCACGTTTGGGCCAGACTGTTACCGTGAGCAACAACCCCCGGACTGCCCTGGCCGTCGCCGGCCTCAGCCTGGGCACGGCACTGAACCCGCTGAACTCCTCCATGATCGCCGTGGCACTGGTGGTGCTCCGCGCAGACTTCGGGCTCGACGTCGCTGCCGTCACCTGGGTGGTCACGTCCTTCTACCTGGCCTCTGCCGCCGGCCAGCCCGTCATGGGCCGGCTCGCCGACCGGTTCGGCCCGCGGCGGATGTTCCTGCTGGGCATGGGGCTGGTGGCCCTCACCTGCGCCCTGGCTCCGCTGGCCCCCAACTTCGCCCTGCTCTGCGTCGCACGGGCCGTCATGGCCCTCGGCACGGCCACCGCCTATCCCAGTGCGGTGGTGATGGTCGGTGTGCTCGCGCACCAGACGAAGGTGGATACGGCACGTCCGCTGGGCCTGCTGCAAATGGCCAACACGTCCGCCGCCGCGGTGGGTCCCGTGGTGGGTGGCCTGCTGGTGGGCTTCGTGGGCTGGGAGTCCCTGTTCCTGGTCAATGTCCCGCTCGCCCTGGCGGCGCTGCTGATTGTGCGGAAGGCCGCCCCGCCGGACAAGGCCCGGGAGCGCGGCAGCGTGGCGGAGCTGGTGCGGGACTCGGACCTGCCGGGCATCGCCGGATTCATCGGCGCGCTGCTGCTGGTCATGATGGCCGCGCTGAACGTGGCACCGGACTACCGCTGGCTGATGCTTGCAGGTGGAACCGTCATCGCAGCGCTGTTCGCCTGGCGCGAGCTGCGCTTCGCCAAGCCGTTCCTGGACCTGCGGCTGCTGGGCCGGAACAGGCCGCTGATGCTGGTGTACCTGGCCTTCGCCGTTTTCAGCAGCGTCTACTACTTCGTCTTCTTTGGCCTCCCACAACTCCTGCAGGAAGCCGGCGGCTACGATCCCGGCGTGGTGGGCCTGCTGATGCTGCCGCTGGCCGGCATGTCCGTGGTAGCCACCCCATGGGCAGTCTCTGCAATGGGAAGGTTCGGGGTCCGGCGGGTGCTGCTTGCCGGCGTCGTCCTCTTGACGGTGGCGGCGGCCCTCATGTGGTTGCTGACCGGCACGCTTGCCATCCCCGTCGTGGTGGTCCTCACTGCCCTCATGGGCATCCCGTACGGGACTGTGGGTATCGCCTCCAATCAGGGCATGTTTGTGTCCACCCGGCCGCAGGACCGGGGCGTCGCTGCCGGGATCTACCAAACCTGCCGCTACGTCGGGGCGATCACCGCCACCGTGATGATCGGCGTTTTCGCGTCCGGCGGCGTGCACCAGGACAGCTGGATGCGGATGGTCCTGGCCATGCTGGTTCTCTGTGCCGTGACATTGGGGATCTCCGTATTCTGGCGGCAGCAAAAGGCGTAGCCCTACCTCTGGAAGGGCCCGGGGGAGCGTGCCATGCTGGCCCCATGGGAAACATGATGACTCTGGGCAACGCCCAAACCGCCGTTCAGGCGTACATCAGTGAACCGGCCGGGGTTCCCAAAGGCGGCCTGGTGGTGGTCCACGAAGTGTGGGGGCTGGTGGGCCATACCAAGGATGTGGCTGACCGCTTCGCGGCGGAAGGCTACGTCGCAGTGGCCCCTGACCTGCTGTCCGGAGCCGGGGGAACGGCCGACCTGACAGGGGAGCTGCAGGAGGCGGCGTTCGATCCGGAACAACGCAGCAACGCCCAGCCGCGGTTGCGCAAGCACATGGCGCCGATGCGCTCCCCGGAGTATGCCAAACACGCAGTCGCCGCCCTCCGCGTGTGCTTTGACCACCTGGAAGGCGTGCCGGGATTGGCAGGGCGGGTGGCCGCGACGGGCTTCTGCCTGGGCGGGACCTACACCTTCTCCCTCGCCGTTGCCGAGCCGCGGCTGCGCGCCGCCGTGCCGTTCTACGGGCACGCCGAGTTCAAGGACGCAGAGCTGCGCGCCATCAACTGCCCCGTCCTGGCTTTTTACGGCGAGCAGGACGGCGCCCTCATGGAGGAGCTTCCCGGCCTGAAGTCACGGATGCGCTCAGCCGGCGTGGACTTCGAAGCCATTGTCTACCCGGGCACCGGCCATGCGTTCTTCAATGACACCAACAGGTATACCTACAACGCCCCGGCGGCCGCCGATGCCTGGGCGCGAACGCTCACCTTTTTAGAACAGAGCCTTGGTGCCCCGGAATGACCGGCTGCCGCTGACTACGGGCAGTAGTGCGCCTCACGGTCGTACTGGACGGAGTTCCCCACCTGATGGGAATCCTCCCTTTCCCAGCACTGCCGGGTGCCGTCCGGGCCTGTCAGCGTGGTTTGCTCGCGGTAATGCTGGCCCATCTCGAACACCTGCCCGTCGCGGACCAGAAAATGGGAGTGCGTCTGGGTGCTGATGATCGTGGACGTGCTCCCATCATTGGAGCTCAGGGCGTCCGTGTAGTTGCTCGAGGACGAGGAAGACTCGATCCCGCTGGGCGTTGAGACGTGGTTGCTGACCACGATGCCCGTGCGGCAGGTCTGGACCTCGCCGGTGGCCTTGCATTCGTTGAACTTGGTGACCTCTGCGCCGTTGCTGCTTGCGGCCTGTGCTGGTGCCGCGAGGGCCGCGGCAGCAAACGCCAGGGTAGCGCCAATGAGGGTGGTGCGTTTCGTGAACATTGTGGTGTGTCCTGTCTGCCGGGGTTTGGGAGCACCGTGCCCATGTGCCCCGTGGATAGGAAGCGGACGCGGGCTCCAGCCCCTTCTGGCCGTTTAGGCCAGCCGCTCCTTAACTGTGACCGGTACCGGGCCCTGCCCGTAGGGCCTTTAGTCCCCGGGCGGGGCGCGTGCCGCCGTCGTGCCTTCCGGCCCTGGCCGGTCAGTCAGCGTGGCCTGTCGCCGGCGTGACCCGGATACGGGCGATCCGGAGCCTGTCCATGCTGAGGACTGTCAGCACGTATCCCGGGATCTGCACCCGGTCGCCTGCGCGGGGCAGGCGGCCCAGCCGGTCCATCATGAACCCGGCGACGGTCTCGTAGTGGCCCTCCGGGAGGACGATCCCCGCGGCAGCCTTGAACTCCTGCAGGATCAGGCCGCCGTCAACATCGATGAAGCCGTCGGCCACGTTGACCCGGTCCTCGTGCTCGGCGCCGGTGTCGTACTCGTCATAGATTTCGCCCACCAGTTCCTCCACCAGGTCTTCGAGCGTCACTACCCCGTCAGTACCGCCGTACTCGTCCACCACCAGGGCGATGTGCTGGTTGGTCTTGCGCATCCGGGACAGCGACGGCAGTACCCGGTTGGTCCCGGGCAGCGGAAGGATCTCCCGGGCAAGGGTCCGCACCGGGGACTGTTCCTGGACCTCGTCGCCGGGCATCAGGTCCCGGATGTGCACAAAGCCCAGGACATCGTCCGGGCTCCTCCCGATCACCGGGAACCGCGAATACGGGCCGTCCCTGACCATCCTGCGGGCATCCGCAACGCTCATGGCGCCGTCGATGAAGGTCACCTCCGTACGGGGGCGCATCACCTCCTGCAGCGTCCGGTCCCCGGCGCCGAACACATCGGCCACGATGTTCCGGCTGCTCTCTTCGAGCAGTTCGCTGTCCGCCACCATGTCCCATAGCTCCTCGGAACTGATGCCCTCCCGCTTGGCCCGCGGGTCGCCGCCAAGGAGCCTGACCACGGCATCGGTGGACACGGACAGGAGCCAGATGACCGGCCGCATGACGCGGGCGAGTCCGACCAGCGGCGGGGCGAGTACTTTAGTGAACGCGACGGGACGTTGCAGCGCCAGCCGCTTCGGGGCAAGCTCACCCAGGACCAGGGACAGGTAGGCCACCAGCAGGGTCATGCCGATGAAGGACACCGGCCCCGCCGCCCCGCCCAGCCCCAGCGCTTCGAGGAGGGGGACGACGGCGGGGGCGATCGCGGAGGCGCCATAGGCCGCCGAGAAGAACCCGGACAGGGTCACCCCGATCTGCACGGTGGAGAGGAACCGGTTGGGATTGCGTGCCAGGGCCGCGGTCCGGGCGCCGGTGTCACCGGACTTCTCGATCCCGCGCACCTGGCTTTCGCGCAGGGACACCAGGGCCATCTCCGCCGCCGCGAACACCCCGCCCAGCAGTACGAAACCGAGAACCAACCCAATATTGACCAGGGCGCCGCTGTCCATGACATGACCTTACCGATCCGTGGACCGCTTGGCGCGGCCCCTACGTGTACATCAGGGAGCCCGGCGTGGTGAGCTTTTCGCCGGTTTCCAGCCACGTCTTCAGGCCCGAGAGGATCATCGGCCAGCCGCCGTAGAGCTGCTCGTTGGCGCCCTCGCGCAGGTCGCTGTGGGTGACGGTGAGGTGGCAGGAATCGCCGACGGGCTCGATCTCCCAGGTGACCTTGGACGTGCCCTCGGCCTTGACGTCCTCGCCCCACAGGGCGCGCATGGTCTGGACCAGGCGGCGCGGCGGGTCTACTTCCAGGTTTTCGCCTTCGCCCAGGATCTGGCCTGCCTTGGGGTTGCCCATTTCGAAGCGGCCGCCAGGCGTCCAGTCGGACTGCAGCGTATTGCCGAACTGGTACTTGCTGCGGATATCGCTGTCCGTGATGGCTTCCCAGAGCTTCTCCGGTGTGGTCTTGATGTAGATCTCAAAGATTTTTTCCATGGGACTTTCCAATCTGGATTTGAGGTCGCTGAGGGCAGCGGCCCATGGTTCTGCGTATTTGCTGACCCAGCGGTCGTGGACCAGGCGGATGGGGACCGGGTTCAGGAAGTGCAGCTTTTCCCGCCCGCGACGGCGCGTCACCACCAGGCCTGCGTCCTCCAGGATGCGGAGGTGCTTGGCGATCCCGAACCGGCTCATGCTGAACCGTGCCTCAAGCGCACTCAGGGTCTGGCCGTCCTCGCGGAACAGCTCGTCGAGCAGGTCCCTGCGGGTGGGGTCGGAGAGTGCTTTGAACACGTCGTCCATGCCCTCAATGATAGGTGACCATATGGTCACCTATCAAGGGTTTTCCGGCGCGGGATCAGTTCCGGGAGGCCAGGTTCCGGTCCCGTTCCTCGAACACCTCGTCGCCGGGACCGGTGAAGGCCCGCGACCGTTCGACGGCCTCGATGGATCCGGTGAACAGCTGCGATTCGTGCGGGTCCGCCGGGGCATGCGCACCCGCCGCCCCCGACGCACCCAGCCCGCGCAGGGGTGCCTTGCGCCGGGTGGCCGTGCCGCCGTCGTCCGCTGCCTGCTCCCAGCGCTGGTGCGGCAGCGCCTGCGGATGGTTCTGCTGGAGGAACGTGACCATGGTTTCGCGGACCAGGCAGCGCAGGTCGAAGAGCGCGGCACTGTCTGCGGCGCTGACCAGGATGCGGACACGGACAAAACCTCCGGTGGCATCGGTGATCTGCAGGACGCCCACGCGTTCATCCCACAGTTCGGTGCCGGCCAGGACCCGGCGCAGTTCGGTGCGCATGTCCTCCACGGGGGCGCGCCAGTCGAGGTCGAACTCCACGGTGCCCATGACCTCGGACTGGCGGCGGGTCCAGTTCTCGAACGGGGTGGTGGTGAAGTAGGTGGAGGGCAGGATCAGCCTGCGGTCGTCCCAGAGATGGACCACCACGTAGGTGAGGGTGATCTCCTCGATCCGGCCCCACTCCTTCTGGACCACCACCACATCGTCCACGCGGATGGCGTCGGTGAACGCGAGCTGCATACCGGCGAAGACATTCACCAGGGACGTCTGCGCGGCGAGGCCAGCCACGATCGAGATCACGCCCGCGGACGCCAGCAGCCCGGCCCCCAGCGCCTGGATCGCGGGGAACGTGAGCATGGCAGTGCCGACGGCGAGCACCACCACCAGCGCCACGGCGATCCGCCGGGCCAGGATCATCTGGGTGCGCAGCCGCCGGGCACGCCGGTTGTCCGCCACGTCCACGCTGTGCCGGTTCAACACCACGGCCTCCACGATCAGCAGGACCGCGATGGCAAGCCACGCGAACGCGCCGATCATCGCGATCAGCAGGAGATGGTCGACGCCGGCGTGCCAGCTTTCGCCTGCAGCCGTCAGCCCCAGCGCAGCGCGGACGCCCACCAGGCACAGTGCAAGCCGCAACGGCTGGCGGGCCACCCGGGAAGTGGCGTGCAGTTCAGGACGCTTCCGGTTGAGCTTGAGGACGATCTTGCGGAGCAGCCAGGACAGGGTGAGTCCGGCCACCACCGCCAGGGCCATGGCGATGAAGGGCAGGGCGGGATTCAGGAAGTCTGGCATCCTTTAACCTCTATCAAGCCTTTGCCGGGCCCCGAAATCGGGTACCCCCGGCGCGTGTCCGTTGTAAGGCTGCGGCGGCCGCTGTGGACCGTGCCCCGGGAGAAGCTACGGCCCGAACGGCAGCAGGAGCAGGGCCACCAGGGCAGGGACCGTCGCCGCGAGGGTCCCCGGCACGCTGTCCCACTTCCGGGGATAGTGCCCCTGGAGGTCTGCGAGCAGCATGGTGGGTGCAGTGAGGACCATGTTGGCGCAGCAGTAGACCACCAGCGTGTAGCCCACCACCAGGTGGCCGGAGTTGGCCGCGACCACGCCGGCGATCACCCCCAGCGCCACCAGCAGGTTCCGGTACCCGGTGGGGATGGCCCACATCATCACGGCGGGCACGTTCTCCGGGGGCGTGCTCAGGAATTTCTGCGCCCACCTGTTGCGGCGGAGGAGGAAGCTCTCCACCGGAAAGACGAAGATATAGATGGCCGCGGCCATGACCGCGAAGATCTGCGACACGGTGTTCATGCTCGAAGGGTAGGCCCGGCCTCACCGGCACTCCATCCCCTTTCAAGGGGATTTCCAGCCTGCTCCGGCTGGAAAAACCGGCCCCCAGGGGCCGTGGACGCGGGTAGCCTTGGGCGCATGCAGAAGATATCGATCGACGCGCTGGCCCGGCAGCAGCTCGAGGCGGCGGTCACCTCCACCAACGGCCGCGCTGCGGACACGGTGTACGGCGGCCACGAAAAAGTCCTCCGGCAGACCGTCATGGCCATGAAGGCCGGAACCCAGTTGAGTGAACACCAGAACCCCGGCGACGCCACGGTCTTCGTGATCCAGGGCTGCGTCAGCCTCAAGGCCGGTGGCGAGTCATGGCAGGGCAAAGCCGGCGATCTGCTGATCGTCCCGCCCGGCCTGCACAGCCTGCACGCCGAGGAGGACTCCGCGTTCCTGTTCACCGTGGCCAAATACCGGGACTGAACACCGCCGGCTACGAAGCACTCGACGGGCGGCAGGACGACGGCAACTGCCGGACTTCCCCCAGCGGAAGTCCGGCAGCCGCCGTCGGGCTGTAGCGCAGGAGGGGCCAGCGCAGGGCCCTGATCCGCGGAACTATGCCTGCGGGGCGTAGGCCTTGGGCAGCTTCAGGCCGCGCTCATCCATGAGGGTGCGCAGGCGGGTGGGGTAGTCGGTGATGATGCCGTCCACGCCCTGGTCCATCAGCCGTTCCATGTCTGCGGGCTTGTTGACGGTCCAGGGGATGACGGCGAGGCCCAGCTGGTGTGCCTCGGCGATCATCTGCGGGGTGACAGAGCTGAATGTGGGGGAGATGACGTCGTACCCCTGGGCGGCGGCAGCCTTGGCGAGGGAGCCGTCGTAGTTGTCGATGTCGATGCCGCCCAGCTCAGGCGCGGCACCCGGCTTGCCCACCTGCATCCACGCGTCCCCGCTGGAAAGCGCAACGAGCGTGAGCTCCGGCGCCAGTTTCCTGGTGAGGTTCAGCGAGGACCAGTCGAAGGACTGGATGGTGGTGCGTTCCGCGGCGCCGGACGCCTGCACTTCTGCCACCACGGCTTTGGTCAGCGCCACCATGCCTTCGCCGCCGGCCTTGCCGTCCTCCACCTTGGTCTCCACATTGAAGCGGACCTTTTTGGCGTTGTACTGCTCCGCCAGCTGGTAGACGTCCTTGAGCTCGGCGATGCGGTTCCCCTCGATCACGTCCTGCTCCGGGAAGCCGGGCAGCTGCATGAAGCCGCAGTTGAGGGTCTTGACCTGGGCCAGGGACAGCTCCGCCACCCTGCGGCCGACGTACGGGAACTCAGGGTCACCGGCGGTGGCCGGGGCCGGTGTCGATGCACTTGTTGGCCTGGATGGTGTCGTCATGCCAGACGATGATCTTCCCGTCCTCGGTGAGGTGGGTGTCCAGTTCCAGGGTGCTGACGCCGAGCTTCAGGGAGTTGCCGAACGCCGCCAGCGACTCCTCGGTCCACTCGCCGCGGCCGCCGCGGTGCGCCTGGAGGTCGAAGGAGCCGTTGCGCTCGTTCGTTGTGATGGCTGAGGTGGCGGTACCGGCAGCGTTCGACGACGGCGTGCCGGCGTCAGCGGTTCCGGCGGCAAAGGCGGCGCCGGGGGAGGCGACGGCGGCGGCGAGCAGGGCGGCGGTTGCCGCAGCGGTCAGGACTGTGCGCATGGGAATGGTTCCTCCTGGTGACGGGTTTCGGCAGTGCCGGTTGACCCGCCTACGCTAGGCCAGCCAGGTTGCGGCCGGGGTTCACACAGTTGGAGGGGAGATTAACGCCAGGTTCTGCCCTGCCCCCCGCATCGATTGCTCCGTACCGGTCGTTTTGGCGGCTCGAAACGGCACTTACGGAGCAACCGATGCAGGGATCAGGCGGGGTCCTTGACCTTGTCAGTGACCGGCCGGGGTTCCAGCCAGATGCGTTCGCGCGGGCCCGGCGGGTAGGCGTACCGCTTGCCGGCGAGCGTGATCACGAATGCGGCGACCACCGGGATTGCCGCCGCGGCCGGAACCAGCAGCGGGCCCCCAACCACCAGGGCCGCCGAGCCGTAGAGCGCGCCGATGGTGATGCCCAGCTGGATGGTCAGGACCGTGAGCCCGTTGGCGGCCTCGCTGTACTCCCCGCCGGCCCGGAGGATCGCGGACTGGTTGTAGATGCCGATGGCGCCCAGGCCCGCCCCCCAGACGGTCATCAGGACCAGGGCCACGGGCAGGTTTCCCACGGCGAGCGGCAGCAGGAGCATCGATGCGGCGATGGCCGCCGTCGTGATCAGCAGCGAACGGCGGGGCCGCGAATCCACGGTGAGCCCCGCAATCCAAATGCCCAGCAGGCCGGACCCGCCCAGCACTGTGAGGGAGAGGCTCGTGGCGTAGTCCGGGAGGTTCGCCTCGCGGATAAAGGGTGCAATGTAGGTGAACAGGGCGAAGTGCGCCAGGACCAGCAGCGGCCAGGCGACCGCCACCGACTTCACGCCTGGCTGGCCGATCGCCTTGCGCAGGGACGGACGGGCGGCGTCGGAAATGCGCTGGACGCGGGGGAGCAGCCAAAACGCGAGGACCGTCAGGACCACGCCGAACCCGGCGAGCACCAGGAATGCGGCACGCCAGCCCAGGAATCCGCCCAGGGCCGTGCCCACCGGTGCACCGATGGCCAGGCCCACGCTGTTGCCGCTGAACACGATTGCCAGCGCCTTGCCCACTTTGTCGGCCGGAACCACGCGGGATACGAACGGCGCCATGGTGGTCCAGAGCAGTCCGTGCGCCAGCCCGCCCACCAGCCGGGCGATCATCGCCGACGTGAAGTCCGGTGCCAGTCCCACCAGTGCGTTGCTGAGCGCGAAGGTCAGGACCAGCCCCACCAGCAGGGCATGCCGCGGGATCTTCCCCAGCAGCCGTGCCGCCGGGACCACCGTGACAACGATGACGGCGGCGTAGGCAGCGGCAAGATAACCGGCCACCGGCTCGGAGACGCCAAGGCCGGTGCTGATCTGCGGCAGCAGCCCGGACGGGAGGAGTTCGGTGGTAATGGCGGTGAACGCAATGGTGGCCAGGACCACCATTGCGGCGTAGGGAAAACGGGCAGGGGACGGCGCGGAAATCGCGGAAGACATGGGGGAGCGTCCATTCAAAGGGTGGGGTTGGAACGCGGCTATGCTCGCCTGCAATTCCTCCCTTAAATTTACAGGATCAAATGGCGTGTCATAGCTGTGACACGTCGCCGCGCGGCCGCCCTGCCCCGCCCCGTTTCGTTGCCCGCCGGTTCCCGCTGCCGGCGGGCAACGCTGCCCTCTTCTTAAGCCCGGGTTCCGCTGATGCGCGCGTCAAGCAGCCCGGCGGCAACCGCCGGAGCCAGCCCGGGTGCCAGTGGAAGGCGGGGAACCACCAGGCAGTGCCACAAGTGGTAGATGTCAGCCTTGCCCGACCACACGGTGGAGGTGACGTTTCCGTTCTCGTCGAGTTCCTGCTTCCAGGATCCATGCTCGTAGTCGATGAACCAGTCGCGGGCGTGGTCCCAGATCCGCTCGTACCAGTCCGCGTACTTCTTCTCGCCGGTGGCGATGTACAGGGCCGCTGCGCCTCCGATTGCCTCGGCTGGTACCCACCGGATGCGGGTGGTGACCACCGGCTTGCCTTCCCAGTCCACGGTGTACACGAAACCAGGATGGCCATCCGGTTCCCAGGCGTCGCGGATGGCTGCATCGAACAGGCCGCGGGCGTCTTCGAGGAGCCAGTCCGGGACGTTCATGCCCCTGGCCTCAAGGCCGGCCCGGATGTGCAGGAGCAGGCGCGCCCACTCCACCCAGTGGCCCGGCGTTCCCCCGTAGGCACGGAACTGGCTGGCACGGTCGTCCGTGTTGTACTCCGGCATCGGCTTCCACTCGGGGTCGAAGTGCTCAAACACCCGGTAGTTGTTGTTGCGCGCGAAGTCGTGGATGAGCACCTCGGCGATGTGCAGGGCCCGTTCCAGCCAGCGGTTCTCGCCGGTCACATCGGCCACGATGAGGTATGCCTCCACCGAGTGCATGCTTGCGTTCCCGCCGCGGTAGGCCTCGGTCTCGGTGAAGTCCCGGTTCCACGAGTCGAAGCACATGTTGGCCTTGTGGTCCCAGAACTTCGTGTCGGCTACCCGCAGTGCCTCGTCGAGCAGTTCACGGGCACCCGGGCGCCCTGCGGCGACCGCGCTCGCAGCGGCCAGGAGCACGAAGGAGTGCTGATAGCCGGACTTGGTGTCGTTGACCGGGCCATTCTCATCGACCTCGGCGTACCAGCCGCCGAACTCATCGTCGTGGAGGGCCCCGTTCAGGGCTGCGATGCCGTGGTCCACCAGTGTGGCAGCGCCCGGCCGGCCCATCAGGGCGGCAACGGCAAAACTGTGGGTCATCCGTGCAGTAATCCACAGATGGGTGGGCTTCTCGGCGAACACCTTGCCGTAGTTGTCCAGCCAGCCGAATCCCGTTGGGACCTTGGAGGCCTCGGCGAAGTGGATCAGCCGGTCGGTTTCCGCCTCGAGCCATCGGGCGTGGGCGGGGCTGTCGAGCCACGTCATGTCATGTCCTCTTTCTGGTGTTGGTGCAAGTGAAAAGGTCGGGTCAGCCCACGGCGTCGGATACGCCGCGGATGATGGTGGCGGCCGCTCCCAGGTAGGCCAGGATGATCAGGAGGATCTGCGCGGCGCGGGCCGGGACGTGTTTGGCGGCGAGGTCGCCGAGTACCAGCCCTGCCAGGCAGGCAACGGCGACGGCGAGCCACATGGCCAGCGGCAGCACGGGGAAGGTCGCGGGAGCCGTGATGGCCTTCGAGATCAGCGAGAACGTACCGATGGTGAAGAAGTACGGCTGCATGGTGGCCGCAAAGGATTTGTGCTGCCACCGGGTGGCTATCGAGTACATGCTGACGGCAGGGCCACCCACCCCGGCTGCTGTGTTCATGAAGCCGCTGAGGCCGCCGGCGGTCAACAGGTAGCGGCGGCGCTCCGGCAGGGTGGCGGATTTCAGGACCAGCAGGACGGTCAGGCCGACGGCGAGGATCACTCCGATGGAGATCTCCAGCACAGGTGCCGGAATGAGCCGGATCAGGAAGGCTGCTGGAATGATGCCCAGCAGCGCCGAAGCCGCCAGTGCGGCGTAGCGCTTCCAGTCGATGTCCTTTACCACCCGGAAGATGATGGCCCCCGCCGTCACGGCCCCGCACACGTTCACCAGCACCACTCCCTCCACCGGCCCCAGGAGCAGGACCAGGAAGGGGGCGGCCACCAGCGCGAAGCCCATGCCGGTGACGCGCTGCATCCCGGCACCCATGACAACGGCGCCCAGCACCAGGCCGGTGGTCAGCATTTACGGCCTCCAGGCCACGTACTGGACCTCCTCGAACTCCTCCAGGCCCAGGCTTGATCCTTCCCGGCCCAGGCCGGACTGTTTGGCACCGCCCATGGGCGCGAAGGCCACGGACGGGAGGGGATCGTTCACGCCCACGATGCCGGCTTCGAGCTGCTCGGGGATGTCCCAGCCGCGCCTGGGGCTGCCGCTCCAGACGTAGGCGGCCAGGCCCATCTCGGTGGCGTTGGCCTTCCGGATCGCTTCTTCCTCCGAGGAGAAGGTGACGACGCCGGCCGCCGGGCCAAAGACTTCCTCGGTCACCAGGAGCGCGTCGTCGGGGACGTCGGCCAGCAGCGTGGGTGCCATGAAGGCACCTTCGCCGGGTACGGAAGTCCGCTCGGTGGCCCGCCGGGCGCCGCGTTCGATCGCGTCGTCCACCAGTGCCTGCACCGCGGACACCCTTTCGGCGTCGATGACGGGACCGAGATCCGGGACCGGACCGCCGTCGTCGGGAACTCCATGGCCGATGCTCATGGCATCAAAGCGGGCGCCCAGCTTCCGTGCGAATTCCTCCGCAATGCTGTCCTGGACCAGGAACCGGTTGGCGGCCACGCAGGACTGGCCGGTGTTGCGGAGCCGGCCGAGGACGGCACCGTCCACGGCGGCGTCCAGGTCGGCGTCCTCGAAGACGATGAAGGGTGCGTTGCCGCCGAGTTCCAGCAGCGGCCGGACCACGCGCTCCGAGGCGGATGCCATGATCTGCCGTCCCACCCCGGTGGAGCCGGTGAAGCTGACGGCCCGGACTGCGGGGTGTGACATCAGGGCGGCGGCGATTTCGCGGGAGGGGCCGTGGACCAGGTTCACCACACCGGCGGGGAACCCGGCGTCATGCAGGACCTCGAACAGGCCGGTGGCGGCCAGCGGGGCCTTCTCTGACACCCTGCCCACCACTGTGCAGCCGGCGGCAAGCATTGCGGCAAGCTTCCGGGCCTGGATGGACACCGGAAAGTTCCAGGGCGTCAGGCTGAGGGCCACGCCGAGGGGTTTGCGGGTGCTGAGGTGGCGGCGGCCCTGCAGTTCGGGCGGGCTGACGGTGCCGGTGGCGCGGCGGGCCTCCTCGGCGAACCAGCGGAAGTACTCCACGGAGAAGTCCACTTCCCCCTGAGCTTCGGGGAGCCGTTTGCCGGCCTCGAGTGCCAGGGTGTGTGCGAGCTCGTCGCGGCGTTCTGCCAGGAGATCGGCAGCGTTGCGCAGCAGGTCGGCGCGGTGGCGTGCGGTGGTGTGCGACCAGGACCTGAAAGCCTCTGCCGCGGCGTCGCCGGCTGTCGTGGCTTCCTGGGCGGTGCCCCAGGCCACCTCACCTACCGTGCTGCCGTTGCCGGGGTCCGTCACGTCCCTGGCGGTTCCGCCGGTGTGCCAGCTGCCGTTGATCAGGTGCCGGGCTGACTTGAGGTTCATGAATGGTGCCTTTCGTTGGCTGGGAGGGGGCTGCCGCCGCAGGTGCTGCCCGCCGTCGTCGTACTCATCCCTTGCTGGCGCCTGCCGTGATGCCGGCAACGAAGTAGCGCTGCAGGAAGACGTACGCCACTACCACGGGCAGGGACGCCAGGATGACGCCGGCGAACAGAAGCGGGTAATTGGTCTGGAACTCGCCCTGGAAGCTGAGCAGCGCCAGCGGCAGCGTCCGGTTCCCGGGGGTCTGGATGAACAGCAGCGGGTAGAGGAGTTCGTTCCAGTGGATGACGAACAGGAAGATGGCGGCCGCAGCGATGGAGGGTGCTGACAGCGGCAGGGCAATGGAGGAGTAGGTCTTCCACGGACCGCTGCCATCAATCGAGGAGGCTTCGTAGAGTTCCTTGGGCAGGGTCCGCATGAACCCGCCCAGGATGAACACGGCGATGGGCAGCGTGGAGACCACGTTGGCCAGGATCAGGCTTACCAGGTTGTCCAGCAGGCCCAGCCTGCCGAAGAGCACATAGAGCGGGACCATGTTGGCCTGCGCCGGGATGGCCATGCCCAGGACCAGGAACCCGAAGATGGCCCAGGACATGAACCCCTTCAGCCGGGACACCGCGTACCCGGCCAGGCTGGCCAGGAAGAGGGTGAGCGGCACGGAGATGCCGGTGACGATCACGCTGTTCATGAAGGACGAGCCGAGGTTCTGGCCGCCCACCACTTCGGTGAAGTTGTCTGCGGAGAGCGAGTGGGGCAGGCTGAAGGGCCCTGCGAAGAGTTCCTGCGTGGTCTTGAAACTGCCGAAGGCCACCACAGTCAGCGGAACGATGATGATGACCGCGTAGATGGCCAGGATGGCGCGGCGGCTTAGTGAGGCGAGCATGCTGCTAGTCCCCCTTCGGGGTCAGCCGGAGCAGGCGGCGCTGCAGCCAGGTGACCAGGGCGATCATCGCCATGAAGATGATCGACTGGGCGGCGGCGTAGCCGAATTCCGAGTTGGCAAAGGTGCTGTAAATGCGGGTGGACAGGATGTCCAGGGAGCTCTTGGGCGGATTTCCCGCGATGCCCAGGATCAGGTCGAACGCCTTGAAGGACTGCACGGTGGTGTAGGCCACCACAATGGATGTGGCCGGGGCAACGAAGGGCCAGGTGATGGATTTGAACTGCTGCCATTTGTTGGCACCGTCCATCTCCGCCGCTTCGTAGAGTTCCCGGGGGATGGCCTGCAGCCCGGCAATGTAGACCACCATCATCTGGCCCGAGTGGAACCACACCTGGGTGACGGCCACCCAGTACAGGGCCTGGGCGTCGTTGCCGAGATAGGCGCCGCCGTCCACTCCGACGGTCCTGAGGACCGAGTTCGCCAGCCCGAAGTTGGGGTCGTAGATGAACTTCCAGATGAAGGCCACCGACACCGAGGACAGGATGGTGGGGAAGAAGAACAGCGCCCGGAGCAGGATGCTGCCCCGGGAGTTCTTCGTCAGGAGCAGGGCGAGGATCAGCGAGAAGAGGGTCTGCGCGATGACCACCAGCAGCACGAACTTCAGGTTGTTGGTCAGGGCATTGGTGAACAGCGAGTCCTTGGTGAACGCGCGGATGAAGTTGTCCAGGCCAACATAGTTGAATGCCGCCGAGAAGCCGTTCCAGTCCGTGATGGCGTACTGGAAGGCCTGCAGCGTGGGCATCACCAGGAAGAAGGCGACGACGGCGACGGCCGGCAGCGGGAAGAGGTACAGTGCCGGATTCACGCGGGTGGGGGAGCGGCGGCGCACCTTGGCCGCGCTGGCGGCGGTTTGGTCCTCCGGCGCCTTGTGCTTCGCAGCGGTTCCGGGATGGATGCTCATAGCCGTTCATCGACAATCTTCTGGGCGGCAGCGGCTGCCTGCTCCGGGCTGGTGCCGGAGATGACGGCCGTGGCGCTGGCCTCCACCGCGTTGCGGACATCAAGGTTGTTGAACTGGAAGCGGGCGGCGAGCGCGGTCTTCTTCTGCAGCCAGGGGCTCAGCCGCTTCAGGTCCGGGTTGGTGTATTCCACCTTGTCCACCGAAACGTGCTGGGCGGTCTGGTTGGCGTAATAGCCCGCATTCTCGGGCTCGGAGAGGAAGTCGATCCAGGCTGCTGCGGCGGCCTGGTTCTTGCTGGCGGAGTTGACGCCCAGGATGAAGGTGGCGTTGTAGGCGCCTTCATACTTGCCCTTGCCGTCGGAGGTGGTGTTGGGGAACACCAGGTCGATGGGGAACTTGGCACCCAGGCCGCGGACTGCGGCGATGTGGTACGAACCGGTGGCCAGCATGGCGGCCTTGCCCTGCGAGAACAGGTTCTGCGCCGGCTCCACGGCGGTGCCCGTGGCGTTCGGCTGTACGAAGGGCTTCAGGTCCTTGTACTGGTTGAGCATCTTGATGAACCAGTCATCGGTGCACTTGAGCTTGCCCTGTTCGATCTGGGCGCACATGTCGTCCACCGGGGCATTGTTGGCAATCATGCAGTTGAACAACTGGCCGCCGTTGCCCACATCGCCGCCCGGCCAGGAGATGGGGATGACCCCGGCGGAGGCGAGTTTTTCACACATCGCCAGGAACGCATCCCAGTTCTTGGGGGCGATTTCCGCGCCGGCCTTGTCGAAGAGGTCCACGTTGGCCATGGGCATGGGGAACACCACCTGGTACGGCAGGCCCAGCTGGTTGTTGCCGCTCTGGCCCGCGGACAACAGTCCCTTCTGGTAGTTCGCCACGGCTTTGCTGTCCTTGAGGTCGGTGTAGATCCCGGCTTCGCTGAAGTTCTTGAACTGGGCGCCGCGGAAGGTGGCGAACGCGTCACCGATGGAGCCTCCGCGCAGCTTCTGCAGGGCTTGTGCGTTGTAGTCGTTGGAGGTGGAGATGTCCTGGGCCACCTCCACGCCGTCGTGCTTGGCGGCGAAACGCTTAATGAGCTCGTCGAACACGGCCTTGTCCTCGCCGCGCCAGTGGGCGAAGGACACCTTGCCGGTCACTGCGCCGGTGGACGGGGCTGCCGGTCCGGAGGCGCCGGCCGGCGAGGTGGAACCGCCGGGGCCTGCGCACGCCGCCGCCGTGGCGCCGAAGCCCAGGGCTCCGAGAATGGCCATAGCCTGCCTGCGTGAAATCTGACTCACAATAATCTCCTCGTTGAGTGTTTGCTGTGCCTTGTGTGCTTACTGCGGAAACGGGTTGCCCCGGGGAGGACGCTGTGGCGCCTGGACGGTGCCTATGCGTGGGCCCGTTGTGCTGAAACGACGTCGTCAACCACGGCGCAGAGGCGCTGCAGCCTGCGGACGGCGTCGGTGGACAGGGACTCGACGACGTCGGGGGCTCCGATGCAGGATGCCCAGACGGCGCGTCCGGAGAGGAAGCCGCTGGCGCCTTCCAGGCAGGCCCACCGGACGGCGTCGGGGAAGACGTCCTCGGGAACGCCGCTGGATAGGACCACCCAGGGGCCGTCGATGGCTTTGGTCAGTTCGGCGCAGGCCGCGCGGACATCATCCTCGGAGGCCTGTCCTTTGAAGGGGACCTCGGCCTTGTAGAGGTCGGCGCCAAGGCTGCCCAGTTCCTTTGCTGCGGCCAGGATTCCGGCGTTCCAGTCGAAGTCGCCACCGGCAAGGGGCTTGCGGGACACGGGCTCAATGATGCTGATCAGCCCGGCGGACCGGCAGCTGTCCACGAATTCGCGGACCATGGCCACCCGGCCCTCGGCGGGCTCGTCCGGGCGGTAGAGCACCAGCAGCTTGAGGGCCTTGACGCCCAGGGCCTTGTACTTGTGCGGGTCCACCAGCCGGTCGATGGTCACCTCGCCCACCAGCTCGCCGTGCGCGGATTCGAAGTGGTCCGCGGAGGCGATGAGCCCGCAGCTGGAATCCACCACACCGGCGTCGATGGCCTGGTCCAGCGCGAACTGGCGGTCGATGAGGATGCCGGAGGCGTAGGGGGTGAGGATACGGGCGGCCTCGAGCTTGAAGTCGCGCAGGTCATCGTCGGTGACGGGCTGGTCGGTGTGCTCGGCGAACATGTTGCGCATGGCTTCGCGCTGGTCGACGGCAAGCATCGCAAAGGCGCCGGACGGGCGCTGCAGGGGGGAAAGATCGGTGTGGCTCATGGGCTGCTTCTTTCAGCTGGACAGGTTGGAAACTGGGACAGGGGCGATGGTCTGGTGCGGGATGGCGGAGCGGCCGTCCAGTCCGCCACACGAGGCGGAAGCGGTGCGGCCGGCGAACACTGCGGCGTCCACCAGCGGAAGGCCGGCGGCGACGGCCGCCAGCAGGGCGCCGTGGTAGACATCGCCGGCGCCGAGGGTGGAGACGATGGTGGCGGGGGCGGCCGGGATGTGGACCGGTTCGCCGCCGCGTTCCACAACCCAGGCTCCTTCGGAGCCGGCGGTGGCGACGACGGCGGAGGCGCCGTCGTCAAGCGCTTTGCCCAGGAGGGCCTCGGGGGAGAGGCCCGCGCCGTACTCCGCCTGGAGCCTTTCAATGGTGGGCACGTAGAGCGCCACGCCGCGGGGGGTGAAGGCGGGGATCGGATTGCCTGCGTCAACGCTGAGGTTCAGGTCCTCCGGGTTGAAGCCGGGCACCGTGGCAACAGCGTTCCAGCCCAGGTGGTCCACGTGGACCCAGGCCGCGGACTGCAGCAGCTCGGTAAAGCGGCTGGCGGCGGGAAAACTGACGGGCGGCACTGGCCGGGTGACGATGGCCCGGCTTTCGGTGGCCTTGCTGACCACGATCACGCTGGCTCCGGTTTTGACGCCCGGATCGCGAATGACTGCGGAGGTGTCCACGCCTTCCCCCTGGAGCCCGGCAATGATGCGGTCTCCTTCTTCATCGGTGCCGAGGACGCCGGCGAAGGCGGTGCTGGCGCCTGCCCGGGCCGCCGCGACGGCTGCCGTGGCTGCGGGGCCGCCGCCCGCCGTCGCAAAATCCGTGGCGACGGTGCGGCTGTCCGCGGCCGGGAAATCCTCCACCAGGGCGATGGAGTCAAGGGTGGCGCAGCCTACGAAGAGCAGGGTTCCAGTTGACGGTTGGGGCACGTTCCACCTCGTTGTAGTTCCGGCTGGTATTGAAGAAATATACACACGCTATGTTGGAAAAACAACACTTTCTGTATAGTTGTGTTTGGGATGCAACGCCGCGGTCCCGCCCCCTCAACGTAGAGAAACGGAGCAGCTCATGTCATTGCCTACTGCGGAATCACCCCGGACTATCCGGTACGGCCTCATCGGAGCCGGTCACATGGCCCGCGAACATGTCAGGAACCTTGCACTAATTCCGGGCAGCCTCGTCACCGCAGTTTCGGATCCCACACCGTCGTCCCTGGAAGAGACGGTCGCGGAGATCGGACATGAGGTGCAGACGTTCGCCACCCACCAGGAACTCCTGGCCTCGGGCCTGGTGGACGCCCTAGTCATCGCCAGCCCCAACGACACGCACCTGGGCATCCTGAAGGACGTCTTCGCCAGCGGCACCAACCTGCCCGTGCTCGTGGAAAAGCCTGTGTGCACCAGCGCGGAGCAGGCGGACGAACTGGAAGCCCTCGCCGCCAACTACCCCGCACCGGTGTGGGTGGCCATGGAGTACCGCTACATGCCGCCGGTGCAGGAAGTCATCCAGGCGGCGCACGGCGGCAAGCTGGGGAAGATCCACATGCTCTCCATCGTGGAGCACCGCTTCCCGTTCCTGCACAAGGTGGACGCATGGAACCGCTTCGCCGAGCGCACCGGCGGCACCCTGGTGGAGAAGTGCTGCCACTTCTTCGACCTGATGCGGCTGATCCTGCAGGATGAGCCTGTCCGGGTGTACGCCAGCGGCGGCCACGACGTAAACCACATGGACGAGGTCTACGACGGCCGGGTGTCCGACATGGTGGACAACGCCTACGTGATTGTCGATTTCAAGGGCGGCCGCCGGGCCATGCTGGAACTGTCCATGTTCGCCGAGGGATCCAAATTCCAGGAACGGATCTCCATCGTGGGTGATGCCGCAAAGATCGAGACGCTGATCCCGGTAGCAGCCAACCACTGGATCCCAGGAGATGAGGCCGAAGCCACCGTGGAGTTCAGCCCGCGGTCCCCGCTGGGCCCCGAAAAGCACGAAGTCCCGGTGGACGAGGCCGTCCTCGCGGCCGGTGCCCATCACGGGTCCACGTACTACGAGCACCTGGGGTACCGGAAGGCCATCCTCGGCGAAGGTCCCGTCGAAGTGACAGTTGCCGACGGACTGCAGTCAGTCCGGATGGGCCTCGCGGCGGAACGTTCCATTACGGAAGGACGCCCCGTGGAGCTTGCCAATGCTGTTTCCGGGGTACGTTCATAGAAGAATTTTGTTGGAAGTCCAACATCCCGCCAGGCTCCTGCCCGGCACATTGGGGAGGGAAGAGCAGCTATGAGCACCGCACATGAAGAGGCGCCGCTGACGCCCCGCCAGCGCACCATCCTGGACGAGCTGGGCCGGAGGGGCTTCATTTCCACGAACGACCTGGCGGAGACGTTCGCGGTCTCCGACATGACCGTGCGGCGTGACACCCGGGTCCTGTCCAAGCGCGGACTGGCCCGGGTGGTGCACGGCGGCGTCAGCGCCGTGGACGGTCATGGCCAGAACGCGGACTTCGCCGCCCGGGTGAGGGAGGATTCGGATGCCAAACTCCGGGTGGCGCGTGCCTGCATCTCGTTGATTGGCGAGCGGGACGCCATCATCCTGGATGCCGGCACCACGACCTACCAGATCGCGCAGGAGCTGCCCACATCCTTCACGGGCACCATCATCACGCATTCCGCCCCCGCCATCCAGCGCTGCCTCCAGCTCACGGCAGCGCGTACCATCTGCCTTGGCGGGGAGCTGCTGCTGGACAGCCAGGCGTTCAACGGCCCCATGACGGTCACGGCGGCGGCCGGCCTGCGCGCCAAGACAGCCTTCATCGGCGTGACCGGCATCCATGACGAGGCGTTCTATATTGAGCGGGACGTG
The DNA here is from genome assembly GCF_024362385.1 of Arthrobacter sp. DNA4. Taxonomy (NCBI): domain Bacteria; kingdom Bacillati; phylum Actinomycetota; class Actinomycetes; order Micrococcales; family Micrococcaceae; genus Arthrobacter; species Arthrobacter sp. DNA4. The sequence goes on from NZ_CP101466.1 coordinate 1,028,968, forward strand.
GAACGCGCCACTAAGATCGCCCTTATGAATTCAGCGGAACAGGTGGTGGTGGTCGCCACCCATCAAAAGATGCTGCGGTACGCGCTGGCGCGGCTTGCGGCCTTCGATGCGGTGGACATCCTGGTGACGGACGCCCCGCCCCCGCGGGAAATCGAGGATGCCCTGGGCGCCGCCAACGTGAAGCTGATGGTCGCCGCGTGACGGCCCCGCTGCGCGTCTGCCTGCCCGCCCAAAACCTGCTGGACGCACTGGCGCCCATGGACGGCGTCGAGTTTGTCCTGTGGGACCTGGACGGACCCGCGCCGGAGGGCCGGCTGGACCTGCTGGTGCCCGGCTACATGGGCAAACCGTCGGCGCTCGCCGCATTGGAGGGCGCTGACGTGGGCCTGGTGCAGAGCCAGTCCATCGGGTACGACGGCGTCGCCGCAGTCCTGCCCGAGGGCGTCACCTTCGCGAACGCGGCCGGAGTCCATGAAACGTCGACGGCGGAGCTCGCCGTGGGCATCATGGTGGCGTCCCAGCGGGGCATCCCGGACTTTGTCCGGAACCAGGAAACCGGAACATGGGACAACAGCCAGCGGCCCAGCCTGGCCGACCGGCGGGTGCTGCTGGTGGGCTACGGCGGAGTGGGCAAGGCCATCGAGGCCCGGCTCCTGCCGTTCGAAACCGACGTCACCCGGATGGCCAGCCGCGCCCGTGAGGACGACCGCGGGACCATCCACGGAATCGATTCGCTCTACGAGCAGCTGCCGCTGCACGAGATCGTGGTGGTCAGCGTTCCGCTGGGTGAGCAGACCCAGCAGCTGGTGGACGCCAAGTTCCTCGCGGCCATGCCGGACGGAGCCCTTTTGGTCAATGTGGCCCGCGGCCCCGTGGCGGACACCGACGCCCTGCTCGCCGAGACATCGAGCGGCCGGCTACGGGCTGCCCTGGACGTGACCGACCCGGAACCGCTGCCCGCGGACCACCCGCTGTGGACCACACCGGGCGTGCTCATCACCCCGCACGTCGGCGGCGCCAGCTCGGCCATGTTCCCCCGGATGGTCCGGCTGCTCAGGAAGCAGATCGGCCTCCTGCTCGAGGGCAAGGACCCCCTGAACGTCGTCCTCCCTTAACGCCAGCGGCTCCGGCCCCTATGCTGGGCCCATGTCCACTTTTGACGTCCGCCGCACGGCGGTCATCCCTGCCTCACCGGAGCAGATCTTCCCCCTGGTCAACAACTTCCATGAATGGACCGCCTGGTCCCCCTGGGAAACGATTGACCCGGGCATGAGCCGCCGTTACTTCGGCAACGAGGCCGGCGCCGGCGCGGGGTACGAGTGGAGCGGCAACCGCAGGGCCGGCAGCGGCACCATGGAACTCACAGAATCCATACCCGCCAGCCTGATCCGGATCCGGCTGCAGTTCACCAGGCCGTTCAAGGCACTGAACCCCACCACGTTCAGCTTCACCCCGGTGGACACCGGTACCGAGGTGACCTGGCGGATGACGGGTGAGAACAAGGGCCTGGGCAGGGTGTTCGCGCTGTTCATGGACATGGACAAGATGGTGGGCGCTGACTTCGAGAGCGGGCTCGCCGCGCTGGCCTCCACCGTTGCGGCCCGGAAGAGCTGAGGTTCCCCTTGGGCGTCGTGGACGAGGCGCTGGCCGCGCTGGATGAACCCGACCGCAGTTGCCTGCAGCATGTGGTGGAGACTGCGCGCTCTCTGGCTCCCGAGGCCACGGAAGGGATGAGCTACGGCATGCCCGCCCTGAAACTCGAGGGCAAACCGCTGTTGGCAGCCGTCCCGGCGGCAAAACACCTGTCGATCTTTCCCTTTTCCGGCGCGGTGGTGGAAGCGGTGGCCGGGCGGCTGGAAGGGTACTCGCTGTCCAAGGGGACCATCCGCTTCACCGCGGACCACCCCGTGCCCGACGACGTGCTGGAAGACATTGTTCGGCTGCGGATGGCCGAGATTCGGAAGTAAAGAAGCGGACGGCGCCGGTCAGCACGGCAGCAGGGTACCCGCTTCCCAGTGGGCCAGGAGGCTCCTCAGGACTTTTGGTCCTTCCTGCAGCCACGCCTGGCCCCCTAACGTGAGGGCCATGGCTGACACTCTTGCGTCCCTTGCAGAATCCTTCAAGAACATGGGCGTCACCCGCGCCTACGGCACCCCCGTCAACCTGGGCGGGGAGGAGATCGTGCCCGTGGCGCTGGTGTCCTTCGGCTTCGGCGGCGGCACGGAGTCGGAGGACGGCGCCTCCGGCGGGGGCGGCGGCGGGTTCGTTGTGCCACTGGGAATCTACCGTACGGTTAATGGGCGTCCGGCCTTCCGTCCCAACACCATCGTCGCGCTGGTATGCCTGGTTCCCCTCGTATCCGTAGCGGGCGCTGCCCTGCGTAAAGCAATCTGGGTGGCACGAAAGTAGCAGGGGGAGGCCGCTTCAGGGCCGTTTAAATCCCCTATTCCGTCGTGGGATTTTCGGTCCCATAATGGCCTCGTAGACTTCGGGAACCTCCCGCTGCTGTTCTGCGCCGCGGCGGACCCAGGGGTTCCAGGCGGCCGCCCCGGCAATCGGCGGGAAGGACGGCCACGACGCCCGGCGGGGGACGGCCGGACCATTTCAGGGGGAGAGCAACGCCATCAGAGCACAAGGAGATTCGTCATGCTCAAAGATATGGAAGTCATGGCTGTGCTGCTTACCAAGGACATCGACCGGGCGCGGGATTTTTATCGGGACAAGCTGGGGTTTGAGCCCGAGCGGACAATGGCGGACGGCGGCCTTGTCTATCGGTGCGGAAAGGGAACCTCGTTCCTGATCTACCAGACGGACAACGCCGGTTCGGCCAAAAACACGCAAATTGGCTGGGCCACGGACGACGTTCAGCGGGACGTGGACGAACTCCGGGCCCGCGGCGTCGTTTTCGAGGATTACGACATGCCTGGGCTGAAGACCGAGAACGGCATCGCAACGATGGAGGGGTACGGCCAGGCAGCGTGGTTCCTGGACAGCGAGGGCAACATCCTGAACATCTCCTCCATTCCGTCCTGACGGCCAAGGCTTGCAGCAGGAGGTTCAGCAATAAAGCGGTCGACGCCGGCACGTGCCGCCTAAAGCACCCGCACCCGGGTGCGTGGCAGCGGGCGGCCGGCGCCGCCGTCGTCAGCAGTCCGGAGGGAAGGGAAAGCGGTGGGCGTGGAAGAAGTGGTGCAGGAGACAAAGGGCGTCTCTATGGAGGTTCTGTCGACGGTGGATCTTGCCGGGGAGATCGAGGGCATGGACGGGCGCCAACTCCGGATGCGGATGGTGACCATCGAGCCAGGCGGAGTTTTCGGGCCCCTCCATGACCACGTGGGCCGCCCCGGGACCGTTTATGTCCTGCAGGGGACCATCACCGACCACCGCGACGGGGTGGCCACGGACTACGGGCCGGGGGTGGGCTGGCCGGAGGACCGGCACACCACCCACTGGCTGGAGAACAAGGGAACGGTCCCGGCGGTGGAAGTTTCCGTGGACATCGTGGCCGCCCCGCAACAGTGAAGCCCCGTCCCGTAACAGTGAAGCTCAGACTGCGGGCTCGCGCCTGCCGAGGGCCATCCGGAGTGCGCCGCGCAGGGTGAGCCGGTTGCGCCTGGTGACCACGATGACGGCGGCGATACCAGCGAGCAGCACCACGATGCCGCCCACCGCGACGGACCAGCGCGCGCCGAACTCGCTGCCGACCCAACCCACCAGCGGCGAACCGATGGCAGTGCCGCCCTGGAGGATGGCCAGGTAGAGGGCCAGTACGCGGCCCCGGAACTGTGGCTCCACGGAGAGCTGGATGCTGGTGTTGCAGCTGTTCAGGAAAGTGATGGACGCCAAGCCCACGGGGATCAGGACGGCCGCGTACACCCAGAATGTCGGCGCGACGCTGCCCAGGATGGTGAAGCCCCCCAGTCCCAGTGCCCCGCCCAGCAGGAACCGCAGCCGCGGTCCGGAGCGGCGTGCCGCCAGGAGCGCGCCGGCCAGCGTGCCCACGGCCATGATGGAGCCGAGGAGTCCGAATTCGCTCGGGCCCATGCTGAATTCAGTGGTGGCCATCAGCGAGTTGATCACCGGGAAGTTCATGCCGAACGCGCCCAGGATGCCCACCAGGACCATGATCAGCATCAGGTCCGGACGGCGCCGCACGTAACGGATGCCCTCGACCACCTGGTGCTTGCTCCGCTCTCCCTTGGCAACGGGGGCAGGCTGCGTGGTGCGGATCCGGAACAGCGAGACCAGGACGGCGGCGAAGCTCGCGGCGTTCAGGAGGAACACCGGGCCGGTACCCACCCAGGCGATGAGGACGCCGGCGATCGCAGGACCGGTGAGCCGGGCCGTGTTGAAGGACGCGGAGTTGAGCGCCACGGCGTTGGAAATGTTGTCCTGGCCCACCAGTTCGGAAACAAAGGCCTGGCGCGCGGGTGCATCCACGGCGCTGGCCACGCCCAGGCAGAAGGCGGCAACGTAGGCATGCCACAGCTGGGCGGTGCCGGTCACCACCAGGAGGCCGATGGCGAGGGCCGTGAAGCCCATGGCCAGCTGCGTCCACATGAGGATGATGCGCTTGCGGTAGCGGTCCGCCAATACCCCGCCGTAGGGGCCGAACAGCAACATAGGCAGGAACTGCAGGCCCGTGGTGAGGCCGACGGCGGCACCTGAGTGGTCGGTGAGGACGGTCAGGACCAGCCAGTCCTGGGCCACGCGCTGCATCCAGGTGCCGATGTTGGAGACGATCGCGCCGCTGGCCCAGATGCGGTAGTTGGGGTTCTCCAGGGCCCGGAACATCGCGCTCATTTGCCGCTCATTTCCTGCATGATGCGGGCCGCGCGGCTGAGGGTGAGCCGGTCTTCCTCGCTGAGTCCGGCCACGCGCCGGGCCAGCCAGGCGGTGCGCTGGCTCTGGGCCTCTGCCAGGACTTTCCTGCCGGCATCGGTGATTTCCACGCGGACCTGCTTACCGTCGTCGGGATTGGCGGACCGGGTAACGAAGCCCTGGTCGGCGAGGGCATTGACGATCCTGGTCATGGACGGTGCCTGGACGTGTTCACTTTCGGCAAGCGCGCGCAGGGTGCTGGGACCGCTGCCGTTCAGCAGGGCCAGCACCGTGTACTGGCCGGGGGTGATGATTTCGCCTGTTGCCTCAACGCGGAGCCGGCGCGAGGTACGCATCACGGCGGTTCGGAGATCGATGGCAAGGGTATCCGGGGCAGTGGGGTCTGCGGTTGCCTGGTTTTGCGTCTGGGTGGGGGACATGTAGGTGGATGCGCCTCCTGCGGATTTTATTAGCACTGCTAATTAGTTCTGCTAATTATTATGGCGCAGCTGGTTGTTGAGGGCAATGGGCGCCCATGTGGTTTTGCCGACAGCTCCGGCAGAATGGGAGCCGTGACTGGGCGCAGAATTGACGGAAACCGTAAACCCTGGCTGTCGTGGAAGGGGAAACTGAACCTGGCGGTGACCCTCCTGGTCCTATGCCTTGGTCCGGTGATGATCGGCGTGGGCAGCTTCATGATCAACGCCGATGAAGAGCTTGCACGGATTGGAGCGCAGACCACCGGAACGATCGCCCACTTCGACGACGTCACCAAGGCTTCGGAGCGCAGGATCAGGGTCGACTACACGGCCGCGGATGGGCTGCCCCGCAAGACGTTCGCCGCCGTGGACCACGACCAGCATCCCGTGGTGGGCAGCAGCGTCACGGTCATCTATGCCGAGACTGATCCCGGCCGGGCCATTGTGCCCGGCTATGAGAGCGATGGTGTGTGGGTCCGTGGCGTGGGCGTGGTCCTGACTGCCATATTCGGCGTGATGGGCCTCCTCCTGGTCGCACTGGTCGGCAGCGCCGTTCTGCGCGCCAGGTCCCGGGCGCGGGGGACGCAACAGGTGGTGTAGCAGAGCCTGGTCGCGGCCCCTGGTCTATCCGCTCCTGCCGGACGGGCGTAGGCTTTGCGAACCATGACTGAACAGCAGCCCTATGAGTTGATCCGACGTTATCCGCACTTCGAACTGCGCCGGTATCCGGATTACGTGGTGGCCGAGGTGACCGTGAACGCGAATTTTGACCGCGCGGGCAACGCCGCCTTCCGGTATCTCTTCAACTACATCAGCGGCAGCAACACTGCCCGGCAGAAACTTGCCATGACCGCCCCGGTGATCCAGGAACCGGGACCACAGAAGCTCGCAATGACAACGCCCGTACTCCAAAGCGGTCCGCTGCCCGGCGCCGGGCAGGCCGCCGAATTCTCGGTCGCCTTTGTCCTGCCTGCCGGCGTGACCGCGGAAACTGCTCCGGTGCCCGACGACCCCAAGGTCAGGGTGCGGGCGGTGCGTGGTTCTTTGGCGGCGGTGCTGGGCTTTTCGGGCAGCGGCTCGGCATCGGCCTTTGAACGGCGCAACAACGGACTGCAGGCGGCGCTCACGCTGGCGGGCCTGACTCCCGTGGGCGCGCCCAGGTTCGCCCGCTTTGACCCGCCGTTCAAACCCTGGTTCCTGCGCCACAACGAGGTGGTCCAGGACGTGCTGGAACCCGTTGAGGCCGTGCCGCCGTCGTCGTAACGGCGTGCCGCTGCTGACGCCCGCTCAGCTTTGGTGGGTTTGCGGCTGACGCCCGCTCCACCGTCGGTCCGCTCTTCCTACGACCTGTGTGCGTCCCGGACGTGCTCCTGCGTCTGGCCCTGCATGACCCAGCGGTTGCCGTCAGGATCGCTGAAGTAGGCGAACAGGACGCCGCCAAGGTCCTGGATCTCGCTGATATCTGCACCGCGCCGGACCAGCTCGCTGCGGACTTCGGTGAGATCGGGAACAACCAGTTGGAGGCCCTCCAGGCTGCCCGGCGTCATGGTGGTCATGCCGGTGCCGATCACCACCGATGTGGCAGAACCCGGGGGAGTCAGTTGGACCACGCGCATGCCCGGAATGTGCTCCACATCGTGGTCCAGGATGAATCCCAGTTTTTCCGTGTAAAACGCTTTTGATTTGTCGACGTCTGAAACCGGTACCTGTACAACCTCGAGGCGCATCTGCATGCAGCCCACTCTATCTTCGGCCTTGTTCCAAGGGAATGGAGGCTGAAAATGCCGTCGATGGCCTTGCCGGGCGCGAATTTATTAAGCAGCAGCAGCGTATTGCGACAGTCTTTCCTCAAGCTCGCATCAAGAATTCCTGAATGTTCGCTGAGGATCCTGAAAGGCCGCGTATTGAGCCCGGAACGGGGCATAGGCTCGTCGACGATGACTTTACCGGGCTAAGCAGCAGGCCCGGCAAATGCGGGGGCGCGGGTTTTCGGGCCTCCTGTAAATGGGGAAAGAATGTCCGACTACGAAACCCTTATGGGGTTTGTTCCGTCCGCTCCGGCACCGAAGCCGCCGCGGAAACCACGCTATTCAACGTTTATTGTTGGGGCGATTACCGCGCTGTTTATGCTTTTGGCGTCAATGGGCAGCGGATTCGCGGGGGCCCTGGTTGTCCTGGCCATCTCGCTGGCCCTCACCGGCCTCTACGTCCTCCTTACCGGACGCCGATCCTGGGCATGGCTTCCCGCAAAACGGAAAGCCGGAGCCGTCGCGATAGCCGCGTCTTTGGCGCTCTTCATCGGGGGTGCCGTCGCAATGCCGCGGGTGGCCGGCACTGACCTGCAGGCCGCCTCATCGGAGAGCACTGCCAAGGCCACCCAATCGACAGCGAGCCCAACCGCAACAGCCAAGGCGTCGCCGTCGTCCACGCCTAGTCCCACTGCCGACGCCACGGGCGAACCGCTGGACCCGGAGAACCCATACGTTCTTGCCTCCGGCGTCACCGCAACCGCGCCCAACGCGCAGCCTGCCTACGCCACCAAGGCGTTGGATCTGCTGGCTGCCCTGCCCATCAAGGGCCGCGCACCGAAGACCGGATACGACCGGGCGCAGTTCGGCCAGGCATGGGCAGACGTGGACCGGAATGGCTGCGATACCCGCAATGACATCCTCAAACGCGACCTCACCGGCATTTCATACACGAACAGTGTGCCGTGCAAGGTGCAGTCGGGAACCCTGGCCGATCCTTACACGGGCAAAACCATCAGCTTTGTGCGGGGTTCCGCGACCAGCAGTGCCGTCCAGATTGACCACGTCGTGGCCTTGAGCGACGCCTGGCAGAAGGGCGCGCAGCAGCTAACGGCGGAGCAGCGGACAGCTTTTGCCAACGATCCGCTGAACCTGCAGGCCACGGACGGGCCCACCAACCAGCAAAAAGGCGACGGCGACGCGGCCACCTGGCTGCCTCCGGCGAAGGGCTTCCGGTGCGAGTACGTTGCGCGGCAGGTTTCGGTGAAGGCGACGTACGGGCTGTGGGTCACCCAGGCGGAGCACGATGCGATTGCCCGGATCCTTGGCGACTGCGCCGGGCAGTTGGCGCCGACAAACCAGCAGGCTCCGGCTCCTGTTGCGGCTGCCCCGGCACCCGTTGCGGTTGCACCCGCACCCGTTGCGGTTGCACCCGCACCTGCCCCGGCTCCAGCAGCACCGGCACCGGCACCGGCACCCGCACCCGCTGCCGTGGCGCCTGCGCCTGTTGCACCAATGCCCGTGGCCCCGGTTCCTGCCGCGCCGGCACCTGCTGCTGCCTACTACGCCAACTGCGCAGCGGCGAAGGCTGCAGGCGCCGCGCCGCTCTACGCGGGGCAGGCCGGCTACCGCCCTGCGCTGGACCGCGACTCCGACGGCGTCGCCTGCGAGTAGGCACGTCACGTCCGGTCATTCCGGGCCCTGCTTTTTACCACCATCACAAGCATTCCCAGGGGGAAACATGAAAGAAAACACCGTTCCAGCGACGGGCAGGATGAAGGCGTCACTGGCGTTGGTTCTGCTGACCGGACTCATGCTGACAGGGTGCGGCGGCAAGCAGGCGGCGACGCAACCGACGGGGACGGCCACCGCTACGGCTGTCTCGCAGACGACCGAGACGGTCGTAGTGCTTACCGTGGTGAATCTGACGTTGGATAAGGCCAAAGACCAGTTGGAAAAGCTGGGCTTCACGGTTGAGGCTGTGGATAGTGCCAAGGGCAAGTCGATCATCGTCAAGAGCAACTGGCAGGTGATCTCCCAGGATCCTGCCAACGGGGCGCAGGCTGCCAAGGGCTCCACGGTGCACCTCGGCGTCAAGAACCTCGACGATGTGGCGGCGGAGAAGGCCGCCGCTGAAAAGGCAGCAGCTGCGAAGGTTGCAGCCGAACAGGCTGCAGCCGCGAAGGCTGCTGCTGAAAAGGCGGCAGCTGACAAGGCCGCCGCCGACCAGGCTGCCGCTGCAAAAGCTGCAGCCGATCAGGCGGCCCGGGACGCAGCTGCCAAGGCAGCAGCCGACCAGGCAGCGGCGCAGAAGTTTGTCCAGGCGCCAGTCCAGGCACCGGCCCAGGCGCCTGCAACTGCTTACTACGCCAACTGCACCGCCGCGAAGAATGCCGGCGCCGCCCCGCTGTACAGGGGGCAGTCGGGATACAGCTCGTCTCTTGACCGTGATGGCGACGGTGTTGCCTGCGAGCGATAGGCGACGCGCGCAGTACTAAGACGAGCTGTGGGCGCTTCCCATTCAGGGAGGCGTCCACAGCTCGTTCGGTTACTGGGTACAGCGACGGTCATGGCCGTGGTGGCGCACTGTGCGGCAGCACACACAGCGGAATTACGACACCGGCAGGCCGCTTGAGTGCCCGGAACGCCCCTTCTGCCCCGGAATTCCGCGGATTCTGCCCTTCCTTCCGCCCGATTTGCGGTGGGGGTTGTGTGCGGGTATTGTTTTCTGAGTCGCCGCCGCTGAAGCGGAAAAATAGCGGCCAACCCCCCTTTTTGAACGGCCTGGAAAATGGTTCGCTTTTATGCGTGCTGTTGCTGGGTGGGGGCGGTCTTCAATTCGGTGTGGGTCCTGGAAGATGGATTTGCTTCGGGGGTGGGGATCGGGTAAGTTTGAAAAGTTGCTCCGGAGCGATCCTGAACGTTGGTTTGGGTGGTGCCGGGTGTGTCTGTTGTTTGAGAACTCAATAGTGTGCCAAGTTTGTTGATACCGATTATGTATGTAATTGGTTGAATTTGCCGAATCGTGCCGCCCCTGTGGTGTGGTTTGGTGTTTTTAGCTGGTTTCAAATTTTGTGCAGCCTTTGTCGCCGTTATTTCCGGTGGTTTTGGTTGTGTCTGTTTGTTTTCAACGGAGAGTTTGATCCTGGCTCAGGATGAACGCTGGCGGCGTGCTTAACACATGCAAGTCGAACGATGATGCCAGCTTGCTGGTGGATTAGTGGCGAACGGGTGAGTAACACGTGAGTAACCTGCCCTTGACTCTGGGATAAGCCTGGGAAACTGGGTCTAATACCGGATATGACTGATCATCGCATGGTGGTTGGTGGAAAGCTTTTGTGGTTTTGGATGGACTCGCGGCCTATCAGCTTGTTGGTGGGGTAATGGCCTACCAAGGCGACGACGGGTAGGCCTGAGAGGGTGACCGGCCACACTGGGACTGAGACACGGCCCAGACTCCTACGGGAGGCAGCAGTGGGGAATATTGCACAATGGGCGCAAGCCTGATGCAGCGACGCCGCGTGAGGGATGACGGCCTTCGGGTTGTAAACCTCTTTCAGTAGGGAAGAAGCGAAAGTGACGGTACCTGCAGAAGAAGCGCGCTAACTACGTGCCAGCAGCCGCGGTAATACGTAGGGCGCAAGCGTTATCCGGAATTATTGGGCGTAAAGAGCTCGTAGGCGGTTTGTCGCGTCTGCCGTGAAAGTCCGGGGCTCAACTCCGGATCTGCGGTGGGTACGGGCAGACTAGAGTGATGTAGGGGAGACTGGAATTCCTGGTGTAGCGGTGAAATGCGCAGATATCAGGAGGAACACCGATGGCGAAGGCAGGTCTCTGGGCATTAACTGACGCTGAGGAGCGAAAGCATGGGGAGCGAACAGGATTAGATACCCTGGTAGTCCATGCCGTAAACGTTGGGCACTAGGTGTGGGGGACATTCCACGTTTTCCGCGCCGTAGCTAACGCATTAAGTGCCCCGCCTGGGGAGTACGGCCGCAAGGCTAAAACTCAAAGGAATTGACGGGGGCCCGCACAAGCGGCGGAGCATGCGGATTAATTCGATGCAACGCGAAGAACCTTACCAAGGCTTGACATGAACCGGAAAGACCTGGAAACAGGTCCCCCACTTGTGGTCGGTTTACAGGTGGTGCATGGTTGTCGTCAGCTCGTGTCGTGAGATGTTGGGTTAAGTCCCGCAACGAGCGCAACCCTCGTTCTATGTTGCCAGCACGTGATGGTGGGGACTCATAGGAGACTGCCGGGGTCAACTCGGAGGAAGGTGGGGACGACGTCAAATCATCATGCCCCTTATGTCTTGGGCTTCACGCATGCTACAATGGCCGGTACAAAGGGTTGCGATACTGTGAGGTGGAGCTAATCCCAAAAAGCCGGTCTCAGTTCGGATTGGGGTCTGCAACTCGACCCCATGAAGTCGGAGTCGCTAGTAATCGCAGATCAGCAACGCTGCGGTGAATACGTTCCCGGGCCTTGTACACACCGCCCGTCAAGTCACGAAAGTTGGTAACACCCGAAGCCGGTGGCCTAACCCCTTGTGGGAGGGAGCTGTCGAAGGTGGGACTGGCGATTGGGACTAAGTCGTAACAAGGTAGCCGTACCGGAAGGTGCGGCTGGATCACCTCCTTTCTAAGGAGCGCCTACAGCACCGGCCTGGATGTATGTCCGGGTGTGGGGGTTGTCAGGAAGCAAGCCCGTTGCGCAGGCGATTGTCCTGCGGCGGGTGCTCATGGGTGGAATATCAACAAATAGCGGCCGTTGTGTTGTCGTGTCCTTCTCTAGTACGAATCCCACCTGGTGGTGGTTCTGGAACGGTGGGCGTGGTGATGTGGTGGTTTTCGTGTTTGGCACACTGTTGGGTCCTGAGGCAACAGGACCACGGGTTCGCTGTCTTCGCCTTTCGGGGTGTGGGTGGTGTTCTGGTGGGAGTGTTTGTTTCTGGTTTCCCTGCCATGACGGTCCATGCACGTGTGTGTGGGGTGTGTGGTGTGGGGTTGTTGTTTGAGAACTACATAGTGGACGCGAGCATCTTGTATAAGAAGCAATTTCCAAGATAAATGAACCTGGATCTGGTTCGTGTGCCTTTGGGTGCGCGGGACAGTTTTCGTGGTTCTCTCGAGTGAGCTTGTTTTTGATCTTTGTGGTCAAGTTTTTAAGAGCACACGGTGGATGCCTTGGCATTAGGAGCCGAAGAAGGACGTAGGAATCTGCGATAAGCCTGGGGGAGTCGATAACCGGACTGTGATCCCAGGGTGTCCGAATGGGGAAACCCCGCCAAGCGCGCGAGTGACTTGGTGACCCGTACCTGAACACATAGGGTGCGTGGGGGGAACGCGGGGAAGTGAAACATCTCAGTACCCGCAGGAAGAGAAAACAATAGTGATTCCGTTAGTAGTGGCGAGCGAACGCGGATCAGGCTAAACCGTTCCATGTGTGATAGTAAGCGGGCGTTGCATGGTCGGGGTTGTGGGACTTTCCATACCAGTTCTGCCGGGCTGGTGGGGTGTGATGTGCGCGCATAGGTGAACGGTTTTGAAAGGCTTACCAGAGAGGGTGTTAGTCCCGTAACCGTAATGTGTTTGTACCGCCTGTGAGAGTATCCCAAGTAGTACGGGGCCCGAGAAATCCCGTGCGAATCTGTCAGGACCACCTGATAAGCCTAAATACTCCCTAATGACCGATAGCGGACCAGTACCGTGAGGGAAAGGTGAAAAGTACCCCGGGAGGGGAGTGAAACAGTACCTGAAACCGTGTGCTTACAATCCGTCGGAGCCAGTCTGATTCTGGTGACGGCGTGCCTTTTGAAGAATGAGCCTGCGAGTTAGTGTTACGTCGCGAGGTTAACCCGTGTGGGGCAGCCGTAGCGAAAGCGAGTCTGAATAGGGCGTGTGAGTGGCGTGATCTAGACCCGAAGCGAAGTGATCTACCCATGGCCAGGTTGAAGCGACGGTAAGACGTCGTGGAGGACCGAACCCACTTCAGTTGAAAATGGAGGGGATGAGCTGTGGGTAGGGGTGAAAGGCCAATCAAACTTCGTGATAGCTGGTTCTCCCCGAAATGCATTTAGGTGCAGCGTTGCGTGTTTCTTGCTGGAGGTAGAGCTACTGGATGGCTAATGGGCCCTACAAGGTTACTGACGTCAGCCAAACTCCGAATGCCGGTAAGTGAGAGCGCAGCAGTGAGACTGTGGGGGATAAGCTTCATAGTCGAGAGGGAAACAGCCCAGACCACCAACTAAGGCCCCTAAGCGTGTGCTAAGTGGGAAAGGATGTGGAGTTGCCCAGACAACCAGGAGGTTGGCTTAGAAGCAGCCACCCTTAAAAGAGTGCGTAATAGCTCACTGGTCAAGTGATTCCGCGCCGACAATGTAGCGGGGCTCAAGTACACCGCCGAAGTTGTGGCATTCAGATATTTAGCTAAGCCCTTGTGGTTCAGGCGTCTGGATGGGTAGGGGAGCGTCGTGTGGGCGGTGAAGTCGCGGTGTAAACCAGCGGTGGAGCCTACACGAGTGAGAATGCAGGCATGAGTAGCGAAAGACGGGTGAGAAACCCGTCCGCCGAATGATCAAGGGTTCCAGGGTCAAGCTAATCTGCCCTGGGTAAGTCGGGACCTAAGGCGAGGCCGACAGGCGTAGTCGATGGACAACGGGTTGATATTCCCGTACCGGCGAAAAACCGTCCATGTTGAACAGGGGATACTAACCGCCCGAGACCTGCCCGATCACCCTTGTGGTGTGAGGGTTTTGGTGGAGCGCGGGACCTGATCCTGGGAGGCAAGCGTATTAACAGGTGTGACGCAGGAAGGTAGCCGAGCCGGGCGATGGTTGTCCCGGTCTAAGGATGTAGGGCGAGTGGTAGGCAAATCCGCCACTCATATAGCCTGAGATCTGATGGGACCCCCGTTTGGGGGGATTTGGTGATCCTATGCTGCCGAGAAAAGCATCGACGCGAGGTTTTAGCCGCCCGTACCCCAAACCGACACAGGTGATCAGGTAGAGAATACTAAGGCGATCGAGAGAATTATGGTTAAGGAACTCGGCAAAATGCCCCCGTAACTTCGGGAGAAGGGGGCCCCAACCTTGATCGGACTTCGCGTCCGGGAGGGGATCGGGGCCGCAGAGACCAGGGGGAAGCGACTGTTTACTAAAAACACAGGTCCGTGCGAAGTCGCAAGACGATGTATACGGACTGACTCCTGCCCGGTGCTGGAAGGTTAAGAGGACCGGTTAGCCTCACGGCGAAGCTGAGAATTTAAGCCCCAGTAAACGGCGGTGGTAACTATAACCATCCTAAGGTAGCGAAATTCCTTGTCGGGTAAGTTCCGACCTGCACGAATGGAGTAACGACTTCCCCGCTGTCTCAACCATAAACTCGGCGAAATTGCAGTACGAGTAAAGATGCTCGTTACGCGCAGCAGGACGGAAAGACCCCGAGACCTTTACTATAGTTTGGTATTGGTGTTCGGAGTGGCTTGTGTAGGATAGGTGGGAGACGTTGAAGCCCGGACGCCAGTTCGGGTGGAGTCATCGTTGAAATACCACTCTGGTCACTTTGGACATCTAACTTCGGCCCGTAATCCGGGTCAGGGACAGTGCCTGATGGGTAGTTTAACTGGGGCGGTTGCCTCCTAAAAAGTAACGGAGGCGCCCAAAGGTTCCCTCAGCCTGGTTGGCAATCAGGTGTCGAGTGTAAGTGCACAAGGGAGCTTGACTGTGAGAGAGACATCTCGAGCAGGGACGAAAGTCGGGACTAGTGATCCGGCGGTACATTGTGGAATGGCCGTCGCTCAACGGATAAAAGGTACCTCGGGGATAACAGGCTGATCTTGCCCAAGAGTCCATATCGACGGCATGGTTTGGCACCTCGATGTCGGCTCGTCGCATCCTGGGGCTGGAGTAGGTCCCAAGGGTTGGGCTGTTCGCCCATTAAAGCGGTACGCGAGCTGGGTTTAGAACGTCGTGAGACAGTTCGGTCCCTATCCGCTGCGCGCGCAGGAAATTTGAGAAGGGCTGTCCTTAGTACGAGAGGACCGGGACGGACGAACCTCTGGTGTGTCAGTTGTACTGCCAAGTGCACCGCTGATTAGCTACGTTCGGATGGGATAACCGCTGAAAGCATCTAAGCGGGAAGCTCGCTTCAAGATGAGATTTCCATACACATTATGTGTGAGAGGCCCCCAGCCAGACCACTGGGTTGATAGGCCGGATGTGGAAGCGAGGACTAACGACTCGTGAAGCTGACCGGTACTAATAGGCCAATAACTTACACCACACAGATACATACAAAATTCTGCTTGCGTCCACTATGTGGTTCCCAACCAACAACCCCCCCAACACGGGGCATTGGCACACGGAACCAACACAACTGAATACAACACCACATGTTGTAACCACAGATTTCCCAACCCCCAGGGGTTCGGGTACAAGGGTTACGGCGGTCATAGCGTGGGGGAAACGCCCGGTCCCATTCCGAACCCGGAAGCTAAGACCCACAGCGCCGATGGTACTGCACCCGGGAGGGTGTGGGAGAGTAGGTCACCGCCGGAACATCATTCATGGTCGAGGCCCCAACCACACACGGTTGGGGCCTCCCACATTTAACCCGAAAAACCAGAGGACCCTTAAAGGGCAGTCGCTGTCATGGCAGCATGGGGCCGCCGCCCACCCTCGTCCCTGCGCATTTCAGTGTCGAGGACCTTGAAACCGGCGTTCTCCAGCAACACGCGCATCCGCGGCACGGACCAGTAAAAGGCCTCGGCGACGGCATGTTGAAACGGCTCAGCAGCCGGCCCTTCGAAGAAACCGACAAGAAGGCGCCCGTCCGGTCTTAGAACGCGCCGAAACTCGGCGAGAGCTGTGGGCAGCTCTGTTGGTTGGAGATGGATCAATGAATACCAGGCGAGCACTCCACTGAGGCTTTCGTCCTGCAGAGCAAGGGTGTGGAACGAGGAAGTCCGAAAGGGAACAGCGGGGAAGCGGGAGCGGGCCATTTCAATGAATTCTGGAACGAGATCAACGCCGCAAATATCGACACCGCGCTGATGCAGAAAATCTGTCCAATGCCCCGGACCACATCCTGCGTCGATCACTGGTCCGTCAATCTGCAGAGCCCACCCGCTAATGCGGTCGCGGTCACGCTCATCCATATCCGCGATATCGCCTAGGAGACGGGTGTACTCGGCAGCACGCCCGGCGTAGGCCCGGCGGACCTGGTCCTCAATATCAGCCACGCAGCAAGTCTAGGCTTGGGTGCGGCCCGGACCGGGTAGTCTGCCGGAATGGAATCCTGGCACAGCAACCGGCTGAGTACACGGCAGGCTGGCCTCGTGGAAACCTGCCTTCCGGGGGTCCGTCTGGTGAGTGATCTTTCCTGGGACCTCATTGATACCGCGGTTCTTGAGGTGGAGAGCGCACGGGGCAGATGTATCGTCAAGGCCGGCGGTCCTGCCAACCACCACATTGAGCGTGAGATCAGAGCCCACCAATCCTGGGTCCGTGTCTTGTCCTGTCAGAACCGTGCACCAAAACTCATACACGCGGACAGCTCTGCGAGCGTCCTGGTATCGGAGTATCTGGGAGGGTGCCTGGTAGAAGGCACCGAAGCCGAATATGCGGCGGAGACGTACGTTCAAGCCGGTGCCCTCCTACGCGCTTTTCACCACCAGGCCGTGCGCAGTGACCCGGACTATGAGGCGGCCGCGACTGCCAAGGTCCTCGCATGGCTCGGAGAACCCCACCGCATCGAGGACTCTGACGCAGCAAAGGCGCGGGCCATACTCGGCACCTATGAGCCGAGGCCAGTCGATGTTGTTCCGACCCACGGTGACTGGCAGCCGCGCAACTGGCTCGTAGACGGCAACGAGGTAAGGGTCATCGACTTTGGGAGGTTTGAGTTCAGGCCGGCTGCCAGCGATTTCTGTCGTCTTGCAGTACAGCAATTGCGTACTGATCCGCAGCTGGAGCCAGCCTTCTTTGCGGGCTACGGCTCAGATCCCAGGGACAGTGAGCTCTGGAACGTCATGCAGCTGCGGGAAGCCGTTTCCACGGCCGCTTGGGCATACAACGTTGGCGATCACGAGTTCGAAAGACAAGGCCGCCAGATGCTCCATGACGCCTTGCACAGATTCTGAAGCAGTCGTCTTTCTCGGATTGTTGAACAATCTGGCTTTTTAGGGCATTCTTGAAGGACACCAATCCGAGACGGAGATCACAATGCCCAGCATCGACCTGAACAGCGACGTCGGCGAGTCCTTTGGGAACTGGTCCTTCGGCGATGACGCCGCCATTTTCGAGAGTGTGTCCAGTGCCAACGTAGCCTGCGGCTTCCACGCGGGCGATCCCGTGGGCATCATGGCCACCTGCCAGGCCGCCGTGAAGGCCGGCGTCACCGTCGGTGCACACCCCGGCTACCGGGACCTGGCCGGATTCGGCCGCCGCTTCGTGGACATGACCCCGGAAGAGCTGACCGCTGACGTCGTCTACCAGATCGGCGCCCTCCAGGCAGTAGCCCTCGCAGCCGGAACAGCCGTCCGCTACGTCAAGCCCCACGGCGCCCTCTACAACACCATCGTGAACCACCCCAACCAGGCCGGTGCCGTGGTGGCAGCGATCCTCGCCGTTGACCCCACGCTGCCCCTCATGGTGCTCCCGAACTCCGAGATCCAGCGCCAGGCCGAAGCTGCCGGACTGCGCACCGTGGCCGAGGCGTTCGCCGACCGGGCCTACAATCCGGACGGCACCCTGGTCTCCCGGCGCGAACCCGGCGCCGTGCTGCACGAGGTGGCGGACGTCGTCGAGCACGTCCTGCGCCTGGCCACCGACGGCGTGGTCCGTGCCATTGACGGCTCCCTGGTCCCCGTCAAGGCGGAGAGCATCTGCCTGCACGGTGACACTCCCGGGTCCGTGGCGATGGCCGCTGCCGTCCGCGCCGCATTGGTGGACGCCGGCATCCAGATCCAGAGCTTCGCCTAGCCATGACCGCGCAGCAGCACGCAGCCTACGCGGCCGCCCACGCGGCCCTGACCGGAATCCGCCCCGCAGGGGACAGGGCCATCCTGGCGGAGTTGCCGTCCCTGGACGCTGTCCTCAGCCTCCAGGCGCAGCTCACCGCACATCCGCAGCCGGGCCAGGTGGACGTCATCGCTGCCGCCTGCACGGTCCTCATTACGACGGACTCGCCGCGGGCAGCGCAGGCACTGGCCGCGCACGTCCGCAGCCTGGACCTCGAGGTGCCCGCGGAAACCGCGAGCACGCTGGTCACCATTGACGTGGTGTACGACGGCGAGGACCTGGATGAGGTGGCCGCGCTCACCGGGCTGGACCGCGGGGGAGTAGTTGCAGCGCACACCGGCCAGCTGTGGACGGCGGCCTTCGCCGGCTTTGCTCCGGGCTTCGCCTACCTCACCGGGCAGGATTCCAGCCTGGAGGTTCCCCGCCGCCGCTCGCCGCGCACCGCCGTCCCCGCCGGAGCTGTTGCCCTGGGCGGCGCCTACTCGGCCGTCTACCCCCGGCAGTCCCCGGGCGGCTGGCAACTGATCGGCCGGACCGATGCCGCCATGTGGGACCTGGGCCGGGAGAGTCCCGCTCTGGTCCGGCCCGGGGACACCGTCCGGTTCAACGCCATCCGTGCCCAGGCGACCGTGACCCACCACCAACAGTCCGGTACCGGCGCGGCTTCAAAAGAAGAACAAGCCACCGAAGGCCTCGCCGTCCGCAAGCCCGGACTGCAGTCCACCATCCAGGACCTGGGCCGCCCGGGCTATGCGTCGCTGGGCGTCAGCAGCGCCGGCGCCATGGACCGCGGAGCACTCCGCCGCGCCAACCGCCTGGTGGGCAACAGCGAAGGCGACGCCGGAATCGAACTCCTCTTCGGCGGACTCGAACTCGTTGCCCTCAGCGACCAGGTCCTTGCCGTCACCGGCGCAGCCGTTCCGTTGGAGATCACGCCCCCGGAAGAGCCGCGGACTGCGGAAGAGCAGGTGGCCATCGAAGCAGAACAGCGGACGACGGCGGTACGCCAGCCGGCGTGCGACACCCCCTTTGCCCTCCTGGCAGGGGAGCGGCTGACCGTCGGCACCCCCGCCGCAGGCCTCCGCTCCTACGTGGGTGTCCGCGGCGGACTCGGCGGACCCGAAGCCCTGGGCAGCCGTTCCACGGACACCATGTCCGGCATCGGCCCCGAACCGCTTCAAGCGGGCACCATCCTGCCCGTGCGGACTCCCGCACCCGGGAGCATCGTGGGCCACCCCGAGGTCTCACCCCTCCCGGACCGGGACGAAGCCACCGTGCTGCGGGTGGTCCCCGGGCCCCGGCAGGACTGGTTCAGCGACGAAACCCTGCAGGACTTCCTCAAACAGGAGTGGACCGTCACACCGCAGTCGAACCGGATCGGCCTGCGGCTGAACGGCCACGCGCTCACCCGAAACCGGGACGGTGAACTGGCCAGCGAGGGAACCGTCCGCGGCGCCGTGCAGGTACCCCCGGAAGGCCAGCCCGTCCTGTTCCTCTCCGACCACCCGGTGACCGGCGGGTATCCGGTGATTGCCGTCGTCGTCCACGCAGACCTGGACAAAGCCGCCCAACTTCCCCCCGGCACCACCGTGCGGTTCGCCGCCACGCTCCCGGCAGAACTGCCCGAAACACCTAAGGAAAGCCCCCATGCGTAAAGTCCTCATTGCCAACCGAGGCGAGATTGCCGTCCGGATCGCCCGGGCCTGCGACGATGCAGGCCTGGAAAGCGTGGCCGTCTACGCCGATCCCGACGCCCATGCACTGCACGTCTCCGCCGCCACCGAGGCGTACGCGCTGCCCGGTTCCAGGCCCCAGGACACTTACCTGGACATCGAGAAGATCCTCGCCATCGCGGCGAAAAGCGGCGCCGACGCCGTCCACCCCGGCTACGGCTTCCTGTCCGAAAACGCCGGCTTCGCCCAGGCAGTCATCGACGCCGGCCTGACCTGGATCGGCCCGTCCCCGGAAACCATCCGGCTCCTGGGCGACAAGGTCAGCGCCCGCGAAGTGGCCATCCGCGCCGGCGCTCCGCTGGCCCCGGGCAGCGACGGCCCGGTGGCCAGCGCCGCCGAGGTCCGGGCGTTCGCGGAGCAAGTGGGACTCCCCGTCGCCATCAAGGCCGCCTTTGGCGGCGGCGGCCGCGGCCTGAAGGTGGTCCGGAACCAGGCCGACATCGAGGAGAGCTTCGACTCCGCCGTCCGCGAATCCCTCGCCGCCTTCGGCCGCAGCGAATGCTACGTGGAGAAATTCCTTGACCGGCCCCGCCACGTCGAAGCCCAGGTCATCGCTGACACGCACGGCAACGTGGTGGTGGTGGGCACCCGCGACTGCTCGCTGCAGCGCCGCCACCAGAAACTCGTGGAAGAGGCCCCCGCACCCTTCCTCACCCCCGACCAACGGGCGGCGATCCACGCTTCGGCCAAGGCCATCTGCCGCGAAGCCGGCTACGTGGGCGCCGGCACGGTGGAGTACCTGCTGGACGGCAGCGGCTTCCTGAGCTTCCTGGAGGTGAACACCCGGCTGCAGGTGGAGCACCCCATCACGGAGGAGACCTCGGGCGTGGACCTGGTGGCAGCCCAGCTGGCCATCGCGGCGGGGGAGGAACTTCCCATCCTGGAGGACCCGGAACCGCGCGGCCACGCGTTCGAGTTCCGGATCAACGCCGAGGACCCGGGCCGCGGCTTCCTGCCGTCCCCGGGCACCGTCACCGGGTTCGAGGTGCCCACCGGGCCTGGCATCCGCGTCGATACCGGTGTCCGCGCCGGTTCCGTGGTGCCGGGGCAGTTCGACTCCCTGCTCGCCAAACTGGTGGTCACCGGCGCGGACCGGCAGCAGGCCCTGCGCCGCGCCCGCCGCGCCCTGCGCGAGTTCCGCATCGGCGGCCTGGCCACCGTGCTGCCGTTCCACCGGGCCGTGGTGGAGGCCCCGGACTTCACCCGCACCGACGGGCTGGACATTTACACCACCTGGATCGAGAGCGGGTTCGCCGCATCCCTGGAGGCAGACCCTGCCTTCAGCCCCGCCGCCCCGGAGGAGCCCCGCAGGACCATCGGCATCGAGGTGGACGGCAAACGGATGGAGCTGGGGCTGCCCAAGGCGCTGCTGGATTCACTGCTGGACGGCGGCGGCCGACGCGGTGCAGCCGGCCGGGACGGTGCGGACGGCCCGCAGCAGAAGGCGGAGGAAGAGTCGGTGCAGAACGACGGCGACCTGCTGGCCACCATGGCCGGCACAGTGGTCAAGTGGCTGGCCCAGCCCGGAGCCTCGGTCGAGGAAGGGGAAACGGTCCTGGTGCTCGAAGCCATGAAGATGGAGACCGCCGTCGCCGCCCACCGGGCCGGCACGCTGGGTGAGCAGTTCGCAGCGGCAGGGGACCCCGTCGCGCCCGGCCAGGTGCTCACCAGCATCGGGTGATGCCGGCGACTGGATGAGCGGGTCCCGGGTGGCAGCAGGCCTTTGGTGCGGCCGCGGGCCGATATCGTGGTGCCATGACGTTTGACGAGGTGCTGGCCGATCTCCAGGCCCAGGCCAGGACCACAAAGCACTCCGAGACCGGGCTTTGGGTGGCTGCCCAGCTCCGCAGCCGCATCGCGGTAAGCAAGCTCAAGCCTGGTTCCAAGCTCGCGGAGGAAGCCCTCCGCGAGGCCCTTGGCGTGTCACGCAACACCCTGCGGGAGGCGTTCACCGCGCTCCACGCCGAGCACATCGTCACCCGCATCCCCAACCGGGGCGTCTTCGTCGCCCATCCCACGGCGGATGACATCCGCGAGATTTACCGCGTCCGCCGCTTCCTGGAACCTGCGGCGGTGCTGTGGTCCGGAGAAACGTCCATGGAGCCCCTGGCCGCGATCATCAAGGCAGCGAGGGCTGCCGCTGTGGAGGGGGACATTCCCGGCATGGCGGGCGCCAACCAGGACTTCCACCGTGCCCTCGTAGACCGTGCCGGCAGTGAGCGGCTCAACAGCCTCATGGACCAGGTCCTGGCCGAAATGCGCCTGGTGTTCCACTCCATGGCCGCCAACCCCGCATTCCATGAGCCGTACGTGGAGGACAACGCCAGGATCGTGGAGCTCATGGAAGCCGGAGACCGGGCCGCGGCAGCGGACTTCCTGTCCGCCTACCTGGACCGCGCCGAAGCGCAGCTGCTCGCCGCAGTCGAACGCTGACCCAGGCCCTTCCAAGGGAGGGGTTGCAGGATTGTTGAACAAAACGGTATGCTGTGGATCACACCGTTGTTCTGCAGCTCACTACATTCTGCAGCTCTGACGTAACCGGGGCTCCCGCCCCTCGGCGCCGCCCAACCAGTCAACCGGGCACGGACGCGCCGGCCCCCACTTTCGCAGACCCGTCACGGGTCCCCTGGGAAGGGATAATCATGCTTGTACTCATCGGGGTGCTGCTGGTGATCGTTGGCTTCGCCATCCGCCTGAACCCCCTGATTGTCGTCACCGTCGCCGGCATCGTCACCGCACTGCTGGGCGGGATGAACCCCGCACAGATCCTCGATTCGTTCGGCACCGGCTTCGCCAGCAGCCGTTCTGTCACCATCTTCGTGGCGGTGCTGCCGGTGGTGGGCATCATCGAGTTCTTCGGACTGCAGGAGCAAGCCAAGATCCTCATTGGGTAAGCTCGCCAAGCTGACTGCCGGCCGCGTCCTGATCGGCTACCTGGCCGTCCGCCAGATCACTGCCGCCGTGGGTCTGACCAGCATCGGCGGCCACGCCCAGACCGTCCGCCCGCTGGTGTTCCCCATGGCCGAGGGTGCAGCGCTGCGGCGCTACGGGCACGTGCCGGAAAAGATCAGCGAGAAGATCAAGGGCCACTCCGCCGGCGCGGACAACGTGGGCGTGTTCTTCGGCGAGGACGTATTCGTGGCCGTCGGCTCCATCCTGCTGATCACCACGTTCGTCGACACCACGTACCACCTCCACCTGGAACCGCTCCAGCTGGCCCTCTGGGCCATCCCCACCGCCATAGCCGCGTTCCTCATCCACGGCTTCCGGCTCCTGCGCCTGGACAAGCAGCTGGACAAGGAATACCGCGAGTTTGAGCTCACCGCCCAGAAGGAAACCGCAGGAGAAGCCAAATGATCAACGTTGAAGCCGTTTACTGGCTGGTCGGCATTCTGTTCGTCGCTTGGGCATCGCTGATCGCCGCCGACGCCAATCACCCGCGCCGCTGGGGAAGCTCCGCCTTCTGGGGCATCCTGGGCCTGTGCTTCTTCTACAGCACCTGGGTCCAGGCCGGCACCGCGCCGGGGTGGATCCTGGGCATCGCCGTCCTGGTCCTGGTGGTCCTGGCCTCCACCGGCCTGCTGGGCCACGGCAAGCACCGCACCTCCACCGGGCCGGAGCGGGAGGCCTACGCCAAGCGCTTCGGCAACAAACTCTTCATCCCGGCCCTGACGCTGCCGCTGGTCACGGTCATCCTGGTGCTCGCCGCGCCGGTGCTGAACTTCGGCGGCACCCCATTGCTGGATCCCAAGAACACCACGCTGGTAGCCCTGGCCATCGGCGCCGTGGCCGCCGTCGTCGTCGCCCTCCTGATCCTCAAGCCCAAGAACCCGGCGACGCCCATCTTCGAAAGCCGCCGCATCCTGGAATCCATTGGGTGGGCCGCGCTGCTGCCGCAGATGCTCACCACGCTGGGCATCCTGTTCACCAAGGCCGGCGTGGGCGTCGCAGTGGGGACCCTTGCCTCCGGCCTGCTGCCCAAGGGCTCCCTGATCGCCGGCGTGCTGGTCTACTGCATCGGCATGTTCCTGTTCACCGTGTTGATGGGCAACGGCTTCGCGGCGTTCCCCATCATGACCGCGGCGATCGGCTGGCCGGTGCTGGTGCAGACGTTCCACGGCGACCCCGCCATCGTCTTCGCCATCGGCATGCTGGCCGTCTTCTGCGGCACGCTCTGCACCCCCATGGCCGCCAACTTCAACCTGGTGCCGTCCGCGCTGCTGGAAATGAAGAACAAGTACGGCGTCATCACGGCGCAGGTGGGCACGGCCATCCCGCTGCTGGCGGTCAACATCGCGCTGATGTACTTCCTGGCCTTCCACTAAACCCCTTCGCAAAGGAGCACCATGGACAACGATCTTCGCGCACAGGCGGCACCGGATTATGCGGCCGTGGTGCTGGGCAACCTTTCCGAGGCCTTCCCGCACTCGGCCCACCACACCCAGGTGTCCGCTGACGACCGGCCCACTCCGGAGCAGATCCACCCCGCCTTCTACACCTCCTTCGACTGGCACTCCTGCGTGCACATGCACTGGCTGGGGGCCAGCCTGTTGGGCGGCACCCACGGGTCGCCTCCTGCAGGGGCTGCCCCGGCGGGAGCGTCCGACGGCGGCACGGCAGCCTGGGTGGACAGCTCCACCGGGGCGTCGCTCCGGGAAGCACTGGGCGCCAACCTGACGCCGGCCAAGCTGGCAGTGGAACGGGACTACCTGGTAGCCAACCCCTCCTGGGAGCGGCCCTACGGGTGGGCGTGGCTGATGCGGCTGGCCGCCACGTGTGCTGGCTCCTCCGATGCACAGCTCCGTGAATGGGGCACCGCGCTGGATCCGCTGGTGGACGCCGTGGCGGAGCTCAGCGTGGCGTGGATGGCCAAGGCCCAATACCCGGTGCGGCACGGGCTGCACACGAATGCTGCATTCGGCGTGGGCTACATGCTGGATGCCTTCCGCTCGCTCGGCCGTACTGATGCGGCGAAGGCCTGCGAGGAAGCGGCCCGCACCTGGTTCGCGAATGACCGCGGCTGGCCGGGCGACTGGGAGCTCAGCGGCCAGGACTTCCTCTCCGCCGGCCTGAGCGAGGCGGACCTGATGCGCCGCGTCCTGACCGCTGATGAGTTCGCCGCCTGGTTCGCAGCGTTCCTCCCGGAGCTTTCCGTGGAGTCGCGGATCCTGCAGCCGGTGGGCGTCACAGATGAGACCGACGGCTACCTGGTGCATCTGCACGGGCTCAACCTGACCCGCGCCGGACAGGTGGCACGCATCATCGCCACGCTCCGCGAATCCACCAGGCCCGAGGCCTCCGCCGCGGCGGCTGTGCTCAACGAGGCCTTGGATCCGCTGCTGAAGGCCGGGCTCCACGGGCTGGAGAGCGGCGACTTCATGTCCACGCACTGGCTGGCCAGCTTCGCCTGGGACGCGCTGGGATCCGTGGCGGCGCTGGACTGACCATCCAGCAGGTGACGGGATCAACCAGTCACATTTGGTTTGAAAGGACGCGGCGGTGCCCATATGGGCACCGCCGCGTTAGTCTTTTCCCACCACGCCCAGCGCGTGACCTGGGAGCAGCGGGCAGGGTCGTAATGAGCTGACCGTCCGCCCGCGAGCCCAGAGGAATCCCATGCGCCAGCACGTCAGCACCTGCACGTCAGACCCTGCGACGGCAGGGCAAACCGCCCTCAAGCCCAGGAGGAAGCGGACCAGGCATCCCCGGATCGCCGCGGGGGACAGAGTCCGCTTCGCCGAGGGAACCGTCTCCGGCACCGGGGTGGTGGATGCCGTGACATCGGACTACTCCGTTATCTGGGTGTGGACCGACGAAGGCCAGGGCCGGCGGATGTTCCTGCAGGGGTACGGAAGCATCGTCACCGCGGTGGAGGCCTAATTCAGCTGTTCGGAGCGTCTCGCGCGCCGCTCGTCGGCTTGCAGGATTCCATCGCGGACCGCGGCGCGGATCACGCCGTACAGGATGTAGAATAAGACGGCCCCGACGAGGACAAACAGGACAAGCCCGGTAAAGTCACCCATCAGTGCGCTCCTCCTCCGGCCAGTACGGCTGAACGGACGCCGCGGCACTCCGCAGCGTCCCGCCGTCGAGCATTAATGACGTTTCCGCCAGGCCGAAATCCGGCCACTGGCAAACCAGCCGGAGGTCCCCGTCCGGCGGGAGCGGCCACAGCCAGAGCGTGCCGCTGCCGGAGAACTCCTCATCGCCACCGCCGCCACCACCGCCGTTCAGGGCGAGGACCGGGGGTTCCGGGTTGGTGCCCGGTTCCATCAACCCGTAGGGTACCTGGCTGCCGGTGCTGGCCTTTGAACCATCGGGGAATTCGACGCCGAACATCAGCCCGGTCTGCCGTTCGCTGCGCCCATGAAAGCCCCTGCCAGGCTGGAAAAACAGCGGCTGCAAATCGTCCCAGTCCCCATCGGATTGATCGGTCCGGCGGAAGAGCCAGGACAGACTGAACAGGCACCCGGTAGAGAAGACTTCGGCGCCTTTGACCGCCACCACCATTCCCGGCGTCCGGCTCACGAACCTGCCGAGGTGGACAACAGCCGGCACTTCGTAAGCGGGAGCGGCCACCCAGGGCGGCGGGACGAGCCTGGTTGCCCGCGGCCGGGGCGGCAGGGGAGGGACGGGAAAGTCCTGGAAGAAGGTCATGATGGTCCTTGGGTCCGCTGGCTGCGACCGACCAGCGGAACAAGCGGCTGTGCCGCCCTGGATCCCCCAATCCGTCCTTGCCCGGCCAAGTCTAGCGGGGATGCCTCAGGGCCTGGTGGCCTCCTCGAGGATTTCCAGCAGGTGGCGGTAGGAGCGGCCAGTCGCCTTGGACATTCCCAGCTCGCAGGTGCGGTTTGTAGAGGCGTAGGCGTCGAACTCCCGCTCGTTGATCTCGCCGGCCTGCCGGTTGGTCGCGGAGTCGGTGAGTTCAGGATGGAGCAGGCCCCGGTCGCCGGCGAACGCGCAGCAGCCCCAGTTGAGCGGCACGAAGACATCTTCCGTGACGGCCCCGGCAATTTCGAGCAGCGCGGGGTTGGTTCCCAGCTGGGTGGATGAGCACGTGGGGTGCAGAGCCATGGAACCCAGCGGAGCAGTCACCGTGAGCTGGCCCAGGACGTGCTGCTGGACGAACTCCACCGAGTCAACAAAACGCAGTCCGGCATACCGTTCTCCGTCCGCGCCGACAAGACGCTTCATGGTGTCCAGGCCTTCCGTGCAGGAAGCGGCATCGCACACCACGGGCAGCCTGCCGCGGCCGCTGGCCTCGTACAGCTGGTCCAGGACCTTGGCTGTCATGGCGTCATAGCCCTGGGAGAAGCCCTTGGATTTCCACGGGGTGCCGCAGCACAGGCTCTCGATGCCTTCCGGGACGGTTATGCCCACTCCGGCACGTTCGCAGAGGTCCAGGAATGCCTGGGCCGAGCCCTTTCCCTTGCCTTCCGGGCCATCCGCAGGGCCGAACATGGTGCCGATGCAGGCCGGGAAGAACACCGCCACGCTGCCTAGGTCCCGGCGTTCCCGGCGCCTGGAACCGCCGCCTGGCAGCACGTCGGCGTAGGCGGGCACCGTCTCCGGTCCCAGCAGCGCACGGCCGACGGCGGTGGCGGCCTTTGGCAGCGGCGCCGGCATGGCCTTGGCTACAGTCAGGGCCAGGCCGCCGCCGGCGGTCACGGCGCCCCAGTTTTCGGCGGCCTTGTTCCAGCCGGCCGCGGCGACGGTGTTGGCATTTTCCTTGCGCAGCCGCCGCACCAGGTCTCCGGTGTTGATCAACACCGGGCAGGCGGTGACGCACATGCCGTCGGCGGCGCAGGTCTGCACGCCGTCGTAGTCATAGTCCTTGCGCAGGCTGGCGGCGAGGGCGTGGTCGCCGCGTTGCTCAGCGGCAGCAATGTCGCGCCGAAGCACGATGCGTTGGCGCGGAGTAAGCGTGATGTCCTTGCTGGGGCAAACCGGTTCGCAGTACCCGCACTCGACACAGCGGTCCACTTCCTCCTCGACGGTGGGAGCCACCTTCAGGTTCTCGATGTAGGAGAGTGGTTCGTCGGCGAGCAGCACACCCGGGTTCAGGAGATTGGGCGGGTCAATCAGCCGCTTGATCTCCTGCATGACTGTGTAGAGCTCGTCGCCGTACTGGCGGCGGACGAACGGGGCCATGATGCGGCCGGTCCCGTGCTCGGCTTTGAGTGAACCGCCCGCGCCGAGGACCAGGTCCACCATCTCGTCAGTGAAGGCCTGGTAGCGCAGCAGTTGGTCCGGATCGTCGAAGCGCTCGTTGAGCATGAAGTGGACGTTTCCGTCCTTGGCGTGCCCGAAGATCACCGATTCCTTGTAATGGTGCTCGTGGAAGAGCCGCGTCAGTTCGCCGCAGGTGCCGGCAAGGGCGGGAACCGGGACAACGATGTCCTCCAGCAGTGCGTTGGTTCCCGAGGGGCGGGCGCCGGCCACGGCCGTGTACAGGCCCTTGCGGACGTGCCAGAGGGCAGCCCGGTCTTTCGGGTCCGAGGTCAGCGCGAAGGGTGTTGCAAGATCCAGCGAGTCGAACAGCTGCTGCGAGCCTGCCCGCTTGCCGGACAGGTCGGCGGCGTCCGCGCCCTGGTGTTCCACCAGCAGCGCGGCGTGTCCTTGGACTGGCAGGTAACGGATGGCGGCGGGGGCGTCGGCGGCGGACTGGGCCACCTTCAACGCTGCCGCGTCCATGAGTTCGATGGTGGCAAGGCCGGTGGACACCAGGTCCGGCAGGGCTCCCATTGCCGCATCGAGGGTATTGAAGACGAGCAGCCCGGTGGCGACGGCGGGTTTGACCTCGACGGTCCGGAAGACAGCCTCCGCCACGAAGCCGAGGGTTCCCTCGCTGCCGATCATCAGGTGCATCAGGATGTCCACGGGACGTTCGTAATCCAGAAAGGAGTTCACGCCGTAGCCCATGGTGTTCTTCATCGAGAACAGTGAACGGATGATGCGGACGGACTCGTCGTTTCCCACCACCCGCCGGCGCAGCCTCAGGAGCCCCTCGTGGAGTTCCGGTTCCAGCTCGCGCAACCGCCGGTCGGCGTCGGCGTCGGCGGTGTCGATGACCGTGCCCGAGGGCAGCACCAGCACCATTGATTCCAGCGTCCGGTAGGTGTTGAGCTCAGTGCCGCACGCCATTCCTGAGGAGTTGTTGGCGATGACACCGCCCACGGTGCAGGCGATTTCGCTGGCGGGATCGGGGCCGAGCTTGCGTCCAAACGCAGCCAGCCGGACATTGACGCTGCGCACCGTGGCGCCCGGCTGGACACGAACCCGGGCGCCGCCGTCGAGCACCTCAACACCGCGGAAATGCTGGCGGGTGTTGATCAGCAGGCTATCACTCAGGGCCTGCCCGGAAAGGCTCGTGCCACCGGACCGAAAGGTGGCGGGAAGCCCAAGCTCCCGGCTGCGCCGGAGCAGGGCGCCAACGTCGGCGGCATTGCGTGGGGTGGCTACGCCTTGCGGGACCAGGAGGTAGTGCGAGGCGTCGTGTGCCATGGCATGGCGGTCCAGGTCCCGCGTGCTGACGGTATCCAGATCCAGCTGGTGGACGGGGGATTCGGCTCCTGCGGTGGTTCTCATGCGTGGCTCCAGGAAATCAGGTAATGGGGTGGGGCGGGGTGGCGTCCCCGGCCCGCTGGTAGAACCATTCGATGTGTTCGCGCAGCAGGCGTGCGGCGAGTTCGCCGTCACGGGACTGGACGGCATCAAAGATTCCGTGGTGTTGGGTGCGCAGTGCTGCCAGGACCGCCGGCCAGTCCTCCATCGCGTCCATGGCTCCCTTGACGTAGCCCACGATCGAGCCGCTGAGGGACTCCATGATGGTGGCCATGACTTCGTTGCCTGCGAGCGAACTCAGCGCCACATGGAACCTGGCGTCCAGCTCGTGGAAGGTTGCCCGGTCCAGTTCGGGCTGGTCCATGGCCTCCAGCAGTTGGGCCGCCTGTTTCCGCTCCGCGTCGCCGCCTTCGCGCACTGCACCGGCGCGGGCAGTCCACGTCTCCAGGAGGATACGGGTTTGGACGATGTCCTGGACTGGCAGCCGGTTGCTGGCAACATGCAGCCGGAGGGCGGAGGAGAGCCCGGCGGACGGATCGGAGACCACAATGGCGCCGGAGGTGGGACCGGAGCCCACTGAGCTTCGGACCACGCCCATGGCGTCGAGGATGCGGATGGCCTCGCGTACGGACGCCCTGGATATTCCGTAGTTTTCCGCCAGGGTCCGTTCGCCCGGGAGCCGGTCACCGACCTTGATTTTGCTTACCCGCAGATCCGCTTCAATGTCTTTCAGGAGCGCATCGTGGGTTCGACGTCGGGGGGCTGCTCCGGCTGCGGCGGGTGTCACGGGCGATCCTCTGGAGTGGGGGAGTGCGGGCCGGGAGGGCCCGCACCCCGATTGTGCGCGGGTGGAGGGCTACGGGAGCATCCAGCCCAGGACTGGGGTGGATTGCAGGTAGACGATGGTGCACAGCACCAGAAGCAACCCCACGCTCCATCCGACTACCTTACGCAGAAGGACAGACTCCTGGCCGTCAAGGTTCACGGCGGTGGCGGCAATGGCGAGGTTCTGCGGGCTGATGAGCTTGCCCACCACACCGCCGGCCGTATTGCTTACCACGAGCAGGTTCGGGTCGATGCCTGCATTCACGCCGGCAGTCTGCTGCAGCTTGGCAAACAGTGCGTTCGCGGAGGTGTCCGAACCGGTCACGGCCGTGCCCAGCCAGCCGAGCACCGGGGAGAGGAACGCGAAGAAGCTTCCGGTGCTTACCAGCCAGACGCCGATCGAGACCGTCTGGCCCGAGTTGTTCATGACGTAGGCCAGGGCGAGCACCGTGATGATGGTCAGGCCGGCCCAGCGCATCTTGAAGATGGTCCGTCCGATTTCGGCCACGGCGTTGGCTACTGTCATGTGGAAGCGGCCGCCGTCATCGAAGCGGGCGTAGACGGCCGCGACGATCAACCCCGTGATCAGCAGGAGCGTGCCCGGGCTGGACAGCCACTGGAAGACGTAGACGGTGGAGGACAGCGGCTTGCCGTCGGCGCTCACCAGGGCGTCGTGCAGGACAGGCCATGGAACCTTGACATCGGTGGCGGCGAGGGCGGCCGGAAGGTCGACGCCGAGCTTCCACAGTTTGGCGATGCCGAACACCACAATGACCAGGAAGTAGGGAAACAGTGCCAGCCACGTGCGTGCCGGGGTGAGGCTTTCGCCGTCGGCCGCCTCTACGGTGGCGACGCTGCCGGACCGGGCGCTTCGCGGACCCTGGCCTGCCGGCGTGGTGCCGGCCGCGGCAGCCTCCGCGGCGACGCCCAGCCGGTCACGCGCTGCTGTGGTGCCCCGGGGCTTCCAGAAGCGGAAGAACAGCACAGCCGCGCCCAGGCCCACCAGCGAAGCCATGATGTCGGTGAGTTCGTAGGAGAAGAAGTTTGAGCAGAGGAACTGCGCTGCGGCGAAGGAGAATCCGATGACCAGCGCGGCAGGCCAGCAGTCCTTCAAACCCTTGCGTCCGTCCAGGATGAAGAGCAGGATCAGCGGGACGAAGGTTGCCAGGAGCGGCGCCTGGCGACCCACCATGGCACCAATGTCGGTGGCGTGCAGGCCGGTGAGTCCCGCAGCGGTGGTGATCGGGATGGCCATGGCACCAAAGGCGACCGGGGCGGTGTTTGCCACCAGCACGGCAGCAGCGGCCCGGAGCGGGGGCAGGCCCAGGGCCAGCAGCATGGTGGCGGTGATGGCCACCGGCGCACCAAAGCCGGCAAGGGCCTCGAGCAGGCCGCCGAAGCAGAACGCGATCAGGACGCCCTGCAGGCGGACGTCGCCGCCGCCAATGACATCGAACACCCGGCGGAGGTCTTCAAAACGGCCGCTCAGCACCGTGACCTGGTAGAGCCAGACGGCCATGACCACGATCCACAGCACGGGGAAGGCGCCGAAGACCCCGCCCTGGGTGGCGGACAGAAGCGCCAGGCCTGCGGGCATCTTGAAAGCCAGGATGCCCACGGCCAGGGCCACCAGCAGGGCGAAGGCCCCGGCCACGTGGGCTTTGGTCCTGACGACGGCGAGAAGGACAAAGAAGGTCAGCAGCGGCAGCAGGCCGACGATGGCCGACCAGGCAACGCTGTTCAGCACCGGGTCTGTGCTGGGGGTGAAGTGGTCCACGAAGTTCCTCCACGATGAGGGCGATGGGGATGGCTTTGGTCAGACCACAATGGTCCGACCACGGAAGTGTAGCCCACTTTTGGCTGGAATGTGAGCCGGTTCACCATCTCATTGCGGGCTTGTCAGTGGCGGCCATCACGTGGTCTACTGTGGTCAGACCATACGCTCCCCCTCCGGAAGGCCGTCATGAGAATTGCCCTGTTCGCCACCTGCATCGTGGACGCGATGTACCCGGCCACGGCGAAGGCCACCGTCAGGATCCTGGAGCGGCTGGGACACGAAGTAGTGTTCCCCTCCGGCCAGGCCTGCTGCGGCCAGATGCACGTCAACAGCGGCTACCTCAAAGAAGCCGTCCCGGTGATCGCCAACCACGTGGCCGCATTCGACACCGCGGACTACGACGTCGCGGTCGCCCCGTCCGGGTCCTGCGTGGCCTCGGTCAAGCACCAGCACCCCATGGTGGCGCGCGCCTGCGGCGACGCTGCCCTGGAAGCCCGCGCCACCGCCGTCGGCACCAAAACCTACGAGCTGTCCGAACTGCTGGTGGACGTGCTGGGCGTGACCGACGCCGGGGCCCAACTGGGTTCCTACTTCCCGCACCGGGTGACCTACCATCCCAGCTGCCACGGGATGCGGCTGCTGCGGCTCGGTGACAGGCAGTCCCGACTGCTGCGGACCGTGCAGGGAATCGACCTTGCCGAGCTGCCCGAACAGGACCAGTGCTGCGGCTTCGGCGGCACGTTTTCCATGAAGAACGCCGATGTCTCGTCGGCCATGCTCCAGGACAAGGCGGCCAACATCGAATCCACCGGGGCCGAGCTCTGCACCGGCGGGGACGCCTCCTGCCTGATGCACATCGGCGGCGGACTGTCCCGCCAGGGCAGCTCCACCACGACCCTCCACCTGGCCGAAATCCTCGCCAGCACCATGGAAGAACCGGCGTCCGTCATCGGCGAAGTCCGCGTCTCCACCGGAAAGGCCCTGCGATGACCACCTTCCTGGGAATGCCCGCCCTGCCCGCCTTCGGCTCGGGCAACCTGTTCGCCGGGGAGTCCTTCCCCACGGCGGCGCACCGTGAACTGGGCAACGCGCAGTTGCGCGCCAACCTCGGCCATGCCACCCACACCATCCGCGACAAGCGCCAGGCCGTGGTCGCCGAACTGCCCGACTGGGAACAGCTCCGCGACGCGGGGTCCGCCATCAAGCAGGCGGTGATGGCCAGGCTGCCCGAGCTCCTGGAGGAGTTCGAAACGAACTTCACCGCACGCGGCGGCGTGATCCACTGGGCCCGCGACGCCCGGGAAGCCAACGAAATCGTGGCCGGACTGGTCCGGGACACCGGCGAAACCGAAGTGGTCAAGATCAAGTCCATGGCCACCCAGGAAATCGGGCTCAATGAGTACCTCGAGGAGCAGGGCATCGGGGCCTTCGAAACCGATCTCGCCGAGCTCATCGTCCAGCTGGACCACGACAAGCCCAGCCACATCCTGGTACCCGCCATCCACAAGAACCGCACCGAAATCCGGGACATCTTCCTCCGCGAAATGCCCGGTGCCGATCCTGCGCTGACCGACGATCCCTCCGTCCTGGCCATGGCTGCCCGCGAGCACCTGCGCCGGAAGTTCCTCACGGCGAAGGTGGCCGTGTCCGGGGCCAACTTCGCCCTTGCCGACTCCGGCACCCTGGCAGTCGTGGAATCCGAAGGCAACGGCCGCATGTGCCTCACGCTTCCGGAAACGCTGATCACGGTGATGGGCATCGAGAAGCTGCTGCCCACCTGGCAGGACCTGGAAGTGTTCATGCAGCTGCTCCCGCGTTCTTCCACCGGGGAGCGGATGAACCCGTACACCTCCCTGTGGACCGGAGTAACGGAGGGCGACGGGCCGCAGAACGTGCACCTGGTGCTCCTGGACAACGGCCGCAGCGCCGCGCTCGCCGATGAAATGGGCCGCTCCGCCCTGCACTGCATCCGCTGCAGCGCCTGCATGAACGTCTGCCCGGTATACGAGCGCACGGGCGGCCACGCCTACGGCTCCACCTACCCGGGCCCCATCGGCGCGATTCTCTCCCCGCTGCTCACCGGCATCGAGGCGGAGGAAAACAACTCCCTGCCGTACGCCTCCTCCCTCTGCGGTGCCTGCTACGATGCCTGCCCCGTCAAAATCAACATCCCGGACATCCTGGTACACCTGCGCAGCGTGGATGTGGACAGCAAGCGCGGAAAGAAGAAGGTCCCCAGCCAGATGGATGTGGGCATGAAAGCCGCATCCTGGGCTTTGTCCTCGGGCAAACGCCTGGGCCTGGTGGAGAAGGGGCTGCCGCTGGGCCGCCTGGCCGCGGGACCGGACAGGAAGATCACCAAGCTGCCCGGCATCGCCGCCGGCTGGACCCAAAGCCGCGACATCCCGGCGCCGCCGGCGCAGTCGTTCCGGGACTGGTGGGCCAAAGAACACCGGAACGCCGGCGGCGCTCCCGGCACGCCTGGCACACCGGAGGCCGGTCCGTCCCGCACGCCGTCCCCAGACACGAAGGAAACCCCGCAATGACCGCACGCGAAGACATCCTCTCCCGGATCAGGGCAGCATTGCAGGACAGCCCGCAGGCGCCGCAGATTCCGCGGGAAT
Organism: Arthrobacter sp. DNA4; assembly: GCF_024362385.1. Classification (NCBI taxonomy): domain Bacteria; kingdom Bacillati; phylum Actinomycetota; class Actinomycetes; order Micrococcales; family Micrococcaceae; genus Arthrobacter; species Arthrobacter sp. DNA4. The sequence goes on from NZ_CP101466.1 coordinate 1,063,562, forward strand.
ACCGGGCAGCATCGGAACTGGACACGGACGCACTGATCGAGCTCCTGGTGGACCGGCTGGTGGACTACAAGGCGCAGGTGGCGGTGGTTCCGGAAGCAGAGGTGCCCGCACGGATTGCGTCGCTCCTTGACGGGGCGCGCAGTTTCGTCGTGCCCGAAGGGTTCGACGCCGGGTGGCTGGCAGGAACCGGCGACGACGGCGGGTCCCGCCGCCGCGTCGACTCTCCGGCGGCACCGCTCAGCGTCGCCGAGCTCGATGGCATTGATGCCGTGGTGACCGGCAGCGCCGTGGCGGTCGCCGAGACGGGAACCATCATCCTGGACGGCAGCGCCAACCAGGGCCGCCGCGCCATCAGCCTGGTCCCGGACCACCATATCTGCGTGGTGAAGGCCGCCGATATCACCGGGATCCTGCCCGAGGCGCTGGGCCGGATCGACGGGACCCGGCCCGTCACGATGATCAGCGGGCCGAGTGCCACCAGCGACATCGAGCTCGAACGCGTGGAGGGCGTCCATGGACCGCGCAGGCTTGACGTCATCATTGCCCGCTAGAGTCATCCCATGACCACTGCTGCTCTACGGCCTGTCTACTTCCTGTCGGACAGCACCGGCATCACCGCGGAAACCTTGGGGAATACGCTGCTGACGCAGTTCCCCGTGGACAACTTCGACCGCGTCACCATTCCCTTCATCACCACGGCTGAACAGGCCCGGTCCGTAGTGCGTACCATCGACGGCCTTGCTGCCACCGGGCCGCAGCCGCTGGTCTTTTCCACCGCCGTCAGCAGCGAAATACGCCAGATCCTGGGCGGCTGCAAGGGCGTCATCGTGGACCTGATCGGTACGCACGTGGGAGTCCTGGAACAGGCGCTGGGGGCACCGGCCAGCGGCGAACCGGGCCGCGCGCACGGGCTCGGGAACGCCGCGCGCTACCAGTCCCGGATGGCGGCGGTGGAGTACGCGATGGAGCACGACGACGGGCAGAGCCTGCGTGCGCTGGAGAAGGCCCAAGTGATCCTGGTGGCCCCGTCCCGGTGCGGCAAGACGCCCACCACCATGTATCTGGCGCTCCAGCACGGGATCTTCGCCGCAAACTTTCCACTGGTGGACGAAGACTTCCAGCACGACGGGCTGCCCAAGCCGCTGCGGCCTTTCGTGTCGAAGTGTTTCGGCCTGTCCTCCAACCCGTTGCGCCTCAGCCAGATCCGGACCGAACGGCGGCCCAGCTCCCCGTATGCGTCGCTGCGGCAGTGCGGTTTTGAGCTGCGCAGCGCCGAGCAGCTGTACGTCTCGCACCGCATTCCGTACCTGAACTCGGCCACCGTCTCCGTGGAGGAGATGGCGGCCACCATCCTGCAGCGGATGAACCTCAAGCACTAGCCCGGAATTTCACAAACGTGGCGTAGCGCACATCATGTGGAAAGTCCGCTGAAGACCTGAAACTGTTAGCTGGATCTTTCTTCCGGTAAGCACTACCGTGCGCGGCCGGCGATGCCTACGCCACCCTCTGCAAAGGAGCAGTAAACATGACGACTGACGTTCTGTGGTTCTCTGAACTTGGACTCAAGGACCTGGACAAGGTGGGCGGCAAGAACGCCTCCCTGGGCGAGATGGTGCAGAACCTGACCTCGGCCGGCGTCCAGGTTCCGGACGGGTTCGCCACCACGGCGGACGCGTACCGCAGGTTCCTGTCCGATTCCGGCCTGGACCAGAAGATTGCCGACCGGCTGGTGGGACTGGACACGGATGACGTGACGGCCCTGGCCGCCGCCGGCCAGGAAATCCGCTCCCTGGTCCGCGATACCCCCTTCCTGCCGGACTTCGAGGCGCAGGTCCGCGAGGCGTACCAGCAGCTGGTGGACAAGCACGCCGGCTCCGCCGACCTGTCCTGGGCGGTACGGTCCAGCGCCACCGCGGAGGACCTTCCCGATGCCTCCTTCGCCGGGCAGCAGGAAACCTTCCTGAACGTCCGCGGGATCGAGAACATCCTGCAGGCCATCAAGGACGTCTTCGCCTCCCTCTACAACGACCGCGCCATCGCCTACCGCGTGCACCACAAGTTCGAGCACGCCGAGGTGGCACTGTCCGCCGGCATCCAGCGCATGGTGCGTTCCGACGTCGGTGCGTCCGGTGTCATGTTCACCATGGACACCGAGTCCGGCTTCCAGGACGCCGTGTTCGTCACCTCCTCCTACGGCCTGGGCGAAGCCGTCGTGCAGGGTGCCGTGAACCCGGACGAGTTCTACGTCTACAAACCCGCCCTGGAGGCCGGCCGCCCGGCGATCCTCAAGCGCGGCCTGGGCGAGAAGGCCCTGCAGATGACGTACACCAACAGCAGCGAAATCGGCCGCACCATCGATTTCGTCCCGGTGGAGGACTCCCTGCGCTCGCGCTTCAGCCTGACGGACGACGACGTGGAGCAGCTTGCACGCCACGCCGTCGCCATCGAGAAGCACTACGGCCGTCCCATGGACATTGAGTGGGGCAAGGACGGGATCGACGGCGGCCTGTACATCCTGCAGGCACGTCCGGAAACCGTGCAGTCCCGCCGGGCCCCCGGCAGCATGAGCCGGTTCCGCCTGAACGAAAGCGGGCCCGTGCTGGTGGAAGGCCGCGCCATCGGCCAGCGGATCGGCGCCGGCAAGGTCCGGATCCTCACCGCCATCGACCAGATGGCCTCCTTCCAGACCGGCGACGTCCTGGTGGCCGACATGACGGACCCCGACTGGGAACCCATCATGAAGCGGGCCTCCGCCATCGTCACCAACCGCGGCGGCCGTACCTGCCACGCCGCCATCATCGCCCGCGAACTGGGGATTCCCGCCGTCGTGGGCACCGGCAACGCCACTGACTCGCTGTCCGATGGCCAGGAGGTCACTGTCTCCTGCGCCGACGGCGAGACCGGCACCATCTACCAGGGCCTGCTGGACTTCAGTGTTGAGGAAACCGGCATCACCCAGATGCCTGAGGCGCCGGTGAAGGTCATGATGAACGTCGGCACCCCGGAGCAGGCCTTCACCTTCGCCCAGCTGCCCAACCACGGCGTGGGCCTGGCGCGGCTGGAGTTCATCATCAACCGGCAGATCGGCATCCACCCCAAGGCCCTGCTGAACCTGGACAGCCAGCCCGAGGACGTGGCCGCCGAGATCCGTGAGCGGATCAGCGCCTACGACAGCCCCCGCGACTACTACATCAAGCGGCTGGCCGAAGGCGTGGCCACGATCGCTGCGGCGTTCGCGCCGGAACCGGTGATCGTGCGCATGTCCGACTTCAAGTCCAACGAGTACGCCAACCTGATCGGTGGGCCGGTCTACGAGCCGCACGAAGAGAACCCGATGATCGGCTTCCGCGGCGCGTCCCGCTACCTGGAGCCGTCCTTCCGGGACTGCTTCGACCTCGAGTGCGAGGCCCTGTCCTTTGTCCGCAACGAGATGGGCCTGACCAACGTCAAGCTGATGATCCCGTTCGTGCGGACCCTGGACGAGGCGCAGGGCGTCATCGAACTGCTCGCTGAGAACGGCCTGCGCCGCGGCGAAAACGGCCTCGAAGTGATCATGATGTGCGAGCTGCCCTCCAACGCGCTGCTTGCCGACGAGTTCCTGGAATACTTCGACGGCTTCTCCATCGGCTCCAACGACATGACCCAGCTGACCCTGGGCCTGGACCGCGACTCGGCCATCGTGGCCAACAGCTTCGATGAGCGGGACGCCGCCGTGAAGAAGCTGCTCAGCATGGCCATCAAGGCCTGCCGGGCCCGGGAAAAGTACGTGGGCATCTGCGGCCAGGGCCCCAGCGACCACCCGGACTTCGCCGAGTGGCTGGTGAAGGAAGGCGTCAATTCCGTCTCGCTGAACCCGGACACCGTGGTGGACACCTGGATCCGGCTCGCCGGGGCGTCGGAGGAGACGCCGAACGTCGCCGCGGCTGCCGGCGTATAGCGGGTAGGCCCCTTACCCCTGGGCCTTACCCCTGGGCCGGCTCGGGCAGCAGCCCGAGCTGGCCCAGGAGTTCCATCTGGTCGAAGTAGGCGTGGTGCGAGGTAACCACGCGGTCCTTCACCGTAGCGACGTCGCAGCTCCTGACCCTGAGCTGTCTTCCGGTGGGCGGCAGCGTACCGCCGGTGGGCAGGCTCAGCTGCCCGGTGTTCGTGCCAACGACGAAGCCTTCGACGACGGCCACGTCCCCGGCCTCATGCGTGGCAGTCCGTTCGTACCTGACGTCCGGCATCGCTTCCCAGAAGTGTGAGTAATAGTCCGTGATGGCTTGTCGGCCGGTGATCGCGTCCTGGTCCGGGGTGCGGACCACGGCGTCCACGGCGTAACAGCCCGCCAGCGTTTCCCTGTCCTTTGCGTCCATGGCCGCCATCAGCCGGTCCATGACGTCGCGTGCCTGTCCCATTACAGCCTCCATTGATGTGCCGGCGCCGGGCCCGGTGCCCGCGTCCACGAAGGAAACGTACGACGGCGGAACGCACCGTTGCGATCCCCCCGCCGGGGGGTTCGGGTCACACCGGAAACCCCCAATTCAGGGGATTGCGGCGCTGGCCGCCGCGACGATACTGGAGGTATGTGGGAGGAGCGCGCGGAGCGTGCCCGGCGTGACATCGCCGCCATGGCCGCAGGCGGGATGGACCTGGCCGGCCTCTACGCGGCGGCGCTGGCCGTCGTGCAGCGGGAAGTGCCGTTCGAGCAGGGCTGCTGGGCCGCCGTCGACCCCGACTCCATGGTGATGACCTCCATCACCAACTGGCAGCCGTGGCCGGTGGCCAGCCACCAGTTCGAGGAATATTTCCTGCGCTTTGCCCAGTCCGAGTACACCGGCCGGGAGCCGAACACTTTCGTGGAACTGCTGCGGCGTCCCCGCCCCATCGCCAGGATTTCGGACGCGCCGCACCGGGAGGTGGTGCGCAGTGTCCGGATCAACGATCTGCTCAAGCCCCTGGGCCTGGAACATGAGCTGCGTGCCGCCTTCCGTGTGGACGAGGCGTGCTGGGGAGTGGGCAGCATCTTCCGGGAAGGCGGCCGCGACTTCACCGACCGCGAGGTGGAATTCCTGGGCGCGGTATCCGCCACCCTGGCTGCGGCGACCAGGGCGGCCGTCCGCGTGGCGCACCCCGCCGGGCCTGCCGCCGTCGGGCCCGTCATTGTCCTTGCCGGGCTGCACGGGGACCTGCGTGCAGCCACGCCCGCGGCTGCGTCCTGGCTGGCCGCGGTGGAGGACGCGGCGCCCGGCCGCTTCAGCCAGACGCTCCTTTGGGTGGTGGCGCAGGCGCACGCCGCAGCATCCGGGACGGCGCGGGCGAGGATGCGCGACGCCGGGAACAGCTGGGTGGTGCTGCAGGCCAGCCGCTTGATCACCGGCGATGACCCGGAGCAGATGGTGGTGACCGTGGAACCTGCCACCACCCATGAACTCGCCAGCCTGCTGCTGATGGCGTACGGCGTCACGGCACGGGAGCGGGACGTCTGCCTGGAGGTGCTGTCGGGCGGTTCCACCGCGGAGATTGCCGGGCACCTCTTTATCTCCCCGCATACCGTGCACGACCACCTGAAATCGGTCTTCGAAAAGGTGGGCGTCGGCAGCCGGGGCGAGCTGGTGGCGCGGCTCGTGGCGTGAGGGAAGGGAGGACACATGCATGCGCTGGCGGATTCCATGCGCAGGCACCCGTTGCCGTGGTACTTCGCCGTGACCTTCCTCCTGTCCTGGGGAGCCATCGTGACGGCCGTATGGATGGTCACCGGCGGCCTGTCGCCCACACCCGAACAGTTCCAGCGCACCATCCCCGCTACGGTGCTTACCATGCTGCTGGGGCCCGCGGTGGCAGGCCTGGTCCTGACAGGAATCGTGTCGGGACGGGAAGGGTACCGGGAGCTTTGGGCGCGGCTGCGGATCTGGCGGGTCGAGGGGCGCTGGTACCTCTTCGCCCTGCTGGCCGCTCCCGTGACGCTGGCCGCACCCGTGCTGGTGCTCTGGATATCGTCCCTGGATTATGCGCCGCGGATTGCCACGGAGCCGGACCGGGGCGGGACACTCGTTACGGGAGTGGTGCTGGGGCTGGTGGTCGGGCTTTTCGAGGAGATCGGGTGGACCGGGTTCGCCATTCCGAGGGCCCGGCAGCATTACAGCGTTCTCTGGACGGGGGTCCTGGTGGGGGTGCTGTGGGGCGCCTGGCACTTCTTCGTGAACTACTGGGGTGGTGGCGGGACGAACGGCGGAGTGCCGCTGGCGGTCTTCATGCCGCTGTGGGTTGCCGGTGTCCTGGCCGGTCAGCTGACGGCCTACCGGGTCCTCATGGTCTGGGTCTACGAGCACACGGGGAGCGTGTTCGTGGCGGCCGTGATGCACGCCAGCCTGGCGGCATTCCAGTTCATCCTCAACCCGCTGGCACCGGGAGTTCCCCAACAGGTCTACCCGTGGGGGCAGGCGGCCACCATGTGGCTGCTGGTTGCCGCCGTGGCCCTGACAAGCCGGGGCGAGATGACGGGTCCGCGGCGGTTCCTGCCGATTCACGTCCGGTCCCGGCACCGGCCGCCGCGCCGGCGGAGGTAGCTTACGGGGTCCTGCGGGTGGTGGCGGGAAGATGCTGCGCGGGATCGAACCGGTCGAAGGACGAGGCGCCAATCACGAAGATGCCGCGCTGGGGGATCCAGAAATCACCCAGCCTGGTCTGCACGGTGAGTGGCTGCGGGGTGCCGAGGTCCTCGCCGCCGAGGGTTGCCGTGCTGCGGGAGATGAACCACATGCGCCGGGGTTTGGCCCGGAAGCCCTGTTTGTTGGGAACACTGCCCGTCAGTCCGAGGTGTCCAGCGCTGAGCATGGGGCCTGCGGCGGAACCCATCGACTTCAGGAATGCCTTGTTGGACAAAAGCTTGTTCGGCAGCGCCGTCATCACCGCGCTCATAGCAGCGGTGATGGGCGTCGACCCGAGTTCCACGTTCCAGGTGAGGTTCACTTCCTGGCCGATGGTCACGGTGAAGGACGTGTCGCCGGTCCAGTCGACGCCGACGTCGCACTGGACGGCATCAGTGAGGCCGGCGCTGAAATAGCGGGCGCAGGAAACATCCGGTGCTGCGTTCGCGTAAATGGTCCAGGAACCGGAGGGCTGGCGCAGCCAGACCGAGGTGTAGCCCGGCCCCACGCTGGTCACGGGGAAGCGACGCATGGCCAGGACATGGCCGGTGCTGAACGTCAGCCCCATCACGCCGTACCCGGAGAACCGTTCGTCGTCGCCGGGACTGAGCGTGGCGTGGTGTTCCGCTTCGAGGGCCCGCGTCCGGATGGTCTTCATGGCTTTTCGCCTCCGCATGGATGGTGGGCTGAGTTTACGCCCGGCCCCGCTCGGCTACAACGGACTGCGCTGACGGGCCGGGGACGCCGCTCAGCCCGCGTTCGCCTCCGCCATGATCTGCTCGCGCAGGATGTCCGCATGGCCGCAGTGCTGCGCCAGTTCGCGAAGCATATGGAGGTAGACCCAGCGCAGCGGCACAGGTCCCCGCCGGTTTCCTGTCACCAGGTCATCCAGGCCAAGAGGGGCGGCAGCGGCCCGGGAGACGGCGCAGGCCTCCCGGTGGGCCGCGCGGACGGAGGCGACGGTATCGTCGTCGTCCAGGATGAATGATTCGTCCGGGGTGGCCGGAATGCCGATCTCCCTGCGCGGACGTCCGGTAAAGGCCTCATCGAACCAGACCTTTTCGACGAAGGTGGCATGCTTCACCAGCCCCAAAAGGGTGGTCCGGGACGGAACCAGCCGGCGCCTGGCCTGCTCCTCGGTCAGCCCGTCCAGGCACTCATCCAGCGCAGCCCGGTGCTCGTCCAGGAAGAACTCGAACTGGACGCGCTCAGGTTCGTAAATGACGTCATCCATGGAATGGGAATGGGGTGCCATACGCAGACCCTACCAAGCAGGGGGGATGCCGCCGTGGCCCGACTAATCCGCGCTTTAGTTGTGCCTCGCCCAGAGCTGCAGCCACACGAGCAGGCGTGTCTCGGGATCATCGAGCTCGATGCCGAAGAGCGTCTTCACCCTGGACAAGCGGTAGCGGACTGTATTGACGTGCACCTTCAGTGCATTGGCCGTATCCATCGCGTTGCCGCCGCAGCTCAGGTAGGCCCGGATGGTCTCCTCAAAGGATTTCCTGTGCTGTTCGTCGTACTCTGCAATCCTCATGGCGTGCACTCCGGGCAGCTGCCCGGCCGCGGTCAACGAGGATACAATCCGGCGCAGCTGCAGGCGCGAGCCCAGCGATTCATCGTCGGCCACCACCTGGTCCGAGTCCGGGTCGATCTGTCCTTCCGCAACGGTGCGGACCAATTCGGACAGGACCGTCTCGGCATTGATCCGGGACTCTGCAAGCCGGTTTACGGTAGCCGCGCTGCCCAGTGCGGCCAGGACGGGGCGGCCGAGGGCCCGCCGCGCATTCCTGACAATGGCCAGGATGGCGCCGCGCTGGAAGTGCCAGTCGGAATCGGTTCCCTGTGGCAGTACGACATACACAATGTTGTCCGAAAGTCCGCAGACCGCAGAGGGCAACCGGATAGCGCAGGCGGTTCGGATGGTGTCGAAGAGGCGGAGGCGTGACTGCAGTGTTTGGGCAGCAACTGCGTCCGCGGGCCACGCCGTGAGCGCCGCCACCCGGATGGAGTCCGCGGAGATACCGAGCCGGATAGCTGCCAGCTCGGCGCGTTTGGGTTCGAACAGCAGCGGCTGCACCATGTCCAACTGCCGCGTGAGGTTCGAAACGTAAGTGGTGCGCTTGTGCAGGATATGGAGTGCAGCCACGTTCGCCGCTTCCCGCAGGATCCGGGCTGCATCCTTATTCTGGTGACCGGCCCGTTCCAGGAGCCAGAGAGATCCCAGCACGCCCGCTCCCGCGCGGATGGATATGGCGGTGCGGCGCAGCTCCGGGTCTTCGGTCTTCACGTCCACCACATCGCTGGCAGCATGGACGCGCCGGTAGTCCCTGTCGGTCTCGGCAGAGCGCGGTACCTGCAGGCGCAGGATGGAACTGCGCCGCGTCTCATCGATGGGCTGGTCCGGGAGTGTTGAATAGGCAAGGATGGTTTGGTCGGGATCCACAATGGCCACGGCACCCCCTGCCTGCGCGGCCACTGTGTTGGCGAGATCGAACAGGTCGCCGGGACGGATGTCCACCAGTGTCCGCCCCGACTGGCGGTGCGGTATGACGGCCGCATCCATGATCTCTGCCAACTGGTTCCATGGCACTGAATCCGAGGCCCGAAAGAGCGCCATTCCCGTCTCGCGGGCGGCCGCCCGGAGCACGATGTCCGGTTTTCCATTGGTCTTGTAAACGATTCCCACATAGCCGGCGTCGGCGAGGTCCTGGACCTTGGCCCGCAGGCGCTTTCCGGACAACGAGAGGCCAATGGCCAGGGCAAGAGCCCCGGGATACTTCGCGGGCGGGGCCATGGAGTCGTACAGGACAGAGCCCGCCACCGCCTGCTGGTCATGGTCAGGCATCTCCACCAGGCGCACAATCTCCGAATCCGTGGAGCGTGCCACATCCGAAAGCGTGGGCAGGGAGAGGGGCTCGACGGCGGTCACGCGGCAGCGCCGAAGCAGTCACTTTGGTAGTTTGCGCTAATTCGAAAACTCCTGCCTTGTGGATTTCTCTATAGTCGCACAGCCCGCGGCTTCCTACGCTGAAGTCAACGAACGCAAGCGCAAGCAGTGGAAGGCCGTCATTGAAGATCAGCGAAGCCAAGGAGCTCATCCAGGTCAAAGCACCCGTATTCCCCCGGCGGCGCCGCGTGCTGGCCAACGCGTACAACGTGGAGGAATACCGGAAGTCCGCGCGCAAAGTCCTGCCCGCCGGAATCTTCGACTACCTCGACGGCGGGTCAGAGGACGAGGTGACGCTGCGCCGCAATCGCGCTGTCTTCGACTCCTGGGCCCTCATGCCCAGCTGGGGGCCGGTCGAGGGACCTGATACCAGTACAGCCCTGCTTGGCAGGACCAGCGCCCTGCCACTGACGCTGACCCCCACCGGCGCCACCCGGCTGTTCCACCCCGAGGGAGAGGCAGCCGTCGCGGCGGCAGCCGACCGCGCCCACATCCCTTACGGACTTGCCGGGCTCAGCACAGTGGCTATGGAGACCATTGCCCGGAGCCACCCCGGCTTGGACCGCTGGTTCAACTTCGGGCTGGGCTCGGACCCGCAGGCCGCGAAGGACAAACTGGCACGCTGCGAAGCTGCGGGATTCACCACACTGATTGTCGGCGTCGACACCCGTGCACTCGGTGCAAGGGAACGCGACCTCCACAACGGCTTTACCGCTCCGCCCGCCTTGACGCTTTCGACGATTGCTGACATTGCCCGCCGCCCATCCTGGTGGGTCAACTTCCTGAAGTCAGAGGGCATCAGCTTCCCCAATCTGGATCCACACAGTGCCGCTGCCACCCCCATGGTCACCCCCTCCATGTGGCAGCACATCCTGGGCCATTCGGACGCATCCAGCGGCTGGAAGGAACTCGAAGCACTGCGTCAGGCCTGGCAGGGCAAGATCGTACTCAAAGGCTGCGTCAACCCATCCGATGTGGACAAGGCAGCCCGGATCGGGCTGGACGCCGTGCAGTTGAGCAACCACGGCGGCCGCCAGCTGGACCACATGCTGAGCCCCATGGACGTCCTCCAGGAATCGCGGCAGCGGGTGGGTGACTCGCTGGAGATCTACGTGGACTCGGGAATCCGGCGGGGCAGCGACATCCTCAAGGCGCTGGCGCTCGGAGCAGACGCCTGCTCCATCGGCCGGGCCTACCTCTACGGTCTGGTCGCTGCGGGCTCTCCTGGCGTAGGCCGCATCATTGACATCCTCGCGGACGAACTCAGGCGTACCATGACGCTGGTAGGTGTTTCCAGCGTCCCTGAGCTGAAAGCCAGGGGTGGGGAGATCCTCCGGGACCTCCGTTCTTCCGGCGAAATTCTTGAGACAACGAAGTCAGGCAACAACTAAAGAAGATCCCTGAAAGCTAAGGAAGCCATGCGCACCAGATACGTACTCCCCGTCCTTACCGTAGCCTCGGCACTCGCGCTCTCCGGATGCGTGGACAACAGCCAGCCGGCCGCCACCGGGCCCGCCTCGGCGAGCGGCACCGCCGCCGCCGTCGACGTCAAAAAGAACGACTCCATCGCGGCGTCCCTGCCGGACAAAATCAAGAGTGCCGGGGTCCTGAACGTCGGCATGGCCAACAACTACCCGCCCAACGAGTTCAAGGATGACAACGGGGCGCCGGTCGGGTGGTCCGTTGACCTCACCAATGCACTGGGCAAGGTGATGGGCCTGAAGGTCAACTTCGATATCGGCACCTTCGACAACATCCTGCCCGCGGTGCGTGCAGGCAAGGACGACATGGGCATGTCCTCGTTCACGGACACCAAAGAACGGGAAAAGCAGGTGGACTTCCTCAATTACTACTCGGCCGTCATCCAGTGGGCAGCCCCCAAGGGTAAGACCGTGGACCCTAACAACGCCTGCGGACTGAAGGTGGCTGTCCAGGCAACCACTTATGAGGACACCGACGAAGTGCCCAAGAAGTCAAAAGCCTGCACCGACGCAGGCAAGCCCGCAATTCAGATCTTCAAGTTCGACGCGCAGGACCAGGCGACCAATGCACTGGCCGTGGGGCAGGTGGATGCAATGAGCGCTGACTCGCCCGTCACCCTCTATGCGATCTCCAAGACCAAGGACAAGCTGCAGACTGCCGGCGACGCATTTGAAGTGGCTCCATACGGCATCCCCGTCGCCAAGGGCAGCGACTTCACTCCGGTCCTCCAAAAGGCGCTCCAGTCGCTGATCGACGACGGCACCTACACCAAGATCCTGTCCAAGTGGGGAGTGGAAGCCGGTGGAATAAAGACGGCTGCACTCAACGTGGCATCCAAGGGGTAACAGAACATGAGCAGGGCGGAATCCGACGGAATGATTGAGGCGGACCACGGCAGAGGCCCGCGCAGCGGCAGCGGGCGCGCCGCGGACGATGCTCCGCCCGAGGCCATCGTCGCGATTCCGCTCCGCCACCCCTGGCGGATTCTGATTGCCGTTGTCCTGGTGCTCGGGCTGGCGGTGTTTGTGCTGGACGCCGCACAGCGCCCGGACTACGGCTGGCCGGAGGTGGGCAAATACATCTTTGACCGCCGGATCAGCCAGGCTGCGTGGGTGACATTGTCGCTGACCATCTACGCCATGATCGGCGCGATCGTCATCGGCCTGGTGCTGGCCATCATGCGCCTGTCGCCCAATCCGGTGCTGAAGAACATCGCCTGGCTGTACATCTGGATCTTCCGCGGAACCCCGGTGTACGTGCAGCTGGTCTTCTGGGGCCTGGTGTCCCTGATCTACCCGGTGTTCACGCTGGGCATTCCGTTCATGGACCCGTGGGTCACCATCCCGAACGGGATCTTCACCAACCTCTTCATCACCGCCGTCATTGGGCTCGGCCTGAACGAGGCCGCGTACATGTCCGAGATCGTCCGTGCAGGACTCTTGTCCGTGGACCGGGGCCAGGAGGAGGCCGCCACGGCGCTGGCCCTGTCCTGGGGCCAGACCATGAGGTTCGTCGTGGTCCCGCAGGCCATGAAGATCATCATTCCGCCCACCGGCAACGAAGTGATTTCCATGTTGAAGACCACCTCGCTGGTGGCCGCCATCCCCTTGAGCATCGACCTGTATGGCGTGTCCCGCGGGATCTCCGCCGTTACCTTCACCCCGGTCCCGCTGCTGATCGTGGCGTCGCTCTGGTACCTGCTTTTCACGTCAGTCCTGATGGTGGGCCAGCACTTCATCGAGAAGAGGTTTTCCCGCGGCACCGGCCGGGCGGACTCGGGCAGGCGGTCACCGACGTCGGACACGGCACAAGCGGCAGGCCCGACGGCAGCCCCCGGAGCGGTGCTTCCGGGAGAGCCAGGCGCGCCGCTTGGCAATGACTTTGGAGGTAAGGGATGACGGGCGTGCCGATGGTGCTTGCCGAGAAGGTTTCCAAGAATTTCGGTACGAACAAGGTCCTGCGGGGTATAAGCCTGGAGGTGGGCCGCGGCCAGGTGCTGTGCATTGTGGGGCCGAGCGGATCGGGCAAGTCGACGTTCCTGCGCTGCATCAACCATCTGGAAAGGGTCGACGGCGGCCGTCTTTCGATCGACGGCGAGCTGGTGGGCTACCGCCAGAAGGGCGGCAAGCTCTACGAGCTCAAGCTCTCGGAAGCGGCCTTTCAACGCCGTGAAATCGGGATGGTTTTCCAGCGTTTCAATCTCTTTCCCCACCTGACGGCCATGGAGAACATAACTTTGGCCCCCATCCGGGTGAAAGGCCTCTCCAAGGCCAAAGCCACCGCCCGGGCAAAAGAGCTGCTGGAGCGTGTGGGGCTGGGGGACAAGGGGGACGCCTACCCGGCCCACCTGTCCGGCGGGCAGCAGCAACGTGTGGCCATCGCCCGTGCCCTTGCCATGGACCCCAAGCTGATGCTCTTTGACGAGCCCACGAGTGCCCTGGACCCCGAGCTGGTGGGGGAGGTGCTCGAGGTCATGAAGGAACTGGCCAGGAGCGGCATGACCATGGTGGTGGTGACCCACGAGATGGGGTTCGCCCGTGAGGTCGCGGACACGCTGGTCTTCATGGATGAAGGGGTGGTGGTGGAGGCCGGGCCGCCGCGGGAGGTTCTCAATAATCCCCGGCACCAACGGACCCAGGAGTTCCTTTCCAAAGTGCTGTAACTTCTGGCGCTCACGCCCGCGTTTCCGGGGGCCGCCGGTGCCGGTGGTGGAGTTCGTAGTGGTCGAACACGTCGGAGGATGTGTCTCCCACATGGCCGAACTTTCCGCGCAGCACTTCTGCCAGGTCATCCAGGGCCGCGTAGAGCATGCGCCCGGCAAACCGCAGTTCAGGGTTGTCGCTGGCCTGGGCTTCCGAGGCCAACTGGTGGGCGTAGGCAACGGTGGTAAGCAGCGATCCCCGCTGTTCCACCTCGTGGAAGTAGTAGGTCTCGTGGAACGAAAGAAGGTCGATGCTGACGGAGGCCACGTTTTCGGCCATCGCCTCCAGCAGTCCCGCCGCATGACCGGCTTCCAGCGCGGCAATGCCGGAGGTTCCTGCCGCTTCCCGGAACAGGTTGAGCCGGTGGGCAAGGGCACGCCGCCGGCTCAGCGCCGGGTAGGTCTGCAGGATCCAGGAGACCGTGGCGGTCAGCAGGCCAAAACCTGCCACGGCCTGGAACGCCATCACCAGGCGAAGGACCGGATGGATGGCCACGATTTCACCGAACCCCGCCGTGGACAGGGCCACCAGGGAAATGTAAAGCGCTTCGGCGAAGTCCGCCTGCCGGGGGATGTCGTTTGAATAGGAGAAGCCGTCCGGCAGGTGGGGGAGGTACAGGAGCGCCCAGCCCACGGCAGCCAGGGTGGCCCATGCGGCGATGACCGCAGCCATGGCCAGCGGGGCGGCGACCGATGAGGCGCCGCCCCGCAGTTTCCTGGACAGCAGCCAGAACCCGCGCATGATGGTCCGGCCCACGGGACCGGAGCCATGCGGGTAGAGCAGTGTGTGGAAGACGTCGGCGATCATCAGCAGAATCAGCGCCGCGCCAACCGCCGTCAAAAGCACGCCCTCGAAGTCCATGCCTCATCTTAAGTGCCGCGGAGTGCCGGTCCGCTGGCTAGGCTGGCGCCATGGACTTTCGACTTCGCCAGGCCACCCCGGAGGACGCCGAGGCGGTGGTGCTCATGCAGACGCTGGCGCACGAGGAGTGCTACCCGCACCTGCTCTCGCCGGCCTTCTTCGAGCGGCGCCGGGCCGGCATCCCGGAACGGGTGGAGCGGCGGCGGGCGTTCCTGGACACCCATGAGCCGCGGATCCTCGCCTTCGACGCCGACAACCAGCTGGTGGGCTCCGCGGACGCCGGACCCGGGCGGGAGGCGGATGCTCCCGGGGCGCTGGAGCTCTACGCGATCTACACCCTCCGGCGCACCTATGGAACCGGCCTGGGGGCAGCACTGGTGCGTGCCGCCGTCGGCTCCGGTCCGACGTACCTGTGGGTGCTGGAAAACAACCCGCGCGCCCTGGCCTTCTACCTGAAACAGGGATTCCGGCCCGACGGGAAACGCAACACCCTGCCGCCCGAATGGGAGGCACTTCCCGAACTGCGGCTGGTCCGGAGGGCCAAGGAAGCAACGGAACGTTGAGGAGGGCCTATGCCTACTTCGCCGCGCTGGTGGGCATCATCTGCGTGGCGTTCATCCTTGCCATGCTCTTCCTCCCGCTGAACCGGACCGTCCGCAGCGATGTGCTGCAGGGCTTTCTGATTGGCTTTGGCCTGGCTTTCGTTACTGCCCAGGTGTACGCGAGGATCAAAGCCGTCCGTGTGAACGGGTGGGTCACCATGCCCGGCCTGGGCGATCCGGGCAACGGCGTGCTGATGCGCGCTGCCTGCGCGCAGTTGTTCCCGGGCCCGGTGAACACACCGGAAGAGGCGGTCTACTGGTGGGCCAACTCGGATGCGACGGGCGCCCAACTGACCGGCCGGCATGAGTACGTCCTCCGGTTCCCGCCGGGCGGTTTGCCGCCCACCAACGCCTTCTGGTCGCTGACGATGGGCGATGCCAGGAACCGCTTCGTGGCCAACCCCCTCCGCCGGTACAGCGTGAGCGACAGGTCCGGATTGGTCCCCGGCCCGGACGGCTCTGTTGAGGTCTGCATCCAGGCCACCCCTCCGGCAGGCCGCGAACGTAACTGGCTGCCCGCCCCGGACGGAAAGTTCATTCTCTGGCTGCGTGTCTACGAGCCCGGCCCGGCAGTCCTGGACGGAAGCTATGTGGTTCCGGCAGTGGCCAGGGCGGGAGGCGGGACGCCATGAGTCTGGAACACCTGCTCATCTTCGGCACGGTCATGGCGGCCACGTGGTTCGCTGCCACCTATTTTTGGCCCCGCATGCTCCTGTCCGTGTTCAAGCGGGCCATCGTGGTCAAGGGCTTCGGCGAAGGTCCCATTCCCGTCAATACCCTGTACACCCAGTCGCAGGCGCTCTTCGCCGACCCCCTCAATGTTCCGGCGGGCACCTCCCGGGTGGCATCGGCCGGTGTCAACCGGGACACCCTCCTGACCTTGGGTTGGCTGGACCTCTCGAAAGGTCCGCTGGTGCTCCACGTGCCGGACATGGGAGGGCGCTACTACAGCGTGCAGTTCACCAACCCCTCCAACAACACCAATTTCGCCTACGTGGGCAAGCGCACCACCGGCACAGGGGCAGGGGATTTCCTCATCACGGGGCCTGGATGGACCGGTGATGTCCCGGGCGGGATGGGACATATCGCTTCGCCGCGCCGCTCGGTGCTCCTCATCGGCCGCGTGCTGGTCTACGACGACGGCGACCTTGCAACCGCACACAGGCTCTCGACGCAGCTGCGACTGGCGCCCCTGCCGTAACTTCAAGAAGGCACAACGGACGACGGCGGCACAGGGCCGGGTGCCACAGCTGACTTTGGCGCGGCCCGGGCCTTGGTGCACCCCGGGCTACAGCGGGGGCTTAGAGTGCGGCGGCGAGCGTGCGGGCCACGGTGAGGCCGGTGAAGATGCACCCGCCCAGGAAAGTGCCTTCGAGCGCGTTGTACCCGTGGGCGCCGCCGCCGCCGAAACCTGCAGCTTCCCCGGCAGCGTAAAGCCCGGGAACGGGAACGCCGTCCCGTCCCATTGCCTGGCCTGTAAGGTCCGTCTGGATTCCGCCCAAGGTCTTCCGGGTGACCACGTGCAGACGCACGGCGATCAGCGGCCCGGCTTTCGGGTCCAGGATCCGGTGCGGCTTCACGGTGCGGAAAAGCCGGTCTCCCAGGTAGCGCCGCTGTTCCGGATGCTACCACCTGGCTGTCCTTGGAATAGGGATTGCGGATCTCGGCGTCGCGCTCCTCGATCTGCCGCCGGAGGTGCCCGTGGTCCAGCAGCGGCTGGTCCGTCAGGGCGTTCATCCCGCTGACCAGCTCCGCCAGGTTGTCCGCCACCACAAAGTCAGCGCCGTGCTCTTTGAACGCCTCAATGGGGCCGGACGCGCCGCGGCCCAGCCGGGTCTTCAGCAGGAGCTTGAGGTCCCGGTTGGTGATGTCCGGATTCTGCTCCGAGCCGGAAAGAGCGAACTCTTTTTCGATGATGCGCTGGTTGAGGATGAACCAGGAATGGTCGTACGGCTGAAGCTCGGGGGTGGTCCGGAGCAGGCGGAGGGTGCCCAAGGTGTCGTAGCCGGGCAGGCCGGGTGCGGGGAGCCGGCGGCCCAGGGCATCGAACCAGAGCGACGACGGCCCGGGCAGGATCCGGATGGCATGGTCCGGCCAGATGGGGTTCCAGTTCCGGATGCCCTCCGTGTAGTGCCACATGCGGTCACGGTTCACCAGCCGGACGCCGGAGTCGTCGGCGATGTCCAGCATCCGCCCGTCCACATGCTGCGGCACCCCGGTGACCATCCTGCCCGGCGGCGTCCCCAGCCGCTCCGGCCACCAGCGGCGCACCTGCCCGTGGTTGCCGCCGATCCCGCCGGACGCAATCACCACCGCCTGCGCCCGCAATTCGAAGTCCCCAACCATGTCCCGGGTGGAGGACACCCCGCGGGGGGAGTCATCAGGCGCCAGCACCGCGCCCCGCACCCCGGTGACCGTGCCGCCGTCGTACGTTAAACCGTCCACCCGGTGCCGGAAGAAAAACCTGACGGCGCCCGCCGCAGCAGCCGCGCGGGCCTTGTCCGCGAACGGTTCCGACACCCCGGTGCCGGTGCCCCAGGGGACGTGGAAGCGGGGGACCGAGTTGCCGTGGCCGCCGGCCCTGCCATCACCGCGCTCGGCCCAGCCCACCAGCGGGGTGAACCGGATGCCCTGCTGCTGCAGCCACGCGCGCTTCTCACCGGCGGCGAACTCCACGTACGCGCGCCCCCACCTGGCCGCCCATTCGTCCTCCGGGCAGGGGCCGGTGAGGCGGTCCCACTGCGCCGAACCCTGCCAGTCCTGCCATGCCAGCTCAGAGGAATCCTTCACGCCCAGCCGGCGCTGCATCGGGGTGTCCACCAGGAAGAGGCCGCCCAGCGACCAGAACGCCTGGCCGCCCAGGTTGGCCGCGTTCTCCTGGTCCACGATGGCCACCCGCCGTCCGGCTCGGACCAGCTCGTTGGCGGCCACGAGCCCGGCCAGCCCGCCGCCGATAATGATGACGTCCGCGTCCATGCGATCCCCGCCCTGCCTGACGATAAGTGAGAGTCCAGCATCAACCTACAGCAGGGCAGCGGCTACGCCCGTCCCGCGAGGACCGTGCCGAGTTTTTGGAACGAATCGCTCCAGCCTGCGGTGTGCAGTGCCAGCCGTTCTTCCGTCAGGAACGGTCCCTGCGAGAGGACCACATGGGTCCCGCTGTCGGCCCGGGCCAGGGAGAGATCGACGACGGTCTCCCGGTCGTCGGGTGCCGGTTCTTCCCACGAGAACGTGTAGACCACGCGCCAGGGCGGGTCGATTTCCAGGAACGTACCGGAGAGATGGAACGGCTCGCCCTCCGGCGGGGCCATGGTGAACCGGTAGCGGCCGCCGGCCACCAGATTGACCTCCACCGCCGGGATGGTAAAGCCGTGCGGGCCCCACCAGGCTGCCAGTTCGTCCGGTTCCGTCAGCAGCCGGAATGTTTCCTCCGGCTTAGCAGGGACCGTGCATTCCAGGTTCAGGACCAGGCCGGACGTGTGCTCGCTCATCGTTCCACTCTGCCACCACCGGTGTCCGGCGAACAGGTGGCAGTGGGACCCGGCAGGAGGCACATTCCGCCTGTGCGAGCCAGGCTTCCTTCGGCCAGTTGGTGGGACAATGGAGCCAGGACTCCTGTCACGGTGCCGGCCCCGGCACCGGCACCTTCCGCTCAACAAACCAGGAGGGGATCCTGATGGACCCCACCACTGTCATCGCGATTATTGTCGTCATCCTGCTGCTCATCGTGGCGAGGATGTCCATCCGGATTGTGCGCCAATACGAGAAGGGCGTGCTCTTCCGGCTCGGCAGGGTCATCGGTGTCAGGGATCCCGGGCTGCGGCTGATCGTCCCGGTCATCGACCGCCTGCCGCTGGTCAGCCTGCGGATCGTCACCATGCCCATCCAGTCCCAGGGCATCATCACCCAGGACAACGTGAGCGTGGACGTCTCGGCCGTGGCCTACTACCGCGTGGTGGACGCCGTGAAGTCCATTGTCGCCATCGAAAACGTTGCCGCGGCCATCGACCAGATCGCCCAGACCACCCTGCGGAAAGTCGTGGGCCAGCACACCCTGGACCAGACCCTGTCCGAGACCGCGCGCATCAACGCTGACATCCGGAAAATCCTCGATGTGCTCAGCGTCGAGTGGGGCGTGGAGGTCACGCTGGTTGAGCTGAAGGACATCCAGCTGCCTGAAAGCATGAAGCGGGCCATGGCCCGCCAGGCTGAAGCTGAACGCGAGAAGAGGGCAAAGATCATCGCCGCCGAAGGCGAGGCCATCGCCGCCACGGCGCTCGGCGACGCGTCGGACACCATGATGGCCCACCCGCTGGCCCTGCAGCTCAGGAACCTGCAGTCCCTCGTGGAGATCGGCGTCGACAAGAACACCACCGTTGTTTTCCCGGCGCCGCTTATGAGTACCATCGGCGAACTCTCGGCGTTCCTGGCCCGGGAGGGCCAGGCGGCATCGTCCGGTAAGCCACCCATCAAGGCCGCCTGAACGCCGCTCGCCGTAAAATCCCCGCCGTTCGGCGCGCCAACAGTACGTTTGCTGATGATTTGCATGATGATTGCCCAAGGCAAGGGGCCTGGGCTCATCAAGGTCTTACGCCTCTGGATCGATCAGACATCGACGTCATCGACAAGTAAAAGGAATCAACCATGGGCTTCCTGGACCGTGACCACTCCATCGCCCCGCCGGGCTTCAACCGCTGGCTGGTCCCTCCGGCGGCGCTCGCCGTCCACTTGTGCATCGGCCAGGCCTACGCCACCAGCGTGTACAAGACGGCGTTGGTCAAGCACTTCGGTGCCAGCCTCACCGAGGTGGGCGTGATCTTCTCCATCGCCATTGTCATGCTGGGCCTTTCCGCCGCGGTCATGGGCACCTGGGTGGACACCAACGGCCCGCGCAAGGCGATGTTCACGTCCGCGATGTTCTGGGCGGGCGGCTTCCTCATAGGCTCGGTGGGCATCTTCACCCGGCAGCTCTGGCTGGTCTACCTGGGCTACGGCGTGGTGGGCGGCATCGGACTGGGCATCGGCTACATCTCGCCGGTGTCCACGCTGATCAAGTGGTTCCCGGACCGGCCGGGCCTGGCCACCGGCATGGCGATCATGGGCTTCGGCGGCGGCGCACTGATCGCCAGCCCGGTATCCCAGGCCCTGCTCAAGGCGTACGATCCCAACTCCGGTACCCAGGGCTGGGTTGCCAGTGGTGACGCCGTGGGCAAGCTCTTCCTGACCCTCGCCGTCGTCTATCTCGCCTACATGCTGTTCGGCGCGTTTACCGTCCGGGTGCCCGCCGACGGGTGGCGCCCGGCCGGGTTCGACCCCTCCAAGGTCAAGGCGGCCAAGCTGGTGACCACGGAGAATGTCTCTGCCAAGAACGCCATCAAGACGCGCCAGTTCTGGCTGGTGTGGGTGGCGCTGTTCTGCAACGTCACGGTAAGCATCGGCATCCTGGAGCAGGCGGCGCCCATGATCCAGGACTTCTTCCGGCAGTCCGACGGTAAGTCCCTGGTGAGCGCCGGCGTGGCCGCAGGCTTCGTTGGGCTGCTGTCCATCGGCAACATGTCCGGCCGGTTCGCCTGGTCGGCCACCTCCGACGTCACGGGCCGCAAGCGGATCTACATGGTGTACCTGGGCGTGGGTGCCGTGCTGTACACGGTGCTGGCGCTGGCCGGTTCCAGCGCCACGGCCCTGTACGTGGTGCTCGCCTTCGTCATCATCTCGTTCTATGGGGGCGGCTTTGCCACCGTCCCGGCCTACCTGCGGGACCTGTTCGGGACGTACCAGGTGGGCGCCATCCACGGCCGGCTGTTGACCGCGTGGTCCGCCGCCGGTGTGGCCGGGCCACTGATCGTCAACAGCATCCTGGACGCACAGGGCAAGCCCGGCCAGCTGAACGCGGTGTCCTACCAGCCGGCGCTGCTGACCATGGTGGCACTGCTGGTGATCGGCTTTGTGGCCAACCTGCTGGTCAAGCCTGTAGACGCCCGGTTCCACGAATCCCGCCCCGAGCGGCACGAATCCACCATGGAGGCCTGAAATGAGCAGCACCGCACACACCCACGGCGCACACGAGCCGGTCCGCAAGTCCACCGGCAGGCTGGTCCTGGCCTGGGTCCTGGTGGGGATCCCGCTGGCCTATGGCGTCTTCCAAACGCTGACCCAGGTGGCCGCCCTGTTCGGTTGAGTTCTTGAGTTCTTGCTCCGAGTGTCACACTGGCCCGGTTTTGGCGGCCCAACGGCTGTGGTTGCCCGTTGGTTCCCGCGCCCTGCGCTGAAAACTGGGCCAGTCTGTCCGCCGGGCGTCACCCAGAGCAGGGTTTTGGCAGGACGGACGACGGCGGCCCCCGGAATTCCGGGGGTTCGCCGCCGTTTGGGGGTTTAAAGCGTGCCGTCCGTGACGCGGGTGCGAACCGTCAGGCCGCGGCAGGCTTCATGAGCCGCCGCCGCAGGATGGTGGCCGTCACCCACGTGACCAGGCTGCAGGCCGCGGCGCCCCAGAGGATGTCCGTCACGGCCACCAGCGCGGTGAAGTCCTTCAGCACGGCGAAACCGGTCAGCGCCCATGTGGCGTAGGTGAAGAACCCGAACAGGGCAGCGCCGGTGACGCGCTGCCCCAGCGTAGCCAGCGGGTCGTTGGGCCGGATGCCGTAGTGCACCATGCCCGCCACGAAGATGACATAGAACAGCACCGCGCCCAGCAGGTTGGCCTTGGGCGCCAGCAACCCGCCGATTTGGCTCTGGTACAGCGGGTTGGCCACCAGCAGGATCCATGCCACATCCAGCACGGCGAAAATCAGGGCGCTGACCACGTAGGCGGTCAACCAGTTCTTGGTGCGGGGGCTCATGGCGGGCTCCTTGGCTCGGGTGGGGCTCGGGTGCGGTTCAGGAGTGGTTCGCAGCCACGGCCGGGTGTGGACTGCCCGGATCCGCATACTTGCAGGAGTGGAACCGGCAACCGTGCCGGTTCCACCCCATACAGGATGGCCCCCGCTCCGAACACTTAGTGGACAAGGCCACCATGGCTGAGTTGTTGTTGGATACAGCCGTGCCCGGAGGGGCGCGGATGGGACCGGCCGTGCAGCAGCGCGCGGCAGACCAGGGGAAAGGAATCTGTCCGTGA
This sequence comes from Arthrobacter sp. DNA4, assembly GCF_024362385.1. Lineage (NCBI taxonomy): Bacteria > Bacillati > Actinomycetota > Actinomycetes > Micrococcales > Micrococcaceae > Arthrobacter > Arthrobacter sp. DNA4. Next base: position 1,085,902 of record NZ_CP101466.1, read on the forward strand.
ACGAAAAGAGCCGCAAGGCCCTCATCAGCACCATTATCGCCGTGGTGGTCGCGGTGCTCATTGCCCTCGCAGGCAGCCAGGGCGGGTCGAGGATCGGCGGGTTCCCGGTGTTTGCACTGGGCGTTGCCATCGCCTTCGTGATCCAGTGGCTGGTGTTCATTCCGTCCTACAAGGCGCAGACGGAGAAGTTCTACGACCTCACCGGCGCCCTGACCTACATCTCCATCACGGTGTTCCTGGTGCTGGCGTCCCCCGGCGTGGATGCCCGCGGCATGCTGCTGGCGGCCATGGTGGTGCTGTGGGCCGCGCGGCTGGGGAGCTTCCTGTTCCTGCGGATCAGCAAGCATGGCAAGGACGACCGCTTTGACGAGCTCAAGCCGGACTTCTTCCGCTTCCTGAACACCTGGACCATCCAGGGCCTGTGGGTGGTGCTCACGGCGGCGCTCGCATGGGTGGCCATCACGTCGGACAAGAAGGTGGGGCTGGACGGGTTCTTCTGGGTTGGCCTGCTGGTGTGGCTTGTGGGCATCACCATCGAGACCGCGGCGGACCTGCAGAAGAACCGGTTCAAGGACGATCCCGCCAACAAGGGCCGCTTCATCAGCACGGGCCTGTGGTCCAAGTCCCGCCACCCCAACTACTTCGGCGAGATCACGCTGTGGGTGGGTGTTGCCATCATCGCCCTGCCCGTCCTGCAGGGCTGGCAGTGGTCGGCCCTGGTCTCCCCGGTGTTCGTGGCACTGCTGCTGACCAAGGGCAGCGGCGTGCCGCCCCTGGAGAAGAAGGCGGACAAGAAGTGGGGCGGCCAGGCGGACTACGAGGAGTACAAGAAGAACACGCCTGTGCTGGTGCCCAAGTTGAAGTAGGGCTCTCTCCAGCAGGACTAACGACGGCGGCATCCGGAACCGGGCGCCGCCGTCGCCCGTTGATCAGTTACGATTTAACCCATCAAGGGGAGTACTCCCGTCTGTGAGTGGCCCGTCAATACGGATGCAGCGAAGCATCCCGGGCCACCGGCTCCGGTTCCCACCGGGCGGAGGAGACCTTGGCGTACATGTCAACGCCTACCCTTTGGAGTACCGCCATGCAGGTAACACCCCTCGTCTGGATCATCACCATTGCTGTGACAATCCTGTTCTTCGTTTATGAGTTCTTCGCCCACGTCCGCAAACCGCACGAACCGTCCATCGGTGAATCGGCGCGCTGGTCGGCCTTCTACATTGGACTCGCGCTCGTCTTCGGCGCCGGGATTGGGATGGTCTCCGGCTGGACGTACGGCGGCGAGTACTTCGCCGGTTACCTCACCGAAAAAGCCCTGTCCGTGGACAACCTGTTCGTCTTCCTCATCGTGATGACCGGGTTCGCCGTTCCCAAGAAGTACCAGCAGAAGGTGCTGATGGTGGGCATCATCATCGCCCTCATCCTCCGCGGCGGGTTCATCGCCATTGGCGCCACGCTGATCGAAAACTTCTCCTGGGTGTTCTACATCTTCGGTGCCCTGCTGCTGGTCCTCGCTTACCGGCAGGCGTTCGGCGGCCATGACGCCAACCCGGCCGACGGGAAATTCATGACCCTGGTCCGCCGCGTCCTGCCGGTCACCCCGGACTACCACCGGGACAAGCTCACCGTGAAACTGGACGGCAAGCGTTTCGTGACCCCGATGATGCTCACCATTATCGCCATCGGCTTCGTGGACCTGATCTTCGCCGTCGACTCGATCCCCGCGATCTACGGCCTGACCAGCGAGGCGTACATCGTCTTCACCGCCAACGCCTTCGCCCTCATGGGACTGCGGCAGCTCTTCTTCCTCATCGGGGGACTGCTGGAACGCCTCGTCTACCTCGCCCAAGGCCTCGCCGTCATCCTCGCCTTCATCGGCGTGAAGCTGGTCTTCCACGCCCTGCACGTCAACGAGCTCCCCTTCATCAACGGCGGCCAGCCGCTCCTCTGGGTCCCGGAAATCCCCATCTGGCTCTCCCTGCTGTTCATCGGCGCCACGATCCTGGTGGCCACGGTGGCCAGCCTGCTCAAGACCCGCGGCGGCCATGCAGTCCATGGTGATGTTGACGCCCGCGAAGGTGAGGACTCGGATACGCCGGCCCGGGCCCCGCGCTAGCAGCCGGCTGGCTCCCTGCGCAGGACGTACGACGGCGGCACTCCAGGTGGGTGTCGCCGTCGCCCGGGTGACCGGCACCCGAGCCGGTAGCGGAGGAATCGGGTGGCGGAGGGCAGGGGTTTTCAATCGTCCCTTAAAGGGGCTTGTCCAGTGAGATGGTTTCCATGTGCTCGGGGACGCGGACCCTCCATCCGAGCTGGCGTTTGATTCTGGCCCGGAGGGCATCAGAGGCATCCGGCTCTCCGTGGGTGATGTAGGTCATTGCCGGCGCCTGGGGCGCGGCCTTCATCCACTGGATCAGTTCGTCGGAGTCGGCATGCGCGGACAGCCCTTCCATCTGGATGACCTCCGCCTCGATATTGACGTCCTGGCCGTAGATCCGGAGGTGTTTTTCGCCTGCGGCGAGGGAGGCGCCCCGGGTTCCTCCTGCCTGGTATCCGCTGAGAATGATGGCGTTGCGCCTGTCAGGTCCATAGGCAGTGAGGTGGTGCAGAATCCTGCCGCCAGTGAGCATGCCGCTTGCGGAGATGATGATCATGGGCCCGCCGCGGAGATTAAGCAATTTGGACTCATCAGGGCTGCGGACGGGCTTCGCCACCTTGTACATGGCCTCGAATTCGTGTGGCTTGAGCCTGTGTTCTTCGCGGTGGCGCTGGTACATGTCGGATGCATCGATGGCCATCGGGCTGTTGAGGTAGACCGGGACGGAGGGGATTGCCTGTTTCGCCAAGAGGCGAGAGATGTGCAGCAGCACTGTTTCGGCCCGGCCTACAGCGAACGCTGCGATCAGGATGACTCCATGCCGCTTGGCCACCCTTGTAATGATTTCCCCGAGTTCAGTCTCAGGATCTCCTGCCGGGTGTGCCCGGTTCCCGTAGGTGGATTCCGTGACCAGCACGTCCACGGGCTCAAGGCCCCGCGGCGGGTACATCAGCGGGTCACGGGCGCGGCCAAGGTCTCCGGTGAAGTGGATGGTGCGTCCGGCCAGTCTGAGATGCACCTGTGCGGCGCCGAGGATGTGTCCGGCGGGAAGGAATGATGCTTCGATTCCTCCGGGCAGGGGGAACGGGCGGTCAAAGTCCCGGGTTTTGAAGTTGTTGAGTGAACGGACGGCATCTTCGGCGGTGTAGAGGGGTTTGGGGGGATGGTGGGTTGATGATGCCTTGCGATCTGCGTAGCGGGCTTCCTCTTCCTGAAGGTAGCCGCTGTCGGGAAGCAGCAAAGTACACAGTTCTGCGGTACCAGCCGTCGCATAGACGGGGCCGTGGAAACCGTCCCGCACCAAGGCAGGGATATACCCGCTGTGGTCCAAGTGGGCATGGGTGAGGACAACTGCATCGATGTCGGCCGGTGTGACATGGAACGGTATGCGGTTACGGTCGCGGAGGAGCTTATAGCCCTGGAAGAGCCCGCAATCGACCAGGACCTGGTGTCCTTGGGAACGGACCAGGTACCGGGAACCCGTCACGGTGTCCGTTGCGCCGAGAAACTGCAGCATCGGGGGATGCTGTTCTCCCATGACTGCTCCTTGTTATTGCACTGTGGCGGTGGAGGAAAAAATTCCCACGCCAGCCACGCGTGATGGGAAGCTTCTTCGGTTCCGTGGCCTGCACTTCGTCGGGAAGCGGAGCGCGGACTTGCAGGACCCCGTTGGAAGGCGTTCTTGAGGTGCCGGCGTCAGTCCAGTTAATACCCACGAACGTTGGGCTGTTAGGGACAAAAGGCCCTCCTGCCGGGGGCCGTCGCTCGCGGATGGCCGCAGGTGTTTGTCCCGATGATTAGGGGATTTCGCCCCTGCCGGCAGGCGGGCAACGCGCTGTACTTTGTGATCGGGAGGGACGCCGGAAGGTAAGCATGCGGCCCGTCCACACCGTCTGCCCCAGGACCCTGAATGGAACTTCACCATCCAGGGGGCAGTGAAAGGAAGACACATGACTGGCACCGGTTCGTTCTTGATAATTGTCGGTTTTGACGGTTCCGAACATTCCCGGGCGGCACTGACCTGGGCGTTGGACGAGGCACACCGGCGCAACGGGCAGCTCCGCCTGGTCACAGCCTGGAACAAGCCGGCGATGGCATGGTATCCGGCTGTCCTGGAAACAGCGGCGGGTGAGATTGCCGCCGAAGAGTCTCCGGAGCACATCGCCCGGAGCCTCCAAGAAGACGCGCTAAAGTCCGCCGAAAATGCAGGCGTACCAGCTGCAGGGCGGCTGGTAGACACGCATTCACCTGCGTCGGCAATTCTCGATGCGGCCAGTGACGCGGACCTTATCGTCATAGGTTCCCGGGGACACGGAGGATTTCCCGGTTTGCAGCTGGGTTCCGTTTCTGCCCAGGTGGTCAACCACGCCGAATGTCCTGTCCTGGTGGTTCACTCCAAGGCATGATTCCAGCACTGCCCCCTGTTGGAGAAGCGGGTCCCGTCCTACACTTAAAGCGCCTGCAGGTAACCATCAGATGACGCCGGGTTGTTCAGGACATGAGAATGTCCGAGCCTTCTCTTAGCGAGATCGCGAAGGTACCTGCAGGTTCTGCGTCTGAAGACTCCGGTGCTGGTGGGGCCGTCCCTTTGCTGTCACCGTGCGCCGTATGTGGATGCCCCGGATCGTTCCCAGGCGCAGCGTTCGCGCAGGAGTCGGGAAGGATTGCCCGAGTTCCAGTGGAACCGGCCAATTGAGGGCATTCCCCGACGCTAAGCTCTTGCGTGGCGTCAGCGGTAATGGGGGCTGACGCACCAAACTTTTCCTGCACACAACCTGGGGAATCTGCATGTCCAGCCACGCGTCCTTGCCCGACACCACGCCTGCCTCCGGCACCCGCTGGACGGCCGCCGTCGTCCTTTCCGCGCTGCTGGCCCTCTTCGGCGCAAACCTGCCGGCGGTTGCCGCCGACACAGGCACCGAGCCGTCAGCAACAGTCCAGGCCGCGGACCTGCTCGAGACCCTGCCGGTCAAGGGCCGGGCACCCAAGACCGGGTACGAGCGCTCGCTGTTCGGGGCAACGTGGGCGGACGTGGACCAGAACGGCTGTGACACCCGGAACGACATCCTCAACCGGGACCTGACGGAGATCACGTACGTCACCGGCGTCCCGTGCACGGTCAAGACCGGCGTACTTGCGGACCCTTACACGGGCACTGTCATCAACTTCGTCCGCGGGACCACCACCAGCAGTGCAGTACAGATCGACCATGTGGTGGCACTCAGCGACGCCTGGCAGAAGGGTGCCCAGCAGCTGACCTCGGAGCAGCGGACGGCCTTCGCCAACGACCCGCTGAATCTGCAGGCGACGGACGGGCCCACGAACCAGCAAAAGGGCGACGGCGACGCCGCCACCTGGCTGCCTCCGGCCAAGGGCTTCCGGTGTGAGTACGTCGCCCGGCAGGTCTCTGTGAAGGCGCGGTACAGTCTGTGGGTGACGCAGGCGGAGCACGACGCCATCGCCGGGATCCTTGCCACGTGCCCCGGGCAGCAGGCACCGGCCACCGTAGCGGCCGCCTCCAGCGCCACGGTCGTCTACTACGCGAACTGCTCCGAGGCGGTGGCTGCCGGGGCTGCCCCGCTGTATGCCGGCACCCCCGGGTACCGTTCCGGACTGGACGGCGACGGCGACGGAGTAGCCTGCGAGGGGTAGCTCCCGCTATACCGCGTGAGGCCCTGTCCGGGGCGGCGCGTCCTTGTTCAGCGTCAGGCCTGCGATGATCGCGCCGGTCAGGAGGAGTATGAACGGCGTTTGGAGAATTGAACCCAGAAGTGCGTACCCCGAGTCCGCAATAGGTCTTGACGCCGCAATGAGGCAGGCAATGTCCATAGCCAGGGCCATCACGTAGCCGGCGACGAAAATGACCATCACCGCAGGCGGCCGGAAACCCTTGGTAAAGGCCCGCACTGCCGAGTCGTAGGCCACGAATTTCAGGCCGATGAAGATCGGCGTGAAGGTCAGCAGGTCCACGATATGCACATTGTCCGGGAATCTGCGCAGCGGCACGTTCGCGGCGCCTTGGTAGACGCCCTCGGAAAAGAACCACCGGGTGCCCAGGTGGATCCCGATCAACAGGGCCGACAGCAGCCCGTACCGCAGCCATGTTCCACGCCGTGTCATCCCCATCGCCCAGTATGGCTGTGCGTGCCATGTGGGTTTCAAGGCAGTTGCCGCAAACTTGAGGTGCCGGCGGGGGTGCAGGCCGTTCATGCTCTTCCCCGGACGGCCTGCAGATGGCAGATTGTTCCTTGGCACCGGGATAACCGGGGACGAAAAGACTCGCTTAGGGGCAGCCACGGCTCACGCCGAGAACCAGATCACCATCAGCCGTTCGCCCGACGAGGTTTACATGTTCCTGGCCGACGGGTTGAACAACACGGCGTGGCGTGCAGGCGTTCAGTCCATCTCGCTGAAGAGCGGTACTGCCGGAATGCCCGGCGCGGTGTACAGGCAGACGCTGAGCGGACCGGGCGGCCGGGCCATCGACGGCGACTACGAGATCATCGCCGCCGAACCCGGCAGGCTCCTCGGCTTCCAAGTGGTGGCCGGTCCTGCCCGCCCCTCCGGCGCCTACCACCTCGCGCCATCCGACGGCGGGACAACGGTCCGCTTCACCCTGGACCTGCAACCCAAGGGACTGATGAAACTCGCTGGGCCGATGGTCCAGCGCACCATGGACCAGGAGGTCGCCCAGCTGGCAAAGCTGAAAACAGTCCTCGAGGCACGGTAGGCACGGGCGGGTTTCGCCGGCGGGCCCAAGCCGCGCGGGACTAACACCGGCAGGGATGGACTTCCGCGTCATGAATCACGACGGCGGCACGCGGCAGGGTGCCGTCGGCATGGGGTTCGTGCGGCAGACTTGGGGGTGCTCCCCAACGAAAGCAGGACCACGTGATCACTCTCCAGCAGGACGCCGACGGCTTCGTCCGCATGAACCGCCATTACCCGGCCAGTGTCCGGATCCGGATTGCCTTCAACGACGGCAGCAGCGGCGAGTTTTCGGGCCGGACCCTCAACAACGCCTACGACGCCGCGCTTGCCGAGTTCCGCGCCCAGAACGGTCTCGACGCGAAGGGCTTTAACCGGACCCCGGCAGGCCGGACCAACTCAGGCAACAAACTGGATTTTGTTCCCGTGCACCCGGGCATGGGGGAGTAGCCGGAGCCGCATTACGGAAGCGGCAAGCCTGAGGGTGGTCACTCGGTAAGGGCATCGGCATGCCGGTGCGCAACCTTCCACTTGCCGTCCTCGCGCAGGTAAACCTGTGTGGCCCGGAGCGTGAGGCCTGCGGGCTCGCCGTCCCGTCGGAACGAGATGCGTTCGATGCCGGCGGTAGGCCACGTCCCCGCATGCCTGCAACTCGAACTCCCATGGGGTGCAGTCGGAAACGCTGTCCTCCAGGTACCTGAAGGTAAGTCCTCGCGGTCACTCATGCGTCAAGGTACGCGCGCCGTGCGGGCCCGGCAGGGGGGAAGCGCCGGTGCAGTAACCCGTGGTTACGCCTGCTCCGCGCTGTCCTGGTGGGCCGCCACCACGAAGTGTTCCACCCGCCGGTCCGGAACCAGCCAGATCAGCGCGACGATGGTGAAGACCGCGACTCCCAGCAGCGGCTGGACCAGGGTGAGGGCAATGCCGGTGAGGTAGATCAGCGGAGAAGCCTTGCCCTTCCAGTCTTTCCCCACGGCCTGGGCAAGCGCCCCATCTTTGCCCTGCACTGCGATCAGCCGCCGCTCCAGGATGAAGTAGGCGATCGCGGCGCACAGCAGGTTGACGCCGTACAGCAGCACGGGGACCTGCAGGAAACCGGACTCGTCCATCCACCGGGTGGTGAACGGGAACAGGGACAGCCAGAACAGCAGGTGGAGGTTGGCCCAGAGGATACCGCCGCTCACCCGGCTGGCGAGGTGGATCATGTGGTGGTGGTTGTTCCAGTAGATCCCCACGTACACGAAGCTCAGGAGGTAGGTGAAGATCGTGGGCAGGATGGCGGCGACGCCTGCCCACGTGGGTTCCTCGGGCGTGTGCAGTTCCAGCACCATGATGGTGATGATGATCGCTAGTACGCCGTCGCTGAAAGCCTCGAGCCGATTTTTGTTCACCCGAACATCATGCACGCAAACTCACGTGGCCAGGGTGTCAAACCACTGCCGGCCTCCCGGCGCCGCCGTCTGCGCTGGCCAGTAGCCGGTTACGAGCCGCTTGAGATTCGAGAACTGGCGGGTCTGCATGACCCAGTGCGACGGTTCCAGGATGGCTGCGCTCATGATGGGTTGAAGCCACGTGGGCCGCAGGGCCCAGTAGCCGCTGACCACCAGCCGGGTTCGCTCCTCGGGCAGGCTGCGCACGTCGAATCCCCAGAGGGAGTCGGTGTAAAAACGCGGCCGTGTCCCCGCCGGATCGAAGGGACGCCCCCGCAGATCGAGGGACATGCGGAGACCCAAAAACCGCTCCGGTTCAAGGGCCGCGACCTCCCACCACTCGCTGCCATCCGGCTTGGCGGCCAAATGCTGGCCGAGGGCGATGTCCTGCCACTCGGGATGGATGCTTTCAGCGCTGCGCCGCCCAAAGTTGTCGAGACGGTCCCAGCTGTACCAGCCTGCGCGGTCTGTGCCCATCTGCACCAACCAAGGCCATACGCGGGATGGGGGTGCATCGATGGTCACGGCCATGGTCGCGCTTCGGGAGCTGTCCGGAATCAGGTCTGCGCCCGGGTATGGCTCCTGGACTTCGTCGGGGGTAGCACCCCAGCGGAGCAGGCGGGGCCGCACAATGGACAGGTAAGCGGCTACACAGCAGGCCGCCGCACCCCCTGCCACTATTGCGCCCCTGCCTGTGCGGTGTGTCATCGTGCCCTCCCTTCATGCCCAGGATTCAGGTCGTCCAGGGAAGGCGCCCCGGAGCCAGCGGCGGCACCGGCGGTGGCCTCGATGGTGACCGTCCCCGCGTCGCCGTCCACGCTCACCTTCTGTCCACCGGCCAGCCGCTGCGTCGCCACCCCCGTGCCCAGGACGGCCGGGATGCCGTACTCGCGGGCCACGATGGAGCTGTGGCTCAGCGGCCCGCCCACATCGGTGACTACCGCGGAGGCCATCGCGAACAACGGCGTCCAGGCCGGAGTGGTCATGCGTGCCACCAGCACCTCGCCGGGCTGCATCGAGCCGAAGTCCTCCGGACCCCGCAGCACCCGGGCAGGTGCAGTTACCCGGCCGGAACTCGCGCCCGCGCCCTTGATCACGTCGCCGGACTGGTGCTGCGGTCCCGCCGGCATCATCGAGCCGAAGGCCTTCTCCATCCACGCTTTTTGCGGCAGCATCTGCGGGGCGTCGGCCTTCGCCTGGCCGCGCCACAGCATCCTGCGTTCCTCGACGGCGGCGGCACGGACCGGCCGCGACGCACCGGCCAGGGAAACATTTGCCTCCACGTCCGCGAGCCCAAACTCCACCGCACTCTGAAGTTCCTGGAAGCGCAGCCAGAACACGTCGTCGGGCGCGGCGATGACTCCTGACAGCACCAGCCGCCGGCCGAGTTCCCGCAGTATCCGCCGCAGCAGCGGCCAGGCGAGTCCAACGTCGGCCAGGGCGTCCTCACGCACCGGCGCCGTCTCCTGCGCCCACTTCAGCACCCGGAGGAACAGTGCCCGGCGCCGCGGACCCAGGCGCGAAGCCACCTCCCGGATCAGTGCCTCCCGGCGCTCGGTCAGCAGCCGCTGCCGCTCATGCGGGTCGGTGCCCTGCCCGCGGAGGTAGAACTTCACCGTTTCCAGCTGCGCGGACGGGTTGTCCGCCGGCACCGGGGTGGCGAAGTCCAGGTTGTAGACCGCGTGCCCGTAGAGGTCCAGATGTTCCTGGAAGGTGAACCGCCATTCCTGCCACAAAACGTCCTCCACGCCCTCCGGCGCGGAACCTGTCCGCAGGCACTCGGCAAGTTCCGGCGTCGGCCGTTCCAGCAACGCCTTCACCAGCGAAGGATCGCTGCGCGCCCAGCCCGCGAGGTCGTACAGGGACTTTTCCGCCCGGATGGGCTCGCTGTCAAAGCCCAGCAGGAACTCCTGGGCAGGGGGATCGCCGTCCCGCCGGACGGCCTTGTAGACGGCGCGGAAGGAGAGTTCGCTCATGTCGGCCATCGGAATGATGGACTGCACGGCCGTGTAGTACACGGTTCCGGCGTCCAGGAGGGCCTGCACGCCCGCGAGCAGCTGCTCTCCGGAAAGTTCTGTTGGTGGTTTCGCCGACCAGTCCTTGATGATGCGTTCGTAGCGCGGATGCGAGTAGTCGCGCCAGCCCGCGACGCCCATATGCGCCTTGCCACCGAACAGTGCCCCCATGGTAAGCACCGTCCTGCCCGTCATCCGCAGCATGGGCCAGGTGCGGTAGTAGTAGTAGGCGTAGCCGTTGACGGTGGGGAAGCGGACGTCGCCCTCGCGGAGGGAGCCCGGCCCCAGCGCCTGGTTCATCAGGGCGGACAGCGAGCGGGTCACTGAGCCGTCGACGAGGTCGGCGAAGAGCGGGGTGAGCGGCTCCGGCATTTGCTCCACGATGCTCGCCCGGAAGTAGAGGCCCTTGGGGTAGGGGACATGCCATTCCGTAGGGACGTCCGCCGCGGGTTCGGGCAGCGCGGTGATGGGCCGGGACTGGAGCAGGAAGAACCTCCCGTCCGCCCTGGCCCACTCGATGTCCTGCGGGGCTCCGAAGTGGTCAGCAATCCGCTGGCCCTGTGCGGCGAGCTCGGCCGCCGCGGCATCGTCCAGGACCGGCGCACGACGGCGGTCTTCCGCGACTTTTTCCTCGACCGTTCCGTTGTCCGAGGATACGGTCATGAGTTCCTTGTCGGCTGTCTGCCGCGTGAGGACTTTGCCCGTGTGGGTGTCCACGGTCAGGTCGTCGGTGGTGACCTGCCCGCTGACCACGGCCTCGCCCAGGCCCCAGGCCGCGCTGATCACCGTCTGGTCGCGGCGGCCGTTCGAGGGGTTGGCCGTGAACATCACCCCGGCCGCCTCGGCCTCCACCATCTGCTGGATGACGACGGCGAGGCGCACCTGGCCGGGCAGCACGCCTTCGCGGGCACGGTAGGCCATGGCGCGCGCCGTCCAGAGGGAGGCCCAGCAGTTAATGACGGCCATGGCCAGGGCGTCCAGGCCGCGGATGTTGAGGTAGCTTTCCTGCTGCCCAGCGAAGCTGGCGGAGGCGAGGTCCTCGGCGGTGGCGGAGGAGCGGACCGACACGGCGGTGTCCCCGCCGCCGAGGCGCTCATAGGCGGACTCGAGTTCGGCTTGGATGGCGGCAGGCATGGTGCCTTTGTGGAACAGGGTCCGGATCAGCGCGGACGCATGCTCGTACTCCTGCGGCGACGCATCAGGTGGCAGTGCGGCCAACTCCTGGATGGCCGCATCGAGGTTGTTTTCGGCGGTGAAATCCGCGTACGCGGCGGTGGTGAGGACCACCCCCGGCGGGACCGGCAGCCCGGCCTGGATGAGGCCGCCGAGGCCCACGGCCTTGCCGCCCGCCCCGGCGATGTCGCTCCGGTCCACGTCGCCCAGGTCCATGACGTAGGTCATGACGGTGCTCCCTTACTGTCCATCGCCGTCGGCCGTTTCCAAAGCACTGCCGCCAGGACCGCAACCCAGAGCAGGAACGCCCCGATGCTGATGCGCTCGCCGACGCCCAAGACGAGGTTCGGTCCCGGGGCTGCCATAAACGCGACCATACCCATGAGCGCTGACATTGCGAGCGAGACGATCGAGTAGGCGCGCATCCCGCCGTGGAATCCTGCCGCGACAAAGCACATGGCGGCGACCATGAGGCCGAGCTGCACGTTGGTGGCCACGATGTGCGCCGGGATGGACGTGTCGTCGCCGAGGCGCAGCGGGAAAAGTGCGCCCATGATGTTCCAGAGCCCGTAGGCGGTGAGCAGACCGGCGCCGATGCGCAGGGCCCTGTGCCCGCGGACCGAGGTCCAGACGCCCAGTCCGAACGCGGTGAACAAGACCGTGTAGAGCCAGGTGAGCGGGGCCACGACCTGGTAGCCGGGGGAGCCGACGGCCAAAAGTTCGCTCACCATCTGTTCGGTGCGCCGGTAGCCGGCCCATTGGGACGCCGCAATGCCGTCGGTGAACACCACGTAGAGCAGTGATGACAGCGGCCCGGCCGCGAGGAGGGCGATGCGCAGGGTTTCCTTGCCGCGGCTTTCGAACGGGACAGCCGGTCTTTGCCCGGGGAGTCGTCCTCCTGCAATTGACATCTTGGAATGTCCTCAGAGCCCGCACTCCAGCAACCGGTAGGCGCAGGGCACGCGGGCGGAAGCCTGGACGCCTACCTGTTCCAGCGTCTGCCCAGCGCGGATGCATGCCTAGGGCCGAACGGCCTTGGGGGCTGCGGTAGGGCAGGAACGCTGACCCCTATTCCTGTTATTGGGTATCCGGGAATCTTGACTGCACCCAGCCCCGGGAATACGTTCCGCCTTATCGGCGCCGGTCCCGGCAAACCACGGAATGAGGCGCCGGCGGACAGGCCAGGAGGAAAGACCATGCCGAAGTATCTGTTTGAAGCAACGTACGTGGGCCAGGGCATCAAGGGGCTCATGCAGGAAGGCGGTACCGCGCGGCGTGACGCCCTGACGGAAGCCCTGAAGTCTGTGGGAGGCACGCTGGAAAGCTTCTACTACGCCTTTGGGTACTACGACGTCCTGGGCGTTTTTGAGATTCCGGACGATGCCAGCGCCGCAGCGCTGTCACTGCTGATCAATTCGTCGGGGACCGTCAACGTCCGGCTGAAGCCGCTCCTTACCGTGGAGGACCTCGACGCGGCCGCCAAGAAGACCCCGTCCTACCGGGCGCCGGGACAGTAGGGGAGTGACGCGCCTGGCCGGCGGGCCGCCGTCGGAAATTACGACGGCGGCCTCCCGCCGCGTGGGCGAATTACTGCGGACACTGCCTGGCGGCGAGAAGCGCGAGATCGTAGATCAGCTGCTGGACTTCGCGCTCGCGGCCGCTGACCCTTGGGACCGGCGTCTGGGAGGGCGCGGTTCCTTTGCGCGGTGGTGCCGGAACGGGGCGGTGCGCTGCGGAATTACTTGGGCTGCCGGGTCCCGCGTTGCGGGCTCCGTCAGTGATATTGCCTTGAAATGCGTCCGTCGTGAGCAAGATATTTCCCCCTGGTCGAACCTGTGACCACCTTAGGAAGCGGCATCTGCATTCGGAAGGGCTTTTGTCCATTGAGGGGATTTATTGCCTCAATCTTGATCGAAACCTGTAGTAGGGGAGCGGCAGTCAGGAAATCCATGTCCTGCTGTTACGCGTTGCCTGCACCTTGCCCGGTGTCCTCCCACAGGACATCCAGGTTGTGGAAAATCACGGGCCCGTCGCACAGCTCGGCCATCCGGGCAGCGAACTCGGACGTCTCCGGCCGGTCGGAATTCTCCATGGCCGAGTCAAAGGAATCGAAGTCCACGATCGTGAAGTAGTGCCCAGGATGGTCCCGGTCAGCGGTGGCAATGATGTGGCGGAAGGTGGGCGGAGTGGTTCCCTCGGTTCGGGAAGGGCGGCCCAGCTCTTCGATCTCCTTGATGCGGGAGGACGTGAATTCGATGATCTGCACAAACCCGGCCATGATGGCTCCTCGACGGCGGTGGACGCTGATGCGCATCACGCTAGACCCGGTGGCGGCCTGCGCACAGGGGGAAAATTACCCTACTTCCCCCGCCGAAAGCGTGCCGCGCGGCAGATCAATCGGCCAGCGACGAGGAGCGGCGGGCCCTGGGCAGGGGACCCGCCGCTGCCCGTCAGCGGTTGGCGCCCAGTGCCGCCCAGGCCTTGTTCCGGCGGTCGGCAAGGTCCCTGCGGGCCGCCAGGGCATCAGCCAGGCTGACAGCGGCAAACCGGGTCGCCGTTCCGGGCGCCGCCCGGGCCACCAGGTCCATGTCAGCGCTGATCACGGTGCCCACCATCGCGTAGCCGCCGCCGGAGACGGCATCGCGGTGCAGGATGATCGGCTGGGTGCCACCGGGAATCTGGATAGATCCCACGGCATACCCCGCATCCACGATGTTGGAAGGGTCCGTGCCGGCGCCGAACGGCTGTTCGCGCTCCTTCCATTTCACCCCCGGTCCCGAGTAGCGCAGACCCATCCGGTCGGCCACGGGCGTCACTTTCCACTCCTCGTTGAGGAGATTGCCCAGGCCTTCCTCGGTCAGGCGGTGGTCGTACAACCCCAGCACAATCCGGACTTCCTGCTCCTTGGCGAAAACAGGCCGGAATTCATCCGGGACGCTTTCGGCCTGGGGGAGTCTTCCCCCGTTGAGGGGAGCGCCCACGGGGACAACGTCGCCCGCTTCAAGCTTGCGGCCCTTGAATCCGCCGATGGCGCCCAGGCTGTACGTGGACCGGCTGCCCAGCACCTCCGGGACGTCGATGCCGCCCTGGACCGCGATGTAGTAGCGGGTGCCGCCCTGGATCACGCCGAAGGAAAGCTGGTCCCCGGCCTTCAGCAGCAGGCGGCTCCACTGCGGCCGCGGCTCCCCGTTGACCTTCACCTCCACAGGGGCTCCGGTGACGGCAATAACGGCGTCGCTGTCGGTGGTCAGCGCCGGGCCCAGGTAGGTGCACTCCAGGACCGCTTCGCGTGCGGTGTTTCCCACCAGGGCGTTTCCCAGCTCGGCCGAGTACTGGTCCATGGAACCGCTTTGCGGGATGCCCACGTTGTAGTGGCCCGTGCGCCCCTGGTCCTGGACCGTGGTGGCCAGGCCCGGGTTTCCAATTTCAAATGCCATTGAGGGCCTCCATGAGTTCACGGTTGTAGCCTTCCGGGTCGGCCAGCGCCCTGGACAGCTCGAACGTCACCGGCGCCTGCCGGTAGCGGAAGGTGCCGGCGGAGATCTCCGCCTGGATGGCGTTGTATTCCGCCTCCGTGACCGGCTTGAACTTCACGATGTCCCCCGGGCGGAAGAACACCATGAAGTCCTTGAAGTCCGCCAGGGCCTGGTCGGGATCAAATATGGGGGCGGCGGCCACGCCGAACATCTGGTACCCGCCGGCGCCGCGGACGGAGTAGATGCAGCCGAAGCATCCACCATGCCCCACGGTCAGTTTGGGGGTGTCGGTCCGCGGGCTCAGGTACTTCGGGACCTCCAGCTGCTTCTCGCGGTCCACCAGCTGGAACAGGAACGGCAGCCCGGCCACGAAGCCAACCATGGATACCAGCCACGGCTGTTCGTGGTGCCGCTGGATGAACTCCGCGGCGTCCTTGAGGTGGTTGACCTTGGCCGCGTAGTCGATGTCGCTGCCTTCGGGCTCCTGGTGGAACCCTTCGCGGAACCGCTGTGCCACTTCCGCGGTGAACGGGTCCTCGTACCAGACGGGGACTTCAACGATCCGGGTCTCCAGTGCCCGTTCCTGGTGGGACGTCAGGTCCCGCTCGATGTCGCGCACGGCAGTTTCCAGCTGCTCAGGAGGCAGGACGTCCGGATCGAAGCGCACCAGCAGGGATGCGTTGGCCGGGCAGATATCCACGATTCCCGCGAGCCCGGCGTCGGATAGCCTGCCGGCGATGGACATGACCTTGAAGTTCGCGGGCAGGCTCATGGCCTCGGAGACTTCCACGAACAGGAATTCGTCCCCGCCCCAGGTGTAGCGCGCACCCGGGAGGACGGCGGCTTCGGTGGTCATTTTGCCCCCATGAGGTCGGCTGCGGTTTCAATGAACTTGGAGTGGTGGCTGACCTCTGCGAATTCGGGCCGGGCCAGTAGTGCCAGGTGCACGGGGACCGTGGTCTTGACCCCTTCGATGTGTGTTGCCTCCAAAGCCGCCACGGTGGCCGCGATGGCGGCATCCCGGTCCGGTGCGTGGACTGCCAGTTTGGCCAGGAGGGAGTCGTAGTAGGGGCTCACCACCGAGCCTGCTTCCACCCCGGTGTCCACCCGGATGCCCTCACCCGATGGCCAGTCCAGGGACCGGATGGTTCCCGGGCTGGGGAAGAAGTGGTGGTTGGGGTCTTCCGCGTTGATGCGGCATTCGATGGCGTGGCCGCTGAAGTGCACGTCGTCCTGGGAAAGGGTCATGGCTCCGGTGGAGGCAATCAGGAGCTGCTCGCGGACCAGGTCCACGCCGGTGATCTGCTCGGTGATGGGGTGCTCAACCTGGATGCGGGTGTTCATTTCAATGAATGCGGCTTCGTGGTTGACGGGGTCGTACAGGAACTCCACGGTGCCCGCTCCGTGGTAGCCGCACTGGCGGGCAAGGGCCACGGAGGATTCCCTGATGGTGGCGCGGACGGTGTCCGGGAGGTTGGGGGCGGGGGCTTCCTCCAGTACTTTCTGGGATCGGCGCTGCATGGAACAGTCGCGGTCTCCGAGGTGGATGAAGTTGGTCCCGTCGCCCAGGACCTGCACCTCCACGTGGCGGGCATGCTCCACGAACCGTTCCAGGTAGACGGTGGGGTCGCCGAAGACGGCGGCGGCCTCGCCCCTGGCCATCTCGATGGTTTCCAGGAGCTCGCTTTCGTCGTGCACGAACCGGATGCCCCGGCCGCCGCCGCCGGCGGATGCCTTCACCACCAGCGGGTAGCCTATGCCTCGAGCGATGTCGACGGCGTCGGCCTCCGGATCAAGGGGGCCGTCAGACCCCTTGAGCACCGGGACGCCGGCGTTGGCTGCCGCTTCCCGGGCCAGGGATTTGTTGCCCATCATGGCGATGGTGTCCGCATTCGGGCCTACCCAGGTGAGGCCGGCGTCGGCCACCTTCCGGGCGAAGTCGGCGTTCTCGGAGAGGAAGCCGTAGCCCGGGTGCACGGCGTCGCACCCCTGTTCCCGGGCGGCGGTGACCAGGGCGTCCTGGTTCAGGTAGCTGGCGGCGGCCTGGGCCGGGCCCACCACCACGTAGTGGTCGGCTGACCGGGCTGCCAGCGATTCGGCGTCGGGCTCGCTGACTCCCAGGACGGTTTCGATGCCCATTTCGCGGGCGGTCCGGGCGATCCGCACGGCGATCTCGCCGCGGTTTGCTATGAACAGTTTCATGGGCTGCCTTTATCCTTCCCGGATGACGACGATGGAGTCGCCCGGGTTGACCATGTCGCCTTCGTTGACTTCAAAGGATTCCAGGGTTCCGGCGACGTCGGACTGGATCTCGGTGAACTGCTTCATGATTTCCACGATGCCGATGGTCTGGCCGACTTCGATGGTGTCGCCTTCGTTGGCGAATGGGGGTTTGCCCGGCCCGGGCTTGCGGTAGAAGACTCCGGGAAGGGGTGAAACTATCGTGGCCATGTGCTGCTCGCTTTCAGGAGTGGGTGGATCGGGATGAGTCGAGTGCCTTGCGGACGGCGGAGGCGACGGCGACGGCGTTGGGTGCATCCGAGTGGACGCAGATGCTCTGGAAGGCGATGTTCAGGGGAGTGCCGTCGACGGCGGGCACGGGCCCGCCTGCCACAGCCCGGCTGACGCGTTCCGCGGCGGCGTCCGGGTCGGTGGGTGCGGGGCGTCGCTGGATGAGGAGCTCGCCGCCGGGGCCGTAGTTGAGGTCCACGTAGAGCTCCGCGACGAAGTCCACGCCCATGGCGCGGCACACGGATTCATGGGCGGTCCCGGCCAGGCCGTAGAACGGAACACCGAACTGTTTGGCGGTTCCGGCCGCTGCCTGCATGAGGTCTTCGTCGCCGGCGAGCATGCCGTAGAGCGCGCCGTGGGGTTTGATGTGGTTCAGGGACAGCCCGTTCTTCGCCAGGAAGGCAGTCAGCGCCCCGGTCTGGTAGAGGATGATGGACTCGACCTCCTCGGGGGTGAGCACCATGCGGCGGCGGCCGAACCCCATGGGATCGGGGAGCCCGGGGTGGGCGCCCACGGCCACACCGTGTTCGGCGGCCATGGCCACCGTCCGGTTCATGACGTCCGGGTCCCCGGCGTGGTAGCCGCAGGCGACGTTGGCGACGTCGATGATTTCCATGAGGGCGGCGTCGTTGCCGAACTCGTGCAAGCCGAAGCCTTCACCCATGTCCGAATTCAGGAGCACCTGGGCAGGCGTGGTTTCCGTCACGTTTTTTTGCATGCAGGCAACGGTACAGAGGCGGGGACCCGGCCGGAATTGGGCGGATCGCCGAATGTGGCCACGCAGATTATGCTTTTTGCACTAACCAGGAGGGCCTGCCATGCGTGTTGCCGATCTCGCCGCGGATTCCGCGCTGAACATCCGCCTTGCCGTGCCCGGAAGTCCGGGACGCCTGGCCCGGCCCATCGCCTGGTGCGCCCCCACGGAGCACATGGACCCCACGCCCTTCCTCAGCGTCAACGCGCTGCTGCTCACCAATGGGATGGGCCTGAACGTCAAGGACTACCGGATCTGGGATGCCTACGTGGAGCGGCTGATGTCCGTGCCCGTCTCGGGACTGGTCTTCGGCCTGGGCGCAGCGCACCGGGAACTGCCGCCGGGGCTGGTGAAGGCCTGCGAAGCGCATGGCCTTCCGCTGCTTGAACTGCCTCCGGAGGTGCCGTTCATTCAGGTGATGCGGCACGTGGATCAACTTATCGCCGCCGAACGCTATGCCGAGCTGCGCGCGGGGTGGGACCTGGCGGATGAGTGCACCAGGCTGGCGGCGGGCGGCCACTCGCTGGCGCAGGTCCTGGAACGGGTGGCCACGACCATCCGGGCGCGGGTGGCGGTCCTTGACCACAACGGGTTTGAACTCATGGCGGTAGGTACGGCCGGGGGCGGAACGGCCCGGACCATCCTGAGCCTGCCCAGCGGCGGAATCCTCCGGTTCAGGCTGGCCATCGAGGGAATCAAGAGCAGCCTGGTGCTGCAACCGCTGCTGGGGCCGGTGGCCGCGGTGATTGCCATGCAGCTGAGCTACACCCTGGGGTCCCGGTCGCCCCTGCATTCGCGGGAAGCTGCCCGGTTGATCGAGGCGCTCTATGAGGCCAGGGGGACTCCGGCGCCGACCCTGCGGCGCTACGCGGCGGAGGCCGGGTTCGAGCCGGACAGGGAGTGGGGAGTCGTGCTGATCGGCGGTGCGGGGGAGGTTGCACCGGCCAAGCTGCGGACCATCGCCTGGCGGGTGCGGGTGGGCCTGCAGGCTGAATTCGGGACCGTGCGGTTCATGGAGGAGGCCGGCCTCACCACGGTGCTGGTGCAGCGCGGGGAAGCGGGGATGGAACTCATGGACGCCGTCCAAAAGTCCTTCCAGGACGCGCCGGAACTGTCCGCCGTCGTCTCCGGGTGCGGGAACCTGGACGAACTGCCGCTGGTGCTCCAGCTGGCCCGCCGCCGGGTGGGCGAGCCGGGGCTCCATCAGGCGCCGGTCGCTGACCTGGCCGGCGTGGTGGAGGGCCTGCCCGGCGCCGGGCTGGTGGCCATGTCCCGGCGGCTCCTGGCCCCGTTGATGTCCGACGGCGGCACGGCCTTGCGCGAAACGCTTGAGGTCTACCTGCGGTACAGCGGGAATACCCGCGAGACATGCAGGGAGCTCTTCATCCACCGCAACACCCTGACGTACAGGTTGCGCAAGATTGAGGAGCTTCTCCGGGTGGACCTGGACGACGGCGAAGTGCGGGCCACCTGCCTGCTGGCACTGCGGATCGTCGCCGCCGGAACCTAGTTGGCCGCCATTTCCGCGGGCGCCCTGGCGGCGCTGCTTTCGCGGACGAACAGGGTGGGTTCCAGCTGTACGGCTTCGGGCTTTTCGCCCCGGAGCACGGCCTGGATGAGCTGCACCGCCGTCCGTCCAATGTCCGCCATCGGGGAGTGGACCGAGGTCAGGGGAATGGGAAGCTCGGCGGCCAGGGAGGTGTCGTTGTAGCCCACCACGGCCACGTCCTGTCCTACGGCGAGGCCCCGGGAGCGCAGGGCTCCCATCGCTCCGATGGCGGCGAAGTCGTTGACCGCGAAGATGGCGGTGGGGCGCGGCTTGCCGCTGGCGAGGATCTTGTCCCCGGCTTCCCGGCCGCCGGCGGTATCGAACTTGGACCAGACCACGTCGTCGTCGGAGATAGTGCCGCCAAGGGACCGCCAGCGGTTCAGGAACCCGGCGGTGCGGTCGACGGCGGTGCTTGCGTAGGGCTCGCCGGCGATCACCGCCACCTGCCGGTGGCCCATCTCCCAGAGGTGGCTGGCCACAAGTTCACCGCCGACGACGTCGTCGCAGGTGGCGGACGGGTAGCCCGGCACCCGGCGGTTCATCAGCACGAACGGGACCTTCCGGTCCGTCAGTTCCTGCAGGAGGCCGCCGTCAAGGTGGGCGTCGCCAATGATCAGGCCGTCCACCCGCCGGGCCAGCATGAGGTCGATCTTCCGCCGCTGTTCGTCGGGGTCATCGCGGGAGTTCATTACGAACGCGGAGTACCCCACCTCGGCTGAGGCTTCGTCGATGCCCTCGTACATGATGGCCAGGACCAGGTCCGAAAGGCGGGGGACGATGACGCCGAGCAGTTTTGTGCGGCGGGTACGGAGGCTGGCGGCCTGGGGATCGGGGGAGTAGCCGAGCTTGCGGGCCAGTTCACGGACGCGTTCGGCGGTGGCGGCAGAGGCCGCTCCCTTGGCCACGTCGGAACCGGAGTGCAGGACCCTGGAGACGGTGGACGGATGGACGCCCAGCTCCCGAGCCAAATCCTTCAGCGTGACTGTTCCGCCGCCGTCGGCCTTTTCTTTCATGTCCTTCTCCTGCCCACCGGGGCCACTGTAGCCCAGGTCCGCCCGCGGTGCCCGGAAGGGCACCAAGGCAACCCTTGACGTGATCCGCTTCACATCCTATAGTCGTTCATCAGCGCTACCCAAACGTTTGGGTAGTTGCGCATCCCGAACCTTCCCCGGCACCCCTACCCCCGGCGCCGCCCCTCGTGTCCATCGCAAATGCCCGTTCTGCGGAAAGTTACCCAATCGATTGGGCTGCGGATTGCGCAGCAAACCACCGGAGCTGAAATGACTGTTACCGACTCCCACGTCGTGCTGCTGGCTACCGGAGGCACCATCTCGTCGCGTTCTTCCCAGGCCGGCGGCGCGGTCGCCTCCGATACCGGCGAGCAGGTGTTCAAAGCCCTCGGCCCGCGGGTGTCCCACCCTGTCCGGGTGCTCGACGTGTTCCAGAAGGGGTCCTACCTCCTGACGTTCGACGACATGCTGAGGATCTGCGCCACCATCCAGGAAGTCCTCAAGGACCCCAACGTCCTGGGCGTGGTGGTCACCCACGGCACGGACACCATGGAGGAGACCGCCTACCTCGCGGACCTGACGCACGCCGACGAGCGGCCGGTGGTGTTCACCGGCTCGCAGCGCGCCGCTGACTCCGACGCTCCCGACGGGCCGGACAACCTGGCCCGGGCCATCGCCGTCGCCGGTTCGAAGGACGGGCGGGGCAAGGGCGTCATGGTCCACTTTGCCGGCACCATCTACCCGGCCGCCGGCGTCCGGAAAAGCCAAACTCTTCGGCTGGATGCCTTTGCAAACCCCGATTTCGGGGTACTTGGCCAGGTATCAGCCCAGGGAGAAGTTGCCATGGACGGCAGCGGCGGCAGGCTCGAGGCCCTGCCCCTGCCCCAGCCGGGCGGCGGCTCCCCGCGGGTGGACCTGGTTGCCGCCTACCCCGGCGCCGACTCCACCCTGATGCACGCCGCCCTTGAAGCAGGAGCGGAAGGCATCGTCCTGCAAGGAACCGGAAGCGGCAATGCAAACGCCAGCCTCTGCGCAGAGGTGGCCGCCGCCGTCGCGTCCGGCGCCGTGGTGGTCACCAGCACCCGCGTGGACGCGGGACCGGTGGTGCCCATCTACGGGGCCGGCGGCGGTGGCGAGGACCTGCGCGTTGCCGGTGCCATCAGCTCCGGCCACCTCCGGCCGTCACAGTCGCTGATCCTGCTCAGCCTCCTGCTCAGGATCAATCCTGACCGGGACCGGATCACCGAAATTTTTGCCCAACGAGGGAGGCCCCCTGAACCTTCCGCCTGACACCCAGAACATCCCGGTTTTGAACGAATTGAAAGGAAAATCTCATGGCTAAGGACATTCAAGTCGCCTTCGGCGTGGACGTAGACGCAGTGGCAGGCATGCTCGGCTCCTACGGAGGAGAGGACTCCCCGTGCGACATCAGCCGCGGCCTGTTCAGCGGTGAAGTCGGCGGACCCCGGCTGATCCGGTTGTTCCAGAAATACAATCTCCCGGCAACCTGGTTCGTGCCGGGCCACTCGATCGAAACCTTCCCGGAACTGACGCAGATGATCGTGGATGCCGGACACGAGATCGGCGTGCACGGATATTCGCACGAGAACCCGATCGCCATGACCCGGGAGCAGGAGACCGCCATCCTGGACCGCGCGATCGAACTGATCGAAAAGGTGTCCGGCCGCCGGCCCACCGGCTACGTTGCGCCGTGGTGGGAATTCTCGCCGGTCACCAACGAGATCCTCCTGGAGCGCGGCATCAAGTACGACCACTCCCTGATGCACCGCGACTTCGAGCCGTACTACGTCCGGGTAGGGGACTCCTGGAAGAAGATCGACTACACCAAGGACGCCCAGACCTGGATGGAGCCGTTGAAGCGCGGGCAGGAAACGGACCTGGTGGAAATCCCGGCCAACTGGTACCTCGATGACCTGCCTCCGATGATGTTCATCAAGGCATCCCCGAACTCGCACGGGTTCGTCAACCCCCGCGACATCGAAGAGATGTGGCGGGACCAATTCGACTGGGTCTACCGCGAAATGGACCAGGCCGTCTTCACCATGACCATCCACCCGGACGTCTCCGGCCGCCCGCAGGTGCTCCTCATGCTTGAGCGGCTCATCGAACACATCAACTCCCATGAGGGCGTCACCTGGTGCACCTTCGACCAGATCGCCGACTCTTTCCTTTCCCGCAGCCCCCGTAAGGACAACAAGTCATGAGCATCCAAGAACCGGTTGTCGACCTGTCGCAGCCCCGCCCGGACGAGAAGCGCCGCTTCCCGGTCTTTTCCAAGCGCCACACCACCACCGCTACCGTGCTTGCCCTGCTGGCCTGGACCGTGGCCGTCTTCGACTACGGCCTGTTCGGCACCCTGCTGCCGGCCATGCAGCAGGAATTCGGCTGGTCTGCCCCCGAGGCGTACGCCATCAACACCTGGATCGCCGTCGGCACCGCCATCGTCTGCTTCGGCATCGGGCCGGTCATTGACCGCCTGGGCCGCCGCAAAGGCATGATGACCACCATTGGCGGGACCGCCGTCGTCTCCGGCCTCACGGCACTGATCCCCACGGGGATCCCGTTCTTCAGCAACGCCATGCTGGTGGTGGTCCGTTCGTTCGGCGGCCTCGGATTCTCCGAGCAGGCCGTGAACGCCACCTACATGAACGAGGTGTACCAGGTCACCGAAGTCGCGGACAAGCGCAAGCGGCCCGGCTTCCACTACTCCTTCATCCAGGGCGGCTGGCCGCTCGGCTTCCTGCTGGCCAGCGCACTGGCCCTGGCCTTCCTGCCCTCCCTTGGGTGGCGTGCCCTGTACCTGATGGCCACCGTCCCGGCCGCCGTGATCGTCTGGGTCATCGCCCGGAAGCTCAAGGAAACGCCCCAGTTCGAACTGCACCACAAGCTGACCGAGCTGGAAAAGCACGGCAAGACTGAAGACGCGCACTCCCTGGCCCACGCGTACGGCGTCGAGCACTCCTCGGCAGCGCCACTCAAGCGCATCTGGGAGCCGCACCTGCGCCGGAACACCTTTGTCTTCTCGCTCGCGTGGATTGTGAACTTCTTCGGTATCACCATCTTCAGCGTTCTGGGCAGCTCGGTGCTCAAGAACGCGAAGGGCGTGGAACTCTCGGACGCGTTCTGGATGCTGATCGTCATCAACCTGCTGGCCTACTTCGGTTACGTGTTCCACGGCTGGCTGGGTGACAAGATCGGCCGAAAGCGGACCATCATTGGCGGCTGGATCCTCTCGGGCATCTCCTTCTCCATCATGCTCAGCCCCATCGCCACCAGCCCGTTCATGATCATCCTGACCTACGGCGCCGGCCTGTTCTTCCTGGTAGGTCCGTACGCGGCCATCCAGTACTTCATGGCCGAGTGCTACCCGGTGAGCTGCCGGGCCACCGGAACCGCCTTCATCGGCGCCATGAGCCAGCCCGGAACCATCCTCGGCGGTGCCATCTTCACGGCCATCGCCGCCGGTGCCGGCACCGGCACCGCAGCCCTGTGGGTCGGTGCCCTGGGAACCCTGGTCTCCGGGCTCCTGATGATCGCCGCCAAGCCCCCTGCTGAAGCCCTGATGGAGGACCACCCCCATGACGTCGCCTAACAGAGTCGCCATCATCACCGGTGCCGCCAGCGGCATCGGCCGTGCCCTCGCCGTCCACTACGCGCGCCAGGGGGTGGTGTCCGTCATCGGCACCTTCCCGGGCGATCCCCACGATCCGGAGGAAACCCTCCGGCTGGTCAAGGAGGCGAACGGTGAGGCGGTGATCCACGAGGTGGACGTCCGCACCACCGCCTCCGTGGATGCCCTGGCCCAGCGGGCCGTGGACGAGTACGGGCGGCTGGACTACGCCATCGCCAACGCGGGCATCCTCCGCAATTCCCCGCTGGGGGAGATGACGGATGAGCGCTGGCACGACATGCTCAACGTGGACCTCACCGGCGTGCTGCGCACGCTGCGGGCCGGGGCGGAGAGAATGACCGACGGCGGCGCGCTGGTTGCGGTCTCGTCCATCGCCGGCGGGGTGTACGGATGGGAGGAACACGCCCACTATGCCGCGGCCAAGGCAGGGGTGCTGGGCCTGGTCCGCAGCGTGGCCGTGGAACTCGGCCCGCGGCAGATCCGCGCCAACGCCGTGATCCCGGGCCTCATCGAAACCCCACAGTCCCTGGACCCGGTGAATTCCCTGGGTCCCGAGGGGCTGCAGCGGGCCGGGAATGACATCCCCTGGGGCCGGGTGGGCAAACCGGAGGAAGTGGCCAGCGTGATCGGGTTCCTCACCTCTGACGAGTCCCGCTACATCACGGGCCAGGCGCTGGTGGTTGACGGCGGACTCACCGTGAAGATGCGCGCCTGATGGCGCCCCGACAGCCGCCTCACAACGAAAGGACACCATGAACACATCGACTGCTGACCAAGCTTCCGGAAACGCCCAACCCTCGAACGGCCGCCGGGTGGTGGTCACCGGCGGTTCCAGCGGGATCGGCAAAGCCATCGCAGAGGCCTTCCTGGC
Organism: Arthrobacter sp. DNA4; assembly: GCF_024362385.1. Classification (NCBI taxonomy): domain Bacteria; kingdom Bacillati; phylum Actinomycetota; class Actinomycetes; order Micrococcales; family Micrococcaceae; genus Arthrobacter; species Arthrobacter sp. DNA4. The sequence continues at coordinate 1,111,148 of NZ_CP101466.1, forward strand.
CAACGGGGACCGGGTGGCCGTGCTGGACCGGGCCGGCGGGGATGGCGCCATCCGCGTGGACGTGGCCGATGAAGCCAGCGTGCGGGCGGCCTTCGCCGAGGCCCGGGAGAGGCTGGGCGGCATCGACGTCCTGGTCAACAGTGCGGGCCTGCTGACGGAGTCCCCGCTGGAGGACATGTCCCTGGCCATGTGGAACGAGACCCTCACGGTGGACCTGACCGGTGTGTTCCTGTGCTGCCGGGAGGTGGTGGGGGAGATGCGGCAGCGCAAGTGGGGCCGCATCATCAACATCGCCTCCCAACTGGCCATCAAGGGCGGTGTGGGGCTGACGCATTACAGTGCGGCCAAAGCCGGCGTCGTGGGCCTGTCCAAAGCCCTGGCCCTGGAAACGGCGGCGGACAATGTGCTGGTCAACTGCATCGCCCCCGGGCCCATCGAGACGCCGCTGGTGGAGGGCATCTCGGAAAGCTGGAAGGCCGCGAAGCGCGCCGAGCTGCCGCTGGGAAGGTTCGGCACGCCGGAGGAGGTGGCGCCCGCCGCAGTGCTGCTGGCCAGCGACCCCGGGGGAAACCTGTTCGTCGGGCAGACGCTGGGGCCCAACTCCGGCGACGTGATGCCGTAAGGAAAGGGAACAACATGTGCGGTGCCTGCGGAAGGACCACCGTGGCGGACCCTGCCCTGGGGCCGGTGCGGACCATGCGGCAACACCTGATCGTGGCAGCCACGGTCAACGCCGTCTGCACCGGCCTCCCGGGCGCCCCGAAGGTGACCGCACTTAAGGACGGCTGGCTGATGACCGGCGCGGCCGTCGCCTCCAGGCAGTGCCAGACTGTCGAAGAATTGTGGTCCGCCGTGGCCGTCTCCTTCACCGACGCGTCCGTTCTGGACCGGTTGCGAAGCCGGCGTCAGGCGTACGCGGCGGATCCGGCCAATGCGGGCCTGCCCGCCCGGGCTGCCGGTCTTGCCGGACCCGAACACTACCTAGGAGATTTTGCATGACTGATTATTCCCCGCTCTGGTCACCCATCCGGATCGGTGCCACCCAGCTGGACAACAGGGTGGCGCTGGCTCCCATGACGCGGATCAGCGCCACCGAGGACGGGCATGCCACGGAGAGGATGGCGTCCTACTACCGGACGTTCGCCCGCGGGGGTTTCGGGCTGCTGATCACGGAGGGCATCTACCCGGACACCGCCCACAGCCAGGGCTACCACTTCCAGCCGGGCATCGCCACGGAGGAACAGGCCCGGTCCTGGGCGGACGTGGTGGACGGCGTCCACGAGGCGGGCTCGAAGATTTTCGCGCAGCTGATGCACGCTGGGGCGCAAAGCCAGGGGAACCGGTATGTCACCTCCTCGGTGGGGCCCTCGGCGGTGGCACCGAAGGGGGAGCAACTGGGGTTCTACCGGGGCGAAGGTCCGTATCCCGTACCTTCCGCAATCACGTTGTCCCAAATGAAAGAGGTCCGGGACGGGTTCGTCACGGCGGCGCTGCGGGCGCAGCAGGCCGGGTTCGACGGCGTGGAGATCCACGGTGCCAACGGTTACCTGCTGGATCAGTTCCTCACGGACTACCTGAACCAGCGCGACGACCTCTACGGCGGCTCACCGGAAAACAGGGTGCGGCTTGCCGCTGAAATCTGCCACGACGTCCGCGAGGCCGTTGGCCCGGACATGACGGTGGGGATCCGCATCTCCCAGTCAAAGGTCAGCGACACCGAGCATAAGTGGGGCGGGGGAGTGGCCGAAGCCGAGGTCATCTTCGGCACCCTGGGCGCCACGGGGATCGATTTTGTCCACACCACCGAATACCGCGCCACCGAGCCGGCATTCGCGGATGCGGAGGAGACCCTTGCTGCGCTGGCCAAGCGGTACTCCGGGGTGCCGGTGATCGCCAACGGCAAGCTCGATGATCCGGATACGGCCGCGTCCATGCTGGCCGACGGCTCAGCGGACGTTGTCGCGCTGGGCAAGGGAGCCTTGGCCAACCGGAACTGGCCGCACCTTGTCCGCAACAACCTGGAATTCGGGGAGCTCGACCCCGCCGTCTTCGCTCCTTTGGCGGACGTCAAGGACTGGGAGCTGGAGGACAGGTAGGCCGGGGGAGCCTCGGCTTTTAAGCGGCATCGATGGCGTCGAGCCACTCCAGGAACGTCTGGCGTCCGACGGCGGATCCCGGCACCGGGATCAGGGAGCCGTTGCGCATGGCCTTGCCCATGGGGCCGGGCAGGTGCAGTGGAACGATCCGTTTCTTCTGCTGCGTTTTGGCGAGGTAGGCCGCGACCAGGCTTTTCAGCTGTTCGGTCCGCGGGCCGCCGAGGTCCGGGATGCGGCCATTCGGGCCGGCCTCGGCGGCGTCCACCAGGGCCGCGGCCACCTCCCTTGCCGCCACCGGTTGGGTGACCATCGTGGGAACGAAGACCAGCGGGCCCACTGATGCGGCCTTGATGGACATCGGGACGAACTCGTGGAACTGGGTGGACCGGAGGAGGGTCCAGGGAATGCCGCCGTGCTTGACTTCGTCTTCCTGCACCAGCTTCCCGGCGTAGAGTCCTGAGTTGGCTTTGTCGATGCCCACAATGGACAGTGCCACATGGTGCTTTAAGCCGGCCTTCTTCCCAGCGGCCAGCAGGTTCTGGGTGGCGTTAGTGAAGTAGTCCACGGCTTTCTTGGTGGACGTGGCCTGGATGCCGGAGACGTCGATGACGGTTTCAACATTTTGGAGTGCCTGATCGAGGCCGCGCCCGTTGACGAGGTCCACTCCCTCCGCGCGGCTGAGGCTGACCACCTCATGCCCGCGTTCCCTGGCGATGGCCACGACGTGGCGGCCCACTGTACCGGTTCCCCCTGCAACGGCAATCCTCATGGAAGCAATCCTAGGCGGGTCCTCCGACAAAAGATCGGGAATTAGGAAGCGGCCCGTTTGGCTTCGCGGGGAGGGCTCGGCGCAGGATGCTTGGCTAGGTGCATGCAGATGACCCTCGCAGGTCGGCGTCCATGCGCCCTAATAGGTACCGCGCCCTGGCGGGTAGCCTCCGGCACCTGCAGGTGCAGACACTGGCAGCGTCATCTGGAAACCGAACTCCGCCCAAATGTCGTCGTGGTTCTCGTTTGCCGTGTACTCCGCGCGTAGCTCAAGCAGCCCGTCTATCCGCGAGATGTACAAGAGGCCTCGTTGCCCGGTCGAGCTGAGGGGATGCAATGCGATGCGGGACCCTCCAAATGTCGTGACAACGAGGGGCCCCTCCGCAGGTATGACGAGGACACGCCTCAGTTGCCTAACGTGGCGGAGGGCGATGGCTACGGAGCCCCCATGGAACCCAGCTAAGGGCCGGTTTCCTGCTGTTTCGATACGGCTCCCGACAAGAGCTCCGTGGAGAGTCTCAGCGCCAGTTATCAGGTCATTGCCTTCCCAGGCCACGGCACCTGCACCAGCTACCAGAAGCGTTCCGATGCCGGACTGGCGTGCATTGAGCCGCGCCACCGGGTTATTTGTTGAGAGGTGCCCGACTTCCTCGATAGCAGGTGCAGAAAACAGCCGAGAAGCCAAGGTTTTTGGAGGCTGGCCAGCATGCTTCGAGGCTTCGGTTGTCGGTTCACGTTGCTGTTTCCTCTCCAAATGAAGTGAGGAGCGACTAACCGAATTGTTATCAGGGCTCGGCACTGTAGTTTGGCTCGACCCTCCAGCGGCTACAGACGGCACGGGCCGCTTGCGCCGAGTGATGTAGGTGATGTCCGGGCGAGGAGCCCTCGACGGAGGTGCCATGCTAAAGAATCACTTTGTAGTCGGTCGCAAGGGCCGACAGCCCATTCAGATATCCCTGCCCAATCGCACGGAATTTCCATCCGCCTCCGTGCCTATAGAGCTCACCGAACACCATCGCTCGAACCTGTGCTTGGTCTGCCAAAGGAATATCGAAGCGGACAAGTTCCCGGCTTCCCTGATCCGCTACACGGATATACGCACTCTTCACCGCGGCATATGTCCCAAGGCCTCTAACCTCTGGATCGACGTAGACAATAAAGACAATCTTTCTCACCGGCTCGGGTACTCGGTGGAGGTCAACGTCGATCTGTTCAACGTCATCCGAACCGACGAAGTGGAGGCCGTCATCCGGCGTCGACAGCTGGTTGAAAAACACAAGGTGTTCGTCCGAGATGGCTCGTCCGTCCGGGCCGCACATTATCGCCAATGGTACGAGCTCCGCCTGCGGTCCTCTGCTTGGGACCAGCGACCACCCAAAGCCGACCAGCGCCCTTCGTAGGTCGGGATTTTCTGCAGTCAGGGCTGCATTACTTCCAGGGGCCATGGAGGCCATCTAGTCATCCTCCAAGAGCAGACTGCCGAGATCGAACTTATCTTGCAGGAACCGCCCATGAATTGCTAATTCGGTCGAAGAGCCGTTGTGTATCTCACCCTCCAGTGTGGAGGCCGTCGAATGTAAGACCGCCAATTGTTCAAGCAGCAGTCGGGTTTCGGGGGAATCTGAGGCCCGATTGACTGCCGGGAGGGCTAGGTAAGTCCGCAACGACGTGGGCAAATAATCAGCCGACATTGCGGCCAAGAGGACTCGCTGGTCGATTGTGGATCCGATGTTCCCGGCATGCTCGACGAGTGCACGCAGTAGATCTGTGATCTGGGCGAACTGCGAGTAAGCCACAGTTGGTACGTCTGCACCGCTATTCCGCAGTTGGGCGGCCAACGAGCTGAGCGCCTCCCCAGCGGCACGCAGCTCGTCCTCTTTCTCGTCGCTGATGACCAACTGTTCTGGCCTCGGGTCCTGCGGGGAGCCAGAGCCGAACAGTGAACCGAAGAGCCTACTAGCCATTTTGGGGACAGGTATTGCTGAACTGGAGCATCAGTTTCCCTCTTGCTGCCTTACGCGTTCGAGGTAAGGCTTGGCCCTTTCAATGCCGGACTCGAGAGCGCGGACGGTTCCCTCCATGCTTTTGTTTGCCTGCGAGCGGAAGGTGTCGATGGCGTCGATCGTCTGGAAAACATTGTCAAAAGCCCGCTGAAGGGTCTCGACGCTGACTCCGGAACTGGCAGCCTGCTGGTGAATCCTGCTGGTCTGTTCCTTCAGCATCTCGCTGGTCTTCAGGATCATGTTGTTAGTCGTTGCATTGATGGCATCGATTTGATCGAGAACCAGCTTTTGATTCGCCAGCGCTTGCGCAACGATAACTGCAGTGCGCAGTGCGGAAAGAGTCGTAGTCCGGGCCCGTTCGACTCCTTTGATTAGTTCTGTGTTGTTCTTACGAATCATGTCGATCGCCAGGTAGCCCTGAACGGAAACGGCAAGCTGGGTCAGGATGTCCTGGTGGCGCTGACGAATCGGGAAGAGTACGTCGGAGTCCAGCTTGGCGGCGTCATCGATCTGCCCGTTGTTCCGCATAGCTTCAATCTTCGCCACCGTTGCATCGTCCAGCGCTTTCGCGAAGACACCGTATTCACTGAGGCTCTGCATCGTTTCCCACAGACGGGCTTTCTCTTGGGCGAGGCTTGCATTGTCCTTGAGAAGTTCGTCCTGCCCTGCCAACAGTGCCTTAATGATGTTGTCAAGCTGCTTCTGGGAGGATTCGTACTTCTGGAAGTACTTGACCAACTTGTTGCCGCCAGGGAAGACTCCGAGGATTTTCCGACCAAGGCTGAGGTCTGCTCTGTTCGGCGTCAGCTCCTCTACGGTGGTTCGCAACTCTCCCAATGTGGTTGCGACATAGATTTGGGCACTGTTGCCTGTCTTTTTGGCTCCAGCCACTGAAGTTGATGACCGTTCCAGGAGGCGATTGGACGTGTTTGAGGACGCGACCAATTGCTGCCCGGCAAGGCGGTTGATTCCGTCGATCTTGCTCGTGTACTCAGGGCTGGCTGGGTTTAAGGCAGCGACTTCTGCAATGAATGCTTTCGCCTGAGTGTTGATCTCGGCCTGCCGCTCGGGAGCGACCGGGATCATGGCTGCGGCGGTTTCTTCCCTGACTATTTCCGGTTCCTCCGGAGCCTTCAGCAAGAGGGCATCGTCTGCGGCGTCCGGCGGGGTGAGTTGAATACTCATGATGATCCTTTGCGTGTTGAAGAAGCCGAAGGAGAGGCCTGTGAGAAATGAAATGCTGTGGCTCCCCGGCAGCCACAGCGGCTGCCGGGGAGCCTAAGAAACTCAGTCCAGGCCGATGCCGAAATCTGTTGCGATTCCACGAAGGCCTGTGGCGTAGCCCTGGCCCACGGCCCTGAACTTCCAATCGCCGCTGTTGCGGTACAGCTCGGCGAAAATCATGCAGGTCTCGGCAGCGGCATCCTCGGTCAGGTCGTAACGGACGATCTCGCTATTCGTGTCCTCATTGACCACACGGCAGAACGCGTCCCGGACCTGGCCAAAGTTCTGGCGGCGAACGTCCGCTTGGTCAATGGAGACAACGATGACAATCTTTTCGATCTCGGCCGGTACCAGGCTCAGGTCGATCAATATCTGCTCGTCGTCGCCCTCTCCCTCACCGGTGCGGTTATCACCTTGATGAACAACGGAGCCGTCCTTTGAGGACAGTTGGTTGTAGAAGATGAAGTCATCGTTTGAACGGACTTTCCCGCTCGCGGTGACCAGCAATGCCGACGCGTCCAGGTCGAATTGCTCGCCTGCAGTGGTCCGTGGGTCCCACCCGAGGCCGATCATTGCGCGGCGAAGCTGCGGGTCGGCCTTGGTTAGCGAGAGGTTGCTTCCTTTACTCAGGGTCAGGGTTGCCAATTTTGTCTCCTTAATCTGTTCCGGATACTAAAGCGTTGCGGCTGCGGGCCGAACGACGTCGAATGCTGTCTTGCCATTGGCTGGGCTACCGATGGCCTGAAAAACCCATGCGCCCTGGGAGCGGGAAACTTTAGCCATGACCATGGCGGTGAAGTGGCCAGACTCGTTGAGCCGGTAGTGAGCCACTTCCGGGCTGCCGACAACCGAATCGTCGATGACCCTGCAGAAGGCATTCTGAATCATGTCGAAGGTCTGCTGACTGTAGCTGGTAATGACGAACACGATGTGTTGGACAGTCGGAGATACCGCGGGAAGATTCACGAGAATGGATTCGTCGTCTCCTTCGCCTTCACCCGTCAGGTTGTCCCCAGTGTGCTGTATGGAGCCATCTTTGCTCTTGAGTTGCTGGAAGTAGACCACGTCCAGTGGTTTCCTGTTGGCGTCGTAAAGGATTGCTGAAGCGTCCAGGTCGATTTCCGTGGTTTTAGATCGACCGAAAAAGCCGCGTTTGGCAGGTGCTGCCGCGTCCCATCCAAGCCCAAGGCGGATATGAGTTAGGGACTCGCCATTTTGCTTGATGAGCGACAGTGTCTGCCCCTTTTGCAAGCTCAACCCCATTGTTGTACTCCTGTCATTTCCTTCTAAACGGATGTGGATGAAAGTGTTTCGGGTGCGGAATCGGATGTCGGGACCTTTCGATTCCGAAGGACCGAGTAAGCAAAAGCCGCTCCGATAAAGACGACCCCAATTAGACCTGTGATCACTTCATTGACCGGGGCGGTAATGGTAACCATCAGAATGATGGCCAAGGCGCCGATTGCCCAGTGCGCACCATGATCCAGGAATTCAAACTCGTCCAAGGTTCCTTCCCGGACCAGGTACACAGTCAGCGAGCGCACGAACATTGCTCCGATGAGCCCCAGCCCGAGGGCAATGATTACGGGGTCGGCCGTTATGGCAAAAGCACCGATAACGCCATCGAAGGAGAAGGAAGCGTCGATGACCTCGAGGTATAGGAAGAGCATCAGCGCTGCCTTGCCGGCGACCCGTCCCGCGACGCCACGCGGCCGGGCCGCTGCTGACGCATCCTCAGCTTCGTCCTCGTCGACGTCGAAGAGATTGCCAAGCCCGTTCACGAGCATGTAGGTGATGATGCCGAGAAGTCCCGCCAGCAGCACGATTCCTTGTTTGTCTCCAGCAAGGAAGCCGGCGATGGTGAGGACGGCCAGTGCTGTGACCATCGATGCCCCCTCCAGCTTGCCGAACCGCGCCAGGGGGACTTCCAGCACCTTGATCCATTTCAGGTCCCGCTCCTCGAAAATGAAATCAAGGAAGATCATCAGCAGGAACAGGCCTCCGAAAGCCGCGATTTGAGGGTGTGCCTCATGCAGCAGGTACCCGTAAGTGCCGGGCGTCTGCGGATCACCCTTCTGGAGGGCGAGGTTTACGGCTTCAACGGGATTCAGGTGCGCTGTGACACCGACAATCAGAAGAGGGAAAAGCACCCGCATGCCGAAGACTGCAATCACGATACCTACGGTCAGGAACATCCGCTGCCAAAAAGGATTCATCCGCTCAAGAATCCGTGCATTTACGACGGCGTTGTCGAAGCTGAGGCTGATTTCCAGAATGCCGAGGATCAGGCAGAGAACAAGAGCGTGGGGACCTCCGTAAACGAAGGCTACAACCAAGGCGGCTGCGGTCACCCCAAATGACCATCCAAAAGTACGTACCAGCAAGGTTGTCTAACTCCCCATTTGTGGGTCTATTCGTTAGCGAAATGACCACGGACTTACGGGAGTGAGTAAGTCCCCCCGACTTGAATCACGATCGTAGCCAACGGTTCGCTTCCCAGTCATGCTGATTTCCGCTTCCTTTGTTAGAACTGGGACAATCTTTGGTGGTCCTTGATGGAAACTTGAGGATCAATATCAGGCTACTTACTAAGTCTCGCTGTTGCCGAAAAAAATTTGTGTTTGAGGCGACCACGAGAATATTTAGCGTGTAATGTCAAATCGTGCTGCTAGGAACGAACGTGCATCTTGAGTTGGCTACTTGCACGGATGAGATAGATTCCGGTTGCATCCACTCATAAAGCTTTGATCATGCCGGGAATGACCGCAGCGGTGTTTCCGAATCAAAAAAAGGATTTGTCATGGCCCTTTCCCTCGAAAAAATCAGCACCGAGGCGCCCGGTCTTCTTTCTCTGGCTAAGACAGCGTATGAAGCTGTCGATACCTCCGGTCTCAACGGGCAGAAAGCAAAGGTTGCGGTAGTTCTCGACTTCTCGGGCTCGATGGCAGCGGTTTACAGGTCCGGTGCCATGCAACGCCTGGTAGAAAAAGTGCTGGCCTTGGCCACACAGTTCGACGACGATGGGGCCATCGATTTCTTCGTTTTCGACACCAAGGCCTCCTACTTGGGTGAGATCAGCATCGGTGATTTTCCTGGTTCGGTTGACCGCCTCACCCGCGGTCGGAGCATGGGTAGTACCAACTACGCGCATGCGTTCCTCACTGTCAGGGAGCATTTTGGTTTCGCGCCCCAGCCCCTTCCGAAAAGGGGTTTGTTCGGTCTGCTCAAAGGACCGGCCGCGGTAGGAAACCCAACAGCTTCACCTTCCGACATCCCTGTCTTCGCGCTGTTCCTGACAGATGGTGCCCCAGACAGCAAGGATGCTGCCATCCAGGCCCTGACGGAAGTTTCCACGGCACCGATCTTTTGGAAGTTCCTGTCAATTGGCAGGAGGTCGATCGCATTCCTCGAAAAACTGGATGACATGAAGCAACGCTTCGTGGATAACGCCAACTACGAGCCCATCGGAGACGTTGATGCAATCAGCGACAGCCTGCTGTTCAAGAAGATGTTGCAAGAGTTCCCGGAGTGGCTCGATGAAGCACGTGCCAAGCGGCTGCTTAAATGAGGACTCCAGTATGGGTCACTTTGACACTTCCTTCGACTACAAATTCGACAAGCCAGCGAAGACCAAGCCGGACGCCGACAGGGATAGCCCTAGGCTCCGGATGCATCATCAGCTGCTGTGGACGAAGAAGTTGAACTCCGGCATCCTGTTCGCCCCGATAGCACCGTCCGTGCGTCGGAACGGCTACCTAATCTTTACCGATCCTTCCGGGGTCAGCCACTGGTACGGCAGCGACGCCATCACGAACTCCTACAGCACCTGGCTACGTCCGAAGGCTCTGGTTAGCGCTGTCGCCGGTCTGGACTCGGAACAGAAGTCTCGTTATCTGCACCCGGAGTACAGCATCGGCAGTGCGATGATTTGGCCTGTCAGGTCGAGGGACCTTCCCACGATGAACACGGCACGGGGGTTGCGCCCGCGCATCGCTGACCGCATCGACCTCACCCTTGAATGCATTCGGCGTCATTACGCGGGGGAGTCGGACAGCCCGCTCGCAGATGTCATCGCTGCCTACGCTGATTTCTTCGAACTTTTCGACGGGTTTCAGGAGTTCGTGGAGTTCTTCCATTTCCAGGACCTGGTTACTCCTGGCTTCGACGAGGTCGAGTTCTTCCTTCCGTTCGACAACTTCAGGCGACCAGGAACTCCGGCGACAACGGCGGAATATGTCACGTACCGGGAGGCCTCGCTGAATTTCATCGCAGGGCGCGGACGCCGGATGGCCAAATGGGTCACCGAAAACTGCCCTCAAATTGAGGTCTGCGAATAGCGTTCCCGTCCGGCTACTGCGACTGGCCGATTTCGTGTCTCCGGAACCATCACTTTGGCCTCGAAGGAGAACTCTTGGAAACTTCATCCACCGCATCCAGTTCAATCGTGGGAAAGCTTCTCGAAGAAATATCTTGGGAGAAAGCCAAAGACTATCGCGCCGACGGGCAAGGTCGCGAAAATGTCCTCACCGCGGAAGTGCTGATCGGATTGGATTTCTTGCCCAGAACCGAATTCCTCGCTGCCGTTGTCGGCGCGGCGTCCGGGGCCGACGCCGCGCGCAGCAAACTTGCCGCAGAGGTGGAGGAACTGCAAATGCACTTCCTGCCGGGTGACTTCAGCCCCAGTGCAAGCGGCGGTAAGCCAAAGCTGGTGGTTCAGCCCGACGCCATCTTCAAGACTCCGAGCACATACACCTTGGTTGAAGCCAAACGGATTCGATATGGCAGTTTTCAGCCCGAACAACTGGCCCGCGAGTACATCACTCTCATGTCTCGAGCCGAAGGTGCTGTCCCACTACTCCTGCTTTTGGGTGTCGCACCGCCCATCCGTGTCAAGGGGAATGGCCAACTCGGAATTGCGGAAGCTGTTGGTCGGTTCCTTGGCCCCGTCCTAGAGCGCCTTGGTGACCCAGCGCTTCCTTCCGAATCGGAACTTATGGAGCGGATTCAGGAGGTCTTTTGCTGGATATCCTGGCCGGACCTGGATGAACGCGTTCGCGAAGCTGCGGCCAAATACGGCGTGGGGCGCCATTCTGCCAATGCTTCTGTGCAGCGCGTTGCCTCATTCATCCGGAACGCGATCGCTTGGCATGCTTGAGCACTCCCGGTGAGGAATGATCTAGTCATCTCGTCTGCGCATTAGTTGGCAGAGCGAACGACGGCGGCACGCGCCAGGGCTTGAGATGGCTCAGTGGCTGCCCCTGCAGGTGCTGTCCTGCAGGGGCTTGCTATCGTGCAGGCGTCAGTTCTTCTTGAGGTTCACGGTCGTAGTGGTTCCCAACGCGCTGACCTTGTAACTGATAGTGCCGCCCTCGTACTTGAATTCCTTCGTCGCGTCACTGGATGCGAGGAGGGATGACTTGGTGGCCTCAACATCCCGCGTTGAAGTCCAACTGTAGGGCTCGTTCGCACTAGTTGGGCTTACGAACGTTCCGATCCAGTAGATCGAAGTCGTATTGCCGCCGTCGGAAACCCACTCGATAGTCATCTTGTCAGCCGTGACAGTGGCCTGCTGGTACGACTTTTCGCTGCTCGGGTTGCTCTGCTTCCATGAGCCGATTAGGTCAGGGACCTTCGGAGCCTCCTGCGTCGCTTTGGAGTCGGCAGCACCGGCTGCTGTGTTGCCCGTTCCGCTGCATCCGGTCAGGGCAAGAACGGAAACGAGCGCAATAGATGCGATGGACTTCTTCAAGGATTCCCCCATAAAAAGAATTGAATGATGCATCGAGAATCATATGCCGACTGACGCACCTCCTTGGCAGGACAGGTCATCCAGCCAAGATTGCTGCTCAGGCGATTTGGGCAGCGCAAAAGGTTCTTCAAGAGACGTTGAAGCTTTGCCAGCGGAGGCCAAGGTCTATCTGGTGACCTTTTTGTAAAGCCATCCTGGCGGCCCCTCACCTTGCGTCCCCTTAACCCGCTGCGCCCACAGCCGCTTTCGCAGCCTGGGACGCTTTCATCCACTCCGTCAGCCACGGAGCCCGGATGCTGGACGTGATCCGGCAGTCGGCCACGAAGGTTCCTTGGGCGCCGGCGTCGATCCAGTCCTGCAGCGCAGTCAGATCAGACAGCGACCGGATGACAGCAGACTGCGCACCCAACGCCCGCGCAACACCGCTGAAGTCCACCTCAGGGATCAGCATGGGCTTTTCGGTCAGGCCCTGGGAGCCGTACTGGTGGATCTCCGCCCCGTAAGCGGCGTCGTTGTAAATCACCACGATTGCGCTGCGGGCCGAGCCGATCAGCGATTCGAGGTCCGACAGGCCCATCAGGAACCCGCCGTCGCCGGAGGCCAGCACCAGGGTGCGGCCTTCCTCCACCGCGCGGGCTGCCCCGACGGCACTCGCCAGCCCCAGACCGATCGACTGGAACGCCGTCCCCACCATCACTAGGTCCTGCGGCCGCGGGATGTTCCAGTACATGGGCGCCCACCCGATGAAGTGGCCGCCGTCCTGCACCACAGTGCGTCGCTCCGGCAGCAGGGCGTCGAGTGCGGAGGCGAGGGCGCGCGGGTCCAGCCGGCCGTCCACCGTCTCGGCGGATCCGGGGGAGTGATCCGGTCCCGCAGCAAGACGCTTGGCGCCTTCCGAACGCCACGCTTCGCCAGCAGCCACACCATCAAGCAGAGACAACAGCCGGGAAGCTGCGGCCTTCACATCAGCCTGAACAAACGCATCAACCCGCGGATTCGTCGGCTCAACCGCGGTGTCGATCTGAATAACCGTCGCATCCGGGCCCAGCAGGTGCCCGAACCGCATAGTGAACGGGCTCAGGCTGGCGCCGGCCACCAGGACCACGTCGGCCTCGCCCATGAGCCCGGCCGCGGTGTCGGTGCCGAAACCGCCCGCGACGCCCAGGTACCCCTCGCCATTGAGGAGGTTGAGCGCCAGGGCGGTTCCGGCGGTCAGTGCGCCGAGCCGGTCGGCGAGTTCGCGGAGTTCCGGGCCGGCGCCGGCGAGGTGCGCGCCGCGGCCGGCGAGGATCAGCGGGCGCCTGGCCCCGGCGAGCAGGCGGGCCACCTGCCCAAGGTCCGTGCCGCCGTCGTGCGTTCCCTTGGGTGCCGGCGCCGGAAGGTCCTGGTCCTCGGCCTCGAGTGCCGCGAGGTCATAGGGGATGGCAATCACGACGGCGGTGCGCCGGGTGAGTGCGTACTCCACCGCCTGCCGGGTGATGGCGCCCGCGGCGTCGCGGGTGACGGTGAAGGTGGCCGCGCCGAGGCCGGCGGCGATGGCAGCCTGGTCCACGTCCTGCGGCCGGGCGCCGGTGGTGGGGGCGTCGCCGGTGACCAGTACGACGGGGATCTGCGCCTGGACGGCCTCGGCCAGTGCGGTGAGCGCGTTGGTGTAGCCGGGCCCGTAGGTGGTGGTGCCGGCGGCGAGCCGTCCCGAGGTGCGGTAGTAGGCGTCGGCCGCGGCGATGGCGGCGCCCTCGTGCCGGACCGGGGTGAAGCGCAGGCCCTGCTGCTCCGCGGCGTCCAGGAAGTAGACGTTGCCGTTGCCCATGACGCCGAAGACGTCGCTGACGTAGCTGCTGAGAACCTGTGCCACGCGGCCGGAGACGGTAAGTGAAGTCATGCAGGAATACTGTGACGCAGGCCTCAGGATCGGCAACACACCGGAATGCGGCTGGGACTTTTGGCAACAAGAGAACAAGAGAACTGCCAAAACGCCCAACTATGGCGCGCATCACCCTGAGTTAGCTGGATGCGGTGGATTCCTGCTCCGACAGTCGGCTGATCAGCCCGTCGTACCGAGGCGGCATGAGTTCCAGGATCGATATGGCCGTGCTGGTCCGCTCGATTCCCTCGATCTCCAGGATCTCGTTGGTAATGCGGTAGAGGTCGGCGGTGCCGCGGGCCACCACCTTGGCCATGAGGTCCGCGTCGCCGGTGGTGGCGTGCACTTCGATCACCTCCGGGATCGCGGCGAGCCCGTCCTCCACCGAGCCCGTCCGGGTCTGGCTGATCGACAGGGAGAGGAAGGCCATCAGCTCGTAGCCGAGCGCGGCGGGGTCCAGCCTGCGGCTGAAGGAGCGGAGCGCGCCGCTGCGCTCCAGCCGCGCCAGCCGGGCGTGAACGGTGTTGCGGGCGACGCCGAGCGTCCGGGAGAGTGCCAGGGCGCTGGCTTCGGGGTCCTTGTCCAGGGCAAGGATGATCCTGCCGTCGAGCGAATCGAGTGTACGGGAGGCCGTGATGGTCATATTTTCACCAGAGGTATTAGAAGTTGAGCAGAAGTCCCAAGCACAAAAGCGTATCTTGCATTGTGGTCCGGGTCACTTCCATGATCAGTCTCCATGACCCCTGAACAACTCCTGGCCGCACCCGCCACCGCGCTGCCCGCGCTGCGTGCCGCGGTGACCGGCCTGCCGGCCTACGTCCCGGGCCGGCGCAGCCTCGGCGCGGACATCGCCGCCCTCGCCAGCAACGAAAGCCACTACGAGCCCCTGCCCGCCGCCACCGCCGCGGTGGCCGCGGCGGCCGGCAGGATGAACCGCTACCCGGACATGGCCGCCGTCGAACTCCGCGAACGGATCGCCCGGCATGTGGGCGTCACCGCGGAGGAGGTGGCGGTGGGGCCCGGCAGCGTGGGCGTCCTGCAGCAGATCATCACCGGACTGTGCGACGCCGGGGACGAGGTGGTGTTCGCATGGCGCTCTTTCGAGGCGTACCCCATCCTGGTGGAGCTGGCCGGCGCCCGGCCGGTCCGCGTCCCGCTGGACGACGCCGAGGGCCACGACCTGGATGCCATGGCCGCCGCCGTCACCGGCCGCACCAGGGTGATCCTGCTCTGCACCCCCAACAACCCCACCGGCGTACCCATCAGCCATGACCGCCTCGAGGCCTTCCTGCAGTCCGTCCGCTCCGACGTCCTGGTGGTGATCGACGAGGCTTACGTGGAGTACGCCGACGCCGGCAGCGGCCCCGACTCCCTGGCGCTCTACCGCCGGTACCCGAACGTCTGCATCCTGCGCACCTTCTCCAAGGCGTACGGGCTCGCCGGCCTGCGCGTCGGGTACGCCATTACGACGGCGGCAATCGCCGAAGGTCTGCGGCGCACCGCCCTGCCGTTCGCCGTGAGCGCGCTGGCGCAGAAGGCCGCCATCGCGTCGCTGGACGCGGGGGAGGAGATGGCAGCCCGGGTTTCCCTGGTGAAGCGGGAGCGCGCCCGGATGGCCGCGGAGCTCGAGGTCCAGGGCTGGAGGCTGCAGCCGAGCCAGGGGAACTTCCTGTGGATCCGCGCCGACGCCCCGCTTCTGGCCTTGCTGGTGGAGGCGTTCGATGCCGTCGGCATCATGGTCCGGGCGTACCAGGGTGACGGCGTGCGGATCACCGTGGCCGACCCCGCCTCCAACGATCGCGTGCTCCGGCTCCTCGCAGCCCACGCGGCCCTGGCAATTCTCTGACTCTTTTCCCATTCCGTTCCACCTACCAAGTAAGAGGAATCCCCATGGAACACCAGACAAAGACGTCTGCCCGCGCCCTCGGCGCGGCCCTCAAACCCCGGCAGCTCACCATGATGGGCCTGGGCAGCGCCATCGGCGCGGGCCTGTTTATCGGCTCCGGCGCCGGCATCCAGGCCGCCGGCCCGGCGGTGCTGCTCTCCTACCTCGTGGTAAGCACGCTGATCATCCTGGTGATGTGGGCGCTCGGCGAGATGGCCGCCGCTAACCCGGACAGCGGCGCCTTCTCCGTCTACACGGCCAAGGCGTACGGGCCGGTGGCCGGCGCCACGGTCGGTTGGCTCTGGTGGATCCAGCTCGTCGTGGTCATCGCGGCCGAGGCGCTCGGGGCGGCCGGTCTGCTCGCCACCATCTTCCCGGCCCTGCCGGTGTGGCTGATGGCCTTCGTGTTCATCGTGGTGCTCACCGCCGTGAACCTGACCAGCGTGAAGAACTTCGGCGAGTTCGAGTTCTGGTTCGCCCTGCTGAAGGTGGCGGCGATCGTCGGGTTCCTGCTGGTGGGCTTTGCGCTGCTGTTTGGCTGGGTGCCGGGCGTGCAGTCGCCGGGCCTGAGCAACTTCACGGGGGAGGGCTTCGCGGTCAACGGGTTCGGCGGGATTGCGACGGCGCTGTTCGTGGTGGCATTCGCGTTCGGCGGCACCGAGATCGTATCCGTGGCTGCAGCTGAGACGGCGGAGCCGGTCCGCAGCGTGAAGAAGGCGGTCCGGACGGTCCTGTGGCGCATCCTGGTGTTCTACATCGGCGCCATCTTCGTGATCGCTGCTGTGGTGCCCGTGGGTTCAGCGGGACTGAAGAGCCCCTTCGCTGCGGTGCTGGACGCCGCCGGCATGCCCGGTGCGGCCACCGCCATCACACTGGTGGCCGTCGCAGCACTGCTCTCAGCGCTGAACGCCAACCTCTACGGTGCTTCCCGGATGGCGTTCTCCCTGGCCGAGCGGGGCGAGGCGCCGCGGTGGCTCGCTTCGGTGTCCAAGGCCCGGGTTCCGGTGGTGGCGGTCCTGGCCAGCGTGGCCTTCGGTGTGGTCACAGTGGTGCTTGAGCTGGCCTTCCCCGAGATGGTGCTTGGCGTTCTGCTGAACATCGTGGGTTCGACGTGCCTGCTGGTGTGGACGTCCGCGCTCCTGGCCCAGCTCGCGCTGCGCCTCCGCGCCGACCGCGAGGGATCAGAGCTTCCGCTGCGGATGCCCGGCTTCCCGTGGCTCACAGGCCTTGGCCTGCTCATCCTCGCGGCAATCTTTACGGTGGGCTTCATCGGCGAGGAGTCGCGGCAGCAGTTGCTGAGCACGTTCGCCCTGGTGGCGCTGCTGGCCGGGGCTTGCTGGGTGAATCACTGGAAACGGGATCCTGCGCCCGTTTCCGAAACTGCCGACAGTGCCAAGTCCCCGGTACTCGTCGACTGAACCAGATCGGCCACCCGAGGGCGCGTCCGGCTTTGGCCGGGCGCGCCACTTTGCAATTATTGCCAGGTAGCTGCGCTGACTGCCCTTGCATTCCGGCCGCCCGACCTTAGCCGCTGTCCGGACCCTTCCCATTTGTAGCAGGGGTCCTGTTGCTTGCGACGCGCCGAAGCCCGTCGTTCCTTCCTTACGGCGCGCAGCTTCCGGACGCTAAAGGGGAGCGGCCGCACCCCAAAGGGTGTAAATACGACCGCTCCCCGGCTTCATGTCAGTCGTCGCCTGGGCACTTGCTACTGCTGGACTTGGACCGCGCGGCTACAGGATGGAGCTTCCTGCTCACGTCCTTCATGTCGTCCGTGGCTTCGCTCATTCAGTCTGTAGCTCCTGGCCGTCGCCGCCTTAATGGCATCGCGCGAATACCCGATGACATCCTTTGGCAGGCTCAAGCCCTCATTGGCGGCAGCCAGAGTCTCCTTGCAGGATGATGGTGTGCCGTCAGTGACGTGGTCGATACCCACGCCCAGGCTCCCGGCAACTACGACCCCAACACAACGAGGCTCAGGGTCAGGCCGTGCTTCTTGATAAATCCCGCCGCGCTTTTTTGCGCGCAGGACTCCCGGACCACCAGCGGACGGTTGGCCAGTGTTGGGGGTCGTGCTCCGGGTGTGAGTAATGGGCGGTGGGCGGATCGACCTGCGCCCGCTGCTGCGGGTGCTCCGACGTTAGAAGTTGTATTCCCAGCCGCCGATGTTGCTAATCAGGTAGTTGGTGTAGATCAGCGTGCCCGTGGTATCCGGCACGTCGAGAACAACCTTGCCGGTGACCTTTTCAGCCGGCCCTATCCCCCGGCCATTGGCTGAGAGCATTTGAGTGTCAGGCAGGCATGTGTACGCGGGGCCAGTTCCAAGGTTGCCGTTGTACGTGGTGCCGTTCTTGCCAACGAATTTCATCATGCCCGGACCCATGTCGAACGTGAGCGGACCTTGCGAACTCACGAAGTCCGGTGTCGTCTCAACCGCCACGTCGAGCACTACAAAGTGCCCGTTCTGCGGAGCCTGTGGGTACGGGCCAGTGCATGGCGCATCCGGCGTGATCGAGTTGACGGTGAAGTTCACCATGGGCTTGCCGTCCTTGTTGGTTATACCGGCAGGATCCCCCAGCTTCTTGATGAGGTTGCCACGCGGGGACTTGTTGCCTGCGGCGGTCGGCGTCGGCGTGGACGGTGCAATGGACTCCACACTGGGGGCCGTGGGTGACGAGCTGGTAGCGCCGCCGCAGGCGGTAAGTCCCAGGCCAGCGGTTGCGGCGAGTGCGAATACGGAAAGAGACCTTGCGAACTTCAATCTAGTGTGCCTTTCTAGCATGAGTGATTCGGGAATCATCTCACGTTGTTACATATCATTTAGTTAGTGACTGGATTATGACTTTGTGGCGTGCTAATTGATCGAGTGAACATTCCGCTCCGCTTGCTATGCCGCGGGCAGTAATCAGTCCGATCTGCCCGTACACTCCCAGCTTTCTGGCGGGTCATGTCAGCTCCATGGCGCAGTTCATAAGCGTTTATGCGGACGCGCCCTGATCCAATGGCTGAATTCCATGAATATTGTGGGGAGGCGTTGCAATCAAACCTGCCTGCCCTTTAATTGCGTGACAGAAGAAGACATGATGCCTGCGGTGCAGCGTCCCTCCGTAATAGTAAGCCTGCCAGAGTCCACAGCTCATCATCTGATGACGAAGCCGTGACAGGGTGCGGCCGCGATTCGACGTGTGCAGCTTCTCGATGGGGTAGGGGATGAAGTAGTCATACAGAGCGGCGAGGGTCTCGTGACAAACGCCGACGGCTGCCCCATTCCTGACGCCGTGCCCATCCGTTGGTCGAACTGCTCGTCGGCTGGTGTAGTAGAACGAGAAAGAGCTCACTCCCGGCAGATGTTGCGGCCAGATTTGGGTGACCATACGCTGAGCAAATCGGGTCTAGCGGAGCGGACTGGACGATCTCCCGGGATTGACCGATTGCCCATCCACTCACAGGCTGCTGATTAGCAGCTCACACGAAACGTTGGTCTGGGTATGGATGCGGACGTCTTAGAGGCAATTGGACTTTCCCACCTTCATCAGGTTGGGCCCGAAAGTCTGAGCAAGTTGCTCGCAGGTTCCCATCGCAAAGATGTGCCCGCCCGTACCGTCACGCACCGCGAGGGCGATACGAATCAGCACCTGGAACTGATTTTGTCTGGTGTCGTAAGAGTCTTCGTCAGAGATCCGGACGGACGCACCATGACCATCCGCTACTGCCGGTCTGGGTCTCTTCTCGGCGCAGCATCGCTGTTTGCCCCGGAATTCTCCCTACCGGCTTCCCTCCAGACGCTGACGGCCACAAAGTTGTTGAGCTTGTCGCCGGAAAACGTGCGGCAAATCGTAAATGAGGATCCGAAAGTCGCGGTTGCGTTGCTCGAAGAACTCAGCGAACGGGTCCTCACCTTCATTTACCAGATTCCAGGCAGCGCCTTCGCTAGCGTCCGCCAACGGGTTGCCCGCCATTTGCTCGATTTGGCCTCCGAGTTGGCGCCTGAACATGTCCGGGCTGGGCCGGAGCCTAAATCTGAGCTCGTGGTCACGGCATCGCAGAGTGAACTCGCGGAGGCAGTGGGGACGGCGCGAGAAGTTGTGGTGAGGATTCTGCGTGAGTTACGGCATGAAGGCATAGTTCACACTGGCCGGACCGGCATCGTCATTTTGGACCCCGCGCGGCTGGTCCAGGAGACGCGGTGGAACATAGGTTCCTGACAGGCCAGCGTATCCAGGCCCACACTGGAGTTCTCGAAGATCTAGTAAGGCAGGCGCGTCATGGTCATCGATTGTGTGGTGGTTGGAGCTGGCCCAGCCGGGCTCGCGGCTAGCTCCTTACTATCGGAATTCGGCATTGAGCACGTCGTTCTGGAGCGGGCGCGGCCAGGTGAAACTTGGCGGACCCAGCGCTGGGATTCGCTTCACGTCAACAATCCCGCGTTCATGAATGCGATGTTAGGTGACCAGGAACCGGATACCTACCTGAGCCGACAGGAAGTGGTGCAGCGCCTCGAAGAGCTGGCTTCGAAAGCGCCGGTGTTCGCTGGCATCGACGTCGTCGGGCTGGCTCGACACAACGGTCGGTGGCTCCTCCGCACAAGTGACGGCGAACTTCAAGCCCGCAGCATCGTGGTTGCAAGCGGCGGCGAGAACGTACCACGTGTGCCTGCCCTAGCAGGCCGCTTACCCGTTCGAGTCATTCAATGCCATGCCGCAACCTACAGGAACCCCGGCGATCTGCCCGAAGGAGCGGTACTTGTTGTTGGCAGCGCGCAGTCTGGGACCCAAATCACTGAAGACTTACTGGCTGCTGGCAGACGTGTTTGGCTGGCAACGTGCCCGGTCGGTCGCGCATCGGCAAAATATCGCGGAGGAGACATGGCCCGTTGGCTGGACGAGGCAGGCTTCTTCGAGCACCGCCCTGAGGACCTGCCAGACCCTCGCGTGGTCCGGGCTGTACCGGGATTGCTGGCGCCCCGCGGGCATGACATGAGCCTGCAGCTGCTGTCCAAGGCTGGAGCAACGCTCACGGGCCGTCTCGTAGCAGTCCAAGGCGAGACTCTCGCTTTCGATGACAGCACTGCAGCCAACATTGCCTACGGAGATCGTTCCGCGGCGAGCATCCGAAGCTTGATAGATGCACATATTCAAGCTCACGGGCTTGACGTACCAGAGGCCGAACCCGACCCAGCGGAACCGGCGATCGACATCGACCCGCCCCGACAACTTCGCCTTGCGAGCGCGGGGATAAGCAGTGTCATTTGGTGCACGGGCTACAAAGGTGCATTCCACTGGCTTGGGGAGGACCTTACAGATTCGGCCGGGGCACCATTGCGCCAGGGACCAACGTCGCCTGCGCCGGGTATCTGGTTCATCGGCTTACGGTGGCTCATACGCCGCACCTCGGGAAACTTCATGGGTTTTCCCAGAGATGCCGAAGTCATCGCCAACCAGGTACGAAGCTTTCTGGCGGCCAGGGTTTCCTGAGCAGGCCATGGCCGCCAGAGCGGTGGTTAACTTCCACCACTCGCCAGCCCCATAAACATCGTCCGGTGAAGGATGTCCACGTGCTTCCGGGAAACCTCCACCGCATCCTGAACGTCGCCTGCGCGAAGGGCTGCCACTAGGGCGATGTGGTCCTGGTTGGACTTGTGCAGCTTCTCGATGGGGTAGGGGATGAAGTAGTCGTACAGCTCGGCGAGGGTCTCGTGATAAACCTCGACGGCGGAGTCCAGGCATGATGCCGTGCCCACCAGCTGATGGAATTGCTCGTCCATCCGGTGGTAGTAGGACCAGTCGCTCGACTCGGCCATTTCCCGGGTCAGCCGCTCCAGCTCATCCAGCTGCTCAGATGAAGCATTTACCGCTGCATAGTGAGTCACCGCGCATTCGAACAGCAACCGCCGGTCCACCAGCCGGTTCACAGCTTGGGACTCCGCCGGTGACGCAGAAAGCTCCGACAAAACATCAGCAGGCGGCGCATCCGCCACGAACGTTCCCCCGGCCCGCCCGCGCCGCCGCACTACCACGCCCTGCTCCGCCAGGCTCGCCAACGCTCGGCGGGCCGTGATCGGGCTGACCGAAAGCCCCAGGGCCACGTCCTCCTGGTCCGGCAGCCGCTCGCCCGGCTTCAGCAGCCCCAACGAAATCGCCATCCCGATTCGCATGCGAACGGCGTCCATGGCACTGCGGCGCTCCATCCCTGGCATCCTGCCGGCACTCAGGCGTGAGGGGTCGGCGGTGTCCTCCAGCTGATCGGTCATAACCGCTACTTTACGGCCCACGCCGGGCCCCTTCCCTTTATTGGATCATTCTGATCTAATATAACCCGGATCACACCACACAGCGGAGAAAACCCATGCAACGCATCCTTCCCCTCGTCGCGGCTCAAGCAAGGCCCCGGCTCATCGGCGAACCCGTCTCGGCCTTCGCGGACGAGGTCAAAGCAGCCCTCGAAGCCCAGCCCCACAGCAGGCTTGTCGTCTTCCCCGAGCTCCACCTCTTCGGCGACGAAGACCCGGACCTGCAGCGCACCGAAATGCTCCAGGCAAGTGCCGAACCGTTGGACGGCCCACGGGTCAAAGAGCTCAAGCAACTGGCGAAAGACCTCAACATCTGGCTGGTTCCCGGCAGTGTCTGTGAACGCGGGCCGGAAGGGCAGCTGTTCAACACCCAGCTGGTCCTGTCCCCGGAAGGGGAGCTCGCCGGCTATTACCGGAAGATCTTCCCCTGGCGCCCGTTCGAGCCCTACGACCCCGGCGACAGGTTCACCACCGTGGACCTGCCCGGCATCGGCAGAGTCGGCTTGAACATCTGCTACGACGCCTGGTACCCGGAGGTGTCCCGACAGCTTGCCTGGATGGGCGCCGAGGTGATCCTCAACGTTGTCAAAACCACCACCCCGGACCGCAAACAGGAACTGATCCTCGCCAAGGCCAACGCCATCGTGAACCAGATCTTTATGGTCAGCGTCAACTGCGCCGGCCCCACCGGCCAGGGCAAGAGCATCATCGTGGACCCGGAGGGCAACACCCTCGCCGAGGCCCCGGACGATCAGCCGCAGCTGCTCACCGCGGAACTGGACCTTGCCGCCGTCGAACGCGTCCGCACGCACGGCACGGAGAACCTCAACCGCCCCTGGTCGCAGTTCCGCGAGGGGGAGCCCGCCGTCGAACTTTCCGTCTACCAAGGCCGGATCAACCCGGCCACCTGGACACCGCCGTCCTACAAGCCCTAAGGAAACACCGTGACAACAACCCTCACCCGCACGCTGAAACTGCCCAGCCTGGTCCTGTTCGGCCTGGCGTATCTCACCCCGCTGATCGTCCTGGGGATCTTCGGGATCATCGCCGAAGCCACCGGCGGCGCGTCGCCGGCCGCCTACCTGGTGGCGCTGGTCGCCATGCTGTTCACCGCGCACAGCTACGGCCGGATGGCCATCGCCTACCCCGTGGCCGTCTCCGCGTACACCTACGTGCGCCGGTCCATCGACCCCCGCGTGGGCTTCCTGGTGGGCTGGGCCATCCTGCTGGACTACCTCTTCCTGCCCATGGTCATCTGGCTGATCGGCGGCTCCTATCTCAGCGCGCAGTTCCCCGGCATCCCCATCGGGCTCTGGATCGTGGGCTTCATCGTGGTCACCACGCTGCTGAACATCCTGGGCATCAAGGTGGCGGACAAGGCCAACTACGTGCTGATGGCGTTCCAGCTGCTGGTCATCATGTTCTTCGTGGCGCTGTCCATTGGCAACGTGGTGTCCACCTCGGGTGCCGGGGGACTGGTGAGCAGCCAGCCGTTCGTCAACGACACTTCCAGCTTCGCCACCATCTCCGCCGGCGCGGCCATCGCCGCCTACTCGTTCCTAGGGTTCGACGCCGTCACCACCCTCACCGAGGAAACCGTCAACCCGCGCAAGACCATGCCGCGCGCCATCATGCTCGTGGCGCTGATCGGCGGCGGCATCTTCGTGGCCGTGTCCTACGTGACCCAGCTGGTCCACCCCGGCGGCGAGTTCGAGGACTCGGCGTCCGCGGCCAGCTCCATCGCCCTGCAGATCGGCGGGCAGCTGTTCGGCGCCGTGTTCCTGGCCGGCCTGGTGGTGGCGCAGTTCGCCTCGGGCCTCGCCGCGCAGGCCAGCGCCTCCCGCCTGATGTACGCGATGGGCCGCGACTCCGTCCTGCCCAAGGCCGTCTTCGGCAGGCTCAGCGAGAAGTTCCACACCCCGGTGGTGAACCTGGTGATCACCGGCATCATCGGCCTGATCGCGATCTTCCTGGACGTGGCCACGTCGACGTCGTTCATCAACTTCGGTGCCTTCACCGCCTTCACGCTGGTGAACGCCTCGGTGGTGTTCCACTACGTGCGCCAGCGCCGGGCCGGGCAGCAACTGAACCCGGTGTCCTACGTGGTGGTCCCAGTGATCGGCGCGGTCATCTGCGCCTACCTGCTCTCCCAGCTGGACAGCAACGCCATTACGCTGGGGGTGTCCTGGCTGGTGCTGGGCGTGCTGGTCCTGGCCCTGATCACCCGCGGGTTCAAGGCAGCGCCGCCGGAGATGACGGCCACCGAGAAGGCGACGGTCGAGGCGGCTGCCTGAACCTGTCTTGTTTGTAGCGTGGCTTTGGGGCCAAGGGAAGGAGCACTCGTGAGGATAGCGCTGGGGCAGCTGGAGTCGGGCGCCGACATCCGGGCCAACCTCGCCGTGATCGAACGGTTCGCCGCCGAGGCAGCGCGCGACGGCGCCGCACTGGTCGCCTTCCCGGAGTACGCCACCTACGAGAAGAAAAAGGTGGACGCGACGTTCCCCGCGGTGGCCCAGCCGCTGGACGGACCCGTCTGCCGGGAACTCGCCGCTATTGCCCGCCGCCACCGCATCGCGCTGGTGGCGGGCGTCGTGGAAACCTCGGACGAGCCAGGCCGGGCGTACAACACGCTGGTCGCTCTTGGGCCCGACGGCGACCGGCTGGCTTCCTACCGGAAGATCCACCTTTTCGACGCCCAGGGCTTCGGGGAGTCCGAGTTCATCAAGCCCGGCCCGTCCACGGACCCGGTGGTGTTCGAACATGGGGGAGTGCGGTTCGGGCTGATGACCTGCTACGACCTGCGGTTCCCGGAGCTGGCGAGGTCACTGGCCGACGCCGGTGCGCAGGTTCTGCTGGTCTGCTCGTCCTGGGTACCGGGCGAGCACAAGACCGAGCAATGGCTGGCGCTGAACGCAGCCCGGGCCATCGAGAACAGCGTCTACGTGGCGGGCGTGTGCCAAGCGCCGCCCGTGTCCGTGGGGCGGAGCGTGCTGGTGGACCCGATGGGCGTTGTCGAGGCCGACCTTGGTTTGGAGCCAGGCGTCATGGCGGTGGAGGTGTCGCTGGAGACGGTGGATCGGGTACGGGAGTCGTTCCCGATGTTCCGGCAGCGGCGGCTGTAGGAACGGATATTGGCAGTTTCGGCAGTGATAACTGTTGAACTCCGGGTCCGGACGTGTCTACTCCGGCGCCCAAACCAATTTCCAATTCTTGGTGTTACAGTAAGCCCAGAATCTCTGCCTTCTTTGCGTTGAACTCAACTTCGGTGAGAATGCCCGCGTCCCGAAGCGAGGCGAGCTTGGAGAGTACCTCTGTGACATCTGGTGTGGTGATTGGTGCGGGGACCGCCGGCGGAGTCTTGGCAGGTGCAGGGAGCCGATCCTTAATTATTCCCGATACGAGCGAGAATGCCTGCTCCGTCACCGTCGGCTTCTCCACGGGATCAGGAATGGCCTCACCGGAGAATGCCTCAGCGGCGGGCACACGCTGATTCTCAAGTACGAGTTCAAAATGCTTGAACATCCCGTCAGGCAACTTGATTAGCGAGCGCTTGCCGTCCGCCCAATCGACGCGAACGGTATGCGAAGATCCCATGGCATCGAACGTCGCGCCCACGGCCGCTGAAGCTGCCTTTCCAAGCCGCCCTGGAAGTACGGCTCCCGCTACTGCCTTGCTCACATCGCCCACCGGATTTTTCTTCCCGTCGGTGACAACTTCGTCCCAACCGGCCACGTTCTCAGGGGTTAACTTTCTGAACTTGAGCCCTGCCTGCACAACGAGTGTGCTGCCCAGTGGGGTGGACACAATCGCACCCTTGTAATCTCCGCCTACGACGCTCCCGTTAGCCACCATGGCCGTAGTCTAACTACAGCCGGACACAAAGGGGCGAATTTGATGCGAGAGCTTGGCGCGGGGGTGGCGTGTCCGGTAGGCGCTCGGGCCGTGCAACCCCGGAGCCAGGGTGCAGTGTGATAGGTCTGGGCCCCAACGGTGGGGGACTTTCACTACGACCCTCAAGTCAATCTTGGCCCCTTGCACGCTCGATAGCCCCCGGTCGGCGGATGTGAGATCTTCCTGCGTCTATCTCTCCGCCATCTCGCAGTTTGGCGATGTCATTTCCGACGGTACTCATGTGCACAGCAACTCGTGCAGCAATCTGGGACCGAGTCCACCCTTGCTCGTAAAGTGTCTTCGTTAGCGCCAGTCGTTCGTTAATGGCGTCTGTCTTTGAGATAGTAGGCAGGACGTCTGCCGAATTGCGACGTCTTGTCACCTCCACAGGGACGGAATTCCCACCCAAGACTCGTGCTCCTATTGCGAGGCTTTGCATCTCGGCCGCTGTGGCACTGGTGTGCCGCTGTTCTGGGGTCAGTCCGTCACGGTTCAGCGGCGGCTTCAGCGATGCGCGGAGAGACTTTTCAGTGCTGTCCACAAGTGAATCTGGAACAGCTACAAAGGACATCGCCAGGTTATTCGTCATCCAGCTTGATAATTGCGTCTCATGATCCGGGAGTAGGCCAGGATGCGCGGACTTCCCACGCCACTCCGCCTGAAGACCCATCAGGGACGCAAGCGCCCGGCGGAGAGTCGAGTGAGATGTGGGGAGTTTATGATGCTTGGCGCGATTACGGAGAGACTTCGCTCGTCCGATGTAAATCAGATCACCTTGCCGAATGGGAGTCAGTGCAGGAGGCCAATTCAAATTCTTTGGGAAATCTCCCTGAAGAATCCATCTGTAGACTCCGGGTGACGTCGGAGTGGCGGCCCAGGCCTTTTCACATGACTCGACGTCGCTCCATCTGTGATTTCGGGGCAAGGATTCCATTATCGAATATTAGCCCCCACTGCCAGGAATATTAGAAGCCGGGTGTTGCCAGATCTTAGTGGAATCCACGGTGTTCAAAGCACTGTGGCCAGGAGCCTGTGCGAGGACCACGACCGGGCGCCTGAGGTGCCGAGGGCGGCGGAAATACCATCTAGCAGGGTCGGGGAATTCCTCCGTCGAGGGCGCGGGGCGTTGTAGCCATCTACTCTTTGAACTCAAATTCGACGGTAACATCAGGATCGACGCTTGCGATGATTCCGGAGTAGAACGACTTGGCCTGCTCCTTCAACGCTGCCTCGTTTTGAGTGATGAATTTCTGCTTGTTCTCGTCACTAAGAATGTTGTTGATCATGCGAGTTTCAACGGCTGGTGGTGTCAACCAGCTCAGCGTTCCGCTGCTCTCTAGGGGGTCCTCGAACGAGGGATCGTCAAAACCTAGGCCGATGAAATTCGGGATGGTCACCCGAAAGGACTCCGCGCCGTTGGGTTCGATCTTCACTTGGGACCCATCGATGCCCAATTTTGCATTGAACTTGTATTGGAGCAGCGTCGTCTTCGCGCTCGCGGGCACGGTTATGCCGAGAATCTCTCCATTGCTTTCTTGCCTCGAAACACCTTCGATGTGAAGGCTTAGCAAGGCGACCTCCTGGACGCGCGTGACGGCCTGAACTACCTGTGAATCGCGTTCGTTCGAGTTGCTGCTAAACAGCGAACCGAGAGCGAGAGCGTTAAGTCCACCGGATATGAAAGTGGCGCCAGTTCCCGCGACAATCAGCGCGGTGACCAGCAGGACAGGCCAAAGCAGAACCTTAACTTTGAAAAACTTCAGGGCTGCTTTGAAAAAGTTCATGACGGTTCAGTCTCCAGTCTTGTCCGACGGCGAAACGCCTTCAGTATTCAGCGGTGAGGGCCGGGTACAGCAGGTCGCGGTGTCGAGTCCCCCTCGAACCGTATACGCAAGCAGGAACTGGTCTATTAGGGCGCGCCCCACCGACTTGGAATTGCGGCTCCGAGCAAGGCGTTCACTTCTGGTGCGCATGGAGCTTGTGCCACCGGGGTTAGTCCGCAACGCGGGATTCCTGCTCGCTCAGCCTGCTGATGAGGCCGTCGTACCGGGAAAGCATGGGTTCCATGACGGAGTTGTCGGTGCTGGTTCGTCGGATCCCGTCTATCTCCAGGATCTGGTTGGTGATGCGGTGGAGGTCGGCGGTGCCGCGGGCCACCACCTTGGCCATAAGGTCCGCATCCCCGGTGGTGGCGCGCACTTCGATGACCTCCGGGATCGCGGCGAGCCCGCTTTCTTCCGAGCCGAACCGGGTCTGGCTGATCTCGAGCGAGAGGAAGGCCATCAGCTCGTAGCCCAGCGCCGCCGGGTCCAGCCTACGGCTGAAGGAGAGGAGCGCTCCGCTGCGCTCCAGCCGCGCCAGCCGGGCGTGGACGGTGTTGCGGGCGACGCCGAGTGTCCGGGAGAGTGACAGGGCGCCGGCTTCGGGGTCCTTGTCCAGGGCAAGGATGATCCTGCCGTCGAGGGAATTGTGGGTGCTGGAGGCTGTGATGGTCATATTTTTGACCAGAGGTAATAGAAGTTGAGCAGAAGTCCCAAGCACGAATGGGTACCTTTCAATGTGGTACGAGTCACTTTGCGAAGTAGACATGGGCGCCCTCGACAGCAATGGAAGCGAGAATTGACTAATCCACCTCACCATGGTCATTCCCGGTCTTCGGCAGCATCGACAGAGGGCTCGCCTGGGGGAGGAGTTTCAGATCCCCTGGTTGTCGGAGGCTGCCGATGTATATTTGTCGAAATTCGGTGGTTTTGAGCTCGCGGCTAATTGGGCTCACAAATAGGGTGGGTGCATGGACGCAATACTCGAGAGACGAGCCGTCGGAGACATCGCAGGATCTTTCTTCGTTCCCGCCTACCAGCGCGGCTATCGGTGGGGGACCGAGGAGGTCGGACGCCTGCTCGACGACATTTGGGCGAGTAATGGCGACCCCTATTATTTGCAACCGCTCGTCGTGAAGCCGATGGAGGATGGCAGGTGGGAGTTGATTGACGGTCAACAAAGGCTGACTTCGTTGTTTCTCATATTCCAGTACATGCGAAGCGAGGGTCTGCAAAACGCGGGCGCAGGGTTCACGATCGAATACGAGACGCGACCCGGAAGCGCAGGTTTCCTTAGCAACCCGACGGAAGACCGCCGGCGTGAGAACATTGACTTCCATCACATCTTCGCTGCATACGCGCGTATCAGTGAATGGTTCGCTCGCTACGAGCATCGCAAGCAATGGGCCGCGAATCGGTTCTACGATTACCTTTTCGAATCGGTGCAATTGATTTGGTATGAAGCTGCGAAGGAACTTGACTCGATTGCGCTCTTCACTCGCTTGAACGTTGGACGCATCCCGCTCTCGGATGCTGAACTCGTTAAAGCGCAACTGCTCGCCAAGCTTAAGCATTGCGAGGGTTCATCTGACCGCAGCGAGCAGACTGCCGCTCAGTGGGACCAGTTCGAGCGCGAACTCCGAGTACCGGAGGTCTGGGCGTTTGTGACAACGCTTAGCGAAGATGAACCCACGCGAATTAGCTTGATCTTGGACACCCTTGCGGATCAGCACCGAGGAACGCCACCTGATGGGCATCGGCCGCGGTACTACACGTTCGAGGCGCTGCGGCCAGTGATCGAGGCCGACCCGCAGGCATTTTGGGATGATGTGGTTAAACTGCATTCACTCGTCGTCGGTTGGTACGAGGATCGCGACATCTTCCACAAAGTGGGCTACTTGGTAGCGACCCGCAGACACACTTTCGGGGGACTTCTTGAGGCAGTGACCGGGCTGACTAGGTCTGCGCTCCAGACCGTGCTCGATGAACTCATTGCCAAGCACCTAAATCTCACTGCTGGCCAAGTCGCTGATCTCGACTACCAGAAGTCGGGATCGAAATGCTCGGACGTCCTTCTGCTGATGAATGTTGAGACAGTCCGTCTCCGATCCGACTCAACAGAGCATTACTCATTTCATGCGCACTCTCGTGGCGTATGGTCCCTAGAACACATCCACGCGCAGAATGCCCTCGACCTCAAGCGCGACGAGAAGGTGTGGACCGAATGGCTCCGGCTTCATCGCGGTGCCATCAACGACGTCCCGAGTATCGACGA
Organism: Arthrobacter sp. DNA4; assembly: GCF_024362385.1. NCBI lineage: Bacteria > Bacillati > Actinomycetota > Actinomycetes > Micrococcales > Micrococcaceae > Arthrobacter > Arthrobacter sp. DNA4. The sequence goes on from NZ_CP101466.1 coordinate 1,141,009, forward strand.
GGACCTGCGCAAAAACCTCTTGGCGGAAATTGATCGCGTCCTCGCGGCGATCGCCGACCCCAGGATCGTCGGGTTGGGCACCCAGTTTGATCAGACCAAAGCCCTCGTCGAAGCTGCGTTAACCGAGGGAAGAACCGATGGTGACGAAGGTGTGCATACGATCTCCAACCTTGCCTTGCTTGCGAGCGGCGATAACAGCGCCCTGTCAAACTCGACATTTGAAGTGAAGAGGAGGGAGATCATCGGTCGCGACAAAGCGGGCTCTTACATCCCTCCGTGCACTCGCAACGTCTTCCTGAAGTACTACACGGATGCTGACGACCAGCAGATCCATTTCTGGGGAGTCCAGGACCGAGAGGCGTATCTGGACGCGATTTTCGCAGCAATTCAGCGGTACCTGACACCGGATCCCGAGTTGAGCCAAGAGGAGTTTGTCGCATGAAGGGACTCAAGACGACATTCGCCGGAATGTTCGGCGACGCGACGGGCGAGATGCCCACCGTCGCGCGAATCGAAATTCCCCTCATCCAGCGTGACTATGCGCAGGGGAGACCAGGAGCACTCGTCCAGACGATTCGACATGACTTCCTCGATGCACTCATCGAGGCGGTTGGCGGCGGCGAGCCATTGGATCTCGATTTCGTTTACGGGGAGATAGAGAATTCGACTCTCAAACCGTTGGACGGACAGCAACGCCTCACGACACTCTTCCTCCTGCACTGGTATCTCGCTGCGCGAACCGATCGGCTGGCTGACGCGGAAGGAATCCTTAGGCTGAGGTACGCCACTCGCCCAACAGCCGAACTCTTCTGTCGACAGCTCGTGAACCCCAAGCATCCACTTACCGACGACTTCGCTCTGCCATCCGAATGGATTACGAACCAGTCGTGGTACCTATATGCCTGGCGTCACGATCCGACGGTTCAAGCAATGCTCGTCATGTTGGACGCCATCCACGATCGGCTCGGCCAAGCCCACATTGATCTCGAGGAGGCGTGGGCGCGTCTGATTGCTGGGGACAGGCCTGCGGTTTCGTTCTATTTCCTCCCCATCGGTGACATGCCTTCCGGGGATGAGCTGTACATCAAAATGAACTCCCGTGGAAAGCCGCTAACTGGCTTTGAGAACTTCAAAGCCAGATTCGAGAAGCTACTCGCGGACGGGACCGACGCGGAGAGGTTCAACCGCATTATTCACAAGATCGATGGTGCATGGACCGACGTTCTGTGGCAGTTCGACGGCGGCGATGACTTGGTGGACGACGAGTTTCTTCGCTACTTCGAGTTTGTGGTCGAAGTATGTGAGTGGCGGGACGGCGAGACGCTGCAAAGCGCAACCCTGCTTGAGCGCACGGAGCGAGCTTTCGGGCCCGACAATTCACAACGCGAAGCGAACCTGGACTTCCTGGAACACGCGTTCGACACGTGGGTGGGTGTTGACGACGTCCGTGGCGTGTTCGCGAGCGTGTTTACCGAGTCGGATGGCGCTCGGGAGGCAGCCGACCAGGAAAAAGTCCCACTTTTCGACGCCGCCGACATCAACCTGTTCGCATCTTGTTTGCGCAGTTATGGCATCAAACGTGGGCGCAACCGTCACTTTTCCTTGGCGGAGACGCTGTTCCTGCTTGCCGTGCTCATCCACCGGCAGTACCGGACCGATGATTTCGCGACGCGGGTTCGTGTCTTGCGCAACCTTGTCGACCTAGCGGATGACGAGGTCCGTGAAGCTCGCATGACCGACCTCGTTTCGGGCGTTGAGTTGTTGATCAGGGGGGCCCCGCTGGAGGAGCTTCGTGGCTTCAATCCGGATCGAGTCCGTGACGAGCAGGCGAAGCAAGAGTTCAGGGGAACTGGGCTCGAAAAGGTGATTCATCGCCTTGAAGATCATCCGCTTCTCCGCGGCCGAATCTTCGCGTTCGACCTCGAGCCAGCAACACTTCCGGCGAGGGCTGATGCGTTCACACGCGTCACCGAGCCAGAAGCCTGGGGGCACTTCGCTGCCGCATTACTCGCCAAAGGCGACTATGGCTTTGATCTTGGCAACGGGCGCGTCAGACAGTTCGGAACGCGCGCGGCTAAGCAGGCGTCGCGCTGGAGGGAAGTCTTATCCCACTCCGGCCGCGGGAAAAACGGCGAACTGCGGTCGGCGCTTGGAGCCCTACTGGACGAAGTCGCCGCATCCGACGAATCCACGCTGACCAGCCTAGAGCGCGCAGCCGGTGACTTCGTCACATCCTGTCGCGAATCAGGCAGGCTCGACTGGCGGTACTACTTGGTGGCCTACCCTGCAATGCGCGAAGGGGAAACGGGGATTTACTACGGCGAGCACCGACCCAGTCGGGGGATTTGGGGCTACTCGATGTGTATGCTTCGCACCGCCTCTTTGACGGGCAGCGCCTACTACCGTGACCCCTACTTACTCGCAATCTATCGCGCCAGCGCGGTAGAGCACCGAATTAACGATCCCTGGTTTCGAGGTTACGAGACGGCTCCGCGATGGCTTCAGCTCTCGTGGAGCGGCGGCGGCATTCGGTGTGTCGAAAAAGGTTTCGAACTGGCAGCGCCGCAACATGCCGACCTTGCGAGCCGTTTCCACTCTGTTTGTCGGGCCCACGGCGCAACAAATGAGAGGTTCCTACCAATCCGTCAGGTAGAGATCGATGGGGAACTAGTCGACACTGAGGATCGGGTTGTCGCAGGTGCGGCGCTCGTGCGGGCGCTGGTCGAAGCGGGAATCTGATTTCGATGGTGTGCCGCACTCCTTCGCTTTGTGATGCGCTTGCACAATTCACGGGCAAGCGTGAGGTACATTCCGGCGGGCGCCTCGACAGGTGGGTCTACACCACCCGCGAAGACGTTTTGGCGGCTGCAGCGGCGTCGCCAGCGTCTCGGTTTGCAGGGGGACGAGGGATTGTCCTTGGGCTGGTCCTTGAGACGCCGCCCTAACGCAGCCGCGTGCGATCTTCGGGAAGCCCGCCCCGCCTGACATGGCCCGCTCTGTAAGACCCGCCGAAATGACCGGTGAAGGTCCCCTCCGGGCTGCGAGGTTTCGCGGTGGTCATATATTCACCAGAGGTACTAGAAGTTGAGCAGAAGTCCCAAGCACAAAAGCGTGTCTTGCATTGTTTTCCGCCGGGAGGCGATAACACCGCAGCTCAGGCAGCCAGGCAGCTCGTCAGTCTCAATGACGACCTGCCGCCGGCCGGCAGTGATGGTGGTGGAAATGACGCGGTAGTCGGGCAGGTTGAAGGGGATGGTGGCAGCGTCGGCTGCGACCCCGGTAGGCTCGATCAAAGGCTCGTGGTCCTGTTCCAGGTTGAATGCTAGACACACTCATCCCAGCAGGGCCACGGGCCCCCTTGTCTTCAACGACACGAACTTAATTCCCACCAACCGCGAAGAGCCGGCAAACCGTGGACTGACGAGGAATTTGCGGCAGTCGTGGAGAAGGATTTGAGATGCAAACTATGGATAGTGAAGGGCGATCATTCGTTAAGGCAGCCCTTTATAGAGATCTAGCAGTCAAGATTGGCAGCCGCAACAGGACGTCCGTCGAACGCAAGATGTCCAACGTCAGTGCCGTGTTAGTCTCCCTGGGGTTCCCCTATATTCGCGGCTTGGCTCCTTCGAGCAATTATCAGCGCAGCCTTCAGGTATTTGTGCAAGCCGAACTCAAGCGAAGCCGGATCTTCGAGTAGCGAGTTCCCTCCGCGATATTTCGAGAGGGCCCGAGTTACAGGAGGCTTGTCGCCAACTGACCAGCGAACTATTGCTTCGGACGGGACGAGATGCATGTCCCTTCCCTGTGGTGCACGATCAGCCCTGTCCGTTGAAACTCTGTATTCATCTCTGCTGTGCTCTCGACAAAGTCCCTGGGGCTTCTGAACGAGTAACACGAGCTTGTTCAGAAGCCCCAGGAGCATATGTGATGAAAAGGTTGTCCTAACGGGCTAGGCGATACACAGCGAAAAGGACATAGCTGGGGATCCTAAAAGCTGCTGCGGAAAAGGTTCACGACATGGCTAGGATTTCGGTCGAGCATAAACGAGTCGACATAAACCACTCCATCCAAGCCGTCCTGTTCTGCTTGGATTTGTGCCGTTGCCTTTGCAAGTCTGTCTGACAAAAGGGCAGCTTCTCCTGATTCCAATGGATGCCGCAGGATCACCGCGATGCGTCCTTCGGCTGGTTTGTCCCAAAGGGCGCAGGCGGCGAAATCATTCTTGAGTGCGGCAACGTTGTAAACCGCGGCCCAGTTTTTGATTGCTTGCCGATGCTTGTCCAGCTCAATGGTCAGGTTCCGGCCGTCGAGTACTGCTTTCAGGTCTTTGGCTAGACGCCAATCAAGAAGCGCGTGGTACGCCATATTAGAATAGTCGCGCAGGCAGCGATAGCAGGATGACGAGCACTCGAGTGAGTGCTCACCCGCAAGCTCGTCCAGGTATGTGTCAACCTCGGCAAGGTATTCGTGAAGGATCTCGGGTCTTCCCAGGTGGCTGCTGAAGCCCGCGCCGTTTTCCAAGGTGTCGGCAAGAAAGGCGAACGTGGTTGGCTCGCCGTCCTTCAGTCCCGTATAGATTCCGGCGTTGAATTCCTGGGATTGGATGTCTAGCTTCTTCGCAGCCACTGTCCTCATCAGGAAGCTCAGGGAGTACCAAGCCGCTCGGCGGCCTTGAATAGAGTCATACGCGCCGTGTTGTTGAGGCGCTCCGGTGCTCAGATCCAGCCGTAGCCCCTGATGTTTGATCACTGCTGACTGCGGTCCGTAGAACAGGAAGTCCGTCGGTTGAATAGTTCCCAGCGCAGCAGCGATGGAAGGTTCGGACTGGTCGGTGTGCACCGCGCTCGTCCCGTCAGGAGCTATGGCTATGTAGCCGCCCCAGTAATCATTCGGGAGGGCCTGCTTGAACTGGAAGGATTTGCCGGAGTTGTCATTGATCACGTACCTCTTCCCACGGCCCGAATATGTGACTGAACCGGGGAGGGAGACAAATAGCAGTCTTTGGAGGTCGGCCACCGCGCGGGTTGAGGTCGACTTGGGTGACCAGGAGAAGTTGCCGTCGAAGTCTCGGGGGGTGCCTGCGCGATAACCTTTTGGCTCCCGGAGGTCGATGGTACTAAAGATTCCGGGGTCAGCTCCGCACTGTGGGCAAGAGCCTGCTGCGTGTTCTGAGCCTGCTGGTTTTTCTTCCACGTATGCACACTGCCTGCATACATCGATTAGTCGCTGGTCGCCCAATGCATTGTCTTCAGCCGTGACTGTGCGACCAGCGGGGTAGAAGGAGGCCACTCCGATGACAGGATAAATTTTCCCGTCGCGCACAAGCTCACTACCCGGCGCGAACTGGTTGACTGCCATCGCTGCATCGCGGTCGATCACATTGTCCGGCGGCCAGGGGAAAGCGGAGCTTGGTTTTTTGAGGTAGAGGTCCCGCACCTTTGAGGGGAACCCGAACATCGGCAGGAGACCGCTTTCGGCCAACCGCTGACTAAGGTCGGAATGGCCAGGGATGTCGCTGAAGGCAACTAAGGAAATATCCTCAGCCAGGGACGCGATACTGGTACGGGCGATGTCCAAGTCATCCTGGCTTAGGTTCGTGTACGTCGCCAAACCAGTCGCCGCCTCTTCAACTGTGGACCAGTTGTCATTCAGCCATCGACTGAGCAGTGGCTTCACCGTTGCCCAGTCCGACACCAACCCAAACTGGCCATGTGTGTTGTTCCCTAAACCGGAAAATCCGTCATCCAGAGAAAGGGCGTCGGTAAAGTCAATGAATGCACGACGAAGCGTTTCACTTCTCAAAGCCCGTGTATAAATTTCGGGACGTTTGAGGGCCAGGTATGGCGGCGGTGTCGGTTCATTGGTGATGAGTTCGGGCCGTCCAAAGTAATACTCATCGTGGCTGCGGCCCCTGCACACGGTGAGTGACACCGCCATGGGCGTCAGACGTCGGCCGGCACGCCCTACGCGCTGCTGGTAGTTGAAGCGGGTAGGTGGCATGTTGGCCAAGATGACGGAATCGAGGGCGCCAATATCGACGCCCGCTTCCATCGTTGTGGTGACGGAGAGCAGCTCAATCCCATCGGACTTCTTGTTCTCCGTCTGGTTGAGGAAAACATTTTGGAACCGGGCTTGCCGGGATTGGGCGGCGAGCCGATCGGTTTGGCCGGTAAGTTCAGCCGCGGTGAGACGGAACTGGCCTTGCTCATAAGTGGCCTTATGCCCGTAGTAATCAAGATCTGTCCCATGAGCAGTTGCCTCCGGGAGGTCCTTACCGCAATACGTGCATAGACCGCACCCGTATACCAGGTGCCGCCGTCGGCAAGTCTGACATGTCCATTCACTGCTAGAGGGCTGGTAGATGGTTACCGTCTCGGCGTGGATGAGGAAGTTAGATACTGCATCGCCCCATACCTTCCGGACCGACGTCTGAACGTCATCAATGTCCATGTCGAACTTCACCGAGACTGCCTGCCAGAAGGTCTTCAGCTTCCTCGGTGGCGTGTCGGATACGTTTCTCATACCGGCGAATCGGCGCATTCCGGCAAGAATGCGCAAGCTGGACTGTGCGATGGCAGCCGGAGAGGACGGGACACTCTCGACGGCGCTGACAGATTCAACGAGTCCAACCCAACCTAAGCCTAGAGACTCATAGTCGCGTCCTACGCCGGAAAATAACCCGTCAATGATCTCCTTCTGCAGGTTTTTGTCTATGGAACCCTCGAGCTTCCTCTGAGCAGTGGATAGGTCTGTTTTCCGTGCTGGTGAAGGATCCCAGCGGTAAATATGCGACCAGGAGGACGGGACCTTCTCGTCAGTTTGTTGGAGGGAAGCCGATGGACCGCCGGGATTTATACCCATCTCCACCAACCGCTGACTAACACGGTCAGTAAGTACGGGAAGCGAAGGAGATTGAGCAAGCTGGCGGATGGCCTCCGTTTCCGGCATGTCATTCTCAAGGTCCCACACGTCCTGCAGCAGGGTGAATGCCTTCAGATCCTTAGCACGCAGGCGTTTGATCGCGTCCTTGGTCTCTGCGGTCTTCTTTCCGTCGACGATATGTTCCTTGGCTAACAGAATGTCGGCTGCAACCTGGTCTGCTGCCGCAAGTTCCGTACGGAGGAGCAACCGCAACAGATCCTGGTAATGCCGAAGGCTGATTCCGGACGATAACTTGGCGGCGTCCTGTCGGCTGTCCGTGAAGACGATGGTTTTCCGGTTCGCCGGCTCGAGGTCTTGGAGTAGTTCCGTGATGAGCACCTGATTTATTTTTTCGAAACCGGTGCGCATGGCCCGAATGGGTGATCTTTGACGTTTCTTGTCTGCCGCTGGCACGACCCCGTCAGAGGTGTGGGTTATCTCCCAGTCATCGGCGCAATTAGGGCACCGCGTAGGAAACGGAGACAACTGCTCGGGGTTCCGTTTGAACACGCCCGAGTTCTGGCCGCGCTTGCCTGCTGGTGTAGCCACCTGGAATGTCCAGCCGGTGTGGTCGTTACCGCCGGTTGGACGGAGCTCGCCCGTCTCGGGTCTGAGGATCGAGCGTCGAAATGCGTACTCCACCTTTTTTCCGTCTGCAGACCATTCCAGATCCTCCAGATCCGGTCTCTGCTTCTGCGGCCAGTAAAGCAGATAGTTATTGGCTGTTCGCTCAAGACCCACCTGATCGGGCAGATGTTCTATGTCCGACAGGTCTGCCAGCAGGGTTACTGACTTTCCGGGAGGTTGGGTCGAACCCGCGGGTACATACCCTCCCAGGAAGACGTCTCCACAATTTTGGCAGTACAGGAATTCCAGTACTCTGGAGCCGCACAGGCATCGGCTGACCGGTTCCGAGTACAGGCGTCCTACAGAACGCGTCTGGCTGCCTCCTTCCTGAACTTCAGGGCAGGCCGGGTCGGTGCAGGCCCACATGCCCGGTACATTGCGGAAAAAAAGATGGCTTCGCAGCAAAGGCCATTTGACCCCACCTGTTTTTTGCGGAGGCGCTGCAGCAGCTTTCAAGAGCTTCTGTACTGCTTGACGGCGTGAATCTTCAGCCAGCGCGGGGAATAGATAATGTTCCATCTGTTTTAGAGACTTCGCCTGCGGTTTTGATTGAGGCTTCCCATTTTCGGCCAGGAAGAAGACGTTACTCAGGGCACTGGCTGCTGTGAGCTCGTCCGTGTGGGCGATGACTCCCTCCGGTGTTGCGAAGCCCGTTTCCGACAGGTCAAGAGCCGGATCTTGAGCGCGGATGAGCTGTCCGGAAAGGAAATCAAAAGATTCGCGCGGCACCCCAAAGAATTCCTCGACGAAGGCTTCGTCCCGTTCAGATTCCAAGGAGGCTGAGGCGGCGATGACTTGGAACTGGTTGGTATCTTCAGCCAGTCCGAGCCTCATTTTTAGATTGCGGATGAGTAGCGCTACTTCTGTGCCGTCGGTACCTCTGTAGGAGTGCAGTTCGTCGACGATGAATGTGAATCGATGGTCAGAGCTGGCTTGAAGCCACTCACGGGTTGAATCGAAGTACCGACTGTCACGCTCGCGCAGGAGCAGGACGTTGAGCATCGAATAGTTGGTGATGAGAATGTCAGGGGCCGCGTGGGCCATGTCCCACCGGGAGACCATTTCAGCTCCGCCAAGATGGGGCATGAAGTACCTAGACTCGTCATCGAGTTGCTGCATCTGGGTACTGCGCTGATCAATATCTTGAAGATATGAGCGTAGATTGCCGACAGCAACTTTGTTGTCCAGCGCTCCTGTGACGGGCGTTGCCCCGGTGTACCGCCCGAAGTAAAAGCGGTGGCCCCGCCTGTTCTTATCTAGCCACGTCCGAGCCGCATCGCTGTCCAGTGCCTTTCGCAGCCGAATGAGCTGATCATCAACCAGCGCGTTCATTGGATACAAAATGATGGAGCGGACAGCCTTAGTGCGACCAGTCTCTGTCTCCCGCTGTGGCACGAATGGACTATTTGCCCCTCTCCACCATGTCGCGAAAGATGACCCATGACCGGTCCAGGAGGTTGATTCGGCCAAAAGGTTAGAAAGTAGGGGCAGGAGAAAGGCCTCGGTCTTTCCTGCACCGGTGCCTGCGGTCACCACCACATTCCGTTTGTCCTTTACGACCGAAACCAGGGCTGACTCCTGGTGGGTGTACAGGTCCCGATCGGCAGGGATGAGACCGGTCCGCGCGAACTCAACCAGGTCCTTTGAGGCCTGGGCCCGTTGGACTGAATCCTCGAAGGACTGCGTGGAGGCCATGTATTCGGGGCGCAGTTCGATGAAGGGTTCCCTGTAGACGCCGTTGTCCTTGTCGAGGATCCGCCGCCGTTCTGCTTCAAGGTTTTCATCAGCAAGTCCGAACGGTGTGTCGTAATAACGAAAATATGACTCCCGCAAGTGGTTGAACGTTTCCACTATGTCTAAAGGCATGATGTCGGCTTTCTGTAGAACGAACGGGAGCCCTGCATGGGCTCTAACGCACTTGAAGGTGTTGGTGAACGGATCGAGCGACGGCTAGGGCAACAGAGTTGGGCACATTGTCGTAGGTCCACGATCCGCCCGGAGACTTGACGGGGTTGACCCCGCTGCACAGTGTCAGCGCTTGCCGGTGTTGCACCGGTAGCGGCAGGGCGGCATTGACACGGAGTGTGCCGATGGGATCTTCGACATCTTCGAGGATCTTCAACTGGAGACACTTACTGTCCACCTCTGACATTGTCAGGCACATACCTTCCGCATAGCTGGTTAATGACCAGATCCCGGATCTGAACAACCAGTATTGAGGCCGTCTGTTCACCGTTTGTCTATACAGCCCATCGCGGCGGAAAGCCTCAACGTGCGAGAACTCCCGTTGGGAGACGTTGAACATTTCAACTGCTGATCCGTAAGCGTTGGGCCCTGCTGACCGAGGCCCGGGACCGAGCAGAGGAAGATTCGCCGCCATGGACAAGGCTGCACAGGGGATGAACGATGCTCCTGCGTTGGCGGCAAGCTCCATGAGTTCTGCTTCACTGTCATATTCAACGAGAAGGATCCCAGGGTCGCCGAGTGACGCTGTCCCGCTGTTCGGGGGTTCCACCTTGTGCAGCACCACATTCGCTTCGAGCCGGTCCTCTAGCTCCGCCGTTCGTTTGCCGATGACCAATGCAAACGCCGAGGACCCTGGAAGTTGCGTAAGCACAGTGGGTCGAATTCGCCATTTGCTCTCCGACCACAACAAATCCAGATGTCCCAATCCTTCCAGCCGCCGCAGATACGCTCGCGCCGCCTTCGTTCTGGCATGCGGAAGACCGTTCATCAACGCGGCGACTGTGGATGTTACGTCAGAGAGGCGGCCATGACCGCGAAAACTCAACCACTCGAGAACGAGATCACCGTCCATAGATGCTGTCCTCCATTGACTGTGACAAATATGATCTCCACAGGCGGTCATGGCTACCGATAGTGTCCCTAGCGGCCCGGCGCCAAAAAGCGTGGGCCGTGTCGTCTATCCATCCAAAGTTTGGTGGATCAGCCGCAATCCGTTGAGGCGGTGAAAACTTTCCTGCCTGTTCAGTCAAAACCCAGGTTGTCCCCTTCGGGACAGAGACTTTCCACCGGTAGGACTTGGGGAATCCGAGCCGAGTAATGAAAGGGGGAATAGGAGGTTCGCCGCACCTTTGTACCAGTCCCGAGGGCGCCACGAACCATACAGCAGCATCCCGTCCCCGTCTACACAGCACAAACTCGGGAACCGTCGCTTCTGGCGCCGGACCGGGAGGCATCACAGCGTCGTGACCTGGAGTGTGCGCCGCCTCCCACTGAGCGGCAGAACCGGCGGAGTGGACAAAAAAATCTAAGGTGAGGCCAGCGACAGTAACTGTGTGCTTCCCCTGCGTAAAGGGTCCGGCGAGCCGGAGGGGAAAAAGGGAACCATTGGCCTTCACCCGTGTTCCGGGGAGTCTGTTATCAAGAACAACATGAATGTACTCGTCAGAAGATCCCTCCGGGAGCTGGACATCCGGCTCGCCCCCCAGCAGGTAGTGGCGGCCGCCGACATCCGTCCGCAATTCAAGCCCGTTTACGAGTTTGGGCCGGGAGCTAGGACGTGGCTTCAGGAGCTGGCCTAAGCTGTTGAACGACCCTGCCGCTGACAGGTCAATCGGCTCCACCAAGGACACATCTACATATACGGCCCACCCTGGGAAGACCTTGCCGCGAAGCTTCCAGTACCCGGCCGCTGCACTTTCGGTAAGAAGCTCGTCCATTTCCGCTACATCCGTGTCCTGCACAACGAACAGGTGGGGCTCCTCCGGAGTGGCTTCTGGCACCGACTGCCAGTGGCCCGACGAAGGATCAATGCGCAAGATCCACAGTTGACGCACATTTTTGGTAAGGACTGCCCGGGCTCCTGTTGCCCGAAAACGGTGATTAATCAAATTAGCGCTTTGGGGGAGGCTGCCCAGTATAACGTCGTAGACAGATCCATAATCGGGTTTTTGGATCGATAAGAGCGAACCGTTGTCTTGCCTAAGCTCGTCCGTTTCCAACCGCGGATCAACAGGGATCACCCAGCTGATCGACCAGTCCTCTGGGTCAACGCGAAGGCTCAGGTCCAAACGCACCCGGCCCTTTTCCGCAGTCGGCCCGGAACTTTGCTCAGCAGCCAATTTGGCAATCACCGCCAGGAGCAATGGATTTCCGGAGCCTTTTTGAACCAGGTCCACGAATGCCGGGGAGAACCCCCGTGGCTTGTCCAGCCACAGACGGAGTAGAGCCAACAACTGCTCCGGGGACGACCTCAAATTCCGATCAACACGGAGCCGGTCAAAAAAACCGGACAACCGATCCCGGTCGGACGCTTTCAACACGGTTTGAGAAAGCGGATAGCCGATTCTGTTGAAGGTTTCATGAGTGCGGATAGTGCTCGGGCCTAAGAGGTCGTGGCTTCTTTCTATCCAGGTATCAAGCGTCTGCCACATCTCAGCAACTACATCGAAGTGCTTTTGAATCCCCCTAGCGGTGAGACTGTTTGTACCCGACGTCATCAGGGTGACCAACCGAGGGTAATAAGCGGCAGACGAAAATTTCCCGTCGTTTCGCATTCTGGATCCTGCGATAACGGTGGCGGCCAAAAGAGGCAGGCACGGTGGGGGTTGATCCTGGGAACCCTTCCTCCACGAGGCGAGCCGCCGCTCGATAGGCTCGAATACTGTTGGCTTGTCGGTCTGCCGGAGCTCCGCGAGAACAGCCGAGCGCAGCGACTCCACAGGATCAGGTAGGAGAGGACAAATCCGCGTCATTTCTTCATCATCGAGAAACATAATGACCGGTTCATCGGGTTGATTCATCGGGAAAAATTCATCCGACAGCTTTGACTGCCACCTGTCGTAGTCCATATGAATCCCCAAAACTTCCTCGTCCCCCACGTCATGATTGTATTCGCTGGTACCGACACACATTGCTGGCCCCACAGCTACGAGGATCGATCATCGAAATCAACGGAGGCTGGGACTGGTGAGGTCAGTGTAAGTAGGACTAGAGGTACTACCCGGTAATGCCGCTGGTGACATGCCGGTGATGGGACTTCGACCTGCTCAGTGGGAGAGCAAGTGGAGGAGGAAGTGTGTTGTTGCACATGTCGGCGAGCGTCCCATACGGAGTCGGTGGGTCTGAAAGAATAGACACATCATGGATGAAATGAAACGCGCGAGTGAGCTGACAGTGGTCGAGATCTGCGCTGGGGCAGGTGGTCAGAGCCTCGGGTTGCACCTTGCGGGGTTCCGGCACACACTCGCAGTTGAGCTTGACCGCGACGCGGCCCAAACCCTCGCGCTTAATCTTTCTCGCCTTGCAGCCGCTGAGGGGCAGCCGGAGCCGAAAGTTGCGGTGGGGGACGTTGCTGACGACTCAGTGTGGAACCCCACTGAACATGCGGGAGTCTCGCTGCTCGCGGGCGGAGTGCCCTGCCCCCCGTTCTCGATTGCCGGTAAGCAACTCGGTTCGTCGGATGAGCGCGATTTGTTCGCCTGGGCCGTCGAGGCTGCTGGTCGCATGCAGCCTGACGCGGTGCTGCTGGAGAACGTCCGCGGGTTATCGATGCCGCGTTTTGCCGGGTATCGGCAGGCCGTCCTCGACCGGTTGGCCGAGCTGGGTTACCGCGCCGACTGGCGGCTGCTTGAGGCGAAGGATTACGGTGTCCCGCAATTACGGCCTCGCTTCATCCTCGTGGCTCTGCGTGAAGAATTCGCGCCCTACTTCAACTGGCCTGAACCGACCCCTGCGGTGCAGACGGTGGGCTCTGCACTCTATGACCTGATGGCAGCGAACGGGTGGCCGGGCGCCGAGGTTTGGGCGAAGAGGGCCGACCGAATTGCCCCGACCATCGTTGGCGGCTCCAAGAAGCATGGCGGGCCTGACCTCGGCCCGACACGGGCGAAGCGCGATTGGCGCGCCCTCGGAGTCGACGGCCTTGGGATCGCAGACGCAGCGCCCGGCCCCGATGTCCCAGTGGACTTCGTCCCCAAGCTGACGAATCAGATGGTTGCCCGTATTCAGGGCTGGTCGGGCCAGGCGTACGAGTGGGACTTTGCCGAGCGCAAAGGGCGAAAAACTACAACCTACCGGCAGATCGGTAACGCCTTTCCCCCACCGGTAGCCCGTGCTGTCGGGGTCGCTATAGCAGCCGCATTACGTAAAGACGGAACTCCCACCGGCCGCCACGGCGCGGGCAGCCATGACGAGGTCTACCGCGCGCTACGCGAGCATGCTGGTTTTGTCTCGTTCGCAGGGTTGCGGAAGGCGCTCGGAGGGAGTCTCGCCGACAGTGAGATCGAGCGCAGGATTGACTTTATCAGCCGTGACTTTGAGGTTGAGGTGCGCGTTCGCCGCGGCGTGCCAATGTACAAGCTAGGGGAGTGGCGGGCCTTCCGCGGGCAGGCGAACCACGCCCGCCACGAAGTGTTTGCGGTCGATCGCTTGCGCGCCAAGGTTAGCTAGCCCCCTCATCTATGGCTATGGCGCTCTTTGCGAATGATCTTGTCGGTGCAGCGCTATGTGCGCCCAGGATACAGCGTGTCGCGGATTGACGTCAGACGGTCAAGGCTCAATTTTTGGAACACTGATTTTGATCTAGATTTAGGAGTTTTCCATGCCAGACTTCGGCATTCCTCCCAAGGGGGAGGAGATCAAAGCAGTCATCGACCAGCGCCTCAAACTTGCGATGACAGAAAACGGTGCGAAGGTCACGATTGACTGGCGTGGTGAGCCCCGCCACCTGTACGTGATTTCCGTGCCGGTCGAGATGCTCTACTTCAACCCGGATACCCACCGAATCCGTGCTCAGCGGACCCTCGACCCAGAACGCGATAGGGCCATTGAGGAGAACCCTTGGGGTCAAGTAGCCCAGGACTACCTCCACGATCTGCTTAGGCAACGGCCGTCCAACCCAGACCAAACGGACCCCGATTACACCGCCCTGATGGACGAGCTGGACGACGTCGGCCAGCGCGAGCCTGGGATCGTTACCCCTCACGGGATCCTGGTCGACGGCAACACGCGAGCCGCCGCGCTGATCGATCTCGGCGAGCAGAACATCAGGGTCGGCGTTCTGCCGGAAGACACCTCGCGCAAAGACATCAACGCCGTGGAGTTGTCACTCCAGCTGCGGAAGGACCGCCGGCGCGACTACTCCTACATCAATCGCCTCATCGCGATTGACGAGGAACTCGGGCGCGGGCGCACGGAAGCCGATGTTGCGAAGGATTTCAATATCAAGCTTGCGACGCTGCAGCGAGACCGCTGGGTCTATGCGCTAATACTCGACGCGATTGACCGCAGTAAGACCGCGGACGGGGCGGCCCTGCGTCTGATTGATTTCGAACAGCACCAGGAAAAGCTGCGTGAGCTCCACCGCGACTTTTCGAAGCTGGCTATGACCGACTCTGATGCTGCCAAAACCCTGATGCAGTCGCGTCTGGCAATGGTTCTCCTGGACTACCCGAAGACCTCCTTGCGTCTCGCTGAAGCAGATTTCCACACGCGATATCTCGAGAGCCGTCTCCCGGAGGACCTAAAACCGAACTTGTCCGTTTTAGAAGAGGTCTTAGTCCCGGGTATTCCCGGGGCGGTCCTACCAAGGCAGAGTAGTGCTTCTGCCGCAGCCGAAGCTCTCACAAACCAGCTTCTCCGTGCCAAGGCGACGGCGACTGATGGCAAGAGCGCCAGTCCCGCGGATGTCGCATGGGCTGCCGGTGTCATGAAGCAGGCGCGAGATACGTTCGACACCGCCGTGAAGCTTGCTGGGCAGAACGCAGAACTCGTGAAGCGGCAGACCGCGGTACCAGAGCGGCTGACTGATGCAGCGGACTACGTCACTCAATGTGCAAGCGAATTCGCTGAGGCGAAGGCAAAGCGCGCCCTCGACGACGAGGCTTTTGACGACGCACTGATCGTGCTCCGCGATAGCCTCCAAAGCCTCGCCCGCCAGGCTGGACGCACCTTCTCCGCGCCCGGGGAAGGTGTTGCTTGGCTGCTCAACGCCGTCCGGTCCAGGTGATGATGCCCGACCAGCCAAGCCTCAGCATCAGCCTCGGGTTGGAGGTTACGCACGCCCGGCTCGTCGCTCGGCCAGGGCTGGAGGATGACCTCCGTAGACTGGCGGTCGGCTTCCGCACTAGCGTGCAACGGTCGCCAGGTAGTGTCGAGATTGAGCTCGACGACCTCCTAACAAACCTTGAGGTACTCAGCAGATGGCCGCATACGGCAGATGGTGATGTGCTTTGGGACGGACAGCTACAGGCGCTCGTAGTCGACTCGCTGCATGATGCTCAGACACTGTCTAGTCAGTTGCATGACCGCAGAGCGGAGGCGGCAGTGGGTTCCGAAGCCGTCCACGGCCTTCTCGGGCCTGAATGGACAGGAGACCTCACATCCTTTCAGCTGCGCGACATCGCCAAGCTTCTGTCGCTTCGGCACGGAGCCAACTTTTCCGTCCCCGGTGCTGGTAAGACGAGAGTCGGACTTGCTGTATTTCACGCGCTGAGGCGCCAAGAGAATCTCGAGCGACTACTCATCGTCGGACCCAAGTCCAGCTACGACGCGTGGTGCTATGAGAACAGGGAATGCCTGCAGCCGCCGCTGACTATGGAGGTGGCCGATGGCGTCCCAGCGAGCACTGTGGAAGCAATCATCGTCAATTATGAGCGCCTCCCCAACATGGTCAGCTCGCTTGGTCGCTGGCTCACAGAACGGCCCTCCATGATCATCCTCGATGAGGCCCATCGCATGAAGCTCGGGGCGGACGGTGCATACGGCGCGGCCTGCCTCGCTCTCGGCCC
The DNA here is from genome assembly GCF_024362385.1 of Arthrobacter sp. DNA4. Classification (NCBI taxonomy): domain Bacteria; kingdom Bacillati; phylum Actinomycetota; class Actinomycetes; order Micrococcales; family Micrococcaceae; genus Arthrobacter; species Arthrobacter sp. DNA4. The sequence continues at coordinate 1,157,310 of NZ_CP101466.1, forward strand.
TCGCGGGAGGCGCCGGTTTATCCTTACAGGGACACCAGCCCCGAACGGGGTCAGGGACCTCGAAAACCTCTTCGGATTCGTGTGGCCCGGTACTGGTCGCCAAAGCGTACTTCGGGCGGTGAACGGTGGCGACCTAGCCGATGCCAGCCGCACGCTCAGACCTCTCTTCACGCGAACGACCAAACATGAGCTCGATCTGCCGCCAGTGGAGACCAGCCTGCGAGTTGTACCGCTGCCTCCTTTGCACGCTGAAATTTACGAGGCCCTCGTTGGGCAGTTCTCCGCGCGCGCGGCCGGACACGAGGGCGACTTCCAGGCGCTTGGCCGAATTCTGGTATACATGCTAATGGCTGCGACCAGCCCTGCCCTGCTCGCAGTCGGGACCACGCGGTATGAGCCGCTTGCATACCAAGTGCCGCCGCTGCCGGTTCCCGAGCGATCATCGCTCTATCAGCTGATGCAGGACCTCCCAACCTACGAGATGTCGCCGAAATACCAGGAAGTGCTTGCGATAGTTAGCCAGAATGCTGCCCAGGGTCGAAAGACGCTCGTATGGTCAACGTTTATCCGCAGCCTTAACACACTGCAGAGAATTCTGGCGAGATTTGGCCCTGCCGTGGTCCACGGTGGCACTCCCGATCGCGAAGAGCAGATCCAACGGTTCCGGAGTGACCCTGACTGTCTGGTGCTGCTGTCCAATCCTGCAACGCTCGGCGAGGGGATCAGCCTGCATCACGAGTGCCACGACGCGGTTTACGTTGACCGAGACTTCGCCGCTGGGCGCTTCCTACAGAGCCTAGATCGTATTCATCGCCTTGGGCTCAGGCCGGACACCACGACCCGAGTCACCGTTCTCGCCGCAGAAGGCACCATCGATGAGGTGGTCGCGGCACGGCTCGCGAGCAAGCTGAAGTTTATGGGAGGCATCCTCGACGATCCAGCGGTTCAGCAGCTGGCTGATCTGGACGAGGAGCCTCCGGTCGGTGGAGTTTTGGACCAGGCGGACCTTCAGTCGTTGATGGGCCACTTGCGTGCGACTGCCACCTGAGCCGATCCTGCTCGCTGCCCGGCGCTGGTTGGAAATTCTCCCATTGAGTGGTGGCATCCCACGTGCCCAGGCATTACTGGCGACCCACAAACAGTACAGCGACTTGTCACCCACTCAGTATGCAACAGCACTCGGTTGGCTGCGTGACATGGAGCTACTCGAAAAGATCGGATCACCGATTCCGTTGGCCAACTTGGTACTCGGCGCCATCTTCGAGAATGCGGCACCTCCGTGGGTGCAGGACGCCGACGAGCTTGTTCAGTCACCAGACGAGTTGCCCTCGGACGTTGTTTCGGCCGGTGAAGTGCTGGGCCTTGATGCGGACGGTGTATACGAGCAGCTCGTCACCAGTTGGGGCAAGGTCGACACCGCTGTTCGCGAACGGGTTGGTTTTGCGGGCGAAGCAGCGCTTGTCTCCATCCTCAATGAGCGCGCTGACAGCCGTGTTGACCATGTGTCGACGTGGTCCGATGGGTTCGGATACGACATCGCCTTCGCTCAGGGTGATGCATCTGCCCACTTGGAGGTGAAAAGTACAACGAGGACTGGACGATTCACTGCCTACTTGTCACGGCACGAGTACAAGGTGATGCTACGAGACCCTCGTTGGGTGCTCGTCGTCGTGCGGCTTACCTCCGACCTCGACATCGCCGCAGTGGGCTCAGTGCCCCGAGAGTGGATTGGTGCGGCCGTACCACGTGACGCAGGATCTTTTGGAAGCTGGGCGTCATGCAAGCTCGAGGTGCCTGGAGAGGTTATCGAAGAACGTGTCACGCAGCTTGGAACGGATGTGGCCAGCAGACTTCCGCCATGGCGTACCGTGTAGCCGCGAGCGACGGCTCGGCGAGCCTGAATCCCGGCTTCCGGTGCAGGATCGTATGATCATCGGGAAGTAGATGCCCACTCCTGTGTAGGCAAGATTAGAAGGAACAACGTGAAACAACCGGCATGGGATGACCCCGAGTCCAAAGCGGGGACCATGATTCGTGGAGCGCTGTGGCTCCTGCAGGTGGTCGGCGAAGGGGGTACTTTCACAAAGAATGAATTGCGAACGGCTTTTCCCGGCATTTCGCAGATCGACAGACGGATCCGGGATCTCAGGGACTACGGGTGGATTCTGCACTCCAACGTCGAAGACGCATCTCTGCTTGCTGAAGATCAGCGGTTCGTGAAGGCCGGGGTGCCGGTATGGGACCCGCACGAACGGAGGCAGGCCGCGCCTCGAAAGGCGATGTCGAGTAAGGACAGGCAGGCAGTGCTTATACGAGACGGGTACATGTGCACCCTGTGCGGCATCGCAGGCGCTGAGCCCTATCCGGACGACCCCGTCATCACAGCTGTCGTCGCCGTCTCTCGACGCACAATTCGAACTCTTGACGGCCGAGAAACCGAAGCGTTTGTGACGGAGTGCAAGCGGTGCACGTCCGGACGAGGGGCATCGCCTATTCTCGAGCGCGACGTCCTTTTGGCCGCCGCAGAACTTAGCCCCGGAGATAGGCGGCGATTCGTTCGGTGGATGGAGCGTGGCCGCCGCGGCAGCACCGAGCTCGACCGCGCATGGGCCGCGTACCTCCGGGTGCCGACGGATAGGCGACAAAACATCGCGGATCAGCTTCGCCGGGAACAGTGAGCCCACCGCCACTCTATTTCGAAGAAAGTGCAAATTTTGCATATGCAGCGAACTCTTGGGGTCGAAATCTGGCCGCGGTTGCGGTGGCCGAATCGACTGACAAGTTGAACCGTTACCCGGAGCGGCCACCGTCGAACTCTACCAATGGATCGCTAGGCGCCCGGGCGTAAAGGGGAGGAGATCACAGCGGGTCGGCAAAGCGGTGCCTTCCCACAGATCATCACGGACTGTTCACTGCTAGGGATGAAGTGGTGATCCCGTGGCGCTCCTTCCAGGCCTACCCGTCTTGATGGAACTGTCAGTACTCCGGCCGGTCCGACTACCGATAGACGATGTTGAGTCATGACCTCGATGCCATGGCAGCGGGCATGATCTCCGCACCAAGCTCATCCTGTTATGTACGCCCAACAGCCCCGCGTGACGATCAGCAGCGAATATATCCTGGCCCTCCTTGTACCCTCTACGCCCGGACAATCTAGTGGTCATTAGTGAGGCAAACGTGGGGATTGCCGAGGCGGGCAGCGGTCACAATGCGCGGACGCTCTACCGCCGGTAGACGAACGACTGGATCCTGCGAGATATCTCCCAGGCCTCCACACTCGTCGGCTTGCGCGTGGGACACTCTGTGGTGGTTAAGGCTATCGCCGAAGCACTGCGCCGTAGCGCCCTATTTCTTCGCCTAGGTGTATTGACCACGGACGTTAGGAACATGCGGCGTGGTTAGGTGACAAAAAGAAGACCTCCAAGTGGAGTGGGGCTTGTCTAAGAGTCCGATCCACAAGGAGGTCTTCAATGTCCCATGCTAACGCGCTTCTGACGCCGAAGGGGCGACTTCGGCTGGCCCGGTGCGTGGTCGAGGACGGGTGGTCCCTTCGCAGGGCGGCTAAATGATTCCAGGTGTCTGTCACGACAGCTGCGCGGTGGGCGTGGACCGGTCGTTCATCCCGGCCTCACCAAGAGCCCGGTAACGGGCCGTCACCAACCTCGGGTCAATACACCTATGCGGCATCGCCCCGGACGCGCCTATCGCGTCGCTGGGGACTTCAAAAGGTAGACGGCGACCAATCTCGCCCCCTCGATGACTTGCACGCCTGTTGCGAGGTTTTGAGTTGAACTTTATTAGTCGTCAGCTCTTCGTGCGAGGTTCACGGAAACGCCACTGGGCGTGAGCAGATCGCTAGTCAGCCACTGATAGATCTCCCCGCACAGTCGGCGGTAGCGCTCTGGGTCAAGCTTCTGCCCGCCCGTGACGTCTCCGTGAGCAATCGGATTCCTTACAGAGTAGAGGTCGTTCAAACTGTCGCGCCTCGGCCTAGTCAAGAACTCATCAAATCGGGCGGCATGATCTTCTCCGAAGCGGCCTAAAAGCTTTGCGAAGGAGTCCGCGTTGAGGTTGGGAGCATGGGAGAAGAATGACTTGGCGAACGCCCGGCTTGGGCCTCCGCCCGTTGAATCGAGGTAAAGGTGTACGCTCACATAAACGAGTTGTTCCAAAAAGCCGGCGCATCGTAGGCATAAATAACGGCGAAGATCCTCTTGCAGCCGCATCTGGTCAACCGGTATGAAAGTGATTGCCTTATGGTAGCGCTCGAACTCTGATTCTAGACGAGTCCAGAGGGAGTATGCTGCGGGGTGGGCGATAGTAGTCTCGGACATTTCTATCCCAATAACACCGAGTAGGCTGTCCTTAGCCTCCCGTACACACTGTCACGGTGAGACGTACTGCGCGAGACCCAGTCAGTGTAGTGTTCGTCGGCCCGCAGCGTTACGATCGCCTCCCTGACGATGTCAGCGCTCAGCTGCAGTCCACTCTCATGTGCAAAGATCAAGGTACCCAAAACGGCGTCCACATGCGCCGCATTTACCCTGCCCGCGTATTTCAAACCATCACGTCCATTAGCTTCCACTAACAAAGCACAACTGGCGCTGAAGGCCGCTGCTAATGAGACGGTATCGACATCCTTCATAGATCCCCGCCGCTCAAGAAAATCATTTAGAAATTGCGCCATTGGTGGCTTGTATGCTGTGCGGCGTAATTCTTCGTCATCCCAGGAACCGGCGATCTTTCTAATCACCTCGGCCATTGCCAGAGCCCTCAAAACTAGCTCATGGTCTTTAAGCTTCTTATGCGCGGCTCCAAAAAGGTAGCGCCACGATTTATCGTGGTTGAGTTCCCGTATGAAGTCCACCAAGGGGCCTCTGTATAGGGCTACGCGGATTTCTTGTGCGGTTAGTGACACGCCACCGCTATTCAGTCGGCCGAACAGACGGTACACAGCATCGCGACCCTCCTCTCCAGCTGGTTCTATCACCACAGCCTGGATAAAAGTGTTGTTTAGCCGACGTTTGCTCTCACTCGAAAGTGTTTCAAACGTCGCACCTTGAAAGTCTTCAGCAACATCTCGAAGTGCAAATTCACGACCATCAGGGAGATTGCCGCTGTAGAAACTCTGCAAGGTAGTGAGGCGTTGCTGCCCATCCAATACAAGGTATCGACCGTCAGGTTCCACCACTAAGAATATGCTTGGAACAGGCCATCCTAGAAGCAGCGACTCGATGAATTTCTCCATACGAGGTAAAGTCCACACGCGCTGGCGCTGAAATCCCTCAATCGTTAGGTCACCAGATTCATCAGGATCAAACCGAGGTATCAATATATCGTGATCATTCAGCCGCCTAACAAGCCCGGCAACGTCAAAGTCTGCGCCGAAATAAGGGAGACTTGATGGAGGTGTTTCATACAGGCCTGCGTCGTCAGCTTCAGTTTCGTCATCGACGATAACGTCAGCTTCGTCTTTGTAGGAAAAATCGGTATCGGTCATATCGTCCTGCTGGCTCTTAAAGGGGCGGTAGGTTCAAACATTCGGCGGTGACGAGTGGGGTGTCGTTATACAAGTTACAGCACTCGAGCTAGGCAGAACTGCGGCATTCGCTCATAATGCAAGTGGGTGCAGTTGCGTGGACTGATATGGCCATGTGAGGCTGTGTTCCCACCGGGGCCTGACAATACGAGGATTCGCACCCGTGGAGCTTCTTCCTGAGGCGCACTTCTATCACTTCACGATCTACAGGTGACAGCAACCGGGCGCGGCCGTACATCATGTCGACCCTATCTCTGATCCTGTAGCCCAGGTCTAGCCAGTGAAGCATCTTAGCAGCCTGCGCTTTGGCTATATCTAGGAGCTCTGGAAGTATCTGCTCGAGCTTTTTCCCGGCGCGGATTTCCTGGCGCACTGGCTCAACTTCAATGCTTACACCGAGCGCTCCGCCGCGACGCCGGAGTGCCTGGTACCGCGCATCCGGTTGCCCCACCAACCGACCCAGCGCTTCCAGGGACTCAAAATCTATAGCGCCCATATCCGTGGACAGCCACCGCACCAGAAGCCTGGCATCTGCGCTGCCCCGCGCGGCCGCGCCAACGGCCCGGTTCAGCTGGTCCCGCAGCAACTGCACGGCCAGGACGCCGGACCGGCTGAGCAGGGGAGCGGTGTAGGCTTCGAGGGCCTCAACCACGAGGCCCTCCCGCAGCAGCCGCAGCACCCGCCCCGAATCCGAGCATCCGGCCAAACCTGCAGCGAGCCGGTACGGGTTCGACTCCACGGCATCGCCCAGCATCGACCGGACCCGGAACATCTCCGTCCGGATTGCCTGCGGCGTGCCCGCGTCGCCGTGCAGCTCATAGGCCAGCTCGTCAGCACTCCAGCCCAGCGACCGGGAATCCAGCAGCGCCAAGATCTCCGCCCGGCGCAGCGTCAGCGGCACCCGGCTCCCGTCGGCAAACACCGCCGCGGGCCGGTCCCCAAGCAGCTCCAACGCTGAAGCCGGAACACCAGGCCGGCGCACACCCTGCCGGGACGCACGCCCCGTAGAAGACGCACCCAAGGAGGCGCCGCCGTCGGACGTTCCCAGCAGCGACTCCGCCACCCGGACCGCACACCGCACCATCCGCAACGTGTCCGCGCTGATGCTGTTCAGCGGTCCGGAGACGTCCAGCACGCCCAGCAAAGCACCCGTCAAAGGGTCCGTGATGGGCGCCGCCGTGCAGGCCCAGTCGTGGTGGGTGCGGACCAGGTGCTCGGCGGAGAACAGCTGCACCGGCCCGCCGGTGACCAGCGCCTCGCTGATGGCGTTGGTGCCGATGCCCGCCTCGGACCAGTCGGCCCCCTCGGAGAACTCCAGCCGGTCCGCCCGGCGCAGCGCCTCCCGGCTGCCCACCCGCCACAGGATCTCCCCGGTGGCGTCGGTGAGCACCAGCAGGTGCCGGCCGGAACTGGAGTCGTCCGCCAGCAGGTCCTGCAGCGTCGGCATCACCCGCTGCAGCCGGTGCTCCCGCCGCAGCTGCGCCACCTCGGCCGGATCGTGCAGGTGCCGGGGGCTGTGCTGGTCCGGGCTGATGCCCAGCGCCATGGACCGCCGCCACGACTCCGCCAGCGGCACGGGGATCTGCGGGGGCTGGCTTCGCACGGGTAGGCATGGTGTTAGTAACACCTCTTCTTCGGGGTAACATTCCGCAGGGTTGTTTCGAGATTATGCCGAACTGGCCAGCTGGATTTGCGATGTGCAAAGTGACTATTGGGGGAAAGTATCGTGTTTAAGTTCTTGAGGAGAAAAGGAATTGTCCTCGTTTCCACTGACGACCAAGGGCAGTCGAGTTGGCAGATTGATGGTCGACGACATGATTTCATCGGGCAACGAAGCGATCTACAAGCCGCAGTCTCCGCCTCTGCCGCTCACCATGCGAAAAGGCGGAAAGTGTTGGTGTACGAAGAAGTTCCCGTGTCTAAGATTCGGCCTTTTTACGATGAGCTGGTGCCGATAATTCTTGCCATACTAATAGCAGGCTCGGCATTCCTTTTTGTTGGGATAACCCGTCAACCTGAGATCACCGCCCTAAGTCTCACGGCTCTTCTTAACGGTATAGCTTTCACTTTGGCTATAGGGCACGCCGGATGGGTCCTTGCTCGCGCCTGCGGGCGAGGCAGGCGGTTCCACCCGATGTCAAGGACTGTATGGAAACAGCACTGGAAACTCCTCGCGTGCATTGCAGCATGCACTTTGCTGGGTCTGGGGTTTGCGTTCTGCCTGCCGGACCAGTCTCGGTTGGAGTGGGCCGTCAAGGCCTATGAGTGGTTTACGAATCCGTGGGGCGCAGTCGGCAACATGTTGGGGTTCGGGTGGCTGAGCATTTTTTTCCTAGTCTGGGAACTTCTGCGTGGCTTCACAGCCTCATCAATGCTCGTGGCGCTTAACGGTGCAGGGCAGCAGCAGTACCGTTTGGATCATCCCGTTCTGGGATGGCTGTACGGCTTGTGGCAATGGCGGGTAGACCTGGCTCACTAAAGCAACCAGCCTACTTACGGCCATCGCGTTGTTGTGATGCAGGTGCGCAGGCCGGCGGCGGGGGAGGGCTGAGCGAGAAGATCGTGGTGGACGCGCGGTGGGTGCATCCCATCGGCAACATCCCGCTGGACGAGGCCGCACTCATCGAGCCGCTGTCCGTGGCGCACCACGCGGTGGCGCGCAGCGGCGTGAAGGCGACACCGCGCTGGTGGGCGGGTCCGGGCCGATCGGCCTGCTCACGGCGGCGGTCCTCAAAGGCATGGGCGTGACCACGATCATCAGTGAGCTCACCCAGGCCCGCAAGGAGAAGGCCACTTCCAGCGGCGTGGCGGACCACGTCCTTGACCCGAGCAAGGAGGACGTCCCGGCGCGGGTGCGCGAGCTCACCGGGGGCACCGGGGCGGACGTCGCCTTCGAATGCGCGGGGGTGAACGCCGTCCTGGACACGATGCTCGACGCCGTCCGGCCCGGGGCTGTTGTGGTCAACGTGTCCATCTGGGGCGCGCCCGCCACCGTGGACATGCAGAAGATCGTGCTCAAGGAGATCGACCTGCGTGGCACCATCGCTTACGTCCGCGACCACCCCGCCGTGATCAAGATGGTGCAGGAGGGCAAGGTGGACCTCAAGCCGTTCATCACGGGCAGGATCGCGCTGGAGGACCTGGTGGAGCAGGGCTTCGACACCCTCATCAACCACAAGGACACCGCGGTGAAGGTGCTGGTGCACCCATAGCAGCTCAAGGGCGTGCGGCCGGGCTCGAAGGCAGGACGACGGCGGGAGGCAAGTTCCGTCGTCGTCCTTCCGCCACTAGGTGGATGGAAACGGCCGCCTCTATTTACGCGGGGTCGCCCGGCGGGCGCTGCTGCGAACCACAAGGGTGGGTGCGATGGGGGTGCGGTCCACGTCCCGTCCTTCCATTGCACCAAGAAGCACTTCCATGCTCATGAGCGCCAACGCGGTGAAATCCTGCCGCACAGTGGTCAGGGGAGGCAGGAAGTAGTCTGAGCCTTCAATGTCGTCGAAACCGACCACGCTCACATCCTCCGGCACCCGGATCCCATGTTCGGCGAAGGCGCGTATCAGGCCTAGAGCGGTGTGGTCGCTGGCGGCGAAGATCGCTTGGGGTACCTTTTGGTCCTTGACGAGCTGGAGTGCAGTCTCGTAAGCCCACCCGGGGCTCCAATCGCCTTCGAGGCACAGCCCTGGTGTCAGCCCGGCGTCGCGCAGCGTGGCCTCCCACCCGCGTTTGCGTACCCGGCCGTCGAACCAGTCCATGGAGCCGGCGAAGTGGGCGATGTTGGTGTGGCCCAGGTCTATTAGGTGCTGGGTGGCCAGCCGTGCGCCCAGTTCCTGGTTCTCCGAATAGGTGAAGACGTTTGGGGTAGATGATGCTCCCGCCGCAATCATCTCCACGGGGATGCGGCAGGAAGCGTTCCATACGGCTGCTGCCATGTCCACCACCGGGGCAATGACGATGATTCCCCCCACGCCGGTATCGTCCAGGGTGTCAAGGGCGGCTTGGACCGACTCCCCGTAGGGCTGTTCGACGCTAATGACGGTAGTGGCGTACCCCTTCTTGCGCGCAATGTTCTCGAGGGCCATGAGCGTCCCCACCGGGCCGAACCGCGGGGAGCCGTCCGACAGTATGCCGATGGAAGTGGACCGGCTGGTGACCAGCGCCGTGGCTGCCCGGTTCCTGCGGTAGCCGATGTCCTTGATCACCTGAAGAACCCGCTGCCGCGTTGCCGCACTCACGTCCGGTGCCTCATTGAGTACCCTCGAGACCGTGCCAAAGGAGACGCCTGCGATGCTGGCCACATCGTTGATGGTGGGCTTCCGGCGCAGTGGTGCATCCGGCAGCCCCTCGGTCGCCTCGCGGGGAACAGCTCTGCCTGCCACACTCTCTCCTGTCTTGCACAGCGCAAACGGAACCCACTTGATCCCGTTTGGTTCCGTGCGTTTTGATCTTACGTCTGCCGGGATTTCCCCGTCTCCAAAAGCGCTCCCAATGTGATGCTTGACACTCTTCTCCGTAAACGTTTACGATGATGTCCGTAAACGTTTACGCTCTGCTCGTAATCGTTTACGGACAAGATATTTCGATGAAGAAAGGCGCCGGATGACCAGCCGTATCGTGGACGAACTCGCGCTCGAGCCGAACTCCGGGCCCCGGGACATCGACCAGAACCAGTGGGCAAATCTCGAAGCGTTCCTGAGGGACACCCCGGCCGGCGATCTGGCACTCGCAGTCCGCACCTTTGTCCCTGCCGGCTCCTCGGCGGTCATCGGAATCTTTGATGAAAATCGTCTCTGGGCAAGCCTGGCGGTCTCCGTCGACAACTCGGGCAAACCCTCGTCAGTCTCCACCCTTCGAGGCCCGGCCGCGGAAGCGGGCGGCGACATGGCGAAGGCGGCCAGCGAGGCAGTGAAGTGGGTTCAGGCCCACCACGGTCCGTGTTCCTTGGGCTTCTTCGTCGACAGAGTACATGCAGAGGCGCTGCTGAGAGCTTCAGACAAGGCCTCTGCCATCCGCACAGCGTCGGCCTCCGGCGGGCTCGTCCTGTCCCCGGTCCCGCCGGCCCTGGCCATTGCCCTCGCCTGAATCCCAGGCATCCACCCCCACCCACCCACCCCAAGCACTGGAGAACAATGATGATCCGCAGGCTTCCCTTTGTGGCCCTTGCCGCAGTCCTGTCCCTTTCGGTCGCGTCCTGCAGCAGTTCGACCACGGGCACGTCCAATGCGCCCGACGCCGGCGTGTCCAGCAAGGCCCAGCAAGCCCTTGACCAGATCAAGGGACAGGTCCTGAGCAAGGGGCCCAACGGCGAGACGCCCTCCCCGGCGTCCACAGCAGACCTCACTCCTGACGAGATTCAAAAGGTCAAGGCGCTCAACGCCAAGGCAGCCATCGTGATGCACTACGGCGGCAACGACTGGGCCACCGCCCAGATCAACGGACTTAAATCCGAGTTCGAAAAGCTCGGTGTCAAGGTCATTGCCACCACTGATGCGAACTTCAAGCCGGACAAGCAGGTCTCGGACATCGAGACGGTCATGTCGCAGAACCCGAACATTATTGTCTCCATCCCCACGGATCCCGTAGCTACGGCCTCCGCCTACAAGAAAGCCGCGGCCGCCGGCACCAAGCTCGTCTTCATGGACAACATCCCCCAGGGACTGACGGCCGGTCAAGACTATGTCTCTGTGGTTTCCGCTGACAACTACGGCAACGGCGTCGTCTCCGCCCACCAAATGGCCAAAGCCCTCGGCGGCAAGGGGAAGATCGGGGTGGTCTTCCACCAGGCTGATTTCTTCGTGACCAAGCAGCGCTACCAGGGATTCAAGGAAACGATTACGAAGGAATACCCGGATATCAAGATCGTCGAGGAAAAGGGGATTGCTGGGCCGGACTTCGCTGGTGATGCCCAGGCTGCTGCGAACGCAATGCTCAGCAAGTACGCCGACCTGTCCGGAATCTGGGCGGTCTGGGATGTTCCTGCAGAAGGTGTCATGGCCGCAGCGCGGGCCGCGGGCCGGCCGGACCTGAAGATCGCCACGGAGGACCTCGGCAAGAATGTCGCGATTGCCCTGGCCAAGGACGAACTTGTCGTAGGCCTTGGAGCGCAGGTTCCGTTCGACCAGGGTGTCACGGAAGCGCGGCTGGCCGCGGGGGCGCTCATCGGCAAGCAGGCGCCCGCTTATGTGGCTCTAAGTGCGCTTCCGGTTGACCACTCCAACGTCCTGGATGCCTGGAAGCAGGTCTACCACGAGGACGCCCCGAAGGACATCCAGGACTCCTACAAGAAGTAGCCAAAACCGGCGGTGCGGGGGTTTCCCACCCCCGCACCGCGCCGAAAGGGCAACGATGAATACCGCAGACAATGTCGTCGAGATGCGCTCGATTTCCAAGAGCTTCAACGGCGTTCCCGTATTGAAGGATGTCAATTTCGACGTCCGTAAGGGTGAAGTCCATGCGCTCGCAGGAGGAAACGGCGCAGGGAAGTCCACGCTCATGAAGATCCTCCAGGGCGTCTACCAAGCGGACGCCGGCGAGATCCTTATCGGAGGAAAGCCCACCGCCATCAACTCGATCCAGGACGCGAAGGCCGCCGGGATCGGCATGGTCTTCCAGGAGTTCAGCCTGGTACCGAGCCTGACCGTTGCGCAGAACATTTTCCTCGCCTCCGAACCGCTCGGCACCGGCGGCCTCATCGACGACCGTGCCTCGGTGCGCCGGGCCCGGGAAGTCTTCAGTGAAATGGAGGTCGATGTCGACCCGCGCGCCGGAGTCGCACGGCTGGGCACTGCTTACTGGCAGCTGACCGAGATCGCCAAGGCACTCGCGCAGAATGCCCAGGTGCTCATCATGGATGAGCCCACAGCCAGCCTTGCCCGGCATGAATCCGAAGCGCTCTTCGAACTCATTGACCGCCTCAAACAGCGTGGCATCTCCATCATCTACATTTCCCACCGCATGGATGAGGTGTACAGGCTCGCGGATCGGATCACCATCCTCCGCGACGGCCACCACCTCCTCACCGCGCCACTGACGGACGTCACTCCCGGACAGATCGTGGAAGGCATCGTCGGCAAGAAGATCGAGGGGCAGCTTTCCTATCGTGCGCGTGATCATGTGGCCTACGACGGGGCGCCGCTTCTGGAAGTCCGCGGGCTTAACGCGGGGCAGCGGGTGAGGGATGTTTCGTTCACGGTCCGGCCTGGCGAAATCCTCGGCCTGGCAGGGCTGATGGGCAGCGGACGAACCGAGCTCGCCCGTGCTCTCTTTGGCATTGACAAGTTGGACAGCGGTGAAGTCCTCCTGCGGGGCAAAAAGGTCAACCTTAGCTCGCCGCAACAGGCCATCAACGCGGGAGTTGCCCTCATCCCGGAGGACCGCAGGGCCCAAGGCCTCGTCTTGGAGCACTCCGTCCAGGACAACCTGCTGCTTCCCCTCCTGGGCCAGATCCAGCGTGGACCCTTTCTGGACGGCGGAAAGGGTAAGGAATTGTCCGCATCACTGATCAAGAGGTTCGCAGTGAAGGTGGCCCACCCCCACCGCCCGGTGCGGCTTCTCTCGGGCGGAAACCAGCAGAAAGTGGTCATCGCCAAGTGGCTGGGCACCGATCCGGACATCCTGATCCTTGACGAGCCAACGGCGGGCGTCGACATCGGCACCAAAAGCGAAATTCTCGACATGATCCGGGAGCTTGCCAGTGCAGGCAAGGCCGTCATCGTCATCTCCTCCGAGTACCCCGAACTACTCGCGGTCAGCGACCGCGTCCTCGTCCTCAAGGACGGCTCCATCATCCGTGACATCCCCCGCAGCGAGATCGCTGACGAGGAATATCTCCAACTTGCAGTCCAGGGAGTCTGAAAGTGAGCAACGCAAAAACCATCGCGCCCCGGGACACCGCGGCCCCCCGAAATTTCGGCACCATCCTCAAGGAACTCGACTGGCGGCGCTACGTCATCTACATCGGCTTCGTCGTGGTTTTCCTCTTCTTCGCCGTTCTGCTCCGCGACCAGGGCTTCCTGTCGCCCAACAACCTGCTGAACATCTTCCGGCAGACCGCCACAATCACCGTCATCGCCGTCGGCATGACATACGTGATCGCCTGCGCAGAGATTGACCTCAGCGTTGGATCCGTGGTAAGCCTCTCCAGCGTGTGCACCGCTATGGCGCTCTCCCAGTGGGGCCTGGTCCCCGGCATCCTCGCCGGCCTCGCCGTCGGGCTCGTCGTCGGATCGGTCAACGGTGCCCTGGTCAGCCTCCTTGGCATCCCATCCTTCCTGGTGACACTAGGCATGCTGGGAATCGCCGTCGGCGTTGCCCAGTGGATCACGGCGTCCGCGCCCCAGCCCATCCTGAACGACACGTTCAACACGCTGTTTGGATCCGGCAACTTCGGTCCTGTTCCGGGCCTGGTGGTCTGGAGCGCCATCTTCGTGGCGATCGGCGCCGTCGTGCTGAACCGCACCAGGTTTGGCCGCCAGGTCCTGGCCACAGGTGGCAACCGCAACGCCGCTGAGTTCACCGGCATCAATACCAAGCGCATTAAGTTCCAGGTGCTCCTCATCTCGGGCATGGTGGCAAGCGTCGCCGGCATGCTCTACGCCGGCCGGCTGCAGTCCGGACGGTTCCAGTGGGGATCGGGAGACGAACTCTCCGCCATCGCCGCCGTCATCCTGGGTGGAACCAGCCTCTTCGGCGGGTTCGGCTCCATCATCGGCACCCTCTTCGGCGCCCTGTTGATCGGCCTGATCAACAACGGGCTGATCCTCGCAGGGCTCGACAGCAGCCAGCAGCAGGTGGTCCGCGGCGCGATCATCATCCTGGCCGTCGCCCTCGCCCGAAAGAAGTAGCGACTGTGACCTTCCAACTTCGCGCAGGAATTATCGGAACAGGATTCATGGGTTCTGTCCACGCCCATGCGGTGCGCGCGGCAGGCGCTGAAGTCATCGCAGTCGCCGGCAGCAGCAAGGCGTCCGCCGAAGCCGCAGCCCCCGCGCTCGGCGCCCGCACCGCAGCCGAGTCCCCTGAAGCACTGATCTCACGTGCAGACGTGGACGTCATCCACATCTGCACGCCGAACGCGACCCACGCCGACCTCGCCCGCAAAGCCATTGCGGCAGGAAAAGCAGTCATCTGCGAAAAGCCACTGGCGACGAGCGTTGAGGACGCCCGGGAATTGACAGCCCTCGCGGACCAGGCGGGAGTCGTCACGGGCGTGCCCTTCGTCTACCGGTTCTATCCGGCCGTCCGCGAAGCCCGCGACCGTATCCTCCGCGGCGACGCCGGCCGGCTGTGGCTCCTTCACGGTTCCTACCTGCAGGATTGGCTGGTTGGCGCGGGAGCCACGAACTGGCGGGTCGATTCAACGATCGGAGGAGCCTCCAGGGCGTTCGGTGACATCGGCGTGCACTGGTGTGACCTGATGGAGTTCACCACTGGACACAAAATCACCAGGCTTGTGGCGGAGACCAGCAGGGCCTACGACCAACGCGAAACCGGCGGCCGGGTGTCCTCCGTTGCCACCGAGGACGGGGCCACGCTCCTGTTCGAGACGGACAAGGGTGCCACAGGTTCCCTGGTGGTCAGCCAAGTCAGCCCAGGCCGCAAAAACCGCCTGTGGTTCTCCTTCGACGGAACCGAAGCGTCATTCAGCTTCAACCAGGAACGGCCGGACACCCTTCACGTGGGCGGCACCGGGTCCAGCTCCGAAATCGCCGTTGGCCCGCAAACGCTGACGACTCCGGGCGGCCGGCGGTACGCCAAACTCCCACCGGGGCACCCCCAGGGATACCAGGACAGCTTTAACTCATTCGTCGCCGACGTATACGCAGCTATCCAGGGGCAGACACCTGAAGGCCTGCCCACGTTCCGGGACGGATTACGGGCAGCCCTCATTACCGACGCGGTCGTTACCTCCGCTGCACAACGGTCATGGGTTGATGTTCCCAGCACTGAGGCCCCACGCGAATTACTCAAGTCTTCCTCCACCGTTGAAAGGCAGAAGCAATGAAACTCGGTTACTGTTCCATCACCTGGGGGGGCGTCGTCGGCCACCCGCAAGGTGTGACGAGCGTGAAGGACCTTTTCTACCTGACCCACGGATCTATGCGGCAAGCAGTCCAGGACATCGCATCCGTCGGCTACCAGGGTGTTGAAATGTTTGACGGCAACCTCGCGGACTATGCAGACAAGCCCGAAGAACTCAAGGAAATCCTGGCCACTGCCGGAGTCGAACTGACAAGCGTCTATACCGGGGCGAACTTCATCTATGCCGACATACTTCCGGACGAAATGCACCGCATTCACCGCGCCGCCGAGCTGGCCGCAAGCTTCGGAGCGGAACGGCTCGTGGTGGGTGGCGGGGCACGCCGCGCCGCCGGAACCACTGACCAGGACTACCAACGCCTCGGTGAGGCCCTGGACAGCGTCACGGACATCGCAGAAAGCTTCGGGTTGTCGGCAAGCTACCATCCGCACCTGAGCACCATCGTCGAAAGCCCGGCGGAACTGGACAAACTGATGCCGCTCACCCGGATCGGCTTTTGCCCGGACACCGCCCACCTTGCGGCCGGCGGAGCAGACCCGGCGGCGGTCATTCGGAAGTACGCCGGCAGGATCCAGCACGTCCACCTGAAGGACTTCCAGCAGGACCCCTTCAATTTCCTGCCATTGGGACAGGGCGAGCTCGACTTCCCGGACATCATCGCCGCCATCCGCGAAAGCGGATATGACAGCTGGCTCATGGTGGAACTCGACAACTACGACGGTGACCCACGGGAAGCCGCAGCCCTCAGCAAGAAGTACCTGGAAAACCTCCTCTCTCACTAATTTTCAACCGCAGGGCCTGCCACCGACGGCACCGCCCCGCCTTCCGGAAGGAACAAGATCCACATGCAAAACCTCAACGTCGGCCTCATCGGAGGCGGCTTCATGGGCAAGGCCCACTCCCTGGCTTATGCCGCCATGCCTATGTTCTTTTGGCCTGCACCGGCACTCCCTGTCCGCAAAGTCATCGCCGAAGCCAACCCGGATCTCGCCGCCGAGGCGGCCCGCCGCTTCGGGTTCGAGAACTCCACGGCGGACTGGCGCAGCATCATCGACGATCCAGATATCCACGTTGTAGACATCGCCACGCCCAACCATCTCCATGCCGAAATCGCCATCGCCGCCGCCGAAGCAGGCAAGCACATCATCTGCGAAAAGCCTCTTGCGCGTACCGGCGAAGAATCCAAGGCCATGTACGACGCGGTTAAAGACAAGAACCTCGTCCACATGGTGGCGTTCAACTACCGGCGGACCCCTGCCGTGGCACTGGCAAAGAAATACATCGAGGAAGGGGCAATCGGACAAATCCTCAACTTCCGTGGCACCTACCTGCAGGACTGGAGCGCCGACCCCAACTCGCCGCTGTCATGGCGTTTCCAGAAATCCATCGCAGGTTCCGGCGCCCTCGGAGACATCGCGACGCACGTCATTGACATGGCCCGCTATCTTGTCGGCGAGTTCAGCGCCGTCAACGCCCTCATGTCCACCTGGATCCCCGAGCGGCCGCTCCAAACCGGAGGTGCTGACGCGCTCGGCACGGTACGGGGCGGAGAAGGCCCCCGGGGTCAGGTTGACGTGGACGACGAAGTCATGACCATGATCCGCTTTGCCAACGGTGCCGTGGGTTCCGTGGAAGCAACACGCAACGCCCACGGAAGGAACAACTTCATCACCTTCGAAATTCACGGAACCGAAGGAAGCATTGTGTTCAACTACGAGCGGCGCGACGAACTGCAGGTCTGCTTCGCTTCGGACCCCGGTGACCGCCGGGGATTCCGAACCGTTTACACCGGGCCCGCACACCCCTACGGAGAAGCACTCTGGCCCATCCCTGCCCTCGGCATCGGATACGGCGAAACAAAGATCATCGAGGCCTACGACTTCTTCAAGGCCATCGCAGAAGGCGGCAGCGTAAGCCCGAATTTTGCCGACGGCTACCAGGTGGCTCTCATCGACGACGCAATCGTCGAGTCGGCTGCAAAGGAATCCTGGGTCGAGGTTCCGCAAATCAACGCATGACCCAACGGGAGGGGCGGCGATCAGTCCGCCCCTCCCGCAGGCCCAGGAGCACCCGAGGACGAAAAATGCCACACACAACAGTCAAGCAAGAAGAAGCGCAAGTCTGGTTAATGCCCGTGTTCATCGCAAAGGCTGGGTACGAAGCAACGCTTCATGAAGCACTCATCGGACTGCAATCCCTAAGCCGAAAAGACACCGGATGCCTGGAATACACCGTCTTCTCTGACGATCAAAGGCCAGGTACGTTCGTCCTCATTGAGGGATGGGCCCGCAACGAGGACCTCAAGACCCACAACGAAGAAGTCCATGTAAAGGAATTCGTGAACGTGGTGCAGCCCCTGCTGGCCGCACCCTTCTCCGTAACCCCCATTACGCCTCTCGGCTGATACCTACCGGGGTGAGGGAGGCCGACGGCGGGAGGCAAGTTCCGCCGTCGTCCTTCCCCTTCCTTCGCGCCGGAGCGCCGTTGTAGGGTCAGGGCGTGATCGTCCCCGATATTTCCCAGAACGCCGTGGCGGTGGCGGATCACTACGATGAGCTCGATCCCATTTACCGCCGGGTGTGGGGCGAACATGTCCATCACGGGCTGTGGGCGACGGGCCGCGAGACACCCGCCGGGGCCGTCGAGGCGCTGGTGGACACTGTCGGCGACCGGCTGGGCCTCCTGCCCGGCCAGGCGTGCATCGACATCGGCTGCGGCTATGGCGCCACCGCAAGGCGCCTCGCGATGACGCGCGGGGTTCGCGTCACCGGCGTCACGCTGTCCGCTGAGCAGGCGCGCTACGCCGCCGAACATCCCGTGCCGGGCGTGGACGTCCAGGTCCGCGACTGGCTCGACAACGGGCTGGCCGATGCCTCGGCCGACGCCGCCTGGGCGATCGAGTCGAGCGAGCACATGGCGGACAAGCCCGGGTTCTTCGCCGAGGCGCACCGCGTGCTGGCACCGGGCGGCCGCTTCGTCATCTGCGTGTGGCTCGCCGAGGCCAATGCCAGCGGTTGGAAGGTCCGCCTCCTGCTCGAGCCGATCTGCCGCGAAGGGCGCCTGCCCTCGATGGGCACGCGCGAAGAATATGAGGCCATGGCGGAGGCGGCGGGCTTTGTGGTCACCGGCTATGAGGATGTCAGCCGCCGGGTCGCCCGCACGTGGATGATTTGCGCTCGCCGGCTCCTGAAGGCCCTCTTCGTTGACCGCGAAACCCGCCAACTCGCCCTGGGCGCACGCAATCGCGGTGCCATTCTGAGCATTCCCTGCCTGATCCTGGCCTACCGCACCGGGGCGATGCACTACGGAATCTTCACGCTGTCCAAGGCAGGGGAGAACCGGGCGCCCAGGTGAAGCGCCGTGACGCCTAAGCTGCGGCCACGGGGCGAGAGCGTCCACATGCTTGGGCCGGGCTTGTTGATTAGACGCAGGTCACTAACTGGTGTCAGGGTGGATGCGTGAATGCCGACATCAACTTCTACTTTGACCCCGTCTGCCCCTTCGCCTGGATGACCAGCAAATGGGTGCGGCAGGTGCAGGCGCAGCGCGACTACACCGTGGATTGGCGGTTCATCTCATTGCGTCTGATCAACTCCAACGTGGACTACGACGCTCACTTTCCGCCGGAGTACGAGGCAGGCCACACCGCCGGGCTCCGGCTTCTGCGGGTGGCGGCCCGGGCCCGCGCGGAGCATGGCCGCGAGTCGATGGCCAGGCTCTATGAAGCGTTCGGCAAACACATCTTCGACACGGCACCGGACCCGGCCGAACAGCGCACCGAGGGCGAAATCCGTGAGCAGCGCGGAACACGTGAGTTCGTGGAGCCGATCCTGGCCGACGCAGGCTTGCCCCTGGCACTGGCGGACGCTCTCGACGACGAGTCCTTGGACCGCGAGATCCGTCAGGAGACGGATGAGGCACTGGCGCTGACGGGCAAGGACGTGGGCACGCCCATCATCCACTTCGAGCCGCCCGTCGGGGTGGCCTTCTTCGGTCCGGTGATCAGCCGTCTCCCGGACGAGGATTCGGCCGCCGAGCTGTGGGACCACGTAGTGGGGCTGGCACGGTTCCCCGGTTTTGCCGAACTCAAGCGGAGCCTTCGCGAGCAGCCTCAGCTTGCTGCCTTCGGGGTCGATGCCGATACCGTCGGTCAGCAGGAGGACTGGCACGGCGGCAGCCGGCGGCAGAAGAAATGACGTCAGCAGAGGATGGATCGATGAAGACAAACACCCGCCAACACCAGGAATCGGTCATTGTCCAGGTCTCAGCCGATGCGCTCTATGACCTGGTCTCCGACATCACCCGCACAGGCGAGTGGAGCCCGGTCTGTACGTCGTGCTGGTGGGACGACACGGCCAGCGCGGGTCAGGCCGGCGCCTGGTTCACCGGCCGCAACGAGATCCCGGGGCGGACGTGGGAGACCCGGTCGCTGGTGGTGGCTGCCGAGCGCGGCCGCGAGTTCGCCTGGGTGGTGGGCGGCCGCTTTGTCCGTTGGGGTTTCACCCTTGCCCCGGCTGATAACGGGACGACGCTGACCGAGTCGTGGGAGTTCCTGCCCGAAGGGATCGCGATGTTCAGGGAGAAATACGGCGATGAGGCCGACGCCCAGATCGCCGAGCGCACCCAGCAGGCGCTCGACGGCATCCCGAAAACGCTCGCCGCGATCAAGCGGATCGCTGAATCTACTGTTGTTGGGGATGCCCGGGTGGCGAAGGCCTGATGGACCCGAAGCGGGACCCGGCCGAAGCGGCAGGGCCCCGCTGCTGAACGGCGCTAGGAGCGCGGGTCGATGGGTGTGAACGTCCCGGCCCTGGATTCGATGACGGTGGCGGCGTCAAGCAGTGAGTCTTCGTCAAAGCGCCGGGCTAGGAGTTGCACTCCCGCGGGCAGGCCCCCGGCCAGACCGGTGGGTACCGACATGGCGGGGAACCCCAGGAGGGGAATTGCCATCATGGATGCTTGGGCTGCCATGAGCCGTCGCATGCTGTCCACGCTGGCAATATCCGCGTCCTGTTCAAACGCCTGTTCCGCCGACACCGGCAGGAGTATCAGCGGGTGGGCCTCCAGGATTTCGGCGAGCTGCCGAATGAGGGTGCCCCTTCGTGCGTAACCGGCAATGAACTGCTCGAGCGTCGGTTTCTCCCCCCACCACTCAGCTGCCACGGCGTAGTAGTGCTCCGCTGCCTTTTGCATCCCCTGGTCGCCGACTTCGTTGACCAGCGGCATCGCCAGACGGAATTCCTCCATGCACAGCAGGTACCAGAGGCGGTAGGCCTCCGCCAGGACAGGCAGTTCGATCTCTTCGACGAGGTACCCGACGTCGCTGAGGTAGCGGGCTGCCTGGTCCAGGGCGTGATTTACTTCCGGCGTTGGGGCTGCGACGCCCAGGTCCCGGACCAACCCCACCCGCATGGGCCGCCGTGCATGCCGCGGCGCCCGGGCACCGGGGACGAAGGCAGGGTCCCGAGGGCTGAAGTCACTCAGTGCGGTCATGGCGAGGCGAACGTCCCCAACAGTCCGGGCCAGCGGGCCCTGCACAAGCATGCTCTGGACCGACAGGGATGCATCGACGTCGTCCGGGTGGTACGTCTGCGCAACCCGTCCCACGGTGGGCCTGAGGCCGACAACCCCGCAGGCGTAGGCGGGGTACCGGACTGACCCACCGATGTCATTGCCGCCCGCGATCGGGACCATCCCCGATGCCACCGCAGAACTAGCGCCGCCGCTGGAACCTCCGGGGGTGCGGGAGGGATTCCACGGGTTGAGGGTGCGCCCGTGCAGGTCGTTGTTGGTGAACCAGCGGTAGGCAAAGGCGGGGGAGTTGCTGCGGCCCAAGAGGATGGCCCCAGCGCGGCGCAGGCTCGCCACGTGCGGGCTGTCCTGATCCGCCATGGCGTGCTGGAACGCAGTAACGCCCTGGGTGGTGGCGTAGCCTGCCTGGTCGGAGTTCACCTTGATGGACACGGGGATCCCGTTCAGTGGTCCCAGCTCCTGCCCTGACGAGCGGGCGCGGTCAGCCTCGTCGGCCGCTGCCAGGGCCTCGTCGGGGCGGACCTCAACCAACGCGTTTAGCTGGGGGTTGACTTCCTCGATCCGGCCAAGGCAGCTCTGCACCACCTCACGGCTGGAAATGAGCCCCGTCGAAATCGCATTGCCCATTTCTGTCGCGCTCCACCGCCACAGCTGCTCTACGGACTCACCAACAATTGACTCCATGGCCATCGCAGTGTTCGTCGTGGTCATAAATGATCTCCTTTGATCCAAGCCGTAATCTCCGGCTGCTGAAACCAGTCAAACAGCGCGCAAGGGGACGATCAATAGCTGACTGAGACAAGGAGTGGCGGTATTGATATGGGAGGAATATCTTTGAGGGCAGCCATCCACCTTCACATTCACGATGTCCGGGGTCCGGGAACTGCTCCTGGCCCTGGCCCAGTCCGCGGCGAGCACCACCGCCGCTTTGATGCTGGCTGCGCTGCTCGGCCGCTCAAGCCCCGGCTGACGCGGATTGAGTCTGTTGAGCGGATGAGATTGCCAGGTGCCCGTCCCGACCCGGAACAACGGTGGCCGCGGCGGCGGTCGAACTGGAAATCAGCCGTGCCACGATCTACCGGCGCGTGGCCCGGCTGCGATCATCGGCCGAAGCAGCCCTGACCTTCGACCCTTGTCTGTGGCCTCCGCAAGGCCATTACTGATGAAAGGAGCGGAATCCCGCCGCCCCACCTGCGCCCTGAGGGAGAAAGACTATGTTCGCCAGAATCAGCACGTACAAGACCGGCCCCGAGACCCGCAGGGATAACCCCAGCGACGACGTCGTGAACAGCGTGCTCCAGCTCCCGGGCTGCAGAGGCGTCTACTACCTGAACGGGAAGGGGACGGACAACGCCCTGTCCATCACGCTCTGGGACACGGAGGACGCGATGGTGGCCAGCCGCCAGGCGGCCAGCAGGATCCGGGAGGAGAGCAGCCAGGCGGACAGAACCGAGATCGTCTCGGTGGAGGAATTCGAAGTGACAGCCAGCAGCCTTAAGGCTTGAGCCGCCGTCATCCTTTCTGGCCTGCCTGGTTCAACCCGCCCGGCGCGCGCGGCTTTAGTGCAAAACTGCATGCAACAATGACGTCATGACTCACGAGCAGCCTCACTCCCTTGCGCCGGAACTGGACAGCGCCGACCTTCCCGCATTCGAAGCCGCCTATAACGCCGCGCAAAAAGGCCTGGCCGAAGGCGGCATCCCCATCGGGGCTTCGATCGCGCGGGGCGGCGTGGTGATTGCGAGCGGACACAACGAACGGGTCCAGAACGCGGATCCGATCGCGCACGGGGAAATGTCCGCACTCCGCAGCGCGGCAGAGGAGCTACCGGGACACCACGCTGTACACCACCCTGGCACCGTGTGCCATGTGCGCCGGAACCATCATCCAGTTCAAGATCCCCCGCGTGGTGGTGGGGGAGGCGAGGACGTTCGACGGCGAACTGGAGCTTTTGCGGTCACGCGGGGTCGAGGTGGTGGTGCTGGATGATCAGCGTTGCGTGGAAATGATGCACACGTTCCAGACTGACAACCCGGAGCTGTGGGCGGAGGACATCGCCGAGTAGTGTCGGTCCGGTGGTGCGATACTCGACCGCTGGCGGAGCTGGGTAGGGCGAGGCCCGGGTTCCTCTGATTTTGAGGGCCCGGGCCTTAGCGAATATGGAGGGGCTATTTGAGGACTTCGCATACGTTGACGGCCTTGCCAGCACTTGCGTCGACGGAGATCACGGTGTTGTTTACGGGGTTGTCAACGGTCAGGACCACCCTGCCGGTATAAACAAATGCTCCGGGTCCGGTGGCGTCCCCCGAGAAAAAGACAAAACCGTTGTGCGGGTCAGGGTAAGCGTATATGTGCCATCTGGCTGCTTGACATACCTGCCCACTGAACCGGACGTGTTGACCGTATACGTTTTACCCGTGCTTTGATTGGACCAGGTGAGGATTACACCGCTGCCGATTTTGTAGAGATTGCCGTTGGCAAATTCAATCTCTCTGATCGTGCCGCCGCTGGCAGAGAGACCAAGGTCAAACGTCTTGCAGGAGTCTTGGGCGGAGATCACCACAGTATCTGGGGCCGCCACCGCTGGGGAAGCCGCCATAAACAGTGCTCCCGTTGCAGCCAAAGGCACGTACCAGCGGGACTTTTTTCCTAGCATCTGAATCTCCTCATTTTTGCGTCCAGACGCATCACCCTAGGGGCGGAGACCATGCGGGGTAAATCAGCACGGGCGAGCCCTGACGGCGGCGAGTGTGCCGCCCGCAAAGGGCCGGATCTGCTGTCTTCTGGCCCGTCAGCCGATCGTACTGGCCCATGTTTGGTTTAGGGCGAGTAATTGATACGCACGTTTAGAAGTAGGGGGGTACCCGGGTACTTAACCCCGAATGGTAGTCCGCTCTCCGAAAACTCAACCGCCTTAGGCATTAAGGGCGAATGGGTGTCGCCGCGTCATTTCCGAGCACCGTTGTCCACGGGCTGGCGGTCCACGCTGTCACGACGCCGTTGATGACGTAGGGGTCGGCGGCTGCGAAAGCTTTTGCTGCCTCAAGCGGGTTCTCGCCGGTGAAGATCAGCAACCCTTTGAAGGGTCCTTCACCAATTGCACCGCCGAGCAGGAGCTCGCCGCGTTCGACTGCTTCCCACCCCGCCCGGAGGTGGTCTGCGCGGTACTGTTCGCGGGACTCGAGGTAGTCGTCAGCGTAGGTGTATTCGAGCACGGCGTGCATGGGGGCTCCGTTCAGGCTAAGGGCTTCATTCCTTGTAGCAGCAGCGTACCCAGCCGGGCCTACCCAGAAACCGCCGCCACCTCAACCTGTACCCCCGCGTCCCGGAACTTTTGCACCTGCGCGGGGTCGGCGCCGTCGTCCGTCACCAACGTCCAGGGCAAAGCCAGGCGGGCCCACGCGTGGAATGGCCGAAGCCCGAGTTTGGACGAGTCCGCCAAAACATAAACGGAACGCCCCCGCCGGGCCATGAGCTCCTTGAGCCGGGTCTGGGCGTGGTCGGCCTCGCAGATGCCGTCCTCGGCGGTGACGGCGTCGGCGCCCAGGAACACCCGGTCAAAGCTCATCCGCTCCAGCGCCGCCTCGGCCAGCGGCCCCACGAAACTCTGCGACACACCCCGGAGCCGGCCGCCCAGGCAGTCCACGTCGATGCCCTCGGAATCGGCCAGCTCCTGCAAGGTATTCAGACCAGGCGTCGTCACAGACAACCGATCAAAACCGCGCAGCTCGTGCGCCAGCGCACCCGCCGTGGAACCGGCGTCGAGCAGGATGCTCTCCCCGGGCTGGATCACCGACGCCGCCCAGCGGGCGATCGCATGCTTCTGCTCGAACGCCTCGCCGGTGCGCTGCCGCAGCGACGCCTCCGGGTGCGCGCCCATGGCCATCGCCCCGCCGTACGTCCGGGCCAGCCTGCCCTGCGAATTCAGCAGCGCAAGGTCGCGGCGGATGGTGGACGCGGTCACCTCGAACTTGGCGGAGAGCTCCTCCACGGAGGCCAGGCCGGTGGTTACGGCAAGGTGGTAGATCTCCTCGCGCCGCGCGTTTGCGCTGAGCATTCCCGGTCTCCTTCCCGTGGGCATGGCGGTGGCAGTGCTACCCATGCTAGTGCTCGGCAGGGACGGCAACGGCCGGTCAACGCTTGCACGATGACCGGCCGTCCTGTTCGTGCAGGAGCTAGAGGGCTTCGTCCCGTGTCGGTGCCAGGTCAACAGCTTGCCGCAGGGCCTCGAGCAGCGACTCGTGGTCCGCAATGTTCTTGCCGGCGATGTCAAAGGCCGTGCCGTGGTCAACAGACGTCCGCACCACGGGGAGGCCCACGGTGATGTTCACACCGTTCTCCAGGCCCAGGACCTTCACGGGGCCGTGGCCCTGGTCGTGGTACTGGGCCACCACCAGGTCGAAGTCGCCGCGGCCGGCCAGGAAGAACAGGGTGTCAGCCGGGAGCGGGCCGAAGGCGTTGATGCCGTCCGCCTGCGCTTTCTCGATGCCCGGCTGGATCTTCTCTGCCTCCTCGCCGTAGCCGAACAGCCCGTTCTCGCCGGCGTGCGGATTGATGGCGCACACGGCGATCCGTGGGTTCTCGATGCCGGAGGTACGCAGCAGCTCATAGCCGCGCTTGATGGTCCGGTAAACCAGGTCGCCGTTGATCCTGGCGATGGCGTCGATAAGCCCGATGTGGGTGGTCACGTGGATGACGCGCATCTTCGGCGCCGTCAGCATCATGGACACTTCCTCGGTGCCGGTCAGTTCGGCGAGGAGTTCGGTGTGGCCGGGGAACTTATGCCCGGCCGCGTGCAGGGCCGCCTTGTTCAGCGGGCCGGTGCAGATGGCGTCCACCTGGCGGTCCATCGCCAGCTGCACGGCCTTTTCGATGAAGAGGTACGAACCGTGCCCGGCCGCGGCGGACAGCTCGCCCCAGGCGAGGTCCTCCGGAATGCAGTCGATATCGAGCACGTCGATGGTGCCTTCCTCGAACAGCGCCTCCGACGGTTCCGCTACCTTCCGCAGGGCCAGCGGGCTGGCGACGATGTCCGCGGCGAGCTGCAGCCGGCGGAGATCGCCGATGACCAGCATCCGTGCCTTGGACCGGAGTTCGCTGTCCGCCAAGGCCTTGACGATGATTTCCGGGCCAATGCCGGCGGCGTCACCCATGGTGATGGCTACGATCGGGCGTCCCATTACTTGGTACTCATTTCAGTCGTTGTGCTAGAGAAAAACTGTGTGGTCCTGGCCAGCGTGCCGGCATCGCCGAAGGCACCGGCCTTAGTGACCAGGAGGGGGAGGGGCTCCGGCAGCAGGCTCATCACGACGCCGGGCTCCACCTCGCCCAGGACGGTGAAGCTGCCGGCGCCGAGCGCCTTCAGCACCGCCGTCGCCGTTTCACCGCCCGTCAGGACCAGCGCCTCGCAGTTTCCGATGCCGGCGGCAGTGGCGCGTGCCAGCGCTTCGGCCACGACCAGCGCCTGCGACTTGTCCACGGCACCCATCGGATCCGGCGTCAGTACGACGTCGGTCCGCAGCATCGCGGCAGCCACCTTCCGGGCTACCGCCGGGTGCTCGAGCGCCCCGTGGTCCAGCGTGATGTGCTCGGCGCCCGCGGCGACAAGGGCCTCGGTCTGCTGCCGGGCGAGGCCGGAATAGCTGCCGATCACGGTCAGGGTCCGCTTCACGTGACGCGCTTGCTCCCGAAGAACATCGCGTCCTTCTCCACGAGGGGCAACGTGCCCGGCCAGTCCGCCGGAACCCACCAGGAGAGTGGGGAAGTCCAGCAGGGCCGCCGCGGCGGCAACCCGACTGAGGTCATCGTCAGAAACAGCGTCAAGTACGACGGCGTAAGTCCCGCGTTCCTGCACGTCGCGCAGGTGCGCGGCCAGGTCCTCCGGGGTGCGGTGCGCCTCCCGGCCCACCAGTTCAGTCGAAAGACCTCCGGCGGCAAGCGCTGCCGCCACGTCGCCGTCGAACCTTCCCTGTGCGGTCTGCGCACCGTTGACGTGGACGATGCCACCCACGGTGGTCCTTCCCGTGGCCGGAAAGGCAGGGGCCACCAATGCCATACCCCTGACGCCACTGACGGCAGCCAGCGCTGCGGCAACCTCGGCACCGACGTTGCCGCGGAGCAGCGAGTCGATCTTCTTGAAGATCTGCCGGTCCTGTTCCATCGCCCGTGCCACGGCCGCGGTGACGGCGGCTGCTGCATCTTCCGCTGAAAGGTAGCGGCTCTCGGTGTTGACCGACAGGATGTCCGCTTCCGGCCAGGACGAGTCCAGGTCGAGGATCACGGAACTGCTGTGGGTGGGTCCGTAGGCTGCGGCCGCATCTGCCGCTCCCGTCAGGTCGTCGGCGATAATGGCCCAGCGCTTGGCTGCGGTGGTGTTCATACTGCTGGGGTTACCTCGCGGGTTTCCACGGGCTGCTTGGCTTTCAGGCGCTTAGCGTACCAAGCGACCATGAGGGGGCAGCCGATGGCGGTGACCACCACGGAGGCTGCCACCAGAACCGTGGCGGGACCCGCCGCGGCGGAGTAGGCCGGGTTGGCTGCGGCCACCAGCATGGGGACGGTGGCTGCGTTGCCTGCGGTGGTGGCTGCCGCGAGGCCGGCGATGCCGGAGCCGCCGGTCAGCTTGTCCGCGAAGAAGAGCACGGCGCCGCCGCCGATCAGCACGAACAGGCCCAGGGCCACACCGAGCAGTCCTGCGTTAAGCACCTGGCCCAGGTTCAGGCCGAAGCCGAGGGCCAGGGCGAAGAACGGAATCAGCACCGGGGCCGCGGAGGAAAGGAACTTGCGCATCGCCGGGTCCAGGGCACCCAGGATGGCACCGAGGAGCAGGGGGATGATGGCACCCACCAGGGCCTGCCACGGGAAAGCTGACAAACCTGCGACGCCGAGCGTCACCATGGTCAGGAACGGGCCGGATTCCAGCGTCATCACTGAGTAGGCCGCAACGTCCTTGGGCTTGCCGTACTGGCCCATCAGGGCCATGTACATGCCGCCGTTGGTGTCGTTGAGCGCGGCCAGGATGGCCAGGACGGACAGGCCCGAGAGCAGGCCGCCGTCGATGGGAAGTTCACCCATGAACCGGCCGGCAATGACGCCGATGATGATGGCGAACAGGACCTTGCTGCCGAACAGGACGCCGCCCTTTTTCAGGATGTACGGGGTGGCCTTGATGTCGATGCTCGCGCCCATGCAGACGTAGAACACCGCGAGGATGGTGGTGCCGCCGGTGAAGAGCGCGCCCGTGAAGGAGCCGAAGAACTTGGCGGAATCCGGAGCGAAGGTGCCAAGAATGGCGCCGATGAGCAGGGGAATCAGCATCATGCCGCCAGGAACCTTTTCCATGGTGGCCTTGATTGGGACAGACATAAAGCAACCTCATTGTTGTCTGGGGGAGAGGGGAGGTCGGGCTGCAGGCCCGAAGCATGATGTAGATCATAGCCACTGCTGCGCGATTGGCGCAAGACATATTGCGCGAAACGCGCAAGAGTGGCGGTAGCCACGCACCCGACCTGCCGCCGTCGTCATTGTCAGTGGCAGGCCTTACCCTCGGCCTGTGTCAAACTTTCCCGTTACCCGTGCCCGCGCGGACCGCGCAGTTCCCGCGGGCCGCGTCGGCTACGACCTGAACGACGACCGCCTCCTGCTGCGCACGTTCCAGCCTGAAGGGGTTCTGGAGGAGCTCCTTACCACCGGGCAACTCATCCCGGATCCGAGCCGGGCGGAGCCGCTGTTCGCCGATGCCTACGACTGGATGCTCCGGCAGATGGACCGCCGCCTTCCCACCGGCGGCGACGGGGCCCTTTGGTTCTGGGCGCGCATTACCCGTGAGTACCTGGTTGACAGCTGCAGGCAGCACCGCGGCGACGTTCTGCTGACCTGCCGGATCCCGCGGGAACGGGTTCTGATGTCCCACTTCTCGGACTGGCACCGCGCCCTGGGCGGCACACCTCACGTGCCGGAATTGCCGGGCGAGAGCGACGATGACTATGGCGCGCGGCTGGACCGGATCTGGGACGAACTCAACGAGCGCAAGCGGGCGGCCGGTGTGCTTGGCAAGGGGTTCCGGGACTGGCCCGAGGATCTGCGCAGGGATCTCGAGCGGAGCTGGGAGCAGTTCCTCGACCCGTCAACCTACGGCAGGTGGGACACCGTGCAGGCAACGGCGCATGCTCTGTACGCCGAAGACGTGGTAGGCGCTGTGCGACTGGACCCGCGATAGGAGCCCGTCGGGTGCGGGAGTTCCCGGGGCCTGCCTGAGTGCCCGCCGCGGGAAGGCTGGCATCGGGCGCGACTGTAGACCCGCCGCGGGAAGTGGGTCGCTGCTGCCACCCGACCGCGCGGACCGCCAGCTCCGCGGGAGCCCCCGAAATCGCCGGAACGGTGCCGGGACGCCGGAACGGAGCGGCGATCCGGCACCGTTCCGGCGTCTTCGGCGTCGCCGGCGAAACTGCACGTTCGTGCAAACACCCGTGATCGCTTGTCCCGCCGCCGGGAGGCCCAGAATTTGCTACTCACCAGTAACAACGAGTGTGCCGTGCGTCAAAGTTGCCGGGGCGGCTCGTGCTGTTGAGCCCGGGTTTTGGCCGCACGTTCGTGCACTTCCGCTGCGCAGGAGCAGCAACACTGCCAGCATGGAAAACCTCGGCCGGAACTGATGGTCACCCCCAAGGCCATCAGCCCCGGCTTCCCCATAGACAGACGAACAAAGAGGTTTCCATGTCATTCCTTAGCCGGGCCCTGTCCATATCCGCTGCTGCAGTCCTCGCCTCCTCATTGATGGCCGCTCCCGCCCAGGCCGTCGACGTGTCCCCGCCCGGAGCCAACGACTGGTCCTGCAAGCCGTCGGCCGAGCACCCGTATCCGGTGGTCCTGGTTCCGGGGACTTTCGAGAGCATGGAGAAGAACTGGTCCACGCTGTCGCCGTACCTCAAGAGCCAGGGGTACTGCGTCTTCGCCCTCAACTACGGCGAAACGAACGGGGTGTACGCCACGGCGCCGGTCAAGGATTCCGCGAAGGAGCTGGCCCCGTTCGTTGATGCTGTCCGTGGCGCCACCGGTGCCAAGCAGGTGAACCTGGTGGGCCACAGCCAGGGCGGCATGATGCCCCGCTACTACATGGGCTTCCTGGGCGGGGCCAAGTACGTCCATCAGCTTGTCGGCATCGCACCGTCCAACCACGGCACCGAAGGCGTGATCCTTCCGCCGCCGGACCTGCTTCCCACGCCCGACTACACCGCGGCAGGCTGTGCGGCCTGCGCGGACCAGCAGGCCGGTTCGCCCTTCATGCAGGAGCTCAACTCCATCGGCGATACTGTCGCCGGCCCGGCCTACACGGTCATCTCCACCATCCACGATGAGGTGGTGATCCCGTACAACAGCCAGTTCCTGAACGGATCCGCGCGGCAGGTCACCAACATCACCATCCAGGACAAGTGCCCGGCGGACGTCTTCGAGCACGACCAGACGCCGAACGATCCCGTGGTGCACCAGCTTGTGGGCAATGCGCTCGCCCAGGCGTCGGGTCTGGCGGATCCCGCCTACCAGCCCGCCTGCATTTAGGACGTCAAAGCAGTACGACGGCGGGAGGCCGGCTTCCAGAGCCGGCCTCCCGCCGTCGTCATTGTCTGAGGCGCCGGGCAGGTGGCGTCAGTTGCTGCGCTCCTCCACCGGCTGAGTGGCGGCAATGGAGTGCGGTACCGTCACGAGCGCCACGACGGCCAGGGCGCCGGCGGCGGCGAACGCGTAGAAGCCCCACGGGTAGGCGATGCCGGCGGCAACCAGGCCGCCGGTCACGGCAGGTCCGGCGATGGCTCCCACGCGGCCCACGCCGGCGGCGAAACCGAGGGCGGTGGCGCGCAAGCGGGCCGGGAACAGCTGGCTGACCCAGGCGTACACGAGCACCTGGGAGCTGAAGACGAACACTCCTGTGACGAAGACCAGGGCGTTGAGCAGGATGGCGTTATCAACCTTGACGCTGAGAAGGGCAAGGCAGACGGCGGACAGGCCAAACCAGAGCAGCACGATCCGCTTGGTGCCGTGCTTGTCCGCCAGGATGCCGGCGATGATGAGGCCGGCAACGGCGCCTAGGTTCAGCACCAGGAGCAGTGAGATGCCTGCGCTGACGGGATAGCCGGCGGAAGCCATGAGCTGCGGCAGCCAGGTGTTCAGGCCGTAGACCAGCAGGAGCCCCATGAACGAGGCGGCAGCGATGGCCAGGGCCACCAGGGGATACGGCTTCTTCGCCAGGTCGCGGACACCGGCCTTCTCCTGCCGCTTGGCGTTCCGCTCTGCCGGCAGGGTCTCGGGGAGCTTGAACCAGAGGAGGGGCACCAGGGCCAGGCCCGCGATGCCGCCCACCACGAACATAGTGCGCCAGTCCGGGATGACCATCAGCGCCAGGAAGGCCGTGGCCACCGCACCTGCGTGGTAGCCGGTCATGGTCCGGGTGGTCGACTTGCCGGCGGAACCGGCGGGTGCGTAATCGTTCATGTAGGCCAGGGCGACCGGAAGGCAGGCGCCCAGCCCCAGGCCGGCCAGCAGCCGGAACGTGCTGAAGACAGCCACGTTGGGAGCCCACACCACCGCGATGGTGAAGATGGAGAACCACAGAACGCAGGCAACCAGCAGCTTGCGGTGCCCGAACCGGTCCGACAGCGGGGCAATGAACAGTGCGCCGAGCCCGACGCCGACGAGGGAGATGGTTGCGGCCAGGGTGGCGCCGACCGCGTCGAAGCCGAGTTCGCCGGTTTTGATGAGTGTGGGAATGACGGTGCCAAGCACCACCAGGTCGAAGCCGTCCAGGACCATGGCCAGCCAGCAAAGCCAGACCGGCCAGCGTGACGCGCGGGTGGAAGGAGACGTAGTCATGTAATCCTCTTTGATCAGGGAAGCGGGAGCAGCACGCCGCGATGCGAGCCCGGTCACCAGGGGGAGTGATCCACGGCATGCTTTCTGAAGGGAGGCTACCGTTAAGTTCATTAAACGTACAAATGTTCGATTAGCGAACACCGGGTGGCGAAACTCCTCTTACCAGAGTTGCTTATGGCAAGGCCTATTCAGGTGGGGCCCGTGGGGCGCAAGATAAGCCATGAAAAAGATGCTTACCGCAGCCCTGGCTGCGATGGTCCTGGTCCTCAGCGCCGTAACGGCGGCTGCCCCGGGGAACGCCGCCGCGCCGTCCTCGCCGTCCTCGCCAGTACCGGGACAAATCCTGGTCAAATTCCGGGACAACAGCGCCGCTGCAGGGGTCCTTGGCCAGCATGGGCTCACGGACGGCCCGGCGGTAGGCAGCACCGGCGCCCACCTCATCACAGTGCCGGCGGGCAGGGAACTGCAGCTCGTGGCTGCGCTCGGCCGCAGTTCCGCCGTTGAGTACGCCGAACCGGACGAATTGGTTACCGCCGCCACGGCCGACCCGTACTTCGACCGCCAGTACGCCCTGCAGAACACGGGCCAATCCTTCACGAACACCGACGGAACGGTAACCGTCGCCGCGGGCACCAACGACGCCGATGTGGACGCCGTCGAGGCGTGGGCTGTCACCAACGGAACCGGCGTCCGGGTGGCCATCATCGATTCCGGGGTTGCCATCAACCACGAGGACATCTCATCCAAGGTGGTGGACCGGGCAAACTTCAGCGACACCCAGATCCTCGCCCCGGAGGATTACGACCAGTACGGCCACGGCACCCACGTGGCCGGCATCGTGGCGGCCACGGCGGACAACTCCCTGGGCGTGGCAGGTGTATGCCCGGGCTGCTCCATCCTGGACGCCAAAGTCCTCAACAGCAGCGGGTCCGGCTCTTCCTCGGGCATTGCCAAGGGCATCGACTGGGCCGTCGGCAAGGGTGCCAAGGTCATCAACATGAGCCTGGGCCAGCGGGTGTCGTCACGGACCCTCGAAGCTGCCGTGAACAACGCCTGGAACCAGGGAGTGGTAATCGTAGCCGCGGTAAGCAACGCCGGTACCCAGGCCCAGGTCTACCCGGGCGCCTATCCGAACGTCATCGCAGTAGCAGCAACCGACAACAATGACGCCAAGGCATCCTTCTCCACGTACGGCAAGTGGGTGGACGTCGCTGCCCCGGGGGTCCGGGTCTACTCGACCCTCCCGAACTACACGTCCGTCCTTGGCACGCAGAACAAGCTTTCGCCGGGCTACGACATCCTCAGCGGCACGTCAATGGCCGCGCCCATTGCCGCTGCCACTGCCGCACTTGTGTGGAGCACCCCATCGGGCACCTCAAACGCATCCGTCCGCGCCAAGGTGGAATCTTCGGCTGACCCCATTCCCGGCACGGGTTCCTACTGGGCCCATGGGCGGGTGAACGCCTGCAAGGCAGTCGGCGCCCCGGGTTGTTGAGCGTGGCAGGCGGGGGGACAGGCCCCGCCGTCGTCCTCCCGCCGTCCGGTCCTGATTCTCGAAGGAGGTAACGGGATGCAGCCAGCGCTCCCTCGTTCCAGACGCTTTCGGCTCGCAGCAGCAACGGCCGTGGGCCTGCTGGTGCTCTGTGCCACGGGCTGCGCCGGCACCCCGGCTCCACCGGGCAGCGCGTCACCGGCGCCGGATATCCATATCGCTGCTGTGGGTGACATGAACCCCCCTGCGAATACTGACCCGGACAGCCCATCCGGACGGAACGGTGCGGCAATCGCCAAGCTGGTCAAGAACAACGATATTGACGCGTTCCTGGGACTCGGGGACTTCCAGTACAGCACCGGATACTGCGAGGACTACGTGAACTTCTGGAAACCGCTGTGGGGCGGCACCCTGCCCAGGATGTACTGGGTATCCGGCCCGAACCACGACTGGCAACCCGGCCGCAACGAAGACCTGGACAACTTCATGAACGGCGAATGCCCTGGATCCGCGGACAAGGCAGCGATCAACGAAGAGCGCGGGTTCACCCCGAACGGCCAGCCGTACTCCAGGGATTTCGGGAAGTGGCACTTCGCGTTCCTGCCATCCGCGCTGTGGCGGTACGACACAGCGGACGCCAAGGCCGCGACCGGCTGGCTGGATAAGGATCTTTCTGCTGCGGAGGCGGCGGGCCAGCACCTGGCAGTCGTGTACCACGAGCCGTACTTCACGTCGGAGACGAGCGAGCACCGGCGGACGGCTGCCCAGAAGCCGTGGATAGACGTGATGTGGAAGCACCGCGTCCGGCTGACCCTCTCAGGTTCGCAGCACAACTACGAGCGGTCCTGCCCCGTCAACAAGGCAGACCAGTGCGTCGATGAGGGCATGACCGCGTTCCAGGTTTCCACGGGAGGCATAGACCTGCGTCCTTTCACCAGCAGTCCGCAGTACATCGCGAAGCGGTTCAGCGACACTCACGGGTTCCTCCGGCTTACGCTTCATGCCGATGGTTCATTCGACTGGAACTTCGTGGCCACCACGGGGTCAGGGGAGGATTCGGGAACCCGCTCCGCGCCGTGACCACACCTGGTGATTCTGCCCGCGAGGCGCGGCGGAGACCATCTTTGGGGCTTTTACCCCTAGCCGGACTGCGCGGCGCAGGGCAAAAATAGCCGGCATGAGAAAACTCTTCGCCGCCGGTCTCACGGCAGCCGTCATGGTGCTTGGCCCTGTCCCGTTGGCCCTTCCCGCCACCGCCGCGCAAGGTGCGCCTGCCGCGCTCGGGCACATCATTGTCAAGTTCCGCGACGCCGGTGCTGCCGCCAACGTCCTCCACCGGCACGGCCTCGCTGGTGGGTCCAGCATCGGCGGCACGGGCGCCCAGTTGGTCAGCGTTGCCCCGGGAGGCGAAACGCAGCTCATCGACGCACTAAGCCGGGATCCCGCCGTCGAATACGCCGAACCGGACCAGCCGGTGGGTGCCGCCACCTCTGACCAGTATTTCCCCCGCCAGTACGCCCTGCAGAATGACGGCCAGTCGTTCACCAACACCGCCGGCGACATCACGGTCCCCGCCGGCACCAAGGACGCTGACGTGGACGCCGTCGAGGCGTGGAACACCACCACCGGCAACGGCATCAAAGTCGCCGTCCTGGATTCCGGCGTCGCCAGCGACAACCCGGACATCGCCTCCAAGGTGGTGGCCCGCGCCAACTTCAGCAGCTCAGCCACCAAGGCCGGCGACCCCGTCGCGGAGGACTACTACGGCCACGGCACCCATGTGGCCGGCAACGTCGCCGCGACCGTGGACAACACCATCGGGGTGGCCGGCGTCTGCCCGGGCTGCACCATCCTGGTAAGCAAGGTCCTCAACGACAGTGGCGTCGGGTCCAGCTCCAGCCTGGCAAGCGGCATCGACTGGGCGGTCAGCAACGGAGCCAGGGTGATCAACATGAGCCTGGGAGTGCGGGCGTCGCGCACCCTGGAAGCCGCCGTCAACAACGCCTGGAACAAGGGGGTGGTGCTGGTGGCTGCGGCGGGCAACGGCGGCAACCAGACCAAGATCTATCCGGGCGCCTACCCCAACGTCATCGCCGTCGGCGCCACCGACAACAACGACGCCAAGGCCTCCTTCTCCACTTACGGCGCCAGCTGGGTGGACATCGCCGCGCCCGGCGTGAACGTCTACTCCACGTTCCCCAACCACCCGTTCGTCCTGGCAACACAGAACAACCGCTCGCAGGGCTACGACGTGGGCAATGGCAGTTCGATGTCCTCGGCCATCGTGGCCGCTGCCGCCGCCCTCGCCTGGAGCGCACACCCCGGCGCGACGAACGCGTCCATCCGCGCGGATGTGGAATCCACTGCCGACGAGGTTGCCGGCACGGGCACCGACTGGGCATACGGCCGGGTCAACGCGGCCGCCGCCGTGAAGTAGCCCGGTGAAGTAGCCCGCGGCCGGAGCCTAGCCCGCGGGCTTCAGGGCGGCCTGCCAGGCGGCAACCGCACGCGCCCCGCCCAGGGTCCAGGTGGCCGTCCCTGCTGAACCTGCCGTGCCCTGGACCTTGTCCGCGAGCTCGGCGATCTGGCCACCGGCGGCCTGCCAGCGCTGGGTCCAGCCGCTGGGTGCTGAGGATACGACCGGGGATGCGCAGTCGCACCCCACGCCGCCGATCAGCATGGCGCCGTTGGTGGAGGTTGTGATGCTCGGGGCGGTGATGCTGGTGGCGGTGTACGTGGCGTCCACGGCCGTCGCGACCGAGCTGTCAAGCGGCGTGGTGTTGTTCACGCCCCGGTAGCCGGTGATGCCGCCGCCCCACTTCACGGCGGTGCCGAGGCTCCACGAGTAGCTGGCAGGATCCGAGGCGCCCACAACGTGGTAATAGACGAAGACCCTGGCGCCGGAGGTGGACGAACTGTTGATGCCCAGGCCGTTGACCAGCGGAGCCCAGCCCGCCGGGACGGATGCCATGGACGGGTTCAGGTCTGCCGTGATGGCGGCGACCAGGACGTCGCCGGCCGCAGTGCCGGCGGGAGCGCTGATGGAGACGGCGGAGGCGGCTGTTCCTGCGTAGGTGGTCACTGAGCCGACGGCGGTGATGCCGGCGGACGCCGTAGCTGCACTGACGGTGACGGTGGTGCTCGCCGAGCTGGAACCGGCGCTGTTGGTGGCGGTGAGCTTCGCGGTGTAGGTACCGGCTGCCGCGTAGCTGTGGGCGGGATTCTGCGCCGTGGACGTGCCGCCGTCGCCGAAGTCCCAGGCCCAGGACGTGGGCGTGCCGGTGGACGTGTCGGTGAAGGCGACGTTCAGCGGCGCGGTCCCGGAGGTGGGGGAGGCCGAGAAGGACACCACCGGTGCCGTGGTGGCGGATCCCAGCGGGCGGTCCGAATACCAGTAGCGTTTGGCTACGTCGTCGCTGGCCATGACCACGATGCCCGTGGAGCTGTCCACCCCCTGCTTGGTGGTGGTCACATTGTTCATGTTGGACGACGAGGCGCTTTGGATGATGGGAGTCCCGCGGCCGGTGCCGAAGACCGGGTTGTCCATGGACGCCGTCTTCTCGTAGATACTGCCCGCAACCCCGGAGTACGCGCAGCCGCCGACCGTGGTGGGCGGTGCGGTCTGGAAAGCATGGACCAGGTTGTTCTGGGTGTCCAGGACAATCTGCGGCCTGCTGACGCAGTCGCCCGTGGTGGAGATGGTCGATTGCGTGAAGGATCCCGTGCCCGGTTTGAAGACGAGCAGCAAAAGCTGCGGCAGCGTGGGATCACTGGAGACGT
This sequence comes from Arthrobacter sp. DNA4, assembly GCF_024362385.1. Taxonomy (NCBI): domain Bacteria; kingdom Bacillati; phylum Actinomycetota; class Actinomycetes; order Micrococcales; family Micrococcaceae; genus Arthrobacter; species Arthrobacter sp. DNA4. Next base: position 1,194,558 of record NZ_CP101466.1, read on the forward strand.
CGTTCAGGCTGGTTTTCACCGCAGCGAAGACCCGTCCGCTGGTATCCGACTGCAGGGACTTGATGTTCAGGTGGTCATCGGCCTGCCCCTGGCCCCGGATGGCCGGCTGGAAATTCCAGGACGACGACGCGGTGGGGGAGGTCCCGTCCGTGCGCGAGGCCCACCACACCGAGCCGGTGAGCTGGTCGCTCCACATCACGCCGATCTTGTTCTTGTTGTAGGACACCACGGCGGAGATGTCGTCCGGTGCCGGGTGCGGGTTGGAGACCGGGAGGACGAACGGCGCAGCCCAGCTGGAACCGCCGGGCGCCGAGTTGTTGACGTAGACCGTGTTGGTGAATCCGCTGGTGCTGTTGCCGGCCACCTGCGTCCACGTGGCCCAGATGGCGCCGGTGCTGTCCTCATCGATGGTCATCGACTCGCTGCTGTTGTTGGTGATGACCGTGGGGAACCCGGCGTCCAGCGTGTACTTCCCGCCGGAGTAGCTGTACCGGTAAAGGTAGGCGGGCTGTCCGGCGGCAGAGGGCACCGGGTTGGCGTCGGTGGAGACCGTGACCACGTGCGAGGCGATATAGAGGTGGCTGCCGTCCCACATGGTGTCCGCCAGGGTGCTGCCGCGGGTGTCACTGACCACGCCCGTGTTCACCCAGGTGGCGCTGGGGCGGTCCAGCCGGTAGATGCCCCAGCCGCTGCCGCTGGTCCACATGTCCGCCCACCAGGAGCCGTCATTCCACCAGAGTTTGCTCTGCGGTTTGTCAGAGGTGGGCGGATTGGCGACGCCGGAATAGGTGATGCTGGGGGTGCCGTAAACGGAGTCGGCGGATGCCGGGGGAGACGCGACGAGGGCAAAGCCAACTACCAGGGCCAGGACCACCGCGTGCCGTAACCACCTGGGGAAAACTGCGATCTTCATGGCCGTCTCCTGGGCGCTGATGCCGCAATGGCGGATGCTCTTGTTCCTGAGGTACCAACCGCCGGCCCAGTCTCGACGGAAACCCCATGAGGCTCCAAGAATAGGCCTGAGTAACTCAAGGAACAAGAGCATCTGCCGTCACGGCTGACGCACATGCCGCCGAGGTCAGGCGCGCGGCTGCAGCCCCGGGACGCCGTCGCGGATCTCGAAGGAGGCCTTGGTGGAGACCGGCGCACCCGGTGTCGTGACATGCTCCAGCACCCTGAAGTCCGCGGTCATGGCGTCCCTGGTGATGCGCGTGTTCACGTAGCCGCGGTTGTCGTTATAGAACTTCAGGTGCGGGTTCCAGGCCATGGTGGCGTCCGTGGTGGAGCCGGTGCCGTTGCCCGTGGAGGTGATGGAGGTGCAGACGAGCTCCGAGCCCACCACAGGGGAGGCGGGATCCTTGTAGTCCACCTTGACGTCATTGGCCCAGTTGCGGTGCACATCGCCGGTGAGCAGGACGGCGTTCCGGACGTTTGCGTTCACCCAACCTTGGGTGATGCGGCGGCGGGAGGCCGCGTACCCGTCCCAGCCGTCCATGGACACGTCGTCGATCTCCGGTGCCTTATTGCGGTCGCGCTCGGCGAAGAAGACCTGCTGGCCCAGGATGTCCCACCGCTGGGTGGAATTCCTGAATCCGTCCAGCAGCCACTTCTCCTGCTCGGCGCCGGTGATGGTCCGGTCCTCCGCCAGCCGCTCGGTGACGTTCTTCTTCCAGCCGTCGCCAGCCAGCTGGTCGTCACGGTACTGCCGGGTATCCATCATGTGGAAGTTGGCCAGCTGGCCCCACTGGATCCTGCGGTAGATCTTCATGTCCGGGCCTGACGGGAGCGACGACGGGCGGAGCGGCATGTTCTCGTAGTAGGCCTGGAACGCGGCGGCGCGTCGCTGCCGGAAGTGCTCGGTGCTGTCGTTGAGCTGGCCGGCGTCGTTGTTCTCCGGCACGTCGTCCGCCCAGTTGTTGTCCACCTCGTGGTCATCCCAGACCACTGCCCAGGGTGCGATGGCGTGCGCGGCCTGCAGGTCGGCGTCGGCCTTGTACTGGGCGTGCCGCTGCCGGTAGGTCTGCAGCGTGACGGTCTCGGGGCCCTCGTGGTCCCGCGGGTTGCCGCCGCCGATCACGTAGCTGCCCTTTTTGTATTCGTAGAGGTAGTCGCCAAGGTGCAGCACCAGGTCCGGGTGGTCCTCGGCCAGGCGGCGGTAGGCGGTGAAGTAGCCGTGCTCGTAGCAGCTGGCGAATGCCATGGCCAGAGCGGCGGGTGTCTCGTGCAGCGCAGGGCTTGTAAGCGTCCGGCCCACGGGGCTCACGTGGCGCGGAACCGGTAGAAGTACTCGCGGCCCGCCTTCAGGCCCCGGAGTTCCACGTGCACTGAGTGCGCGGCCTCAGGACGCGCCTGCTCCACGCCGCGGGCCACCACGTTGCGCATGCCCTGGTCTTCGGCCACCTCCCACTGCACCGCCACCGGCCGCGACGGCATGCCGCCCAGTCCGTCCTCCGCCACGGGGTTCAGCGCCAGGCGTGTCCACAGCACGAAGCCATCCGGCCACGGCTCGCCGGAGGCGATGCCGAGCATGAAGGGATCGGTGCGGAGGCCGGCGTCGTCCGCGGTGGAAACGGCGACGGCGGCACTTGGCAGGGCGGCGACGAGGCCGGCTCCGAGGCCGGCGGAGATGAGGGTTCTGCGGGAGATGTTGTCCATGGCTCCCACGCTATTTCCAGCCGTTGTACAGGCTTTGAGGAGGATATGAATGAGCGGTTAACTGCGTGACAAGGATTGTTATCTATCGCTTTGGGTCCCGCGGTGGACGGGCCTTTGGACTCTGGCTTCCGCAGGGCCTGCCGGGCAGAGTTGGGGCCGACCCATCCGGCCAGGGAAAGAAGACGCCATGCCCCGCACGTCCGTTATCACCGGCGCCGCCTCCGGCATCGGCAAGGCAACCAAGGAACTGCTCGAGCAGCGGGGCGAACGCGTGATCGGAGTGGATCTCCACGATGCCGAGGTGGTGGCTGACCTCTCCACCGCGGAGGGCCGCGCCGGCCTGGTGGACGCGGTACGAAAAGTCAGCGGCGGCAGGATCGATGCCATTTATGCAGTGGCCGGGCTTGCCATCGCGGCTCCCGTCACGGTGGCCGTGAACTTCTTCGGCACAGTCGCCTCGGTCGATGGGCTCCGGCCGTTGCTGGCCGGATCGGAGGCGCCCCGCGCCGTGGTGGTGTCCTCCATGGCCGCCCTCATGGCCACCGACGATGAGCTGGTGGCGATGCTCACCGCCGGGGACGAGCCCGGTTCCTTGGCCCGGGCCGGGGTCCTGGCCAAGGAACCGGCCACCACCGGCGGCCTCATTTACTGCTCCACGAAGCTGGCACTGTCGCGGTGGGTCCGCCGGCAGGCTTCCACTGCAGCGTGGGCAGGGGCCGGGATCCCGCTGAACGCCGTGGCGCCCGGTGTCATCGCCACCCCCATGACCGCCGAGCTGATCGATACCGAACAGGAGCGCGAGGCGCTGCTGAAACAGGTCCCGATGCCGCTGAACGGCATCGCGGAACCCATCGTGGTCGCCCGCCTGCTGGCCTGGCTCAACAGCGCCGAAAACACGCACCTGTGCGGTCAGGTTGTCTATGTTGACGGCGGCAGCGACGCTGTCCTGCGAGGTGACTCCGTCTGGTGACGGAGGGGGCCGGCCCCTAGCTGATGGCAGTCATGACGTTCCAGCCCGGGCCCACGTTGATGCGCCAGCCGAACAGGCCGTTGCCTAGGCCGGGGTAGGTCCAGAGGGTTCCGTTGGTGTCGCGGGCGACGAGGTCCGGTTTGCCGTCTCCGGTGAGGTCGCCTGCTGCGCTGATGGCGGTCATGACGTTCCAGCCGGGGCCCACGTTGATGCGCCAGCCGAACAGGCCGTTGCCCTGGCCCGGGTAGGTCCAGAGGGTGCCATCGGTGTCGCGGGCGACGAGGTCTGGTTTACCGTCCCCGGTGAGGTCGCCTGCTGCGCTGATGGACGTCATGACGTTCCAGCCGTCGCCGACCTTGATGCGCCAGCCGAACAGGCCGTTGCCGAGGCCGGGGTAGGTCCAGAGGGTCCCGTTGGTGTCGCGGGCAACCAGGTCCGGTTTCCCGTCCCCGGTGAGGTCGCCTGCTGCGCTGATGGACGTCATGACATTCCAGCCGTCGCCGACCTTGATGCGCCAGCCGAAGAGCCCGTTGCCGAGGCCGGGGTAGGTCCAGAGGGTCCCGTTGGTGTCGCGGGCGATGAGGTCAGGCTGACCGTCTCCCGTGAGGTCGCCTGCTGCACTGACCGCGGTCATGACGTTCCAGCCGTCGCCGACCTTGATGCGCCAGCCGAACAGGCCATTGCCCTGGCCCGGGTAGGTCCAAAGGCTCCCGTTGCCGTCCTGTGCCAGGAGGTCTGCCTTGCCGTCGCTGGAGAAGTCCCTGGCCACCGGAGCCGCAGCCGGACCGGTAAAGAGCAGGCGGTTCGGGGTGCCCGTTGACACGTTGGTGACAGTGCCCTGGGTGGCGGCGGACGTGAGCTCCGCTGCCACCGCAGCAGGCGTCTGCTGCGGGTTCCGCGACAGGGAAAGCGCCGCGGCACCGGCAACGTGCGGAGACGCCATGGACGTACCGCTCAAGGTGGCTACCGACGTGGTGGAGGTGTCCCAGTCGGACTGGATGCCCACGCCCGGTGCGTACAGGTCAACGCAGCTCCCGTAGTTCGAGAAGCCTGCCTGCCGGTCCGAGGAATCGGTGGCGGCGACGGTCAGGGCCTCGGCCACCCGTGCCGGGGAGGTGGTGCAGGCGTCCACCGCGGCGTTTCCGGCAGCCACCACGGCTGTGACGCCGTCATTGATGATTCCCCTGATGGCGTCATCCAGGGTGGTGCTGGTGGGGCCGCCAATGCTGAGGTTGGCCACCGCGGGCGTGCCGGCGGCATGCTGGGACGCGATCCAGTCGAGCCCCGCGATGACGTCCGAGTCATATCCGGAACCGTCGCAGCCGAGCACCCGCACCGGAACCACGCTGGCTGATTTGGCCACCCCGAAGGTCTTCCCGGCGATGATGCCGGCGACATGCGTGCCGTGGCCGTTGCAGTCGCTGCTGCCCTTGCCGTCGGCGATGGCCGTCCAGCCCGCGGCCACCCGGCCGCCAAAGTCCGTGTTTTCCGCCAGGACGCCGGTGTCGATGACGTAGGCGCTGACGCCCGCGCCACTGGAGGTGGGCGTGAAGGTGTTCGAGAGCGGAAGCGCCCGCTGGTCGATCCTGTCCAGGCCCCAGGGCGGTGACTGCTGGGTGTCGGAAACCGAAACGGGCGAATCCGGCTCAATCAGGGAGATCCGGGGCGAATGTGCCAGGGCAGCCGCCTGCCATTTGGTGGCGGTGATGGCCGCTCCCCGGACCGCTGCGGAGAACGTCCTGCCGACCCGCACACCCTGGGACCGAAGGGACTGCGCCTCCGCTGCCACGTCCGAGCCCTTTGTGAAACTGACCAGGT